>NZ_QJTC01000066.1 GCF_003217575.1 Xylophilus ampelinus | reverse complement strand
CAGCGGGACGAGGCGGCGAGCGCAGCGAGCTAATTTATTAACAAGACACTTTGGAACACATGCCCGATTTCACCGTTTCTCCCCCCGGTCGCAGACCGGTTGACCCGTGGAGGTTCGGCCCTGGTTTCGGTGCTGTTCTGGTGTGGGAATGGCCGGATGGATCGTGGTGCTACCTCGATCGGCTATGGCACTGGATGCACCGGCACAAGACCGGTGGAGTCATCGCCCCCTGGTGGTGAGGTAGGCAGAAAAAGGTGAACCCGGCGACGCTGGCAGGCGACCCGGGCTCGTGACGGCAACTAATCGGAGTAGTGCAGTGGAACGGATCATAGATGGTGTGCTGTATCAGGGTCAAACCGTGCCTGATGCCTGGGATGTGAGGATCTGGGAGGCCAATGGCCATCGGGAGATTTCGGCCCGTCAACAGGTCACCTGGGAAGAGGTAGGGCCAGCCCCTGCGCATATGCTCAACGTGGCTGACTCCTGGGCTGTCTACATCGCCGCGGCTGACACTCCGCAAGAGCGCGATATTCGCATTGCGATGTACCACGCTGAGCAAGAGGAAAAGGACCTGAAGAATCGCAAACGGGCGGCGCAACGGGCAAAGACAACCTGCCGGCGGGTCATCAAAGCTGAGGGCTTCGATGAGTTGCTGACTCTCACGTATCGTGAGAATCAGCTGGACCGCGAACTGTGCAAAAAGCACTTTAAAGAGTGGGTGCGAAGGATGAAACGTAGCCTCGGCGACGCCTTCCGGTATTGCGCCAGCTTCGAACGGCAGGAACGCGGTTCCATGCATGTCCACCTTGCTACACACAAGCTCCCCAAAATGGCGATGTACAAGGGCGTCAAGATCAAAGCCTGGGAGCTAGGCACCAAGGTTTGGCGCTCCATCGTCGGCGACAACAACGGGCTTTGCTTCGTCGGTGGGCGCACAAAGAACGGCGGCTATCGTCGCAACATGTCGATAGGCAAGATGGCCGCCTACGTCTCTAAATACATCCTCAAAGACTTCGAGGA
>NZ_QJTC01000065.1 GCF_003217575.1 Xylophilus ampelinus | reverse complement strand
TGAGGTTCTATGGTTCGCGTCAAGCCGAATCAAGCACCAGCGGCAGGCGCAATCACCGATTCGTCGAACGGCTTGCCGCTCTTCCAGACCGCAAACGCCACCCGCAGCAGCTTGCGCGCCATGATCACCAGCGCCTGCGTGGCAGCGAATCCTCGTGCCTCGAGCGCCTCGTAGATCGGTTTGAACACCTTGCTCCTGGCTGCCGCTTTGGCCATCAGATAGGCCTGCCTGCGCAGCGGCGGCGGACCCCTCTTGGACAGGCGCCTGCGACCCTTCTTTTGACCCGAGTCCTGCGCTCTGGGATGGAGCCCGCTGTAGGCGACCAGGGCGTCGGCGTTGGCAAATGGAATGCGGCTCAACAGCGCAGCCAGCATCGCGCCGCCCTGCGGGCCCACGCCCTTGACGGTCTGCAGCCTGCGACTCGCCGCAGCCATTTGCGCGTCCTGCCTCTGCAGCGACTCGATGCGCTCGTCTATGGCTTCGAGCAGGCCCTCGAAACTGTCGTCGAACTGCTTGGCGGCCACCGCTACCGCCTGCGCATCGCGCATCGTCTGGCGCAGGCTGGCGCGGTGCACGACGATGTCGGCCCTGCGCAGCAACAGCTCCCAGATCTCGGCTGCATGCGGCTGCGCATGCTCCCAAGGATGCAGGCCTTCGTGGTGCTCGGCGATGAACCGGGCGATGACGTGGGCATCTACCTTGTCGGTTTTGCTGCGGCCTCCGAGTGCCTTGGCGTAGAAGCTGACGTCCTTGGCGTTGAGGACGTAGCCGGTGCAGCCGCTGGCCGTTGCCAGTTCCACCAGAAGCCGGTGATACCGGCCCGTGGACTCCACGGCGACGGTGCTGCCTGGCGGCAGCGTCTTGAGCCAGACGCCGATCGCGCCGGCTTCGTTGGCGATAGTGCAGATGCCAGACTCGCCCTTGCAGGCAATGACGAGCTCGGCCTTGGCAACATCCACACCGTAAAAGTCGTTCCCAGTGGACATGGACAGTTCCTCCAATCAACAGAAAATGGACCCTGCTGGGGTGGAACATCCCGCCACTACGTTAGCTTGCGTTCAGATCGGCTCTCGTCCAGTTGTTCGGACAGGACGGCGGCTCAGTTCTTAATCGACGTTAG
>NZ_QJTC01000064.1 GCF_003217575.1 Xylophilus ampelinus | reverse complement strand
GATCGTATCGGCGCTCTTGTGCCAGATGAAAGGTTTCGGGTCGGCGTTATGTCGGTCGATGTATTGCCGGATGGAGCGCTCCAGATCGGCCACGCTGGTGTGCGTACCGCGCTTGATCCACTGTTGGGTGATCTGGCCGAAGAAGCGTTCGACCAGGTTGAGCCAGGACGCGGAGGTGGGTGTGAAGTGCACATGAAAACGCGGGCGAGCGGCCAACCAGGCGCGCACCTTGTCGGTCTTGTGGGTGCCGTAGTTGTCCATGATCAGGTGCACCTCCTGATCGGCGGGAGTCGATGCCTCGATGGTGTTGAGGAACGACAGGAACTCCACGCTGCGATGGCGGCGCTTGAGCTGCCCGATGACCTTGCCGGTGGCCACATCCAGCGCGGCAAACAGCGAGGTGGTGCCGTGGCGCTTGTAGTCATGTGTGCGTGTGGCAGGCTGGCCGAATGTCAGGGGCAGCCCCGGTTGCGTGCGATTCAAGGCCTGGATCTGGCTCTTCTCATCGACGCTCAACACCAGCGCCCGATCCGGGGGCGCCAGGTACAACCCCACCACATCGCCTACCTTGTCCACGAAGTGCGGGTCGGTGGAGAGCTTGAAGGTTTTCTGCAGGTGCGGCTTCAAGCCGAATGCATGCCATATGCGCTGCACCGTGGGGGCCGACACGCCCGTGGCCGCGCTCATGCTGCGCACGCTCCAGTGCGTGGCGTTGTCCGGTGTGCTCTGGCGCACCTTGTCCACCACCGCCTGCACCTGCTCGTCGGAGACCGTGCGGGGGCGGCCCGTGCGCGGGGCATCGGTCAGCCCGGCCAAGCGATACGCTTCATAGCGCTGGCGCCACTTGGACACCGTCTGAGCGGTGGTGTGCAGGCGCTGGGCGAGCACGGTGCCCGAGATACCGTCGGCACAACCCAGCACGATGTGGATGCGCAGTTTCTCGTCGGTCGGTGCCTTGCGGATCGCCAGCCGAGCCAGCAACTCGGCCCGCTCCGATTGCGTCACTTCCAGCACCTTCGGCGGCCTTCCTGATCTGGTCATCTTTGTAGTTTCCTGGACTTGGAAACTCATGGATAACCATTCGTCAACTTAGTTCGGCTTATTTTTGAGACACCACACTAG
>NZ_QJTC01000063.1 GCF_003217575.1 Xylophilus ampelinus | reverse complement strand
CCTGATCTGGTCATCTTTGTAGTTTCCTGGACTTGGAAACTCATGGATAACCATTCGTCAACTTAGTTCGGCTTATTTTTGAGACACCACACTAGTATTAATTTGAAGCCAATTAAAAATAATAAAGATGGATTATGAATTGGAAATTAAAAGCTTAATCTCTTTGTTGGAGGATAAGCTTTGCGAAAATGAATTTTCTTTAGCATTGGAATATTTTATCCATGGGGAAAATCGCTTGGCATTTGAAACGTTATGTGATTATTTATGTGGAGGTGAGGTATCTTTAAGTGCAATTGATTATGAAAAACTATTGTATTTTGGAGCTTTGTTTGGCGCCGATCTAAAAAGTGGGCGGTTTAAATACTTAAAAAATCTGTCGGATTTAAAACCGAACAGTGATATATGACACAAACTTTTGGTCAAGCGATTAACCCGATCACGGGGGGTAGAGATCGTGAGCGGCGGTCACTTAGCAGTAAATCCATAAAAGCAATAATAAAAAATTGTTATTTTGCGGCGGTGGGTTTTCTCATCTTGTCACTTTCGCCTGCATGGCCAGCACCGGAGGAATGCCAGACGGGAGTCCCTTATGAGAATTGGCCTCTAGCCATTCGCGCGAGGTCAAGGAACTGCGCAGGGCCAACGAGATATTGAAGTTGGCCAGCGCGTTTTTCGCCCAGGCGGAGCTCGACCGCCGACTCAAGTCCTGAAGAACTTCATCGACCGGCATCGCGAGGCCTTCGGGGTCGAGCCGCTCTGCAAAGTATTGCAGGTCGCCCCGTCGGCTTATCGAAGACATGCAGCGCTGCTTCGCGAGCCTCATAAACGCTGTGCCCGGGCCCTTCGCGAAGAGGTGCTGGCACCAGAGATTCAACGCGTCTGGCAGGCCAACATGCAGGTCTACGGTGCAGACAAGGTTTGGCGGCAATTGGCTCGCGAAGGCGTGACAGTGGCCCGTTGCACAGTCGAGCGCTCGATGCGCCGGATGGGGCTTCGCGATGTCATGCGAGGCAAGGTGTTGCGCACCACTGTTGGGGACGCCAAGGCGCCGTGTCCGCTGGACCGGGTCAACCGGCAGTTCCGGGCGGAGCGGCCGAACCAACTGTGGGTCTCGGACTTCACGTA
>NZ_QJTC01000062.1 GCF_003217575.1 Xylophilus ampelinus | reverse complement strand
AAAATGGGAAAAGAGAAATTCACACGTACTAAGCCGCACGTCAACGTCGGCACGATCGGTCACGTCGACCACGGCAAGACCACGCTGACGGCGGCGATCGCGACCGTGCTGTCGGCCAAGTTCGGCGGCGAGGCCAAGGCCTACGACCAGATCGACGCGGCGCCCGAAGAAAAGGCCCGCGGCATCACGATCAACACCGCCCACGTGGAATACGAGACGGCCAACCGCCACTACGCGCACGTCGACTGCCCCGGCCACGCCGACTACGTCAAGAACATGATCACCGGTGCCGCCCAGATGGACGGTGCGATCCTGGTGTGCTCGGCCGCCGACGGCCCGATGCCCCAGACCCGCGAGCACATCCTGCTGGCCCGCCAAGTGGGTGTCGGCTACATCATCGTGTTCCTGAACAAGTGCGACATGGTCGACGACGCCGAGCTGCTCGAACTCGTCGAGATGGAAGTGCGCGAGCTGCTCGACAAGTACGAGTTCCCGGGCGACGACACGCCGATCATCCACGGCTCGGCCAAGCTCGCCCTCGAAGGCGACAAGGGTGCCCTGGGCGAGCAGGCCATCATGAAGCTGGCCGAAGCGCTCGACACCTACATCCCCACGCCCGAGCGTGCGGTCGACGGTGCGTTCCTGATGCCCGTGGAAGACGTGTTCTCCATCTCCGGCCGCGGCACCGTCGTGACCGGTGCCGTCGAGCGCGGCATCATCAAGGTCGGCGAGGAAATCGAGATCGTCGGCATCCGCGACACGCAAAAGACCACCTGCACCGGCGTCGAAATGTTCCGCAAGCTGCTCGACCAGGGCCAGGCCGGCGACAACGTCGGCGTGCTGCTGCGCGGTACCAAGCGTGAAGACGTCGAGCGCGGCCAGGTGCTGTGCAAGCCCGGCTCCATCAAGCCGCACACGCACTTCACCGCCGAGGTGTACGTCCTGTCGAAGGACGAGGGCGGCCGTCACACGCCGTTCTTCAACAACTACCGTCCGCAGTTCTACTTCCGCACGACCGACGTGACCGGAGCGATCGAGCTGCCCGAAGGCAAGGAAATGATCATGCCCGGCGACAACGTGTCGATCACCGTCAAGTTGATCAACCCCATCGCCATGGAAGAAGGTCTGCGCTTCGCCATCCGCGAAGGCGGCAAGACGGTCGGCTCCGGCGTGGTCGCGAAGATCATCGC
>NZ_QJTC01000061.1 GCF_003217575.1 Xylophilus ampelinus | reverse complement strand
AGTCCGCGCTGAACAACATCTAACCTATTGATCTGTGTTGGGAATTTGGCAGCTTGATGGCACCGAATTTGCAAGACAATGAATTCAAGACATTCGTTTTCCTGCAAATTCTGACGAGGTTTGAGATGGGGCCAAAGCCTGTATTGCCCGAGACCGACGCGCTGTTCGTCTCCCGGCTCGATGAACTGATCAACATGCGCCACCCACTGGTGCGCTTGGCCGGCTTGATGAACTGGGCCGAGATCGAGCGCAGCTTCTCGGTCCACTTCGTTTCCTCCCGAGGCCGCCCTGCATTGCCCCCGCGCTTGATCGCCGGCCTGCTCTACCTGCAGCACGCCAACGATGCGTCGGACGAGGCGGTGGTCAACACCTGGCTGGAGAACCCCTATTGGCAGTTCTTCACCGGCCAGACGTACCTGCAGACCGAGTTGCCCATGGATCCGTCGAGCCTTACACGCTGGAGGAAGCGCATCGGCGAAGAAGGTGTCGAGGTCTTGCTGGCGGCGACCATCGACGCTGCCCGGTCCGCCGGCCTGATCCAACGCGCCAGCGTGGACCGTGTCATCGTCGACACGACCGTGATGCCCAAGGCCATCGCCCACCCCACCGACAGTCGCCTGCTGGAGAAGAGCCGCCAGCACTTGGTCAAGCTGGCTGACGAACAAGGTTTGAGGCTGCGGCAGAACTACAACCGGCAAGGCCCGCGTATGGCCGCGCAGATCGGCCGCTACGCCCACGCCAAACCATTCCGGCGGATGAAGAGAAGACGGTCAAGACCTTGAAGACCCGCGTGGGTCGCGTGCACCGGGAGATCGGACGTCAACTCGATCAGTTACCCGAGCAGGCCCAGGCCAAAGCCAAAGACCTGCTGCACCGCGTGAACCGCATCCTGACGCAGAAAACGAAGGACAAGAACAAGCTGTACGCGCTGCACGCCCCCGAGGTCGAATGCATCGGCAAAGGCAAGGCACGCACGCCTTACGAGTTCGGCGTGAAGGTCACCATTGCCACCACGCTCAAGGAGGGCCTGGTGGTGGGTTGCCGCAGCATGCCGGGCAACCCGTATGACGGCCATACCCTGGCCGAGACGATCGAACAGGTGAGCATCCTGGCCGATCAAAAGCCCAAGACCGCCATCGTCGACAAGGGCTACCAGGGCGCGCAGGTAGAAGGCCTGCAGATCCTGAGATCGGGCCAACGCCGCGGGGTGACGAGAACCCTGAAGGCCATGATCAAACGTCGCAGCGCCATCGAGCCGACCATCGGACATATGAAGATGGATGGACGGCTGGGCAGAAATCCGTTGAAGGGTGCGCTGGGCGACGCACTGCACGCGGTCCTATGCGGCGCGGGCCACAACATTCGGCTGCTGATCAGGAAGCTGCGGCTTTTTTGTGTCTGCTGGCGGCTGGACTGCATGACCCTCTGGGCGATGGCGGCAGGCTTAAATCGCATGGGACAGCCGCGCTCTGTGTGACGAACGATTTGTTCAGGACGGACT
>NZ_QJTC01000060.1 GCF_003217575.1 Xylophilus ampelinus | reverse complement strand
GCCCGCAGCATGTCCGAGGACGACAGCTCGCCGGAAGGGAGAAAGCCCATCTGGTGGGCGAGCGTTGCAGGGTCGGCTGCTATCTGGTGAATGCGAGCAACCGTGCAAAGACTTGCTAACGATCTATTGGCTTGAGAGCCCTTTATCATGACTGGTATGAGTTTCTGCAACTCGTTCTGCAATTGGTTGATTGCTGCCATCTGCCACACTGCCTCCCTTGTAGTCATTCTTCGGTTTTAGAAGCGAGTGGACTACCGTAACGAGAACTAGTAGCTCAACATAGAGAAAAATCGCCGCCATATGTAACATGCAGGTTAAAATATGTTTTCTAAATTTCATACCTTTTAGTTAAGGCGACGCCCCTAAATTTAAATCGTTGGCACTAACATTAATTTACATAAATGTAATAATTGCAACTATTTAAAAATTTGGAATGGTTGAAGATGGCGGTTCTGGATAAGCCATGCGCACGCCAATTGTGTAAAATCGCATAGTTGCCTGATGCATTGGCCTTGAAGCGACTTTTAGGCTCATCTGCGTGATCAGCTTTGGCGTCACGCAGACGTATCACTAGCTTTTTAATCGCATAAAGATAGGGTTTTCAAGGCAGACAGATAGCTGGAATAAAATTAGTATCAACTCTGAACTTCATCTTTGAAAATCGGAAGTTTTCATTCCAAGTAAGTGCATTTTATGCAGGTCGATGAACCAAGAAAAGCATTTTGATTTATAGAAAGCATAGAAGGGGCTGGCCTGCCTAGATAAAGGACACTCCGAAACGCCTAATTTCCTTTTCAGTATTTTTAATACAAAATTTTTGGTTTTTTCGGAGAAGTTTTATATAGTCTTTTGATGGAAGCTGTCTTTTGATGTTGCGCCAATCCAAAAGGACTCAAATGATTCAAAAAATTTGTATTTTTTCAATTTTTCTGATGACGGCCTGCGGCGGTAAAAATGATACCGTTAATGTTCAAATTTTACCCTCTGAATACAAATTTGAAGAAGTTAAATCAACTTTAGCCACACCGGTAGTTGATGAAGTTGTTCGGCTCAAACCGAAAATGGTTCATATTTCTACATGCCGTTCGACTCCTAATTCAAAATTAATTCAGTTTAATTTAGAACTTCAGGCTCGGCTTGATACAAAGATTACGAGCGGATTTTATAAGGAGTGCCCTGAAAATTAGCAGTTGAATGCAAGTCGTGCATACGCCAAAACGGAATGAAAGCGGCTGATTTTATGGCGCAATTCCATATCGCATGACCGGCCATTAAAAAAATTTCTCGCTTTCGTGTCATCGAGCTTCGGCAGACATGAACATGTGGCCAACGGTGTCCATTCGCATTTGCGATGGATTTTGACGCATCATGAATGGCAACGTGCGGCACCTCCTCATCTGTTGGCTCCACAGCATCTCCAACACATCAATAGTCCGCGCTGAACAACATCTAACCTATTGATCTGTGTTGGGAATTTGGCAGCTTGATGGCACCGAATTTGCAAGACAATGAATTCAAGACATTC
>NZ_QJTC01000059.1 GCF_003217575.1 Xylophilus ampelinus | reverse complement strand
CGCCGGGGCGTACATCACATGCGGCCTTGCTCATCGACCGGCGGTCGCGCCTGGTGATCTACGTCCCGGCGATCAGAGCTAACAACCACGGTCGGCGCATCCGGCTTGGTCGCATCGAACGGGCGGTGCTCGATGTAGGCCCGGCAGGCCGCCGGCGAAATCTCAGCCACTGTCTTCTGCTGAGTGAAGCACTTGCAGCTGTCGTCGATGCAGATCGTGTAGGCGATGCGCGGCACGGCCACCACCTCGCGGAGATGGTCGTACACCGGTGCAGTCTCAGGTTTGTCGACCTGCCGTGGAATCCAGTTGTTCAGAGCGTGCATGTCCTGCGCCGGCGGTCGCTGGCCCGCCTGTCGAGCTGGCGGCACCGTACTGGTGAGGGTTGTTTTCGTCGTCGTGGTGCCGTCGGGATTCGTGACCGTCGTCGTGCGTGCCGGCGTCGAGCTGGTGGCGGCCGGTGGCGTGCCGTTGATACGAGCCTTCAAGCGGCCGTAGACCGTCGGGCCGAGATAAGCAGCCCCCGCCAGCGCGAGCAGTGCGACCCAGATCAGCGGCGGGATCGACTTCGGCTGTTTGGTGTGCACCTCGGCGCTTTTGTAGAGCTCGAAGACGCTCTTGCTGTACTTGAACGGGTGCTTCGCCAGCGCCTTGCTGTACAGCAGGGTTCGACTGGCGTGGTCCCACTCGTAGACGATGGTCAGGCCGAGGTTGCCCATGCGCCGCACGTGCAGATGCCGGTTGCACAGCGCGTGGATATGCCGGTCGGTGTTCATGACCGACTGGGTTATGAGGATGAAGTCAACCCCCATGTGCCTGTGCGTGTCGAGGGCCTGAATGTCGGGCGGGACCTTGCTGCCGTTGGGTCGCGGCGGCCATGCCTTCTGGAACTCGTCATAGACGATCAGCGCGCCCGGCTTCGCCCATTCGTGCCAGTTGTGCAAGCCGCCGTGGTCGCTGTCGTCGATCAGCTCGTGGTCGAGCAACAGGCCGTTGATGTTGCTGTAGATGATCCGAGGTTCCTCGACCTCGACGCCGTCGATCTTGCGCTTGATCGTGGTGCCGACCATGTTGCGCAGCAGCTTGTCGATCGCATACAGCGTTTTGCCGGCGCCGGGGGTGCCCGTGATTATCGTGATCATCCGTTGTTCACCCCGAGCAGCTTCGTCGCGCTGGTGATCTGCCACAGCAGCAGCCGCGTGGCGATGGCGCCGAAGATGATGCCGAGGCCCTTGCCGCCGCCCGCCAGGAGGAACACGTTGAGGATGTCCGCAGGGAGCGCGTTGACGTTGCCGGCGACCATGTCGCGCATTTGGCCGATGACCACATCCATGCCGACGATGGTCACCAGCGAGAAGCCGAGCGACAGCAAAATTTTTGCCAGCATGGGCTGGACCATCGCCAGCAGCCATGTGCCGAGCTTCACGGGCCGTCCCCACCCTTGCCGGGTATCAGGATGAAGGCAGCAGCTAGGGCGGCGAGCACCAGGACCACGGCGCGAACGGGGCCGCTGATGTAGCCGCAGGCCCTTTGCCAGTCCCACACCATGGTGCTGACGCCGTGGATGCTGGCGTACTTGTCGGCGGGGCAGGAGCCGCCGCCACTCAGGAAGC
>NZ_QJTC01000058.1 GCF_003217575.1 Xylophilus ampelinus | reverse complement strand
AGTGTCAGAGCGATCGCGAGGCAGTTGGATTGCTCGCGCAATACGGTGCGCAGGTATCTGCGAGACCAGGCCGCACAGAGGTACGGACCGCGGGCCCCGCGGGTGTGCAAGCTCGACGACTACAAGCGCTACCTGCATGAGCGCATCGGGCAAGCCAGACCCCGATGGATTCCGGCCACCGTGCTGTTGCGCGAGATCCGGGAGCGCGGTTATGCGGGCGGCATCAGCCAGCTCAAGGCCTGGCTGGCACCGCTGAAGAAGAACGAGCCCGAGCCGCTGGAGCGGTTCGAGACGCCGCCAGGCCAACAGATGCAGGCCGACTTCACCTACGTTCGACGGGGCCTAGATCCATTGCTCGCGTTGGTCGCCACCCTGGGCTACAGCCGGCGAGCTACGTGAAGTTCGTGGCTTGCGCGGGCGAGGACGTCGCCACCCTGTGCGCCGGGCTGCGCGAGGCGTTCGACTACTTCGGTGGCGTGCCCGAACACGTTCTGTTCGACAACACCAAGGCCGTCGTCATCGAGCGTGATGCCTACGGCGAAGGACAGCACCGCTGGAACGCCGAGTTGCGCGAGTTGGCCGTGCCGGCGGTGCGCCTGGCTGAGGAGCGCGCGGTCATGTTGGCCGCACCCGCCCTCGAGGCGCCAGCGCCGATCCGACAGCGCGTGGTCCTGCCGGTGGAGAGCCTGCAGCATCCGCTGGCTGTGTACGACGCCTTGCTGGAGGTGGTGTGATGAGCCTGCAGCACGACCGCATTGCCGAGCTGTGCGAGCAACTGAAGTTCGCCCGGCTGGGAAGCGACTGGCCGGCGCTCGCACAGGACGCTGCGCGCGATGGTGCCAGCTTCGCCGACTTCCTCGAGAAGGTGCTCGCGAGCGAACAGGTCGCGCGTGAGGAGCGCAAACGCGCTGTGCTGATGCGGCTTGCAACGATGCCAACCATCAAGACGCTCGAGCAGTTCGATTGGGCACAAGCCGGCGGCGCACCGAAGGCGCAGATCGTCGAACTCGGTCACCTCGCCTTCGTCGAGCGCGCCGAGAACGTCGTCATGCTCGGACCCAGCGGTGTAGGCAAGACGCACATCGCGCTGGCACTGTGCCAACGCGCCGTCATGGCCGGGCACAAGGCCCGGTTCATCACGGCGGCCGACCTGATGATGCAGTTGGCTGCGGCGAAGGCGCAGAACCGGTTGAAAGAATACTTCAACCGGGCAGTGCTCGGACCAAAGCTGCCGGCGCTCGACGAGATTGGATACCTGCCCTTCGGGCGGGACGAGGCAAACCTGTTCTTCAACGTCGTGGCCAAGCGCTACGAGCGCGGCTCGATGGTCCTCACGAGCAACCTGCCGTTTACGCAGTGGGCAGGTGCCTTCGCCGACGACCAGACGCTGACGGCGGCGATGCTCGACCGGTTGCTGCACCACGCACACATCGTGCAGATTGCTGGCGAGAGCTTCCGGTTGAAGGACAAGCGCAAGGCCGGCCAGGCGGCAAGGAGGGTGACGTCGGCGGCATGACCGGCGCCGCGCTGCTCGGCCGCTTCGGGCTACGCCCTACGCGTCCGAGCAGCGCAATGAAGAAGACCCGGGTGGGTCAGATTTACTTCGGCGATTCGACGGGAAG
>NZ_QJTC01000057.1 GCF_003217575.1 Xylophilus ampelinus | reverse complement strand
GCGTGGCCGATCTGGAGCGCTCCATCCGGCAATACATCGACCGACATAACGCCGACCCGAAACCTTTCATCTGGCACAAGAGCGCCGATACGATCCTCGCAAAGGTCGCTCGGGCTGCCCACAAACTTAGTTCGGCTTATTTTTGAGACGCCACACTAGAGGTCGTCGAAGAATGCCGGCTGGAGGCCTATTCGGACAAGAAATTCCGATTGGGGATACCTGCGGTGCTGGTGACGCAGGCGATGAGCGCAATGAGGGTGGCTCCGAGCAGAGGGCGAACGGGGCGACTCAGGTGGGCTCCCGGGGCTTATTGGGAGGGAAATCGAGGTGTCAGGTGTCGCGGTTCGATTCTGAGTAAGCCGCTATGCGCGAGACACATCTGGAATTCTTCAAAGCGCCCAAAATGGCTCACCTTCCAACAAATCGTACTCTTCAAGCGACCTGTTCTTTTCCACCATGAACCAAGCCAATTCCGTGCGAACAATCTTGACGGGCTGATAAATATCCCATGACTTTGCAAAGAGTTTTGCAGATTCAACACAATAATCGAAGTGCTGGAAGCATGTTGCAAATACATCCGCCAAATTCGGCTGACTCGGGTCAAGCCAAGTCCTACGCCTGTCACCGACCAATTCCATTTTCCAATTCACTTCGGAACTAGCGAGTGTTGTAAATTTATTTTTTGCCTCCTTCATCAAAGATCCAGCTTCGTCTAGTTCTTCAATGCGAAGATATCTGCGATAGAGTCGATCCGTCAGCAAAGGCCAATGTTTGTCAGCATCGCTTTTAACAACAAAAAATTCTAAGCACTCAAAAAAAAGTTTCACATCTGAAATTGTTCCAACCTCACAAAGCGAACTACCGCCGCAGAACCCAATATTCATAATGGTCACCGTTTAAAAGAAATTGAAGTCGGGCTGATGGCACCATTCGATTTCTGTACTATTCCTCTGACAACTGCATCTTCTTGAGTAGCAGTCAATACTTGACCACGGACATCAATAACAACTGTCTGTGTCATTCCCTGCGGCAAATTCGCCGCACGGTCTATCGCCTGTTATGACACGTTTTTAATTAGCCCGTTGGAATTGGTTGCGATGTTGTAATTCTTCACCTCGACACTGCACACATTACCAAGGCAATAGTCCGGCCGAACGCTTCCCGACGTTCCGTAAGGAACTTCTTGACCATTTTTGTAGCTAACCTGCGGGCGCGCACCGGGCGGCAAGTCCAACCCCACATCGATCTCGGATTGCCGCGGTGTAGGCCTAACCGGTGGGGCAACTTCTGGGGATGTCGGTGCCTGCGCCTCTTTGTAGAAATTCTCCGCGATCCGCGTCGCCTCCGCCTCTGTAACGCGCGCACCCCGCGAAGCCAGAAATTCCTTGACCACCGAGCTAGTCAGTATTCTCGCCCCGGCCATCTCTCCCAGGGTGGCCACATCCGCCACCATCAACCCCATCTGCATCGCATCCTGGATGACGGGCGAGCGCTGGATGACGTTGATGGCGCGGTCGAGTTCGGTGATGCTCTTCTGGGCGTGGACGCGGGTTTCCGGGCTGACATTCGGGTCTTGCAGGACCTGCTGCAGGGCACTCTTTTCCTGCTGCATGCCGTCTACCGACACAACGCTGCGGTAGTTGATAGCTGCCGTGTTGTTCGCGCTCTTTCGTTCGTATTCCCGGATGACGTTGACTTCGCACTGCGGGTTGCCCTGGCTGCGGCAGTCGTCCAGTTTTTGGCCGCGGCTGCGCAGATCTGCAGCGCTCAGGTAGTTGTTGACGGTGGCGTTGCCCGCCGCAGCCGCCCCGGCACCGCCGCCAACGGCAGCACCCACGCTGGTGCCCGCGATGGCGACGAGGGC
>NZ_QJTC01000056.1 GCF_003217575.1 Xylophilus ampelinus | reverse complement strand
CTCCAGGCTGAAGTTGCCGTTGTCTTCCTTGGTCACGAACGCGGTGACGCCGGTGTCGGCCGTCTTGGCGTTGATGGCCGCAGCCACCTGGCCGACACGCTCGGCACCGGACGAGGCGGCGGCGATGGCGCCGAGGGATACGGTCGTTCCACCGACGGCGATCGAGATGTCGCCCGCTGCGATCTTGCTGTCGAAGCCGGTGACCGTGGTGCCGGCGTCGAACGCCGCCACGCTCGCCTGGGCGAACTGGATCTTCGACAGGCCGGCGCCCGTCGCGTTGGCGATGCCGCCCACCGAAATGTTCTCGCCGGCATTGGCACCCACCTGGAACACGCCACCGGCGAAAGAACCATCGAGGATCTTCGAACCGTTGAAGGTGGTCGTTTTGGCGACGCGGTCGATTTCATCGGCCAGCTGCTTGGTTTCCGACTGCAGCGCGGCGCGGTCGCTCTTGCTGTTGGTGGCGTTGCTGGACTGCACGGCCAGTTCGCGCATGCGCTGCAGCATGTCGCCGACCTTGCCGAGCGAGCCTTCTGCCGTCTGCGCCAGCGAGATGCCGTCGTTGGCATTGCGCGAGGCGACGGTCAGACCCTTGATCTGGGTGTTCATGCGCTCGGCGATGGCGCCGACGGCCGCATCGTCCTTGAAGCTGTTGACGCGCAGGCCGGAAGACAGGCGCTGCATCGCCGTGCTCAAGGCGGATTGCGATGACGACAGATTGCGCTGCGCATTCAGCGAAACGACATTGGTATTGATCGTAGAGGCCATGGAAAAGCTCCTAAAACTCGGTGGTACCCGGCAAAAGTGCCGATCTCAACGCCAGCAGGATCGCTGGCACCAGGACCGGTTACTCGCCGGCCAATGCACCCTGTGGGTCCATTGCACATGTTTTCGGGCAGCTCCGGAAAAACTTGAGGGCCTCGCCCGAAATTTGTCTTTTATTTACCGCCGACGGGGCAACGCCAGGCGATCTTCGGCCATCGGCTCACGGGAAAGGCAGCGAATTGGCGCGTCTTTCGCCCTTTTTTCCGCCCCATGCCCGGCAGGCGAATGACCAGAATTCGCTCCATCACTCAAGGTCGGGCGGAGTCCCGGCAGTCCTTCCGGCGGCTGGCCGGCTTTTCCAACCCGAGAGGAATCCGACATGGCATCCACCATCAACACCAACATCAGTTCGATCAATGCGCAACGCAATCTGTCGTCATCGCAATCCGCCTTGAGCACGGCGATGCAGCGCCTGTCTTCCGGCCTGCGCGTCAACAGCTTCAAGGACGATGCGGCCGTCGGCGCCATCGCCGAGCGCATGAACACCCAGATCAAGGGTCTGACCGTCGCCTCGCGCAATGCCAACGACGGCATCTCGCTGGCGCAGACGGCAGAAGGCTCGCTCGGCAAGGTCGGCGACATGCTGCAGCGCATGCGCGAACTGGCCGTGCAGTCCAGCAACGCCACCAACAGCAAGAGCGACCGCGCCGCGCTGCAGTCGGAAACCAAGCAGCTGGCCGATGAAATCGACCGCATTGCCAAGACGACCACCTTCAACGGCACCAAGATCCTCGACGGCTCGTTCTCGGGCGGCGTGTTCCAGGTGGGCGCCAACGCAGGCGACAACATCTCCATCGGCGGCTTGGCCGACGCGACGGGCGCCGGCCTGTCGAAGATCCAGTTCGCTCAGGCGAGCGTGGCGGCGTTCGACGCCGGCACCACGGTCACCGGCTTCGACAGCAAGATCGCAGCGGGCGACATCTCCGTCTCCGTCAACGGCACCACCATCTCCCTGGGCGCCATCGCATCGGCTTCCTCGGGTGCGGAGCGCATCGGCCAGGTGGCTGCGGCCATCAACGCCAAGACGGCCGACACCGGCGTCACCGCGTTCGTGACCAAGGAAGACAACGGCAACTTCAGCCTGGAG
>NZ_QJTC01000055.1 GCF_003217575.1 Xylophilus ampelinus | reverse complement strand
GCCCTCGTCGCCATCGCGGGCACCAGCGTGGGTGCTGCCGTTGGCGGCGGTGCCGGGGCGGCTGCGGCGGGCAACGCCACCGTCAACAACTACCTCAAGCACACCGACATCGACGCGCTATCCAAGCAGCTCCAGAAATGCGACCAGAACCAGGACTGCCGCAAGCAAGCCATCGACGGCGCCTATGCCGTCAGCGCCGTCAACGACAAAGAACTCCTCAATTGCAAGGCCACCGGCAACTGCGACGAACTCAAATCGGAATACCGCCAAGGCTACGCCGCGGCAGTAAACATGCTCGACAAAGGCGTGCCCCCCGAAGAAGTCGGTCGCATCCTGAACATGGACAGCAATGCCCAGGCCATCATCCGAGGCGGCCTGGACCAGAGGCAGTGCGTCGGCCAAGCCTGCAAAGACAATGCCGCCTTCCTCGTTGGCCTGGGCAAAGGCCTCATGGTCCTGACGCCGGGCGGCGCTGTGCTTGCGACCGGCATCGGCAGCTACGAAGTCACCACCGCCATCATCAACAACGGTGCGGGCGAGACAGCGATATCCATCGCCAAGAACATCGCAGGATTGCCCAGCAACATCGTAGAGGGTCTCAACAGCCCCGATCCGCAGGTGCGAGGGGAGGCGCTGGGCATGGCGCTGGCGACCGGCTCCACCGCAGCGGTGGTCGGTACCCGGCTGGCGGAGCAAGGGATTACTGCCGTCTCGAATATCGGGCGGCGGGCAGAGGCGGGGAGGGCAGAGGCGGGGAGGGCAGAGGCCGCTGCCTCCGCCAAGGCCCGGATCGACTCCAATGCGCGTACCGATGACGCCTCGCAATACGATGCCTACCGGCGTGACAATTCTTCCCGGCCGGGGGGCGAATGGGATTGGCAAAAGCAGGCGCCGAACAATGGCGCTGTGCCGGGCAGCACCCAAAGTGTCACCATAGAGCCTGGCAAAACACTGGATCGGTATGGCTCGCGGAATGGTGAGTACATGTCGCCGGCCGGCGCATCCTTTGAGGAGAGAGCGCTTCCTCCGGGCAAGCAAGCTGATCCGTATGAGAAATATACGGTTGCCAAACCGTTCACTGCGACGCAGGAAGTGATTGCACCGGCATTTGGGCAGCCGGGGGGTGGGGTTCAGATTCGGGCGAAAATTCCTGAAAAACCAGAAGGCTATGCAAACATAAACGAGCTTGTAAGATTCGGCTATTTGAAATGAGGACTAAGAATGATTGTTGAATGGGGAAATGCATATGAATTTTCGTCTCAAGAGAATAATCCGCGCCCTAACTGGGCATTGGAGGAATTGGCTGAAGAACTTGTCCGATTAAAAGTTGATGTAAACCCGCGGCTTTTAGGGGTGGCAGATGCTTTTCCTGATGGAGGGTGGTGTATTCATAAGGAGGATAATGTCTGGCTGGTGTATCACTCAGAGCGCGGCCGGCGTTCTAGGCCATCCATTTTCACCAGTCCTTTTGATGCGGCAAATTTTTATTTGTGGATTCATGTTTGCCATCCCAAAGGAGACAATACCTCTGTGGGAGAGCTTCCTCGCATGCGTTGAATGAGGATTGAAAAGTGAGGCAAAAATGATTGTGAACTGGGATTCTCAATATAAAATTCTTCCTGAACGGAACGATGCCCGCCCGAACTGGGCGTTGGAGGAATTGGCGGAAGAATTGACGAGGTTTAAGGTGGATGTAGACGTCAGGTTGCTTGGCGTGTCGGATGCGTTTCCAGACGGAGGATGGTGCATCCACAAAGAAGACGATGTCTGGCTGGTATATCACTCTGAAAGAGGTAGGCGCTCGGGGCCGGCGATTTTTATCAGCTCTTTTGATGCAGCTAATTAGTCCGTCCTGAACAAATCGTTCGTCACACAGAGCGCGGCTGTCCCATGCGATTTAAGCCTGCCGCCATCGCCCAGAGGGTCATGCAGTCCAGCC
>NZ_QJTC01000054.1 GCF_003217575.1 Xylophilus ampelinus | reverse complement strand
ATGCACATCGTGACCGCTACGCGCTTGGCACCGCGGCGCTTGCCTTCGATCAAGGCATGGCCGGTCAGGCGCTGGCCCGATACGCCGTAGGGGTGACCCGAGGCATGCCAAGCGCAAGGAATAAAGCGACCATAACCGACACTTGTACAAGACGCGCCATCTCATCGAAAACATCTTCGCCCGCCTGAAGCGGTACTGCGCTAGTTCCATATGCCACGACAAGACGGCGCGCAACCTCCTCGGGGCCATTCATTTCGCGGCGACGATTGTGCGGTTTGCCCGTCCCTATGACCAACGCTTTCATAGATTATTTATTGATGACACGCCCAGGTCACCACTGTTGCAGTTTAAAATTTTCCGTTCCAGCAAACCGAAATAATGGACTAGCATACGAAATAAAATGATTCGGCCCGCCCCCCGGAAGTAGACTTTTTGTTCAAAGCATGCAAGGATCAGATTTAGAAATTCACATTAATAATACCATCGAGGCATAAGATGAAAGATCTTTATCCATTCGGTACTGGTACTTCGTGGACACACGACTTGTACGAGGCCGACAGACTCCAGGAAATGCAAAATGCGGGCGTATCGCAACAAAGCGGTACCGCGCTCGCTGCGGGCCCACTGGCCGGCCTGCCCGCGAGGCCGCAGGGCGATGGCCGCCCTGAGGAAACCCGTCGCGCCCTCGAAACTGCCATTCCGACGCCGACGGTCATCGAGTCTGTATATTTACCATCTCCCAGCATTCACCGCAGCTCTGCGAACTTTCCGCGTTTCGATGCACCGCGGCCCTCGCGGCGCGGACGGCAGGTGGTTTCGGAGCAGGCCTCTGTCGAAGTTAATTCCCCTGATCATTCTTCCGCAGAGTTGCATGCTCGGGTGCAAGACGCGCCGCGCGTCCAGTGCGCCTTGCCTGCAAAAGCTAAACGGGCGATCAGTGGAATACCCTATCCGGATGATGCATGGCTCATCACCATGTTTCGTTTAAATGCCGAGGCCGGCGGAAGTAACAAGAACACCGCATTAATTTACAGTAAGATTTTGACCAAATTAAGCATCTGGCTCAGGGAAAATGACAAGCCAGGGTTGCATGCTCGTTTGTTCGAGGAGGAATTGGCGCAAGACCTCAGGAAATTCGCAATGCAGACGCAAAAATGGTATGTTCCAATGTCGTTACTGGATCACCTTAGGGAATCTATGACAAATGGGCCGCTAAAAATCCCACGCTCCGATCGGAATCTTATTCAAATTCCAGAAGAAGATGATTGGCTGATCTGCGAAGTTTTCTCACAAAATGACAAAACTTCCACGGGTTACAATAACCAGCTGAAACGATTCAGCTCATGGCTCCATGAGAACGGCGAGCGGGGTTTGTGCGATGAAGGTAGCCTGCACTCCGACCACCTGACAGCACAGGCCAGAATTTACATGACGGAAGGAACGGGCCGTAATGGCCTGACTCCGGCGCTGAAGCAGCTGAGAAATTTCGACCGCACAGGAACCAAGGTATATCAACACAAGAACGACACCCGTACAATTCCCGTGGAAGATATTCTGCTGAGCGAAAAATTTGCCGCGTGGTTGAGGGAGCAGGGATATGGAGGGAAGGTCAACCGTCGCGGAAAAGACGACGGAGCCGCCATTCAAGCAAGCTCATTGCGGTCGTTCTGCGCTTGGATGCAACGGACGGGGCGCGCCTCCACATCCCTGGCATCCCGTCTCCGAAGCGGAGATAGAAGTTTGGATACCGAATTGGATTGCTACACGTATGGTAAAAGTGTGAGCTTTGCCAAGACCATGAAAACGACATTGCGCCGAGCACGCCAGATGGTCGGCGATTCCCATGGGGATTCCGTCAACAACTCTTCTCGCGTTACCGGCCTCGGTCACACGGCCCCGCAAATGCTTCGGCTCGGGCCTCGGAGCGCAGCGGAGTTGTCCGCGTCCCGGGGGTCCGTGAA
>NZ_QJTC01000053.1 GCF_003217575.1 Xylophilus ampelinus | reverse complement strand
CGCATTCACCAGATAGCAGCCGACCCTGCAACGCTCGCCCACCAGATGGGCTTTCTCCCTTCCGGCGAGCTGTCGTCCTCGGACATGCTGCGGGCTGCGAAGCACCTGGGCCTCAAGGCCCGCCTGGTGCGCACGACGCAGGAACGCCTGCTCCAGACCCCATTACCCGCCATCGCGCTGATGCAGCCATCGTCCGGGAGCGGTTATCCGGACTTCGCGGTACTGGCGCAATGCGATGCGAACCGGGTACTGCTGCAAACCGGCCATGCGGGCAGCCGGCCGGCCATCGAGCCGATGGATGTCTTTATCGCGCGCTGGACCGGCCAGCTCATATTGATCACCAGCCGCGCCGCACTCGCGGGCGAATTCGCCAAATTCGATTTCAGCTGGTTCATTCCCAGCTTGGTCAAACACCGCAAGCTGCTGGGCGAGGTATTGCTGATCTCCTTCATGCTGCAGCTGTTCGCCCTGATCAGCCCGCTGTTCTTTCAGGTGGTCATGGACAAGGTACTGGTGCACCACGGGGTCACGACCCTGGACGTGCTGGTCATCGGACTCGTCGTGGTTGTCGTCTTCGAGAGCCTGCTCAGCGGCCTGCGCGCTTATGTGTTCAGCCACACCACCAACCGCATCGACGTCGAACTCGGCGCCCGGCTGTTCCGCCATCTGGTGCAGCTACCGCTGGCCTATTTCCAGGCGCGGCGGGTGGGCGACTCGGTCGCCAGGATGCGGGAGCTGGAGAACATCCGCAACTTCCTGACCGGCAATGCGCTCACCGTGGTGCTCGACGTTCTGTTTTCGGTGATCTTCATCGCCGTCATGCTGTTCTACAGCGTGCCGCTCACACTCATCGTCCTCGTGAGCCTGCCGCTGTACTTCGGCCTGAGCCTGGCCATCGTGCCCATTTTGCGCAGGCGCCTGGACCACAAGTTCGCCCGCGGTGCCGAGAACCAGGCCATGCTGGTCGAGACGGTCACCGGCATCCAGACCGTCAAGGCGAGCGCGCTGGAGCCGACCTTCGCCCGGCGCTGGGACAACCAGCTCGCCGCCTACGTCAGCGCCAGCTTCAAGACCCAGAACATCGCCTCTTGGGCGCACGAGGGCGTCGCCCTCGTCGGCAAGCTGGTCAATGCGGCGACGCTCTGGTACGGCGCCCACCTGGTCATGGACAACCAGCTCACCGTCGGCCAGTTCGTCGCCTTCAACATGTTCGCGCAGCGCGTGGCCCAGCCGATCATGCGCATGGCCCAGCTCTGGACCGATTTCCAGCAAACCGGCATCTCGATGGCCCGCCTGGGCGACATCCTCAATACCCGCACCGAGGTGCTGCCGTCGAGCGCCGCCCAGCTCCCCCCGATCCGCGGCCGCATCACGCTCGACGGGGTGCACTTCCGCTACCGCCCCGAGGCATCGCCCGTGCTGTGCGGCGTCGGCCTGGACGTCGAACCCGGCGAGGTCATCGGCATCGTCGGGCGCTCCGGCTCCGGCAAGAGCACCCTGACCAAGCTCGTCCAGCGGCTCTACGCGCCCGAACAGGGCCGCATCCTGGTCGACGGCATCGACATCGGTTTGATCGACGCCGCCCAGCTGCGCCGCCAGGTGGGCGTGGTGCTGCAGGAGAACCTGCTGTTCAACCGCAGCGTGCGCGAGAACATCGCGATCGCCGACCCGGCCGCGCCCATCGACGCGGTGGTGCACGCGGCGCGCCTGGCCGGCGCCCACGACTTCATCAGCGAACTGCCCGAAGGCTACGACACCCTGGTGGGCGAGCAAGGCGCCAGCCTGTCGGGCGGACAGCGCCAGCGCGTGGCCATCGCGCGCGCGCTGTTCACCAACCCCCGCATCCTGATCCTGGACGAGGCCACCAGCGCGCTCGACTACGAGAGCGAAGCCATCGTCCAGCGCAACATGGCCCAGATCTGCAAGGGCCGCACCGTCCTGATCATCGCCCACCGCCTGAGCGCCGTGCGCCACGCCCATCGCATCATCGTGATGGACAAGGGCCGGATCGTAGAGGCCGGGTCGCACGACGCGCTCGCGCAGCGGCCCCAGGGCCTGTACGCCCACCTCTGGCGCATGCAGGACGGAAGCCACGCAACAC
>NZ_QJTC01000052.1 GCF_003217575.1 Xylophilus ampelinus | reverse complement strand
CTGCGGTCTGCGCCAATGGCAACTTCTTGAACAGCGCGACGAGGTAGCCATAGGGCTCGATGCCATTGGCCTTGGCCGTCTCGATCAGCGAGTACAGATTGGCGCTCGCGTTCGCGCCTGCGACGGTGTCGGCGAACAGCCAACTGCGCCGGCCGACCACGAAGGGCCGGATCGCGTTCTCCACCGGGTTGGAGTCCAGCGGCCAGGATCCGCTGTCCAGGAAGCGTACGAGCTTGGGCCACTGCCCGTGCAGGTAATGCAATGCCTCGCCCAGCAGGCTCGAAGGCGCGACGCTGTGCAGGTGCATGAGCAGCAATCGTTCGATCTCGCGCACGACTGCGCGGCTGTAACGCGAGCGAAGCCGCAGCCTGCGTTCTGCATTCCAGTCCTTGGCCAATGCCTCCGCGCGGTACAGCCTGCCGATGAGTCGTACGAACCGGCTTGCGAGCTGGTCCTGTGAACGGGCGGCCTTAGGGATGGATTCCTCGGCCTTGATGAACGGCCTGCGCGCATGCACCCAGCACCCCAGGTGCGTGAGGGCGTGGGATCGGGCGATGCCGTTGTAGACCTCGTAGCCGTCGGTGACGAGTGTGGCGCCAGGACGGATGCCGGCGTAGAGCTTCTCGGCGTGCACGGCACCGCGTCCCGGTGCATACGCGAACAGCCGTACCGGCGGGCCGGTGCCGGCGCCATTCATCTGCGCCCACATGTAGCTCATGGTCTGCGCCTTGCGCCCGGGCTCCTTCAACACCTGGACGGTGGTCTCGTCGCCGTAGACCAGGTCCGAGTCCAGCAGATGGTCGCGCAGCAGGTTGATGACGGGCTGCACGGCCTGGCCGATGCGCACGACGCCAGCAGCCAAGGTGTTGCTCGCGATGTCGCCGCCGAAGCGACGCAGCAACGCGGCCGTGCGGTAGAGCGGCATGCCGAACTGGTACTTGCCGGTGATGACCCAGGCCTGGGCGGCCTCGGTGAGCAGCCCGCGCGCGATGATGCGCGCCGGGGTGAGCGCGACCTTCAGGCTCCGGTCGCAGCAGGGGCAGGCGTACTTGATGCGCTGGTGCTGCAGCACGCGCACCTGCTCGGGGATGATGTGCAATTGTTCGCTGATCTCGGCACCGATCTCCACCAGGGCATGCCCATCATGGGCGCACACGCGCTCGGCCTCGGGCAGCTCATGGCGCACGATCTCGCGCGGCAGGGCCGGGTCGAGTGGCTTGCGGCCGCGCTTCTTGCGCTGGTGACCGGCAACCGGGGTCGATTCCTCCTCATCGGTCTCGGCCTGCGGCGTTTGATCAGTGGGTGCGAGTGCCTCGGCTTCGTTGAGGAACAGGTCCTTCTGTTCGGTGCCGCGCGCCTCGCTCTTGGCGGCGAAGAGCTGGCGCTGCAGGGACCGCAGCCGCTCCAGCGCAAGGTCTCGTTCGGCAGTGGCTACCCGCAAGGCGCCGGCCAGCGCATCGCGTTCGGCAACGAGCGAGGCAAGATCCTCGGCAGTGATGACGGCAATGGCAGACGGTAGCGACACTCCAACTTGGACCGGAACGCCTGCGTATTGTTCCGTCAGGCTACGCTCGAATAGCGCACATGGGCGTGGCGCTGCACCACCGCGATGTCGATGCCTTCGAGCAGCCAGTGCAGCTGCTCGGCATTCAGCGTCGGCACCGCCTCGGCCGAGGGCCAGATGAACCGGTCCTTCTCCAGCCGCTTGAGCAGCAGCCAGAAGCCGTTGCGCTCCCAACCCAGGATCTTGACCCGGTCGCGCCGGCGGTTGCTGAAGACATACGCGCACGGGGCGAACGGGTCCAGGCCGAGCGCCTGCTCCACCAAGATGGACAGGCCGTTGATGTTCAGGCGGAAGTCCACCGGCTCGCGGTGCAGGTAGACCTTCAGGCCTTTGTCGAAGCGGAACACGGCAGCCTCCCCAGCGCTTCGACCACTACGCCGACGTGGCGCAGCTCCACGCCGTGCAGTTCGATCGCCACGCCGTTGGGCAGGCGGGCCTGCAGGTGCAGCGCGGCGGGGATGACGCCGCTGTCCCTGTCGCACGTCTCGATCGGCGGTGATGGCAAGGCGATTGCGACGAACGTCTCAGGTGCGGGTGTCCCGCTGGCCATGCCCTTGCGAACGCGGCCTCCATGCTCATGCTCGCGAAGCCACCGGCTGACCTGGTTGGCATTGACGCCGCATTCGCGCGCCAGGCGCGATACCGACGCACCGGGCTGCCGGCACAGAGCTACCAACTGCGACTTCGCCGTCTCGTCGTACACGCTGCGTCCGTCGCGCTTGTGCCCCACCACCAGCCGACGCCTGAGGTCTTCCAACTCATCTGTCATCTACGTTCCCACGTTGTGTATGTGGGAACGTAGGCTGTCAGGTCATGAGGTGTGACTCAAGGGCGTGATTAATTGACCGCGTAC
>NZ_QJTC01000051.1 GCF_003217575.1 Xylophilus ampelinus | reverse complement strand
GGCATCCGGCTGGTCGCCACCTATCCGTTCTCGGGCCAGATGCTGTTCTGCCGCAAGCCGGTGGCGAGCCTGGCCGACCTCAAGGGCCTGAAGGTCCGCACCAACGGCCCCTCGTCGGCCGACCTGATGAAGGCCATCGGCGCACAGCCGGTATCGCTTGCCTTCGGCGAGGTCTACACCGCGCTGGAGCGTGGCACCGTCGATTGCGGCATCACCGGCGCCGGCTCCGGCAACGGGGT
Source organism: Xylophilus ampelinus (assembly GCF_003217575.1). Lineage (GTDB taxonomy): Bacteria > Pseudomonadota > Gammaproteobacteria > Burkholderiales > Burkholderiaceae_C > Xylophilus > Xylophilus ampelinus. The sequence goes on along the minus strand of NZ_QJTC01000051.1, from coordinate 2,478 downwards.
GAAGTGGCCCGAGGTGACGACGCATCTCTACACCCTGCCGCTTTCGTGGTCGACCGCAGGCTACTTCGTCAACGTGGCCTGGTGGAACAAGCTCGACCCGACGGTGCGCGCCCAGTTCGAGAAGACGTTCGCCGAGGTGCAGGAAGCGCAGTGGACCCTGGGCCGGGAAGCGACCGACGACGGCGTGGCCTGCAACGTCGGCCGCGCGGCCGACTGCAAGCTGCATACCCTGGTCAAGAAGCCGATGATCGAAGGCAAGCCGACTGCCGAGACGGTGGCTTCCGTCCACAAGGTATTCGAGACCGACGTGCTGCCCGGCTGGGTCAAGCGCTGCGGCGACCGCTGCGGCACCATCTACAACGACGTGATCGCGCCGATCACCGGCATCAAGTACGTGGCCGCGGCCAAGTGATGTACCGCGCACTCGAATGGGTGAGCGCCAAGGCGATCACCATCGCCGGCTGGTGCTACCTGGCGATCACCGTGCTGATCTGCTTCGACATCGCGGCGCGGCGGCTGTGGGGCTTCTCGACCGAGGCCACCATAGAACTGTCGGGCTACCTGATGGCCGTAGGCATGAGCTGGGGCCTGGCCGGCACGTTGTTCGAGCGCGGGCATGTGCGCATCGACGTGCTCGTGCAAAAAATGCCGCTCGACGTGCGGGTCTGGCTGCACCTGGCCTCGCTGCTGGCGCTGCTCGCTGCCAGCGGCTTCTTCGCCTGGGGCGCGGTGGCCCTGGCGCTCGATTCGCAGGACATGGGCGCCACCGATCTCTCCACCCTGCGCATCCCCATGGTCGTGCCGCAGGGCCTGTGGGCCGCCGGCCTCGCGCTCATGCTCCTGGCCGTCGTCGCTCTCGGCGCCCGGGCGCTGCGGCAACTCGTGGCCGGTGACGCCGACGGCATGGACCGCATGCTCATGGCCCGCACCTACATCGACGAGGCCGCCGAAACGCTCGAAGCCGTGGCCGAGGCGCAGCAGGGCATGCAGCTGCCGCCCAGCGCCGGCGCCCCTTCCGCAGCCGCCACAGCCGCGAGCGCTGCGGCGCCCACCACCGAGAAAGCCGACAGGGGCACCCCGTGATCGCCATCATCTTCATCCTCGTCATGGGCGCCGTCGTCGGCGTCGCGACCCTTCTCGGCGCGCCCGGTGGCGCGGCCGCGGCCGCATCGGCGCAGGTTCCCTGGTGGGCGCTGGCGGCGGTGCTGCTCGCCTTCGTCGGCTTCTTCGCCGGCGGCATCTACGTGGGCGCGGCGCTGGCCGTGCTGTCGCTGCTGGCGGGCTTCGGCCTGTCCGAGCGGCCGTTCTGGAACTTCATCGGCGAAATGATCTGGGGCCCCTCGACCAACTTCGTGCTGGTGTCGGTGCCGCTCTTTTTGCTGATGGGCGAAATCATGCTGCGCGCCGGCCTCTCCGAGCGGCTCTACCGGGCGCTCAACATCTGGATGGGCCGGCTGCCGGGCGGGTTGCTGCACACCAACATCGTGGCCTGCGGCGTGTTCTCGGCCGTGGCCGGCTCCAGCGTCGCCACCGCGGCCACCATGGGATCGGTGGCGCTGCCGTACTTCGAGAAAAGCCACTACCCGCCCAAGCTGGTGCTGGGGTCGCTCGCCGCGGGCGGTGCGCTGGGCAACCTCATCCCGCCGGGCATCACCTTCATCATCTACGGCCTGATCACCGAAACCTCCGTGGGCGCGCTCTACCTGGCGGCCATCGGCCCCAGCATCCTGGTGGTGGCGCTCTTCACCGCGGTGATCCTGTACTACAGCTTCAAGCTGAAACTGCACGGAGACGCCGGCGGCGCGGGCATCACCTGGAAGCACCGCATCGCCAGCCTGTCGGACCTGGTGCCCACCGCGCTGTTGATCGGCCTGGTGCTGGGCACCATCTACGCCGGCTGGGCCACGCCCACCGAATCGGCCGCGCTCGGCGTCGCGGGCAGCCTGGTGCTGGCGGTGGCCGACCGCAAGCTGAGCTGGAAAATGCTGAGCGAGTCGATGCGCGCCACCGCCCGCACCACCTCGATGATCGCGTTGATCCTATTCGGCGCGTACTTCCTCAACTACATCCTGTCGTCGCTCGGCATTCCGCAGATGCTGGCCAAGTTCCTCACCGGGCTGCCGCTGCCGGGCTGGGCGGTCATGCTGGTGATCATCGGCTTCTACCTGGCGCTGGGCACCTTCATGGAAGGCATGTCGATGGTGATCACCACCATCCCGCTGCTGTTTCCCGTCGTCACCGCGCTCGGCTACGACCCGGTCTGGTTCGGCGTGGTCATCACCATGCTCGTCGAGATCGCGATGATCAGCCCGCCCGACGGCACCGTGCTCTACGTGCTGCAGGGCATGCGGCGCCAGCCCGGGCCGATCACCGACGTGTTCTCCGGCGTGCTGCCCTTCATGGGCGTCTACATGTTCGCCATCGTCGTGCTCATGGTGTTCCCGGCAATCGCGCTGTGGCTGCCGACTTATTTGATGT
>NZ_QJTC01000050.1 GCF_003217575.1 Xylophilus ampelinus | reverse complement strand
GAATGTCTTGAATTCATTGTCTTGCAAATTCGGTGCCATCAAGCTGCCAAATTCCCAACACAGATCAATAGGTTAGATGTTGTTCAGCGCGGACTAGTTAATTAGTCCGTTGGTTTTTCCATCGCAAATTAATGTGCTACGTGGTTCATTTCGCATTTTAATCTTCCCACGTCTAACTTTCTGCGCCAGCACCTGATCAGGAGCCATCAGGTCCAAATATTTCAACCCTGCACCAATCTGGAAAGTATCTTTCCAGAATAAAAAATCATCTATATAGACAAGTCCATGCCGCTCAAGCGATCTCATGCAATCATCTGCGTTGTCACTCCCACAAAAAGGGCACAGAGAGACGAACTCCAACGAATCATCGTAATTTTTCACAAAATTAAAATCAGCTATTACCAGGCTTAAGTTAATCGACTTTTGCGCGAGAGCATCTCGCCTGATAACATTTCCAAAATCTTTCGGCACTTTCATTCAACATTCTCGTAACGCGCCCAAGGAAAATAACAACATCAGGGACGTTGATATTTACGGCACATACTGGCGAAAATTTCATAAGTGATGTGGGATTGAGTCCGCCCGGTGATTAATCTCAAAAAATCTTTGCAATTCTTCTGACCTTCCCTCAATCAGACCAACATAATGTTCATAATCTTCAATCAACAAAGAATAACCTATTATGCAGTTAATTCCAAACGCATCAAACAAGGCCCCATAACCTGGGCTTGACTTAGCAAATGAAAAACTCCAGCCGTCTGGAATTTGGCTATCGATCAAATCAAACAAACTGCTTGGGGCCCAAAAAGGCGCAGATTCTTCTGCCAAAATTAGAAAATCCACCCTATCTCGAATGAAAAGCAAGGCATATACGGCATACTCCTTCCCAATCATCAACGGCGAGTAATTAGTCTCATTTGTCTCTCCCAAATATCGCTCAGACAAAGCTATTGCAGAACCGCGATTATTTCGACAAATAGCACGCATAAATTCTCTCACTTGAATTTGAAATCATCAACAGCCCCCGTAATTAAGTTTCTCACGTAGTGAATTTCGACTCCATTAATATTTTGGGCTGTCTTTACCCAGCCATCTTTTGCTGGCCATCGAGGGTCAGTCATTGGAACAGGTAGTGGACGGCCAGCTCCCGGATTAGAAATGGCCTGTTCTATGGCAAGTTGCTCGTTCAAGTTCGTAGGTATAGATCTGCCGGTAGAACCTAAACCTAATGGTTTATTCACAAAAAGAGGCAGTTCAGCCCCATTACCGCTGCCCCCTGCACCCTCCTCCATCCCACGCCCTGCCGCCCCCGGCAACGTCGGCTGCGTCGGAATCACATTCCCGTCGGTATCCGTCAGTGTAGTTTTGCCATAGCCCCTGCCGTTGCTGCTGTACGGGCTGGTGGCAGTCGAATCGGTGGGCAGCGGCAACTTTCCATCTGTCCCTCTCGGCCCTTGCCCATAAACCGGATCATTCGCCGCATCAGTACCGCGACCCACAGGTCTTGTCTCACCAGAGGCCAAATTGTTGGGCTTGCCGACCTCCGGCTCAGGCTCAGGCGCCGCCCCCCGCCCCGTCGGAATCGCGGCCTCACTACCCGCAGCCGCGGCCCCTCGCCCCGTCGTGCCCGCTCCCGCCACGACCTCCGGCACCTCGGCCTTGACACCCGCGCCCGCGGTGCCCACACCGACCGCTCCGGTCGCAGGCGCCCCTCCGCGCGTCCCACGGCCCGCGATCGACGACCCGCCCACGCCCGTCTGCGGCACACCGCCCAGGGTCGATCCCAGGGTCTCGGCGAGCGCGACGCAGCTGTCGGGCCGGCGGGCACAGTAGAGCTTCGCGCCTTCGGCGACCAAGGCACCGGCTTCGACCGCCATGCCCGGCGCGGCGACGACGAGCGCTCCGATGCTGACACCGGTGAGCAGGAGCTGGGCCGATCCCCGCAGGCGCTGCTGGTCGCAACCGGTGCGGTCGGCGGCGCAGGCGTTGACGATGTCCTGGGCCTGGACCTTGCGCTCATACAGGTTGCCGTTGCCTTGGAGGTCGGCGCCGCCGATGAAGTTGGCCGGCAGTTTGCCGTCGATGGCCAGTCCGATCTGGGCGTCACGGCCGCCCACGACGTCGGCGACCATGCTGCGGCAGCCCGGGCTGTCGAGGTCCCGGCAGGCGCTGGCGAGCTGGGTGTCCTGGTCGTTGCTGATTTTTTGGTATTTGTTGACGACGCTGGTGCAGTCGCCTGCGCTCTTCCGGCACTGGTCGAGGTCTTTGGCGAAGTCCCGCCACTGCTGGCTGCTGAGGTAGTTGTTGACGACTTCGTTGTGTGCACCTGCGGCGCCCGCAGCGCCACCGACGGCCGCCCCGACGCTGGTGTCGACGCCGGCGATGAAGAGGTCGCGGGCGGCACCGGTGAGGCCGATCTTGTCGGCAGCGCCGGCGACGGTTTCGACGGAGGCGGCGCTGACGCCGGCACCCAGGGCTCCGCTGGCGCCGCCGGTGAGGCCACCGAGAAGGGCGTGGCCTGCGACACGGCAGGCGCCGGTTTCTGCCCAGCAGGTTTCTCCCTGTGGATCGTGGGCGGCCTGGGCCGCGGCCTGCTGGCCGTTGGCGAACTCGCCCCATTTCTTGGTGGCCTGCTGCCCGAAGGTGGCGGTGATCTGGGTCTGGGCCTGGACTTCGCGTTCGAGCTGCTGGCCATCCCAGGCCTTGGCGAGTGCGCCGCTGCGTTTGTCGCC
>NZ_QJTC01000049.1 GCF_003217575.1 Xylophilus ampelinus | reverse complement strand
GCGTGGCCGATCTGGAGCGCTCCATCCGGCAATACATCGACCGACATAACGCCGACCCGAAACCTTTCATCTGGCACAAGAGCGCCGATACGATCCTCGCAAAGGTCGCTCGGGCTGCCCACAAACTTAGTTCGGCTTATTTTTGAGACACCACACTAGCTATCGAAACGGCATGAACGCTATTACTCCCACTCGCGCACAGGACTACAGCGCATGGTATCAACAGGTCATTGTCGAGGCTGACCTTGCCGAGAACTCGCCAGTTCGCGGCTGCATGGTGATCAAGCCGCTCGGTTACGGGAGATGGGAGATGGGAGATGGGAGATGGGAGATGGGAGATGGGAGATGGGAGAGCATGCAGCAACATCTGGACCGCATGTTCAAGGATACGGTGCACCAGAATGTGTATTTTCCACTATTCATCCCACTCTCGTTCTTCGAGAAAGAAGCGCAGCACGTCGAGGGCTTCGCCAAGGAGTGCGCAGTGGTCACGCACCGGCGCTTGGAAGCCAAACCTGGCGGCGGCCTGATGCCGGCTGGCGAGCTGGAAGAGTCGCTGATCGTGCGACCCACCAGCGAGACCATCTTCGGCGCCGCGTTTTCTAAGTGGATCCAGAGCTACCGCGACCTGCCAATGCTGCTTAATCAGTGGTGTAACGTGGTGCGCTGGGAGATGCGCACCCGCCTTTTTCTGCGCACCACCGAGTTCCTGTGGCAGGAGGGCCATACTGCGCACGCCACCGCAGAGGAAGCCAAGGAAGAGACCTTATGCATGCTGGAGGTCTACGCCCGTTTTGCCGAGGATTACATGGCGCTGCCGGTGATCAAGGGCGAGAAGTGTTCCTGGGAGCGCTTCCCCGGCGCCGTCGACACCTACTGCATCGAGGCCATGATGCAGGATCGCAAGGCGCTGCAGGCCGGCACCTCGCACTTCCTGGGGCAGAACTTCGCGCGCGCCTCCGACATCAAGTTTCAGAACGAACAGGGCCGCGAGGAATACGTCTGGACGACGTCCTGGGGCATGTCCACGCGCATGATCGGGGCGCTCATCATGACCCACGCCGATGACGACGGCCTGGTGATTCCGCCGCGCATTGCGCCGCGGCACGTGGTCATATTGCCCATCCACCACAACGAGGCCGATCGTGTTCGCGTCCTGGAGTATTGCCAGAAACTCGCGCTGGAACTGCGCGCGCAGCCCTACTGCGAGGGCCGCGTGCGGGTAGAAATCGACTCACGCGACATGCGTGGCGGCGACAAAATGTGGCATCACATTAAGCGCGGTATGCCATTGCGCATTGAAGTTGGCCCGCGCGATCTTGATGCCGGAACGGTAATGCTGAGCAGGCGAGATCGCGTCGCCAATAAACGCGAGGCTATTTCCGACAGGGATTTAGTTGCGCGCATCGGGCAAATACTCGATGAGATGCAGTCTAAGCTACTCCAGCGAGCTGTAGCCTATCGAGATGCCCACATACGCGAGATCACGGACCGTCAAGAATTCGAACGCTGGTTCCCCGGCACAGACGACACCTATGGTGGTTTTGCGCTTTGCCCGTTCGTGGACGATCCAGTGATGGTCGAGCAATTAGTTTCTCTGAAGGTGTCGGTCCGCTGCATTCCTTTTGAGCAACTCCAGCGCAGCGGCACTTGCCTGTTCACCGGTCGCAGCACTAATAGTTGGGCAATTTTTGCCAAATCTTATTGAATTTGCACGGGGCGCATGCATCGTATTCCATAGATGTAGCCGCGGCATCTATCTAGCCGATGCACCAGACTTAAAGGTAAAATACTCTCAATGCGCTCTTCGTAGTGCCCCAGACCAGCCCTGCTTCAAACCATTGAACCATCAAATGTCCAAGGCCGAGAGCGCTGATTTCTTTCGCCAGCCGGTGGCCCAAATGATTGCCCTGCGTTACCCGCTGGCGGTGCTGGCGAGCAGGCTTTGCTGGGCGCAGATCGAAGCGGCTCTGGCGCCCCACTTCACTCGCAAGGTGCGAGAGGGCCGCGCTGTCGCACAAGACGACCTGTTCGGTCCGTCACTGCAATTCGCAGGTGCTGGTGTCGCCGCCGCCGGCCGTCCATCGTGCGGTTGGGACTGCGAGGCCTTCTTGCGCCGCTGTTTGGGGGGCTTGCCATGCTCGCAACAGCGCTCACAGCGGCCATCGGCGCAAGGACAACCAGTTCAGATCGGCTGGTTTGCTCGGCTCGGTGAATTTTGAAGGGCCGACTGATTAGTCGTCGATCTTCCAGCAGCGCAGGCACTAGCCTATTTTGCATAAGCAAAACAGTAGTGAGGAAATGGTCACCCTAAGTTTCTTATGGAAACACTGCTATCTGTACGTGAGCTTAAGCTACCCAGCGGCGGTTTGCTGCAAGTTTTTTTGGCTTCTTTCGATTCGTCACGTTTCGAGCAGTCCGCATTCGCGGCCGCTGGTATACCTTGCCCGGCCTCAGTTGCACGCAGCGTGCGCAAGCGGCAGGCAGAGTTCTTTTTCGGGCGCTTGGTCGCGCGCGCGGCTCTGTGCGATTGTGGCGCGCCCATTGTCGACGTCCCAATCGGCAATGCAGGTGAACCGGTCTGGCCCGAGCATTTCGTGGGCAGCATCTCCCACACCAATGCCGTCGCTGTAGCAGTTGTAGGGGAGCAAGCCTATCACGTAGGACTTGGTATTGATATCGAGCGCGTCGTCTCTCCTGAGTCAGAGATAGCACTCCGGGCTATCGCGATAAATCCTGATGAATTAGATTTTCTGCGCTCAGTCGATGGGCCATTGGAATTGCGCGAGCTTGTTACGCTCGTATTTTCTGCTAAGGAAAGCCTATACAAAGGTGCTTTTAGTACGGTGCAGCGTTTTTTTGACTTCCACGCTGCACGAGTTTCTGCAATTGACGTTGCGTGCGGCGTCGTCACATTAACTTTGGAGGAAGACTTGAATGTGCTCTTCCCTCGCAAACGTCGGTGCGAGATCGGCTATGTACAGATCGATCCCATGACGATACTAACAGTCTTTGAGGCTCGCGAAAAGGTTGAATTGTCAGGCCTTTGAAATATAAAATTTTTAAAGAAGTCCGTTAAGGAAGGTCTGCACAAAGCTGCGTTTGCCGAGGTAGGTGACCGAGCATGGTGCGTTTGCCCCGGAGGCGCTGCTTGGTCTTGATCTGCTGC
>NZ_QJTC01000048.1 GCF_003217575.1 Xylophilus ampelinus | reverse complement strand
GCCGCAGGCCCTTTGCCAGTCCCACACCATGGTGCTGACGCCGTGGATGCTGGCGTACTTGTCGGCGGGGCAGGAGCCGCCGCCACTCAGGAAGCCGTCTTCGCTGTAGGTGACGGTCTTGTTCGACTTCGGAATCTCGCCGTCAGGCACATCGGTGGTGGCGCAGGCGAGCGAATCGGGGTTCTTCTCGCACTCGTCCCGCTTGTCGTCGGTCGTCTCTGTCTCGGTGGTCTTCTCGCCGGTGTTGTTGTTGACGGTCGTAGTCGTCGTCGTCGGCGTGTTGGTGACCTTGTTGTCGTTGTAGGTGTAGTTGTTCGTCGTGCTGGTGGTCGTCGTGATGGGCTGCCCCTGCGGATTCACGGTGGTTTTCGTGACGGGCGCACCTTGACTGCTGGCAGGCCCTGTGACCGTGGGGCTACCGACCTGCACGGTCTCACCACTGCCTATGGCCTCGCGCAGGATATTGCCAAGCCTTTGAGGATCAGGCCACCCCGATTCGCGGGCTATGCGAGTGGCGAGATCATCCGGAGAAATTTCGCGCTGTTGCCCTGAGGGACAGACATCACCGTCTGCGATCACTTTGTAGCCGGAGGACGACCCATCGGGGCACGTCATGCGAACATCTACCGGCACGGTCTCCTGGCCACTGCGTGTGCAATACGCGGTGCTGCCTCTGCGGACGTAGCCCGTGCTGCTGGGAATATAGGCCTTGCAAGCCTCCAGCGGGTCGGCGTACCACCTGTCCCCATAGAAGGCCCGCTCCATGCCACCGCCGTTCTCATCCGTGACGTAGAAGCGGTTGTCCGCCCCACCCTCACCGGCTTTCATGATGACCTTGACGTCGCCCAAAAGCGCGACCACCGCAGCCAGGGTGCTGACAGCCGGGATGGCGCGAGTGGCGAAGCGTGCAATGGCTTTGCCGAGGGACGCGGCCTCGACCTTCGCGACAGCGGTGAGCGGAATCTTAGGGCCGGAGCCTACCGAGAGAGACTCCGATCTGCCGATGGTGGCACCGGTGTAACTGCCCTTGATATCGAGGATGGTGGCACCAGAACCGGTCCCGATATTGGCCTCCCGCACATTGCCCGATCCGTACCAGACGTAGTCAGAGGTCTTCCTCCACTCGACGGCATGCGCTACTTGAACATGAGCCAGAGCAAGAAGGCCAAGCCCAAGCCAAACTGGATTTCTAGTGCGGACGGCATGATTAGTTTTCACTGGAGTCTGTCCGGAAAAGCCCGGTCAGGTACCGGATGCAGTAGATGGGAACTGCGACGGAGACGAAGGCGAGGAACAACCACGCCATGTCGGCGACGTGCTCCTCGGAGGGCGGGGCCGGGGCGACGAGCACCGTGATGCTGGTGCCGTCGCTGGCCGTGGCCGTGCCGGTGTTGGGCTCGGCCATGGAGGGTCAGAACCAGCCGAATTTGGTGGCAAGCTTCTTGAGGCCCCAGATGGAGATGCAGGCACCCATGATCGCGCCGACGATGGCGACACCGTCGGTGGACAGGTCGGTCATGGCGGTGGTGACACCGGCGGGGACTGCGGCTTGCGCGGTGCCGACGAGGGCCAGGGGGGCGACTGCCAGGGCAGCGATGCGGGAGCGGGTGGATGCGAACATGGGAGAGGTCCTTTCAAACAGTGCGGGATTGCACTCGGCAGGCCTCGGCGCATCACTGCGTTGGAGGGCTGCGGGGTACAAACTCACAAGGTGCATGTAAATGCAGCCACGACCGTCAAGAACATGTTCAGAACCAGCATCCAAAAGATACACAAGCTCAACCTGTCACGGCGGTGCTCAGCCCACTCAGCGTCCGTTACATCAGCCACCGAAACCGCGCCATGACCGAGGCAATGCCCACACCTACGGCAATTCGGACAAGGATTCGTTGGAACATCGGGGGAGGGCATTACGCGCCTTTGCGGGCCACCCCCGCATCGACATTGGCAGCAACAGCCGCCGCATGGGTCTTGCGAACCGAGGCGATATCTACGGGGATCAGATTGGTGAGGATGGCCTCAATGCGCCGATCACGCAGGCCGGCGGACAGCGCAAAACTGCCGGTATAGGTGCCCGGCACGGTCTTGTTGCGCAGTTCTTTGGGAAGCATCAAGACGCCAACCTGCTGCGGAGAGCCGTCATCAGCGAGCAGCAGGCACTCGGCGTCCTGCATTTCCCAGGCGCGGCCGTCTTTGGAGCCGCTGCGGGCATCGTTGACTTTGATAATCTGAATGAGCGCGGTAAACATAGTGCGAGCCTCCTAAGGCCGGACAGAGCAGGGAGACGTTTCCCTCGGTTGCCCCACACGTGAGGCAACGGGGGGAAGGGTCAAAACAGAGCAATGCGCCGTGCAGCCCACAGAATGGACGCTTTGATCCACTGAGGACACACATGCGAATTCATGCGAACCCGCACGCGGCGCCTGTCGAGGGCGAGGCAAAACTGCTGGAACGTATCCAGGCCTTGCATAAGCGGAACGACACGCCGACCCTCTACACCGCCGCCCTGAAGAACAGCGACGGGCAACTTCGTTTGCGCATCGAATGCAACGTGCAGGCGGAGGAATCGAACCTTGTCGCCCTTCTGGAACGCAGCAACTTCGTCGATGAACTGGACGATGTCGGAACTGAAGATGAACTGGAGCGAGGAGACGAACTCGCCGACTTTGACGGGATCTTTAGCCCCCGTTAACGCGACCTCCACCCACCGGATCGGCGCGGGAGGCACCCCGGGGAGGGGCAGAGTACAAATGTCAGAACCGGCGCATCGAAGGGCGGGCATGGCGTTTCTTTCGTGGCAGATTTGGCCTACACGTGACAACTCGTCACGGAACGAAAGATAGCACAACCATGACGAGCCGTCACCAAATATTTGATGACGCGCCGTCACAATGGCGGCATGGACACCACAAACGATCTACTGGAGTTGGCTCTTCACAAGAAGAAAGCAGCAGAGTGGGCGCGCGACCTCGATGTAGACGCCTCAGCCATCGCGCAAGCAAAGAAGCGAAAGAAGCTAAGTGCACTGCTGGCGGGGTCGATGGCCAGCAGCTTGGGAGAAGACCCGCTCTACTGGACAGCGCTGGCGGGCCTTGAGAACGAAGCCGACAGCGCGGCTAAACGATCCCTAGTCGAGCAGATAACGACGGCTGCACGATCTCGATCCAGTCGCCATCACTGCAGCTGCAATGCCGCGCGAAGTACCGGAGAAGACTGACGCATCGCACGCCTCAATGCTGCCCGCTCAGGGCGCACAATTGCTGAAATAGTCCGGCGAGAAACACCAAACCAGACACCAAGCGCATCCATAGTCCACCATCCGGATGCATAACAGTCGCGCACATCCTGCCAATACTCTTCAGGCAGCGCAGAAGACTTTCCACCCCATCGAACACCCCGCATGTACGCAGCGACCTGGCCAGCTATGGCGCGCTCCCTGATCATCGAGCGTTCTAGCTGCGCGAATGCTCCGAGGATTTGCAG
>NZ_QJTC01000047.1 GCF_003217575.1 Xylophilus ampelinus | reverse complement strand
TGTACCCACCACAAGGCTTGTTTGCTTCATGCCTCTATCGTCTCAGCACTTGGCGCAGATGCCAACCATGGGCGCGAGGGATTTATGCAGACCTTCCTTAGATGTTGTTCAGCGCGGACTATTGATGCTCTAATATTTAGAATACTACAAAAAAATTAACAAAACTAAATAAAATAAAAAACCAACTACGGCCAATCCATGCTCAGTAATTATCAAAACATTGTTTTTCTTGAAGAAAAATCTTGATTGATTATATTCTGAGCTCGCACTACCTCTGTTTAATATTTCAATTTTTTGGATTTTTTTGGGAATAATTTTAAATATCGTTTTTCCGGTTCCGACAAGAACTATTTCAAAAATTATCGATAATAATGATGAGATAACAAAATCCATACAATACATCATTCTCCACAAAGCGGATCAATTAATCAGCGTCAAAAATATCAAATATAAATAATCTGCCAATATTTGGATGCATTAGATTTGCGTAACGCAAAATTTTTGCGCACGCAAATTATTAAACATCAAAATATTGATATCTTAAAAAACTCGATCGCTTAATGTCGATGTGATGGTCGCTTGCGAAACACCGAAATTGGCGGGGTCATTACGCGCTTGCAAGACAGAGTGACTTGTCGATGCAGACGTATAAAATGTAGACATAGCCGTCAATAGCGGTTCGACACTTTGTTGAACTTCTGACTTAGGTGCACCTTGAGAATTTTCTTTATAGCGAAAGTAAACGTCTGTAGCAGTTACTTCTTGACCTCTGAAAATGGTGTTGGAAACTTCCCCAAGCAAATTTCCGTTCTTATATACATCTTGACTTATATAGTCTAGGCTTATGGATTCCAACCCAGCTTCAGCTGCTGAGTAAAGCTCGTCGGAATCTGTTAAGCCATTTTGGTTCATGTCCTGCCAAAGCATTAATGAAGAAAAAGCATCGTCATTTTTTCAATAAATCCATCTTTAGATGAATCCAATGCTGAAAGCTTTAAATAACCTTCCCCTCGCTCAGGACCACCAAAAAGTTCGTTTACTCCGTCAATTTTTCCATTTTTATTTTTATCTATTGCAAGAAAAGCATCTTTTCCGGATATCCAAGCTGTCTTGTTTGATTCCCCATTTCCATCAATGTCGAAGTAAACTGAAGAGCCTGCCAGGAGGGATGTTGTTTCAATCCCATCGCCCCCAAGATCAATTACTATTGGAGATGATATTCCGGCGTTAGTTTTTTCAATTAGTGGCGCGTCATCGACATCTAAGCCTGCAGCTTTAAGTAAGTTATGAAGCCATCCGGATCTTGCGGACCCTTCATAGTCAGGATCATTGGGAAAATAAGCTAAATTTGCACTATCGTTATAAAAATCCGAACCTGCGGCATGATCACTGAGCCAACTGACGTGGTCAGCCATTTGAGTCGCTTCGAAAGTGCTAAGTGGAGTATATAAAGAGTCCGATAGGGGGGTCAATCTTGAAAGCACCGCGTCAACCGCTGCGCGGTTTGCATGATCCATGCATAGATCTGTTCGAATTGTATTCATTCATTGAAATTACCTCAGACTGAGATAACGGCCAATTTCCAGCAGGGCTAGCAAAACCTTCTGAATCAAACTGCACTAGAGTGGGCGCGTTGGCGTTTCCAATATGACTACGTAAATCTGATGTCATCCACCACAAAGGGTTTGTGAGCGCTTTTATTACAAATGCAGGAACTGGCATAGAATTTCCTTAGATAGCGATAGACCAAATAAATATGCTGACATTAGGTGTTGTGTTTACATAAATCTCCTAAGTTAAAATAATTTCATATAAATAAAAATTTCTCCTTTTCTTTTGCTATATTGTCTTTCGACACTATTCAACGTTCTTTTAAGCTTTCGCTGGTTCTGCGTTGAATAGGCGAAATTAAATAATCTATTATTTGCCGTTTTCCGGTTTTAATTTCGGCAGTCAGATTCATCCCCGGCGCCAGCCGAATATTCTTTCCATCCACATCGATGTGGCTCTGGTCCAGACTGATCAGCGCCGGGAATATAGCGCCGCGTTTCTCGTCGTTGACCGCGTCCTGGGTCACCGTGTCGACCGTTCCCTTGACGGTTCCGTAGCGGGTGAACGGGAAGGTCTCCAGCTTGATCGCCACCTCCTGGCCGGGCGCCACGAAGCCGATGTCCTTGTTCTCCAGCGTCGCCTCGGCGCTGAGGTGAGCGCTGTCGGGAACGATGACCATCAATGCTTGGGCTTCCGTGACAACGCCACCTTCGGTGTGGGTGGCCAGTTGTTGTACGGTGCCCGCCACCGGTGCGGTGAGGGTGGCTAAGCGTTCGCGCTGGTTGGCCTTGGTCAGCTCTTGACCAGACTGCTGGCGTTTCAGCTCCGCCTGCGCCTGGCGTTCGCTCAGGATGCGCCGGGTTTCTGCCAGGTAGGAGCTGCGCATCTGCTCCGCCTCCCGCACCGCCGCCTGGGCTTCCTGCAAGCGTGCGTGTTGGGTTGCCAGGTCCTGCTCGAGTTCGATGCGTTCGCGGGTCCTGTCCTGGTTGGCGTGGGCGGACATGAAGCCCTGGTCGGCCAGCGCCTGGAAGTCGGCCTCGCGTCTGCGCGACAGGGGCAGGGTGGCGTCGAGCTTGGCGATCATGGCCCGCACGGTGGCCATCTCTGCCTGGCGGTGCTGTCGCTCGGCCGCCAGCTTGGCCAGGCGGGCGGTGATGTCGCTCCATTCGGCGGCCAGTTGGACGTTGGCGTCGGCCGTGTCTTCGGGGCGCCAGGTGCTGGGTATCTCTTTGGGGGATAAACGTGCCGCGGGTCCGGGCGTGATCTCGGCCAGGTGCTCTTGTTTCGATAGCATTTGTTGCAGCGCCCGGCTGCGCAGCCAGTCGGAGTCGGCCGAGCGGCGGGCCTCCTGGAAGCTCGCCTTGTCGGCGGTCGCGGCCGTCGGGTCCAGTTCCACCAGGGGCCGGCCCGCGGCGAAATGGTCGCCGTCCTGGACCAGAATGCGCCGGACCACGCTGTGCTCGAGCGGCTGGACGAGCTTGGTGCGGTCGCTCACGATGATCCGCCCCGGCGCCACCGCCACGATGTCGATCTTGCCGAAGATGGCCCACAGCAGGGCGGTCACGAACAGCGCCATGAGGGCGAACGCTGCGCGGCGCGGGGCCGGGTGGACGGGGGTCTCCTGCAGGCTCAGCGCCGCGGGCAGGAAGGCCTGTTCGTCCGCCAGGCGCGCGGGGCCTGCGAGTTCTGCCCGGTGCGCCCAGGCGACGCCGAAGACGGCACGGTAGCGCCCGAGCAGTTCGATGCCCGGGTGGCGCATGCTGGGGGCTTTGACGGGAACGGGTGCCAGCGGCACGGCCCGGGCGTCGTCGGCGGATGTCGTTGTGCCGTTCATGCCGTTGCCCCTTCCGCTGCCGGCACGGGGTGTGTTGCGTGGCTTCCGTCCTGCATGCGCCAGAGGTGGGCGTACAGGCCCTGGGGCCGCTGCGCGAGCGCGTCGTGCGACCCGGCCTCTACGATC
>NZ_QJTC01000046.1 GCF_003217575.1 Xylophilus ampelinus | reverse complement strand
CTCTGTTTGCTGTCGTAGCGGGCGGTGTCCTGCAGGCTTTCGACGGTGAGGTCGCCGCCGATGTCGGCCGTCACCGTGTTGGCGGCGACGGTTGCGCCGCGCAGGGTGGTGTTGCCGCCGCTGTCGATGCTGCCTATCGTGCTGGCGACGGCGGTAGTGGCGGTGCCTTGCTGGCTGCTCGTCTGCGACTGGCTGTCAAGGGTGACGCCCATGTCGCTCGACATCAGGCCGCTATTGCTGCTGGCGGTCGTGCCGCTGTTGGCGATGTCGCAGTCGGTGATGCAGCCGTAGACGTTGGCGACGGACGTCGAGTGGCCTTGCAGCCCATAACTATCAAATTGATAGCTATGGATCGTTGAAGAATGGCGGCTGGAGGCCGATTCGGATAGGAAATATCGGTCCGGGACGCCTGCGGTGCTGGTCAAGCAGGCGCAGAGGGCCGGGAACATAAGTCCGAGCAGGGCGCGAAGGAAGCGGCTCAGGTGGGCTCCGAGGGGTTTGTTCTGTGGCAACGAAAGCATCCGGCAATGCCGATGCCGTTCAAGCGCAAGCTATTTGTCGATTCGCCTACTTTTCAAATCTTCTTTGATTTTCTTTACATCGATGGGGTTGCCAATTTGCATATAGCAAGCGACCTTATCGTTAGGAAATTCTTCAGACTTGCAATCTCCATAGACTTCAGGGTTTAGTCTGATTTTTGACGATTTTATTTTCATTTTTTCAGAAATGATTTTTTCAGTTTCCTCTGCGATCTTCAACCACTCTTCGTCGTCATCATACGAATTACAAAGATAATTCGTAACTTCCCACTTCCCCTCCATCCTATCTGTCATTGACTCAGCTGGGCCAGCATGAAAAAAGAACGATATTCTCTTATTCCAACCGCTTTTCTCCCAATTCTCTTTTTCTCCGTCGGTCAAGTCTTCAAATCCGCTAGTCAAAAGATTTTTGCCTAAAGCATTTTTTGTTTTTTCGTATGCATCAGGATCGAAATCTATTTTCCGAGATAGACAGGTGACTAAGCCCTTGACAGTCCACATATTTAACCCTACATGCACAACCATAGCAAACAGTAGCAACATTGCAATCGGAATTGCAATGAGCAATATTTTAAAAAAGCGCCGCATATCGATTGATTGCAATGACTTAATTATTTGAGACTGGGAATTATCTTATCTTTTATTAAGTTCATTTCTAACGCCAACTTGGTTATCGATGCCCAGCTTGTTAAATATAGCCGGCCCCATAATTGAGTTGACGGACGCCATCACACCTCCCGGCACGCCTTTCCAGTCTTTGTTCACGCCCTCACCATAGGTATTGATCCGGACCGAGCCATCGGGATCCTTGCTGATCCAGCGCATGACATATCCGTCATCTAGCATATGCCTATCTTTTTCAGTTCCGTTAATTACCACTTCTCCATTCGGAGACAGATACTGGGTTATCCAATTATTTAAACTGAGTGGCATTGCTTCAGTTGTACTACCAGCAGTGGAGCACTTTGGCTGCCCAGGCGCCGAATTACACGCCAGCTGTTTCTTCACCGCATCCATACACCCCGCCTCCGCCACATTGCACAAAGAAGGGCTTGGAGTTGCCTTGTAGGCATGGTACCCCGGCGCATTTTTATCCCACTGGATAGAAAGGCACTCATGCGCCAGGCAGTTATTGATCACCTGGTTGAATGCCGATGCCGCGCCGGGCAAGCCACCCCCGACACTGGCTCCAAGGCCGGTGCTGATGGCTGCGATGAGCCCGCCACGTGCCGCCTCGGGCAGGTCGGTCGCGTTGATGGTGGCGGCGATGTAGGGGGCAGAGAAGGAGGTCGCGCTCGCGCCCAATGCGCCAGAGGCCCCGCCGGTCAAGCCGCCGATGATGGTGTGCAGCAGGTTGCGGGCGGTGCCGCCGTCTTGCCACTGGATCGCGTCTTCCGGGTGGTCGCCGTTGCGCAGTTCTTCAGCACGTTTATCGGCAAAGTCCCCGGCGGCTTTGTTGGCCTGCTGCCAGAAGGTGGCGGTGATCTGGGTCTGGGCCTGGACTTCGCGTTCGAGCTGCTGGCCATCCCAGGCCTTGGCGAGCGCACCGCTGCGTTTGTCGCCGGTGCGGGCCTGGGTGTCGCCGGCGATGCCGCTGATGGCGCTCGCCGTGGTGCTGCTCTGGCTGCCCTTGGCGCTGCCGTAGCCCGCGGCACCTCCGTTGGTTCCGCCTGCGAAGTTCTGCAGGTTGCCGGGATTACCGCCGCTGCCCTCGCTCTTGCCGTAGCCGCCCGAGAGGCTCGCGCCGCTGGCCTTGTAGTCGTCGCGGTTCCGGATGTCTTCGATGGAAGCCGATTTGAATGAGGAATACCGGTCAGGGACGCCTGCAGTTCCGGCCAAGCAGGACAACAAAGCCAGGAAAATTAGTCCGAGCCGGAAGCGAAGGGAACGGTTCAGACGCGCTCCTGGGATGCTTATCTAACGGAATTCGACGGCACGGTGCGGCATCTTCTTAATCGCATCCAACGAAGCGGAACGCTGCTCCCTCAATCTGCAAACAAAGTGGCGAAAGACGCACTTACCGTCTGCACGCAAGACTGAATGTGCTCCTGTCCACGGGCGCGCACCAAAGCATAGTCGTCGGCCGCCCACTGGTCGAGCGTCAGGTCGCTTTTCGTGATCTCGGTGGAGCAAAGCACGGGGTTTGCATCCCAAATGAAGTAGCCATCGCTATTCGACCTGTGAAAGACGGCGGTTTGGATATAAAGATCGTAGGCCGGCTTGTCTTGCGAAAAATCCCGGAAAACCAGAGCGAATCGGTTCAGGCGAACGTAAACAGGGTGCTTGTAGACAACATTCTGTTTGCCATGGGCTTCGCGCCATGCAGTCAGTGCCGGCACCATCTCGCTCATCTTGTTTATCGACGTCGGATGCGCGACCGTCTGGACCTTGGTCCCGCGGTAATCCTCCTTGGAGACCGGCGTCCGAAAACTACCTGCCAGCGCACCAATCACCATCAAACCGACGTCGCCCATGCGGTCTGACTTGTCGACGACACGCAGCACGTTATCGGGGTATCGCTGCCTGCTTGGGGTGCTCCCATCGATGGCGAATGTCACCCAGTCCTTCGACACTGGGGAAGGCGTGCCAGCCGCATAGACCGCGAGTGTTGTGTCCGTTTTAGGCGTCTGCGCATAGCCGGCAAGGAGCGCAGTCAGGGCCAGTGCAGCGAGTGGGGCAGACGAAATTTTGAGGAGATGCACGGTCGTGTGGTGTGGTGTGGTGATTGGGAATAGGCAGTATTTTCGTGAGGGTCAAACATGAGTTGAAACGGCTAGATACGCCTGTCTAGTTTGGCTTGCAATGCCTCTTCAAACTCGGCAAGGGTGAACTCTTGTCCAGAGTTAACGTAGCCTGCGTCGTCATAAATTGACTCACCAAATCTTTTGCAAAGAGAGTAAGCCACCAGCGCTGCAAACACATCATCTCCTCGAGTACTTACTGAACCCATGTATTTCTTCGCGGCCGGCATCCGTTTATCAACAGGATTTTCATCAACCGATACCCAGCACCACTCACTTTCAGCTTCACCTTTCACGTATGGCTCTCGATGAATAGGCCCAACTAATTTCACCTTCACCGTTGGCGTCTTTTGTTTGAAATGGTGAAAGCCATCTTTTATGGCGCCCAACAACTCATCAAGTGTGGGATTGAGCGCCATTGAAACATAAGAACTTCTCATGGCGTCCCCGAAGTTTTCAGTGTTGAGCGAGTCAACGTTACCCAGCCATTTGTGGTTTTTATATTGATGTTATTAACAGCACCCTCGTTCAATACATTTGCAATCGGCGATACTGGTTTTACCCAATTAGTCACGTCTTGAGTCGAGACACCGGCTTTGGTTGCATCAACATATATATCCCCAACTTGGCCGGCCTTACTCATTTGATTAGTGCCACCAATGACATTTCGTTGAACCGCCGTCATGCCATTGCCTGTCACCTCCTTCAGGCTAACAGGTACGCCATTTAGCCAGCCATCAATACCGGGGGTGTTGGAAGTTGGCTGTCCCACAAAGGTTCCGCCTTTGAAGGCAACAATATCAGCCGCTTGAGTAGTCCGTCCTGAACAAATCGTTCGTCACACAGAGCGCGGCTGTCCCATGCGATTTAAGCCTGCCGCCATCGCCCAGAGGGTCATGCAGTCCAGCC
>NZ_QJTC01000045.1 GCF_003217575.1 Xylophilus ampelinus | reverse complement strand
GCGTGGCCGATCTGGAGCGCTCCATCCGGCAATACATCGACCGACATAACGCCGACCCGAAACCTTTCATCTGGCACAAGAGCGCCGATACGATCCTCGCAAAGGTCGCTCGGGCTGCCCACAAACTTAGTTCGGCTTATTTTTGAGACACCACACTAGCGCGCCGGCATCCCCTGGCAGGACCTGCTCGCGCGCTACGGCGACTTCCGTGTTGTGCACACCCGGCACCCGCGCTGGAGTAAGACCGGCGGATGGGCAGATCTTTTTGCAAAGATTGTTCGAACGCTGCGAGATGGTGTAAAGTGGTGCAACTAATTCGATAGGGTGACTTATGGGTGTCAAACGGGGGCGAAAGCCGACGGGTAAATCCCGGCCGAAACGGGCTTCGGCAAGCCTGCCGCCTGAGATTCACTCGACACTTCAGGACATTGCAAAACAAAAAAAAGTGTCCCTAGCATGGGTAATCCGAGACGCGGCTGAGAAATACATCGCCGAACAGTGGCCGCTGTTTGACAGGAAGACCGAAACTGCGCAATGACCATCCAAGAATTTCATGAGCCTGCTACAGCAGACGGCCGTAGCGAAAGCTTGTCCTTTGCGGAGGTGCAGTCGCGCATCTGCAACGTGGACTGGAGCTTCACCAACAGAAAGCGTGCATTAGCAATCGAGGCAATTCACCCTTACCCTGCCAAGTTTATCGGGGACATTCCGCGTGCGCTATTAAAAGCGCTACCACTGCCACCGAAAACGCTTGTATTTGACCCTTTTGCGGGAAGCGGAACAACGCTGTTGGAGGCGCAGCGCCAAGGCTTGGCGTCGGTAGGTGTCGACCTTAATCCGATAGCCTGCCTCATTGCGCGTGTGAAGACAGCGAGAGATCCCGCGGGCCTAGTCGAAAAGGCGCGTCAGATTGGGGCTGCAGCCCGAAAAAATCGAGTTCCTCTTCGTTGGAGCATCCCGAATGTCGATCATTGGTTCAAAAGCGACGTGCAGGAGGCTATCGCAGCGCTGCTGCAGGAAATAAACGACGTTCAAGTCGGCATAACCCATGACGCCCTGCGGTTGGCGCTCTCATCGATCTTAGTCCGGGTCTCCAATCAAGACAGCGATACGCGCTATGCAGCCGTTGCTAAGGACATCTCGAAACAAGATGTATTCGAGCAATTCGAGGCCGCGATTCAGAAGCTGCACAAGGCGCTAATCGCGCGAGATTGGGAGCAGTCACCGGCAACGGTAATCGAGGCCAATACGTTGACCCTGGCCCACGGCGACCTACCGGGCCCCGTGGGCCTTGTCATCACCTCGCCACCGTACCCAAATGCCTACGAGTATTGGTTGTATCACAAGTACCGGATGTGGTGGCTTGGCTTTGACCCGCTGGCAGTGAAAGAGCAGGAGATTGGCGCTCGTGCCCACTTCTTTAAACGCGAACATCACACTGCTGAGAATTTCTGGGCTCAGATGCGGGGTACATTCAAGCTCATAGACCGAGTACTCGTGAAATACGGCTATGCCTGTTTCGTCATAGGTCGATCCAAGATCCATGGCGTGATCATTGACAACGCCGACATCATCCAAGCCGTCGCGGCCGAGCGTGGATTTGGATTGGTGTCCCGCTTTGATCGCGTCATTTCGGCGAGTAGAAAATCTTTCAACCTTGCTCATGCAAACATCAAGACAGAGACGGTGCTCGTCCTGCAGAAAATTAAGGCTTGAGATAGTGGAGTTAGTTCGGCACTCATATCGCTACTACCCGTATGAATTGGAGCTGGCACGACGCGAGGTAGAGACCCTTCTACCCGAGGCAAGCATGTCCGACACCGCTCGGGGCATCCGCCTGCAGGGTGGTATCAATATGGAGGCAGTCGAGCGGCTTGTGTACTTCGCGGCATCTAAGATCGGCGGGGAGTCGGCTCCGACCATGCAGGCGCAACTTGAGAAGGTCAACGGTAACGGCGTCAACCGGCAATCAACCCGCTACTCGGCTCACGGTCTCCATGAGTACAAGGGGAAATTCAACCCACAGATCGCGCGGGCCATCTTGAACATCCTCGATGTTCCCCTGGGCGCTCGGGTAATCGACCCATTCTGCGGGTCTGGGACATCGTTGCTTGAATGTGCCCACCTCGGCATGCGTGCGGTCGGCACGGACATCAATCCGCTTGCTGTGTTCATTGCTAACGCAAAACTGGATGCAGTAAAGGTTCCTGCCGACGAGTTGCGGCGAGAACTGGGAGCAGCCCTCCAGCGGCACAAATCAGTCAAGGTGCCGAAGGCAGCGCCAGGCGATGTACGCCGAGACTACCTGCTGTCGTGGTTCGATTCCGACGTTTTCGCCGCTATCGAGCGGCTGCGCTTGGCTATCGAAGGCGGGAGCGAGGCCTGTGCTTCCCCACTCCTAGCGCTCGCGAGCAACCTCCTGCGTGACTACTCTCTGCAAGACCCGCAAGATCTCCGAATCAGGCGTCGCAAGACGCCTGTTCCGGAGAAGCCATTTGTCGAAGCGTTCGAGGAGGCGGTTCTTCAGTTCTTGGCGAAGCTCGAAGATGCGCAGTCCGTCTTCCGCAGGCCGCCGGCCGGCAGTAAGGCCCTGTTGCTCGATAGCAGAGACCTTGAAGTAAAAAAACTGAGCATAGGGTCGGCGCAGTTCGATTGCGCGCTGACGAGCCCGCCATACGCGACAGCCCTTCCATACATCGACACCCAACGACTGAGCCTGGTCTGGCTGAGCCTTGTCTTGCCCGCAGAGATTCTTCCGCTGGAAGCTCGTCTAGTCGGTAGCCGAGAGGTGCGAGGTCAATCGAAGCGCGAACTGCTGGCCAGCCTGACGGCTAACAGCGCCGGTATCCCTTCAGCACAAGCAGAATACTGCCTAGCGCTGCAGGCGGCGCTATCCGATGAGGACGGGTTTCGCCGGCAGGCAATGCCGTTGCTGCTCTACCGCTACTTCGCTGGGATGGCCCAAGTATTTCGGGCACTTCGACCGGCCATGAGAGACGGCGCGCCGTTCGCTTTGATTGTCGGCAGCAACCACACGGTTCTTAGCGGCAAACGGTTTGACATCAACACGCCTCAACACTTGGCCGAGCTGGCCGCAGCGAATGGCTGGGAGCACGTCGAGACAGTGCCTCTCCAGACCTATCAGAGGTATGGATATCACATCGGAAATGCGGTAATCGATGAAGGCTTAGTCATCGTGAGAGCCGCATGAACGAGCTAACTCTGCACCCTAACGTCTATGCGACCGGCCAGAGCAAAGGGCTGGTCAACATCCTTGAGCGTGTATGGGTGCGCGAGCATACCCCCGGCGACGGAACGATGTTCGTCGTCTCAGGATTCGGCAACTATAACGGGGGTGTTCGCTTCTTCGAGACCTTCCGGGCACACAAGGCGCGGGGCGGAAACATCGTCGCAGTCTTCGCGGGCAGTGCCAGCAGCAGACTTACAAGCAAACAGGTTGTAAGGGAGATGCTCGACTGCGGGGCATATGTTCATGTCGTCAATCGCAAGCGCCTCCTTCATGCCAAGTGCTACGGCGCGCAAAGCTCACGCGGTGACGCCCTTGTGGTGACGTCGGGCAACTTCACCGGGCCTGGGATGTCGCAAAACGTCGAGATGTCTGTGCTGCTCGATCAGGCATCGACGGCCGCGATGAACTTCTCATGGGGATCTCTCGTAGACAGCATGCTCGCGCAGAATTGGGCGCTCCATCAGCCGACGCTAGCCGACCTGACCGCGCCGGCTTGGCAGCTTCTCTACGACGAGCAAGCGACCGACGTTGTTCTAGACGATACCGGCGAGGTGACGATGCTCTTGAGGCTCAGTCACTCCGACACGGCGCGCATCAAAGCGGCTAGAAACACGACAGCAGCGAAGGGGACGCAGTATTTCTGGCTGAGCAAGGATTGCTATGACTTCTTCCCGCCTCTGACCATTAGAAACGAGCGTGGCCACAAGGCAACTTACTCATGCTTGGTGACCATGAACTACATCGAATTGGGGCGTGTCGATAACCAGTGTCGCGTAACCTTCGAGGCGGAAAACAACCTAGATTTCCGCCTGGGCACGGGGCCCCTGCGCTACTCAGGCTTGGCTGACGAGGGCGATCTTGCCGCGATCTCGCGCGTAGGCGAGAAGAACTATGAAATGCGCTTGTATCCTCAAGGTAGCGCTGGGTATCGGGCGCTCATGCCCTTCGCCGTGAATTTCATTGGGCACCAGGGCAAGCAGTACGGCTTCATGCCAAATTCGGAGTTCAACGCCGTTGCTGGGGTGCGGGTAGGCGTTCAATCGCGCCGACACTTAGAGCGGCTAACAAAACGTTGTCAATGATCGTAAGCAGATGGCACAGCATCCCAAGGAGAGCCAGGCGACATGAATGTCGATGCGACGCCCA
>NZ_QJTC01000044.1 GCF_003217575.1 Xylophilus ampelinus | reverse complement strand
TGGCGACCGTCAACGATCTGCTGAGCCACAAGGGCCTGCTGCTGCGCGCGGGCACCGTCGTGGATGCCACCCTCATCGCCGCGCCGAGTTCGACCAAGAACCAGGACACAAAGACATCTCCTTGGCCCATGAGCAAAATAAATCCGGGCAAATAATTTCATTCAGATATATCTGGTTCTATTGGATCCAGCACCGCGTCTCGACGCGTAGCTACTAGGCACGCTATGAAACGAAGAATTGCCGAGTCATGATTACGAATCTAAAAATTAAAATAGCAAACCATAAAAATTTGCAATTCAATCAAACCAATTCAGATTGTTTAGATAATTTTTAAATTTAATCTTCGAAGAAAGTGCACCATCAAATGAAAAACAAGGTCATTATTACACTGACATTTCTAGGTGCTGGCTCAGCAAGCGCCTATGACAACAGCGTACTTGGTTTCTGGACGGGAAATCATTACAACGATAAGGCCTTCTTCACAAAAAACCCTCAAGATGTCTGTTCAACTGTAGATCCCAGGCTTACTTACAGGGTAATAAATGGCGCCAATGTGTGCGGTGACGCAGAAGACCCTAATGCCTACGGTTTTGACTTCGGTTTTATATGTGCACTGCCTGTTCTCCCGCCAGAATCAGGATGGGTACGGGAGCCATGGGGTATCGATAAAGTGGATAATCTAGGTGTTAGGGAATTCAACGCTACATTGCATCCGCACGACCACGCTGCCGGACCCCATACATGCGACCCCACTCAACCGGTTGATCCAAGCCAATATAATATAGTCAGAGATATGGATACGGGCTATTTCCGGGAAGATTACATTCCTCCCCCGCCACCGCCTCCCCCGCCCCGCCCCCCTCCGCCGCCACCGCCGCCACCGCCGCCGCCGCCGCCTCCTCCTCCGCAGCCGGAGGAGTCAGATAACTATTCACCTCCCCATATCTTGTCATGCGCACCCGATGGCCTGACTGTCGGCGATCCTGTCATACCTTCAACCGGAGAGAATTTTGAAGTCGTCAAAGACTATATCCAATACAGTCAAAATCCGATCAATTTCTTCAGAATATACCGCAGCAACTGGGGCTTAAGCTCGAACAGGTTTAATTACGGTTTTGGTTTGCAATGGAGCCATAACCATGCAATAACGGCCGCCGTGTCGGATGTGTCGGCCCAAGTTAGTTTTGGCGACGGAACCATCAAATCCTTCACAAAGACAGGTTCTGGGGCGACATCTACCTGGACGCCAACCAACGGCGGCGCTGACGGATTCCAAGGGTCCTCGGATGGCTGGATTCTTTCCGATGCCAACGACGACTCCACGTATTATTTTGATAAATCAGGCAGGCTTACATCCCAGAAACAGCGCAACGGTTGGACGCTGAGCTATGCTTATACCAATACTTATTTAACCTCTATCACGAATAATTTCGGCCAAACCCTTGTGATAGAGCGCGATGGCGACTTGATCAAAAGCGTCACCACGCCAGTGGATACACATATCAGTTATAAATTTGACAGATGGGTCAACAACGCGCCTATGCTCACCAGCGCCACAGGACAAACGGGGTATACGCAGTCCTACACGTACGAAGATACGAGATTTCCCATGCTGCTCACCGGCATCACCGACGGCGCAGGAAACCGGTACGCCAGCTTCAAATATGACTCAAGTGGCAAAGCGATATCGGCGGAACGTCCTGACGGGGTAGAAGGGACCTATTTAAACTACCCAGCGCCAGGCTCGGACGAGACGCTGACGACGGTGCAGGATGCGCTCGGTACCGTGCGAAAATTCTCTTTTTCCACCAAGAATGGCGCATTGCTCGTACAACGCAGTTCTCTACCGCCCGCCGACTCGAACGATAGCATTGCGTTGAGAACGCAAGACAATGCGGGCCTGTTGGCTTCCGAGTTCGATTTTATGGGCAGACAGACCACCTATGAATGGGATCCCAATCGTAGACTGGTGACTGCCGTGAATTTGGCAATCAACACCGCGGAAGGCAAAAAAGTCACGACCCGGTGGCACCCTCAGTTCAGACTGCCTACCAAAATAGTGGATGGCGGTCGCACCACAGAATATACCTACGATGCATCGGGAAACTTGCTTGTAGAGAAAGTGACTGACAATACAGCGTCCGGAAACGGTCAGACGACGATCAGAAAGTGGCTATACAGGAGCAATGGTCTGGTATCTGCAGCTACCACACCGAATGGTGGAACTACGAGCTTTGCTTATTGGGATTCATCTTCTGATATCGAAAAAATAGTGGACCCCCTTGGCAGAACCACTCAGCTATTTTTCGACGGGGACTTTCCATATGGTAAAATCGCCGCAAACGGGTTGTATGTTGGCTATACACGCCAGCAAGACAGCCAGCTTACGTCCATTGACTACAGAGCAGCCCAATACTCCGATCCACTTCTGAAGTTTGGATGGGTTTATAATAAAATTGATAAACTTTCTTATTATAACGCGCCGACAGGAAAAGTTTATACATACGGCTACGACGCTGCGCAGCGCTTGACCTCTATCAGCGACAATTGGGGCAATACCACCACCTACACCCTGGATAAGATAGGCAATATAACCAGCGAAATCATCAAAGATAGCGACAATCAAGTCGTTTGGGAAGCGTATAACACAATCAATGGCTTGAACAGGTTGGTCCAACGGACGGTGGGTAATGCACAAAAAGTAGTTTTTAGCTACGATGCGAATGGTGACCTGGTAGGCAAGAAGAATGCCCTGGGAGAACATTACAATTATGATCTTGACGGTCTGCGTCGCGCAAAAAGGTCACCAACCCCCAGAGCAAATTTGCGACCTACAGTTATGATGGATTGGGCACAGTGGCGGAAATTTCCGATTTTATTGGCACCAAAACATCCTATACCTCCAATGCGCAAGCCAATCCCGTCCAAGAATCGAGCCCCGATATAGGGCTGATCAAAACAAGCTACGGCGCGTCGGGACTGGCCGAAACCATTTCGGATGCGCTGAATAGAAAGACGACCATCGCCCGGGACCTCACAGGACGCCCGACCAAAATTACCTACCAGGACAATTCTGCGAGCGTCCTCAACTATGATTTGCTGGGAAGCAATTTTGCGGACCCGGCGACACCCCGCGCAGGCATCGGATATCTCAGTGAGGTGAAGGATCCCGGTGTGACAACCCGGTACCGCCGCGATTTGCTCGGACGGGTCACGCAAAAGCAGCAGATCTTGACCACCGGAGAAACCCGCGTTGTCGCTTATTCCTATGTGACAGCGGGGGGTGGCGCGGGCAATATCGCCAGCATCACCTACCCCTCCGGTAGCGTTCTGGGCTACACCTACGACAGCGTGGGGCGTCTGACGGACCTGGTGTTGAACGGCAAGCCGTTGATCAGCAATCTCAAATGGAACCCCCTGGGTCAACCGATCGGTTGGCAGTGGCCTTTCGTCAGCGTCTCCGGTGGCTACAGCTCTACGCGCACGTACGATACCGCAGCGCAACTGGTGCAGAGCGAATTGGGCAGCTACACCTGGAATGCAGCGGGCCGCATATCCGGCTTGACGCAAAACATCATGGTGCCCAATGCGGTGGGCAACGGGGTGGTTCCGCTGGCGCTGTCGACCGCCTACACCTACGACGCCCTGGGGCGCATGACGGCGGTCGCCCATGTCCCCACCGTCAAGCCGACTTTGCCCTCGGGCGTGGGCCTTTCGGCCATCACCGGGCCGGACCAGGTGGGCATGGCCTACGATGCCAATGGCAACCGCCAGAGTATCGTCAACCAGCAGACCGAGGCGGGCGGGCGGATCACCACGCATCAGCGTGTCTACGCGCAGGGGATCGGGAACAACCGCCTGTTGGGCTACACCCAGACGCAGAGTGTTGCCGGTGGCGCCGATACGACGACCCAGACCGCCTACAGCTATGACGCCACGGGCGCGATTACGCAGGCCGGTGCGGATTTCTACGGCTACGGGGCCAACGGCCGCCTGCAGTCCGTGAAGCACGGTACCGTGGGCAACGCATCTGCCACCTATGTGTACAACGCGCTGGGCCAGCGGGTGCTGAAGAAGAACACGCTCGGCAGTCCCGCGGTGACGACGCAGACGGTGTATGCGGACGGGCCGTACGACGCAAGCACCGTGCTGGGGACCTACGGCACGCCGGCCACCGGCAAGCCTACGCAAACCGAGGTGGTCTATCTGCCGACGGCCAGCGGCCCGATGCCGATCGCGGCGTCGATCGACGGGCGGCTCTATGCCATCCACAGCGACCATCTGAATACGCCCCGGCGGCTGACGCAGGCCGACGGCAAGGTGGCCTGGCAGTGGGTGACGACCGCCTTCGGGGAGGTGCCTCCCAGCACCGGGGCCACCGGCTTCGTGCTGGAGACGTCTTCGGCGCCCAAGGGCGCGGCGACGACCATCCCGGTCAAGTTCGATCTGCGCTTTCCCGGCCAGGTGGCCGACGAGGAGTCGGGGCTGTTCTACAACTTCCGGCGCAGCTATGACCCGGCGACGGGGCGGTATACGCAGAATGATCCGATCGGGATGGTGGGGGGGGTGGAATCGGTATGGGTACGCATTCCAGAATCCGCTGACGTTCACGGACCCGTCTGGTCTGGACGTGTCTCTATGCAGCCAGCCGGCGTTCGGTATACCTTGGAATCCGATCGATCACCATTGGCTCAAGACAGACACCATCGAGGCAGGCATGGGTGGTACGCGCGGAAACGTTCCTGGCAATGAGAGTGGTGATATGCCCGGTGATCCGGTGCAGGTTGTCAACCATGCTGGCAGGAGTACACAACCTGGAAGCTCGTGCAGGAAGATCGATAACGTTGACGAGCAGAAAGTCAATGAAGCGTTGCGTATCACGCGGTCTTTAGGCCGGTGGGGGCCAACTAACCAGTGCCAGTCATTCGCGCGTCAAACCCTCCTGGATGCAGGATGGAAACCCGAGCCGCCTCCACACATCTCCAACCCTCTGCCCGCGTTTGGGTTCTGACATGGAAGCAATCAATCGAACACTAGTGTGGTGTCTCAAAAATAAGCCGAACTAAGTTTGTGGGCAGCCCGAGCGACCTTTGCGCCGATCGTATCGGCGCTCTTGTGCCAGATGAAAGGTTTCGGGTCGGCGTTATGTCGGTCGATGTATTGCCGGATGGAGCGCTCCAGATCGGCCACGC
>NZ_QJTC01000043.1 GCF_003217575.1 Xylophilus ampelinus | reverse complement strand
GCCAGGGCGTCGCGGCCAGGAAGTTCTTCGGCACCAGGCGCTGCAGTTGCTGCTGGGCATCGGCGACCGCATCGGGCTGGATCCTGGTGTCCTTGCTCTTGCGGGCGGCGGCGGCGGCGTATTCCACCAGCACGCCGGCCGCCAGCCGTGCCACTTCGTTGGCGATCAGGGTCAGTCGGCCTCGGACGTGGGCAGCGTGTCGAGCAGGCGAAAGGAAAGTGTAGTTGGACGCCCCCATGGCGGCTACGAAGGCCTGAGCCGGCTGCCGTCGACCAGTTCGAGAATCGGTCCGGCGTAGTCAATGAGGAGCTTCTCACTGGCACGGCGCTGCTGGCGCATCGAGCGCTTGAGGGTCTTGGCAGCCGGCGCTCGAGCGATGCCTCGTCGAATTCAGCCGTCGATGTCCAATCGAGCTCGGCTGCACCAGCTAGGTTAAGGTACTTGGCGGCGGCGGCCTTGGAGATTCCGAGGCTGCGCGCGATGCGCTCGTGCGACAGGCCGCTTTGCAACAGCACCAACCGAATGACCGGTCACGTCTACCGCGAAACCTCTTCGGTCACGATCCCGAAATCAGTGGTCACGATGCCGAAACCGGCGGTCACGCTGTTCCGAAATACGCACTGGGTTGCCTGCGCGCCATACATGCCCGCCTCACTCGGCAAAAGCCTTCAGTCTTTCAATTATTCAGGAACTTTGCAGAATTAATACAAATTACCTAAAAAGACGCGAATTTTTTGCTAGAGTAATTATGTTTTCATAGAAAGGCTGAGGCTTATCAGCAGCTTCTTTCATAGCCTTGAAAAAATCCTTCGCCTAATTTTTCCGCCCTTAAATGCCAACAACGTCCTTTTGAGGATGCGCATTTTCCCGATGTAAGCATTTACGGGTAGACGCGAGGGGGTAACTTCCATAATATTGCAAGCCGTGCCAAAAAGCGTCGGCGCCAGGAGAATTGCTCAATGCCCGAAGTGTTGCTTGCCGTGGGAGAGTTCTGTTCTGAGAGGGGTGAGGCAGACGCGCAAGGCAAACGGCCATGCCTTTCAATCCTGGCCTCGTTGACAGCGTATTGCCTGCTAGCACGACTTCGCCAGCGAGCTCGCCCATGTCGCCCACCAGCTCTACTGGGAGGCAAGTCACGAACCCGGCACGACCGACCTTTTGCCCGACGCCGCGCCCCTCGGCCTCAAGGCCAGGTTCGACCGCATCCCGCCCGCCCGAGCCTGGCGCTGGCAGCCTTCGCGCTGCGCAACGACAGCGGCTATGCCGGGTCGGGTCGTCGACCGTCGACTTATCGTCGAAGCCCCTTTTCTTCGATCCACACACTCCCCTTCCGCATGACAAACGCAAAAGTCGTCTGGCCCTCAAACACCCATCTCAGCAGTTACATCCATGCACTTGAGCGCAAGTGGCACCCCAACGAGGCAGCTGCTGAGCAAGCGTCCTCCGCTGAGCTCAATCGAATCCACGCAGATCCTGAAGCGTTCCTGAAACGCCTGGTGGATCGTGGGGACACACCGCTGCCCGTCACCCTAAGCGACGGCCGTCAGGTGGCTCGGCTCCCCGGCTACAAGAAGTGGATCTGGGACGGCGAGTTTTGCGGCGTGCTTTCCTTCGTGTGGCAGAAAGGCACCGAGGATCTTCCTGACTACTGCCCAGGTCACATCGGCGTGTACATCGTCCCTTGGAAGCGTGGACTCGGCTACGCAAGCAAGTGCCTGGGAGCGTTCCTGCTGGAAATCGACGAGCCTGGGATCTGCGCAGTAACGATCGAGACCAACTTCGACAACACCCCCTGCAGGCGGGCCATCGAAAGAAACAAAGGGCGGCTGATTGCCAATCAAGGTGACCTGTCGGATCAGAGCGCCGTCAGATATCGGATCGGACTCGGCCAGTGATGAACCGCGCTTAACCAGACGGTGGGCCCTGGATGAGCGCGTGCAACAACTGGCCCACCACAACAGGAGTTATCCATGTCTATAGCAGCAAAGCATGTAGAAATGACGTCGAATCTGTATTCGCTCAAGGATGCGGATGTCAACAGGTTTACCAATCGGGTAACACATGCCGAAGCCGGCATCTCTAACCTTGAAGCCAGCCGGCTCAGCGACAATGCGGTGAACACGTCGATCGAAGGCATCGAGAGCTTCCTGTGCGTTGGCATGGCTGCTGCCTTCAATTAATCAATCTGTCACGGCCATGAAGTCGGGCGTGCGCCACGGCCAGGCTTTATGGCCTCATCTAGTGAGCGAAAATGCAGGAAAAAGTAATCACCCTGGTTACAGCACATGGTAAACAGGCCTTCCAAGTGCAGGAAGGCGAGCGAGTCCTTGACGCTTTGATCCGCTGCCAGATTCCCTGGTCGGCCGTCTCTCTTTACGTTCGACGGCCTGAGAGTCCTTACCTCACCCCATTTCTCGGTCTGCATTACACCGCAGAAGAACTTGCTGACGAGCCAGGGGAGCTGCTGGCCTTCTACCAACGCAATATAGATCCCTACTTAACGCGTCTCGGCGATCTCTCGCTTGCCAAATCCAGAGATGGGGCGCCCTCGGCTGAGTTCATCTATTCCGACCCTCGGCAGGCAAACCGAACGCCGCTGTTGAAGCAATTGTCATCCGATGAGTGCAAAGAGGCGGTCGCGAGCTGCGTCAGAAAGGTCCTGGTCGACCATACGAAACCCGGCGACAAAATTGTGGTCGGCGTCTCTGGCGGCGGGGACAGCAACTCCCTGCTGCATGCGTTCTCTGTCTTCGACGATTTCCCGATCGAGATCTATCCGCTGATACTGACAGGGCTCCCAGAGTGGGACGAAGGCGCGGACCGCGCGCACCAGCTATGTGATCAGTACGGCTACGATCTCACTGTGATCTCCGAGCACCAGTTTCGCGACCAGCATGGCTACAACAAATCGAAGCAGAACTATTTCGACCATTTCCAGAAGCATTGCCCGGGCGAAGATTTCGAGTTCTTCGCCATTCATCTGATCGACAAGGCGCTTGTGGCTCGCGCGAAGGAGGTCGGCGCCGGTTTTATTTGCAAGGGTTCGAATCTGGACGACCTGCTTTGTGACTGCCTGTACTTCTTGGCGAACAGTAGCAAGCATCGGCAGTTGCCGGTGCATCCGCTGCATGGTCTTAAGAGCATCTCCCCGTTGTGGATGGTGCCCAAGAGAATCATCGACGGATGCTTCCCGAAATACTCGCTGACCAACTATCAAGAGCGCTATCCAAGTTTTGCACCCGGCAGGACGCTGTACTACCAGATGTCTTATCACATCATGTCCTACTTCCCGCAGATGGCGGAACGCATGCTCCGCGGTTCCGCAGCGCTTGGTGACATGCTTGGCGGGCTAGACACTGAAATGGACAAAGAAACTGGCATGGAAATCATGTCGGCGACTTCGCTTCCACTGCGCCGCAAAATGCACAAGCTGCTTCGAGAAATGTGATCGGACTACCTTTCAGCTGACGGCGGCTACTTGAACTCACTCATCGAACGAAAACTTCCTGCGCTCGCGGAACATCCCCTTCGCCGACGCATGATTTGGCTGGTTGCGGCGCAATCGGGCGCAGCGGCCCTGTGGCTGTTCACCTTGACGGCCGCCGCGACGGCACAGATGTCGATGCAAGGCACGACCACGGTGGTTGCCGGCGCCTTTGCCGGGATCGCCCTCGGAGGAGTGGTGACCGGTGCGCTGCTGAGGACGATCCCGGCCTACGCGCTGCTGCGCCATGCGGAAGTCATACGCCTGCTGGTTATCTTGGCTGCGATGCTTGCTGTCGACCGCCTCAGCATCGGTATGCTGGTGGCCATCTCTGTTGCGGCGTCGCTGTGCGAGTCGGTAATATCGGCGTGCCGATGGCAGCTGGTTCAGTGGAGATTTGCTGTCCCGGAAGCCAGAGAGGAAGTGTCGAGGCACCTGCAGACCCTGGAGGCGTTCTTGGCAGTGGCGCTTCCCGTCATGGGCGGGGTGGCCGCCGTCCTTTTCGGTTGGCGCGCGTCGCTGGCGGGGTGCCTTGCTGGGTCGGCGGGAGCTATCCTGTTCATTCATCTGCTCGGCACCGACAACCGCGACGGCAACCATGTCAGGCATGGCGTCATGGCCGGGTTTTCTGCCATCCAGGCCAGCCCGTCGATCCGCCTGCTGTTGCTGGCGCGGGTGCTGACGGGGTCATCGCTGCTGATATGGGCGATATATGTCCCGGTGGCCTTGAAGGGCATGTTTCATGAGAAATTTCCGCTCTACCAAGGTGCCTTGTCGGGGCTGACCGCTGCCGCCATCGTTGGAGCGAGCCTGATCCTGATTCCATTGGCGAAGCTTCGAAACATCGGCATATTGCCGGCTTCGCGGTATATGGCTGTGGTTGCGCTGACCGTCTACGGAACTGCGTTGCTTGTCGCCTTGTTCTGCTGGCCGTCCGCGTGGGCCTATGCGGCTTCGGCCATAGGGGTGGGCCTGTATTCCGCCGCCATTCGCACCTCCATTGTCATCACCGGGCAGCGCATCACGCCGCCCAACCTGATGGCGCAGGTCGTGAGCGCTGGAGACAGTATTGTCAGATCAATCAACCTGGCGCTCGCAGTTACGTTCTCTGCCCTCGTCTCCCTGCTAGCGTCGGACGTAGCACGCGTAGCGCTGTTCGCGACCATGGTCGCCATATCTGTGGGGGCAGTGCTGATGATGGCGCGCCTTACCGGGCGCGACTGCCCAATCGCGTAAGGGGTGACCCTACTCCATGTTCTTCGTTACAGGGGCCAACCGGCATGATTCGGTGTTCTTCGAAGCGTTGGTCGATGCGATGCCCGCCATGGGTGGCAAGCCAGGCCGTACGCGCCGCTGGCCCGGCAAGCTGAATGCGGACACAGGCTACGACTTCGCCCGGTTGCCGCGCTCATATCGAGCAACGCGGGGTCGAGGACCGTATCGCCCGCAAAGGCAAAGAGCGCAACGACCGACTCGGGCGGCATCGGTGGGTGGTTGAACGCATCCAAGCTTGGCTGGCCGCATTCGGAAGACTACGGACCCACTTCAGCGCCGTATCGACATCCATGTCGCACTGCTATCCCAGGCCTGCTCCGTCATTTGCGTCCGACGACTTTTGTCGTTCTGTTATCCGCTCTAAGAGCGGCTAACACAACCCTTCTGGCGTCGTTGCCGCACCTTGTCGTACTACTCGTACTGTCTGCGATGCGGCGCCTAGCCAGAACCGCTTCGCTGGGTTGTGTTATCCGCTCTAAATGTTCAGCAGTGCCCACGCCTTGTCGAGCCGCTTGACGCTCACCGGCTGCGGCGTACGCAGCTCCTGGGCGAAGAAGCTCACCCGCAGCTCCTCCAGCAACCAGCGCAGCTCCTGCATCGG
>NZ_QJTC01000042.1 GCF_003217575.1 Xylophilus ampelinus | reverse complement strand
AGCGAAAAGAGTTTGACGGTGTTTAAGAAGCCGTGCTAGAATTTGAGGCTCTGCTGATCGCAGCGGGGTTGGTGGGTGAGGCGAGAGTCTTGCTTGCGGTGATCGTTAAAAATATACAGCCGATAAGCGTGGGCGTTTGGAGGCGACTGCCAAGTTCTTCGGAACTAGTGCTTGCACTACAAGCGCTCATGAGAATAGAAGTGAATCACTTCAATTCCGTTTTTATGAGTGGAAAGTCGAAAGACTGTAAATTTCAAGATCGAACTGTAGAGTTTGATCCTGGCTCAGATTGAACGCTGGCGGCATGCCTTACACATGCAAGTCGAACGGTAACAGGTCTTCGGATGCTGACGAGTGGCGAACGGGTGAGTAATACATCGGAACGTGCCCGATCGTGGGGGATAACGCAGCGAAAGCTGTGCTAATACCGCATACGATCTACGGATGAAAGCGGGGGATCGCAAGACCTCGCGCGGACGGAGCGGCCGATGGCAGATTAGGTAGTTGGTGAGGTAAAGGCTCACCAAGCCGTCGATCTGTAGCTGGTCTGAGAGGACGACCAGCCACACTGGGACTGAGACACGGCCCAGACTCCTACGGGAGGCAGCAGTGGGGAATTTTGGACAATGGGCGCAAGCCTGATCCAGCCATGCCGCGTGCAGGATGAAGGCCTTCGGGTTGTAAACTGCTTTTGTACGGAACGAAAAGGCTTTTTTTAATAAAAAGAGCTCATGACGGTACCGTAAGAATAAGCACCGGCTAACTACGTGCCAGCAGCCGCGGTAATACGTAGGGTGCGAGCGTTAATCGGAATTACTGGGCGTAAAGCGTGCGCAGGCGGTGATGTAAGACAGATGTGAAATCCCTGGGCTCAACCTGGGAACTGCATTTGTGACTGCATCGCTGGAGTGCGGCAGAGGGGGATGGAATTCCGCGTGTAGCAGTGAAATGCGTAGATATGCGGAGGAACACCGATGGCGAAGGCAATCCCCTGGGCCTGCACTGACGCTCATGCACGAAAGCGTGGGGAGCAAACAGGATTAGATACCCTGGTAGTCCACGCCCTAAACGATGTCAACTGGTTGTTGGGTCTTCACTGACTCAGTAACGAAGCTAACGCGTGAAGTTGACCGCCTGGGGAGTACGGCCGCAAGGTTGAAACTCAAAGGAATTGACGGGGACCCGCACAAGCGGTGGATGATGTGGTTTAATTCGATGCAACGCGAAAAACCTTACCCACCTTTGACATGTACGGAATTTGCCAGAGATGGCTTAGTGCTCGAAAGAGAGCCGTAACACAGGTGCTGCATGGCTGTCGTCAGCTCGTGTCGTGAGATGTTGGGTTAAGTCCCGCAACGAGCGCAACCCTTGTCATTAGTTGCTACATTTAGTTGGGCACTCTAATGAGACTGCCGGTGACAAACCGGAGGAAGGTGGGGATGACGTCAAGTCCTCATGGCCCTTATAGGTGGGGCTACACACGTCATACAATGGCTGGTACAGAGGGTTGCCAACCCGCGAGGGGGAGCTAATCCCATAAAACCAGTCGTAGTCCGGATCGCAGTCTGCAACTCGACTGCGTGAAGTCGGAATCGCTAGTAATCGCGGATCAGAATGTCGCGGTGAATACGTTCCCGGGTCTTGTACACACCGCCCGTCACACCATGGGAGCGGGTTCTGCCAGAAGTAGTTAGCCTAACCGCAAGGAGGGCGATTACCACGGCAGGGTTCGTGACTGGGGTGAAGTCGTAACAAGGTAGCCGTATCGGAAGGTGCGGCTGGATCACCTCCTTTCTGGAAACTGCAGTTGAATTTGAACGCCCACACTTATCGGTTGTTGGAAGGATGTCGCCGGCGACGTTGGATCATGTGTCCGTGTAACTAGTGACCGGCTTGGGTCTGTAGCTCAGTTGGTTAGAGCACCGTCTTGATAAGGCGGGGGTCGTTGGTTCGATTCCAACCAGACCCACCATCGCCTCCAGGATCGTAGAGTTTCGTTGGGGGATTAGCTCAGCTGGGAGAGCACCTGCTTTGCAAGCAGGGGGTCGTCGGTTCGATCCCGTCATCCTCCACCAATGATTGTCAGGTGGTCGTTATGTGTTGGTTGGTAAATAGGTGGTTAGGCGAGTAGTGAGCTGGGTGAGTAGTTCAACACCAAAGTGGCTTTGCAAGAGGCTTCTTTGTTGTTGATCGATATTGTTCGATCAATCGGCTGTTCTTTAAAAATTCATAGAGTCGAATCAGCGTTGCTGGTGGAAAGAGGGTCATACCTCACCGTGCCACCGGCAATGTGAATTTTTGATTGCGTCAAAACGAATATTCAGACTAGGTCTGGAATTCAAGTATCGAAGCGAGAGCTTCATACGGCATAACGCGTCAGGTGAAAGACCTGGCAATTCCTTGATAGGCTGAGATATCTCGTGAGAGAAGTCAAAGTTATAGGGTCAAGTGAATAAGAGCATGTGGTGGATGCCTTGGCGATGATAGGCGACGAAGGACGTGATAGCCTGCGATAAGCTTCGGGGAGCTGGCAAATTAGCTTTGATCCGGAGATTTCCGAATGGGGGAACCCACCCTTAGGGGTATCGCATGATGAATACATAGTCATGCGAGGCGAACCGGGTGAACTGAAACATCTCAGTAGCTCGAGGAAAAGACATCAACCGAGATTCCGAAAGTAGTGGCGAGCGAAATCGGAAGAGCCTGTTAGTGATAGCACGACTCTTAGCAAAACAGTTTGGAAAGACTGGCCATAGCGGGTGATAGCCCTGTATGCGAAAAGAGACGTGTGGTACTAAGTTAACGACAAGTAGGGCGGGACACGTGTAATCCTGTCTGAATATAGGGGGACCATCCTCTAAGGCTAAATACTCATCATCGACCGATAGTGAACTAGTACCGTGAGGGAAAGGCGAAAAGAACCCCGGGAGGGGAGTGAAATAGATCCTGAAACCGCATGCTTACAAAAAGTAGGAGCCCGCGAGGGTGACTGCGTACCTTTTGTATAATGGGTCAGCGACTTACATTCAGTGGCAAGGTTAACCGAATAGGGAAGCCGTAGAGAAATCGAGTCCGAATAGGGCGTCTAGTCGCTGGGTGTAGACCCGAAACCAAGTGATCTATCCATGGCCAGGATGAAGGTGCCGTAACAGGTACTGGAGGTCCGAACCGACTAGTGTTGCAAAACTAGCGGATGAGCTGTGGATAGGGGTGAAAGGCTAAACAAACTTGGAAATAGCTGGTTCTCTCCGAAAACTATTTAGGTAGTGCCTCGCGTATTACCTTCGGGGGTAGAGCACTGTTTTGGCTAGGGGGTCATGGCGACTTACCAACCCAAGGCAAACTCCGAATACCGAAGAGTACAGCGCGGGAGACAGAGCACCGGGTGCTAACGTCCGGACTCAAGAGGGAAACAACCCAGACCGCCAGCTAAGGTCCCTAAAATTGGCTAAGTGGGAAACGAAGTGGGAAGGCTAAAACAGTCAGGATGTTGGCTTAGAAGCAGCCATCATTTAAAGAAAGCGTAATAGCTCACTGATCGAGTCGTCCTGCGCGGAAGATGTAACGGGGCTAAGCCAGTTACCGAAGCTGCGGATGTGCAATTTATTGCACGTGGTAGGAGAGCGTTCTGTAAGCCTGTGAAGGTGCGTTGTAAAGCGTGCTGGAGGTATCAGAAGTGCGAATGCTGACATGAGTAGCGTTAAAGCGGGTGAAAAGCCCGCTCGCCGTAAGCGCAAGGTTTTCTACGCAACGTTCATCGGCGTAGAGTGAGTCGGCCCCTAAGGCGAGGCAGAGATGCGTAGCTGATGGGAAACAGGTCAATATTCCTGTACCGATGTGTAGTGCGATGTGGGGACGGAGAAGGTTAGCTCAGCCAACTGTCGGATATGTTGGTTCAAGCCTGTAGTCGTGCCTGGTAGGCAAATCCGCCGGGCTTAGATGAGGGGTGATAACGAGTCTGCTTGCAGATGAAGTGAGTGATACCCTGCTTCCAGGAAAAGCCACTAAGCTTCAGCTACACACGACCGTACCGCAAACCGACACTGGTGCGCGAGATGAGTATTCTAAGGCGCTTGAGAGAACTCAGGAGAAGGAACTCGGCAAATTGATACCGTAACTTCGGGAGAAGGTATGCCCTCTGTAGGTGAAGCTGTACAAGCGGAGCCGAAAAGGGTTGCAAAAAATCGGTGGCTGCGACTGTTTATTAAAAACACAGCACTCTGCAAACACGAAAGTGGACGTATAGGGTGTGACGCCTGCCCGGTGCTGGAAGATTAAATGATGGGGTGCAAGCTCTTGATTGAAGTCCCAGTAAACGGCGGCCGTAACTATAACGGTCCTAAGGTAGCGAAATTCCTTGTCGGGTAAGTTCCGACCTGCACGAATGGCGTAACGATGGCCACACTGTCTCCTCCTGAGACTCAGCGAAGTTGAAATGTTTGTGATGATGCAATCTCCCCGCGGAAAGACGGAAAGACCCCATGAACCTTTACTGTAGCTTTGTATTGGACTTTGAACGGATCTGTGTAGGATAGGTGGGAGGCTTTGAAGCAGGGTCGCTAGATCTTGTGGAGCCAACGTTGAAATACCACCCTGGTGCGTTTGAGGTTCTAACCTGGGTCCATTATCTGGATCGGGGACAGTGCATGGTAGGCAGTTTGACTGGGGCGGTCTCCTCCCAAAGCGTAACGGAGGAGTTCGAAGGTACGCTAGTTACGGTCGGACATCGTGACGATAGTGCAATGGCATAAGCGTGCTTAACTGCGAGACTGACAAGTCGAGCAGATGCGAAAGCAGGACATAGTGATCCGGTGGTTCTGTATGGAAGGGCCATCGCTCAACGGATAAAAGGTACTCTGGGGATAACAGGCTGATACCGCCCAAGAGTTCATATCGACGGCGGTGTTTGGCACCTCGATGTCGGCTCATCTCATCCTGGGGCTGTAGCCGGTCCCAAGGGTATGGCTGTTCGCCATTTAAAGAGGTACGTGAGCTGGGTTTAAAACGTCGTGAGACAGTTTGGTCCCTATCTTCCGTGGGCGCTGCAGATTTGAGAAAGCCTGCTCCTAGTACGAGAGGACCGGAGTGGACACACCTCTGGTGTATCGGTTGTCACGCCAGTGGCATTGCCGAGTAGCTAAGTGTGGAAGAGATAACCGCTGAAAGCATCTAAGCGGGAAACTCGTTTCAAGATGAGATCTGCCGGGGCCTCGAGCCCCCTGAAGAGTCGTTCTAGACCAGGACGTTGATAGGTCAGGTGTGGAAGCGCAGTAATGCGTTAAGCTAACTGATACTAATTGCTCGTGCGGCTTGACCCTATAACTTTGATCGACATCGTCGAATCAGGGTGTTATGCCAAGTTGACGCATTCAAAACAACCCACAAGCTGATTCCACACTCTATGAATTCGCCGCGCTGTCCCCAAAACAGCGCAGCACCAAGTTATGCCTGATGACCATAGCGAGGTGGTACCACTCCTTCCCATCCCGAACAGGACAGTGAAACGCCTCCGCGCCGATGATAGTGCGGGTTCCCGTGTGAAAGTAGGTCATCGTCAGGCTCCTACAGCCCGTAATGCCCCCGACTCCCAGAAGGAGCGGGGGCATTGCCTTTTGCGGGGAGCCA
>NZ_QJTC01000041.1 GCF_003217575.1 Xylophilus ampelinus | reverse complement strand
CGAACACCCCGCATGTACGCAGCGACCTGGCCAGCTATGGCGCGCTCCCTGATCATCGAGCGTTCTAGCTGCGCGAATGCTCCGAGGATTTGCAGCATGAATTCGCCCATCGCCGACGAAGAGTCTATGGGCTCAGTTAGCGACTTAAGCGCGATGCCGCGCGCCTTCAATCCATCGAGGATGGCGAGCAGGTCTTTGAGGCTGCGCGCGATGCGGTCCAGCTTCCACACTACCAACGTCTGACCTGGCCGAAGCGCGGCCAAGGCGATCTGCAGCTGCGGCCTGGCACCTACCGAGCTGGTCTTTTCCGCATACACCTGGCGAACGCCGGCGCGCTTCAGAGCGTCCATCTGCAGAGCATTGTCTTGGTCTGTCGTGCTCACCCTCGCATAACCAATCAGCATCTTTCCTCCCGGGAACGTAATGCGCAATGTTTGCGTCGATACGTGGGCCGCAATCTGGTCTGCAAACGCGTTCTAGGACCTCTTTTTCGGGGACCTGTTGTCAGTGCCTTGTACGGCAGGCGTGATTGGAAAGCTCACCGGTAGCGTGCCGTCACATCGGCCGCAGTGCTGGTGCCTGGGGCTGCAGCCGGGCGGTAGTCGATGCCGCCCTGCGCGCTGGTGGCCACCACGTTGCCGGCCGTGTTCATGCCGACCACCACGGGGCGATCCTGGGCACCCTGGGCCAGTACAGGAGCGTCGCAGGTGACGGCCCGCGCTTTGCCCTTCCACTTCATCGTGCCGGCGCAATGCGTGAGCGGTTGCCACTCGTAGCCCATCGTGCGCAAGTCGGCGTCGGTCGCGTCGCCGATGCGCTGACCGGACGAGGACAACACGAAGTTGTAGACGGTGCGGGCACCCATGCTGACCATGCCGGCGAGGTGGACGCCCTTTCCTCCTAGCGGCTCAGGTATCTCCGCCGGAGGCTCGACGGCTTGCTTGGTCTCTTCTGGCAGTGTCGGAACCTTGCTCCAGTCGATAGGGGCGATGGGCTGCATATCCGGCTTGTTCAGCTTCATGGCCTCGACTTGCCAGGGCGCGAGGTCGGCCGATTTCGTCTTCACCTGGGTGGCAGGTGTATCGCCCTTGGGCCAGAACGCCCACACCACGAGCACGCCGCCGAGAACGAACACCAAGCTGGTTGCGCGCTTCCATTTGCGCACGTTGGAGGACACATCCGTTGCCGCAGCCTCCGAAACGGAGTTGCCTTGCGTGTGGCTCTTGTACAGCGGGAAGAACTCGGGCTTGTACTTGCGCTCTTCGGTGCTGATGACAGCGCCACGGTAGCCGGCGTGCACCTTGCGGATGTAGTGGTCGGGCTTGCCGAGAACGTCAGCCTTTCGGACCTTCACGACCATCGCCAACAGGCCGCGCATGGACTCGTTTACGTCCCGGAAATTCTGAGTGATCAACAGCACATCGGCGTTGAAATGGCGGCTCAGTTTGTACCACTGGACAACGTGCTTGTCGGTGCCGATCTTCGGGTACGCCACGTGGCACTCATCGATGATGTACAGCGGGCCGTTTCCGGTCTTGGGATGCTTCCATGTGCACCAGAAGTCCCACACGTGGCCGAACAGCATCACCTCTTCGCCTGGCGCTTCGGTGTGGCCGTCGTCGAAGAGTTCGAAGGCACTGCCCTGCCCTTCCTCGTCGATGCGCGTCGCATCCCAGGTGCCGCGAATAGGCTGCGGCCGGATGCGCAGTTCGATGAGGTCGAGGAAGTCGGGATTGATCGCTGCGAACATGTCCTTTTTAAGGGGCAGGTTCGTGACGACTTTGCGGCCTGATTGAAGCGCTGTCAGCACGTGATGGACGACTGCTTCGTAGCTCTTGCCCGAGCCTGGGATGCCTTCTAGACCGTTGATCATTTGCTAGCTTCCGAGACGAGTGAACGGGATAAGTTGCAGCACGATCCGAATGCCGATGGCGGCTGCGATGATCGCGCCGGCTTCACCAACACGCAGGGCGCTGAGTACAGGAATAAGCTCTGCCGGAAGGCCGCTCCATGTGCCGGCGTAGGCGTCCAGCGCGGCCAAGTCGACGGCGTTGACTGCGCTTACCGCAACGCTCAGCACGCCATCGAAAGCCCAGCACCACATGTCGGTGACAACGTGCCAGAGCGACTTGAAGACGCCGACGAAGAGCTTTCCGAACCATGACGCGATGGCGGCGATCTTCGCCAGCAGCATCGTGAAACCTGCTGCCATGTCAGCCCCCGAAAACGAGTGAGCGGGCGAGCAGGAGCGCAGAAATCACGATGACGACGCCGCAGAAGGTCCAGACGTTACAGGGGGGCGAGGCATCGAACTGGCCGAAGTTGACGATGCCGACATCGAGCGTGATGTACATGGGGCCAGGGCATCCACCAGCCCACGACACAGGGGGCATGAACTTCGGGATAGCCGCGATGATCTTCGTACCCTTGAGCTCGTCCTTGCGCTTGTTCCACACGCCCGTCATGCCCTCGGGATACTTCTGCTTGTACAGCTCCGGGACTTCGGGCAAATCGGTATCCGTGGGTGGCGTGTCGTCCGTTTTCGGGTTCTGCGTAGTGGTGCTGGTGTTGCTGCACCCGACAGTCGTGACGCCTGCGCCGCTGGTGGTCTTCGTGCAGGTTTCGGTCTGCTTGTCTTCGCTGCGGGTGACCTTGTCTTTGTCGTAGTTGTATTTGTCGGTCGTCTTCTCTTTGGTCGTCGTTTCCGTCTTGCTGGTGGCGTTCGGATTGCCTGGCTGGGGATCGGGATTCGTCGTCTCGTCCTTCTTCTCCGCCTCAGTAGGAGTGCCGGTTGCAGGGCCAGTCACCTCAGTGCCATCAACAGGAAGTTCGCCGCCATTGCCAAGAATCTCGCGTGCAACATCCGGAAGGCTGTTCGATTCGGGGATCGCACTTTCAATTTTGTCCGCGACTGAATCAGGTTCGGTCGAACGCCAAGTGATTTCGCCCCCTCCGGGACAGGACGTGCCAGGGTCGACCTGGCTGAAGCCTGAAGGGTCAGAGGAGTCTGGGCATACCAAGCGCTCATCGACCGGCACCAAGTATTGACTGTTCCGAGTGCACATGATGGAGGACCCCCGGCGGACATAGCCATTGCTAGACGGGACGTAGGCTTGGCATGCCGCCAATGGGTCTGAGTACCACTTGCCGCCTGAGTAGTACATCGTGCTGGGAATTCCACCCTCTTTCCTGACGCACTCCTCCCACGTCTGGGCGGCATTCATCTGAAGAGTCCCGCCCATGAGCCGGACGCAGGCCTCATCAAGCAACTGCTTGATACCGTAGCCGAGTACCAGCTGGCCAATGACGCCACCTGGGGTAGTCAAGACCTTGGCGATGCTCTTGGCTGAAATCTTGTGCTTGACGGTGACGTCAATGGCAGCGCCGATCTTGCTGGCGAGCGGGAGCTTTCCGCGCGTGCTGGCAGCGAT
Source organism: Xylophilus ampelinus (assembly GCF_003217575.1). Taxonomy (GTDB): domain Bacteria; phylum Pseudomonadota; class Gammaproteobacteria; order Burkholderiales; family Burkholderiaceae_C; genus Xylophilus; species Xylophilus ampelinus. The sequence continues at coordinate 3,017 of NZ_QJTC01000041.1, read as the reverse complement.
GCCGCCCTCCGCTTTGGCAAGCCCGAATCCCCCTGCGGAGGGACTACCCACCGGAGTTCCGGGCATCCTGCCGGTACCGGTCGTAGGGCCGGTGTCACCGAAACCGCTAGATCGGCCAGTGGGGCGCATGGTGGCGGAGTTGCCGGTGATGACGTATTCGACGCCATCCATCGTGGTACGGGAGAAGGTGCCGGCCGCGTGGGCGCGGGGTGCGATGCAGGCTGCAATAAGCGGCAGCGCAAGCAGGAGGAGCCAGCGGTTCATAGGTGGGTCCGAACTGCGAAAACAAATGCGGCAGCACTCAGCCCACCGAGCATGGCTATGAGGCCCAGAAATAGGGCAATGAGTGCGCCGCTCAGCATGGCCTAGCCTTAGACCTTGCGTACCACGCGCTTGCCGAGGTCTGCGCCCTTGAAATACATCGCCAGGCCGACCACCAGCACCATGACGGCGCCGACCTTGACACCGACGCCGGCGAGGTCGACCGTGTCCATGCCGAGGGTCAGGCCGTTGGCTGCGGCCTGTGCCTGGGCGACTGCGGTGCCTGCAGCCAGGGTTGCAGCGGTACCGATCTTGGCGCCGTACTTACGAGCGAAATTGCGTGCGTTCTTCAACATGACTTTTCCTTTTTGATCGCCAGTGACCGACTGGCAGCGGTTCGACGGTTTGCGCCGTCACGCTTTGCGGATGGACCCCAGGACGGCCGAGCAGGCCACTCCCAGCATGTACATCGCGAATACGGCACCGAAACCCCATCCGTAGGTCTTCAAGATGAGGTCAGGGGTGAGGCCCATGTCGGCCCAATTCAGGGCGTCAACGGCGCTCAGCCATGCCTGCTGATCCAGCGGGCACGGATTAGCGTCGGTGGTACAGACAAGGAAGCGGGTGCTCATTCGTCACCCCAACCGGCACCGCAATCCCGGCACAGGAATACGTCACCGGGTTGGCATTCCTCGACGTCCTCCGACCCGCACCAAGGACAGCATTCACACTCGTCTTCGTCGTCTTCCATAGGACCTTTCAGAAGGCATGCCGCAGCAGCCACAGGGTTACGGCGATGGCAACGCCCGTCGCCACGCGGGTGAGGATCAGGAGCCCTCCAACTCATAGCAGCGGAACACCACACCTTGTCCGCCGCAGTGGTCTTGCACAGCGTCTGCTGCAGCTTCCGGCGAGGTGAAAGGGCTAGCGTTCACGATCAACGGCGCGTAGTCCACGCCGCCTTCACCGTCCGCGCGAAGGAACTCGTGGTCCTCTGTGCTTTGGACGTAGTAGCGGGGCACGATGTGCATATGCATGGCGTGTACCGGGAACGAAATTCGGTCCGTGCGCGCCGATGATTAGGCCGCCTGGCCGGGCTTCACGCGGTCAGTGGGCCGCACTTCGTGCATGACGGTTTTCTGGGTCTTGCCGTTGGTGACGATCTCGAGATCGACCTCTGCCTTAAAAGGAAAAGGCAAGTGTTTGAACTTGTCGAATTCGGATGCGACGCCCAGGGTGTATTCGGCACTGGCGGCGCCCTTTGCGGTGCCCTTACTGGCGTCCAGATCGACCAGGGTGTAGACCTTCGTGCTGTCGTACGCGTTGCCGTTTTCCAGCGTGCCTTTGGACGCCTTCATACCGATGATGGTGAGAGTGGAAGTGAACTTCATGGTTGCTTTCGGAGCCGGCAGGATCAAGCGATGGCAGCGGCCGGTGCGCTGGCATTGGGGGTGCGTTCGGACAGGCGTGCGAACGCCTTTTGCAGTCCGGTTTGGATGGTCGAATGATTGAAGCCGCGCAGTGACTTCGGGACCTTGCGGAACTGCTCAGCAATCACCAGGTCGGCGAGCCAATCGAAGTCAGGCAGGGCCGATGTGATCTGCACAAGCGTCGGTGCGACGACGCGCTGCAGCCAGTTGACGCAGGCCTGAACGCCGTGCTCGGCGGTCTTCGTGGCGGTAGGCACCTTGACTGCGATTTCGTGCTGGCACGCCCAGGCGCAAAACTCGTAGGCGCCGGCGAAATACTCGGCCGGCCGGACAACGGCATCCCAGGGAATGACGCGATTGGTGGAGCGCAGCTCGACCTCGCAGCGCAGCCAGCGGCTATCCATGATCCGGAATTGGTGGCCCTTTTCGTAGGCGCGGAACAGCTTGCCGGACTCGCGTTTGCCGATCTGGAATGTGCGGCTGTTGGGAGGGCCGTTGTAGACATCCCAGCAACCGTATTGGGTGTACGACGGCAGGCGCTTTTGGTAGCTGAATGCGTGATCGCAGTAGCAGCCGACGACCTGTTCGATGGTGACTTCGCCATCGTAGAAATCGCGGGCCATGTCGATGCGGGTGAGCTTCGGCATGAACTCGCCGAAGTACGCGTAGACGCGCTTTTCCCAGCCGTGGGCAGCATTGGTGCAGCCCTCGCCCTTCAAGGTCAGGCAGATGGTTCCGCGCTGTCCTTCACCCCCTGCAGAGACGCTGGCGACCTCATGGCCAAGCGCGTTCTCAATGGTTGTCGTGAACTCGTAGTAATCGCGGCCAGGTCGGTCTATGCCCAGGGTGAAGCCGAGCAGGCGTGCGAACTGGAGCGCGAAAAAGCGGGCCAGGTCCTGATCGCCGGTATCGAGAGGGATGCCCCGGCTATGCGGGATGGCGTCGCGCTTCATGGTGAAGCGCAGGTAATCGAGGACGACGCCGGACTGGTGGGCGGCATCGAGCTGGCGGGCTTGCGTAAGCACCTTGATGCGTCCACCTTCGAGGACAAGCTTTTCGTCGGGGGTCATGCTGCAACCCCGAAGAAGGACAGACCACGCTGAATGCGGACAGAAGCGGCAAGGTAGCCCCGTTCCAACCCCCTGCCGCCGCCGACTTCGTTTACCCCCGTGTTACTCGGGGGGGTATGAACAGCCGGAGCGGCCGCAGCGGCGGTGCCCTCCCGCAAGCGGGACCCTCCCGCCGCAGCGGCCGTCGGCTGATAACCCTCCATGCGCAGCACGGCAAGCAGCGCTTTTTCTGCATTGACGCCACGAAGCACATAGG
>NZ_QJTC01000040.1 GCF_003217575.1 Xylophilus ampelinus | reverse complement strand
CGTCGTGTGGGTGTCAGTCGGTCGCGGCATGCACGTCGGGACCGTGCTCAACTCCCGACCGCTCCCCGACCCGAGGTGCCTCGAATCGATCGAAGGCACCCCGAGCCGAGCGAGACGCTGGCCGCCTGCACCGCAGCGCGGTGCAGCCGGTGCCGCATCACTCGATCGGCGGCGGCGGCGGGATGCGGGCGTCCGCATACACCCAGGCCAGCTCGCCCGAGGCCAGCCGCACCCGGTCGCGGCGGTAGTCGTCGACCTCGTAGTCGTCGGCCTGGGCCAGCTCGTCGGCGGTGATCGCGAAGACGTTGCCCGCGACGGAGTCGGCGGGGTCGCCGGTCGCCACTACCACCGGGTGGTGCGTCATGCCGCTGGTGGCGATGACCGCCGCGTCGCGGATCTCCAGCTGGTCGAGCCGGTAGCCGGGCAGCGTGTCGGCATGGCCCTGCAGCAGCCGGCCGAAGGTGGCCAGCTGCACCGCGGGCATGCGCAGCGTGCCGTAGGAGAAAAGGTGTTCCAGCGCGTCGAAAGAAGTTGTGGACATGGCGGTCGCGCGGTGGCGTCGTGGCGGTTTGCCCTACTGTAGCCCCAGCACCCCTGCCTGCCTCGCGCACTTTGCACGCAGGTGTTCAGGCGGCGCGCAGCCAGGCGTCGGGCTCTGCCTCGCGCACGTCCTTGGCGGTGCCCACTTCCATGTCGCGCGGCAGCGGCACGCCGTTCTTCACCGCCAGGATTTCCGCCATCACGCTCACCGCGATCTCGGGCGGGGTCTTGCTGCCGATATAGATGCCGATGGGGCCGCGCAGCGAGGAGAGCGATGCCTCGGTCTCGTCGAAATGATCCACCATCCGCTGGCGCCGCGCCGCGTTGTTGCGTCGCGATCCGATGCCGCCGACGTAGAACGCCTCGGAGTGCAGCGCCTCCAGCAGGGCAAGGTCGTCGAGCTTCGGGTCGTGCGTCAGGGCCACGATGCAGCTGCGCCGGTCGGGCTTGAAAGCGCGCACCGTGTCGTCGGGCATCTCGGCGGTCAGCGCCACGCCGGGCACCGACCAGCTGCCGCGGTATTCCTCGCGCGGATCGCAGACGGTGACGGCGAAGCCGCTGAAGCGCGCCATCGTCGCCAGGTACTCGGCCATCTGGCCGGCACCGATGATCAGCATCCGGTACTCGGGGCCGAAGGTATTGGCGAGGCTCCCGGCATCCAGCTCCAGCGCGGCAGGCTCTGCGGTGCCGTCCAGCTGCACCGCGCCGTCGGCCAGCGCCACCCGGCGGCGCACCATGCGGCCGGCCTCCAGGCCCTGCACCAGCTCCACGAGCGCCGCGGCGTCGGGGTCGTACTCCAGCAGCAGCTCCAGGGTGCCGCCGCAGGGCAGGCCGAAGCGGTGGGCCTCGTCGGCACTGACGCCGTAGCGCACCAGGGTGGGCGCGCCGGTGGGCATGCCGTCGCGGCGGGCATGGCGGTCGATCAGGTCGTCCTCGATGCAGCCGCCCGAGACCGAGCCGACCACCGCGCCGTCTTCCCGCAGCGCCAGGGTGGAGCCCACGGGCCGGGGCGACGATCCCCAGGTGCGGACCACGGTGGCCAGCAGCGCGCGCCGGCCGTCCAGGTGCCAGTCGCGCAGGGTGCGCAGTACGGTGAGATCGATGTTTTCCATGTCGTGGGGAGCCAGTGATTCGCTGTGTTTGCCACGATTGTGGTCGGCTAGGCCGGGTTGCGGAGCCTTTGTTGCAAAGCCTTGTCGAATCGCAGGAAGAACTTGCCGACCAGCGCCTCGGCGGTGCTGCGCAGCCAACGCCCCGCCACCTGCGCCACCTTGCCGCCCACAGCGACCTGCAGCGTGTACCGCAGAGTGCAGCCGGTGCGCGGTGCCACCGCATCCGCCAGTACCACCCGGGCCAGGCCGCGGCCGAAGCCTGCGGCACCGCGACCCTCGACATCGATCGTGTAGCGGTGCGGCGGCTCCACGTCGGTCAGGGAGATGGTGCCGCCGAAGCGGGCCGACAGCAGCCCGATCTTGAAGGCCGCGCTCACCTCGAACACGCCGGGCGCCGTCACGTCGCAGGTGTCGCAGCCGGGATGCAGGCCATCAGCACCGCAGGATCGTTCATCGCCTCCCACACCTGCTGCGGCGTGGCGTCGATCGGATGGCTGCCTTGCAGATCCATAGGGGGTCCTTCCCTGTGCTTTTCTTTTCCGATCCGGTCTGACGAAGGGGACGGCGGCTGCATCGGCGCCGACAGGGGCGACATCGGCTCGAAGCGCCGCGACAAACATGCGACGCGGATCCGCCGCCACCTCCACACAGTGCATAACACGCTCTAAGAGCGGCTAACACAACCCAGCGAAGCGGTTCTGGCTAGGCGCCGCATCGCAGACAGTACGAGTAGTACGACAAGGTGCGGCAACGACGCCAGAAGGGTTGTGTTAGCCGCTCTAAGCCGGCACCAGCGACGAGGTGCGCCGCGCCTTGCGCACATTGAACGCGCTGACGATCAGCACCCCCTGCACCACCGCCAGGCCCACCAGCACGCCGCGGAAGCGGCCATGGTCCATCAGCGCGCCGAAGAGCAGCGGCGCGGTCGCCTGGCCGATGTCGAGGCCGGCGTACACCACGCCGTAGACGCGGCCGGTCGCGTTCGGCGGCGTGGAGCGCTTGACGATCAGGTCGCGCGACGGGCCCGAGATGCCCGCCGAGAAACCCATCGCTCCGAACAGCACCGGCACCGCCAGCGGCGGCATGTCGAGCAGGCCCAGCGCCAGCGCGATCAGGGCCGCGAGGCCGAAGCCGATGCCCACGATGCGCTCGCAGCGCGTCGGGTCCGAGGCCAGGAAGCCCCCCAGCACCATGCCGCCGGCGCTCGCCACCATGTAGATCGTCAGGCACATCGCCACCAGCGCGACCGGCACCGCGTGCAACTGGCGCGCCGCCTCGGGCGCGAAGGCCTGCACCACGCTGAGCGATGCGGCGTAGAAAAAGAAGAAGCCGAAGCACATCCACACCGCCGGGATGCGCAGGAAGTCGAACTTGCCCTCCACCAGGGCGTCGTGTCCGGTGGCCTGCAGCACCGCCTTCTTGTCGAGCGCCAGGTGGCGGCGGTAGACCCACAGCACCGCCAGCACCACCAGCGCCAGCACCCCGGCCGAGGCCAGCGCGACGCGCCACGAGAACGCGACCGCCAGCGGCACCACGAAGGCCGGCGCCAGCGCCCAGCCCAGGCTGCCGGTGATGCCGTGCACGCTGTAGGCATGGCCCAGCCGGGTGGGCGCCACCTTGCGGTTGAAGAGCGTGTAATCGACCGGGTGGAACACGCCGTTGCCGATGCCGCCGATCACCGCGCTGCCCAGCAGCATCCAGTAGTTCTGCGCCATCGCATAGCCGAAGCCCGCCAGCGCCAGCATGCCCAGGCCCGCGAACAGCACCGGCCGCGGGCTGTAGCGGTCGACCACGAAACCCGACAGCGCCTGCACGATGCACGACACCGCGAAGAACACCGTCAGCACGAAACCCAGCTCGGCATAGCCCACGCCGAACGCGGTCTTGAGCCACGGGAACAGCGGCGCCAGCAGCAGCTGACTGAAGTGGCTGATGCCGTGGGCCACGCCCACCAGGCCGATCAGGGTGGCATCCTTGCGGAAGGCCGCGCGCTCGGCCGGATCGCGAGCGGCGGTGGGTGCGGAATGGGTAGCTGAGGCCATGGCAGGGTGCGCGGCGCACGCGAAAGAAGAAGAGGAGCGGCGATCGTAGGCGCCGATCGCGCGGCAGAATTGCGACGAAGGGCCAACTTCCATCGAGAACATGCCAAAAACATCCAGCACCCCAGCCCAAGCCCGCCCGCCGGTTCGCGCCCGAGCCCGTGCCCGCGCACCGGCCGCCAGCACCGGCGCCCAGGTCGGCTCCCTCACGCCGCACCTGTTCGTGCCCACGCCCGACCGGCCGGTGCGCGCCAAGCAGCGGCCTCTGGCGGCCGAGACCGTCGTGGTGCCGCACCGCCACGACTGGCCGCAGCTCACCTTCTCGGCCACCGGCGTGATCCGGGTCAGCACCGAGGGCGGCACCCTCATCGTGCCGCCCTCGCGCGCCGCCTGGGTGCCGGCCGGCATGGAGCATTCGATCACCGTGGTGGAGGATGCCGAACTGCGCACGGTGTACCTGGTGCCGCAGCCGCCCTCGGCCGACCCGGCCTGGCAGCGCTGCGTGGTGCTGGAGATGGGCCCTCTGCTGCACGCCCTGGCCTTCGCCCTCGACAGCACGCCCGACGGCACGGCGGGCCCGGCCGGCGGCGCCGCCCACTTGGCGGAATGCCGCCGCCGCGAACGGATGATCGCCCCGCTGTTGCGCGACGAGCTGGCCCGCGCACCGCGACTGCGCATGGGCGTGCCGATGCCGCATGCCGAGCACGGCGACAAGCGCCTGCGCGCGCTGTGCGAGGCGGTGCTGCGCGCCCCCGCCCGCCCCGCCAACCTGGCGGAATGGGCCGCCGCCGCAGGCGCGAGCGAGCGCACCGCCGCCCGTCTGTTCCGCAGCGAACTGGGCATCAGCTGGCAGCAATGGCGCCAGCAGGCGCTGCTCGCCCACGCCCTGCCCCTGCTGGCCCGCGGCATGCCGGTCGCCCATGTGGCCGCCGCCAGCGGCTACGCCAGCGACAGCGCCTTCACCGCGATGTTCCGCGCGGCCATGGGGCGGTCGCCACGGCATTTTCAGAATAGAAACGGGCTGTAGCCGGCGTGCAGAGCCGGCCACTAGCTATCGAATCAATAGCATCACGATGCATGCGCATGGCATCGCCGGTATCCTCGGTCGGTATCGCCTGCCAGCGCATACTCCACCGCCAGCGCCACCGCCGCCAGCCGCGCATCGTCTCCCCGCACGGCCGAGAGCATCAGGCCCACCGGCAGTTCGCCGGCCGCATGGCACGGCAGGCTGAAGGCGCAGCCGTCGAGATAGTTGATCGCGAAGGTATTGCGCAGCAGCAGGCCGTTGGCCTTGAAGAAGGCTTCGTCGGTCGCGAGCAGGTCGGCGATGGGCGGGGCCACCAGGGGCACCGTGGGACACAGCAGCGCGTCGAAGGACTGCAGCCGCGCCTCGGCCCGGGCGATCCAGTCGCGGCGAGCGTCCTGCATCGCGATGTAGTCGGCGGCGCTGGCCTGCGCGCCCAGGGCGATGCGCTGGGCCACGCGGGCGTCGAAGCCGTCCAGCCGCTCGGCCAGGCGGTGGCGGTGCATCGCATAGGCCTCGACGGCCGAGAAGCCGCCGGGGGCGTTGAGCCTGGAGATTTCGGCCAGCTCGGCGAAGGCAATCTCGACGATCATCGCGCCGGCGTTCGACAGGGTGCCGAGCGCGCGGTCGAAGGCACGGGCCACGGCGGACTCGATGCCGTCGAACATCAGCTTCTGCGGAACCGCCAGGCGCAGGCCGACCAGCGGGCGGCGGCGCACCGCCAGCGGCGCGTCGGCGATGGCGGCGTCGGCCAGCAGGCAGTCTTCCACTGACCGGGCCATGGCGCAGACGGTGTCGAGCGAGCGGGAGAGTTCGAACGCCCCGGTGCGCGGCACCCGCGACTGGGTGCTCTTGAAGCCGACGATGCCGCAGAGCGCCGCCGGGATGCGGATCGAGCCGCCGGTGTCGGAGCCGAGCGTGACCACGGCCAGGCCGAGCGCCACCGACACCGCCCCCCCTGCCGAAGATCCGCCGGGAATGCGCGCCACCGCCGCATCGGCCGGATTGCGCGGCGTGCCGTAGTGGGGGTTGATGCCCACGCCGGAGAACGCGAACTCGGTCATGTTGGTCTTGCCGACCAGCGCAGCGCCCTGCCTGCGCAGCCGTGCGACGGCCACCGCGTCGGCCAAAGCCGGCGTTGCATCGCGACAGACGACCGAGCCGGCCTGCGTGACCTCGCCGGTCACGTCGTACAGATCCTTGATGCTGACGGGCAGACCGGCCAGCGGCGGCAGGGCCACGCCGGCCCGCCGGGCCGCGTCGGCATGGCGGGCGGCGGCCAGGGCCGCGTCGGCATACACCGCCGTGAACACATGCTGCGCGGCGGGCGACGCAGCGCCTTCCAGCGCCTGGGCGACGCAGGCTTCGTGGGTGGTATCGCCCCGGGCGATGCGGCCGCGGAACGTGGCGATGGTGTCGGTCATGGCGGGCGGGGTAGAAGCGAGCGTGGCGAGAGATATCGACCGGCACACGCTCGGGGACGACAGGGAAGAACCGTGGCGAGCAAGCCGCGTGTGCGGCGACGACCGGCCGTATGTCCGCACGGCGAGGGCCGGCGCTGCACCATGGGGTTGCGCAGCGCCGGCCCTCGCACCGTCAGGCGACGACGGGTAGCGACTCCACGGTGTAGCGGTGCACGATGGATCGCTGGCGCACCGGGTCGCGCAGCGCGATCTCCATTTGCGCCGCCGGGCGGATGCCGCGGCCCTGCGAATCGGGCAAGGCACCCAGCGTACCGCAGCAGAGAAAGCTGCCCTCGGCGGCATCGACACCGCCAGGCCCGAAGAACCCGTCGCGCAGTCCTGCCAGCGGCCGGATCGACGCCAGCGTGCCGCGCTGGTAATCGACCCACGCGCCGTTCTCGTGGATGCGCGACTGCAGCACGATGCCATCCTGCGCATCGGCCACGTCGCGCCAGCGCCACGCGGCGGTGGCCACCGGCTTGGGGCACATCTGCTTGGAGACGGCGACCGAGTAACTCTCCACCTTGCGGTCTGTGTGGTCGGAGCCGACGCTGAGCCACCATTCGCCCGCGGCGAAGAAGAGCAGCGGCTCGGCCTCGCCCGAACTGTCGTCGCCCAGGGTTTCCAGCAGCGGCGACTGGCTCAGCAGCGTGGTGCCGGCGCGGTAGTAGAGCGGCACGGCCGAGGGCCGGGGCACGCCGAGGGCGGCCAACTCCTCGATGTGGTGGTCGATGGCGGCGGCGTCGCGGCCGGTCCAGCCGGCGATGGCGAAGCGGATCGGCACCACGGACAGCGTGCGGCTGGTGCGGCCTCCGTCAGCCTCGACGGATTCGCAGGCGAAATGCAGAACGTGGGACATGGTGAGAACCTGGGTCGGGAACGGGGCTACATCAAATAAGTCGGCAGCCACAGCGCGATTGCCGGGAACACCATGAGCACGACGATGGCGAACATGTAGACGCCCATGAAGGGCAGCACGCCG
>NZ_QJTC01000039.1 GCF_003217575.1 Xylophilus ampelinus | reverse complement strand
CGCCGATGAGATCAACGGCCGGCCGCGCCAAGGTCTGGGCGTACGATCGCCATTGGCTGTCTACCGCGAGCTGCTCATCAGCAGCTCACAGCATTCCTCCCTCTTTCATTGAAATCCAGGTGTTGCGCTTCAGGTTTGAATCCGCCTGGCATTTGTTTGTCGTACACTTGTAAGTTGTTGATGTATAAAGAATTTAAATGATTAAAGATAATCGGGTGGAGTGATGCCGAAACAAAAGGGGCTGCCGGCGGCAGCCCCTTTTTTCGGCGCGACGTCGATCGAAGAAGATGCAGGCTACCAATAAGCCCATGCCGGGCAAGGCGTCCAGGACCGGCGCCTTGGGGCGATCTGGTTCGGTTCGGCCGCCTGCGGGTCGCCGGTGCGGAGCTGGCGTGCGCTGTCGGCCACCACCGCGACGAACCTGGGCGTGAGCCTGCTGCCAGCGTTCGCGGTATCACGGGAGGTCGAGGCCGGGCAGCCGGTGGCGCTGCCGATCGACCGTGCGGTGCTGGCCCTCGCCCGTCGCAGGGCTGCCTAGAATCGCCGGACCCGATCGCGTGGACCTGCCCGGCCGGCGAGCCACCCCGCCACCACTTTTCTGAAAGATTCCGTATGCGCACCCCTTTCGGCCTGATCGGCCTGGTACTGGCCCTGCTGATCGTCGCGCTGCTGGCCAAGAAGGCGTTGCTGCCGCAAGCCGGAACACCTTCGGTCGCCGGCACGTCGCACGGCGCGGCCGCGACCACCGATGTGCGCGCGCGCAGCGCCGAGGTGCAGCAGCAGGTCCGGAAGGACCTCGACGACGCGGCCGAAGCCGCCCGCCGGCAGCGCGAGGCGGCCGACCAGTGACAGGCATACGGCCTGCATGAGCATCCTGCCCGACGACGAGCGCTTCATGCGCGCGGCTTTGGCCGAAGCACACGCGGCGGTGCGGGCCGGCGAGGTGCCGGTCGGAGCCGTCGTGGTTCAGGACGGCCGCATCGTCGCCACCGGCCGCAACGCCCCGATCGACGGGCATGACCCGACCGCCCATGCCGAGATCGTGGCGCTGCGCGGCGCGGCACGGGCGCTGGGCAACTACCGGCTCGACGGATGCACGGTCTACGTAACGCTGGAGCCGTGCGCCATGTGCAGCGGCGCGATGTTGCATGCGCGGGTCGGCCGGCTCGTCTACGGCGCGGCCGAGCCGCGCACCGGCGCGGCCGGATCGGTGGTCGACCTCTTCGGCGAGCCGCGGCTCAACCACCACACCCGGGTCGTGCGCGGCGTGCTGGCCGAGGAATGCGGTGAGGTGCTGCAGGCGTTCTTCCAAGAGCGGCGCGCGGCACACCGCAAGGCGCGGCCGGCACCGGTGCGCGAAGACGCTCTACGGACGCCTGCGTCACGCTTCGACGGCCTGCCGACGCCCGCCGGTTACGGCGCGCATGCCTTCACACTGGCCGCTGCCGGCGGCGGGCTGCAGATGCACTGGCTGGAAACCATGCGCGCGGAGCCGAGCCGCGGTACCTTCGTCTGCCTGCACGGTCCGCAGGGCTGGGGCGGCACGCTGGCCGGATGGCTCGCACCGCTCGCGGCGTCGGGCGCGCGGGTCGTCGCGCCCGACCTGGTCGGCTTCGGCCGCAGCGACAAACCCAAGCGCGACGCCTGGCACACGCTGGAGTGTCACGCGGCGCTGCTGGCCGAGTGGATGGCGCAGTGCGATCTGAACGTCGCGGTGGTCGTGCTGCCGGCGGCGCAGGCGCCGTTGGCCCTGGCCGTGGTCCGCTGCGCGACCGGCCGCATCGCCGGCTGCGCGGTACTGACCGAGCCGGTCGGCGGGCAGGAGGCGCACGACGCGCCGTTCCCCGACGCGGGCCATCGCGCCGGTCCGCGCGCATGGGCCCGGCTCGCGCCGCGCAGTGCGACCGGGGAGGCCGCCGCCATCGCCACCCTGGCAGCGCAGTTTCCCGCAGCCTGCGGCATTCTCGACCTGCACACCGGCTCCGCCGCACCGGCCGACCAGGCCCGGCAGGCTGTGGAATACTTCCCGGCCGCCCGCAGGCCGGCCTCGCCGCCTGCTTCCTGACCGTCTTTCGACAAGGAAACCGCTGCGCCGCAGCCGTCCATCCCCGACCATGCCTTCCGCCTCCAACGCGCACGCTGCGCACGACCTTCTGCATAGCGACGACGACCATGCGCATGCCGGCCGGCAGCGCCGCATCTACATCTATTCGCCCTCCGGCGCGGTGCGCGACAAGGCCGCGTTCCGCCGCGGCGTGGCACGCCTGAAGGCCCTGGGCCACGAGGTCGAAATCGACGCCGACGCGCTCGCCAGCCACACGCGTTTCGCCGGCGACGACGCGACCCGCATCGCCGCCATCGGCCGCGCGGCGGCCAGCGGCGCCGACGTGGCGCTGATCTCGCGCGGCGGCTACGGCATCGGCCGCATCCTGCCGGGCATCGACTACAAGGCGCTGAAGAAGGCGGCCGAGCGCGGCACCCGCTTCGTGGGCCTGAGCGACTTCACCGCGCTGCAGACCGCCCTGCTGGCCAAGACCGGTACCGTCACCTGGGGCGGCCCGACGCTCGGCGCCGATTTCGGCACCGCCGAGGCCCCCGACGACATCATGGAAGCCTGTTTCGACGACCTGCTGCATGGTCAGGGGGAGGGCGCCGGCTGGCGCATACCGAAGCCACGGAGTGCGAGTGCTATTAAATCGATAGCTAGTGGTCGGCGTGCAGCGTCGGCTGGAGGCGATTTACATATCAAAAAGGCCGTGCTGTGGGGCGGCAACCTGGCGGTGCTGACCTCGCTGGTCGGCACGCCGTACCTGCCGCAGGTCAAGGGCGGGATCCTGTTCATCGAGGACATCAACGAGCATCCCTACCGTGTCGAGCGGATGCTGAGCCAGTTGCTGCACGCCGGCGTGCTGGCGCGTCAGAAGGCGATCGTGTTCGGCCAGTTCACCGAATACACCCTGGGCACCCACGATCGCGGTTTCAAACTGCAGACGGTGATCGACTGGCTGCGCACCCAGGTCAAGGCCCGGGTGATCGACGGCCTGCCGTTCGGCCATGTGCCGACCAAGGTGCTGCTGCCGGTGGGCGCCGAGGTGTCGCTGAGCGTCGAGGGGCGCGACGCGCTCGTCTACTGGGGCCACATGCACTGATGCGATACAACGGACCGGACTCGGGGCTTCCTCGCCGCGTGCTTCTACTCCACTGTGACTGACCTGGCCCTGACCTCCGCGCAGCCTGCGGGGCCAAGTGATTTACCGCTTCGGAAAGCCGTGGGCAGCGCCTAGACTCCGCCCGCGCCCGCGCCCGCGCCAGCGTCGGCGCGGAGGCTCGGCCCACCGCCCGGCCAGCCGGAGGGCAGAGGATGATCGAACACGAAACCCGTCGCGCAGTATCCGCACCGGCCGCTGCCGGCAGCGCGTGGCGCGCGCGGCTGCACATGCTCGGTCCCGGCCTGATCACCGGTGCGGCCGATGACGACCCGAGCGGCATCGCCACCTATTCGCAGGCCGGCGCCCGGTTCGGCTTCCAGATGCTGTGGACCCTGGTGCTGACCTATCCGCTGATGTGCGCGGTGCAGATGGTCAGCGCGCGGATCGGCTACGTCACCGGCCAGGGGCTGGCGGCCAATATCCGGCGGGCGTTTCCGGCGGTGGTGCTGTACGCGGTGGTCGGCATGCTGCTGGTGGCCAACACGATCAATGTGGCGGCCGACATCGCCGCCATGGCCGAGGCGCTGCGCCTGTTGATCGGCGGGCCGGTGCACCTGTACGCGGTGGGCTTCGGCGTGCTGTGCCTGGTGCTGCAGGTGTTTCTGCGCTACGCCATCTATGTGCGCTGGCTCAAGTGGCTCACGCTGGCGCTGCTGAGCTACGTGGCGGTGGCCTTCAGCCTGCAGGTCGACTGGTGGGCGGTGGCGCGGGCGGCGGTGTGGCCGCAGCTCGCGCTCGACCACGATGCGGTTCTGATGGTCGTCGCCGTTTTCGGCACCACGATCAGCCCGTATTTGTTCTTCTGGCAGGCGGCGCAGGAGGTGGAGGAAACGGGGCAGGGCGGCCACGGCGCCGGGCACGATGCCGGGGACGTACGCCGCCACCTGCGCCGCATACGCTGGGATACGGCGATCGGCATGGGTTTCTCCAACCTGATCGCGTTCTTCATCATCCTGAGCGCCGACGCCACGCTGCATGCGGCGGGCCTGCACGACATCCAGACTTCGGCCCAGGCGGCCGAGGCGCTGCGGCCGGTGGCCGGGCCGTTCGCCTTCGTGCTGTTCAGCCTGGGCATCGTCGGCACCGGGCTGCTGGCGGTGCCGGTGCTGGCGGGCTCTGCGGCCTATGCGGTGTCGGAGGCTGCGGGCTGGCGCGGCGGCATGGACCTGCGGCTGGAGCGCGGCGAGGGCCGCGGCTTCTACGCGATCATCGCGGTGGCTACGCTGGGCGGCGTGGGCCTGTGCTTCACGCCCGCCGATCCGGTGCGGGAGCTGTTCTGGTCGGCCGTCATCAACGGCGTGATCGCGGTGCCGATCATGGCGGTGATGATGCTGCTGGCCGCCAACCGCCGGGTGATGGGCGACAACGTGATCGGCACACGCCTGCGCTTGCTCGGCTGGGCCGCGACCGCGGTGATGGCCGCGGCGGTGTTGGCGATGGCCTTCGGCTCCTGAGGGGACGACCGGCCCGGACGCTCTCAGAGCCGGTCGCGGATCGCCTGGGCCAGCAGCCGCACCGTCTGCGGCGCGGAGCCCTCGGCCTTGTTGCTGACGGTCACGTAGACCGGGTGTCCCGCGAGGGCGGTGGCGGCCGCGACTTTAGCCAGTGCGGCGCGTGTGTCGGGGTCTGGATCGACCATCCTGTCGAACGGCTGGTAGAGCTTTTCGGCTTCTTCGTAGCCATATCCGCCGTGGAGCCGGTTGAGGTTCCAGCGGCAGACCAGCGGCCCGGGCCACAGCGCGCGCAGCATGTGCAACTGCTCGGCGATGGCCGGCATCTTGGCGTGCAGGCCCAGGCAGAAAGTGGCGCCGGTGTCTTTCAATACCTGGACGAACGCCGGGCCGTGGATCCCGCCGATCCACTCGGGATCGCGCACCTCGACGGCGACCACCGCGTCGGATGCGATCGGCCGCAGCGCAGGCAAGGCCGCCAGCATCGCGCGCAGCTTTTCCAGGACAGACGGCAGCGTATCGAGCATCCGCAGCGGCAGCGGGCTGAGCTGGAAGACCAGCGCGCCCAGCCGATCGCCGAGCCCGTCGAGCGCCGGTACCGCGAAGTCCTGCACCGCCAGCTCGGCGCTCAGGAAGCCGGGGTTGGACTGCATGCCGCGGCCGTCCTCAGCGCGGACCAGGGCATCGGTCACCATCGCCGGCGCCTTGACGACGAAGCGGAAACTGGCCGGCACTCGAGCGGCCAGGTCGGCGAACTGGCTGGCGGTCAACGCCCGGTAGAACGCCCGGTCCAGACTGACGGTACGGAACAGCGGATGCTTCGCATAAGCCCCGATGCCACGCTGGGACAGCACCGATTCCGGATACACCGCCTCCCACACCATGCCGGCCCAGCCCGGATAGTTCCACGACGACGTGCCGAGCCGCAGCTGCGCCGGCATAGCCTCAGCCAGCGCATGGACCGCAGCGTCCGGCGTCGCCGGACCTACCTCGGCACCGCGCTTGGCCTTGGGGCGCGGCGCCTCGGTCGCCGGGCCTGGTTCCAGCAGCGAGGATTGTTCGGGCGCAGCCGATTCGTCGGCCGCTTCGTCGTCGTCCTCGGGGGGAAAGAGTGAGTCTTGCATCGCAGGCAGATGATGCACAAGGGCGCTGGGAAAACGTGTTTACAGGGACTTCAAGTCTGTCGGGCTGTTTGACTATACATAATATACATCGTATGAAGTTACACAAGCGGCTGGGGACGGCCGCGTTCCAGCTCCACCAGCGCACCATGCTTGCCACCCGCTTCCGTTCCATGTACCGCGGGCTCGGTCTCGACCGGGCCGGCGTTGCGAAGCTTCTGCAGGTCTCTCCTCGCACTTTGCATAACTGGGAGTCGGGCCGGCACCCGATTCCTCACATGGCCTACCGCCTGCTGCGCTTGCATTTCAGGGTGGAGCTGCCCGGTGACGGCTGGGTTGGTTGGTCCTTCGTCGCCGGCAAGTTGCGGTCGCCTGAGGGTCACACGTTCGTCGGCAGTGACTGCTCATGGTGGTCGCTCTTCATTCGGCAGGCGAGATTCTTTGGGCCTCTCTACCGCGAAAACATGGAGCTACGGAGGGTCCTGGGCGCGAAGGGCCGGCACGTGCCGGGACCCGTTAGGGGCACGAGCGCGGGCCGGGCTGCAGAGCCCAGCCCGGCGGCCGTGGCCGCAGGGCGGCGCGAAGCGCCGGCCCTAGATTTATCACTAAGACACTTTGGAACACAGACCGTCGGAAACCCAACATCCATGCGGGTTTCCGGCTTGCTCGTACCGGCTACCAACCGCCCTGAAAGGAAGATCCATGAAACCCGTTCGTACTCGTGAGGACTGCATTGGCTGGCTGTCGTTGGAGGACGTAGAGCGTGAGGCTTTTGCGTCGTTGGTTGCTGCCAAAGCCTTCTCCAAACGCTACGACTTCCTGTCTGATCTGGACGTGCCTGAGGGTCAAGACTGGCCAGATTCGGCGGATGGTTCGATCGGATGGCTCACGCCTGAGGATGTGGTTGCCGATTGCATTCGCATCTTCTCGGCACGGATGCAGGTATTGGCCCAGTCTCGCGGAGTGGCGATCCAGTCGATGGCTGGCGTCGGCGGTGAGCTGGAGAGCTTGGCTAGTTTGGAGAAGCGGTACGGTGACCATATCAAGGGTCAGGTGCACACGATCACGGAAGCTGACATTGCAGCGATGCCAGTGGCCCACCGCAAGGCTCTCAGGGCCGCGATCAAGACTGGCAAGGCGGTTAAGACTGCCATCGCTGGGGGCTGATATGGCTCCCCTCGAATCGAATCCGTACCTTGAGCGCGTGGTTGCCCGTATGCGGGCGGATGATGCCTACGGTCAACTCAGGCGGCACTGGTCAGCCCGTGCATGGTGGTTGCTGCAGAGGCCCGGATACTGGGCTGGGCGTCTCGGCCTGGAGTCTGTGGCGCAGGCCTACACATGGCTTGCTGGCCCTCTGGAACGGTGGTTGTCTCATCGCCAGCAGGTGTTCCTGAGGAGGTGGCTGTGAGCGCCTTCACCGATCGTGTTCGAAGGGCCTGGATGGCCCAAAACGGTTTGAACCAGGGGTCAGGGCCTACCGCCCTGCCCTCGCGCTATCGGAGGGCTGCAGCTGGCCTTCCTGATGCGCAAAAGAGAACCCCGGCGAGTGCTATCGACACTCCCGGGGCCATGACCAACGTTGGAAAGGGCAACGATGATGGAACGAATTGTAGGGCGTGATGTTCTTCGAGGCACTTCAGGGGGCGGATACGAGTTGGTCCGTCGTCCTTTGGGCAATGGCCACACTGAGTATTGTGTTCGTCCGCTGGTGACGTGGCACCTCGAGGGTGAGCTCTCACAGTTGGCGTACGACGACTATCTTGTCGAGCGTGAGGCTACTGCCGAAGAGCGCCGCTTGGCCAACCTCGAACGGGCTGCACAGAGAGCTAAGCAACGGGTCCGGCATCTGTGCAAGGCCGCCGGCGTTGACACGTTGCTGACCCTTACGTACCGCGACAACATGACCGAGTGGTCGACCTTGAAGCGGCACGTTAAGGAATTCAATCGGCGCATGGCCCGGGTCATCCCGGGGTGGTTCTATGTGGCTGCATACGAGCGGCAGCAGCGCGGCGCGTGGCACGTGCATATGGCTGTCCACCGTGTTCCTCGTGAGGTGATGCACGCCCGCGGCGTCAAGGTCAAAAGCTACAGCGTCATCCGATCGGTGTGGCTCTCCGTGGTGGGTGACCTGGGGGGCAACGTAGATCTCCAGTCCAGCAAGAGGATGCGGGCACCGTCGCGCATTGCGTCTTACCTCTCTAAGTACATGACCAAGGCCTTCGCCGAAGGTGATGCCTGGAGCAACCGCTTCTCCAGCAGCAAGGGCCAGCCAGTCCCGCAGCCCCAACGCATGAAGTTCGTGGGCTGGGATCTGGGTGACGTTTGCAGGGTTGTCTTCGATGACCTACCCGGTGGGGCATCGGGTGAGCAGGTGGCATGGGGCGTGACCCGGTACCGCGACGGTGTCTGGTTCGTCATCGACACCAACATCCGGCACCGGGAGCCCACCGGACATGAGTTGACCGCGCTGGGGTACTGAGCTGGCGGATCCTGCCAGCTAGGCCAGCAGGGAGTAGATCCGCATCGTCGTGAGACGCCCGGCTTGAAACCTGCACCGCTGGCGGCCATCCCGCCGGCGCCCCGGGTGCGCCTGTAGCCCTTGGCTACGGGCCCTCAACGCCCCTTGCACAGGCTTGCGGCAGCTGGCTGGCCTGTTACATCGACCTGGCGCGTGGCGCTCGCCGTTACCGGTAACGGTACTGTCCTGCGCGTCTCAATACGGCTGTCTGATTATGTGGACAACATGGCGGACGGCATTTATTTAGCGAATAATGGAAGATACTTCCGATGCCAAACGATAATGCTCCGGATATACATCGTATGAAGTAGGTCGTAGACGTAAAGGGATGCCAGTGGATCGTGAAAACCGCATGCAGCTTGCCGGAAGGTTCCGGGCCATGTATCGTGGCCTCGGTCTCGATCTGGATGGCTGTGCGCAGATGCTTCGTGTGAGCCGGCGCACTATCCATAACTGGCAGTCCGGCCGCCACGAGATTCCCTATGCGGTCTACCGCCTGGTTCGATTGCTCGGCCGGATGGATCTGCCTGGTGAGTCTTGGTCGGGCTGGAGTTTCGTTGCCGGCAAGCTCGTTTCCCCAGAGGGTCATGCCTTCGTTGGCACGGACAGTAGCTGGTGGTCGTTGCTGGTGCGCCGGGCACGTCTTTTCGACGTGGCCTATCGCGAAGCGGCCAGTTTGCGAGTGCAGCTTGCTGAAGCGTGGGCGGCGGCCGCTGGTGGGGCCACGCTGTGCGGGGGGTGCCAGCGGCCGCCGCCCGCGCTCCGGTTGACATGCTTTCTACCGTTCGCCCCCATGATAATCACGGGGATAACACACGTTGCCTCGCTTCATGAATGCAGCCCCAAGTCCCGGCCGTAAGCCTCGTAAGCGCACGACGGCGCGTGATGATTCCACGGGTAAGTTCGAGGCTGACTCGCCTCTGAACGATCCAAATTTGTTGTCCTATTGCCTCGATACCGTCCGGGCCATCAACAAGGTCTTGCCAGCGGTTGAGTCGCTTGGAAAAGAGGGCTTTGGCACCGTGGCTTGGGCAAAGTTCACGGCCCGGGGTAACGCTTCGTGCGAGCTCTGCTCCGGTTGCATTGGCGGTCGCGTTATGAGCGGCAGTTACACCGACCTGGATGGCGAGGTTGAGCGGCGTCGGCAGCTTCGTGAGCTTGCTCGGTCTGTTGAGGTGCATCGGCCGGCATCTCGGCCTCGGAAGGCTGTAGCACGGGGTGTTCTGTCTGCTCTGGATGAGTCCGCAGACGATCTATACGCGGATCGCGGCTTTGTTGTCGATCAGTCTGCTCTCGTTGCTGCTACTGCCGCATTCTGGTCGTTGGGCGCTCGCCCTGCCCCGCTGGCGGTCATCCCGCCAGCGCCCCGCGATCGCCGGTAGCTTGCTACTGGCTACAAGCCTGTCCGTCGATTAGGTCCGCGGCAGCACCTTCGAAATCAAATGCAGGGCGGATTCAAACCTGAAGCGCAACACCTGGATTTCAATGAAAGAGGGAGGAATGCTGTGAGCTGCTGATGAGCAGCTCGCGGTAGACAGCCAATGGCGATCGTACGCCCAGACCTTGGCGCGGCCGGCCGTTGATCTCATCGGCG
>NZ_QJTC01000038.1 GCF_003217575.1 Xylophilus ampelinus | reverse complement strand
ATCGAGCAGCAGATCAAGACCAAGCAGCGCCTCCGGGGCAAACGCACCATGCTCGGTCACCTACCTCGGCAAACGCAGCTTTGTGCAGACCTTCCCTAACACTCTCGGGCTACAGCCAGGCCCAGCTCGATGCCATCGCCGATGAGATCAACGGCCGGCCGCGCCAAGGTCTGGGCGTACGATCGCCATTGGCTGTCTACCGCGAGCTGCTCATCAGCAGCTCACAGCATTCCTCCCTCTTTCATTGAAATCCAGGTGTTGCGCTTCAGGTTTGAATCCGCCGTGACTTGCTCATACGTGAGGCAACACGATTGGAGAGGCTGCTTTATAAATATGCCCCGGCTTGGCTCGGAAGCGGTCTGCACCCGGGCCCTGGCGCACGACTCGTCCAACTCCGCACCGTCAAGACCTCGTGGTTGGCGAAGAGCAGGCGGTTGTGAAAGAACTGCGAGCGGTTGCGCGATACAAGTTTGCAGCTCATCCACCTCACGCTTCGCTTCTCTGCGCAAGAGGTTTTCAACAGGCTTGAATAAGTGTTTTCGAATTTTATCCGGTCCACCCGCCTGTCCATCGACGCCGCCATTGTCGACCTCGACGGCACCCTGGTCGATACCCTGGGCGATTTCGAGGCAGCGCTGGCCCGCATGCTCGCCGAGCGCGGCCGCCCGCCGCTGGGCCGCGCGGACTTGTCCCGTATGGTGGGAAAGGGCTCCGAGCATTTGGTGCAACTGGCGCTCGAGCATGCGGGCCTGCCGGCCGCCGACGCACCCGAGGCGCTGGCCCGCTACCTGCACCACTATGCCGACGTCAACGGCCGCCATTCCGGGCTGTTCCCCGGCGTGCGCGAAGGGCTGGAGGCCCTGCGGGCGAGCGGCCTGCCGCTGCTCTGCCTGACCAACAAGCCGCACAGCTTCGCGCGCGACCTGCTGGAGGCGCTGGACCTGGGCCGTTACTTCGGCAGCGTTTTCGGCGGCGACAGCTTCGCGCGCAAGAAGCCCGATCCGCTGCCGGTGCTGGAAAGCTGCCGCGCGCTGGGCACCGCGCCCGGCCGCACGCTGATGCTGGGCGACTCCCGCAACGACGCGCAGGCCGCCCGCGCCGCCGGCTGCCCTGTGGTGCTGGTGACCTACGGCTACAACCACGGCGAGCCGGTGCGGCAGGTCGATGCCGACGGTTTCGTCGATACGCTGGACGAGGTCGCGGCCCTGCTGGCAGCCCCCGCCTGAGCCCCCGAAACCGGGCCTGTTCGGCGCAAACCCGCTGCTACACTGGCGCGCATGTTCGTTCACCGCACTTTCCTTGCAGGTCTCGGCGACCGGGGAGCCTGGCCCTGGCGCAAGCCGTCCACACTGCGCACCTGAACCGCGCGGCCCGCGTTCCCCACGCCGGTGCCGTACACCCGTGGCCCCGATGCGGGCCGATCGATTGAACGCGGCATCCCTCTTCTTTTTCTGCGGCGCCCCGCGCGCACCGGATGCCCGCCTGCCGGAGAACCTTCCCCGTGATCACCGAACTCGAATTCAAGAGCCTGAGCGCCCAGGGCTACAACCGCATCCCGCTGATGGCCGAGGCCTTCGCCGACCTGGAAACGCCGCTGTCGCTCTACCTCAAGCTGGCCCATGCAAAGGACGGCGGCAAGTACAGCTTCCTGCTCGAATCCGTCGTGGGCGGCGAGCGCTTCGGCCGCTACAGCTTCATCGGCCTGCCGGCGCGCACCCTGCTGCGCGCCACCGGCTTCGGTGCCGAAGCCAAGACCGAGGTGGTGCGCGACGGCGTGGTGGTGGAGACCGACCGCGGCAATCCGCTCGACTTCATCGCCGCCTACCAGCGCCGCTTCAAGGCCGCGATCCGGCCGGGGCTGCCGCGCTTCTGCGGCGGGCTGGCCGGCTACTTCGGCTACGACACGGTGCGCCATATCGAGAAGAAGCTGGAAGCGTCATGCCCGCCCGACACGCTGGGCTGCCCCGACATCGTGCTGCTGCACTGCGAAGAACTGGCGGTGATCGACAACCTCTCGGGAAAGCTCTACCTGATCGTGTACGCCGACCCGGCCCAGCCAGAGGCCTACGGCAACGCCAAGAAACGGCTGCGCGAGCTGAAGGACCAGCTGAAGTATTCGGTGAGCGCCCCGGTGGTCAGGCCCACCCAGAGCCACCCGACCGAGCGCGAGTTCGCCAAGGCCGACTACATCGCCGCGGTGGAGCGCGCCAAGGAGCTGATCGCCGCCGGCGACTTCATGCAGGTGCAGGTGGGCCAGCGGATCAAGAAGCGCTATACCGAGGCACCGCTGTCGCTGTACCGGGCCCTGCGGTCGCTCAATCCGTCGCCCTACATGTACTACTACAACTTCGGCGACGACATGCACGTGGTGGGCGCGTCGCCCGAGATCCTGGTGCGCCAGGAGACCGCCGTCGACGGCCAGAAGATCACCATCCGTCCGCTGGCCGGCACCCGCCCGCGGGGCCCCACGCCCGATGCAGACAAGGCCGCCGAAATCGAGCTGGTCAACGACCCGAAGGAACGCGCCGAGCACGTGATGCTGATCGACCTGGCCCGCAACGACATCGGCCGCATCGCCAAGACCGGGAGCGTGAAGGTGACCGAAGCTTTCGCGGTGGAGCGCTACAGCCACGTGATGCACATCGTGAGCAACGTCGAGGGCATCCTGAACGACGGCATGAGCGCGATCGACGTGCTGCGCGCCACCTTCCCCGCCGGCACCCTGACCGGCGCGCCCAAGGTCCACGCGATGGAGCTGATCGACCAGCTGGAGCCCAGCAAGCGCGGCCTCTACGGCGGCGCCTGCGGCTACATCAGCTACGCCGGCGACATGGACGTGGCCATCGCGATCCGCACCGGCCTGATCCAGGGCCAGACCCTCTACGTGCAGGCCGCCGCCGGCGTGGTCGCCGATTCGGTGCCCGAGCTGGAGTGGAAGGAAACCGAAGCCAAGGCACGCGCGGTGCTGCGGGCGGCGGAGCTGGTTGAGGAAGGGCTGGAGTAGGGCGGGTTTCGGCTTTCGGATCGCTGTTTTCCGATCGAAAGTGCCCGTGGTCAGCGCTGTATGCCGACTTCTAGCTATTGAATTAGTAGCGGTGGAGGCTTGGGCGGTGCGCCTTGTCCAGGCTCGCGCCGACGGCGTACTCTGCTGCGCGACTGTCCCCGGCCTGCGGCCTCCTCCTCGTCTCGGGCGGCGCCTTCACCGCGCCGCGGCACGAGAACCGGCGCACCTGGCTCTACCGCCGGCAGCCCCCGATGGTGTCGGGCCGCTACCAGCCTTGCGTCCAGGCCCGTTGGACGACCGGCGGCGGCACCGAGGGCGGCGTGCGCTAACCGAACTATCCCGACTGCTGGCGGGGCCTGGCCGACCACGACCGGTACCGGCCTGCGTGAACCCGTCGGCCCCTCCCGCCTATCCCGTCCGATCGTCCATGCAATCCACACTCGACCGCACCCACGACGCCGCCCTGCGAAGCTGGGTGACCAGCGCCAACGCCGACGGCACCGACTTCCCGATCCAGAACCTGCCGCTGGGCATCTTCCGCCGCGCCGGCCACAACGCCGAGGCGTTTCGCCCCGGCACGGCGATCGGCGACCAGATCGTCGACCTGCTGGCACTGGTGCAGGCAGGGCAGCTGACCGGCGGCGCGGCGACCGCGTTGGCCGGCACCGAGAACGGCAGCCTCAACCCGTTGATGGCCCGCGGCCGCGCGGCCCGCGTCGCGCTGCGCCGGGCGTTGTCCGAAGGCCTGCGCGCCGGTGCCGCCTGCCAGGCCGCCTGGCAGGCGGCCCTGGTGCCGCAGGCCGAGGCCGAGTACGCGCTGCCCGCCCGCATCGGCGACTACACCGACTTCTACACCAGCGTCCATCACGCCACTTCCGTCGGCAGGATGTTCCGGCCCGACAACCCGCTGCCGCCCAACTACAAATGGGTGCCGATCGGCTACCACGGCCGCAGCTCGTCGATCGGCATCTCGGGCCGTCGGTTCCCGCGGCCGGTCGCGCAGCTGGGCATGGCCGGCACCGACGGCACCCCGCGCTTCGGCCCTTGCGAGCGGCTCGACTACGAACTGGAGATGGCGATCTACGTCGGCACCGCCAACCCGCAGGGCGAGCCGGTGCCGATCGGCGAGGCCGAGGACCACCTTTTCGGCCTGGGCCTGCTCAACGACTGGTCGGCGCGCGACATCCAGGCATGGGAGTACCAGCCGCTCGGCCCGTTCTTGTCGAAGAACTTCGCCTCGACCGTCTCGCCGTGGATCGTGACGCTGGAGGCGCTGGAGCCTTTCCGCGCCGCCTTCGCCCGGCCGGCGGGCGACCCGCAGCCCTTGCCGTACCTCGACAGCGAGGACAACCGCGCCCGGGGCGCGCTCGACCTGCAGCTCGAAGTCCGGCTGCAGACCCCGAGGATGCGGGCCGACGGCTGGCCGCACCAGCGGCTGATGCGCTCCAACTTCAAGGATGCGTACTGGACCATCGGCCAGCTGCTGTCGCACCACACGGTCGGCGGCTGCAATCTGCAGCCGGGCGATCTGCTCGGCTCCGGCACCCAGTCGGGCCCCGGACCCGACCAGGGCGGCTCGATGCTGGAGCTTTCGGGCGGCGGCAAGCAGCCGCTGGTGCTGGCCAACGGCGAGACGCGCGCCTTCCTGCAGGATGGCGACAGCGTGATGCTACGGGCGCGCGGCGAACGTGCCGGTTTCCGCACCATCGGCTTCGGCGAATGCGAAGGCCGGGTGCTGCCGGCACGGGCGCCCGGCTAGCGGCCTGGGGCGGGCTCCCACCCTCGGCAGGGGCGCCGGCCCACACGCCGACGGCTTGATGGCGGCCATAGTGGGTGGTATGGCAGGGCCTTGCGGCACTGCTTTTCCGCCAACGAAAGCTCCCATGTCCGCCCAGCCCCTCCCGGCCGCCGCCCTCGCCACCACCGTCCTGCGCTGCGAGCTGGAATACCAGGTCTACCAGCCCTCGCACTTCATCTTCCAGATCGAGTGTGCCCGTTCCGACGACCAGTTGCTGCTGGCCGAGCAGCTGACCGTCACCCCCGGCGTGGTGGTGCGGCCGTCGACCGACCCTGCGGACAACCGCACGTTCCGCTGCGACATGGTGCCCGGCCTGCTCAACCTGCGCTACGACGCCGCCGTGCGGATCAACCGCCCGGCCCCCACCGGCCTGGAGCTGGAAGCCGAGATCTCCGAGATCCCCGAAGCGGTGCTGCCCTACCTGATGCCGAGCCGCTTCTGCCCGTCGGACACGATGGGGTCGGACGCCCGCTACCTGTTCGGCCACCTGAACCGCGGCCCGAGCCGGGTCGATGCGATCTGCCGTTGGATCCGCGACAACATCGCCTACCAGATCGGCACCAGCAACCCGACCACCACCGCGCTCGACGCCTACCAGCAGCGCGCCGGCGTCTGCCGCGATTTCGCACACTTGGCGATCACCTTCTGCCGGGCGCTCAACATCCCGGCGCGGCTGGTCGGCGGCTACTGCCACTTCGACGAGCCGCCGCAGGATTTCCACGCGGTGATCGAGGCCTGGATCGGCAGCCGCTGGATCATGTTCGACCCGACCCGGCTCGCCGAGCCGTCCAACATCGTCCGCGTCGCGACCGGGCTGGACGCCAAGAACACCGCCTTCGCCACGGTGTACGGCGCCTTCCAGATGACCTATATGCACATCCAGGTGAGCCACGAGGGACTGGCGCCGCTGGACAATCCCGACCCGGTACAGGCGACGGTGCGTCGCCAGCTGATGGCGAACTGACAAAAGCCGCCGGGCTTTGCCGTGGCCGGGCCGGTGGCGCAGAGTCCGACAGCACGGTGGGTGGATTGCACTACAGCAGTTGCCGCCATTGCGTGTCGTCGCCAGCGGGCCGGCCGGGCGATAGTGAAATTTCGCTCTGAAGCGAACCCGTCCGGCGCAGGCCGTGCCGGATATTTATTTCTCACATCACCCGAAGGGAACCGCCATGCTCGAACAAACCGAAGGCACCGTCCAGAAACTCGCCGGCCGTGTGCAGGACGCCGTAGGCGGCCTCACCGGCGATACCGGTACGCAAGTCGAAGGCAAGGCCCGCCAGGTGGCCGGCAAGGTGCAGGAAACCTATGGCGAAGCCCTGAACCAGGTGCGCGAATCGGCCGTGGCGAATCCACTGGCCACGCTGGCCATCGTGGGCGGCATCGGATTCGTGTTGGGCGCCATCTGGTCGAAGCGCTGATACCTGCGGGAACGGCCCGACCCGGACCGGGGCCGCTCCGCATGCACGGTTCAGCGGTTCGTAACCGCTCGGCATCGAACGCGTTTTGCTATCGAATATATAGCTAGTAGCCGGCGCTGCGTAAAGGCTGCGGGCATTTTCCCGTTCGTATAGTCGCTTTGAGCGTCGTGCGAATCGAAGAGCCGGCCGTTTCTCAGGCGGCCGTCGCGGCCCCCACCGACCCTGCAGGCCGGCGGGTCCGGGCGCGCGACGCGTAGCGGTCGATCGCCAGTCCCTCGGTGCCGATTTCCGGCCGGCGGCCGGTCACCAGGTCGGCCAACAGCCTGCCGGAGCCGCATGCCATTGTCCAGCCGAGGGTGCCGTGGCCGGTGTTGAGGAACAGGTTCGCGTAGCGGGTGCCGCCGACGATCGGAGTGCCGTCGGGCGTCATCGGGCGCAGGCCGGTCCAGAAGCTGGCGCGGGGCACGTCGCCGCCGGGAAACAGGTCCTGCACAACCATCTCCAGCGTCGCGCGGCGGCGCGGGTCCAGCCGCAGGTCGAAGCCGCCCAGCTCGGCCATGCCGCCGACGCGGATTCGGTCGTCGAAGCGGGTCACCGCGATCTTGTAGGTTTCGTCGAGCACGGTGGAGCGGGGTGCCAGCGCCTCGTCGATCAGCGGCACGGTGAGCGAATAGCCCTTGACCGGGTACACCGGCAGGTCGAGCCCGAGCGGTGCCAGCGCATCGCGCGAATAGCTGCCGAAGGCCATCACGTAGCGGTCGGCGCTCAGCAGCGGGCCGTCGACACGCACGCCCTGGATGCGGTCGCCCGTGGCGACCAGGCCCTGCACCGACCGGCCGAACCGGAAATCGACGCCCAGCGCCTGCGCCTTCTCGGTCAGGGCGCGGGTGAACAGGTGGCAGTCGCCGGTCTCGTCGCCGGCAGCCGCAGGCCACCGGCGAGGCGCTCGCGGGCCTGTGTCAGTGCCGGCTCCACCGCGGCTAGCTGGTCGCGGCCGAGCAGCTCGAACGGCACGCCGCATTCGCGCAGTACCACGATGTCGCGCTGCACCGCCTCCATCTGGGCCTGACTGCGGAACAGCTGCAGGGTGCCGCCGGTGCGGTGCTCGTAGGCGATGCCGGTCTCGGCGCGCAGCTGACGCAGGCAGTCGCGGCTGTACTCGGCCACGCGCATCATCCGTTCCTTGTTGACCGCGTAGCGCTCAGCGGTGCAATTGCGCAGCATCTGCGCGATCCAGCGCAACTGCCACAGGCTGCCGTCGGCCCGCACCGCCAGCGGCGCATGCTGCCGGAACATCCACGTCAGCGCCTTCAGCGGAATGCCCGGCGCGGCCCAGGGTGTGGAATAACCGGGCGACACCTGGCCGGCATTGGCGAAGCTGGTCTCCTGCGCGGGGGCGGGCTGGCGGTCGAGCACCGTCACCTCGGCGCCGGCGCGCGCCAGGTAGTAGGCGGCGGTGGTGCCGATCACGCCGCTGCCCATCACGATGACTTTCATGGAGAATCTTTCGGTTCGCGGTGGATTCGGTGTTGTGGAGAGGAGGCGCCGGTGGATTGCGCGGGTTCCGCTGATTCCCGGTGAATGCTCGGCGAAACCCTCATTCTGAGAGTGCGCCCGCCGCACCGCCAGCGAAATGTCGGGCCACGTGTTCGAGAAGGTGCGGCGCCCGCTGCTGCACACGCCAGCGGCGGAAGAGCCGTTGGCTGCGAGCGACCGCGGCGGTCCGACCCGACCCGACCCGACCCGCGCCATAATGCAGGCCCATGCGTGCCACACCGTCCTTATCCCCTGCGACGATCCGCCGTCGGCATTGGCGCAAGCCAACAGCCTGACCGACCCGCCGCGCCCGCACCGGCGCGCGCTTCCTGCGAAGCCCCTCCCCTTGCCTTCCCGTGCGATCCGCGCCCGCTGTCCCGTCCGGCCCAGCGCGATCGCACCGACAGACCCCCGACACCCCCGCCCGGCCGCCCCCGCGCCGCGCCACCGCCTGGAGACCCGGCATGCTGCTCATGATCGACAACTACGACAGTTTTACCTACAACATCGTCCAGTACTTCGGTGAACTGGGCGCAGAGGTGCAGGTGGTCCGCAACGACGAAATCACCGTCGACGGCATCGCCGAGCGCATCGCCGCCGGGGTCGACCGGCTGGTGGTCTCGCCCGGCCCCTGCTCGCCGGCAGAGGCGGGCGTCTCGGTGGCGGCGATACGTGCCTTCGCCGGCAAGTTGCCGATCCTGGGCGTGTGCCTGGGCCACCAGGCGATCGGCGCGGCCTTCGGCGGCAGCATCGTGCGGGCCGAGCAGCTGATGCACGGCAAGACCAGCACCATCACCACCACCCGGCAGGGCGTGTTCGCCGGCCTGCCGGCCCAGTTCACCGTCAACCGCTACCACTCGCTGGCGATCGACAAGGCCGCCCCGCCCGCGGTGCTGGAAGTGACCGCCTGGACCGACGACGGCGAGATCATGGGCGTGCGCCACAAGGAGCTGCCGATCCAGGGCGTGCAGTTCCACCCCGAGTCGATCCTGACCGAGCACGGCCACGCGATGCTCAAGAACTTCCTGGAGCAGACTTGACAGCATCCCCCAGGCTGCGTGCTGCGCACTCCGCCTCCCCCCCTTCCGCTGCGCGAAGGGGGCGCACCCGGTGGACCGGCGGAGCCGGTTCCACGGGCGCCTTGCTGAATACGTGAACACGCCGGCCCGCTGAACTTCCACTTTCCCGAAAGCCATCCACCATGTCGATCACCGCCCAGGAAGCGCTGCAGCGCACTATCGAACACCGCGAAATCTTCCACGACGAGATGCTGCACCTGATGCGCATTATCATGCGCGGCGAGCTGTCGCCGGTCATGGCTGCGGCCATCGTCACCGGCCTGCGGGTCAAGAAGGAAACCATCGGCGAGATCACCGCCGCGGCCCAGGTGATGCGCGAGTTCTCGACCAGGGTGCACGTGGCCGATGCGACCCATCTGGTCGATATCGTCGGCACCGGCGGCGACGGATCGCACACCTTCAACATCTCCACCTGCGCGATGTTCGTGGCCGCCGCGGCCGGTGCCAAGGTCAGCAAGCACGGCGGCCGCAGCGTCAGCAGCAAGAGCGGCAGCGCCGACGTGCTGGAAGCCCTGGGCATCGACATCCACCTGCCGCCCGAGGCGATCGCCCGCTGCATCGCCGAGGTGGGCATCGGCTTCATGTTCGCGCCCAACCACCATCCGGCGATGAAGAACGTGGCGCCGGTCAGGAAGGAGCTGGGCGTGCGCACCATCTTCAACATCCTCGGCCCGCTCACCAACCCGGCCAGCGCGCCCCACATCCTGATGGGCGTGTTCCACCCCGATCTGGTCGGCATCCAGGTGCGGGCGCTGCAGCGGCTCGGCGCCGAGCATGCGCTGGTGGTCTACGGCAAGGACGGCATGGACGAGGTGAGCGTGGGCGCCGGCACCCTGGTGGGCGAGCTGAAGGACGGCGAGATCACCGAGTACGAGGTCCACCCCGAGGACTTCGGCCTGCCGATGGCCAGCCACCGCGCATTGAAGGTGGAGACGCCCGAGCAGTCGATGGCGCTGCTGCAGGGCGTGTTGGCGGGCGAGGCCGGCCCGGCGCGCGACATCGTGGCGCTGAACGCCGGCGCCGCGCTCTATGCCGCCAACGTGGCCGGCTCGATCGCCGAAGGGCTGGAGAAGGCCCGCGCCGCGATCGACAGCGGCGCGGCGCGCGGCAAGCTGCGGCAGCTGGTCGAGGCGACCCGCCGGGCCACCGCCGCG
Source organism: Xylophilus ampelinus (assembly GCF_003217575.1). Lineage (GTDB taxonomy): Bacteria > Pseudomonadota > Gammaproteobacteria > Burkholderiales > Burkholderiaceae_C > Xylophilus > Xylophilus ampelinus. Next base: position 4,139 of record NZ_QJTC01000038.1, on the reverse strand, counting down.
GCGTAACGGCTAGCCGCCCTGCCTGGCCTTGCCGGGCAGGGCCGGCGGCATCGGCACCTCGAAGGATTCGCCGATCGCGAAGAACGCGCCGCCGGCCACTTAGTGCAGCGTGCGCAGGCCCGGGTCGGTCTCGTTGTCGTAGTGCCAGTGGCCGTCGGCGAAGACCCGTTCGTCGGCCCAGGCACCCACCACCTCGGCCAGGAACAGGTCGTAGCGCGCCTGGTTGTGCGGCTCGGGGATCACCCGGCAGGCCAGGCAGGCCACGCTGCCGACGACCATCGGCCAGTCGCGCGCGCCCTCCACCTCGGGCTGCCAGACATCGAGCCCGGCCATCGCGAACTTGTCGGGCGCGTCCGTAGAAGAATCGACGTCGCGGCCCGACCACTGGCCCACCGCCAGCGTCGCCGCGGCCTGCGCCCGGCAAGGCAGGTTGAGCGCGAAGTTGCCCGAAGCCTCGACCAGTGCGCGGGTATGGGTCGCTTTGTCGATCACCACCGCCACCTTCGGCGGATCGAAATCCAGCGCCATGTTCCAGGCGGCGGCCATCACGTTGCGCTGGCCGCCGTGGGCGCTGGTCACCAGCACCGTCGGCCCGTGGTTGAGCAGGCGGTAGGCCTTGGCGAGGGTAACGGGGCGCAGATGGGGGGCGGTGCTGGGCAGGGTCATGCGGCATTGTTGCGTGGCACGCGGCCGGATGTCGCGGTGCTGGTGCATGGCCCGGCGGGCGGTGCCAGAATCGGCAGGGTTCGCGCATCCGCGCAGCGCGCCGGTTCCCTAGAGCCGCGCGTCCTTCTTTTTCAATTGCCGGCGCCTGGTGCCGGCCGCTTCCCATGTCCGACATCCTGAAGAAGATCGTGGCCGTCAAGCACGAGGAAATCGCCGCCGCCCGCAGGCGACGCCCGCTGGACACGGTGCGCTTCGACGCCGAATCCCGCGTCCTGACCCGCGATTTCGAGGGCGCGCTGCGCGCCAGGATCGCCGCCGGCCGGCCCGCGGTGATCGCCGAGGTGAAGAAGGCGAGCCCGTCGAAGGGCGTGCTGCGGGAGGAGTTCATCCCCGCCGACATCGCCCAGAGCTATGCCGAGCACGGCGCCGCCTGCCTGTCGGTGCTGACCGACCAGCAGTTCTTCCAGGGCAGCGTCGACTATTTGAAGCAGGCCCGCGCCTCCTGCGACCTGCCGGTGCTGCGCAAGGACTTCATGGTCGATGCCTACCAGGTCTACGAATCCCGCGCGATGGGCGCCGACGCGATCCTGCTGATCGCCGCGGTGCTCGACGACGCGCAGATGGCCGACCTGGAAGCGGTGGCCCGCGGCCTCGACATGGCGGTGCTGGTGGAAGTGCACGACGGCGACGAACTGCAGCGCGCGCTGAAGCTCCGCACGCCGCTGGTCGGCATCAACAACCGCAACCTGCGCAGCTTCGAGGTCACGCTCGACACCACCCTCGGCCTGCTGGCCGAGGTGCCGAAGGACCGGCTGCTGGTCACCGAATCGGGCATCCTGGCGCAGGAAGACGTGCGGAAGATGCGCGACGCCGGCGTGCACGCCTTCCTGGTGGGCGAGGCCTTCATGCGCGCCGAGGACCCGGGCGTGGCGCTGGCGGCGCTGTTCGGCTGACCGCATCCGCAAGAGAAGGCAAGCGCGACATGGCCGACCAACTGCAGAGCTGCGACCCGGCCGACTGGCCGGTGGCGCCCGGATGGCAGCCGCTGGTGGAGGATTTCTTCACCGGCGCCGTGGGCATCCAACTGCTCGATTTCCTGTACCGGCGCTTGGAGGCGGGCGCTGCGATCTTCCCGCCGCAGCCCCTGCGCGCGCTGGAGCTGACGCCGCCCGACGCGGTGCGGGTGGTGATCCTGGGCCAGGACCCGTACCACGGCCGCGGTCAGGCCGAGGGGCTCGCCTTCTCGGTCGCGCCCGGCGTGGCGCTGCCGCCGTCGCTGCGCAACATCTTCAAGGAACTGCAGCGCGATCTGGGCACGCCGCCGCCGGCGTTTCCCCAGCCCGGCGGCAGCCTGGTCAATTGGGCGAAGAACGGCGTGCTGCTGCTCAATACCTGCCTGACGGTGGAAGAGGGCCAGGCCGCCAGCCATGCCGGCAAGGGCTGGGAGGTCCTGACCGACGCGGTGATCCGCCATGTGGCCGAAGGCGCGCGGCCGGTCGTCTTCATGCTGTGGGGCGCGCATGCCCAGAGCAAGCGGGCGCTGATCGATCCGCAGCGCCACCGGGTGCTGATGGCCAACCACCCGTCGCCGCTGTCGGCGCTGCGGCCGCCCATGCCCTTCATCGGCTGCGGCCATTTCTCCCAGGCCCGGGAGTGGCGGGCGCAGCATGGCGCCTGAGACGCTATTATTTTTGTAGCTAAAGGTCGTTTTCGGAAGCCGGCATCAGGTTGTTTTGGCTTGCAATTTACGCGGTTCGGGCTCGCCATGGCCCACGTAGTCGCGGCGGATGTCGATCGTGCTGCGACTGCCCAGGTCGGCGAAGTGCTGCTGTAGCCAGAGCCGCGCCGCATCCTGGCCCTGGCCGAAGAGTCGGTCCATCACCGCGGCGTCGGCCGAGAGCTTGCTGGCGGCCGACATCTCGTCCATCGCCGCGCCGCCGTCGATCCGGTGCAGGTGTAGCTCCTTGTAGCCTTCGCCTTCCTGCAGCCGGCCCGAGGCCACCAGCCGGTTGATGAAGTCGATGCTGCGCATCTGCTGCAGCAGGCTGGCGTTGAAGCCCAGCTCGCCGACCCGCTCGACGATCTCCTGCGGCGTCTGCGGCAGGCGGGCGCGGGAGAGCGGGTTGAGCTGCACCAGCACGATATCGCGTGCCTGGCAGTGGTCGATCAGCGGGGCCAGCGCCGGGTTGGCCGAGTAACCGCCGTCCCAGTAGTGCTCGCCGTCCACCTCGACCGCCTGGAACAGCATCGGCAGGCAGGCCGACGCCATCACCGCCGCGAGGGTTAGCTGCCTGCCGTGGAAGATCGCGGCCCGGCCGGTCTGCACATGCGTGGCCGAGACGAACACTTGCGGCGCCTTGTAACGGGCGATCGCGTCGAAATCGATCTGCTCTTGCAGCAGACGGCGCAGCGGGTTGATGTCGAGCGGATTGCTCTGGTAGGGCGACAGCCAGCGGCTCATCGCTTCGTTGAAGGCGCCGGTGCCGAGCGGGTCGGCGCGCCAGCCGCCGGTCATCAGCCGCGCGACGCCCTGGGCCATCGAACCCAGGCTGCCCAGCGCCGCCACGCCTCGCCACACCGCCGCCAGCGCGGCGCGGGCCGCTTCGGCCGCATCGCCGGGCGTTCCGCGGTCGCGCGCCGCGACCGCGAAGCCGTGCGCCATCGCCACCGCGTTGACCGCGCCGGCGCTGGTGCCGCTCAGGCCGTCGAACTGCAGCCGGCCGTCCGTCAGCATCGCGTCGAGCACGCCCCAGGTGAAGGCACCGTGGGCGCCGCCCCCCTGCAGGGCGAGGCCGACGGGTTTGAGAAGGGCAGGGGCCGCGGCCGTTTCGGCGAGGGAGGGCATGGGGACATCCGAATTTGTTGCGGTGCAGCATTGTCGCGCTTTCAGGGAATCGCGGGTTGTGCATGCTGACGGTGGTCGGCTGTTGGCCGTTGTGCCGAAAAGCTGCTATAGTCGCGGATTCACTGGAGGGGTGGCCGAGTGGTTAAAGGCAGCAGACTGTAAATCTGCCCGCTTACGCGTACGCTGGTTCGAATCCAGCCTCCTCCACCAGTGAGAACGCATTGTGGCGCGGGTCGCGTCGCCGCCGATGCGGGAGTAGTTCAATGGTAGAACCCTAGCCTTCCAAGCTAATGACGCGGGTTCGATTCCCGTCTCCCGCTCCACGCGTTTTCGTTGGTTGCAAGTGAATGTCGGGTGTCTGCGCTGCAGGCGCCTTCGCCCATGTGGCTCAGTGGTAGAGCACTCCCTTGGTAAGGGAGAGGTCGCGGGTCCGATTCCCGCCATGGGCACCAGATTTCGAGATGGTGCCGCATCGCCGTCGGCGGTGCATGGTTCGCGTTGTATTTGATCGAGATATTTTTTTCGGAGTCGAAAAAATGGGAAAAGAGAAATTCACACGTACTAAGCCGCACGTCAACGTCGGCACGATCGGTCACGTCGACCACGGCAAGACCACGCTGACGGCGGC
>NZ_QJTC01000037.1 GCF_003217575.1 Xylophilus ampelinus | reverse complement strand
GTGCCGCGCTGATCTCTTTGTTCTTGTTTCGACTCATGCATCGCCAAACGCACATCGCGCCCTTGGCGATGACAGGGTTGTGTTAGCCGCTCTTAGTCGCCATCGCACTACTCCGTTTGTCCTGGGCCAGAGCGCTGATCTGCTCGGCCATCTTGTTCACAGCAGTGCGCGGTGCGGGCGGCAGGCCCATCGTGCGCGCCAGCTCGGCCGATTCCTGCGCCATGCGCTCGGATCGCTCGACGGCGGCGCTTGCCGGCGCCGGTGGCTTCGGCGGCACGGCCTCCTTGTGGTCGCCGACCGTGGCCGGCAGCTCGAAGAGGGCACCGGCGGGGCGGAATGTCCCGCCGGCGCTGACCGAGTCCCTGCGAGCGGCGGTAGTACGAGCCGCAAGGTCGGTGGCGTCGGCTGCGCTAAGCCCGCGCTCGATGAGCTTGCGCCTGTATTCCTGCTCGTTGAACTCTTTCTGCATCAAATCTCCCTCTTAGCATACTGCCTGGCCGTGGCCGTGGCCGTGGCCGGGCCCGGGCCTCACTGGCCGCCGCCTGGTGCTTTGGTGTCCAGGTATTCGATTTCCTCGGCGATGAAATCGAAACCGTACTCGGTTTTGCCGTCCTTCTCATACTTCGTCGGCTCTATGCGGCCCTGCACGAACACTTTGGAGCCTTTGCCCAGGTACTTGCCCGCGTTCTCGACAAGGCCGCCGAACGACTTGATGCGGAAGAAGTCCGTCTGCTCCTGCTTCGCACCGGATGCGTTGCGCTACACGCGATTGACGGCCAGGTCGAAAACGGCGCGGGCGCTGTTTTCGCTATGGCGAACGTCGGTATCGCGGGTAAGATTACCGATAAACTGGAACAGGTTGTGGCTCATTCGTCATGCTCCTTTAGCTAAGGGAATCGTCAGTTTAGCTAAACCAACGTCCGTGGTCAAGAACTTTAGCGGCTAAAATTTTCTGCCGCCCGCACCGAGAAGGCATACGGGCCTTGTACAACTACATTTTCTTCACGAACGTACTCCGGCTGCTCGATGAGAGGAACATGACGAAAAAGGAGCTATCGGACAGATCGGGAGTTTCGATCTCCTTCCTGTCCGATCTCACTACCGGCAAAGCCAACCCCTCCCTAAAGGTGATGGAGGACATTGCGCAGGCCCTTGAAACTCCCCTGCCGCTCCTGCTTGAATCGACCGACCTGGACAAAGAAGCCCTTGACGTCCTAGCCGGCGGCAAAGCACCCCAAAGCCTGCCGCCAGGCTTCGAGCGCGTGGCGGCCGTGCTGACCGAGCACCAGGCGTTCATCGTCAAGAAGTGGGGCGAAGCTGCAAGGAAGAAACTTAGAGGGAGTTGACGCCAGGATGTGAGAAGGGAAGGGGAGCGGCACGGAACTGAGCCACAAGAGCCAGCCAAGTTTTAGCCGCTAAAGACCGCCGGGGTGGCTCAACCCACGGACTCTCATAAACGCAAACGCAAACGCACTCGCCACGGGCTCGACGTGGAGGCGCACAGAGCATGCGCCTCTTCTGTCGCGTGATTCGACCCATGCAATCGTGAGGCAATCCCACGACCGAAAGCGCGCCCTGCGTACTTCGGTATTGCGGTCGAAAATGTTTCGTTATATCGTTTTAGCCTGTGTAGAATGCTGGAAACTTACCGGCATACAGGCATAAGAATGACCGATCCAAAAGCAGAACCCAATAGCATTAAAGAGCGCGCGAAAAAGAAGCTAGAACGCGATATGGGGCCTGAGCTGCTGGCCCACCTCAACGACCCGAAGACTGTTGAGATAATGCTCAACGCGGACGGCAAGCTCTGGCTCGAACGTTTGGGCGAGCCGATGACGTGCATCGGCACGCTGCGCGTCGCGCAGGCCCAAGCCATCATTGAAACCATCGCGGGCTACCACGGCAAAGAAGTCACGCGCTCCAAGCCGATCCTCGAAGGCGAGTTGCCACTTGATGGCAGTCGCTTCGCCGGACAGCTACCGCCGGTTGTGCCCGCGCCGACCTTCGCCATTCGTAAAAAGGCTGTCGCCATATTCACGCTCGATCAGTACGTCGAGCGAGGAATCATGAACGCGCCGCAGCGCGAGGCATTGATTGCAGCGGTGCGCGCGCACCGGAACATTTTGGTGATCGGCGGCACCGGCTCGGGCAAGACCACGCTGGTTAACGCAATCATTAATGAGATGGTGATTCAAGACCCGACCGAACGGGTTTTTATTATTGAGGACACCGGCGAAATCCAATGCGCCGCCACGAATTACGTCCAGTACCACACCAGCATCGACGTGAACATGACGGCGCTGCTGAAAACCACCCTCCGCATGCGCCCCGACCGAATTCTGGTCGGTGAGGTGCGCGGCCCCGAAGCCCTTGATTTGTTGATGGCCTGGAACACCGGGCATGAAGGAGGTGCTGCAACGCTGCACGCAAATAACGCAAGAGCTGGATTGGATCGGCTCGCCATGCTCATCAGCATGCACCCCGATTCCCCGAAACCCATTGAACCGCTTATCGGCGAGGCGGTTCACGTGGTTGTTCATATCGCCCGCGTCGAAGGCTCGCGGCGCATTCAGGAAATCTTGGAGGTTTCCGGGTTCGCCAACGGCCAATACATCACCAAAACCCTCTGACTAGGAGTCACGACCAATGCAAGCAACGCTCCCGGCGTTCCGCCTCAACCGCAACGGCCTGTTCTACATGGGCCTCTTCGTCCTCTTGGCGTTCTTCCTGCTGGCCCCCCAGCACGCATTCGCCTCCGAGGGCACCGGCGGCTCTCTGCCGTATGAGAGCTGGCTGACCAACCTCCGCAACTCCGTCACCGGCCCGGTGGCGTTCGCGCTGTCGATCATCGGCATCGTGGTCGCCGGCGGCATCCTGATCTTCGGCGGTGAACTCAACGGCTTCTTCCGCACGTTGATCTTCATCGTCCTGGTCATGGCCCTGCTGGTCGGCACGCAGAACATGATGAGCACGTTCTTCGGTCGTGGCGCAGAAATCGCCGCCCTGACCAATGGCGCGCTGCACCAGGTCAAGGTCGCGACCGTGAATGCGGCGGGTGTCGCCGGTCTCGCGGGGTAAGTCATGGCTCTGCGCGCGATCCCCATCCGTAGGGCCGGCAACCGAGAAAACCTGTTCATGGGCGGGGATCGTGAGCTGGTGATGTTCTCGGGTCTGCTGGCCGGCGCGCTGATTTTCAGCGCCCAAGAAGTGAGGGCAACGGTGTTCGGCATCGCCTTGTGGTTCGGCGCACTCTTCGCGCTGCGCCTCATGGCGAAGGCCGATCCGAAGCTCCGACACGTGTATCTGCGGCACCGCCGATACAAGCCGTACTACCCGGCTCGCAGCACGCCCTTCCGTGAAAACACGCCGAGTCAAGGGAAGCAATACAAATGATCGAAGCAATCGCAATTGCCATTGCTGTGCTCGGTGCGGTTCTGTTGCTCATCCTCTTTGCCCGCATCCGGGCCGTCGATGCCGAACTGAAGCTCAAGAAGCATCGCGCCAAGGATGCCGGCCTGGCCGATCTGCTCAATTACGCCGCCATGGTCGATGACGGCGTGATCGTGGGCAAGAACGGCTCCTTTATGGCCGCCTGGCTGTACAAGGGGGATGACAACGCCAGCAGCACCGAGGAACAGCGGGAAATGGTGTCGTTCCGCATCAACCAGGCCCTGGCGGGCCTGGGGAACGGCTGGATGGTGCATGTCGATGCTGTGCGTCGGCCTGCGCCGAACTACTCGGAGCGGGGCGTGTCATCGTTCCCGGACTCTGTTTCTCTCGCCATTGACGAAGAACGCCGACGCTTGTTCGAGGGCCTGGGCGCGATGTTTGAGGGCTACTTTGTCCTGACCGCCACGTGGTTCCCGCCAGTGCTGGCCCAGCGCAAGTTTGTCGAACTCATGTTCGATGACGATGCGGTGGCCCCCGACCATACGGCGCGCACCACGGGCCTGATTTCGCAGTTCAAGCGGGAGATCACGAGCCTGGATTCGCGCCTGTCCTCGGCGGTCAAGCTGACGCGCCTGCGCGGCCAAAAGGTCGTGTCGGAAGAGGGCAGGGAAGTCACGCACGATGACTTCCTGAGCTGGTTGCAGTTCTGCGTGACCGGCCTCCATCACCCGGTCATGCTGCCCAGCAATCCGATGTACCTGGATGCGGTCGTCGGCGGGCAAGAGCTGTGGGGTGGCGTAGTGCCCAAGATCGGGCGCAAGTTCATCCAGGTGGTCGCCATCGAAGGCTTTCCTTTGGAGTCAACGCCTGGGGTGCTCTCGGCCCTGGCCGAGCTGCCCAGCGAATACCGTTGGTCGAGCCGCTTCATCTTCATGGATCAGCACGAGTCCTTGAAGCACCTGGACAAGTTCCGCAAGAAGTGGAAGCAGAAGATTCGCGGCTTCTTCGACCAGGTGTTCAACACGAATACCGGCTCGATCAACCAGGACGCGGCCGCGATGGTCGGCGACGCCGAGGCGGCCATTGCCGAGGTCAACAGCGGCTTGGTGGCGGCCGGCTACTACACCAGCGTGGTCGTGCTGATGGACGAGGATCGGGAGCGCCTGGCAGTCTCCGCACTCCTGGTCGAGAAGGCCGTCAACCGCTTGGCCTTCGCGGCCCGCATCGAGACGATCAACACGCTCGATGCGTACCTGGGCAGCTTGCCCGGCCACGGCGTCGAGAACGTGCGCCGGCCGCTCATCAACACGATGAACCTGGCCGACTTGCTGCCGACCAGCACCATCTGGACGGGCAGCGCGACCGCACCTTGCCCCATGTATCCGCCACTCGCGCCAGCGCTCATGCACTGCGTTACGCACGGCGCTACGCCCTTCCGGTTGAATCTGCACGTGCGCGACCTGGGCCACACCTTCATGTTCGGCCCGACCGGCGCGGGCAAATCGACGCACCTGGGCATCATCGCCGCGCAGCTCCGTCGCTACGCGGGCATGTCGATCTACGCCTTCGACAAGGGCATGTCGATGTACCCGCTCGCGGCCGGCATTCGTGCCGCCACCAAAGGCAAGAGCGGCCTGCACTTCACGGTGGCCGCCGACGATGACCGCCTGGCCTTCTGCCCTCTCCAGTTCCTGGACTCGAAAGGGGATCGGGCCTGGGCGATGGAGTGGATCGACACCATCCTGGCGTTGAACGGCGTCAACACCACGCCGGCGCAGCGCAACGAGATCGGCAACGCGATCATGAGCATGCACGCCAGCGGCGCGCGCACGCTCTCCGAATTCTCGGTGACGATCCAGGACGAGGCGATCCGCGAGGCCATCAAGCAGTACACGGTGGACGGCGCGATGGGTCACTTGCTCGATGCCGAAGAGGACGGTCTGTCGTTGTCCGACTTCACGGTGTTCGAGATCGAAGAGCTGATGAACCTGGGCGAGAAGTTCGCGCTGCCGGTGCTGCTCTACCTGTTCCGCCGCATCGAGCGCGCACTGAAAGGCCAGCCCGCCGTCATCATCCTGGACGAAGCCTGGCTGATGCTGGGCCACCCGGCGTTCCGCGCCAAGATCAGGGAATGGCTCAAGGTGCTGCGCAAGGCCAACTGCTTGGTGCTGATGGCAACCCAAAGCCTCTCCGACGCGGCCAACTCGGGCATCTTGGACGTAATCGTGGAATCGACCGCGACCAAGATTTTCCTCCCCAACGTCTACGCCAGGGATGAGGACACATCGGCGCTCTATCGCCGCATGGGCCTCAACGCGCGTCAGATCGAAATCCTGGCGACAGCCATTCCGAAGCGTCAGTACTACTACGTTTCGGAGAACGGCCGCCGTCTCTATGACCTTGCCCTGGGGCCGATGGCCCTGGCTTTCGTCGGTGCTTCCGACAAGGAATCGGTCGCCACCATCAAGAGCCTCGAAGCCAAGTTCGACCACGCATGGGTGCATGAGTGGCTGGCTGGCCGTGGGCTGAACCTCAACGACTACCTGGAGGCCGCATGAGCATCGCCGACACCCTCAAGGGCTTGATCTTCAAGAAGCCCGCCAACCCCGAAGAGCCGCGCGACCCGCACCGCGCGAAGAAGCCGCTCGCCGGCGGCCGCCGCGCCGGCGAGGCCGAGAACCCCTACCTGGCCGCGCGCCGCACCTGGAACGATCACGTGGGCGGCGTCGTGTCCCAGCGTCAGACCTGGCAGGTGATCGGCATCCTGTCGCTGTTGATCGCGCTGGCCGGCGTGGGCGGCATGATCCACATCGGCAGCCAGTCGAAGTTCATCCCCTACGTGGTCGAAGTGGACAAGCTGGGCCAGACCGTGGCCGCCGGCCCGGTGCAGGCCGCAGGGAAGGCCGATCCGCGCGTCGTCCATGCTGCCGTCGCGGACTGGATGGGTTGCGCCCGCATGGTGTCGCCTGACGTGGCGATGCAGCGCAAGTGCGTGTTCAAGGCGTACTCGATGCTGGCCCCGAACGATCCGGCGACGCCAAAGATGAACGAATGGCTGAACGGCACGCCCGACTCCAGCCCGTTCAAGCGCGCCGAGAAGGAAATGGTCAGCGTGGAGATCAAGACGGTGATCCCGCAGACGGCCGACATCTGGCAAGTCGAATGGATGGAAACCACCCGCGACCGCCAAGGAACGCTGAAAGGCCCTCCTGTCACGTGGCGCGCGCTCGTGACTACCTACATCGCCGAGGTCACGCCGAACACCACCGATGAGCAACTGCGGAACAACCCGTTGAGCATCTACGTGCGTGATTACTCCTGGTCCCGCATCCAATGAATTCGAGGTCATCCACCATGAAAAAAACCCTCTCCGCTTTCATCGTGGGCGCTGCCGTGGCGGTGCCATCCCTGGCTCTGGCCGCCTCTGGCGACGACATTGCCGACAAGTATTTCAACAAGACCAACCCGACGCTGACCGCTCAAGAGAGTGCGGCGCTCGCCATCGCCAAGCGGTGGGAAACGGGGTCGGCGACCGGAATCCAGCCGGTGGCCGGCTCGGGCGGGGCCATCAAGTTCGTGTACGGCGCGCAGCAGCCGAGCATCGTTTGCGCGGTGCTCCAGGTGTGCGACGTGGCCTTGCAGGCCGGCGAACAGGTGAACTCGATCAACCTGGGCGACACGGCCCGGTGGACGGTGGAACCCGCCATCACCGGCAGCGGCGCGACCGAGGTTCAGCACCTCATCATCAAGCCGATGGACGTGGGCCTCGAAACCAGCCTGGTCGTGACCACGAACCGCCGCAGCTACCACTTCCGCCTGCGCTCGCATCGCACCGAGTACATGCCGCAAGTCTCGTTCACGTACCCCGAGGAAGCGCAAGCCAAGTGGGACGCTATCCAGCGCCGCGAGAAGCAGGAACGCACCGACAAGACGCTGCCGGCGACCGGCGAGTACCTGGGCGATCTCTCGTTCGACTATGAGCTGTCCGGGTCGGCGAACTGGAAGCCGGTGCGCGTCTACAACGATGGCCGCAAGACCATCATCGAAATGCCCGGCACGATGCAGCAGACCGAAGCGCCGACGCTCCTGGTCGTGCGCAAAGAGGGCGGCCTGTTCACCGACGACGAAACGGTGCTGGTGAATTACCGGGTGCAGGGCAATCGGTACATCGTGGACACGGTGTTTGACCGCGCGATCCTGATTGCCGGTGTTGGCAGCAGCCAAGACCGCGTGACCATCAGCCGGAGGAAGTGACCATGCGCAAGATCGTCTCTCTCGCACTCTTCGCCCTCGCCCTGGGCCTCGGCGGTTGCGCGACCACCTCAAGCCCCTACGGCAACTTCGTCCAGTCGGCCACGCTCGATCAGCAGAAGCTCGCTACCGACGCCGTGCAGCAGCTCGCCACGCTGTACGCGCCGGCACGCACGCGCCTGGAGCTGCAACAGCCGACGCCCGATCCGTTCGGCCAGGCTCTGGTCAAGTCGCTGCGCGACAAGGGCTATGCCGTCCTGGAGTTCGTCCCGGCCGGCGCATCCGCGCAGGCCCCGGCTTCTGCGGCATCGCAGCCGAGCGCAGCGGCCACCAAGGCCGCAGCGGACGGCCTGTCGCTGCGCTACGTGCTCGACCAGGCCGGAGACGCAACCCTGTACCGCCTGACCTTGATGGTCGGCAGCCAATCCATCACCCGCCCGTACCTGGCGCAGAACGGTGCCTTCGCACCGGCCGGGTACTGGGTGCGCAAGGAGTGACGCCATGACAGAAAAAGCCGATCAGATGGCACCCGACGCTTCGCCTGGCGAAGTGTCCAAGAAGGCGGGCGTCCGTCGCGTCAACAACATGCCCATGTATATCCTCGGCGGCGTCCTGCTGGCGTTCGTGCTGGTCATGGCCTTTGTCGCGGCGGATCGCGCGGCCAAGCAGAACGCGCCGGCGGACGGCCCGAAGGAGAAGGCCGGCAGCACGTCGATGTTCGCCAAGGAGATAGCGGGCGACAAGACCGGTGGCTTGATCGAGCCGGCAAGCCCGATCAAGGTGCCGGACATGCCGACCGGCCCGGCGTCGGCCCCGTTGGAGATCGCGCGGCCGTCCAATCCGGACGCGCCGCCCGCACCACCAGCGAACGGCGGCAACCCTGGCCAGCCGGTGAACGATGACGAGGCCCAGCGCATCAGCATGGCGAAGTTGCAGATGTTCGGCGAAGCCGTGAAGGCCAAGACCACCGTTCGCGTGGATGCCCCTCGAAGCGCCGGTTCCGCGCCGGGTGCCCCGAGCACTTACACCACCACGCCACAGTCGCGCGATGAAATGCTGAACCGCATCGCAGCGGTGCAGCAGCAAATCGACGCCCAGCGCAGCAACGATCCGACTGCCGCTTATCAAGCGCGCCTGGCGCAAATTCGCGGCATGGGTGCCGGCGCTGCCCTGGCCGCTGGCGGCATGGGCGCGGGCGGTGCGCCGCAGCTCTTGCAAACCTCGACCGGCGGCGGCGGGCGCAACAGCATGTCGCAGTTCGGCCAGGGCGGGCAGGGTGATCGCTGGAAGCTGGATTCGCAGCCCGACGCGCCGCGCTCTCCGTTCGAGCTGCGCGCCGGTTTCGTCGTGCCCGCCACGCTCATTTCGGGGATCAACTCCGACCTGCCCGGCCAGATCATGGCCCAGGTAGCGCAGGACGTTTTCGATACGCCGACCGGCAAGCACCTGTTGATCCCGCAGGGGTCGCGTCTCGTCGGCTCGTATTCGAGCGATGTGGCCTACGGCCAGGCGCGTGTGCTGGTCGCATGGCAACGCATCGTGTTCCCCGATGGCAAGGCGATGGACATTGGCGCGATGCCTGGCGGGGACAGCGCGGGCTACGCCGGCTTCAAGGATCAGGTGAACAACCACTATGTGCGCCTGTTCGGTTCGGCCTTCCTCATGTCCGGTGTGACAGCAGGCATCACTTACAGCCAGCGGCAGAACCAGGCCACCAATGCCTATGGCCCGCCGACCGCCAGCAGCGCCCTAAGCGAAGCCCTCGGCCAGCAGCTCGGCCAGGTCACGGCGCAGCTCATCGCCAAGAACCTGAGCATTTCGCCGACGCTGGAAATCCGGCCTGGCTATCGCTTCAACGTCATCGTCACCAAGGACATGACGTTTTCCAAGCCGTACCGTTCGTTTGACTACTAACGCCAAAGGAGAAAAGCACCATGAAGCAGAAGTTTTTAGCCGCTAAATTGGCCCTCGTCGTTGCTGTTTCGAGCACGCTGATGGTCACGCCTGTGGAGGCCGGTATCCCGGTCATCGACGCTGGAAATCTGACGCAGAACGTCATGACGGCCATCGAGTCGGTGGCACAGACGCTCAAGCAAATCGAGCAGTACCAAACCCAGCTCCAGCAGTACCAAAACATGCTCCAGAACACGATGGCTCCGGCCGCGTATATCTGGGATCAGGCGCAATCGACCATCAACGGTCTGATGAATGCGACCAACACGCTGAGTTACTACAAGAACCAGCTCGGCAGCCTGGACAGCTACATCAACAAGTTCCAGGACGTGAACTACTACAGGTCGTCGCCGTGCTTCACCTCGGCCGGCTGCTCGGATGCCGAGCGCGCTGCGCTGGGCAACGTCGCAACGCTCGCCAGCCAGTCGCAGAAGAAGGCTAACGATGCGCTGTTCAAGGGACTCGACCAGCAGCAAACCAACCTGACCGCCGATGCGGCGACGTTGCAGCGTCTCCAGTCCTCGGCACAAGGTGCGACCGGGCAAATGCAGGCCATCGGCTACGCCAACCAGCTCGCCAGCCAGCAGGCCAATCAGCTCTTGCAGATTCGCGGACTGCTGATCGCACAGCAGAACGCGATGGCGACCAAGATGCAGGCGGACGCCAACAAGGAAGCGCAGACCCAGGCCGCCGATGAACAGTTCCGGCGCGGCACCACGCGGGCCAGCACCGGCCGGACTTGGTGAGGGGGTAGCGCATGAAGACGAACAAGGCCCTGGCCTTGGCCCTGGCCGCCCTCGTGGCGGCCTTGGTCGCAGGCTGCGACAACAAGCCCAAACCGGCGGCTACCGTCGCCATGCCGGAAGTGAACGACAAGAACTGCAAGCCCGGCAACGTGGCGAAGGTGGACGCAAGCGTACGGCAGCAGTTCGCGGACGCCTGCGCGCGGCGCGGTTCCTTCAAGCCCAGCACCGGCCGGACTTGGTGAGGGGGATGCGATGCGAACGCCAGCCACGCTAAAAACAATCGCCGTGCCGGTCGCGCTGTGGCTGGCCTTCTTCGCCATCGACGCGCATGCCCAGGTGGACAGCTCGGACGTGCTCGATAGCGTCCTGGCACGCTACCAGGCGGCCGCGAGCGGCTGGGCCACTGCCATCACCACGGCGGCGACCTGGCTGTTCTGGTGTCTGGCGACGATCTCGCTCGTCTGGACGGGCGGAATGATGGCCCTGCGCAAATCGGACATAGGCGAGTTCTTCGCCGAGTTTTTCCGCTTCATCATGTTTACCGGCTTCTTCTGGTGGCTGCTTGTCAACGGCCCCAACTTCGCGTCCTCGATCTACACGTCGCTGCGACAGCTCGGGGGCAACGCGACTGGATTGGGCAGCGCCCTTTCCCCTTCTGGCGTTGTCGATGTGGGCTTCGCGATCTTCAACAAGGTGATCGACCAATCGTCGGTTTGGTCGCCTGTGAACAGCGCCGTGGGCATCATCATCGCGGCGGTCATTCTGGTGATCCTGGCACTCGTCGGCGTGAACATGCTGCTGATGCTGGTGTCGGGCTGGATATTGGCTTACGGCGGCGTGTTCTTCCTGGGGTTCGGCGGCTCGCGCTGGACTTCGGACATGGCCATCGGCTACTTCAAGACCGTGTTGAACGTGGCGATGCAGCTCTTTGCGATGGTGCTCATCGTGGGCATCGGCAAGACCTTCCTGGACGACTACTACCACCGCATGAGCGCGGGCATCACGATCAAGGAAATGGGCGTGATGCTCATCGTCTCGATTGTTTTGCTGTACCTGGTCAACAAGGTGCCGTCGATGCTCGGGGGCATCGCAACGGGTGCAGGCGTCGGTGCGGTCGGACAGTTCGGCGCGGGCGCAGCACTCGGCGCCGCAGGCATGGCCGCAGCGGCGGCCGCCACCGGCGGCGCGGCCCTAGCCGCCGGCGTGGCTTCGACCGCCGGTGGTGCGTCGGCCGTCATGGCGGCCTTCTCGAAGGCCAATGAAAACGTCTCCGCAGGCACGGACGTCATGTCGGCCTTCTCGGGCAGTGGCTCGGGCAGCGGCAGCTCGGGCGGTGGTGCGGGCGGGGGCGACGCCGGCACTGGCGGCACGCCCTTCGCACAGGCAGCAGGCTTTAGCGGCAGCTCCGGCGGCGGATCGTCTTCGGGCGGCGGCAGCACCTCGACCGGCAGCAGCTCGGGCAGCTCGAAGGGCGGCGACAAAAACAGCGCCGGCGGCCAGGGCAGCGGCTCGACAGCCAGCACCGGCAACGGTGCCGACAGGGCTGCCAAGAACGAACCCAAGCCCGCCGCCGGCGGTCAGGGCCAAGGCCAGGGACAGCAGGGCGGTCAGCAGGCCGTGCCGGGCAGTACCGGCCCCGGTCTGCTCGCGTCGGCCGCGTCGGCCCTCGGCACGGCTGGCCGCATCGCGGCCGACGCCGGCGCGAACTTGGCGAAGGGAACCGCCGATGTTGCCAAGGCCAAGGCCGCGAGCCTGCGCGATGCCGCCGCCGAGCGGATCGCCGACACCACCGGCGGAAAGATCGCCGCCGCGATCAGGGCGCAGGGCAGCGGCACGGCCGAGAACATCGACGTGCCCGACCAGCAGCCCGCGCCGACTTTCAGCGGCAACAGCCTGGCATCCGGCCCCGCCGATGCCGATCCCGAGTCCGAAGTAGCCGCGTTCGCCAACCGCGAACCAGGCCGCGACGACACAACTGCGTAACCAAGGAGAGTCCAACCATGAAGAAGAAACAGTTTGCCCTGGCCGCCCTCGTGGTGGCCCTCGGATCGACCGCCGGCACCGCCAGCGCGCAAGACGTGCTGACAGGCGACACGCGCCTGGCCTGCGAGGCGATCCTGTGCCTGTCGTCGGGCACTCGTCCGAGCGAATGCACGCCGTCGCTGTCGCGGTACTTCAACATCACGAAGCGCAAGCTCTCGGACACGATCCGCGCACGCGCGAACTTCCTCCAGCTCTGCCCGGTCGCCAACCAAACGCCGCACATGCAGTCGCTCGTGTCGGCGATCTCGCAAGGAGCCGGCCGCTGCGACGCGCAGTCGCTGAACTCCACCATGCGGGTTTGGACGGGTGGCGATGACGGCCGTACATACATCAGCAACCAGATGCCCGACTTCTGCGCGGCCTACACCGGCCACGCCTACACCGACTTCACCAACAGCGGCACGCTGCCGCGCTATGTCGGGACGACAGAACGGGGCGGGTATTGGGTCGAAGCGCGCGACTATGACCGCGCCCTGGCCGAGTACAACGAACGCATCCGGCGCGAGGACGAAGAGCGCCGCCGTCAGTCCTGGCTGAACTGAGGGAGGGGAGGGCATGCCGTTCTTCGCCGATCTGCCGCCGCAGCTCCAGGAGCGCGTCGTCTGCTCGATCTCGGCCGCCGTCAAGTACGAGGTGCCGGCCAACATCGTGTTGGCCGTCGCCGAGAAGGAGGGCGGCAAGCCGGGCCAGTGGGTGCGCAACTCGAATGGCACGCATGACGTTGGCCCGATGCAGTTCAACACCGCGTACCTGGGCGACCTGGCCCGGTACGGCATCACGGCGAACGATGTAGCGGCCGCTGGCTGCTACTCGTTCGACCTGGCCGCCTGGCGGCTGCGGATGCACATCCGCAAAGACAAGGGCGACCTGTGGACGAAGGCGGCGAACTACCACTCGCGCACGCCGGAGTTCAACGGGGCGTACCGCGCCGACCTGATGCGCAGGGCATCGAAGTGGGCCGACTGGCTCGAAGCCCGGTTCGTCACGCTCGACGTGACGAAGGCCGGGGCCACGCCGTCGATGCCCAGCCAGGCCCCCACGGTGGCCCAGCAGGTCACGCCGGCAGCCAGGACGGCACCAACACTCCAGCCGGTCGCCGCAGCGGCTCGCAGCGTGGCCGTGGCCGGCTATGTGCCCCGCACGGTGTCGTTCCGACTGAGCGACCAGGAGGACAAAGTTGCAGACGCTGCGCGCTGATGCCGTGCCGGCGCTGCCACGCCTGACCGTCGCCGATGGCACGGTCGAAGGCTTGAAGTGGCTCGCGCTGGCTCTCATGACCGGCGATCACGTCAACAAGTACCTGTTCAACGCCACGCTGCCGGTGCTGTTCGAGGCCGGCCGCGTGGCGCTCCCCCTTTTCGTGTTCGTCCTGGCCTACAACCTGGCCCGGCCGGGCACGCTCGAACGCGGCGGGTACGGCCGCACCATGTCACGCCTGGCGGTGTTCGGCGCGCTGGCCTCGGTGCCCTTCGTAGCCCTGGGCGGCCTTTATGCCGGGTGGTGGCCGCTCAACGTGTTGTTCACGCTATTGGTTGTCACGTCCACGGCCTACCTGGTCGAACGTGGCGGCAAGCTGCACCTGGCGGCCGCCGGCGTCGCGTTCCTGGTCGGCGGCAGTTCGGTCGAATACTGGTGGCCGGCCGTGGCCTTCGGCCTGGCCGTGTGGTCGTACACGCGCCGGCCGGGCTGGGCCGCCGCGGCGGTCGCGGTGCTGGCCTGCGCGGCCCTGTGGTTCATCAATCGCAACCTGTGGGCCTTGGCGGCCCTGCCGGTGCTCTTCCTGGCCTCGCGGATGGACGTGCGCCTGCCGCGCCTGCGCTGGGCCTTCTACGCCTATTACCCGCTGCACCTGGCCGCGCTCTGGTCGATCCGCATCCCCATGAGCAAGGCCGGCTACCTGTTCTTCTGATTGGAGTCCTGCCTCATGCGAAAACCCGTTCTTCTGGCCCTCTCCCTGGCGTTCCTGGTCAGCGCGCAAAGCGCCCTGGCCGCCGGCGACGCCGGCGACTTCGGGACGCCCATCAAGTCGGGCGTCTCGGTGTCGTTCCCCGACAGCAGCGCGACGTTCCAGCCCACACCCGAGGCCCTGGAGCTGCTGGCCGACGCCAGGAACGCGGCGATCATCTACATCAGCGGCCGCACCAGCACGCTACGGCCCAGCGCGGCCGACGAGGCCCTTGCGCTGCGTCGCGCGCTCTCGGCCAGGTCGTACCTGGTAGCGCGCGGCGTGTCGCCGCTCAAGATCATGGTGAACTTCGCATCGGCCGCCGACTTCGTGGCCGACAACTCGACGGCCGAGGGCCGGCGCGAGAACCAACGCGTGGACATTGAGGTGGTCTACATCCCCAACTATTGAGCGATCCGGCATCGCCATTCCTGGCGGTGCTGCAGGTCGCTCCAGCAGCGTCGCATCGTCGGCTCTGACGCTGCAGGTCCGGCCAGCCTTCCCTTGACAGCATCGCCATTTCTGACGATGCTGGCCAAGTCCCGATTTACTCCAGGAAGAAGGCCATGAGATACCCCGGCGGCAAGGGCGGTGCCGGCGTCTACCAGACGATCATCAACAACATCCCGCCTCACGACACGTACATCGAAACGCACCTGGGCGGCGGCAACATCCTGGAGCGCAAGCGGCCCGCTGCCCGCAGCGTCGGCATCGACGTTGATCCCGAGGTGATCGAGGTCTGGCAGCAGCTCGACATGCCCGGCCTGGCGCTGCACCACGGCGACGCCGTGGCCTGGCTGGAGTCCCAACCGTTCACCGGCCCCGAGTTCGTCTACGTCGATCCGCCCTACGTGATGGACAGTCGGCGCGGCGGCAAGCTCTACCGCCACGAATACGACGACGCCGACCACGTGCGGCTGCTCGACGTGCTGGCCGGCCTGCCGTGCGCGGTGATGGTGTCGGGCTACAGCTCAACGATCTATGACAGCTCTCCCTTGGCGTCATGGAGAACCATCGACTTCGACGAGATGACGCGCGGCGGCATCGCTATCGAACGGCTCTGGATGAACTACCCCGAGCCGGCCGAGCTGCACGATATGCGCTACCTCGGCAGCAACTTCCGCGAGCGCGAGCGCATCAAGCGGAAGAAAGCCCGCTGGCAAGCGAAGCTCGCCAAGCTCGATCCGCTGGAGCGGGCGGCGATCATGGAATGCCTGCGCGCGCTGGAGGCGGCCGAGTAGGTCACGCCTGCGCCTGGTTGTGCAGCGCCCATACGCGCTTGACCTGGCTTTCACTGCACCCGGCCAGCCTGGCCGTCTCTGGAATGCTGTGGCCTGCGGTGCGCAGCGCCACGATGCGTTCATGCACCTTGGTGTTGGCCTTGCGGCCGGTGTAGCGGCCGGCGTCCTTCGCCAGCTCGACGCCCTGCCGCTGCCGCTCGCGGCGATCCTCGTAGTCGTCGCGGGCCATCTGCAACGCCAGCTTCAAAAGCATGTCCTGGATCGACTCCAGCACCACCTTTGCCACGCCCTTCGCCTCGGCGGCCAGGTCGGACAGATCGACCACGCCAGGGACAGCCAGGCGCGCGCCCTGGGCGCGGATCGATGCCACGAGGCGTTCGGCCTCGGGCAGCGGCAACCGACTGATGCGGTCGATCTTCTCGGCTACAACGACTTCACCGGGTTGCAGGTCGCCAATCATGCGCAGCAGCTCGGCGCGATCGGCGCGAGCGCCTGAAGCCTTCTCGCGGTAGATGCCGGCGACGTAGAAGCCGGCGGCCCTGGTGCTCTCTACGACAGCGGCCTGTCTGGTTAAGTCCTGCTCGTCTGTACTGACACGCAGGTAGATGCGTGCGACTTTGAGATGGTTGGAATCATTCTTCATTCAGCCAACGCGCCATGCGAAGAAGCCGGCGCTGTTCCTCCGTCAAGTTCTGAGGCGGCTTCGCTGCCAGGTCATTTAGCTCGCCACGCTTCTCGCAGCGAACCGTGCGAACGATCCAAACTGACAGTTCGGTGCTCTCCGCCTCGGTCATCCCAGCCAGGTCGTGATCGAACATCCACATCAAACGCTCATCGGCCGATAGACCAGGTGGTGGTGTTTCGCTGCGACTCGTTTGGCTTGGGGGGTTCGGTCATTTTGGGTATACCCAAAATGACTGTCCATGATAGTACCGGCCAAGAAGTCAGAGTACCGATTCAAATCGTCCGCCCTTCAATTGGCTACCCTATTGAACCCCTCTTGCCCTTGCAGCTATCCAAGTCACGACAAAGCGCCTAAAATGTTAGACAACAACAAAGGACTATGCTATGGCTTTCGATATGGCTAGGTTTGTGACAAGCGGCCAAGCGGCGGAAATCGCAAACGTCGGCGTAGCGCGTGCCGTGGCTAGGGCCAAGGCACTCGGTCTGCCGGTGTATGGTCCGGTTGCGAACGACAACGCGCCCCCTTCTCCACGCCACGTAGGCGGTTTGAGCGTGAGCGAACGTGGCATCGTAAGCCAAGTCGTGCATCGACACCTTGAAGTCGAAACGCCTAAAGCTGGTGCTAAGCTCCGCGGCACCGGGGTCGTTGAGAAACGTGTCGCCTCGGTCCACCCTGACGTTCTCAAGGCCGTCAACAAAAAGGGATACAACCGCACAGCATGAATCCTAGCGATCCTGTTCCTGGGTCGCACGACGCAGACGTCTTACCACCTCGGGTGGTCATGTTCGCCGGGCCGAACGGCAGCGGTAAATCCACCATCAACGCTGAACTTCTCGCTGCGCCTGCATTTGGGTTTCGTGGCGAGTACATCAACGCCGACGACATAGCGAAGGGTCTCAAGTCCTCGATGCCGGACGCGACCGACCTTGAGCGCAACATCGAGGCGGCGAACCAGGCTGAAAAGCAGCGTCTCGACGCTCTGCAAGCAGGTCGGTCTTTCGCTTTTGAGACGGTAATGAGCACGCCTGAAAAGGTGGCGATCCTCACGCAAGCGAAGGCGGCTGGCTTCGAGGTGACCGTGGTTTTCGTCACGACAAGCAGCGCCGAAATCAACGTCGGCCGGGTCGATAACCGCGTCAAGGAAGGCGGCCACGCGGTTGACCCCAATACGGTGCGCAAACGGTACGACAGTGCGATGAAGCTCCTGGCATGCGCGCTTGACCATGCCGACACTGCACTGATCTACGACAACTCTGCGGACAAGGCGGTGCCGGTCGCGTTCAAGCAGAACGATGGTCAGTTGAAGCGATTCACGCCAGAACCGCCAGCGTGGTACATCACTCATGCCGAGAAGCCTTTGCAGGCCCGCCAGCAGTCGCGTGAAGCCTTGCAGCAGGTAGTCAAAACAAAAGCCACCAATGCACAAGCCACTGCGACGGATGCCGATGCGAGCCATGCGAAGAGCTACAAAGGCCCGATCTTGGAGTTGACCCAGCATCATGCTTTGCAGCAGCTCCGTACCGGCGTGGATCGTTTCGTGATGCACGACCGGAGCTTGCTTGCGCCGCAGGACATGCCGAAAAATGACGTGCATACCTCTGTCACATATGCCTACGACAAAGGGAAGCTGGCCTTGCCGCCGCAGGTGCATAAGAAGAAACACACACCGAAGGTATGAGCAGGTGGCCGCCATCGCCAGATACGGCGATGGTCGACATTCGGCCGGTATCGGGAGACAGCGACGATGTTTACGTCATAAAGCAGCGGCGGGTCGGGCGGATGCGGCGGCCAGCCGAGCGGCTGGTTGCGTAGGTGGCTCTCATGCCTGGGCATCACCCAACCCTGCTGGTGCATCAACGAGAAGTAGAACTCCATCGCGGCGGAATAACTGTATTTTCATCCAGTGCGGCATAGCCGACTCAGCGATGCGCCCGCGCATCGTCGTAAGCGCTCAAACAACCACGGCCTTGCGAGCGGCGGAAGGCCGGTGTACGCAGTGCGGTCTACTTTGATCCGAGCGCGATGTTCCAGGGCAGCAGCGCCTCGTAGTCGTCTGCGGTCTGCGCCAATGGCAACTTCTTGAACAGCGCGACGAGGTAGCCATAGGGCTCGATGCCATTGGCCTTGGCCGTCTCGATCAGCGAGTACTGAACCGCCCCGGGATTCGCGGAGGCTGTTTGGTTCAAGTCATGCCACCAGCGCTGTGGCTTGACTGGCGAGTTGCCGGTGGTAGTTTGCCTCAGCCTCTGCAGGCGGGATGTACCCGATGGGTTCGAGCAGGCGTTGGTGGTTGAACCAAGACACCCATTCGAGGGTCGCGAACTCCACGGCTTCCTCGGTTTTCCACGGTCCCCGGCGATGGATTAGCTCGGCCTTGTAGAGGCCGTTGATGGTCTCGGCCAATGCGTTGTCGTAGCTGTCGCGTACGCGGTCAATTAATCACGCCCTTGAGTCACACCTCATGACCTGACAGCCTACGTTCCCACATACACAACGTGGGAACGTAGATGACAGATGA
>NZ_QJTC01000036.1 GCF_003217575.1 Xylophilus ampelinus | reverse complement strand
CGCCGATGAGATCAACGGCCGGCCGCGCCAAGGTCTGGGCGTACGATCGCCATTGGCTGTCTACCGCGAGCTGCTCATCAGCAGCTCACAGCATTACTCCCTCTTTCATTGAAATCCAGGTGTTGCGCTTCAGGTTTGAATCCGCCGAGCCTTACCCGCTCAAGCTGGAGACGTTCCGGCTGATGTGCGGCTCGGATTCCACCCGCCCGAAGAAGTGGCGCGAGCAGGTAGGCGAAGCTTGCGACGAGCTGCGCGAAAACGGTCTGGTCGAAAGCGCGTGGGTGAACGACGACCTGGTGCATTGCAAGCGGTGATCGCCGCCCTGCCCTCCCCTGGAGCCGCCCGAGATCGAGGCGGCTTTTTTTCTCGAGCATCGCCACTTCCGGCGAGGCAGTACCGCGCACGTCGAGCTGCAGCATCGTCACTTCCGGCGAGGCTGGCCACGTCCTGGCCACGGTCGACCATCGCCACATCCGACGATGGCGGAGGCCGGCGCCGGATCTCGCATCGCCACATCCGACGATGAGATTCACTCTTTGACATTTGAGGGGCCGAGCTGCGGGGGATTCTCCCGGCTTGCGGCCGCGAGAACCGGCTATGTCGTGCTGCGCCAAGCGGCCAAGGCCGCCCGTCTCGCCCCTGGCGGGCCTGCGCCGCCTAGTCGGCCTTGTGGATCGTTTGGGGACAAAACGCCGGCCGGTGACAGTTGAGGGGCGTTTCTTGACACTTGGGGGGCAGTGCACCCCGGCGCGATGCTGACAGATGAGGGGCCGGCCTCGAAATCGGCCGCCCGGAGCTGCGCCGGCGGCCGTCGAGGCGGCCTATGCGCTTGATCCGGCAGGCTTTATCCACAGAAGTTGTGGATCAGCCTGTTGGCAAGGCCCTTGCCGTGCTGACACTTGAGGGGCGGGGGTGCTGACAGATGAGGGGCGCGAACCTTGACACTTGGCGGGCAGACTATTGACCCTTGAGGGGCTTATCCATTGACACTTGAGGGGCGGCCCTTCGAGCCTTTTCCTTGGCGTATCAACGGTTTGCGAGCGTTTTCCGGCCAAGCTAACCGGCTTTTAACCCTTCATAACCATTGTATTAACCTAGTAGTTAACCAGGTGTCGAAAAAAACGGCAAACCGGCCCAAGGTGCCGCGCAGAATGACCGGCGGCCGAAGGGGGGCTCCCCTTCTCGATCCCACCCGGCCGCTAAAGCGGCCTCCCATCCCCCCAGGGGCGTTGCCCCTCGGCCTACGGCCTTCACCCCAAGAATGGAGCGCCTACAGCGCTAGAGCTAAGGATAGCCAGACGCAATCGCCTGGAAGAAATTAGTGCTCTTCCAGAGGGAGCCAAGGCTCCCTCTGGACTCCCCAACTGTAAAGGCCGCGATAATTGCAGCGCCATAGCCGTTGCGAACGACAGCACCGGCTCGAAGGCCGCAAGGTTGAACGCCAAGGAAGGGGGGAGCTGCCAGACCAAGGGCGTGAATGCGCCCCTCAAGTGTCAAGAAGCCAGGAAATTCAGTCGTCCGCGTCGTCGTGAAGGATCGACTCGTAGTCTTGCCCGCCGTAGAACACGCCGATGATGTAAACCAGATCGCCGGCCACGTCGAAGGCGATCACGGCGCGCTTGCGGTAGTTCGTGATGCGCAAGCCAGGCCGCACATCGTCGCGCATGGTGCCGCGCAGCGGGAACGTGCGCAGGCTCTCGCAGTAGGAGACGATTGCCTCGGTGTAGCGAGCGGCAACGTCAGGCGACGCCGCCGCGGCGATGTAGCGGTACAGCTCGGCAAGCTGCTCTTCGGTCTCGGGCGAGAAGAAGACCGCGTAGCTCATTGCGCCTTCGCATACTCGGCGGCCAGGCGGGCGCGCACCTGGTCGGCGGTGACGGCTCGGGAGGGATCGGCTTTCAGGGCGTCATACGCCGGGCCGACCTGGTTGTGAAGCCAGGACTCGACGGCACGATCACGCGCGAGTAGCGCACGCAGGCCGTCGCGGATGACCTCGCTTTCGCTCGCGTACTCCCCGGTCTTGACCTTCGTTTTCACCACGTCGGCCATGTCGTTCGGCAGGGTGATGCTCAGTTGTTGGGTGGTTCGCATAATGGCCTCCAGTCGGTTCAATAGGATTCGATCCTATCGCCCCAAGGGGGTGAAGTCCAGTTTAGCGGCTAAAGTGTAGCGACGGCCGCAGGTAGAGGAACGCCCCGGAGTGATCCGGGGCGCTTGGCCTGGTGCTGGCACACCGTAACCATGCTTCCGAGTGGGAGCATCCAGCATTCAACACGTAACCGTGTGGAGGGTCAAGCCATGTCCAACGTCGTCAAGTTCCCCAGGGCGAGCAAGCCGCCGGCTCCCGAGCCGGTGCAGCCTGCCGCGCCCAAGGCCGAAGGCCGGGGCCTGGTGGCCGGCCTGGTCAAGTTCGTATGGGTGGCGACCGTGCTGGTTTGGCCGGTGCTCAAGTGGGTGCTGTCGATCATCACCTTCTTCCAGTTCGTACGGATGCTTTACCACTGGAACACGCCCGGCGTGTATGCCGGCTGGTCGTTCCTGGCTTACTTCGCGGCGCTGACCGCGATCACCTACTTCGTTTCGATCTTCAAACCGAAAGGGCTTTGACATGGCAAAGCAGACCCTGCCCTACCCGCCTGGCTTCGTGGAGCCGACCACGGGCCGCGTGGCCGTCCTGGTGCGCGAGTACGCGGCCAGCGACTTGAACGGCGATGCGCCGGCCTACTGGTACAGCGCGCAGTCCGAAGGGATGGGCCTTGACCCCTGGTGACTCGTGGACGGCGTTGATCCGCACGTCAGCGGCGGTTCCGTCGACGTGTGCTTTGCGAGCGGTGGCACCCGAACCGTGGGGCCGCTGATGACGTTCTTCGTCAGTGCCGCCCATGCGGCATAGCTGAGGCGCTGCGCATCGAGGCGAAGGTAGAGGACCGGCCGTGTTCTACGGCCAGAACGGAGCCACGCTTTGCGCGTGCGCGGTGGATGCCGACCACTGGAAGCAGGCCCAGGCGGCTGCCGTGGCGGCGTCGGTTATTGACAAGGTGCGGACGAATTTTTAGCCGCTAAAACGCTTGACGGCTTCTAAATATTTAGCTAAACGTACGCGTGTGGTCGGCGGCTGGCACTGCCATTTTTTCAACAAACCGGGTGTGGAGTTCTATGGGTGCAATCCATGAAGAAACGGCTAACCGAAGCCCAATTCCAGACGGCCATCAAGGGGCTGGAGATCGGGCAGCAGACGATCGACATAGCGCGCGGCGTGTTGGTCGATGGCCGGCCCCAGGCAGAGTTTGTCACTTCGCTGGGGCTGACCAAGGGGGCGGTGTCGCAGGCGGTCAGTCGCGTGTGGGTAGCCGCAGGGGCACAGATCCCCAAGGGCTTCGAGCGGGTGACGGCGGTACTGCCGGAGCATCAAGCGTTCATCGTCAAGAAGTGGGAAGCAGACGCCAAGAGGAAACAGGAACCCAAGTCATGAAAACACTGGTCACGGCAATTCAGAAGGGCGGTCAGGGCAAGACTTTCGCCACCTGCCACCTGCCACCTGGCATTCGACTTCCTGGAGCGTGGTCTTCGCGTTGCCGTGATCGACCTGGACACCCAGGGCAATGCCTCTTTCACGCTGGCCGAGCATGACAGCGGCATTCCGGCAAGCGCCTTGTTCGCCGGCAAAGCCGACGAGTTGCGCGGCCGCTTGGCTGAACGCGACGCCGAGGCGGGCATTGCATTGTTCTCCGCAGACCCGGCGCTGGCCAACCTGGATCGGATGGACTACCGCCAGGCTGGCGCAGCCCTGCGCGCCGCGCTTGCGGTGCTGGCTGATTCCTTCGACGTGTGCCTGGTCGACACGGCCCCTTCCCTTGGCGTCGCCATGACCGCGGCCTTGCTGGCCGCCGACTACATGCTGTCGCCCATCGAAATGGAGGCGTACAGCTTGCAGGGCATGAAGAAGATGGTTGCTGTCGTCAGCAACCTCCGCAAGGAGAACCCTCGCCTGCGCTTCCTGGGGATGCTTCCGAACATGGTGGACGGCCGCAAGCAGCGGCACATCAACAACCTCGAAGCACTGCGCCAGGCGTACCCGCAACTCGTGCTGCCCATCAGCGTCGGGAACCGAGACAGCATCGCCGAGGCGCTGGGCGAGCAGATGCCGGTGTGGAAGATCAAGAAGACCGCCGCGCGAAAGGCCACCCAAGAGGTGCGTGTGCTGGCGGATTACGTGTTCACGAAGATGGAGATCGCGCAATGAGCGCCAATACCAACGCCAAGAAGAAGGCACAGGATAAGCCGCAATCGTCCGGGCTGGGCCTGGACGGGCTGGGCGACCTGGCTGGCCTGCTGAACGAGCAACCGGCGGCCAACGCCGGCGCCGCAGGCCCGCAGGAGTTGCCGCTTGACCTGATCGACGAAGATCCCAACCAGCCGCGCACGGCCGCCAACCCCGGCTTCTCGCTGGAGAGCATCGCGGAGATCGGCGAGACGATCAAAGCGCGCGGCGTGAAGTCGCCCATCAGCGTGCGCGAGAACCAGGATGCGCCGGGGCGCTACCTCATCAACCACGGCGCGCGGCGCTATCGCGGCTCGAAGTGGGCGCAGAAGGCCACGATCCCGGCCTTCATCGACAACGACTACAACGAGGCCGACCAGGTCATCGAGAACCTGCAACGCAACGAGCTGACGGCGCGCGAGATCGCCGACTTCATCGGCCGCGAGCTGGCGAAGGGCAAGAAGAAGGGCGAGATCGCCAAGGAGATCGGGAAGTCGCCGGCCTTCGTCACGCAGCACGTCACGCTGCTGGACTTGCCCGAACCCATCGCCGAGGCTTTCAACAGCGGGCGGGGCAAGGACGTGACCGTCATCAACGAGCTGGTGACGGCCTACAAGAAGAACCCCGACGAGGTGGCCGCCTGGCTGGCCGACGACAGCCAAGAGCTGACGCGCGGCTCTGTGAAGCTGCTGCGCGAGTTCCTGGAAGACAAGCGCAGTCACCAGGACGGTGACCGGGATCCCAACACCGTCGATGTGCTGACCGGCAAGACCGACGCTGAGGCCGGCGGCTGCGAGCAGGGGTTGCAGGATGATGGCACCAAGGGGAAGAGGGAGTCGAAGGAGGCCGATCCCGACAAGCTCAAGAAGTCCATCATCCAGGTCAAGCACGACGACCGGCCGGCGCGGCTTATCCTCAACCGTCGGCCCCCGGCTGAAGGATGGGCCTGGCTCAAGTACGAGGATGACGGCCAAGAGTTTGAGGCCGACCTTGGCGCCGTGCAGCTTGTCGCGCTGCTGGAGGGCTGACGCGCTCAGCGCCGGGCATCGCCCCGCCATCGAGCGGGGCTTTTTTTGCCCGCGTTTAGCCGTACTGCCGAGATCAAGCGCCGCGTCGGCGAGCTGCGCGCCGACCAGGCACGGGCCGCTCAGGCCGAGCAGCGTAAGGCCACCGACGCAGCCGCAACCGAGCGCGACCAGGTGCGCGCCGAGCTGGTGAAGGTGCAGGCCAAGACAGAGGCGGCCGAGCAGGCCCACCAGGAGCAGCGCAAGATGATGGCCGCCGAGGCGCACCGCCAGGCCGAGCGGCTGACCGCCGCCCAGGGCGAGCGCGACTAGGCGAAGCGCGATGCTGCCCAGTCCCGCGAGGAAGTGGCCGGGCTTCGGGGCCGACTGGAAGCCTTGGAAACCGTCATGGCGCAAGGTCAGCCGGCCGATCCGACCAGCGGCGGGCGCAAAAAGACCTGATAAATCGGTTGGGGTTGGTTTTCCTTAAAATTACCCTGGAACCCTGACAAAACGCACATCCCGGCCGCAGAGAAGAGCCGGCCTCGCTTTGCCGAGGTCGGCTTTTTTGTTGGAGCGCGGCTTGCGTGGGGTCACCATCACCCTTTTGAGAACCACGGCAACCATATAGGAGTGCCCGATGAAAGAACGCCTCTTGGTCATGAACGGTCAACGCATCGTTCAGTCCGAAAAGGACGGCGCTTGGACGAATCAGAAAGTAGACAAAGCTGGTGCCTTAAAGCCCGGTATCTACAACCTGTATACGGCCCAAGCGGCCGACAAAATGCAAACCTACGCAGGCGTCATCGTTCACGCTGACACTACTCATGTGTACCAACAGGCCGGCAAGAGCTTTGTCGTGCACGCGCGATTGGATTTCGATAAAGTACCTGAAATCGGGAGCGCAAAGAGCATCAGCTACAACGCCCAGGGCAAGGCGGCAGTCGCCGCAGAGGCCCCGAAACTGACGCGGGGGCGCTCCATGTAGCTTTAGCGGCTAAAAAGGAGGCATGCCCTTGAAACGACTCACCATCCCCGGCAGCGGCACCGAGGGTCGGCCGGCCAGCGTCAGCGCGCCGACCACCCTCGGCGGTGCCGCCTTCGGCGCTTCGCGCGAGGAAACCGGAGCCGACTTGCTGGAGGCCGCC
Source organism: Xylophilus ampelinus (assembly GCF_003217575.1). Lineage (GTDB taxonomy): Bacteria > Pseudomonadota > Gammaproteobacteria > Burkholderiales > Burkholderiaceae_C > Xylophilus > Xylophilus ampelinus. The sequence goes on along the minus strand of NZ_QJTC01000036.1, from coordinate 12,616 downwards.
CAGGCGGCCGAAATCGAGCAGCAGGCCACCCTAGAGGCGGCCCCGGTAGAGCAGTCCTACCCCGAAACCCTGGCGTTCTACGTTCAGGCCAAGCACGACCAGGTGGAGCACATCGAGGACAGGCTGGAAAACCTGATCGACCGGCAGCAGTCCCGCTTGCAGCAGACCCAGGCGTCCGCGCCTGGCCGACTGTCATTGCCCGGCTCTAAGCGAGCCTGGTAGAACCAGCAGGCGCAGCAGCAGGCCCGCTTGCAGACGCTTCACGCGCGCCTGGAGGCCGTCCGCGAGATCAAGGAAGGCATGGGCCTGCACTCGCCGAAGATCGAAGAGCTGGCGACGCGCAAGATGCGCGCCGACAACCCCCAGCTGGCTTCCGATTGGGATGCCATGCGCGAGGCCGCCCGCCGGCATGAGCTGCTGATGCGCAAGCAGGAGCAGGAGCGCAAGCAATCCCAGGCCCAGGAGCGGCCAGGGAGATCGCAGTCCTTGGCCCTGTCAGTCAGGCCCGCATAAAAGCGAAGCCCGGCGGTTGCCGGGCTTTTTTCTCGAGCATCGCCACTTCTGGCGAGGGAGGCCCGCCGAGGGCCTGGCGGTCATCCTGCAGCATCGTCACAAGCGACGATGCCGGGGGACTGGCCAGCATCGCCGAACTTGGCGATGCCGCCGGCGTAGTCGACCATCGCCAGTTCTGACGATGAGATCCCGCATCGCCATCTACAGCGAGGCCCACAGGGCCAGGCCAGCGGCCACGACCGCCATGCCGGCCGCGACCATGTTCATCATTGCGTCGCGCCGCGCCTCGCGGATCGGCGCGACGAGCTGCGCTGTCACCGCCTCAACCTCGCGCCGCACGGCCTCGGCGGCCGCCTTCGCGCCCTCCTGCATCCCTCGCGTCATGGCGTCCTTGCTGGCCGCCAACGCCGCGTTGAGCGTCCTTTCTGCCTTCCCCTTGGCGTCATCACCCCATCGGTGGGCGATGGACTCCAGTTCCGACTTGAATGCGTCCAGAATTTCCTGCTGCGCCGATGCGCTGTCCTGCATCAGCTTCATGTTGATGGTCTGGAGGATCAAGATCGGATCGTCGCGGCCCACGGCGATGCCGTGCTTGGCCGCGATCTCCCGTATCAGTTCCTCGATCTTGTCGTCGGCCGCCATCAGAGCACCGCCGCGTTTTCGAGTTGGGCGAAGAGCTGGGTTTTCACGATCTTGAGCCGCTGCCGCGTCATGATCGTGAGCGCCGAATCGACCAGGGCCTCATCGAAGGTGCGCCGATCCTGGAGCATTTCGGCGAAGTCGCGGCCGTAGGTTTCCTCTTTCAGCGCCGGAATCTTGATGATGGCGGACACGCGGCCCTTGTTGGCTGTGTACGCCTTCAACTGCTCGAACCCCTTGCCCTCGTACTCGATTGGCCCCCAATACGGGTTCAGCCAGACCACGAACAAGCATTCGGCGGGAAACTGGCTGGCGAGCTGGGCTGGGCTGGGCAGGATGTGTGAAGTAGGCCCACCCGTAAACGGGTTGTCCTACTTCACTTCCCCTTATTAGCGCCGGGGGCGCTCAACGGGGAATCCTGCTCTGCGAGGCTGCCGGCTACCGCCGGCAAAGACGAGAGGTGACGACATGGGCTACATCAACCCCCTGCTGGAGCTGCCAGCGGGGCGCGAACTTGGGGGGGGGCTTGCATCGTGACCGACGATAGCCAGAAGATCACACGCAAGAACAGCCCGCCAATCAAGGTTTACTGCCTTCCGGAAGAGCGGGCAGAGATCGAGGCAAATGCCAAGAGGGCGGGCGTCAGCGTGGCGCGCTACCTGCGCGACGTGGGCCAGGGCTACCAGATCAAGGTCGCCGTTGACACGCACCAGCACGTGCGCGAGCTGGTGCGTGTCAACGGCGACCTTGGCCGCCTGGGCGGCCTGCTTAAGCTCTGGCTGACCGATGACGTGCGAACGCTCCAGTTCGGCGAGGCCACCATCCTGGCCCTGCTGGGCCGGATCGAGGCCACCCAGGACGAAATGAGCCGAATCATGAAGTCCGTGGTTCAGCCGAGGGTCGTGCCTTGAGCTTTTTAGCGGCTAAAGAGCCGGGAAGCCGGCCATGATCGCCAAGCACGTGCCGATGCGCTCGCTTGGCAAGAGCGACTTCGCGGGCCTGGCGAACTACATCACCGATGCGCAAAGCAAAGACCACCGGCTGGGCCACGTGCAAGCGACGAACTGCGAGGCCGGTTCCATCCAGGACGCCATCACGGAGGTGCTGGCGACCCAGCACACGAACACCCGCGCGAGGGGTGACAAGACCTACCACCTGATCGTCAGCTTCCGGGCCGGCGAGCAGCCCAGCGCCGACACTCTGCGCGCGATTGAGGAACGCATCTGCGCCGGGCTGGGTTATGGCGAGCATCAGCGCATCAGTGCCGTCCACAACGACACCGACAACCTGCACATCCACATCGCCATCAACAAGACTCACCCGACGCGGCACACGATGCATGAGCCGTACTACCCGCACCGGGCGCTGGCGGAACTCTGCACAGCCCTGGAGCGCGACTACGGCCTGGAGCGCGACAACCACGAGCCGCGCAAGCGCGGCGCGGAGGGCCGGGCCGCCGACATGGAGCGGCATGCCGGCGTTGATAGCCTGGTTGGCTGGATCAAGCGCGAGTGCCTGGACGAGATCAAGGGCGTGCAGTCCTGGCAGGATCTGCACCAAGTCATGCGCGAAAATGGCCTGGCGCTGCACGTCCGCGCCAATGGCCTCGTGTTCGAGGCCAGCGACGGAACGATGGTCAAGGCGAGCACAGTAGCCCGCGACCTTTCCAAGCCGAGCCTAGAGGCGCGGCTTGGCACGTTCGAGGCTTCGCCCGAACGGCAGGCGCAAACCACCGCGAAGCGGCAGTACCGCAAAGACCCCATCCGTCTCCGCGTCAACACCGTGGAGCTGTACGCGAAGTACAAGGCCGAGCAGCAGAGCTTGACCACGGCGCGCGGCCAGGCCCTGGAGCGCGCCCGGCATCGCAAGGATCGGCTGATCGAGGCGGTCAAGCGGTCGAACCGCCTGCGCCGCGCAACGATCAAGGTGGTTGGCGAGGGCCGCACGAACAAGAAACTGCTGTACGCCCAGGCGAGCAAGGCGCTGCGCGGCGAAATCCAGGCGATCAACAAACAGTTCCAGCAGGAGCGCACCGCGCTCTATGCCGAGCACAGCCGGCGCACGTGGGCCGACTGGCTCAAGAAGGAGGCGCAGCACGGCAGTACCGATGCCCTGGCCGCCCTGCGTGCCCGCGAGGCGGCCCAGGGCCTCAAGGGCAACACCATCCGGGGCGAGGGCCAGACGAAGCCCGGCCACGCGCCGGTGGTAGACAACATCACAAAGAAGGGAACGATCATCTTCCGCGCCGGCATGAGCGCCGTGCGCGATGACGGCGACCGTCTGCAAGTCTCCCGCGAGGCCACGCGCGAAGGATTGCAAGAAGCCCTGCGCCTGGCGATGCAACGCTATGGCAACCGCATCACCGTCAACGGCACGGTGGAGTTCAAGGCGCAGATAATCCGCGCCGCCGTCGATTCCCAACTACCCATCACCTTCGCCGATCCGGCTCTTGAGAGCCGGCGGCAGGCGCTTTTGAAGAAGGAGAACACCCATGAGCGAACCGAAAAACAAGGGCATCGAGGACGAACTGGACGCGGCGCTGGCGGCTTTGGACAGCGGCCCCCTGCCGACCAGCACGCTACCGGAGCCGCAGCCGTCGCCCGAGCAGGCGACGGCCGGCCAGCAGCCGGCCGAGGCGACAGCGCCGACGCCGGCATTCACGCCGCCCACGTCCACCGGAAGCCCGACGTTGGACGCCTTGGAAGAAAACCGCCGCCCCAAAGCCAGCACCGTTTGCGAGCACTGTCCGAACTCGGTGTGGTTCGCATCGCCGGCGGAAGTGAAGTGCTACTGCCGCGTGATGTTCCTCGTCACGTGGAGCAGCAAGGAACCCAACCAGATCACGCACTGCGACGGGGGGTTCCTTGGCCAGGAACAGGAGTAGGCCAGACGCCGCCGGGCGTTTTCGCTGTCGACAAGTACATCGCCGAGCGCGAGGATAAGCGCCTTAAAGGTTTCGATATACCGAAGCATTCCCGATATACTGCCGGTGAAGGTGCCTTTCTGTTCCAGGGCACCAGGAACGTCGAGGGCCAGGCGCTGGCCCTCTTGAAGCGAGGTGAAGAGGTCATGGTTATGCCCATCGACCAGGCCACGGCCCGGCGCTTGACGCGCATCGCGGTCGGCGATGCCGTCTTGATCGTCGCGAAAGGCTCCATCAAAACGACGAAAGGAAGGAGTAGATGAAGATCAAGATGAACAACGCGGTAGGGCCGCAAGTCCGAACCGCCGAACCGAAGCCGCGCAAGCTGCTGCCGGTGCTGGGCGCGGCCTCGATGGTCGGCGGCCTCCAGGCCGCGACGCAGTTCTTCGCCCACACGTTCGCCTATCACGCGACCCTTGGCCCCAACGTGGGCCACGTGTACGCGCCCTGGTCGATCCTGCACTGGACGTACAAGTGGTACAGCCAGTACCCCGAAGAGATCATGAAGGCCGGCAGCATGGGGATGCTGGTTTCTACCGTGGGCCTGCTGGGCGTGGCCGTGGCGAAGGTCGTCACGTCCAACAGCTCGAAGGCGAACGAGTATCTGCACGGCTCGGCCCGCTGGGCCGAGAAGAAGGACATTCAGGCGGCCGGCCTGCTGCCGCGCGAGCGCAACGTCCTGGAGATCGTCACCGGCAAGGCCGCACCCACGGCCACCGGCGTGTACGTGGGCGGCTGGCAGGACAAGGACGGCAATTTCTTCTACCTGCGGCACAGCGGCCCCGAGCACGTGCTGACCTACGCGCCCACGCGCTCGGGCAAGGGCGTCGGCCTGGTGGTGCCGACGCTGCTGTCGTGGGGCGCGAGCAGCGTCATCACCGACTTGAAGGGCGAGTTGTGGGCTTTGACCGCCGGCTGGCGGCAGAAGCACGCCAAGAACAAGGTGCTGCGCTTCGAGCCGGCCAGTATCTCGGGCGGCGTCTGCTGGAACCCGCTGGACGAGATCCGCCTCGGCACCGAATACGAGGTGGGCGATGTGCAGAACCTCGCTACGCTGATCGTTGACCCCCACGGCAAGGGCCTGGACTCGCACTGGCAGAAAACCGCCTTCGCGCTTCTGATCGGCGTGATCCTGCATGCGATGTACAAGGCCAAGGACGAGGGCGGCACCGCCACGCTGCCGTCCGTCGATGCGATGCTGGCCGACCCGAACCGGGACATTGGCGAGCTTTGGATGGAAATGGCGACCTACGGGCACGTAGACGGCCAGAACCATCACGCCATCGGCTCGGCGGCCCGCGACATGATGGATCGGCCCGATGAAGAGGCCGGCTCTGTGCTGTCCACGGCCAAGTCCTACCTGGCCCTGTACCGCGACCCCGTGGTGGCGCGCAATGTCAGCCGGTCGGACTTCCGCATCAAGCAGTTGATGCACGAGGACGACCCGGTAAGCCTCTACATCGTCACCCAGCCCAACGACAAGGCCCGCCTGCGGCCGCTGGTGCGCGTCATGGTGAACATGATCGTGCGCCTGCTGGCCGACAAGATGGACTTCGAGGGCGGCCGCCCGGTGGCGCACTACAAGCACCGGCTCTTGATGATGCTGGACGAGTTCCCGAGCCTCGGGAAGCTGGAGATCATGCAAGAGTCGCTGGCCTTCGTGGCTGGCTACGGCATCAAGTGCTACCTCATCTGCCAGGACATTAACCAGCTCAAGAGCCGCGAGACGGGCTACGGCCACGACGAAAGCATCACGTCGAACTGCCACGTGCAGAACGCCTATCCGCCCAACCGCGTCGAGACGGCGGAACACCTGTCCCGCCTCACCGGGCAGACCACCGTGGTGAAGGAGCAGATCACGACCAGCGGCCGCCGCACGGCGGCGATGCTGGGCCAGGTGTCGCGCACCTACCAGGAGGTGCAGCGGCCCTTGCTGACGCCGGACGAATGCCTGCGGATGCCGGGGCCGAAGAAGAACGCCCAGGGCGAGATCGAAGAGGCCGGCGACATGGTGATCTACGTCGCGGGCTACCCGGCGATCTACGGCAAGCAACCCCTGTACTTCAAAGACCCGGTGTTCTCGGCACGCGCCGCGATCCCCGCGCCCAAGGTCAGCGACCGCCTGCGGGCCGTCGCACAGGCCGAGACGGAAGGGGAGGGCATCACGATATGAGCCGCATCCTGAAACGCATCGCGGCAGGCGTCGCCATCGCTGGCGTGGCCGCCCTGCTGCTGGCGGCCGGCGGCTATGCCGCCGGTGCCCGCGTGAACACCACCAAGAGCATTCCGGTCGGCCTGTACTGGACGAGCAGCGCGCCGGTGGAGAAGGGGGCCTACGTCCTGTTCTGCCCGCCGAAGCTCGGCGTGTTTGATGACGCCAAGGAGCGGGGCTACATCGGGGCCGGCTTCTGCGAGGGCGGCTACGGCTACATGATGAAGCGCGTTTTAGCCGCTAAAGACGATGCCGTGGCCGTCGCCGATGACGGCGTGCGCGTCAACGGCGAACTGCTGCCCCTCAGCGCGCCGATCAAGGCCGGGCGGCCGCTGCCGCGCTACCAGTCCAACAGCTACACCCTCGGCAATTCCGAGGTGCTGCTTATGTCGGACGTGAGCGCCACATCCTTCGACGGCCGCTACTTCGGCCCGATCAATCGTTCGCAAATCAAGACCGTGATCCGTCCGGTCATCACCTGGTAGGGAGACACCACCATGCGCCTTTTCATCGCAGAAAAGCCGTCCGTCGCCAAGGCCATCGCCGGCGAGCTGGGCGCGACCGGCAAGGGCGACCTACCCCGACCTCAAGGGCCGGCCCGATTACAGCAAGGGCCGCAACGGCCCGGCATCCGAATGACCACAGCGAAGGAGATCGACCATGATCGAGCAAACCACCACCAACACCGCCGACCACGACGAGCCGCTGGCCGTCCTGCCGCCGGTTGACGACGACGCCGCCGGCCGTGAGGCCGTGCGCGAGAAGATGGCCGACGCGCTGACGCCCGGCTTCCAGGTCGAGTTCGACCCCGACGAAGCCGAGCGCGTGGGCGCGTTCGTGGAGGACGCGCTGTCCGAGCAGGACGCTGCCGCGAGCGGCGACGACCTGGTGGAAGTCGATGGCGCGCTGGAGCCGGCATTCCTGGACGACGAAGGCCCGAGCGCCGACATCCCGCCGTTCATCACCACCACGAACGCCCGCGGGCTGTACGACCTGCGGCCCGGCGAGACGGTGGCCCAGGCCGCCGCGCGCAAGGCGTCGGAGGGCTGACCCATGCCGATCACGAAAGCCGAGGCGCAAGGGGTGACGCGGGCTTTCGTCCGCGACTACCCCGGCGCGCTGGAGCTGGCCTACAAGTTCCGTGAGGACGCGGCCGAGCTGTACGGGCCGCGTGCGGCCGAGGTGCCGGCCGACATGAAGGGCGGCTACGTGCCCAAGGAGACGATGCACGCCGGCCGCGCCTACCGTAGCCGCGTGGACGTGCTCTTGCAGAACGTCGAGAACGCCGGCGACCTGCTGATGACGTTGCGGCACGAGGTGTTGGGCCACTACGGGGCCAACACCTTCGCGCCCGGCGAGAAGCGCGCCTTGCTGGACGGCCTGGCGGCCGCCCGCAACGAATCCACCCTCAAGCCGCTATGGGATGACGTGAACCGGCGCTATGCCGGCCAGTCCCTGGACGTGCGTGCCGAAGAAGTGTTTGCCCTGCACTGCGAGGGCATCGAGCCGAGCCAGCACCAGGTCGCCGACCAGGTGCAGCAGCGCGGCCAACAGTCATTCACGGAAACCTGCATCGCCCGCGTGCGGCCCATGCAGGCCGACGATCTGCACAACATCGTGTGCATGGTCGCCCAGGGCCTGCGCGACCGTTCCCGGACGCAACAGAACTTCCCTCAGTTCAACGAGCGATTCCGAAGGGACGAGAACATGGAGCCGAAGAAGTCGTTTCACGAAGTCGTGGCCGAAAAGCTGATCGAGCAGCTCAAGGCCGGCACCGCACCGTGGCAAAAGCCGTGGGAGCCGGGCGAACCCAACGCCTACCTGCCGATGAACCCGAGCACCGGCAAGCGGTACAAGGGCATCAACGCGATTCACCTGATGGCCCAGGGCCGCAGCGATGCGCGCTGGATGACCTACAAGCAGGCGGCCGCCGTGGGCGCGCAGGTTCGCAAGGGCGAGAAAGGCACGCCGGTTCAATACTGGAAGTTCAGCGAAGAGCAAGACAAGCTGGGCGACAGCGGCCGGCCCGTCCTCGATGCGAAGGGCCAGCCGGTCAAGGAAACCGTCATGCTGGAGCGGCCGCGCGTGCTCTTTGCGACCGTATTCAACGGGGAGCAGATCGACGGCCTGCCGCCGCTCCAGGCGAAGAAGGAGCAGACCAGGAACGCCGTCGAGCGCGCCGAGCACATCCTGAAAGCCTCGGGCGCGACGATCACCCACGCCGCCGGTGATCGGGCGTTCTACCGCCCTTCGACCGACAGCATCACCTTGCCGGAGCGCGGCCAGTTCCCCAGCTCCGACCGCTACTACGCGACCGCGCTGCACGAGCTGGGCCACTGGACGGGCCACCCGTAGCGCCTTGACCGCGACCTGGCGCACCCGTTCGGGAGCGAGGGTTACGCCAAGGAAGAGCTGCGCGCCGAGATCGCATCCATGATCGTCGGCGACGAGCTGGGCATCGGCCACGATCCGGGCCAGCACGCCGCCTATGTGGGTTCGTGGATCAAGGCGCTGCAAGACGAGCCGCTGGAGGTGTTCCGCGCGGCCGCCGACGCCGAGAAGATTCACGACTACGTGCTGGCCTACGAGCAGAAGCAGGTTCAAGACCAGCAGCAAGCGGCCGTTGCAGACCAGGAGGCGAACATGACCATACCGACCAACGACCAGGCGGCAGCCCTGCTGGCCGCCCATCCTGCCGACGCGGTGCAGGGCATCGAGCAGGCCGCCGCCGCGTGCCGGAAGCTAGCCGCGGGCGAGATCGACGGCCAGGCGTTTGCCGACGCGACCCGTCAACACCTTGGCGTTGAACTGCCGCCCGACTGGAGTGGCGAGCTGAGCATTGTCGGCGTGGTTGAGCAGGACGGCCAAACCGTCGATGCCGCCCAGGCCGGCATCGAGCCGCAGGCGTTCCAGGTTTACGCGCGCAAGGCCGATGCGCTGGCCGAGCGTTTGCACCTGGTCGATGCGCTGGGCACCGACAACCAGCACGAGCGCGCCGCCAAGCTGGCCCGCGTGCAGGAAGAGCGTGTACGACGCGACCCCAACGCGACCGATGAGGACATTTCAGCCGCTAAAGAGGCGCGCATGACCGCCGAGGCGTCGGCCATGCTCAACGACACCGACGCGCAGCGCCGCGCGGCCGAGCTGGAGCGCCAGGAGCGCGAGCGGCCGCAAGCGCAGGCGCAGGGCGAGAAGCCCGAACGGCAGTACATCAACGTGCCGTACAAGGAGAAGGACGAGGCCAAGGGCCTCGGGGCGCGCTGGGATCGGCAACAACAGTCCTGGTACGTGCCGCCGGGCACCAATGCCGTTCCCTTAGCCAAGTGGGCGCAGGGAGCCGCTACAGCGGCCGTAGAGCCGCGTTCGGCCCAGCCGACACCAGAAGCCCAGGGTGAGGCGCAAAAGCCCACGCAGCAGGCGCAGCAGGCCCGCCAGTACCTGGCGGTGCCCTACGAGCAGCGCAACGCCGCCAAGGCCGCCGGCGCGCTTTGGGACAAGGCCGCGAAGTCCTGGTATGTCGGCCCGCGTGCCGACGCGGCGAAGCTCGAACGCTGGAAGCCCGAGAACGTGCAGGCCCAGCAAGGGCCAGCGATGACGCCAAGGGAGGAGTTTGCCGAGGCCATGCGCAGCGCCGGCCTGTTCACCGGCAGCAACGCCCAGGGCGATCATCCGATCATGGACGGCAAGCGGCACCGCGTGCCGGTCGAGGGCGGCAAGAAGGGCACGCTCGATGGCTTCTACGTGGGCCACCTGGACGGGCATCCGGCCGGGCGGATCATCAACAACAAGACCGGCACGGACATTACCTGGAAAAGCAAGGGCTACGCCTTGAGCGACCAGGAGAAGGCCAAGCTACAGGCCGAGGCGGCCGAGAAGCTGGCACAGCGTGCCGTCGAGCAGGACAAGGCCCAGGAGGCCACCGCGCAGCGCGTCGGCCGGCAGATGGCCGACCTCGTGCCCATCGAGCAGCCGACGCCCTATCTGCAAGCCAAGGGCATCCAGGCGGAGGCCGGCGTGATGACCGACCGCGAAGGCCAGAAGACCTACATCCCGGCCTTCGACGCAGATGGCAAGCAATGGACGATGCAGTACATCCAGGAGGACGGCACCAAGCGGTTCGCCAAGGATTCGAAGAAGGAAGGATGCTTCCACCCGGTCGGCGGCATGGACGCCCTGGCGGCCGCGCCGGTGCTGGTGATCTCCGAGGGCTACGCCACGGCCGCCCAGGTGTCCGAGGCCGTGGGGCACGCCACGGTGGCCGCATTCGACAGCGGCAACCTTGATACTGTGGCGAAGGCGCTGCACGCCAAGTTCCCGGACAAGCCGGTCATCATCGCCGGCGACGACGACCGGCACCTGGTCATGACCCACGGCAATAACCCCGGCCGGGAGAAAGCCGAGGCGGCCGCCCAGGCCGTGGGCGGCAAGGCGATCTTTCCGATCTTCGCGCCGGCCGAGAGCAACTATCCGCGCGATCTGCCCGCGGTCACGCCGGACAGCTTCAAGGCCCACCTCCACGCCGAGCAGCGGCTTGTTGCCGCTGCCGCTGGCGAAGTCGAGCTTGCCGCCGGCGAGGCGTCGAAACTCAAGGCGTCAATGTTGAGTGGCGCGCAGATCGCGACGCTTTCCAAGATGAAGCAGTACACCGACTTCAACGACCTGGCGCACAAGAGCGAATTCGGCATCGAGGGCGTGAAGCGGCAGATCGGCGCCGCCGTCAGTCAGGTGCAGCCCGAAGAGCGGCCGCAGCAGGAACAGAAGCACGTCGAGAAAAAGCAGCAGCAGATCGAGCAGCGCCCGCGACGCGCTGCGCGCATCGGATAGCGCGGATGCGCTGCACGGTGGCCGCCTCATATTGAGGCGGTTTCTTGGGGGCGCCTCAGAAAACGGAAAAAATCGTACGGTAAGCCGGAACCGCCGAAAATTCCGCCTTGCTTGAGATGTACGGCAATTTGCCGTATGATCGTATTGGGAGTACAACATCATGAACGCAGCCATATCTACAGCCCGTCTCGAAGCCCGGATCAGCACTGATCTGCATTCGATGCTCAAACGTGCCGCCGAACTTCAAGGCCGCACCATGACCGATTTCGTTGTGGCAGCCGTTCAGAACGCGGCGCAACTCGCTATCGAGCAGGCCGAAGTCATCCGCCTGTCTCTGGCCGATCAAGAGTGCTTCGCTCAGGCGCTGCTGTCGCCACCGCAGCCAGCTCCGGCCTTGGAACGTGCCTTTGCTCGCCGCCGCAAGCTTTTGCTCGTTGAATGAGCGGCGCACCGTTCCGGCTCGCGTCGCTTGATGCCGGGCATGACCGCGCCGCGTTTGGCAGCGATTCCGAGCCTCTCAACCGCTATCTGCGCGAACAAGTCACCCAAGACGTTCGCCGTCGCGTAGCGGCTTGTTTCGTTGCTTTGGCTGACGGGCCGCGCATCGCTGGCTACTACACCTTAGCGTCGGCAAGCCTTCTGCTGGCCGATCTCCCGGCCAGCACCGGCAAGAAGCTGCCGCGCTATCCGACCGTGCCAGCCGTGCGCATGGGCCGGTTGGCCGTCGATCAGGCTTTCAAGGGCCAGGGGCTAGGCGGTGCGCTGTTAGCCGACGCGCTCGACCGTGCCGCCTGTTCGGAGATTGCCGCCTTCGCCCTGATGGTGGACGCCAAAGACGAGACGGCAGCGGCTTTCTACCGGCATCACGGCTTCATTGGCTTGCCAGACTCGCCGCTTGCACTGTTCTTGCCGCTGGCGACCGCCCAGCGTTTTTGAAACTCGACGTTCTAAGCCGTTTGAACCGAGAAAGGTTTTCGAGAACCACCGGCCACATCGACGCTACACCGCGCCATCTTCTAAGAGCGGCTAACAAAACGTTCTCACTGAACCGCCCCGGGTTTTGAGGAGGCTTCAACTCTTGAGAAGATGAAGCCATGAACAAGTCGAACAAGTTCTCGCCCGAGGTCCGTGAGCGTGCGGTGAGGATGGTGCAGGAGCACCGTGGGGAGTACCCGTCGTTGTGAGCGGCAACCCGAGCGCGATGGAAGCCTGATATGCCACAGCGAAGGGGCTCTCAATACGTCAGCATCCGGTACTCGGAAAGGCTGGCCGAGGCCGGCATCGAACCGTCTGTGGGCAGCAAGGGCGACAGCGTAAGCGCTTGTATGGTCGAAGGTGCTGGGGTGAGGAACGACGCTACGCATCGGCCGTTCACAGCGGACCGACAGTTTGAGCAATTCCCACCGCGCCCTAACGTCGATTAAGAACTGAGCCGCCGTCCTGTCCGAACAACTGGACGAGAGCCGATCTGAACGCAAGCTAACGTAGTGGCGGGATGTTCCACC
>NZ_QJTC01000035.1 GCF_003217575.1 Xylophilus ampelinus | reverse complement strand
CGTCGTGTGGGTGTCAGTCGGTCGCGGCATGCACGTCGGGACCGTGCTCAACTCCCGACCGCTCCCCGACCCGAGGTGCCTCGAATCGATCGAAGCGACCCCGAGCCGAGCGAAGCGAAGGAACCCGGGCCGAGCGCGGCGATGGCCCGTGTGGACCCCGCTCCCGATCTCCGCCGCTCTGCGGCGTCGAGGCGCGTAGCGGGCGGCGGATCAGGGCCCGCGACTGTTTGAGCGCAGCGAGTTCGAGCGGGACCCCGCCGACCGCGAGCACCGCAGAACAGTCCGGCGCAGGCGGACCGCCGCGGCGGGGTCGCCTTTCTTCGGTTCCTTTCTTTGGCGAAGCAAAGAAAGGGACTCGCCCGCGGGGCGAAATCCCCGCCTCCGCACTCGAGACGGGCAGCGCAGCTACAAACAGCCATCGCCTCCAACAAGCGTTCGAAGCACTCCGGCCACCACCTCCATCACTGCGGCTGAAACCCAGAAGACTTGATGATCCGCCCCCAAGCCTGCGTGTAAGCCTTCTCCCGCGCAGCGAACGCGGCCTGCGGCATGTACTGCACCGCCAACCCCAGCCCGGTGAACCGATCCCGCACTTCCTGCTGCGCCAGCACCTGCGCCAGCGAGGCCGAAAATTTGTCGAGCACCGCCTGCGGCGTCCCCGCCGGCGCGAACACGCCGTAGTACGGCATGTCCTCCAGACCCGGCAGCCCCAGCTCGGCGAACGTGGGCACGTCGGGCAGCAGCGCCTGGCGCTTGTCGCCCACCACCGCCACGATTCGTAGCTTGCCGGCCTTCTGGTTCTCGATGAAATCGGGCACCGAGCCGATGCCCGCGGCGATCTGGCCGCCCAGCATGTCGGCCAGCATCGGCGCGCTGCCGCGGTACGGCACCGACTGCAGGTCCAGCTGGTAGGTATTGGCCGCCAGCTTCACCATGAACTCGGGCGTGCTGGCCGGCGCCGGGATGCCGACGCTGCTCTTGCCGCCCTGCGACTTCACCCAGGCGACGTATTCGGTGAACGTCCTGGCCGGCGTGCCGCCCGAGACGGCCAGGGCGTTGGCGAAGGTGGCGAAGCCCGCCACCGGCACGAAATCCTTAGCAGGGTCGAAGCCCGGGTTCTTCACCACCTGGGGCAGCACCGAGAGGGTGTGGTCGTGTGTCACGAAGAAGACATGGCCGTCGGCCGGCGCGGCCTTCAGGGCCTGGGCGGCGATCTGGCCGCCGGCGCCGGCGCGGTTCTCGACGATCACCGGGCTGCCGAGCAGCGGGCCCAACTTCTCGGCCAGGGTGCGGGCGATGGCGTCGGTGCCGCCGCCCGGCGGGAATCCCACCAGCAGCCGGACCGGTGTCTGGGCCTGCGCCAGGCCGCCCGTCAGGCAGCACGCACCCAGCGCCAGTGCGCCGAGCAGGGGGCGCACCAGGGCGCGTCGTTGCGGAGAGAACATGCGGTAACTCCAGAGGCAAGAAGTGGCAGGTGGCCCGGGTGTGCAATTTTGATGCCGCGGCCGTGCGGCGCGGCAGGTGGAAAACACCGTATTGCGCCGCTGCCCCTGACCTCAGCCAGGGCCCACCTTCGCCGCCGCGGCCTGCACCGGCCGGCGCCGACGCTTGAATCACCTGCGCCCAGCCCCATCTGCCGCGGTAACCGGAGGTTTTTACTTTCATGCGACAAGACAAACTCACCACCAAGTTCCAGGAAGCCCTGGCCGACGCCCAAAGCCTGGCCCTGACCCACGACAACGCCTATATCGAGCCGGTGCACCTGCTGGCCGCGATGCTGCGGCAGGACGACGGCCCGCGCGCGCTGCTGCAGCGCGCCGGCGTCAACCTGGCCGGGCTCGCCGTCGGGGCCGACGCGGCGATCAGGAAGCTGCCGCAGGTCCAGGGCCAGGACGTGAGCCTGGGCCGCGACCTGGGCAGCCTGATGCAGGCCACCGAGCGCGAGGCCTTGAAGCGCGGCGACCAGTTCATCGCCGGCGAGCTGTTCCTGCTGGCGCTGGCCGATGCCAAGGGCGACATCGGCGATCTGGCGCGTGCCAACGGCCTGACCCGCAAGAGCCTGGAGTCGGCGATCGACGCGGTGCGCGGCGGCCAGAGCGTCGACAACGCCGATGCAGAGGGCCAGCGCGAGGCCCTGAAGAAGTACACCCTCGACCTGACGGAGCGCGCCCGCATCGGCAAGCTCGATCCGGTGATCGGCCGCGACGACGAGATCCGCCGCGCGATCCAGGTGCTGCAGCGGCGCAGCAAGAACAACCCGGTGCTGATCGGCGAGCCGGGCGTCGGCAAGACCGCGATCGTCGAGGGCCTGGCCCAGCGCATCGTGGCAGGCGAGGTGCCCGATTCGCTGAAGGGCAAGCGGGTGCTGTCGCTCGACATGGCCGCGCTGCTGGCCGGCGCCAAGTACCGCGGCGAGTTCGAGGAACGCCTGAAGGGCGTGCTGAAAGAACTGGCCAAGGACGAGGGCCAGACCATCGTCTTCATCGACGAGCTGCACACCATGGTCGGCGCCGGCAAGGGCGAGGGCGCGATGGATGCGGGCAACATGTTGAAGCCCGCGCTCGCCCGCGGCGAGCTGCACTGCGTGGGCGCCACCACGCTCGACGAGTACCGCAAGTTCATCGAGAAGGACGCCGCGCTGGAGCGCCGCTTCCAGAAAATCCTGGTGGGCGAGCCGAGCGTCGAGGCCACCATCGCGATCCTGCGCGGCCTGCAGGAAAAGTACGAGGCCCACCACGGCGTGCAGATCACCGACCCGGCGATCGTCGCTGCGGCGGAACTCTCAGACCGCTACATCACCGACCGCTTCCTGCCCGACAAGGCGATCGACCTGATCGACGAGGCCGCGGCCAAGATCAAGATCGAGATGGACTCGAAGCCCGAGGTGATGGACCGCCTCGATCGCCGGCTGATCCAGCTGCAGATCGAGCGCGAGGCGGTCCGCCGCGAAAAGGACGAGTCGTCGCAGAAGCGCTTCGGCCTGATCGAGGAAGAGATCGGCAAGCTGCAGAAAGAGATCGCCGATTTCGACGAGATCTGGCAGGCCGAGAAGGCCGAGGCGCTGGGCTCCAAGGACGTGATGGAGGAGATCGACCGTACCCGTTTCCAGATCGAGGAGTACACCCGCAAGGGCGACTTCAACAAGGCGGCCGAACTGCAGTACGGCAAGCTGCCCGAGCTGGAAAAGCGCCTGAAGGCTGCCGAAGGCACCGAGGCGGTGAGCGGCGGCGCGCCCCGACCGCACAGGCTGCTGCGCACCCAGGTCGGTGCGGAAGAAATCGCCGAAGTCGTGTCGCGCGCCACCGGCATTCCGGTCAGCAAGATGCTGCAGGGCGAGCGCGAAAAACTGCTGCAGATGGAAGACAAGCTGCACGAGCGGGTGGTGGGCCAGGACGAGGCGATCGGCGCGGTGGCCAACGCGATCCGCCGCTCGCGCTCGGGCCTGTCGGACCCGAACCGGCCGACCGGCAGCTTCCTGTTCCTGGGCCCCACCGGCGTCGGCAAGACCGAGCTGTGCAAGGCGCTGGCGGGCTTCCTGTTCGACAGCGAAGACCACCTGATCCGCATCGACATGAGCGAATTCATGGAGAAGCATTCGGTCGCCCGGCTGATCGGCGCGCCGCCCGGCTACGTGGGCTACGAAGAGGGCGGCTACCTGACCGAGGCGGTGCGGCGCAAGCCCTACAGCGTGATGTTGCTCGACGAGGTGGAGAAGGCGCATCCGGACGTCTTCAACATCCTCCTGCAGGTGCTCGACGACGGCCGGCTGACCGACGGCCAGGGCCGCACGGTCAACTTCAAGAACACGGTGATCGTGATGACCAGCAACATCGGCTCGCCGATCATCCAGGCGATGGTGGGCCGGCCCGGTCAGGACATCAAGGACGCGGTGTCGGACGAGCTGAAGAACCACTTCCGGCCCGAATTTTTGAATCGGATCGACGAGACGGTGGTATTCCATGCGCTCGATGCGAAGAACATCGAATCGATCGCGGCGATCCAGCTGAAGACGCTGGAGCAGCGGCTGGCCAAGCTCGACCTGTTGCTGCAGGTGTCGCCCGCAGCCTTGGCCGAAATTGCGAAGGTGGGCTTCGATCCCGTATTCGGCGCACGGCCATTGAAGCGCGCGATCCAGCAAAGGATCGAAAATCCGTTGTCGAAGCTTCTGTTGGAAGGCCGGTTCGCGCCGAAGGACACGATTCCGGTGGACGTGGACCCGGTGCTGAATCCCGGAGTCTTCGTCTTCGGCTGAAGCCCGCCCGGCGCGCGCCGTGTCTGTCTGCGCCGGCCCTGCTTCCGACGGACAGGCGCCGGCCGCAGCACCGCGTGACACACGGGGCGCACACCATGCCCCTCGATTTGCAAGGAAAGGACAGGTTTGGACAACTTCATCGCGGGCGTCGTCCGTTTTCTGCTTCGGCTGGCGCTGGTCGCCATGGCCGCCGTGCTGGCCGTGTGCCTGCTGTTCATGGCGGCGGTGCTGCTGTCGGTCTGGGGCGTGCGCCGGATCTGGGCGCGTATCGCCGGCAAGCCGGTGCCGGCCTGGCACATGGGGTTCGACCCTGGGACGCGGTTCAAGCAAGCCTTCAGCAGCGCAGGTCGGTGGTCGCCGCGCGGTGCCTCTTCTGCGCGCAAGGACGTGGTCGATGGGGAAGTAACCGATGTGGAAGCGCGGGAGTTGCCTGTTCGGCGTTAGAGCGTGATATGCACTTTGAAACACCCTTCGGGAAAGCCGGACAGAGGTCCGGCTGCCGCGTTGCAGTCCGCTTGCGGTATCCATACCGCGACGTGTCCTGTGCCTTGCCGCCGGGCCTCTGCCCGGCTTTCCCGGGCACGTCGCAGTGCATAACTCGCTCCGAGGAAACCTGCATAAACAGCGCTGCGATGTGCTGATCATGCATGTAAGGAAGGGGCACTTTTCTTTGGCGCGGTGGGTCAGCCCTACATCCGCGCTGAAAACGGAGTCCAGGAATCGCCGCCCACCAGCGACGTCGGCGCGGGACGCGCGCGCCGTCCGGCGCGGCCGATCAGTGTGAACGGCAGCGTCGCCAGACGCTGCCGTTCGTGGTCACCATGAAGTGCGCGGTGACCGTGTGACATCAACCGAATCGCGCCAGATCAACGGGCGGCGCAGAAGCCGAACTCAACCGTGGCGCTGGGCGCCAGAGTCTTGTTCCAGTCCAGGCCGGTGGCACTGAGCGTGCTGCCGGACTGAGTCCAATTGGCATTCCACAAGTTGTTGATCTTGCCGCTGATCGTCTGGGTGACTGACCAGTTTCCTGAGGTGGTGCCGGTATTGGTGACCTGCACGCGCTCGCAATAGCCGGCATTCCAGTCGCTGGTGACGCTGACCCGGGTGCTGAAGCTGGCGTCGCCCGGGGAGCTTGGAGGCGGAGCCGGAGGTGGTGGAGGAGCCGGGGTCGGAGCCGGAGCCGGAGCCGGAGCCGGAGCCGGAGCCGGAGCCGGAGCCGGAGAACCGCTGCTACTGATTGCCGGATAGGCATTCTGGATCAGCATGACGAATTGATTGTGGAACCATGCGCCAGAGATCGGGGCGTCAGGCAGTGCGCCTGTCAATACACCATCCGGTGTGGTATATGCAGGATCGCACATGCCGTCAAAGCCTTTGCCTTGATTGTTCGGAATGTATTTGCTAGAACCATCCGATACTCCAGGTTCTTTAATAAATACATAGGCATGCACATGTTCTGCTGGGGATACAGTCGGACGGATGCCAATGCCTGCCCCGCTCTGATTGCACCAGTTGCCTCGATGAAAACGAGTATCTATACGCCCTGAGTTAACATAAGTGTCGGTGTCGTTCCCTCTGGCGGACGTTGGCCGATTGGGCCCGCCCCAGCCGTTACGACTAGTATCACTGATGAATCCAATACTACTTGGCCAGCCTGAGGAAACAAAGCCATTGTATAGTGCTTGCACATAGTGAGATTCGTCGAAGTAAGGATTCCACTCGTAGAATTTGGATTGTTTAATGGGTCGCCCGCCGACATTCAGGTCGGAGTTGGGTAGATTTGGTTCGGTTATCGGTGTCGTATTCGCCGTATTTGTGGCAAAGCCATCTATGCTGGAAAGACCTGCCGTAGTGTCTTGCACGAACTGTGTATATAGAGCAATGGCCGCATTCCGATTGTTGTCCCAGCCCAACCAGCCGGAATGACCAATATCGAGATAACCGTATACGTTCGGGATCTCGTGGAGCTTGTTGATTGCGTACTTTACACCCTCTTTGTATATTCCTGTGGAATTTGCCTGGGCGCAGCGCTCTGTACTCAAGTTGGTTACGAGATTCGGCAAGCTATCAGGCTCGATAACGTTGACGATGCGAATATCTTTGTATTTTGGATCTGCAAAAATTTTCGCGATTGGGTCGATATATTCATTTTTATAACGGGTAATCCCATCCTGGGTCAAGGGCAGTTCGCCATTGGAGGCTAACGCATGACAGTCGCGTCCAGGAATGTCGTAAATAACAAATCCTACTGTGATGGGGGTGTCCGATTTTTTTTGCGCTAGCGCGGCATCCAGATGATTTCTCAGGCCGAGCAGGCCTGCGTTGTTATCGCCGCCGTAGATCGCACCGATCGAGTCAAGCCACACGAAGGTTGGATAAGTCTTTACGACCGCCATTTTTGCTTTCAGCGATGTATCGCTGATCTTCGCAATCGAAGAATCGACATTTGCCGCATAGTCTGGGTTGAGGTAATTAGTCGCGCCGGTGAACGGATTGTTCACATGGCTTTGAGCGTAAACATGCGATGTAGAGAGCAGGCCTATGGTAAATAATGAAACAGGCAGGGCGCGTTTGAAATTTTTCCGGGTAATTTTTGCGTTTTTCATGGTCATATTTTTTGCGTTTTTTTACTGGCCTATCCATGGGATGTTCCTTCGTCTCATGAATGGCTGGGGTAGCTTGGTAGTATTGAATTGTCTTCTGAATCACCTCCTTGAAAAGTTGTCTGTAATGTATGGGCATAACAGTGGCCGAGGCAAGGGTGTCTCGATCGACTTTGGGTCGGTGCAGCTTTGTTACACAAACCTGGTTGCGCGAAATGTTCGTCTATGTTTATGTTTGCGATGAGTGCACAGTGCTTTGTTGCGGAATCAACGTAAGTCCTTGATTCACCAAGAGGCGCCTGAAATTTAAGCAAAAATTTTCTTTTGAAATCAATGGCTTAAATATTTGTACACGCCGCCTCGCGGGTGAAGCGCTTGTCAGCCCAGCTGTATGTGCAGCTCGTGTGTCAATTGCACCTGCTCCGTCACGTACCGGGCGATGCCCGTGAATTTTTCTCAGCCGCTCATCCTGCGGCTTTGAAACGATTCAGTTGGCGTTTTTGCGACGAAGGGACGGAGAGTCTAGAAAGAGCTGCGGGCGGTGGCACCATCGGCAGCCGCGTTCAAGTCGATTGACGGGCCGTTGAACTGCCTGCCCACTGCCAACTACCCGCACATGACGCGTTAATTTTTGGGCAGAACGATCTACCGGAGGGCTTCGACGTCCTGTCCGGTCCGGCGGGTGTGAAATTTCTTGAACAGCCACGCCACATATTTGCGCTCTTGCTTGAGGACTGACTTGATTGCGACTCTGAGGTCACTGACGGATCACAGCTCGCAGATTTGCTGCCAGGTGGCTTTCAAGATAACAGGGCGCTTACGTCGTTACTCGGCAAGCTGGTGGTCCGAGGGTTCCTGGAACGATCGCTTATTACATCTCGCTCTCGCCGGCAGTTACCGGTCGTGGGTACCTCCAGCGGTGAAGGAGCGAAGCGCGTGTGTCGGGTCGTCGCACGGAGAATGTAATTTCTCGCTCTATGTGAAACATTGGCTGGAGCGGGTTATGCACTTCGACGTACTTACGTGGGTCCCGCAGCCGGGCGATAGCATGGCGCGGGCCGCCGCCCGAGGCGCGTGCCTCGGCAAGGGCCGCAACGCCGCGAGCGCCTGCCTGCCGGACCCTCTTTAGGTAAAGCCGGGAGAGGCCCGGCGAAGGTGCAGGACGCGCCGCGGTAGGGATACCGCAAGCTGACTGCAAGGCGGCAGCCGGGCCTCTCCCCGGCTTTCGCGGGCACATCGAAGTGCATAACGCGCTCTAAGACATGGAGCGACTAGCCGATGGTCGCCAGCGCAGCGCCCGCTGCCTGATAGCTGCCGGTGGCGGCGACCAGGGCGATCCGCCCGCTGCGGTGGGCCAGCACCTGCATCTCCATCTTCATCGCCTCCATCACCGCGATCAGGTCGCCCTCGGCCACGTTGTCGCCGTCGGCCACCTTCCAGGCGTGCAGGTTGCCGGCGGTGGGGGCGGATACGGTGCGCGGGTCTCTTTCGGGGGCGGCGTCGCCGGCGGCGGTGGCCGCACCGGCACCGCCGGCGGCGCCCTGCAGGCCGCGCAGCAGCGCCATCGGCAGGCCGACGGTCACCAGGCGACCGTCGATCTCCATCGGCATGCGGTGCAGTGCCGTGTCCGGCTGCGGTTCGGCGCGCGCGGCGGCGGCCAGGGGGGCGGCGAAGTCGGTTTCGATCCAGCGGGTGTGGACCTTGAAGCCATCCGCGCCGATGAAGTCGGGCTGGTCGAGCACCGCTCGGTGGAAGGGTAGGACCGAGGCCACGCCCTCGATCGTGAACTCCTTCAGCGCCCGGCGCGCGCGAGCCAGCGCCTGCTCGCGGGTGGCGCCGGTGACGATCAGCTTGGCCATCAGCGAATCGAAGTTTCCGGGCACGGTCGAGCCCGACTCCACGCCGCTGTCGACCCGCACGCCCGGGCCCGAGGGCGGCGAGAAGACGACCACCGGCCCGGGCGTTGGCAGGAAGCCGCGGCCCACATCCTCGGCGTTGATCCGGAACTCGATGCTGTGGCCACGCGGCGTGGTGGTGTCTTCCACCGCCAGCGCATGCCCGTCGGCAATGCGCAGCTGCTCCACCACCAGGTCGATGCCGGTGGTCTGCTCGGTGACCGGATGCTCCACCTGCAGGCGGGTGTTCACCTCCAGGAACGAGATGGCGCCACTGCCGCTCAGCAGGAACTCGACGGTCCCGGCGCTGGTGTAGCCGGCCTCGGCGCAGATGTCGTGCGCGGCCTGGTGGATGCGGGCGCGCTGCGCGTCGGTGAGGAAGGGGGCGGGGGCCTCTTCCACCAGCTTCTGGTTGCGCCGCTGCAGCGAGCAGTCGCGCGTACCCAGCACCCGCACCGTGCCGTGGGTGTCGGCCAGCACCTGCGCCTCGATGTGGCGCGGCTTGTCGAGGAACTGCTCGACGAAGCATTCGCCGCGGCCGAAGGCGGTGACCGCCTCGCGCACTGCCGAGGCGTACAGCTCCGCCACCTCGTCCATCCGCCACGCCACCTTCATGCCGCGGCCGCCGCCGCCGAAGGCCGCCTTGATGATGATCGGCAGGCCGTGCTGCTCGGCGAAGGCCAGCACCTCGGCCGCGTCCCGGGCCGGCTCCGACATGCCGGCCACCAGCGGCGCCCCCACCTTCAGCGCGATCTTGCGCGCCTCGACCTTGTCGCCCAGCCGCGCGATGGCCGTGGGCGACGGGCCGATCCAGGCTAGGCCCGCGTCGACGACGGCCTGCGCGAAGGCCGCGCTTTCCGACAGGAACCCGTAGCCCGGGTGCACCGCGTCCGCACCGCTGCGGCGGGCGACGGCCAGCAGCTTCTCGATGTGCAGGTAGGTGTCGGCCGGCCGGTCGCCGTCGAGCCCGTAGGCCTCGTCGGCCATGCGGGTGTGCAGCGCGCCCAGGTCCGCATCGGCATAGACGGCGACCGATTGCACGTCGTAGTCGGCACAGGCGCGCGCGATGCGGACGGCGATCTCGCCGCGGTTGGCGATCAGGACTTTCTTCATGGTGCGACCCTCGGTGCCGCGTGCGGGCGTCGTGCGGCGAGATCGCCGCAGCCTGCTGTGCAGGCACGGCGTTGTGGCGAAACGTCTGCTGCGCAGCCGTTTTCGCCGCGGTTGGCGATCAGGACTTTCTTCATGGTGATGCGGATGGGTTGGTGGAGTGGTGCCGTCAGGCGGTTGTAACGGTCGTCGGGGCGAACGCGCCCAGCGTCCGAAAACGCACGCGTGCATTGACCGGAATCTGCCCCGCGCGGTCCAGGTGGTAGGGCGCCACGGCGCCTATCACCGGGTAGCCGCCGGTAAGCGGGTGGTCGGCAAGGAATAGCACTGGCTGGCCGCTGGCGGGGACCTGGATCGCCCCGAGGGCGGTGCCTTCGCTCGGCAGTTCCCGGTTGACGGCGCGCTCCAGCGGCATGTCGCCCGCCAGGCGGATGCCGACGCGGCTGGACTGGGGCGTCACCGTCCACTCCTGGCGGCAGAGAAGGTCGACGGCGGCGGGCGTGAACCAGTCGGTGCGCGGGCCCAGCACGATGTCGAGCTCGACCACCGCACCGGGCTGCGGCAGGTCGGCGAGCGGCACTTCCTGCGCACCGACGACGGCGCCGTGCGCGACCGGCCGCAGCGGCAGCACGTCGCCCGCGGACAGCGTCGGCGGGCCGACGCGGGCCAGGGTGTCGGTGGAGCAACTACCCAGCACCGGTGCGATGGCGAAGCCGCCGCGCGCCGCCACATAGCAGCGCATGCCGGAATGCGGCTCGCCGACGGTGAGCGTGTCGCCGTCGGCCAGCGCGATCGGGCGGTAGCGTGCGACGGGCCAATGGCGACCGACGGCATCGGTGACCGTCAGCGGCGCGTCGGCGCCGGTGACGGCCACCACGGTCTCGCCGCGGCTGCGCAGTGCCAGGCCGCCGTTGACCGTCTCCAGGCAGGCGCTGTCCGACGGGTTGCCCACCAGCCGGTTGGCCGATTTGAGTGCGGCCTGGTCCATCGCGCCCGAGGCTGAGACGCCCTGGCCGGCCTGGCCGTGGCGGCCGCGGTCCTGGAACAGGGTCTGCAGGCCGGGGGCGACCACTTCCAGCGCGCAAGCGCCGGTGTCGGCCGGTGCCGTGGCGGGCGCGGTGGCTGCCGGTGCGTTCCACTGCCCGCGCTCGGTCACGGGCAGCGTGGCGATATCCACGAACTGCACCCGAAAGCCTGGCTGCAGCAGCGCCGGCACCGCGCGCGCGATGTCCCACATCGCGATCGGCGTGGTGCCGATGATCTGCCAGCCGCCCGGGCTGGCCTGCGGATAGACGCCGCTGAAGCTGCCGGCCAGGCCCACCGCGCCGGCGGGGATGCGGGTGCGCGGGGTCTTGCGGCGGGGCATGTCGTCGAAGCTCGGGTCGCCGCCGGTGAGGTAGGCGAAGCCGGGAGCGAAGCCGGTGAAGGCGACCGAGTAGACGCTGCCGGTGTGGCGGCGCACCAGCTCCTCGGGCGCGATGCCCATCAGCGCGGCGACCTCGGCGATGTCCTCGCCGTCGTAGTGCACCGGAATCCGCACCAGCGTGCCGTCGCGGACAGCACGGGCGGTCACGTCTCGGCCCGCGATCGCCTGCACCAGCGATTCCATCGTGCAGGCGGCGGGGCGGAACGAGACGAGCAGGGTGCGGGCCGCGGGCACCAGTTCCTCGACGCCGGCGATCGGGTCCGCTTCGAGCGAGGCGAGCAGCGCCAGCGTCTGCTCCAGGTCGTCCAGCTCGACCAGGAGCGCGCCATGGTTGACGGGAAGGAACCGCATCATGGCGTGGCCGGAGTAAGAGCTGCGACATTCGCAGCATTCGCGAAGGGCGCGATGGCGACGCCGGCCTGCGTCAGCCGCTCGCGCACCCGGCGTGCGATCTCGACCGCGCCGGGGCTGTCGCCGTGCACGCAGATCGAGTCGGCCCGCAGCCGCACGGTGCTTCCGTCGATGGCTTCGACCGTGCCGTCCTGCACCAGGCGCAGCATGCGGTCGGCGATCAGGGTGGTGTCGTGCAATACCGCCCCGGCCTCGCGGCGGGAGACGAGGGCGCCGCCCGGCGTGTAGGCCCGGTCGGCGAAGGCCTCGGCCACCACCGTCAGGCCGGCCTCCTGTGCCCAGCCGATCAGCGGCGAACCGGCGAGGGCGACCAGCGTCAGGCTCGCATCGACCGCGCGGATCGCGGCGATCACGTCCTGCGCCTGCCGCGCGTCGTGGGCGATGGTGTTGTAGAGCGCGCCGTGCGGCTTGACGTAGCGCACCGCGGTGCCGGCCGCGGCGGCCAGGCCCTGCAGCGCCCCGATCTGGTAGATCACGCCGGCGACCAGGTCGGCGCTTTCGATGTCCATGTTGCGGCGGCCGAAGCCGGCCAGGTCGGGGTAGGCCACATGGGCGCCCACCGCGACCTGGAGAGCCGCGGCCTGGCGCACGGTGCGCAGCACGCCGGCCGGGTCGCCCGCATGGAAGCCGCAGGCCACGTTGGCGCTGCTGACGATGCCCAGCATGGTGGCGTCGTCGCCCATTCGCCACGCGCCGAAGCTCTCGCCCAGGTCGCTGTTCAGGTCCATTTGCATGTGTGTTCTCCAGGAATGTGGGGAAGGGGCGCGGTCAGTGCAGAGCGCCGTCGGTCTCGCGCACGTCGTGCCGCACGGCAAAAGCGGTGGCGATCACCTGACGCAAGGCCTGGGCCTGCGTCTCCAGCGCCATGCTGGGCGCGCCGGGGTGGCGCGCCGCCTGCTCGGGCAGCCAGGGCAGGTGCACGAAGCCGCCGCGCACCGGCGTGCCGTCCGCGGACTGCTGCGCCAGCCGGTGCATCAGCGCGTAGAAGACATGGTTGCAGACGAAGGTGCCGGCGCTGTTCGACACGCGGGCCGGCAGGCCGGCGGCGCGCAGGTCGTGCACGATGGCCTTGATCGGCAAGGTCGAGAAGTACGCGGCCGGCGCACCCGCGATCACCGGCGCATCGATCGGCTGGCGGCCGGCGTTGTCGGGGATGCGGGCGTCGTCGATGTTGATCGCGACCCGCTCGGGCGAAATCTCGGTGCGGCCGCCGGCCAGGCCGATACAGACGACCAGCACCGGCTGCCAGCGGGCGATGGCCGCGTCCAGCGCCTCCAGCGCGTTACCGAAGACGCAGGGCAGCTGCACGCCGCGCACCGTGGCGCCCGCATGCTGCCAGCCGTCGAGCCTACGGGCCACCTCCCACGAGGGGTTGACCGGGTCGGTGTCGAAGGGCTCGAAGCCGGCGAGCAGGACATTCGGGAAGCGCGACGGATCTGACAAGGGCGGGCCTTTCTTCTTTGTTTTTTCTCAACGGAACATCAGGAACTCGAGCAGGAACACGTTGACCAGCAGCAGCGTGAGCGCCGTCGGGATTTGCACCCGGATCACCGCGTTCTTGTCGGGCAGCTCCAGCAGCGCCGCCGGCACGATGTTGAAGTTGGCCGCCATCGGCGTCAGCAGCGTGCCGCAATAGCCCGAAAGCATGCCGACGGCCGCCATCACCGCCGGATCGCCGTGGTACACGCCCACCAGGATCGGAACGCCCACGCCGCCGGTCATCACCGGGAAGGCCGCGAAGCCGTTGCCCATGATGACGGTGAAGAGCGCCATGCCGACGACGTACACCGCTACTGCGACGAAGCGCAGGTCCATGTCGATATAGGTGGTGGTGATGTGCGCCACCGCCTTGCCCACGCCGGCATCGGAAAACACCAGGCCCAGCATGCCCAGCATCTGCGGCAGCACCAGGGCCCAGCCCAGCGCGTCGGTCAGGCGGCGCGATTCGCGCAGGCCCTGCACCGGCGTCTCCCGCGTGAGCCAGCAGGCCAGCGCCAGCGACAGCACGCAGCCCACGCCCAGGCTCACCAGCGTGGTGTTCTTCGGGTCGAGCAGCGGCGTGCCGCCGACCGCCAGATGCTTGGCCGACAGCGTGCCGACCATCGTGATCAGCGGAATCGCCAGTGCGGGGATGAAGAGCCTGTTGCCCATGCGCCGGGCGCTGGCCAGGTACGCCTGGTCGGTACGCGGCGTGTGCCGGCCGGAGCCGACGCCGCCGAAGCCGGCGATCAACGCCATCACCACGGCGCCCACGCCCACCCACAGGGGCGGCACCCGGTCGCCGACGAGGAACACCAGGGCGTACAGGCCCCAGAAGAGCGCGCTGGAGAAGCGGCGCGGGTTGGTCCTGTCGGCCAGCGTCATCGCGGCGGTCACCGCGAGCACGAAGCCGACCAGGTAGTACAGATGCTGGATGGTGAGCGTCATGGCGTCAGGCGCCGGTACGGGGCGGGAGCGCGGCCGCATCGGCGGCCCTTTCGCGGGCGATGTCGCGCGCCAGCGCGGCGTCGAGGCGGTACAGGCGCCAGCCGTGGATCAGGAAGGCGCAGGTGGCCGTCGGAATGCCCCACAGCGCGACGTGGATCGGCTCCACCTCGATGCCCGCCTCGCGCAGGAAGGTCGTCATCAGCACGATGGCGCCGAAGGCCACGAAGATGTCCTCGCCGAAGAAGAGGCCCACGTTGTCGGTGGCGGCGGAGAAGGCGCGCAGCTTGTGGCGCACCGTGTCCGAGAGCCTGCCGTGGCGCGCCTCGGCCGCGCCCTCGGCCATCGGCGCCAGCAGCGGCCGCACCATCTGCGGATGACCGCCCAGGCTGGTCAGGCCGATGGCGGCGGTGAGCTGGCGCGCCGCCAGGTACACGATCAGCAGGCGGCCCGCGGTGGCCGAGCGTATGCTGCCGATCCAGTTCTGCGCATGCTGGCGCAGGCCGTGCCGCTCCAGCAGGCCGATCACGGCCAGCGGCAGCAGGATGATCAGCGGCAGGTTGCGCGTCTTGACGAAACCGGTGCCGATGGTGGAAAGGATCCGGTCGAGCGGGAACCCGGCGGCAAAGGCGGAGGCGATCGCGGTGACGATCACCACCAGCATCGGGTTGAAGCGTAGGATGAACCCCGCCACGATGACGGCTACCCCGACGAGGGGCCATAGATTGACTTCACCGACCATGATGTTCCTTGGTTGCAGACGCGATGACCGGAGCCGTGGTTATCGCGCTGCCGGTCCTGTGCAGGATGCAAATTACGTGCCACGAAGTTCTACATGAAATGGAAGATTGTTGAACAAAAAAATCGATTGATGGGGCGAAATGCACCAGATTGTGCGGCAGCTTTCAATTTTGCCCCTCTTTGGAGCGCTCACATGCCGGTACATACCCGCGGTACCGGTGGTGCGGCGGGACCGATCTGCTACAAACCCCGCATCGCTGTGGCACCTGTCCCCGGTCCGCACCGGCGCCGCGGCGGCGCCCCCTCCACCAGGCCAGCATGTCGACCGAAACCTCTTCCAGCGTGCAGACCCTCAACGACCGCACGGCCGAGCTGATCCGCCAGAAGATCGTCAAGGGTGAGTTCTCGCCCGGCCAGCGGCTGTCGGAGGCCGCGTTGAGCGAAAGCCTGGACATTTCCCGCAACACCCTGCGCGAGGTGTTTCGCATCCTCACCCAGGAGGGGCTGGTGCGGCATGCGCCCAACCGCGGCGTGTCGGTGGCGATCCCCAGTATCGCGACCATCATCGACATCTATCGGGTGCGGCGGCTGATCGAATGCCAGGCGCTGGCCCAGGCCTATCCGCGGCATCCGGCCCGCAAGCACATGCGCCGGGCGGTCGAGGCGGCGGTGCAGTGCCGCACGGCGGGCGACTGGCAGGGCGTGGGCACCGCCAACATGGAGTTCCACATGGCGATCGTCGAGCTGGCCGACAGCAAGCGGCTCGACACCATGTTCTCGCATGTGCTGGCCGAGCTGCGGCTGGCCTTCGGCATGCTGAACGACCCTGAGTTCCTGCACGCGCCCTATGTCGACGTGAACGTCAGGGTCGTCGAGCTGTTCGAGGCCGGCCGGCTGTAGGAGAGTGCGGCGGTACTGACGGACTACCTGGTGAATTCCGAGCGAATCGTGCTCGCGGTGTACGCCCGTCGCATCTCGGACGCGGGCGGCTTCGACCGGTAGCGGTGCATGTGCGCGCGGCCCTGGCCCTACACTGCGCCTTTTCCCCAGTCCTGGACAAGGTGACCGCCATGCTCGAAATGCGCCCCGGATGCGAATGCTGCGACCGCGACCTGCCGCCCGATGCGCCCGGTGCACGTATCTGCTCCTTCGAATGCACCTTCTGCGACGACTGCGCCGAGCGGCGCCTGGCAGGCACCTGCCCCAACTGCGGCGGCGTGCTGGTCGCACGCCCATGGCGGCCCACGTCCGGGCTGGCCCGCAATCCGGCCTCCACCACCCGCGTCTGCAAGCCGCAGGGTTGCGCCGTGGCGGCCTGATCGCTTTTCCTACACCTCCGTTTCCACCCCACCGCACACCATGAGCGCACAAGAACCTTCCATCGTCTACGGCACCGAAGACCTGCTGATCAGCCTCTGCAACTCGGTGACGCGGGTGCTCAGCGTGGCTACGCAGAAGCCGATCCACTACTCCGGCATGGTGCAACGCATCAGCAAGACCTGCCTGCGGCCCGATATCGGCTGCTTCGTGCTGTTCGACGGGGGGTTCTCGGGGCTCGTGATCATCAATTTCTCGAAAGAGGCGGCGATGGAGATCTACCAAAGTTATTTGCTCAGCATGGGCATGGGGCAGGAGGACCTGGCCAGTTCCTACACCTCGGACGAGGTGAGCAACGTGATGGGCGAGCTGATGAACCAGGTGGTGGGCGACTTCACCGGCAAGGTGCGGCGCGAGCTGCAGACCCACATCACCCAGAACCAGCCGAAGATGCTGGCGCTCAGCAAGCAGGTGATGCTGAGCGTCGACGCCAATCTCGACAAGCCCGAGGCGCGCCGCGTCACCTTCTACACCGCCAGCAACCACATCTTCTATCTCGAACTGGCGATCGACCGCACCGAGTTCATCAAGCTCTACGAATTCGAGCCGCAGGAAACACCCGATCCGGACGCGCTGATCGCGCAGGCCGGCGGCTCGCAGTCCACCGGCTCGCCGGCCCCGTCGTCCTCGGGCGATTCGGATACCGACGACCTGCTCAAGTCGCTCGGCATGTAGGGCGGCACGACCGGCCGTGGGAGCGCGGACCGGGTGGAACCCCGAGGCGCCGCAGCGGTGCGCGGCATAGACTTCGCGCATGAACGTGCGTTTTCTCGAAGCTTTCGCGTGGGTCGCCCGACTGGGCAGCTTCAAGGGTGCTGCCGAGAAGCTGCACACCACGCAGGCCGGCATTTCCAGCCGCATCTCCACGCTGGAAGAGCAATTCGGCGTGCGGCTGTTCGAGCGCGAGCACCGGGTCGTCACGCTCACCTACCAGGGTTCGCAACTGCTGCCCTATGCCGAGCGGATGGTGGAGCTGCAGGGCCGCATGCTGGGCGCGGTGGGGCAGACCGGCAACCTCTCGGGCGTGCTGCGCATCGGCGTGATCGAGACGGTGGTGCACACCTGGCTGCCCGACCTGCTCACGCGGTTCGCGGAGCGCTATCCCAACGTTACCCTTGAGCTGGTCTCCGACATCACGCCGCGGCTGCGCGACGAATTGCTGCGCGGCACGCTCGACTGCGCGATGACATCGGAAGAGGTAACGCCAGGCTTCGTCGACAACCACCGGCTGGCCCAGTGCGCGATGCGCTGGACGGCAAGCCCTGCGATGGCGCATTGCCTGCCGCCGGGGCCGCTGCGCTTCGCCGACATCGCCAAGCATCCGATCATCTCGTTTCACCGCGAATCGAGCGTCTATCGCAACATCGCCCAGCACACCGCAGGCAGCCCGGACCTGCGGGTGAACTACTTCTCGTCGTTGGGCGCGATGGTGGGCCTGGTGCGCTCCGGCTTCGGCATCGCCCTGCTGCCGGCCGCAGTGATCCAGGAGGAGTTGGCGCAGGGGCTGCTGGTGCTGCTGCCTGTCGCGCCGCTGCCCGCCGTGCTGCCCCTGGTCGCCAGCGTGCGGATGGAGCCGGCATCGCCGCTGGCCGAGGCACTGGTCGCGATGTCGCGCGACATCTGCCAAGCATTCATGCAGCGCAGCCGTGCGGACGCGTTCGTGCGATAGAAACTTCGTGCTTGTATAGCGGGTATGCCCTGTTTTTGGGCGTATGGCGCCCCAACCTGGCGCGTGTTATGAATAAACACGGTGCATGATATTTTCTAATCGGGCGGAGTAGAAATTTCCCGCTTGACCCACCAAGGTCGCGCATCAACACTGCGGTCCATGTCTATCCCTGTCCCCGGCAAACGCCACCGCGGATTTTTTCGCCTGCAGCCCCCATGCCGCGGGCACCGACCGGGCGGCGAAGCCTTCGCCGCACCCAATTTCGCCTGCCTCCCACCGGATGCGGCGCACTGCCCGTTCGCATCGCCCCAGCGCTGCGCGACGCTCGCCTTCCAGTACTTCGCATGAACGCCTGCCTGACCCCGCAAACGCCGCTCGCCGGCACCCCGAACCGCGCGGCCGCCGCCCGCGCCGAGATCCGCTCCGGTCGCCACGCTGGCCACACCGCCGGCATGGCGCCCGGCCATGTGCAGGGCAACCTGATGATCCTGCCGCATGCGCTGGCCGAGGATTTCCTGCGCTTTTGCCAGCGCAACCCGCGCTCCTGCCCGCTATTAGCGGTGTCGGAGCCGGGCGATCCTACGCTGCCGCTGCTGGGCCGAGGCATCGACATCCGGCACGACGTGCCCCGCTACCGCGTCTGGCGCGACGGTGTACTGATCGACGAGCCGACCGACATCGCGCTGCTCTGGCAGGACGACATGGTCAGCTTCGTGATCGGTTGCTCTTTCTCGTTCGAGCATGCGCTGATCGAAGCCGGCGTGCCGCTGCGCCATGTGGCCGAGCAGCGCAACGTGGCGATGTACCGCACCAGCGTGCAGACGGTACCGGCCGGCCCGTTCCACGGCCCGATGGTGGTGTCGATGCGGCCGATGTCCCCGGCCCATACGATCCGGGCGGTGCAGGTCACCTCGCGCTACCCGGCGGCCCACGGCGCGCCGGTGCACATCGGCCTGCCGGGCCAGATCGGCATCGCCGACCTGGCCCGGCCCGATTTCGGCGACGCGGTGGAGATCCGCGACGACGAGCTGCCGGTGTTCTGGGCCTGCGGTGTTACGCCCCAGGCCGTGGCGATGGCCGCCCGGCCGCCGCTCTGCATCACCCATGCGCCCGGCTGCATGCTGGTCACGGACTTGCTCGACAGGGACGTGGCGAGCTTCTGAGCCACCGCGCGCCCCACCCGTCGTTTCCCTTTTCCCGCCTCCCAAAAGCACTACTGGAGAAGACCTTGACACTATCCATGCACCTCGCCGCACGCCGCTGTCTGCTGGCCCTCGCCGCCGGCCTCGCACTGGCCGGCCCCGCCGCCGCGCAGAAGGTCCAGGCGATCACCCAGGTCGCGCCCAACCTGCCGCAGTACACCAAGGTCGATCAGCCGCTGCTGCGCGACGGCATCGCCAAGGCCACCGACGGCAAGGTCGAGGTGGTGCTGTCCTCCTGGCCCGAGCGCAATGTCAACGGGCCCGAGGTGTTGCGCCTGGTGCGCTCCGGCCAGGTCGACATCGCCGCCGCGCCGCTCACCACCGTGTCGGGCGACGTGCCGCTGCTGGACGCCTTCGACCTGGCCGGCATGAACCCCGACATCCGCCAGGCCCGCAAGGTGGCCGACGCGATGGTGCCGGTGGTCAACCGCGAGCTGTTCCGCCTGGGCATCCGGCTGGTCGCCACCTATCCGTTCTCGGGCCAGATGCTGTTCTGCCGCAAGCCGGTGGCGAGCCTGGCCGACCTCAAGGGCCTGAAGGT
>NZ_QJTC01000034.1 GCF_003217575.1 Xylophilus ampelinus | reverse complement strand
CTGCAAATCCTCGGAGCATTCGCGCAGCTAGAACGCTCGATGATCAGGGAGCGCGCCATAGCTGGCCAGGTCGCTGCGTACATGCGGGGTGTTCGGTGGGGTGGTCAGCTAGCTGTGCTTACTGAGGATGACAAAGACGCCGTGCATTCTTTGTATGGAACAGGCTGGTGGACCATCAAAACGCTTGCGCTTGCGTTTGATGTTTCTATAGCTACCGTGAACCGTGCTTTGCGCGATCGCAGGAGGCCAGAGCTAGTGCAGTTGCGCCGCATGCCGGTGCTTGCATCTCACCTGGCTGCGTATCACCAGTGAAGTACATTGACATGCCCCCGATTCTCTACTGGCCTGCATGGATTTCTTGCTCATTGCGCTGCTGACACTTCTCAACGGCGTATTCGCCATGTCCGAATTGGCAGTGGCCTCCAGCCGGCGCGCGCGGCTCATCGCGCTGGCGGAATCCGGCGACAAGGGTGCTTCGGCGGCCCTGTCGCTGCTCGACAATCCCACGCAGTTCCTGTCATCGGTCCAGGTGGGCATCACCTCGATCGGCATGCTGAACGGCATTCTGGGCGAGGCCGCCTTCAGCGACGACGTCGCGGTGCTGCTGCGGAGCGTCGGCGCGCCGGCGCGGGCCGCCGACATCGGCGCCACCGCGATCGTGGTGACGATCATCACCTTCATCACCATCGTCTTCGGGGAACTGGTGCCGAAGCGCATCGGCCAGCTCTATCCAGAGAAGGTGGCGCTGTGGGTGTCGCGGCCGATGACCTGGGTGGCGAAGATAGCCAAGCCCTTCGTGCATCTGTTGTCGTTCAGTACCCATGCGGTGCTGAAACTGCTGCGGGTCGATAACGCTGCCGAGCGGCCGGTCACCGAAGCGGAGATCGTCGCCAGCCTGGAAGAGGGCGTGGACGCCGGCATCATCGAGCACCAGGAGCACCGCATGGTGCAGAACGTGTTCCACCTGGACGACCGGCCGCTGACTTCGCTGATGGTGCCGCGGGCCGATATCGAATGGCTGTCGGCGATGGCCACCGTACGCGACGCGCTGCAGCATGCGGTCAAGGGCGGCGACCGGGGGTCGCACTCGTGGTACCCGGTCTGCCGGGGGTCGCTCGACGACGTGGTCGGCATCGTGAGCCTGTCGCATCTGCTGGCGCTCGACGCGGAGGCGGCGGGGCCGATCGAATCCTACGTGTTGCCGGCGTCCTTCCTGCCGGAAACCCTCTCCGGCATGGAACTGCTGGAACAGTTCCGCGCGCAGTCGGGCCGCATGGTGTTCGTCGTGGACGAATACGGGGTGGTGCAGGGACTGATGACGCCTCGCGATCTCCTGGAAGCGATTACAGGGGAGCTGCAACCGGGCGCGCAAGCCCAGGCGTGGGCCACCCAGCGGGGTGACGGCTCCTGGCTGCTCGACGGGCTGATGCCGGTCGGCGAACTCAAATCGCGCCTCGATATTCGCGAACTTCCGGGCGAAGACCGCAATCTGTACAACACGCTGGCGGGTCTTTTGATGTCCGAATCGGGTCGCCTTCCGGCGACGGGCGAGCAGATCGAATGCGCCGGGTGGATATTCGAGGTGGTGGATCTCGACGGCAAGCGCATCGATAAGGTCATGGCGATGCTGCCGCCAGAATTGTCGACCACCGGATAATCTCTTGAGGCAATGTGTTGGATGGCTCCAGATTATCTCTATAATGATGGTTTGCAAACTAACCTTGGACATGCCATGACCACCTCGTACAAAGACCTGATCAAGCAGCGCGAAGCCCTTGAAAAACAAATCAAGGACGCCCGTCAACGTGAATTGTCGGATGCGGTTACTCGTGTTCGCAGCATCATCGAAGAATTCGATCTGACCGCGGAGGACGTGTTTCCGCCCGCAGGCCGTACCCGCTCCGGATCGAGCGCCAAGGGTGGCAAGGTCGCCGCCAAGTACCGCGACCCGGCCACTGGCGCCACCTGGACCGGCCGCGGCAAGGCTCCGCGCTGGATTCAGAACGAAGACCGCACCCGTTTCGCGATTGCAGATTGAGTCTTTTCGGCGTCTGCCGAGAAACGCGAGGCCGATTAAGGAAAGGGCCATGTGCTATGGCCTGCCCGTTTTCGCCAGGGCGCAAAATACCCTGTGTGTCGCAAGGCGCGCAGGGTATTTTACGTCCGGCCGATATGAGTAACAAGGTGCTTCGGGGAGAAGAAGCTCGAATGTGAGTTGCGGTCGCGCGCGTGCTGCATTCGCGGCCATCCGCATGCCGCCCTGACTTGTTTTCGAGCCTGTTCGGAGGCGGCCCGCTGGCCGGGCATGGGAACGGCAGGCGCTGGCAGATGGCTTCCACACGGTGTAACGCCCGCGAACGCCTGCACTGACAGAATGGACGTCGCCACGACAGCCACTGACCAGGAGTGCCAGATGACCACGATCGCCCCCCACGACTTTCCCGACACACTGCAGACGTTCGCCACCGCTTCCCGTTACCGGGGCGGCTTCTATTCGATTCCCGCGCTCGCCAGGACATTTCCCACGATCGAGCGCCTGCCGGTGTCGATTCGCATCGTGCTGGAATCCCTTCTGCGCAACTGCGACGGCAAGAAGATCACGGCCGAGCATGTCGCCCAGCTCGCCGGGTGGAAGCCCGCGGCCGAACGTGTGGAAGAGATTCCCTTCGTGGTCTCCCGGGTGGTGCTGCAGGATTTCACGGGGGTGCCGCTGCTCGCCGACCTGGCGGCGATGCGCAGCACCGCCTCCCGTCTGGGCAAGGACCCGAAGCGGATCGAGCCGCTGGTGCCGGTCGACCTGGTGGTGGACCATTCGATCATGGTCGACTACTACGGCCAGAAGAATTCGCTCGACCTGAACATGAAGCTGGAGTTCCAGCGCAACCAGGAGCGCTACCAGTTCATGAAATGGGGCATGCAGGCGTTCGACACCTTCGGCGTCGTGCCGCCGGGCTTCGGCATCGTCCACCAGGTCAACCTTGAATACCTGGCCCGCGGCGTGCACCGGCGTGCCGACGGCGTGCACTACCCCGACACCCTCGTCGGCACCGACAGCCATACCACCATGGTCAACGGCATCGGCGTGGTCGCCTGGGGCGTTGGCGGCATCGAGGCCGAGGCGGCCATGCTCGGCCAACCGGTCTATGTGCTGACGCCCGACGTGGTCGGCTTCGAACTCACCGGCAAGCTGCGCGAGGGCGTGACCGCCACCGACCTGGTGCTCACCGTGACCGAACTGCTGCGCAAGCACCGGGTCGTCGGCAAGTTCGTCGAATTCTTCGGTGAAGGCGCCCGCACCCTGGCCGTGCCCGACCGGGCGACCATCGGCAACATGGCGCCCGAATACGGCGCGACGATGGGCTTCTTCCCGGTGGACGAGAAGACGATCGAATACTTCCGCGGCACCGGCCGTACGCAGGCCGAGATCGAGGCGTTCGAGGCGTACTTCCGTGCGCAGGAGATGTTCGGCGTGCCTCTGGCCGGCGAGATCGACTATTCCCAGGTCGTGCGGCTCGACCTGTCCAGCGTCACGCCGAGCCTGGCCGGCCCGAAGCGGCCGCAGGACCGGATCGAGCTGACGCACGTGTCGAGCCAGTTCGCGGCCCTGTTCTCGCGGCCCGCGGCCGAGAACGGCTTCAACCAGCCGGCGGGCCGCCTGCACACCCGCTACCGGCTGGTGCCGTCCGCCTCCCGCGACACGCCGGCCGAGAAGCCCGAGCCGGCCGGCGCGGCGCGCCACGTGGTCGAGATGGTGGGTAACACGCCGACGCTCGAGACGGCCGCGTCCGATCCTCGGCCCGGCACGTCGGCCGATACGGACATCACCGTCGGCAACGGCGACGTGCTGATCGCTGCGATCACCAGCTGCACCAACACCTCCAACCCGAGCGTGCTGCTGGCTGCCGGCCTGCTGGCCAAGAAGGCGGTGGAGCTTGGGCTCACGGTACAGCCGCACATCAAGACTTCGCTGGCGCCCGGTTCCCGCATCGTGACCGAGTACCTGACGGCAACCGGATTGCTGCCCTACCTGGAGAAGCTCGGCTTCGCCCTGGCCGGCTACGGTTGCACCACCTGCATCGGCAACGCGGGCGACCTCACGCCCGAATTGAACGACGCGATCACCAAGAACGACCTGGTCTGCGCGGCGGTGCTGTCGGGCAACCGCAATTTCGAGGCCCGCATCCACCCGAACCTGAAGGCCAACTTCCTGGCGAGCCCGCCGCTGGTGGTGGCCTACGCGATCGCCGGTACGGTGCTGACCGACGTGATGACCCAGCCGGTGGGGCAGGGCACCGGCGGCCGGGACGTCTACCTGGGCGACATCTGGCCGACCAGCGACGAGATCCACGCCTTGATGAAGTTCGCGATGAACGGCGACGCGTTCCGCGACAACTACGCCAAGGTCAAGACCGAGCCGGGCGCACTGTGGGAAAAGATCGAGGGTACGACCGGCCAGAGCTACGACTGGCCCACCAGCACCTATATCGCCGAGCCGCCGTTCTTCGAGGATTTCGAATTGAAGAACACCGGCTCCGAAGGGCAGGTGCGGGTCGAAGGCGCGCGGATCATGGCGCTTTTCGGCGACTCGATCACCACCGACCACATCTCGCCCGCCGGTTCGATCAAAGACAGCTCTCCGGCCGGCCGGTGGCTGAAGGAACACGGCGTGCAGAAGGCCGACTTCAACAGCTACGGCGCCCGGCGCGGCAACCACGACGTGATGATGCGCGGCACCTTCGCCAACGTCCGGATCAAGAACCTGATGATCCCGGCCGGTGCCGACGGCTCCCGCAAGGAGGGCGGACTCACGCTGTACCAGGGCGAGGGCGCCGACCGGGGCCGGGAAAAGTTCATCTTCGACGCCGCTATGCAATACATCCGCGAGGACATTCCGACGGTCGTGTTCGCGGGCGAAGAGTACGGCACCGGCTCGTCGCGCGACTGGGCGGCCAAGGGCACTCAGCTGCTCGGCATCGAGGCGGTGGTCGCCCGCAGCTTCGAGCGGATCCACCGCTCCAATCTGGTCGGCATGGGCGTGCTGCCGCTGCAGTTCCAGACGGGCGATTCCTGGGAGAGCCTGGGCCTGACCGGCAGCGAAAAAATCGACGTGGTGCCGCATCCGCAGCTCAAGCCGCAGAGCGAAGCGCTGCTGCGGATCACCCGCGATGACGGTTCGCAGCAGGAGGTGCAGGTGATCCTGCGCATCGACACGCCGGTGGAGGTGGACTACTACCGCCACGGCGGCATCCTGCCGTTCGTGCTGCGGCAGCTGCTGGTCGGGGCGTAACCACGGCGGCCGCCGAGCCGGCCCGCGCATGCCGTATGGACCAGGGGCCATCTCAGGATGGCTCTTTTTCGAGGGACTGCAAAGCCAGCACGCACGGCAGGGCGGCGTGCCGCGCAGGCGATGCGCTAAACGGGAATTGCTACCATCTGCATTTCCGCACAGTCGCACCGGCCCCATTCCGTACATGCCTCGCTCCTCTTCCACGCCCGTGCAGGGCGCCTCCATCCGCCTCGACGAACTGGCACGCGACGCGCCCGCCACCGTGCTGTCGGTCCGGCCGCCGGTCGATGCGGAAGATGCGGAACTCGTGTTGCGCCTGACGGAGATCGGCTTCGTGCCGGGCGAGCAGGTGCGAGTGATCGCATTCGGCTTTCCTGGGCGGGAGCCGCTGGCGGTACGGATCGGGCAGAGCACTTTCGCCTTGCGTCTGCACGAGGCGGCGCTGATCCAGGTCGCTCTCACCGGTAGTTTGCAATGAGCGCTGCCGGCGCACTGCGCGTCGCCCTGCTGGGCAACCCCAACTGCGGCAAGACGGCGCTGTTCAACCTGCTTACCGGCAGCCGGGCCAAGGTGGCCAACTATGCGGGTGTCACGGTCGAGCGCAAGGTGGGCCGGTTGCGCACGCCCTCGGGCCGGCAGGTGCAGGTGCTAGACCTGCCCGGCGCCTACAGCCTGAACGCGATGAGCGCCGACGAGGCGGTGACCCGCGACATCGTCACCGGCCAGCGCCCGGGCGAGCCGCTGCCCGACCTGCTGGTCTGCGTCACCGACGCCACCAACCTGCGGCTCAACCTGCGGCTGGTGCTGGAAGCGCGCGAGCTCGGACTGCCGTTGGTGATGGCGCTCAACATGAGCGACATGGCCCGCAGCCGCGGCATCGTTGTGGATACCGCGGTCCTGTCGCGCGAACTCGGCATGCCGGTGATCGAGACGGTCGGCATTCGCGGCGACGGCGCCGCTGCCCTGGTGGCCGCGCTTGAGACGTATCCCGCCGCAGGTGCCGACGTGCTGGTCGCCAGCGGCGCGGTGTGGCAGGCACCGGCCCTGGCCGACGTGCAGGACACCCAGGCCGAGGTACGTCGCATCCTGGCGATCGCGGTGCAGGAGCCCGCCACCTCGCTCCACCGCGACGACGCGATCGACCGCGTCGTGCTGCATCCTCTGTGGGGCACCCTGTTGCTGGCGGTGCTGCTGTTCCTGATGTTCCAGGCCGTCTTCAGCTGGGCCGAGGTGCCGATGGAGGCGATCAAGGGCGCGACCGAAGCCGCGGCCGAATTCGTGAAGTCCCATGTGCCGGACGGCATCCTGCAGAGCCTGCTGGCCGACGGCATCGTGGCGGGCCTGGGCGGTGTGGTGGTGTTCCTGCCGCAGATCCTGATCTTGTTCCTGTTCATTCTGGCGCTGGAGGATTCGGGCTACCTGCCGCGCGCGGCCTTCATGCTCGACCGGCTGATGGGCACGGTGGGCCTGTCGGGCCGCTCGTTCATTCCGCTGCTCTCCAGTTTCGCCTGTGCGATTCCGGGCGTGATGGCGGCCCGCACCATCACCAACTGGCGCGACCGGCTGGTGACGATCATGATCGCGCCGCTGATGACCTGCTCCGCGCGGCTGCCGGTGTACGCGCTGTTGATCGCCGCGTTCATTCCGACGCAGACGGTCGGCGGCGTCTTCAACCTGCAGGGCGTGGTGCTGTTCGTGCTGTACGTCGGCGGCATCGTGTCGGCGATGGCCGTGGCCTGGGTCTTCAAGCGAATGCGCGGGACGCAACGGCAGTCGCCGCTGCTGATGGAACTGCCGCCCTACCGCTGGCCCAACCCGCGGCAGCTGGCCATCGGCCTGTGGGAGCGCGCGATGATCTTCATGAAGCGCGTCGGCACGATGATTCTGGCGCTGACGGTGCTGCTCTGGTTCTTCGCGACCTTCCCTTCGCCGCCCGAGGGCGCCACCGGCCCGGCGATCCAATACAGCCTGGCCGGCATGATCGGCCGCGCGCTCGAAGTGGTCTTCGCGCCGATCGGCTTCAACTGGCAGATCTCGATCGCGCTGGTGCCGGGCCTGGCGGCCCGCGAGGTGGCCGTCGGCGCGCTCGGGACGGTGTACGCCATGTCGGCCACCGGCGAAGATGCGGCGGCGGCGCTCGAGCCGTTGATCGCGGCCAACTGGCCCTTCGCGACCGCGGTGTCGCTGCTCGTCTGGTACGTGTTCGCGCCGATGTGCCTGTCGACGCTGGCCACCGTCAAACGCGAGACCAATTCTTGGCGCTACGCGCTCATCATGGCCGGCTACCTGTTCGCCCTGGCCTACGTCGCGAGCTTCGTCGCCTACCGCGTCGCGCTGGCGCTTTCCTGAGGACACGTTTTCCATGTCGCAGAACATCGCTGTCGCGCTGATCGTCCTGGGCGCCGCCGCCTGGGCGGTATGGTTCTGGATGCCGACGCGCGGCCGCTTGGCGCTGGCCGATGTCCTGGCGCAGGGCGCGCGTCGGATAGGTCTCCGGGCGCGTGGCGCCGAGCGGATCGCCGCCGCGGTGGGCAACGCCCCGGGATGCGGCTCCTGCGAGAGCTGCGGCGGCTGCGTCTCGCCGGGAATGGCCGATAAGGCCGTTGCCCGCAAGGCGGCCTCGGAGGGCGAGAAGCCGGTCACGGTAGTGCGCCGCTCCTGACGGGCAGCCCGGGCGCGCGGAGCCGGCCCGCCCGGCGCGGCAGCCGATGTCCGCGCAGTTCGGCCCCGCATGGCGCCCGGCCGCACCAGTGCCCACCCCATGCTTTCACCGATGCTTCGGACTCCGCTTTTTCGCGCATACTTTCCGCAAGACCCCGTCCCACCGCCCACGTCATGCACACGAAGTTCTCCGACGCGCGTGCTGCGCTCCAATGCGCAGCCGGTTTCTGCACGTCGAGGGTTGTCGGGAGGGTCGGCCGGCGTTCCGCGGCGGTGTTGGCGGTCGGCCTGGCCCTGCCGTGGGCCGCGTGCGCACAAGCCGACCTGCCTGCGGCGGCGGCGGCGGCGGCGAATGTTGCCCTCGGCTTCATTCTCCAGCTGGCGGCGGTGTGCGCGTCTGCGGTGGCCGCGGTGTTGCTGGGCCTGCGCAGCGCGCAATCCCGGCCCGGATCGCCCGCGCTGGCGGCCGCGTTCGCCTGCTCGGCGGTGTGCGGGCTGCTCGTGGCCGCCGCGGGCGTGGCCGGCGGCGGCGAGCACCAGGGCGTCTGGATCTTGGCCCGGCTGGCCGAGGCGGCGGGGCTCGGCGCCGTCCTGCTGCCGTTGAAGACGCGGCATGCCTGGCCGGTGCGGCGGTTCGTCGGCCTGGCGGTGCTGCTGGCCGCGGCCGCGGCGGCCGACAGCCTGGGTCCGGCGGTGATCGGCACGACCGCGCCGGCCGCTGCGGCGGCACTGCGGCTGGGGGCCTGCGTGTTGCTGACCAGTATGGCCGCGCAGCGGATCGGTCAGTCGGCGCGGATCGGCATCGACGACCACCCGATCGGTGGCCACCTGATGCACGCGGTGCTGTTCCAGATGGTGCTCGATCCGTCCGGCAGGTGGCGCGTGACCTACGTCAGCCCCACCATCGAACGGCTCCATGGGGTGCGGGTAGCCGACCTCTACAAGGCGCCCGAACTCTGGTTCGCGCAGATCCTGCCGGAGGACTGGCCCCGCTTCGTCGCGCAGCGCGACGCGGCTTTGCGCGACGGCACCGCGCTCGATGTGGAGCTGCGGATGCGGCACGCCGACGGCGAGGTGCGCTGGATGCGGATCAGCGCTGGTGGCAGTCGGGTCGACGACGGCTCGGTCGTGGTCGAAGGCCTGGTGTCCGACATCACCCAGCGCCGCCGGGCCGAGCAGCAGGTGAAGCAGAAAGACGAGGAATGGCAGGCGGTGCTCGGGCATATCCCGGGCGACATCACCCGTCTCGACCGGTCGCTGCGGGTGCGCTACATGAACGAGAACCACGCCCGCTGGTACGGCGGCACTGCGGCCGATTTCGTCGGCAAGCCTTTCCTCGAGGTGATTCCTGCGGTGCGTTATGCCCAGGTGCGGCCCTACCTGGCACGCGCCCTGGCCGGCGAACGGGTGGCCTACGAAGCCGACGTCACGCTGGCGAACGGCGAGATGCGCCGCCGCCACAGCACCCTGGTGCCCGAACACGACGCGCTGGGCGCCGTCACCGGCGCGGTAATCTATGTGGTGGACGTCACCGAACATCGGCAGGCCGAACAGGCGCTGGCGCACAAGGAGTCGCAGTTGCGCAGCCTGTTCGAGGCGATTCCCGACATGGTCTTTTCCAAGGACCGCAACGGCCGCTACCTGTCGTGCAACCAGGCCTTCGAATCGTTCTACGGCTGGCGCGAGGAGGATATCCTGGGCCAGGGCGACGACGGTCTGGTCGGCCCCGCCTTCGCCGCGATGTTCCGCGAGCAGGACCGCCTGGTGATGGACACAGGCCAGCCGCTGCGCGGCGAGGAGCCGATGCACACCTTGCGTCATCACCGCGAAGGCACCTTCGACCTGATCAAGACGCCGCTGCGCGATGCCAGCGGCGAGGTGTACGGCGTACTGGGCGTGGCGCGCGACGTGACCGAGCGCAAGCGTGCCCAGCGCGACATCGAGCGCCTGGCCTACTACGACAGCCTCACCGGTCTGCCCAATCGGCGCCGGCTC
This sequence comes from Xylophilus ampelinus, assembly GCF_003217575.1. Taxonomy (GTDB): domain Bacteria; phylum Pseudomonadota; class Gammaproteobacteria; order Burkholderiales; family Burkholderiaceae_C; genus Xylophilus; species Xylophilus ampelinus. The sequence goes on along the minus strand of NZ_QJTC01000034.1, from coordinate 10,439 downwards.
GCGGTGCGCCTCGGCCAGGCCTTGTTGCCGCAGGCGATCGCGTTGGCGGGCCACGGTGCGCTGCTGTCGATCAACCTCGACCACTTCAAGAACATCAACGACACGCTCGGCCCCGACGTGGGCGACCAGCTGCTGTGCGCCGCTTCGGAGCGGATGACCGGCGTGGTGCCGGTGCACCAGACGGTCGCTCGTCAGAGTGGCGACGAATTCGCGGTGCTGCTCGAAGCCCTGGCCCACGACGCGGCCGGCGCCCAGGCCGAGGCCGAGCAGATCGCCCGCGAACTGCTGGCGGCGCTGGCCGCGCCGCTGGCGCTCGGCGGACGGCAGCATCACGGCACGGCGCGGATCGGAATCGCCCTGTTCGGCGGATCGCCGCTGGCGCCGGAAGAGCTGCTGACCCGCGCCAGCCTGGCCTGCGAAGAAGCCCGCCTGGCGGGCCGCAACACGGTGCGTTTCTTCGACCCGGCGATGCAGCAGAGCTTGGCCGAGCGCGCCGCGCTGCAGGCCGACCTGCACGACGCGGTGAGCGAGGGGCAGCTTACGCTGCACTACCAGCCGGTGGTGCAGCAGGATGGCAGCCTGACAGGCGCCGAGGCATTGCTGCGCTGGCAGCATCCGGTGCGAGGCACGGTACCGCCGGCCGGCTTCATCGGCCTGGCCGAAGAGACCGGGCTGATCCTGCCGATCGGCAACTGGGTGCTGCAGGAAGCCTGCATGCAGCTGGTGGCCTGGGCGGCGCGCCCCCGCACTCAGGGCCTGGACATCGCGGTCAACGTCAGCGCCCGGCAGTTCCGCCATCCGGATTTCATCGACGAGACCGAGGCGATCCTTGCCCGCACCGGCGCCGATCCCCGACGCCTGAAGCTGGAGCTGACCGAGAGCCTCCTGTTCCACGACACCGAGGAAGTGCTGACCAAGCTGGCCCGGCTCAAGGCCCGCGGAATCGGGCTGTCGCTCGACGACTTCGGCACCGGCTTCTCGTCGCTCGGCTACCTGAAGCGGATGCCACTCGACCAGCTGAAGATCGACCGCTCCTTCGTGTGCGACGTGCTCACCGACCCCAACGACGCGGCCATCGTGCGCACCATCCTCGCGCTGGCGGCCAGCCTCGATCTGGACGTGGTCGCCGAGGGTGTCGAAACCGAAGGCCAGCGCGACTTCCTGCAGGCCCACGGCTGCCGGGCGTTCCAGGGCTACCTCTTCGGCGAGCCGATGCCGATGGCCGCCTTCGAGCGTGCCCAGGGTCTGCGCGCATGAGCGGGGTGGATCGGTCGTGCGCGGCGGCATGAGGCCCTTCGGACCGTCCCGCCTCCCGCGATGAGCGTGCGCTTCTCCCAGGAGATGCTGGTCGTCGGCGGCGGCATCGGCGGTCTGGCGGCGGCGGTGGCCTGCGTGCGGGCAGGCTGGCGGGCACGGGTGTTCGAAGGCGCCGACGCGTTCGCCGAGATCGGAGCCGGCCTGCAGCTCGGCCCCAACGCCACGCGGCTGCTGCAGGGTTGGGGGCTGGGCGGTGCGCTGGACGCGGTGGCCGCTTTCCCCGACCGGCTGGAAATCCGCAGCGCCGCGTCGGACCGGGTGCTGGGGCGGCTCGCGCTGGGAGAAACCGCCCGCGCCCGCTACGGCGCACCGTACGCCACCCTGCACCGGGCCGACCTGCACGGCCTGCTGCTGGCCGAGGTGCGGGCGCACGGCGAGGCGGTGGTCCACCTCGGCACCCGGGTCGCCCGGGTGGAGTTGCAGGCCGACGCGGTCTGCATCGCCACCGAGCCGCTCGCGACCGGCGATGCCCGGCCTTCGGCGACGCAGGTCGGAGGCGACGCCCTGGTGGCGGCCGATGGCCTGTGGAGCCAGGTGCGTGCGGCGGTCGTGCCGCACGACGCTGCGCCGCGTGTCACCGGCCACTGCGCCTACCGCGCGCTGCTGCGCCAGGCCGACCTGCCCGTGGCCCTGCGCAGCACCCAGCTCACCGTCTGGCTCGGCCCGCGCCTGCACCTGGTGCGGTACCCGGTGCGCGGCGGCGAATGGCTCAACCTGGTGCTGCTGGTGCAGTCCGACGCGGCCATGCCGCCGGCGGCCGATCCGCGCGACTGGAGCCAGTTCGCGCCTGCGGCCGGCCCCGCCGCCGCCCTGGCCGGCGCCTGCGCGCCGCTGCGGGCGCTGCAGGAGGCGGTGGCCGATTGGCGGCTCTGGATGCTGTGCGACCGGCCCCCTGTCGCCGGCCCTTCCGAGATGGCGCAGGGCCGCGTCGCCCTGCTGGGCGACGCCTCCCATCCGATGCTGCCCTACTTGGCGCAGGGCGCCGGCATGGCGATCGAGGACGCCGCGGTGCTCGGCGACGCGCTGGCCATGGACGCGGTCGATGTCCCGCTGCGATTGCGCAGCTATGCCCAGCGGCGCTGGCAGCGGGTGGCGCGGGTGCAGGCTGTCGCGCGGCGCAATGCCACGGTGTTCCACGCCAGCGGCCCGGTGGGCTGGGGCCGCGACATGGCGATGGCGGTGCTGGGGGAGCGGCTGCTGGACCAGCCGTGGCTGTACGGCGCGGAGGTCTGACGCGCGCCGATCCCGATCGGAAAACGGAACGGACGGCTTGCTATAAAAATAGTAGCTATAAGTCCTTGTAGAACGTCGGCTACATCCCTATTCCAATCATAAATTGCCCGTGGGCAGCCCGGGCCTACCAGCAAGCCCGGTCGTCCAGCGCCTGCAGTCCGTGGCGCCTGCGGGCATGGCCGCAGGCATCGCTGCCGGCGGCGAAGCCGCGGCAGGGCGACGGCCGCCATTCGTAGATGCCGCAGGCGGCGCGGTGGCCGATGCGGCCGGTGAGCGCGGCGCACCGGGGCGAGGCGTGGTCGGTGCCGCGCATCCGCACCGTGTCGCCGATCACTTCCACCGCCAGGCCTGCGGGCACGCTGCCGCCGTGCCCGTCCACCTCGTAGGCCGAGAAATCGACCCGGAACGACGCGCAGCAGGCGCCGCACGACAGGCAGGGATGCAGGGTGGCCGCGCTCACGGCCGGGCCGTGGCGTACATCCGGCCCTGGGCCAGGGCGTCGATGGCGCGCTGGAGGTTCTGCCGCGCCGCCGTTTCGCGGCCCGCGCCGAAATCCGCATGCAGGTAGATGCGCGGCCGGCGCAGGAAGCCCTGTAGCACCGCGGTGCGGATGGCGGCGTAGCGCTGCCACGGCACCCAGCGGTATTCCTGGCGCACGCCCTGCTCGAAAGCCTGGTAGACGGCGGGCGCCGCGCCGAGCACCGCCAAGTCGATGTCGAGCACCCGGGCGGTGTCCGGGTCGTCGGTGGCCAGGTGGTCGCGGGTGGCGAGGATGTGGCGTTCCACCGCGGCCAGCAGCGGCTCGGCCAGGCCCTGGCTGCGCAGGTAGCGCCGGGCCCATTCGGCGCTGCGCGCCTCGTTCTTCCGGCTCCAGGGCAGGTACACCGCGTCGTGGTACCACAGCGCCAGCGCCACCGCCTGCGGGTCCTGCGGCGGCGTGGGCAGGGCGTCCAGATGGCCCAGGCACGCGGCCAGATGGCCCACGTCGTGGTAGCGGCGCGGCCAGGCCGACCAGGCCCGCAGCAGGCGCCGGCCCTCGCGCTGCCAGCAGGCCTCGCCGGCGCCGCCCGGCGGACCGGTGCGCTCCAGCGCATCGCCGAGCGCGTGCCAGTGGTCGAGCAGCGGAGCGTGGGCGGCGTGTCGCACGGTGTGTCCTTCCTGGGTTTACCGCACCCGGCCGAGCAGCAGGAATTCGAGCAACGCCTTCTGCACATGCATCCGGTTCTCCGCCTCGTCCCAAACGACCGACTGCGGGCCGTCGATCACGTCGGCATCGACCTCCTCGCCGCGGTGCGCGGGCAGACAGTGCATGAAGAGCGCGTCGGGGTGGGCGACGGCCATCATCTCGGCATCGACCCGCCATTCGGCGAAGGCGGTGCGGCGGGCCTCGTTCTCGTCCTCGTAGCCCATGCTGGTCCAGACATCGGTGGTGACCAGGTCGGCCCCGCGGCAGGCCTCCATCGGGTCCTGAAAGACGCGGTAACCCTGGCCCGCCTGCACGCCGGCGGTCACCGGGTCGATCTCGTAGCCGCTCGGCGTGCTGATGTGGACGGTGAAGCCGAGCAGGGACGCGGCCTGCAGCCAGGTATTGGCCATGTTGTTGCCATCGCCCACCCAGGCCACGGTGCGGCCGGCCAGGCGGGCCAGGTCGGGCAGGCCGTCGTCGCCCCGGCCGCGGTGCTCTAGGAAGGTGAAGATGTCGGCCAGGATTTGGCAGGGATGGAACTCGTTGGTCAGCCCGTTGATCACGGGCACCCGCGAGAACTCGGCGAAGCGCTCGATCCGGTCCTGGCCGAAGGTGCGGATCATCACCACGTCGACCATGCGGCCGATGACGCGGGCGCTGTCCTCGATCGGCTCCGCGCGGCCCAACTGGCTGTCGCCGGTGGTCAGGTTCAGCACCACGCCGCCCAGCTGGTACATGCCTGCCTCGAAGCTCACCCGGGTGCGGGTCGAGGCCTTCTCGAAGATCATCGCCAGCGTGCGGTCGGCCAGCGGGTGGTACTTCTCGTAGGCCTTGAACTTGCGCTTGATCTGCGCGGCGCGCTGGAAGATCCAGGCGTAGTCGTCGGCGCTGAAATCCTTGAACTGCAGGTAGTGGCGGATCGGAGAGTGCTGCATATCGGCTCGGGTCTGGAAACGGGTGCGCCGCGGACGGGCCGCGGCGCAGGGGAGACGGGTGGGACAGGGCGTCGTTACGCGGCCTGCGGCTCTGCCAGGAAGGCCTTCACCAGCGGCGCGAGGATCGCCACGATTTGGTCGGCCTCGGCGGCGGTCAGGATCAGCGGCGGCACCAGGCGGATCACGCTGTCGGCGGTGACCGAGAGCAGCAGGCCGGCTTCTGCCGCGCGCTGCAGGATCACGCCGCACGGCCGGTCGAGTTCGATGCCCAGCATCAGGCCGTGGCCGCGCACCTCCTTCACGCCGGGCAGGCCGGCCAGTTCGCGCTCCAGCCCGGCCTTGAGGTGCGCGCCGACGGTGGCGGCGTTCTCGACCAGGCCGTCTTCTTCCATGATGCGCAGCGTCTCGACGCCGGCGCGCATCGCGAGCGGATTGCCGCCGAAGGTGGTGCCGTGGTTGCCCGGGCCGAAGATCTTCGCGGCCTTGGGACCGGCCACGACCGCGCCGATCGGCACGCCCGAGCCCAGGCCCTTGGCCAGCGGCATCACGTCGGGCAAGATGCCCGCCCACTGGTGGGCGAACCACTTGCCGGTGCGGCCCATGCCGCACTGCACCTCGTCGATCATCAGCAGCCAGTCGTTGGCATCGCACAGGGCGCGCACCTGCCGCAGGTATTCCCGGCGCATCGCGTGGATGCCGCCTTCGCCCTGGATCGTCTCGAAGAACACCGCCACCACGTTGGGGTTGCCCTCGGTGGCGGCCTTGAGCGCTTCGATATCGTTCTGCGGCACCCGGATGAAGCCCTCGACCAGCGGACCGAAGCCCGCCTGCACCTTGGGGTTGCCGGTGGCCGACAACGTCGCGATCGAGCGGCCGTGGAAGGCGTGCTCGTAGACCACGATCTCGGGCCGTTCCAGCCCCTTGTCGTGGCCGAACTTGCGCGCCAGCTTCAGCGCGGCCTCGTTGGCCTCCAGCCCGGTCGAGCAGAAGAAGGCATTGGTCAGGCCCGAGAGTTCCACCAGCCTGGTCGCCAGCGCTTCCTGGCCGGGCACGTGGTAGTAGTTGGAGCTGTGGATCAGCTTGGCGATCTGGTCCTGCAGCGCCGGCACCAGCTTGGGGTGGTTGTGGCCCAGCGTGTTGACCGCGATGCCGCCCAGGCCGTCCAGGTAGCGTCGGCCCTCGGTGTCCCAGACCCAGACGCCGTCGCCGTGATCGAGTGCGATCGGCAGGCGGCCGTAGGTGTTCATCACATGGGGCGAGGTGGGCGCTGTCGAGGCGATCATGCGTTTCCTTTCCGAAAAACCGGGAGAGTGGGATGCGGCATCGGGGTGCAAAAGGGGCCAAAAAGCGAGGGTTCAGCGAAGCGCGCGCAGCTAAAAGGCAATTCTAGGGGCCGGCACCGCGGGCGTTGGTGACGTTCGTGCATCACAGCGATGCCGCCCGCCACGTCGGGTTGTCCCGGGGTCCAGTCTTCTATAAGAGCTAGAATCACCCGGCCCGCAAGCCCCCCCTGCAGGCCGCCGCCCCTCCCACCAGCCCCCGCCACGATGGTCGCCTACAAAGCACAAGAAGTCTTCATCCAGGGCGTCACGAGCGATGGTCGCACCTTTCGCCCGAGCGACTGGGCCGAGCGTCTGGCGGGCGTCATGAGCGGCTTTCGCCCCGGCGGCCCGCGCCCCGGCAGCCACCTCGGCTACTCGCCCTGGTGCATTCCCACCAACCTCAACGGCACCAAGTGCGTGGTGGTCCACCCCGACCTGCGCACCTACGACGCGATGGCCTGGGATTTCGTAATGAACTTCGCCCGCGACAACGACCTGCAGGTGACCGAGGCCTGCCTGCTGCCTGATGCGAAGGTGACGGCTCCGGTGCCGGCCCGCCGCTAGGCTTTTCCGCATGGACGCAACCGCTGCCGGTGGACACGCTCCGGCCGGTCCTCGCTTCTCCCCGCCGCCCGGCGGCCTGGTCCCCACTGACGAACAGCGCGCGATCCAGTGCGCGCCCCAGCCCACCGTGCTGGTGCAGGCCTATGCCGGCGCCGCCAAGACCACCACGCTCGCCCTGCGCCTGGCGGAGGCCTGGCAGCAGGGGATCGATCCGCGCGACTGCCTGGTGCTCACCTACACCGACGCCGCCTGCATCGCTTTGCGCAACGCGCTGCGCACCATCGGCGTGCCGGCGCCGGTCGCCAGGCTGTTCCAGGTCTCGACCTTCGAAGCCTTCGCCGCGGCGGTGCTGCTGCGGATGGAGGGCGCGCCGGTGCTGCGGCTGCACACGCCCGAGCAATTGCGGCCCCGCGTCTGGGAGGCGGTCGAGCGGATGCTGGCCCAGCAGGAGGACAGCCGCTGGTACGACGCGCTGCAGGTGCCGTCCGCCGGCGACGCTGCCTTCGTCGCCGATTTCCTGGAGCATGCGCTGTGGTTGAAGGGCACGATGCAGCTCGACCGTGACCCGCCCGAGGGCCTGCTGGCACCGTTGCATGCCGAGCAGTACGGCATGGAATACACCGCTCTCTGCACCTTCGCCGCCTACGAGCGCCGCATCCGCCGCGGCGGCCATCCCGACCATCCGGCCTTTCGCGGCCCTGGCGACGCCACCTACGACCTGTCCCGGCAGCTGATGCGCGAGGAGAAGAGCGACGCCGACCCGGTGCCCGCCGCCTGGCCGGGGCGGCTGCGGGTGCTGATGGTCGACGAGATGCACGACATGAACGAGGCCATGTTCCGCATCCTGCGCCGGCTGCTGCGTTCGCAGCGCTGCGCGTTCTGCGGCGTGGGCGACGTGCACCAGGTGATCCATGCCGCCGCCGGCGCCGACCCGGCCTTCCTGGGCGAGCGCATCGCCGACGAGACCGGCCGCACCATCGCGACCTACCGGCTCGGCACCAGCTTCCGCTTCCACGAGCGGCTGGCCCGGGGCGCGGCGCGCTTCACCCGGCGGAAGATCGTGTCGTCCAGCGCGCACGACACCGCGGTGGCGGTGCTGGCCCATGCCGACGAGGACGCCTGCGTAGCGCAGGTGTTGACGGCCCTGCGCGGCTTCGGCCGGGGCGCCAAGGCGCTCGGCGCGCAGGCGGTGTTGCTGCGCCACGAGGACCAGTCGATCCTGCTGGAGAACGCGCTGGTCGACGCCGGCCTGCCCTACCGCACCACCGGCTTCGACAGTTATCTGCTGCGCCCCGAGGTGCTGCTGGTGCGCGGCCTGCTGACGATCGCCACCCGCGATTTCGACAGTCTGCGCGACCGCGACACGCTGGCCCGCATGGTCGAATCCTTCGTCTTCTTCTGCGGCACCCGCCTGGACGAAGACCCCGAGCAGGACGACCAGTCGCAGCCGGCCCTGCTGGCGACGGCGATCCGCCACTTCCACGACAACAGCGAGAACCTGTCGAGATTTCTGGAGAACCACGTGCTGCGCACCGCCGAGCCGGCCGTCGCGCGCCGGCTGCGCGCGGCGGTCGCGGTGGTGGAGGGCCTCGCGGCCGGTGCGGGGCCGGAGTTGTTCGACCGTTTCCTGGCCGCGCTCGACATGCGGTGGTTCGTGGCGCAGGCGCTGGTGCGGCCCGAACGGCGGGCCGCGGCGCTGCGCAACATCGAGGGTCTGCGCCACCTGGCAGCGCGTGCCGGATCGGCCTCGGCCTTTTTCCACCAGCTCAACGCCACCGAGCAGCGCCGTGCCGCCCCGGGCCGCGAGACCCCGCTGACGCTGGCCGCCGCGGCGGCGGTGAAGGGGCTGGAGTTCGACCACGTGCTGCTGCCCTTCCTGGCACAGGGCGTGTTCCCCGATGCCGACGCGCGTAGCTCGGACGAGGAAAACCTGTTCTATGTCGCGATCACCCGGGCCCGCAAGGCGCTGACGCTGCTGGTCGATGCGCGGCGGCCGAGCGACTATCCGGCGCGGATGGGCCTGTCACTGCCGGCTTTGTAAAGCTCGCGTCCGAAAGCGAGCGCCCGCGCGAGGTGTCCGGTATGTCGCGGGCGGAATTGCCCGAGAACGGCCCCGACACGTGGCCGCGCATTTGCAGGGTTCGACGGACGGCCGCCAGGACGCAAACGCATGCAATGCGCGCGGACCTTGACGTCGAGAACGGCGTGGCACGTCGAAATTGACGGCAAGTCCACCCACCAGATCACTTCGCGAGAGTCATGGTTCGGACTTTTCAACCTGTGGAGCGTACCCATTGCTCTCCTAAACGACGGCAATAGTTTCGCGTGGCCCTGCGCACCTCGTCGACAACTTTAGCGACGGATGGCACGACATTTCGTGGGTAACACACCGAGACCCTGAACGGTTCTGGCTTAGGCAAAGCGAGCTGCACCAGCTCGCCCCGGTCGAGGTTCTCCTTCACGACGATGCCCGGCATCACCCCTACGCCGACACCTTCGCGCACCAAAGAAACCAGCGCCGCAAGCGAAGGTATGCCGGATATCCGCAAATCGCTGGAAATCATGCCCTGCTGCGCGGCAAGCTGCTGCACCAGCGCTGTGGATGCCTCGAACGGCATCGTGCCGCGCATCTGCATCAGGAGCTGCATATGCAGTGCCTTCATGGGGTCGCGCACCCGTACCAGTCCGCGACGGGCGATCCAGTGCATTGGGAATTCCATGAGGTCTTCGGTCACCACGTAGGGATTCTGGCTCTCCCCGCCTACACGCATGATCAGGTCAACTTCGCGTTGCATGAGCTGGTCGGCAAGGTGACGGGTGAGGTCGACCTTGAGATCGAGCTGGATTTCCGGAAGATGGACCGCTACGGCCTTCATGAGATCGGGCAGGCAGGTGTGTACCGCCGTTTCGATCAATCCCAGGCGAATGCGACCGACAGCTGCGGTGCTCGACTGGGCCGTACGCTCCAACGAGCGCGTCGCCTCGACGAGCGCTTCGGCGTGCCGCAACAGCCGTGCGCCTTCGGCAGTCAGCTGGAGCTTTTTATGATCCCAGTCGAACAAGGTAACGCCGAGTTCTTTTTCGAGCGCGTTCACCCGCATCGAGATGGCTCCGGATGTCGCATGCAATTGTTCGGCGACGCGGCGCACGCTTCCCACACGCGCCAGAACGACAAAGGTTTCTACAAAACGGGTGTTCATTCGGGCTCCGGTCTGGTGCGCATTCGCGTTTTGCCGACGCTGTCGCCGTGTCTTGGTGCGCGCCGCGTTCAATTATGCTGAACAGCTCCTCCGACTATTCTTCGATAGACCTGGAATTTCATTGTTTTTAGAGTAGCTCCACCGGTCCAAACCAAGGAGTTCCCATGCCGAAGTTCAAGGAATCGCTGTTCGCCGCAGTCGCGCTGACATCTGCGCTGGCGACGCAAGGCCTCCACGCCCAGCCTGCGAAGCTGCGGATCCAGGCCATCACGCAGGTCTCGCCCAAAATGCCGCAGTACACCAACGTGGACCAGCCGCTGCTGCGCGACGGCGTCGCAAAGGCCACCGACGGCCGCGTCGAAGTCGTTCTGTCGTCATGGCCCGAACGCAATGTCAACGGGCCCGAGGTGCTGCGCCTGGTTCGCTCCGGCCAGGTCGACATTGCTGCCGCTGCGCTGACCACTGTCTCGGGTGACCTGCCGATGCTTGATGCGTTCGACCTGACAGGTATGAATCTGGACATCGTGCAGGCACGCAAGGTGGCGGACGCTCTTGTACCGGTGGCCAACAAAGAGTTGGAGCGTTTAGGCATCCGGCTGGTCGCCACCTATCCGTTCTCGGGCCAGATGCTGTTCTGCCGCAAGCCGGTGGCGAGCCTGGCCGACCTCAAGGGCCTGAAGGT
>NZ_QJTC01000033.1 GCF_003217575.1 Xylophilus ampelinus | reverse complement strand
AAGCAAGACTCTCGCCTCACCCACCAACCCCGCTGCGATCAGCAGAGCCTCAAATTCTAGCACGGCTTCTTAAACACCGTCAAACTCTTTTCGCTCTCCGCTTCCTCCAACCACCTCGCCACACCGCCACCGAAGTAGCACCGCAACCAGACCGCCGAATCCTGCAGAGCCTTGAATTATATACCAGAAATCCGGTAGCTGGAACATCACAAGGATGGATCACCTAATTCTCGGGCCGCTCACCTCGCTGCGCATCGGCAGGTCTTGAAGACCGCCTCCGTGCAGCGAAGCCCTCGACTATAGCACAGCAAGGCGACGTGTTCTGACACCCACGCAAGTTCCGATCGCCTGCCTCGGATCAAACAACACCTCCTGCTAGGCGGTGCACTGCAACATGAGCCGCGCCGCAGGCCCTCCAGTCCGGATAATCCCCCTCCATATGGCACTCATCACACTTCTCGATGCGCAACTGGCCTTCGGCCACGTCGCGCTGCTCGACCACGCGGGCTTCTCCCTGGAAACCAACGAACGGGTCGGCCTGATCGGCCGCAACGGCGCGGGCAAATCCTCGCTGCTCAAGATACTGGGAGGCATGGAGAAGGCGGACGACGGGCAGCTGCAGGTTCAGCAGAACACCCGTATCGCCTATGTGGCGCAAGAGCCGATCCTGGTGCCGACCGATACCGTTTTCCAGTCGGCCAGCGCCGGCATCGCGAGTGCGATCTCGGCACGCGAGCGCTACCTGTCGGGCGACGAAGGCGAAGACCTCGACGCCTTGCAGACCGAGATCGAATCGCTGGACGCCTGGAACTGGGAGCAGCGGGTGGAGGAAACGCTCGCCAAGCTGCATCTGGCGCCCGATGCGCTGGTGGGCGACCTCTCCGGCGGCACGCGCAAGCGCGTGGCACTGGCCCAGGCACTGGTCGCGAAACCGACGGTGTTGCTGCTGGACGAGCCGACCAACCACCTGGACCTCGACTCGATCGAGTGGCTGGAGACGCTGCTGGTCGACTTCAAGGGCAGCCTGGTCACCATCACCCACGACCGCTCCTTCCTCGACAAGGTGGCCACCCGCATCGTGGAGCTGGACCGTGGCCACCTGCGCTCCTACCCTGGAAACTTCGCCACCTACATGGTGCAGAAGGCCGACCAGCTGGCGCAGGAGGACGTGGTCAATGCCAAGGCCGACAAGCTGCTGGCCCAGGAAGAGGTCTGGATTCGCAAGGGCGTGGAGGCGCGCCGTACCCGCAGCCAGAGCCGCATCGGACGCCTGGAGAGCATGCGTGCGCAGCGATCTGCGCGGCGCGAGGCGCTGGGCAGCGTGAAGCTGGACGTGGCCTCGGGCGTGCCGACCGGCAAGATCGTGGCCGAGCTGAGCGAGGTGAGCAAGTCCTTCGGCGACAAGACGATCGTGCGCAACTTCACCGGCACCATCCTGCGCGGCGACAAGGTCGGCCTGATCGGCGCCAACGGCGCGGGCAAGACCACCCTGCTCAAGATGATCTTGGGCGATCTGCAGCCCGATTCCGGGAAGATGCGTCAGGGCTCCAACCTGCAGGTGGCGTACTTCGACCAGATGCGCCAGTCGCTCGACTTGAACGCCACGCTCGAGGATTTCATCAGCCCCGGCAGCGAGTGGATCGAGATCGGCAACCAGCGCAAGCATGTCAAAAGCTACCTGAGCGACTTCCTGTTTTCGCCGGCGCGCGCCACCTCGCCGGTGCGATCGCTCTCCGGCGGCGAGCGCAACCGGCTGCTGCTGGCGCGCCTCTTCGCGCGGCCGGCCAACGTGCTGGTGCTCGACGAGCCGACCAACGACCTGGACATCGAAACCCTCGAGCTGCTGGAAGACCTGCTGCAGAACTACGAAGGCACCGTGTTCCTGGTGAGCCACGACCGGACCTTCCTCGACAACGTCGTGACCAGCACGCTGGTGGCCGAGGGCAACGGCCATTGGCGCGAATACGAGGGCAGCGTGCAGGACTGGCTGACCCAGTCGCGCCGTGCACGCGAACTGGCGCAGCGCGCCGGCCCGGCCGCAGCACCCGCACCCTCGCAGGGGCCCGCACCGGCCCCGGCTGCGACCACCGTTGCATCGACCGTTCCGAAGCGCAAGCTGAGCTACAAGGACCAGCGCGTGCTGGACGCCCTGCCCGAGCAGATCGCGGCGCTCGAGACCGAGCAGGCCGGCATCAACACCGCGCTCGGCGACGGCAGCCTGTACGGCACCGACCCGCAGCGCGCGGCGACGCTCGCGGCCCGCAACGCCGAGATCGACGACCTGCTGTTGGCGGCGCTGGAGCGCTGGGAGACGCTGTCGTCCTGACGGTCCGCCTGTCGCCAGCGCTGTCGTCCGACAGACGCGGTGTGGCAGACCGATAGAGTGGTGCCACGCCGCGAGGCATTCAGAAAGACGCCCTCATGCCTGCTCGTGCCGCTGCCGCCCGCCCTCTTCGCCCCGACGACGCTTTCGGGTGGCATGGTCGATGGAAGGCAGCGCTGGTGGCCGGACTCGTCGGCCTGCTGTCTGCCTGCGGCAGCCTGCCGCCCAACACCCAGCGCGCGGCATCGCAGGCCCTGCCGGTCGGCGGCACCACGCTGGCCGCCAACGCAGCGGCGCTGCGGCCGCAGCCGCCCACCAGCCGCAACGCCTCCGGCATGCGCCTGCTGGGCAGCTCGGAGACCGCCTACGGCAGCCGGCTGGCGCTGATCGCCGCGGCCGAGAAGACGCTCGACCTGCAGTACTACAGCATCCACTACGACAGCTCGACCGAGGCCCTGATCGAACGGCTGCGGGAGGCCGCCGGACGCGGCGTGCGCATCCGGGTGCTGCTGGACGATTTCAACAGCGCCGGCCTGAACGCCCGCGTACTGATGCTCGACGAGGTGCCCGGCATCCAGGTGCGGCTTTTCAATCCGCTCTTCGGCCCGCGCGGCTCGCAGGCGGGACGGCTCGTCAGCTCGCTGTTCGACTTCAGCCGCATCCAGCAGCGGATGCACAACAAGGTCTTCATCGCCGACAACGCGCTGGCGGTCACCGGCGGCCGCAACTTGGGCGACGAGTACTTCGGCCAGGACGCCAAAAGCAACTTCCTCGACCTCGACGTGCTGGTGGCCGGCAGCCTGGTGCAGGACCTGTCGCGCAGCTTCGACCGTTACTGGAACGACGACCTGGCCTATCCGGTCGCGACGCTCCTGAGCCCGGCCGAGCGCGACAAGCTGCGGCCCCAGGCGCAGGCAGCGGCGGCGGCCCAGCGCCGCGCCGAAGCCGCGCCGACGGCGCCCGTCCCGGCGCAAGCCGAACAGAACAACGATCAAGCCGCCACCGCACAGGCGGCGGAGCCCCAGGCCCGTACCGTCCCCGGCGCCGGCGATGTGGCACGGCAGATCGCCGAAGGCCGGCTCGAACTGGTCTGGGCACCCGCGGTGCTGTTGGCCGACAAGCCGTCGAAGATCGACCCCGAGGATTCCGAGCAGGACCCGGCCGATGCCGACGGCACCGTGGTCGACGACCTGGTCCACCTGCTGGGCCGCACCCGCCAGGACCTGCTGATCGTCTCGCCCTATTTCGTGCCGGGCGAAGCCATGATGAAGACCTTCACCGACCTGCGCCGGCGCGGCGTACGGGTGCGGGTGCTGACCAACTCGCTGGCTTCCAACGATGCGCCGCTGGCTCACGTGGGCTATGCACGCTACCGCGAGGCGCTGCTGCGCGCCGGGGTGGAGCTGTACGAACTGCAGGCGCAGGGCGAGACCCGGCGGCGCATCTTCGGCTCCACGCCGCAGTCGCGGTCGAGCCTGCACGCCAAGGCGCTGGTGATGGACGGCCGGCTGCTGGTCGTCGGGTCGATGAACCTCGACCTGCGCTCGGCGCTGCAGAACACCGAGTTGGGCCTGGTGATCCGCAGTCGGGCGTTGTCGAAGGAACTGACCGAGAACCTCGAATCGACCATGGGCGACTGCTACCGGGTGGAGCTGACACCCGACGGCCAGCTGCGCTGGCACGCGCCCGCGCACGATACCGCCCGCGCCGGCCAGGTCTACGACCGCGAGCCGGAAGCGGACACCGGCCTGCAGATCATGCTGAGGCTGGTCGGGCCTTTCGCGCCCGAAGAGATGCTCTGACCCGCGCCACGGGCCGCTACGACGAGCAGTCGCTTGCTACTAAATTGATAGCTATAGGTCGTCGTCTTACGCCGGCTACAGCCACTTTTTACCTGAAAATCCCGCCTCAGCGCCCCCGTGCACACCGCCGCGCTAGATCCGGTGGTGCACCCGGTCCGGCGCATGCAGCCGGCCGATCAGCGCGGGCGCGATCTGGTCGAGCGGCAGCACCTCGTCGGCGGCACCGTGGGCGATCGCCTCGCGCGGCATGCCGAAGACGATGCAGCTCGCCTCGTCCTGCACGTAGTTGTAGCTGCCGGCGTCCTTCATCTCGCGCATCGCCTTGGCGCCGTCGGCACCCATGCCGGTCAGCATGATGCCGTAGGCGTTGCGGCCGGCCATCGCGGCAGCCGAGCGGAACAGCACCTCGACCGAAGGCTTGTGGCGGTTGACCGGCTCGGTATCCTCCACCACCGCCATGTAATTGGCACCGCTGCGGCCGATGCTGAACTGCCGGCCGCCCGGCGCGATGTAGGCATGGCCGGGCAGGATGCGCTCGCCGTGCGTCGCCTCTTTCACCGTGATGCGGCACAGGCCGTTGAGCCGCGCGGCGAAGCTGGTGGTGAAGCCCGGCGGCATGTGCTGGGTGATCAGGATCGCCGGGCAGTCGGCCGGCAGCGGCGTGAGCACATGGCGGATCGCCTCGGTCCCGCCGGTGGAGGCGCCGATGAAGATCAGCTTCTCGGTCGAGACGCGGCCGAGCAAGGCGCTGCTGGTCGCAGGCGGCGGCGCGGCCGTCGTGCCGGGGGCCGCGGCCTGGGCGGGTGCGGGCACCGGTGCGCGCCGGATCTGCGCCTTGGCCGCGATGCGGACCTTGTCGACGATCTGGGTCGCCAGCTCGCTCAAGCCGTTGGCCACGCCCACCCGGGGTTTGGCCACGAAATCGGTGGCGCCAAGTTCCAGCGCGCGCAGGGTGACCTCGGCGCCGCGCTCGGTCAGGGTGGAGATCATCACCACCGGCATCGGCCGCAGCCGCATCAGCCGGCCGAGGAAGTCGATGCCGTCCATGCGCGGCATTTCGACGTCGAGCGTGACCACGTCAGGATTGCGCTCGCGGATCATCTCGCGCGCGATCAGCGGGTCGTTGGCGGTGCCGATGCACTCCATGTCGGGCTGGCGGTTGATGATCTCCGACAGCAGGCTGCGCACCAGCGCCGAATCGTCCACCACGATGACGCGGATCTTCTTCATGCTCTTTTCGTTTTCCTTCTCTCAGGTTGTCCGCAGCGCTGCGGCCCGCCGTGCGGGTCGCAGCGCATTCTCAGAACAGGTCGACCGACCCGCCCGCCGTAGTGTGCGCCACCGTGGCCGCATTGCCGCGCCGCTCCTGCGACAGCAGCGACTCCGGATGCGCGTGCGCCAGCCGCTTGACCATCGCCTTGCCCATCACCGGGAAGAAGCAGACCTTGCGCGGATGGATGTCGAGCACGTCCTCCGACAGGATCGGGATCCGCTCGGTGCGCAGGTAGTCCTTGACGAAGGCGGTGTTGCGCTCGCCCACGTTCATCGTGGTGAAGCCGGCCATCACCTGCCCGCCGCCGAAGATCTTGGCCTGCAGATTCTCCCGGCGCGCGCCGGCCTTCATCATCTCGTTGATCAGCAGCTCCATCGCATAGGAGCCGTAGCGGCCCGACACGTCGCTCGCGTCGCTCTCGGGCAGCATGAAATGGTTCATGCCGCCGATGCCGGCACGGCTGTCCCAGAGGCAGGCCGCGATGCACGAACCCAGCACCGTCGTGATGACCACCTGCTCGTTCGAGACGAAATATTCGCCCGGCAGCACCTTGACCGCGTTGTAGTGGAAGTGGTGATCGAAGTAGAAGAACGAGGCCTCGCCCGCCTTGCGCGGCAGGGACTTGAGCTTTTCCAGCGAAGAGGGTGCCGCGCCCGGGGCCGCGGCACGGGTCGCGGTGCTAGCGACGTTCATAGACTGTCTTTCCCCGCAGCGTGAACAGGTCGCGCGATTCGCTGAAATTCTCGGCATGGCCCACGAAGAGCATGCCGCCCGGCTTCATCACGCGGTGGATGCGCTCCAGCACGCGCCGCTGGGTAGGCGCGTCGAAATAGATCATGACGTTGCGGCAGAACACCACGTCGAACGGTTCGCGGAACGGCCAGTCGTCGCGGATCAGGTTGACGCTCAGGAAGTCGATGAAGCGGCGCAGCTCGGGCTTGACGCGCACCAGGCCCGCATTGCTCTGCTTGCCGCGCATGAAGAACTTCTGCTGGCGTTCGGGCGACAGGCCCTTGAGCGCGTCGAGCCGGTAGATGCCCTGCGCCGCATGGGCCAGCACCTTCGAGTCGATGTCGCTCGCCGACAGCTTGAAGGCGGCGCTGGGGCCGAGCGTCTCCAGCGCCGTCATGACGATCGAGTACGGCTCCTCGCCGGTCGAGGCGGCATTGCACCAAACGCTCCAGGGCGTGCCGGACGGCCTGGAGCCCAGGTGTTGCGCCAGGATCTCGAAATGGTGCTGCTCGCGGAAGAAGGCGGTGAGGTTGGTCGTGAGCGCGTTGACGAACTCCTGCCACTCGGTGCCGGCCGCGCCGTCGGCCGATTCCAGCCAGCCCAGGTACTCCTGGAAGCTGGTGTGCCCGGTGTCGCGCAACCGGCGCGAGAGCCGGCTGTAGACCATCGCATGCTTGCCCTCGTGCAGGCTGATGCCGGCGCGCTGGTAGATCAGCGCCCGGACCCGCGTGAAGTCGGCATCGGTCCAGACGAATTCCCTGCCCTGGGCCGCCGCGGCGGCCGCGGGAGACAGGGGGTTTTCGCGCGCTGCGGCGACGGCCATGGGAGTCCTCGCAGGCTCAGGCGGCCAGGGCGGGCGGTACCAGGCCCATGTCGACGCTGGACATCAGTTTCTCGATGTCGAGCAGGATCAGCATGCGTTCTGCGACCGAGCCCAGGCCCAGGATGCAGTTGTTGTCGACAACGCTCTCGATTTCGGGCGCGGCCTTGATGTTGTCGGGCGTCAGCTCGAGCACGTCGCTCACCGAATCGACCACGATGCCGACCACGCGGTTGCGCAGGTTCAGGATGATGACGACGGTGAAGCTGTTGTAGTCGGCGTTGGCGCAGTTGAACTTGAGCCGCATGTCGACGATCGGGACGATCGTGCCGCGCAGGTTGACAACGCCCTTGATGAACTCGGGCGCGTTGGCGATGCGGGTCGGCGGCTCGTAGCCGCGGATTTCCTGCACTTTCAGGATGTCGATGCCGTACTCTTCCTGGTCGAGGCGGAAGGTCAGGTATTCGCGGGCGCCGATGGTGGCCTGGCCGCCGATCTTGCCGATGACGTTGCTCATGGGTTTCTCGCTTTCGAAATGGTATGCGGGGGACTACGGGGTGCGGCGCTCAGTGCCGCGCGCGGCGCACCAGGCCGCTGGTGTCGAGGATCAGCGCGACCTTGCCGTCGCCGAGGATGGTGGCGCCCGAGATGTTGGGCACGCGCCGATAGTTGGATTCGAGGTTCTTCACCACCACCTGGTGCTGGCCGAGCAGTTCGTCGACCAGCAGCGAGACGCGGCTGCCGTCGGACTCGACCACCACCATGATGTTGCCGTCCTTGTCGTCCGGGTCGCGCGGGATCTGGAACACCTTCTCCAGCGCCACCACCGGCATGTAGTCGTCGCGCACCTTCACCAGCTGCGAGCCCTGGGCGATGGTGTTGAGCGCGGCCGCGTCGACCTGGAACGACTCGATGACCGAGGCCAACGGCAGGATGTAGACCTCGCCCGCCACCCGCACCGACATGCCGTCCATGATCGCCAGCGTCAGCGGCAGCCGCACCGACACCTTCATGCCGTAGCCTTCGGCCGAGTCGATCTCGACCGAGCCGCCGAGGGCGGTGATGTTCTTCTTGACCACGTCCATGCCGACGCCGCGGCCCGACACGTCGGTGACCACGTCGGCGGTGGAGAAGCCGGGCGCGAAGATCAGTCCCCAGACGTCGCCGTCGGTCATCTGGTCGGAGACCTCGATGCCGCGCTCGCGCGCCTTGGACAAAATCTTGTCGCGGTTCAGGCCGCGGCCGTCGTCGCGCACCTCGATCACGATCGAGCCGCCCTGGTGGGAGGCCGACAGCGTGATCGTGCCGTTTTCGGACTTGCCGGCGGCCAGGCGCTGCTCGGGCGGCTCGATGCCGTGGTCGCAGCTGTTGCGCACCAGGTGGGTCAGCGGGTCGGTGATCTTCTCGACCAGGCCCTTGTCGAGTTCTGTCGCCTCGCCCTGGGTGACGAAGTCGACCTTCTTACCCAGCTTGGTGGCCAGGTCGCGCAGCATCCGCGGGAAGCGGCTGAACACGGTCGACATCGGAATCATGCGGATCGACATGACCGATTCCTGCAGATCGCGGGTGTTGCGGTCGAGGTCGGCCAGGCCGCTCAGCAACTGCTGGTAGGCGGCCGGGTCGAGCCCCTGGCTGTTCTGCGCCAGCATCGCTTGGGTGATGACCAGCTCGCCGACCAGGTTGATCAGCTGGTCGACCTTGCTGACACCGACACGGATCGTGGTGGCTTCGAGCTGCTGCGCCTGGGCGCCAGGCTTGGGGCCGGCGGCCTCGGCCGGCGCGCGGCCGTCCGCCGGCTTGGCGGTGCCGCCCGCCGACGCCGGTGTACCGGGCGCGCCGTCGAACAGGCCGTAGGAGGCGATCGGCGAGCCGGGCGCATCGTGGAAGAAGCCGAACGGCGCCTTGGCGGCGATCGCGGCCTCGACCAGGTCGGGGTCGTTGTCTTGCGGGCCCTGGGCGGGGGGTGCTGCGGCCGGTGCCGGGTCTGCGGCGGCGCCGCCGCGGGCGGAGATGCGCACCTGCTCCTTGGCGACGTGGAAGACGAACAGGTCGAGCAAGTCCTCGTCGGACGAGGTGGTCTCGACCGCGAAGAAGCGGGTGTCGGCGCTGTCGCTGGGCAGCGTCTCGATCGTGCCCAGCCCGGGGATGTCGCGGAACAGCTCGCGCAGCGTGTCGGCCTGGCCGGGGTTGTCGAGCGGGCCGATCCGGATCTCGAGCGAGCGGGTGCCGCCCGGCTCGGCGGCGGCCGCCGGTGCCGCGGCGGCGGGAGCCGGAGCAGGGGCCGGTGCGACGGCGACCGGTGCAGGTGCAGGTGCAGGTGCAGGTGCAGGTGCAGGTGCAGGTGCCGGAGTCGGTGCGGGGGCGGCCACGGGTGCGGCGGCCGGCACTTCGCCGGCGGCCAGGGCCGCGATGCGGCGCACCAGTGCGGAGGTGTCGAGCGATTCGCCCGCGCCGCCGGCCTGGTGGCGGGCCAGCAGGCTGCGCGAGGCATCGGCCGACTCCAGCAGCACGTCGACCATCGCCGGCACCGGCTGCAGCTCGTGGCGACGCAGGCGGTCGAGCAGCGACTCCATCTGGTGGGTCAGCTCGGCCACGTCGGCGAAGCCGAAGGTGGCGGCGCCGCCCTTGATCGAGTGGGCGCAGCGGAAGATGCCGTTCAGCTCCTCGTCGTCGGCGGCGACCAGGTCCAGGTCGAGCAGCATCTGCTCCATCTGGTCGAGGTTCTCGCCGGCCTCCTCGAAGAAGATCTCGTAGAACTGGCTGAGGTCGAAATCGGCCCCGGCGCCACCCGCGTTCTCTTGGTGGACATCAGACATGGCTGGACCCCTGGAAATTCATTGGCATGGAAACGGACAACGGTTGGACCGCGCTCAGCGGGTGACCTTCTGGATGACTTCGATCAGACGGTTCGGATCGAAGGGCTTGACCAGCCAGCCGGTGGCGCCGGCGGCGCGGCCGGCCTGCTTCATCTGGTCGCTCGATTCGGTTGTGAGGATCAGGATCGGCGTGGTCTTGAACTTGGGCGTGTCGCGCAGCATGCGGGTCAGGCCGATGCCGTCGAGGCGCGGCATGTTCTGGTCGGCCAGGACCAGGTCGATCTTCTCGGTCTGGGCCTTCTCGAAAGCGTCCTGCCCGTCCACCGCCTCCACCACGTGGTAGCCGGCGCTGGTCAGGGTGAAGGAAACCATTTTTCGCATGGATGGTGAATCATCAACAGCGAGGATCGACAACATGTGGGAGCTCCAGCAAAGAACGTGATGGTGAGAGACTGAACAGGCGCGGCGCGCGCTTCAGAAGAGTTCGATGGACCCGGCGTCCATCTCGCTCTGGGTCACCGGGTTGGGGCGCTCGGGCACGATCTCGGGCATCGCTTCCTCGCCCTCCTCCTGGCCCATGGCCTCGGAGGCGAGACGGAAGGCGCATCCCTGCAGGACCCGCGTGGTGTGCGCGATCAGCTGGGAGGCCATGTCCTGGAACTGCAGCTCGGTCACCGCGTGGCGCAACGCCGAGCGCGCGCGCTCGACCGCCAACGCGTCGTGCGGCGCGCCCTCGACACCGCTCAAGCTCTGCGAGGCGGAGCCGAAGCGTTCCATCAGGTTATCCGCGGCATGGCCGAGCAGGCCCTCAAGGCGCTGCAGGTCGTGCATGACCACGAGCAGCGAGTCCTGAACCTCGGCCACCACCATCAGGGACAGCTGAACGGCTGGACCGTCGTGGGGTGCGAACGTCTGTTGCATGGTTTCTCCGTCCCTGCCAATCCCTGCAGTTCGGGGGACGCCTCTCGGCGGCCGGGGCCTGTCTGCCTATTCTGGTGCATATGGCCTTGGTCCTGTACATATCGGCACAAAATCTGAAAACTTCACACATATTTGCAACACCCTCGCCATGCCCCGGTGCGGCGAAGGCGGCCGGGCCGCCTTCGCGCCGCGCGGGTCGGCGCCTATGATGGGGCCCGCATGCAGCCCTACGCCTCCTCCGACTCCCCCATGCTGAGGATTCTCCACCTGGAAGACTCCGACACCGACCACGCGCTGGTGCGCCATACCCTACAACGGTCCGGTGCGCCATTCGAGATGTGCCGGGTGGAAACACTCGATGCGCTGCGGTCGGCCCTGGACGCCGGCGGCTTCGACGCGGTGGTGGCCGACTACCGGCTGCCGGGCTTCACCGCCGTCGATGCCTGGGAGGCGGTCTCCGCCCGGGGCGCTGCGGCCCTGCCGCCCTTCGTGCTGCTGTCGGGCGCGATCGGCGAGGCGGCGGCGGTCGATGCGATCCGGCGCGGCATCAGCGACTACCTGCTAAAGGACGACATGGCCAAGCTGCCGCACGTGATCGCCCGGTCGATCGAGGTGCGGCACGCCCGCCTCGCCCGGGAGGACGCGGTGCGCGATCTGGCCGCCTCCGAGCGTCGCCTGGCCGAGCTGACCGAGCACCTGCAGACCAGCATCGAGCAGGAACGCGCCGCGATCGCCCGCGAGATCCACGACGACATCGGCGGCGCGCTGACCGCCGTCAAGTTCGACCTTGCCTGGATCGCCCGCCACGCCACCGAAGACGGCATGCAGCGCCACGCCCAGGCGGCCGGCGACATGCTGCGCCATGCGATCGGCGCCAGCCAGCGGATCATGATGAACCTGCGCCCGCCCATCCTGGACCAGGGGCTGACCGCCGCGATCCAGTGGCTGGTGGAGGGATTCGAGCGGCGCACCGGCATCGCGGTTCAGGTCCACGCGCCGCTGAAGAAGCCGGCGCTCTCGGCCGAGGTGGAACTGGTCGCCTACCGCACCGCGCAGGAGGCGCTGACCAACATCACCAAGTACGCCCAGTGCACCGCGGTGACGATCGACATCTCCGACGGCGGCGGCCTGCTGACCCTCGAAGTCTCCGACAATGGCCGCGGCCTGCCCGCCGGCGCCCGCGATACGCCGAAGGCCTTCGGCCTGCGCGGCCTGCAGGAGCGGGCCAAGACGGTCGACGGCTGGCTCGACATCAGCTCGGCCCCCGGCCAGGGTACGGCGCTGGTCCTGTCGGTGCCGCTGCCCGGAGCCGCCGGTTCCGCCGCCCTGCCCGACCCGGACGAGGAAGAAGAAGGGGAAGCAGCGCCATGATCCGCGTCATCCTGTGCGACGACCATGCCCTGGTGCGGCGCGGCGTGCGCGACACGCTCTGCGAGGCCGTCGACATCACCGTCACCGCCGAGGCCGGAAGCTACGCCGAGCTGCGCGAGGCGATGCGCACCGCCGCCTGCGACGTGCTGCTGCTCGATTTGTCGATGCCCGGCCGCGGCGGCCTGGAGGTGCTGGCCGCCCTCAAGGAAACCGATTCCGAGATCCGCGTGCTGGTGGTGTCGATGTACCCCGAGGACCAGTACGCGATCCGCTGCCTGCGCGCCGGCGCCTACGGGTACATGAACAAGGCCGGCGCGCCGGAAGAGCTGGTCGCCGCGGTGCGCGTCGTGGCCCAGGGCCGCAAGTACCTGACCCCCGAAGTCGCCCAGATGCTGGCCGAGAGCGTCTCCAAGCCGATCGCCGACTCGCCCCACGCCAGCCTCTCGGAGCGCGAACTCCAGACCTTGCTCAAGATCGCCTCCGGCCGCCGCCTCTCCGACATCGCCGAAGAGCTGATGCTCAGCCCGAAGACCGTCAGCGTCTACCGCACCCGGGTGCTGGAGAAGCTGGGCCTGTCGAACAATGCGGAACTGACGGTGTACGCGATCCGCAACGGATTGGTTTAGCCAAAAACAATAGCACCCAGTCGGCACCCAGCAATCATTTCAAATATAAATGATGCGAGAAGCCGCCCTGCACGCCGACTACCAGCTATCATTTTTGCAGTACGCCGCTGCGCGCCCGCACGCGCAGCGGCGCAGCGGCGCAGCCCGCTGCCCCCTCAGAACGACCGTGGATCCGGCTCCGCCGGTCCACCGGTCGTGCCCCCTCGCAGGGGGTGGCGAAGACGCGAAGCGCGCAGCCTGGGGGTGGGCTTCATCTGGCGAAGAGGTCGATCACCTTCTGCATCAGCGCCATCACCGGCTGGTCGAGCATCGGCAGCGTCGCGGCGATGCCCACCATGCCCATGGTCAGCGTCACCGGAAACCCGATCGCGTAGATGTTCATCTGCGGTGCGACCCGCGAGATCACGCCCAGCACCAAATTGACGAAGAGCATCAGCCCGATCAGCGGCAGCGCGATCCACAGGGCGCTGGCGAAGAGTTCGGTGCCCAGCAGGTGCAGCCGGGTGGTGGCTAACACGTCGAGAAAGCTGCCGTCCGCGGGGAATGCGTCGAAGCTGCGGATCACCGCCATCAGCAGCGTCAGGTGGCCGTTGATCACCACGAACAGCAGGATCGACATGTGGCCCAGGAAGCGCGAGACGGCGCTCACCTGGGTGCTGGTGCTGGGGTCGAAGAAGGCGGCGAAGTTCAGGCCCATCTGCAGGCCGATCAGCTCGCCGGCCAGCTCCACCGCGGCGAACACCAGCCGCACCGCGAAGCCGATCGCCAAGCCCACGCCCACTTGTTGCACCACCGCGCCCAGCGCGCCGGGCCCGTTGATGCTGATCACCGGCTGCCCCACCAGGCTGGCCTGCGCCGCCAGCGACACCAGGAACGCCAGGCCGATCTTGGCGCGCATCGGGATCGACCGCAGCGAGAACACCGGCGCCACGCTGAACAGCGCCATCACCCGCAGGAAGGGCCAGAGGATCGGCGACAGCCAGGCGGCGAGTTGCGCCTCGGTGACCGAGATCACGGTCGCGACCCGGGACGGCGGGTCATGCCGCGAGGGTCGGAATCGACTCGATCGTGCGGCGCAGGTAGTCGACCAGCGTCGCCAGCATCCACGGCCCGGCGACGGCGAAGACTACCATCGCGGCGATCAGCTTGGGCACGAAGGAGAGCGTCGATTCGTTGATCTGCGTGATCGCCTGGAAGATGCTGACCACCAGCCCCACCACCATCACCGTCGCCAGCATCGGCATCGAGACCGTGATCATCAGCAGCAGGGCTTCCTGGCCGGTGGAGAGGACGAATTGCGGGTTCATGGATGCCTACTGAACAAAACTTGCGGCGAGGGAGCCGATGAGCAGGTTCCAGCCGTCGGCCAGCACGAACAGCATGAGCTTGAACGGCAGCGCCACCAGCACCGGCGACAGCATCATCATCCCGAGCGACATCAGGATGCTGGCGACGACGATGTCGATCACCAGGAACGGGATGAAGATCATGAAGCCGATCTGGAAGGCCGACTTCAGCTCGCTGGTGACGAAGGCCGGCACCAGCACCCGGAAGGGCGCGGTCTCGGCCGTGGTGCCGGCGGGCAGCCGGGCCAGCCGGGCGAACAGGGCGAAGTCGGACTGGCGGGTCTGCTTCAGCATGAACTGGCGCACCGGCGATTCGCCGCGCTCCAGCGCCTGCTCGAACGAAATCTGGTTGGCGCTGTAGGGCTGGTAGGCGTCGGCATATACCCGGTCGAGCGTCGGGCCCATGACGAAGAAGCTCAGGAACAGCGACAGGCCGATCACGATCTGGTTGGGCGGCGCCGACTGGGTGCCGAGCGCCTGGCGCAGCAGCGACAGCACGATGACGATCCGGGTGAACGAGGTCATCATCAGCAGCACCGCCGGCAGGAACGACAGCGCGGTGAAGAACAGCAGCGTCTGGATCGGCACCGAGAAACTTGTGCCGGCCGCGCCGTTGCCGATCAGCAGCGGCAACTGGCCGTTGGGCGTGGCCGTCTGGGCCGAGGCCAGCGGCAGGGCCACGACCAGCGCGGCGGCCGCGGCCCAGCGCAGGACGTTGCGTACCGCAGGCGCCCGGCGGGTCTGCACCGCGTCAGGCATGCGGACCTCCGGTGCGGCCGGGTTCGTTGTAATCCTGCGATTGCTGCAGGCGGGCGGCAGCGGCGGCCTGGGCGAAATCGGGGGCCGGCAGGGTGTGCAGCGCGGTGATCGCCTGCGGCGTCACGCCCACCACGATCCAGGTGCGGGCCGATTCGGGCCCCACCTCGATGGTCATCACCCGCTGCTGCGGGCCGACGGCGACCGCCGCGACGATGCGCGAAGTGGCATGGCCGGTGCCCGCCACGCCGCCCGCGGCCGCGCGGCGCTGTACCCACTTGATGCCCCAGGGCAGCAGGGCCAGCACCGCGACGAACGCGACGACCGAGAGGAGCGCCTGCGTCATCATCCCTTGCTGACCCGGCGCAGCCGCTCGGACGGCGTGACCACGTCGGTCAGCCGGATGCCGAACTTGTCGTTGACCACCACCACCTCGCCCTGGGCGATCAGGTAGCCGTTGACCAGCACGTCCATCGGTTCGCCGGCCAGGGCGTCGAGCTCGACGACAGAGCCCTGGGCCAGCTGCAGGATGTACTTGATCGGCACCTTGGTGCGGCCCAGCTCCACCGAGAGCTGCACCGGGATGTCGAGCACCCGGTTGATGTCGCCCAGGGCCGCGTCGGTCATGGCGGTGGGCGTGGCCTGAGGCACGTTGCCGAAGAGCGGGCCGCCCTGCTCGACGTCGTCGCGCGCGGGCGCGGTCTTGGCTTCTTCCAGGGCCTCGGCCCAGGCGGACATGTCGTCCTCGCCACCACCACCATTGGGTTCGTCAGTTGACATTCTTATCTCCAATCCAGTTCAGGTCTTGGCCCCGCAGGCTTTCCTCGATGCGGATGGCGTACTTGTTGTTGTGGGTGCCGTACTGGCAGTCGAACATCGGCACCCCGCCGATCGTGGCCTGGATCCGCGGGAGGCGGTCCAGCTCGATGAAATCGCCCGGCTTCATCGCGAGCAGCTGCTCCACCGTGGCGTCGGCCGTGGCCAGCTGGGCGACCAGCTCCACCTCGGCCGCCTGGATCTCGCGCGAGAGCAGTTTCACCCAGCGGCGGTCCACCTCGATCGAATCGCCCTGGGTGGAGGAGAACAGCACGTCGCGGATCGGCTCCAGCGTTGCGTAGGGCATGCACAGGTGGATCGACCCGGCGATGTCGCCGATCTCCAGCTGGAACTGGGTCGACACCACGATCTCGCTGGGCGTGGCGATGTTGGCGAACTGAGGCTGCATCTCCGAGCGCTGGTACTCCAGCTCCAGCGGGTAGATGCCCTTCCAGGCCTTCTTGTACTCCTCGCAGATCACGTCGACCAGGCGGTTGATCACCCGCTGCTCGGTGGCGGAGAAGTCGCGGCCCTCGATCCGGGTCTGGAACTTGCCGACGCCGCCGTAGAGCGTGTCGATCACGCCGAACACCAGCGAGGGCTCGCAAACGATCAGGCCGCTGCCGCGCAGCGGGCGAATGGCCGCGATGTTGAAGTTGGTCGGCACCGCCAGCTCGCGCAGGAAGGCGCTGTAGCGCTGCACCGCCACCGTGCCCACCGACACCTCGGGATTGCGGCGGATGAAGTTGAACAAACCGACGCGCAGGTTGCGGGCGAAGCGCTCGTTGACGATTTCCATCGTCGGCATCCGGCCGCGGACGATCCGCTCCTGGCTCGAGATGTCGTAGTTGCGGATCGAGCCCGCCTCGGGTACGTCCTCGACGATCTTCTGGCTCTCGCCGGTGACGCCTTCGAGAAGGGCGTCGACCTCTTCCTGCGAAAGAAACGCTTCACTCATGTCGTTGACTCCGTCACGCAGCTTTCAGTGGCACCGTGGGTCCGGCTCCGCCGGCCCACCGGTGCCGCCCCCTCGCAGGGGGTGGGCGGCCACACGCAGTGGGCAAGCCTGGGGGTGGGCTTGATCATTGGATGATGAAGCTGGAGAAGAGCACGCCGCGCACCGGGTTGGGCGCCGACTTGGTCTTTTTCTTCTTCTTGGCGGACTTGGCCTTGGAGGCGTCGCCCTCCTCCTCGTCGGGCGGCACATAGCCCAGCGGCTTGCCGGCCTCGGCCATGATGTCGGCGGCCAGCTTTTCCTTGCCGTCGCGCTGCAGCAGCTCGGCCGCCGTACGCTGCGAGACAAGCATCAGCATCGCGCTGCGGATCGAGGGCATGTAGAGCTTCAACTGGTCGGCGACCTTGGCGTCGGCCACCTCGAAGGTCACGCCGATCTGCGCGAAGCGGTCGCCGCCCGGGTCGACCAGGTTGACCACCATGTTGTCGACCGGCAGGAAGGTGGGCGGCGTCCCGGGCTTGGCGGCCGGCGCGTCGTGGTGCGCCTCGGCGGCGGGGGTGCCGTCCTCTTCGTCGGCCTCGGCCGCAGCCGCGGCGCGGTGGGTGAACCACCAGGCACCCGCGCCGCCCGCGCCCAGCAAGACGACCAGTACCAGCAGGGCCAGGACCAGTTTCTTCTTGGACTTCTTCACCGGTGCGGCGGCATCGGTGGCAGTGGCGGCGGCTTTGGACACGTGGGGCCTTCCTCGGATCGGATCGGGTGGCTGCGGGTCACCCGGACGCGCGGCGCCCGGATTTTCTGCAGATGACGCGATTATTCGCCCTGGAGAGCCCGTCGGTCGGGCGAACAGGGATGGAAAACAGGGCTTTCACCCGTCACCGCCCCCCGCGCGGCCCGCGATTCGGCCGCCCGCCACCCTGCGCCGCGGCTGGTCGCCCCGAGCGAGGGCCGCTGCAAAGCGTTGCGCGCGCCCTACACGAACAGGTCGAGGCCCCGGCCCGCCACCGCGCCGGCCGGAGCCCGCGCCGTGCCGCCTGACGCCACGCCGTCGACCCCAGCGACCCCACCCGGCCGAGCGCCAGGGCCGTCCCGGCCGCCGTCGCGCCCATTGCCATTTCCGCTCCCGTTGCCGCCGTTGCCGGACTGCGTGGCGCCCCGCGCCTCCGAGCCGCCGATGCTCAGACCGGTCAGGTTCAGGCCTTCCTTCTGCAGCATCTCGCGCAGGTCGGCCTCGGCACCGCCCAGCAGCGCCCGGGCGTCGGCCTGATCGCTGCGGAAAGAGACCTGGGCGTCGGAGCCGGTCAGCGAGATGCGCACCTCCACCGGCACGCCGCCGAAGGCGTCGAGCGTCAGCTCGGCACTCTGCGTCTTCTGGTTGACCCAGTAGCTGACCTGGTCGGCCAGCCGGTCTTCGGCCGAGAGCTGGGCCGTGCCGTCCTGCACCGCGGTGGCGCTGGCGTCCGCCGCCGACACGCTGCGCCAGGCGGCCGCATCGCCGGTGCCGGAAATGCCGAAGCCGGCGGTGGGAGCGGCATCCGACGCACCGGCCGACGGGCGGTCGCCGCCGCCGTGGCCGCCGCGCGGCGTGTCGGCGCCGGCGGGGGCCAGCGACAGCAGGTCGGCGGCGGATAAGCTGCGGGCAGGATCGGCGCCGGTGCGCAGCGCGTCGCGTGCATCGGCGGCCACGCTGCCGGTGCCGCTCCTGGCGGCCAGGCCCGACAGGCCGGCGGCACCGGGCGCCGTACCGGTCGCCACCGCACCGACGGAATCGGCGCCGCCCGCGGTGCCGGCGTCCCGCGCCGCGCCGTTGCGGGCGAAGGCGTGCTGCATCTGCGCCAGAATGCTGGTGAAGCCGGCCAGGCCGGCGGCCGTCTTGCCGGCCGCGGCGGCTGCACCGTCTGTCGCGGTGCCGGTGCCTGCGGCGGCACCTGCGACCGTGGCTGTCAGGCGGGCGGCCGTGCCGTCGGCCCAGGATGCGTCCAGGTTCTGCAGCGGCGTGCCTGCCGCGCCGGTACCGACGGCCGTCGCGGCGAGCGCCGCGTGGGCGGCGGTGGCGGCGGCAGCGGCGGCAGAAACGTCGGCCTTCACCATCGCTGCCCGCCCGGCTTCGGCCGCTACGCCGGGCGCTGTCGTGCCGGCGGCAGCGACAAGGGAGCCAGCGCCGGTCGAGCCGACCGCCGCAGGAAACGCAATGCCGGTCGCCCCTGCCGGGCCGCCAGCCGTGTCTGCGGCCGCATCGCCCCCGGTGCCCGCCGGTGGCGGTGCCGGGCGGGCATCGGCCCACTGCGCGGCAGACAGGGCGACGGCGGCCGCATCGGGCTGCAGGCCGTCGGCGGCGGCGATGCCCAGCGCGCCCTTGCCCCGGCCGCGCGATGTGCCGGACGCCCCGGCGATGCCGGTGCCGTCGCCGGCCGCCGCGTCGCCTTCGGCGACCGCTTCTTCGGCACCGAAGCCGCCCAGCAGGGACGAGAAGGCGTCGGCCGGCGGAGATGCATCCACGCCGGCGGCACGCGAGGCCTCGTTGCGGACGGGGCGCGCGTGGGCCGCGGCGATGGGTTTCGATTCGATGGCCATCAGTCTTCTCCTCCAAATGCGGGTGTGGCCGCCAGCCGGCGCATCTGCACCGCGGCGAATTCGTCTACGTCCTTCTGGTCGCGGCGGGCCTGCAGGCGCTCGGCCTCCAGGTGCTTGCGCGCCACCACTTTCTGCAGGCTGCCCAGGCGCAGCTCGGTGTCGCGCAGCCGCAGCGCGCAGGCGTTCATCTGGCGTGCGTGCTGCGCCATCACGCCGCGCTGCATCTCCACCGTCTGGTAGAGCCGGGCCATGAACTGGTAGTGGTGCTGCATCAGTTCGGGCGAGGCCTGCACCTGGGCCTGCAGTGTCCAGCGGCTTTCGGCCTCGGAGGCGTAAATCTGCAGCTGGTCGAGCTGCTCCTGCGCGCCGCGTTCGGCGCTGCGGGCCTGCGACAGCTCGGCCGCGGCCAGGTCGCGCTGGCGCGTGGCCAGGTCGATGGCCACCTGCAGTCCGCCGTGCATCGGACTAGCCATGCCGCGCCTCCGAAAGGCATGGAGTGCCATGCCACGAAACCCACCCGGGCGTAGCAGGACCAGAGGCACCGCAGGGCCGGCTGTGCCGGACTGCCGGTGCCGCCCCCGGCGAGGGGGTGGGCGATGCGACACGCAGTGCGTGTAGCCTGGGGGTGGTCTTCATCCCACCACCGCCGCGAGGGCGTCCTGGCACTGTTCCATGGAGGCCGCCTCGTGCATGCCCTGCTGCAGAAAGTCGACCATCGTCGGCTGCAGCGCGATCGCCTGGTCGAGCGCCGGGTCGGAGCCCTGGGCATAAGCGCCGACCTGGATCAGGTCCTTGCCCTTCTGGTAGCGCGAATACACCGCCCGGAAGCGCCGTGCCGATTCGAAATGCTGGGGCGTGGCCACGTTGTGCATCACCCTAGATGCCGACTGCTCGATGTCGATCGCCGGGTAGTGGCCCGACTCGGCCAGCGCCCGCGACAGCACGATGTGGCCGTCGAGGATGGCGCGGGCCGCGTCGGCGATCGGGTCCTGCTGGTCGTCGCCCTCGCTCAGCACCGTGTAGAAGGCGGTGATCGAGCCGACGCCGTGCAGGCCGTTGCCGCTGCGCTCGACCAGTGCCGGCAGCTTGGCGAAGCAGCTGGGCGGATAGCCCTTGGTGGCGGGCGGCTCGCCGATGGCCAGCGCGATCTCGCGTTGCGCCATCGCGTAGCGGGTGAGCGAATCCATCAGCAGCAGCACGTGCTGGCCCTTGTCGCGGAAATACTCGGCGACGGCGGTGGCGTAGGCGGCGCCCTGCATCCGCAGCAGCGGTGGCGCATCGGCCGGCGCGGCCACCACCACCGAGCGGGCCCGGCCGTCCTCGCCCAGGATGTCCTCGATGAATTCCTTGACCTCGCGGCCCCGCTCGCCGATGAGGCCGACGACGATCACATCGGCCTCGGTGTAGCGGGCCATCATGCCCAGCAGCACACTCTTGCCGACGCCGGAGCCGGCGAACAGGCCCAGGCGTTGGCCGCGGCCGACGGTGAGCAGCGCGTTGATCGCCCGCACGCCGGTGTCGAGCACCTGGCGCACCGGGTCGCGCTCCATCGCGTTCAGCGGGCGGCGCTCCAGCGGCAGGGCCGGCGCGTTCTCCAGCGGGCCTTGGTGGTCGAGCGGCACGCCGCAGGCGTCGACCACCCGGCCGAGCAGGCCGTCGCCCAGCGGCAGGCGCAGGGCGCTGCTGCCGGCGTGGCGGGCGGCCTGCGCTTCGGCCTCGGTCTCGGGGCCCCAGCGCAGCGGCAGGGCCGGCGAGCGGGCGGGCTCCACCCGGGCGCCGCTGGACAGTCCCTGGATGTCGCCGGCCGGCATCAGAAACGCCCTGTCGTTCGAGAAGCCCACCACCTCGGCCAGCACCGGCGCCTGGCCGGGCATGCTGACATGGCACTGCGAACCCACCGGCACCCGGATGCCGGAGGCCTCCAGCACCAGCCCGGTGAGCCGGCTGAGCGTGCCGCGGCTGGCCAGCGGCAGCGGGGCCGTGGCGCGGGCCGTGGCAGCGGCGGCGAAGCGGGACCAGTGGTCGGCCACGTCCGCGGCGGCGTCGGCGGCGAGGGGGGATGCGTCGAGGGCGTGCATCGGGTCAGTCCGTGTCCTGCGGCGCGGCGGCGGCCGGCGCATCGTCGGCGGGCGGCATGCCGTCGCCCTCCCCTGCTTCCCACGGCACGTCCAGGCCGAGGGTGGCGACGGCGCCCTTCCAGCGCGCCGCCAGCCGGCCGTCGATCACGGTGCCGGCGGATTCGACCAGGCAATCGCCCGGGGCCAGCGTGGCGTCGCCCATCCAGGCGCACAGCACGCCGGCGAATTCTTCCTGCAGCGGTGCGCGCAGCAGCTCCAGGTCCTGCGGATGGAGCCGCACCACCGAGGGTCGGCCGTCGGCCGACAGGATACCCAGCGCCTCGCGGATCACCGGCTGCAGCGCGTGCGGATCGGCGGCCAGCTCGCGGCGCAGCACCTGGCGGGCCAGGGCGCAGGCGATCTCCAGCACGCTGTCGGCGATGCGCTGCTGCGACGCGTCCAGGCCCTGCTGGGCGGCGGCCACGGCCGATGCCAGCTGCTCGGCGGCGGTGCGGCCCTGGCCGTTGACGTAGTCGTCGAGCCGGGCGTTGGCCTCGCGGGTGGCGTCGGCGTGGCCGGTGGCGTAGCCCTCGGCATGGGCGGCGTCGCGCATCTGCTGCAACTGCTCCTGCACGGCGGGGCTGTTGGCCTCGTCCTGCAGGGCCTGCACCCGGGCGGCCTCGTGCTCGGCCGCGCGTACCGTCTCGTCGACCGAGCCGAACTGCCACTGCGCGACGCGCTGCCGCCCCATCTCCTCGCTGGGGATGAAGCGGGCATACCGGTTGCCGCTAGACGAAGCTGTCATCGCTGCCGCCTCCCAGCACGATCTGGCCTTCGTCGGACAAGCGGCGCACCGCCTTCAGGATTTCCTTCTGCTGCGCCTCGACCTCGGACAGCCGCATCGGGCCGCGCGATTCGAGGTCTTCGCGCATCGCCTCGGCGGCGCGGCTGGACATGTTGCCGAGGAACTTCTCGCGCAGTTCGGACGAGGCGCCCTTGAGCGCCACCACCAGGGTTTCGGTGGCCACTTCCTTCAGCACCAGCTGGACCGACTTGTCGTCGAGCTTGCCGACGTCGTCGAAGACGAACATCTTGTCCATGATCTTCTGGGCCAGGTCGGCGTCGTAGCCGCGGATCGCGTCGAGCAGCGGACCCTCGATCGCGGTGCCCAGCAAATTGACGATCTCGGCCGCGGTCTTGACGCCGCCGAGCGAGGTCTTGCGGATCTTGTCGCCGCCGGCAAGCACTTTGAACAGTACCTCGTTCAAATCCTTCAGCGCGGTGGGCTGGATGCCCTCCAGCGTCGCGATGCGCAGCATCACCTCGCCGCGCTGGCGCTCGGTCAGATGCACCAGCACGCCGGCCGCCTGCTCGAAATCCAGGTGCACCAGGATGGCCGCGATGATCTGCGGATGCTCGTTGCGCAGCAGCTCGGCCACCGACATCGGGTCCATCCACTTCAGGCTTTCGATGCCCGAAACGTCGCCGCCCTGCAGGATCCGGTCGATCAGCAGCGCGGCCTTGTCGTCGCCCAGGGCGCGCTTGAGCACACTCCGCACGTAATCGCCGGTGTCGGACACCAGCAGGCTCTGCTGGGCCGCGGCGTCGGTGAACTTGTTGACCACCTCGTCGACCCGGTCGCGCGAGACGTTGCGCATCCGGGCGATCGTCTCGCCCAGCTTCTGCACCTCTTTCGGCGAGAGGTGCTTGAACACCTCGGCCGCCTCCTCCTCGCCGAGCGACATCAGCAGAATCGCCGCGTCGTTGAGTCCCTGGTCGTCCATCATTCGTCCTTCGCAGTCGCCACAGGCGCCATGATGCACGCGGCGGCCGCGCCTTCCCTACCAGGGGCACCGTGGATCCGGCTCCGCCGGTCCACCGGTGCCGCCCCCGGCGAGGGGGTTGGCGAAGACGCGCAGCGCGCAGCCTGGGGGAGAGCGCTAGTTAGGCACATCGCCACTGACCCAACCCTTGACGATGTTCGCGACCGCGATCGGATTGCTCTTGGCCAGCTGCCGCGCATCCTCCAGCCGCACCTGCTCGATCGTGGCCGGCTGCAGGGTGGCGACCGACGACTCGGGTGGCGGCAGGGCGGCGCGCGGCGGCGTGTCCTCGACCACGGCGCGCAGTTGCGGCTGCGCCGTGGCAGGTGCCGGCAGCGGCCGGCCGACGGCCTTCAGCGCCGGCCGCACGAAGCCCATCAGCACCACCATCGCCAGCACCAGTGTGCCCACCGGCCAGGCCATGCTGCGCACCAGCTCCAGCACCTGGGGCTGCTTCCAGAGCGGCAGCTCGGAGGTGTCGGAGGCTTCCACCAGGAACGGCGTGTTCATCAGGTTGACCGAGTCGCCGCGCTCCTTGTTGAAGCCGATGGTCTCGCGCACCAGGGCGGTCATCTGCTCGATCTGCTGGGCGCTGAGCGCCTGGGAGCCCGGCTTGGCGGCGGCACCCGGCGCGACCGGCAACGGCTGGTAGTTGACGACCACCGCCGCGCTGAGCCGGCGCACCGCGCCGCTGCCGCCGCGCACCGTCTTGACCGTCTTGTCGACTTCGTAGTTGGTGATCGACTCGCGCTTGCGGTCGCCGCCCGCGGCGGCGGTGGCGGGCGCTCCGGGCGTCAGGGCCTGGGCCTGCCCGTTGATCGGCGCGGCCGGCTGCGCAGGGGGCTGGTTGGTGGTGGCACCGGGAACGCCGCCGGGCGGCGTGGCGCCGGCGCCGGTGCTCTCGACCACCTGCTGACTGCGGATCGCGCCGGCTTCGGTCGCCTGGTTGGGGCGGTGCTGCTCCGAGGTGGATTCGGTCTGCGAGAAATCGATGTCGGCCGTGACCTGGGCCTTGACGTTGCTGCGGCCCACCACCGGCTCCAGGATGTCCAGGATGCGGCGGCTGTAGAGGGCTTCGAGCTGCTGCACGTACTGCAGCTGCTGGGCGTCGCCACCGCCGGCGCCCGCACCGGCCGAGCCGTCGGGCGGGTTGGAGAGCAGCTTGCCGGTGTCGTCCAGCACGCTGACCGCGGTGGGCGACATCTCGGGCACGCTGGAGGCGACCAGGTGCACGATGCCAGCGATCTGCGCGCGGTCGAGCACCCGGCCCGCGTTGAGGGTGATCAGCACCGAGGCAGAGGGCTTCTGCTGCTCGCGGAAAAAGCCGTTCTGGTTGGGCAGCGCCAAGTGCACCCGGGCGCTCTGCACCGACGAGAGTGCCTGGATCGAGCGCGTCAGCTCGCCTTCGAGCCCGCGCTGGAAGGTCAGGCGCTCCTGGAACTGGGTCATGCCGAAGCGGTTGCCCTCCATCAGCTCGTAGCCGGCGACCGAGCCCTTGGGCAGGCCTTGCGAGGCGAGGCGCAGGCGCAGGTCGTGCACCCGGTCGGCCGGCACCAGGATGGCGCCGCCGCCCTCGGAATACTTGTAGGGCACGTTCATCGTGGTGAGCTGGGCCACGATCGCGCCTCCGTCCTTGTCGGCCAGGTTGGAGAACAGCACCCGCCACTCGGCCTGCCGCCCCATCACCATCCCGACGATCGCCACCACCACCAGCAGCGCCACGCCCAGGCCCAGCCGCATGCGCTGGCCCCGGTCGAGAGCGGCGAGCTTCTGCGACCACGCCGGGGCGGTGGGCACGAGGGGAGCGGCAGGGAGTTCGGCGACGGCGGACATGCGGGCTTTCCGGTGGACCAGACGCGGGAATCGCGTTCTGGACGTCACGGATTATTCGGCCCGGGCCCGCCGCCGTTGCCGGGATAAGGCGCGGTTTCGCCCCGCTATTCCAACTCGGCAACGCAGCGCGAAACTTTAGGATCGCTTACATCCCGAAATGAACGAGGACTTCCCATGGACCTGCGCATCGCCTCTGCCTCCCTTCCCATCGCCAGCCCTGCCGTGGCTGCCGCCCGCGCGGCGGCCACCCAGGCGCGCCAGGGCGTGGAAGGAGCCGAGGGCGGTGGCTTCGGAGGCGCCCTGCGCGGCGCGCTGCAGTCGGTGAGCGCCGCCCAGAACGAGTCGAGCAGCATGCAGCGAGAAGTGCAGATGGAGAACCCCAACGTCAGCCTGGAGCAGACGATGGTGGCGATCCAGAAGGCGCAGATCGGCTTCCAGGCCACGCTGCATGTGCGCAACCGGATGGTGCAGGCGTATACCGACATCATGAACATGCAGGTCTAGCACACCTCCAGGCTTCTCACGCCGCTGCCGCGGCGTGTAGTTCGCCACCCCCTTGCAGGGGGCAATGCCGGCGGACCGGCGGAGCCGGATCCTCGGCATTCTGGGGAAGGCCGGTGCGCTGCTTTTTTCATAGCGCGTGGTCGGCGACTGGTGCCGGCTGGAGGCTGAATCGGCACTGGCTTTCTTCGCTTGATGCGAAGTGCGCGCAACGGCGCTGAGCCTGGACTTGGATGCAGACGGTGGCTGGGCGTAGCGTGGCGTGTCACGCGCGCTCCTGGGCGCTTCGTACCCGTCATCGACCTATTGCTCTCATTTTTATAGCTATTGGTCGTCTCGCAGCGCCGGCTGGAGCAGTATTTCGTTCGAATGCAATGCAAAAGGGCGCTGGTGGTACCAGCGCCCTTTTGGCTTGGAGCAACAAGGGTCAGTGGACCATCTGCGGCTGGCCGGCGACCAGGCGGTCGAACTGGGCGAGCCAGGGTTCGGCCAAGCAGCGAATCTCGGCGTCGTTACGCAGGATGCGCTGCATGATGCGGACCTTTTCGGAGCGATGCTCGGGGAGCAGTTCCTCGTCCTGGGCGCGAAAGCGGAGCTGTTCGATCAGCACGGCGCAGGCGCCTTCGTAGCGAACCACTTCCTCCCAGTCGCGGGCCTTGGCGGCGTCGAGCATCTTGCGGCTGCTGTTCTCGATGGCCTTGTAGTAGTCGATGAGCATTCCGGGCATCTCAGGCTCCCTGTTGGGCGGACAGTCGGGGAAGGGCCGTCGCCGGAGTGCCTGCGATACCGCGCCAGCCTTCGGCCAGGGTCTCGAACAGGGATTGCACTTCGGCCATCACGGCGTCGTCGTTGCGGAAGTTGGCCACCGTCAGGCGGCGAACGCTGTAGTCGTAGAGGCGGCGCAGGTTGGCCGCGATGTCGCCGCCCTGCTCGTGATCGAGGCCCATGCGCAGGCCTTCTTCGATCAAGCGGACCGCCCGGGCGATCTGCTCGCACTTGGCCGGCAGGTCGCCGCGCTGGAGGCTGGCACGGGCCATACGGACCGATTGCAGCAGGCCGTCGATGAGCAGGTTCACCAGCTGGTGCGGGGTGGAGCTGTCGATGCTGGCTTGGCGGTAGGTGGAGGCTGCGCGGGCGCTTGCGGGGGTAAACATGGTGTGTTTCCTGTGCTGGGTCTCTTGATTTAGTTATCGGTCGCTGCGCGGAAAAATAGAGGTTTTGTCGAGATTATTCGGAGCGGATCAGCTGCTCTTGTTCCAGTTGGTCACCTGCTGCGCGATGTAGCTGTTGAGCGAGGTGAGCGAGGCCATCTGCGTGTCGAGCGCGCTGTACTGGGCGTTCAAGCGCTTCTCCAGGGCCGCTGCACGTGCGTTGACCTTGCTCTGCTCGACACCGTTGCGCTTGTCGGCCGAGGTGAGCGCATCGGTCTTCGAGTTGAAGGTACCGTCGAAGGCCAGCATCTGCGTGGTCAGCGCCTTCAGTCGGACCGCCAGGCCTTTCGCGCTTTCGTCGGCGGAGGCGTTGGCGAACAGGTTTTTGACCCCGGCCGCGTCGGCCGCCAGGGACTTGTCGAGCTTGGCCGAGTCCACCTTCAGCGTGCCACCGCGCTGCACGGCGATGCCGATGTCCGACAGCGTAGCGAAAGCGCCGCCCGCGGTGCTCGACCCGATGACATTGCGCAACATGTTCTGCAGGTTCAGGGCGGTGGCGTCGCCCTGCAGCAGACCGGCGGTCTTGCTGTCGACGTCGTACTTCGTCGACGACGACACCAGGTCGTTGATCGCGTTGTAGGCGTCCACGAAGGTCTGGATGTTCTTCTTGGTGGTGGCCGTGTCCGACGCGACCGTGATGCCCACCGGACCGGTCGCGGTCGTCACTTTCGACGCGGTGAACTTCAGCCCCGAGACGACGTCCGCGAAATCGCGGGTGGCCGATGTGATGTCGAGACCGTTGAGCTTGGCCTTGGTGTCCTGCGCATTCTGGGTCGCGGTGAAGCCCAGCGCCCCTGCGGGCGCGGTGGCGAAGCCGCTGGAGGTGGATACGGTGAATGCCGTCTCGGAGCCGGTGGTGCTGCCGCGCAGCATCAGGCGCTGGCCGGTGCTGTCGGTCACCACCGTCGCCACCACGCCGGCGCCCGCGTCGTTGATCTTGCTGGCGATGCCGGCCAGCGTGGTGTTGTCGCCTTCGGTCAGGGTGATGTTGACGGCGTCTTTCGAGCCGACCTTGATCGCCAGGGTGCCCGCTCCGAACACCGTGGTGGCCGGCACCGCCACGCCCGACACGCTGGTCTGCGCCTGTGCGAGCTGGGACACCTCGAGGCTGTAGCTGCCGGCAGCGGCGATGCCGGTGACGGTGGCGTTGGCCGAGGCGGCGTCGGTGGAGGAGATCGACATGGCGTTCCAGCCGCTGTCGCGTGTCAGCGCCGAGGCGGCGTCCGCGAAGGTGGACACCAGCGACTTGATCTGCGAATAGGTGGATATCTGGCTCTGGATGGACGCTTCCTGCGTCTGCAACTTGGTCAGCGGCTGCTTTTCGATCGCCACGAGCTGGCTGACGATCGACTTGACGTCCAGTCCGCTGCCGAGGCCGATGGATGAGATTGCCATGTGTCTTCTCCCGAAACGTTGTCAGCGTGCGGCGTTTGCCGATGCCACGCGCAGGCATGGCATCGGCAAACCCGCGCACGGCGAAAATGCATGAGACGACAAAAAGCGGCAAAGGCACGGAGCCTTCGCCGCCAGAGCGGACGGGGATGCCGTCCGGTCGTCCATGCCGATCAGCCGCGCAGCAGAGTCAACACGCTCTGCGGCAGCTGGTTGGCCTGCGCCACCATCGCGGTACCTGCCTGCTGCAGGATCTGGGCGCGCGAGAGGTTGGCGGTTTCCTTGGCGA
>NZ_QJTC01000032.1 GCF_003217575.1 Xylophilus ampelinus | reverse complement strand
CCTGATCTGGTCATCTTTGTAGTTTCCTGGACTTGGAAACTCATGGATAACCATTCGTCAACTTAGTTCGGCTTATTTTTGAGACACCACACTAGCGGTAGAGGACCGCATCGACGAAGAGGCGGCTGTCCCGCGCCATGACGCCTGGCTGGCCGGGCCGGCAGGGCAGCAGGTTCTAGATGTGTTGCCATTGCGCGTCGCTCAGTGCACATCTTCTGCTTATAGGCCAGACAGGGAGCAATCCCTCGGCTTTTAAGGCTTGGGGGGATGGATTGATAACACGCCCTAGTGCATTCGTGCAATCGCCTAGAACGAACAAAAGGCCCTCGCAGGGCCTTTCGTCTTACATGCGGCACCGTGGCACCGGCGCGCTGTCAGCGGCTGCCGATCACCTGCACGATCGCGCCGGTGCGGATCGAGACCAGCAGGTAGTCGCCGCCGGCCTGCACCCAGCGGTGGCCCCGGGGCGGTGCGCTCAGGCGGTGTTCGCGCCAGTCCTCCACCACGTACTGGCGGCTGCGGTAGGCCGGCGGGACATGGCCGCCACGGCGGAACTCGTGGCGCTCGAACTCGGGGCCGCGACGGTCGTTCTGGGCTGCGCCATAGCGCGGGTCGCCCCCGGGGCGGCCCATCGGCGGACCGTTGTCGCGCGGTCCGCTGCGGTCGTAGACCTGGGCGCCGGCGGCGGTGGCGCCCAGTGCGAGCGCAACCAGGAGGGATGCGGAGATCAGGCGGTTTTTCATGGCGTGGTTCCTGTGTGATCGAGGCGCCATCGTCCCTCCTGTCCGGACCCCGCGGCGTAGGCGCGCCGCGCCTTTACCCCAACACTACACATCCGACATGGATGCGACCGTCGGTGGCCGGCCTCTACACTCGCGCCCCATGCCCTGGCACGCCCGACTCCGACTCGACTACCGCAGCGAACTCGCCACCGAAGGCGACGGTCCCGCCGCCGTACGCACCGCCGCCCGCTTCCGGCACGACGGCCCCCTGCGCATTCTGCAGAGCCTGTTCCCCGAAGGCCCCGACATCTGCCACAACGTGCTGGTGCATCCGCCGGGCGGGCTGGTCGGCGGCGACGTGCTCGACATCGGGGTGGGCGTGGGCAGCGGCGCCCACGGCCTGGTCACCACGCCCGGCGCCACCCGCTTCTACCGCTCGCAGGGCGAGACGGCGATGCAGCGCAGCCGCATCGTGCTGGAGGCCGGCGCCCGGCTGGAATGGCTGCCGGCCGAGGCCCTCTGCTACGACGCCTGCCAGGCCGAGAACCACCTTCGGATGGAGCTGGCCCCCGGCGCCGAGCTGATCGGCTGGGACGTGACCGCCTTCGGCCTGCCGCACGCCGGTCTGCCCTTCCTGCGCGGCAGCCTGCTGCAGCACATCGAGATGCCGGGCGTCTGGCTGGAGCGTGGTCGCATCTCGGCCGACGACACCCTGCTGCTCGACTCGCCCCTGGGCCTGGCCGGCCACCGCTGCATGGCATCGGTCTTTTTGCTCGCCGGCAGCCCGCTCGACCGCGGCGCGCGCGAAGCGGCCCTGGACGCGGCCCGCGCGGTGATCGACGCCCATGCGCTGCACGAGACCGCCGGCGCCACCAGCCCCGACGGCCGGGTGGTGGTGGTGCGCGCCCTGGCTCCGGTGGTGGAGCCGGCGATGGACCTGATGCGCCAGGTGCGCGCCGCCTGGCGCGCCGCCCGCTGGGGTCTGCCGGCCACGCTGCCGCGGATATGGGCGATGTAGCGGTTGCGGGGGCCGGAATACGTCAGGCGACATATCCGCGCGGCCCGTCCGGGAGGTTTACTGCTTTACGATCCTGCACTGCCCGGCCCCCGCGCCGCAAAGTGCGCCGTGCGGCGCACGGCACCGAACCCGAGGAAACGGCATGGAACTCACGCCCCGCGAAAAAGACAAGCTTCTGCTCTTCACCGCCGCCCTGCTGGCCGAACGCCGCAAGGACCGCGGGCTCAAGCTCAACTACCCAGAATCGGTCGCGCTGATCAGCGCCGCGGTGATGGAGGGTGCCCGCGACGGCAAGACGGTGGCGCAGCTGATGAGCGAGGGCCGCGAGGTGCTGGCCCGGGCCGACGTGATGGACGGCGTGCCCGAGATGATCCCCGACATCCAGGTCGAGGCCACCTTCCCCGACGGCACCAAGCTGGTCACGGTGCATCAGCCGATCCAGTGAACGCCCGGCCTTTCGCCGGCAGTCCAGGTGCCTTTGCCGGCGCCCCTCCCGCTTTCTCCATCTCCCCTTCGTCCGACCGAAAGGAATCCGCGATGTCCCGCAAGTTCTTCCTTGGCCGCACCGCGGCCGCCACCGCGGCCTGCGCCGCTCCCCTCGCCGCGCTGGCCCACCTGAGGGCCGATGCCGGCTCCCACCACGGCGGCACGGCCGCGGCGGGCGGCTTCCTCGCCGGCTTCGTGCATCCGTTCACCGGCGCCGACCACCTGGCCGCGATGGTGGCGGTGGGCCTGTGGTCGGCGCTGGTGGCGCGCAGGGGCGGCACCGAGCTGCTGCGGGCGCCGCTGGCCTTCGCCGCGATGCTGCTGGCCGGCGCGCTCCTGGGCCTGCAGGGCCTGGCGCTGCCGGCGGTCGAGCCGATGATCGCCGCCTCGCTGCTGGCCCTCGGCCTGCTGGTGCTGACGCGGCTGCGGCTGAACAGCGCCGTGGCTGCGGCGGTGGTGGGCGTGTTCGCGCTGTTCCACGGCATCGCCCACGGCACCGAGCTGGCGGGGCAGCCCGACGCCGCGCTCGTGCTGGCCGGCATGTTGGCCGCCACCGTGCTGCTGCACGGCGCGGGCATCGCCGCCGGCTGGGCGCTGCGCACCCGCTCGGCCTGGCTGCCGCGCATCGCGGGTGCGGCGGTGGCCGGCCTGGGCGTGGCGCTGCTGACCCGCCTGGCCTGAAAGGGACCGCCAGCATGATCCCCGGCGAACTCTTCACCGACGAGGGCGAACACGCCCTCAACACCGGCCGCCGCACCGTGACCTTGGTGGTGCGCAACGAAAGCGAGCGGCCGATCCAGGTCGGCTCGCACTACCACTTCGCCGAGACCAACGGCGCGCTCGGCTTCGACCGCGACGCGGCGCGCGGCATGCGGCTCAACATCGCCTCGGGCAGCGCGGTGCGCTTCGAGCCGGGCCAGCAGCGCACGGTGGAGCTGGTGGACTACGCGGGTGACCGGGTGGTCTACGGCTTCCGCGGGCTGGTGCAGGGCCCGCTGTAGCCGTTTTTGAATGAAAAGTGGCTGATGCCGGCGCGTATCGCCGACCTCCAGCTATGAATTGAATTGCAAACCAACGAGAGCTTGCCATGGCCACCATCTCCCGCCGCGCCTATGCGGAAATCTTCGGCCCCACCGTCGGCGACCGGGTGCGGTTGGCCGACACCGACCTGGTCGTCGAAGTCGAGGCCGACTACACCCTGCGCGCCGGCAGCTACGGCGAAGAGGTGAAGTTCGGCGGCGGCAAGACGATCCGCGACGGCATGGCCCAGAGCCAGCGCACCAATGCTTCTGGTGCCATGGACCTGGTGCTGACCAACGCGCTGATCCTGGACCACTGGGGCATCGTCAAGGCCGATATCGGCATCAGGGGCGGCCGCATCGCCAGGATCGGCAAGGCAGGCAACCCCGACACCCAGCCGGGCGTCGACATCGTGATCGGCCCCGGCACCGAGATCCTGAGCTGCGAAGGCAGCATCGTGACCGCCGGCGCGATCGACAGCCACATCCACTTCATCTGCCCGCAGCAGATCGAGCATGCGCTGGCCGCCGGCACCACCACCATGCTGGGCGGCGGCACCGGCCCGGCCACCGGTACCTTCGCCACCACCTGCACGCCCGGCCCGGCCAACATCGAGCGCATGCTGCAGGCGGCCGACGCCTTCCCGATGAACCTGGGCTTCCTGGGCAAGGGCAACGCCAGCCGACCCGAGGCGCTGCGCGAGCAGATCGACGCGGGCGTGATCGGCCTGAAGCTGCACGAGGACTGGGGCACCACGCCGTCGGCGATCGACGCCTGCCTGAGCGTGGCCGACGAGACCGACACGCAGGTGGCGATCCACAGCGATACCCTGAACGAATCTGGCTTCGTCGAGAACACCATCGCTGCCGCCGCCGGCCGCGGGCTCTGCGCCTTCCACACCGAAGGCGCCGGCGGCGGCCACGCGCCCGACATCCTGCGGGTGGTGGGCGAGGCCAATTTCCTGCCGAGCTCCACCAACCCCACCATGCCCTACACCGTCAACACGCTCGACGAACACGTCGACATGCTGATGGTCTGCCACCACCTGGACCCGGCCATCGCGGAAGACCTGGCCTTCGCCGAGAGCCGCATCCGCAAGGAGACCATCGCGGCCGAGGACATCCTGCACGACCTGGGCGCGATCAGCATGTTCAGCTCCGACAGCCAGGCGATGGGCCGCGTCGGCGAGATCACCATCCGCTGCTGGCAGACGGCGCACAAGATGAAGCAGCAGCGGGGATGGCTGGCGGCGCCGACGCTGGCGGCCGGCGTGCCGGGCGCCGCGGTGCAGGACGACAGCAGGAACGACAACTTCCGCGCCAAGCGCTACATCGCCAAGCTGGGCATCAACCCCGCCGTCGCCCACGGCATCAGCCACGAGGTGGGCAGCGTCGAGGAAGGCAAGTGGGCCGACATCGTGCTGTGGAAGCCGGCCTTCTTCGGGGTGAAGCCTTCGGTGATCCTCAAGGGCGGCTTCATCGCCATGGCCGCGATGGGCGACCCCAACGCCTCCATCCCCACGCCCCAACCGGTGCACTACCGGCCGATGTTCGGCGCCTACGGCGGCGCCGTCACCGGCGGCTCGCTCACCTTCGTCTCGCAGGCGGGGCTGGGGCTGGGCATCAAGGAGAAGTTCGGCTTGAAGAAGACCCTGTCGGCGGTGAAGAACATCCGCGGGGTGCGCAAGCACCACCTGGTCCACAACGGCGCCACGCCGCGCATGG
The DNA here is from genome assembly GCF_003217575.1 of Xylophilus ampelinus. GTDB lineage: Bacteria > Pseudomonadota > Gammaproteobacteria > Burkholderiales > Burkholderiaceae_C > Xylophilus > Xylophilus ampelinus. Next base: position 24,615 of record NZ_QJTC01000032.1, on the reverse strand, counting down.
AGATCGATGCGCAGACCTACGAGGTGCGGGCCGACGGCCAACTGCTGACCTGCGAGCCGGCGAGCGTGCTGCCGATGGCGCAGCGGTATTTCCTGTTCTAGAAACAGGCTCAGGCGCTACGCGGCTGCACATGGGCACGCAACCAGGTGGCGAATGCCGTCTCGTCCATGGCGCCCGACGCCACATCCAGCATCGTCAGGGTCGCGTCGGCCTGGGTGGTGTGCAGCCGGTGACCGTTGAGCGCGAGAAACAGACCGACGGCCAGAAAGGCGACACGCTTGTTGCCGTCCACGAAAGCATGGTTCTTGGCCAACCCTATGCCGTAGCTGGCCGCGAGATCGGCCAGGTCGGGCGTGCCATACAGCGCGAGGTTGCGGGGCCGCCCAAGGGCAGACTGGAAAAGATGCGAATCCCGCAGGCCGGGCGCCCCGCCATGCTCGGCCAGACTTTCGTCGTGCAGCAGCAACAGCGCTTCGGGCTCCACCCACCGCCAGAAAGGCGCCTCGTTCATTTGGCCAACTGATGAAAGGTGTCGCGGAAGTCGCGCATGAATTCACGGCCGAGCTTCAACTGCTCGTCCAGGGCGGGGTCGTAAGGGGTCAGCGTCACGCCGTTGGTCGCTTCGGTCATGAACACCGTGTCGCCTTTTCCGAGCTTGAGCCGGGCCAGCACTTCCTTGGGCAGGATCACGCCTACAGAATTGCCGATCTGGGTGAGTTTGAGGGCCGACATGGAAACTCCTTGTTATAACGGTTGTTATATATTCTCTGATCCTGTCTTTTGCCGCAAGTCACATCCATGCTCACCGCCAACAAACTCATGCCCCAGGGCCGTGGCCTCGCGCCGGTCCTGCTCAAGCGCGCCGCCACCGTCGAGCTCGACTGGGACGTGCGCCAAAAAAGTCGCTTCGACGCCACCGACAGCACCGGCCGCCGCATCGGCGTGTTCCTGCCGCGCGGCACGCTGGTGCGCGGTGGCGACGTGCTGGTGGCCGAGGACGGCTCGCTGGTGCGTGTCGTCGCGGCGCCGCAGGCGGTGCTGCGGATCACCCACTGCGCCTCCCACGGCACGCCCTTCGACCTGACCCGCGCCGCCTACCACCTGGGCAACCGCCACGTGCCGATCGAGCTGAACCCGGCCTACCTGCAAATCGAGCCCGACCATGTGCTGGCCGAGATGCTGCGCTCGCAGCACCTGATCGTGCGCGAGGCGACCGAGCCGTTCGAGCCCGAAGGCGGCGCGTACGGGGCGCACAGCGCCGCGCACGGCGGGCACGGCCATGCTGCGGGGCACGCCCATGCGCATGGTCACGACCACGGCGCGCCGCAGCACGCCCACGCCCACGCCCCTGCGGCCGAAGCCGGCCACGTCCACGCGCACGATACGGCGCCCGCCCACGGCGCGCCCGGCCACGTCCACGGCCCGGGATGCGCCCACGGCCACCACGACCATGGCCATACGCATGACCACACCCCCGCGGCGCCTGCCACCGCTACGCATGGCGCGCCCGGCCACGTCCACGGACCCGGATGCGCGCACGGCGACCACGACCACGACCACGACCACGCACCCGCTCCCGCGCCGGTCGCCGTGCAGTTCCACGCCAAGCGTCCCGGCCATGCCTGAGGCCGCCCCGGCACCGCGCGCCAGCGCCGGCCTGCTGCAGATGATCTGGCTGGCCTCGCCGGCGCTGCCGGTGGGCGGGTTTTCGTACTCCGAAGGGCTCGAAGCCGGCGTGGAATACCGGGGTGTAGCTACGGAATCGATAGCATCCGACTGGATCTGCGACCAGTTGCACCTCTCGCTCGCCCGCAGCGACCTGCCGGTGCTGGCGCAGGGTGTGGTGGCCGCCCGGGCCGGCGATGCCGCGCGCCTGCGTACGCTCGACGACTGGGTGCGCCGCAGCCGCGAGTCGAGCGAGCTGCGGCTGCAGACCGAGCAGATGGGCCGGTCGCTGGCCGACTGGCTGCGCAACCTGCATCCGGCCGATGCGGGCCTGCTCGCCGGCTGGCAGCCGACCTACCCGGTGGCCTTCGCCGTCGCCGCGGCGCGCACCGATGCGGCGCCGGTCGACATCTGCAGCACCTTCGCCTTCGGCTGGGCCGAGACGATGGTGCAGACCGCCCTCAAGTCGGTACCGCTCGGCCAGAGCGCCGGCCAGCGCATCCTGGGCCGCCTGGCCTATGCGATTCCCCTCGCCGTCGAACGCGCGATGGCGCTCCCCGACGACGAACGCCAGGCCCTGAGCCCGATGCTCGCGATCCTCTCGGCCCGCCACGAAACCCAATACTCCCGTTTATTCAGAAGCTGATCCGCCATGACTTCCGCACTCCACCACATCCCCCACCGCACCAAGAAGCTCCCGCCGCTGCGCGTCGGCATCGGCGGGCCGGTCGGCTCGGGCAAGACGACGCTGCTCGAAATGCTCTGCAAGGCGATGCGCACGCGGCACGACCTGGTCGCGATCACCAACGACATCTACACCAAGGAAGACCAGCGGCTGCTGACCGTCAGCGGCGCGCTGCCGGCCGAGCGCATCCTGGGCGTGGAGACCGGCGGCTGCCCGCACACGGCGATCCGCGAGGACTGCTCGATCAACCTCGAGGCCATCGACCGCATGCTGGAGGCGTTTCCGGACGCCGACATCGTCTTCGTCGAATCCGGCGGCGACAACCTGGCCGCCACCTTCAGCCCCGAGCTGAGCGACCTGACGATCTACGTGATCGACGTGGCCGCCGGCGAGAAGATTCCGCGCAAGGGCGGCCCGGGCATCACCAAGAGCGACCTGTTCGTCATCAACAAGACCGACCTGGCGCCGCACGTGGGCGCCGACCTGGCGGTGATGGAATCGGACACCGTCCGCATGCGCACCAACGCCCAGGGCCTGCGGCCTTACGTCATGACCAACCTGAAGACCCAGGACGGCCTGGCGCAGGTGATCGCCTTCATCGAGCAGCGCGGCATGCTGCAGGCGGCTTGAACGCGCTGCCGAAACCGTGCTAGCTGCTGCGGCGCAGGCACGGCCCTGCCTGGTGCTCGACACCAACATCGTGCTGGACGTGTTCGTTTTCGACGACACCGCCGCCGCGCCGGTGCGGGTCGCGCTGGCCGCCGGCAGCCACGACTGGATCGCGACCGATGCGATGCGGGGGGAGCTGGCCCGGGTGCTCGCCTATCCGCAGATCGCGCCGCGCCTGGCGTTCTACAAACTGCAGGCGGACGACGTGCTGGCCCGGTTCGACCGCCACGCCCGCATCGTCCCGGTCGCACCCAAGGTCGCCGCCACCTGCAAGGACCCGGACGACCAGGGCTTCATCGACCTGGCCGTCGCCCACCGCGCGCAGCTGCTGAGCAAGGACCGCGCGGTGCTGTGCATGCGCAAGCGCGTGCTGCAGCACGGCGCCCGGATCGGGACGGTGCTGGACACCGCGGCGGTCGACCCGGCGGTGCTGCTGCCGCTGCGCGCCGCCTAGCCGGCGGCGGGCACGCGCCTCCGTCAGCGAGGCACCCCCAGCAGAGCCGCCCGCGCTTCCGGTGCCGGGAACACGCAGGCCACGTCGTGGGCGCAACGGGGCACGACGACGAGCGCTCGCGGTTCGAGCGCCGCGCCCCGCAGCGTGCGTTCGTGCGCTACGTAGGCCTGTCCGCGCTGCAGCCGGAACGGGCCCTGCGCATCGGCGGCGCACGACTTGTCGAGCGCCCGGTAGGCGGTGCCCTTGCCGTCGCCGCTGTCGAGCGCGCCTTCGAGGTAGTGGATCTCGGCGGCGGCGTACGCCGCGCGTGTCTGGGAGGCGGTGCGGGGCAGGTGCGCCGGCAGCGCGTCCAGCCCGTACTTCCAGCGGTTCACCTCGGGACAGGCGGCCGGGTCGACCGGCGCGGGCCGAAACGCGTCGAAGTACAGCCAGGTGCCCGGGTCGGCCACGACGTAGCGCAGGGCCACGCCGGCCGGCGCGGGCGCCGCGAAGCCGATCGCATGCTGGACCATCTGCGCACCGGCCGAGAAGCCGGCGACCGTCACCACCCGCAGGCCGGGCCATTGCCGCAGCAACTCGGCCACCAGCGCGTCGAGCGCGGCGAACGATCCAAGCCCGGCGCCGTTGACCGACGGCGCGCCTTCCAGCCACGAGGCGCAGGTCCACAGCAGATCGCCCGGCTGCGCGCGCGGCATGCCCGGCGTGCTGCACCGGGCCGCGCGCGCATCGTCGACCTGGAACAGCGGCGCGACGACCAGCGTGTCGCCCGCGCGGCCGCCCTGCCGCACCGCACGCAGCGCGGCGTCGAAGGTCTTGCCCGCATCGCGCGGATGGCCGTGCAGGGCGATCAGCGCGCGGGTCGGCTCGGCGGCGGCGGCGGTGCCCGGCGGAATCGAGGCGTAGTAGTGCAGCCGCCCCTGCGCCGCCGGCGGCTCGAAGCCGAAGTAGCAGGCATCGGACGCAGCCGTGTCGCAGCCCGCGGCGTCTGCGCACCACGGGAGCAGGGCGCAGCACAGTCCGACCAGCGCGGCCGCCACCCGCATGGGCTACGCTCCGCCGCCCATCACGCGGTAGAGCGTGATACGGTTGGCCTGCTCCGCCAGCTGCAGCGTGATCAGGTTCTGCCCCGCGGTGTAGAACGCGCGCTGCGAGACCAGCACGTCCAGGTAGCTGTCGAGCCCGGTGCGAAACCGCGCCTGCGACAACTGCAGCACGGTGGCCGACGCATCGCGCAAGGAGCGCTGGGCATCGAGCTGCTCGCCCAGGTTGGCCCGGGCGTCGAGCGCGTCGCTCACTTCGCGAAAAGCGGTCTGCAGCGTCTTCTCGTACTGGGCGACGTTGATGTCGCGGGTGATCAGCGCCACGTCGAGGCTGGCGCGCAGGGCGCCGGCGGTGAAGATCGGCAGCACGATCTGGGGCGAGAAGCTCCAGGTGCCGTTGCCGCCTGCGAAGAGCCGGTCCAGGTCTCGGCTGGCGCTGCCGGCCGAGGCGGTGAGGGTGATCCGCGGGAAGAAGGCGGCACGCGCCGCGCCGATGCTGGCGCCTGCGCCCTGCAGGGTGTGCTCGGCGGCCAGCACGTCGGGCCGGCTCTGCAGCAGCTCCGACGGCAGGCCGGCCGGCACCGCGACCAGCGCCGCGGCCGGCACGGTCACGTCTTCGGCGGCGGGCAGCAGCGCGTCGTCCACCGGCGCGCCGACCAGCAGGGCCAGCGCATTGCGGTCCTGCGCGGCCTGGCGGGTGAAGCCGGCCACGTCGGAGCGGGCCGCATCGACGGTGGTGCGGGCCTGCGCCAGCGTCAGGCCCGATTCGGCGCCCAGGTCGTGGGCGCGGCGGGTCAGCTCGTACGAGGCCTGCTGGCTCTCGAGGGTCTCCTGCGCCAGCTGCAGCCGCCGCAGGTCGGCCGCCAGCGTGAGCCAGGCGGTGGCGGTGTCGCCGACCAGGCTGATCTGCACGCTGCGGCGGGTGTCGGCGGTGGAGAAGAAGGTCTGCAGTGCAGCGTCGTTCAGGTTGTTCAGCCGGCCGAACAGGTCGAGTTCGTAGCTGGCGAAGCCGACGCCGGCGCTGAACTGGTTGCCGGTGGCGGAGCGTCCGCTGGCCGCCGTGTCTGCCGCGGTGCGGCTGCGGCTGGCGCCGCCGCTGGCGTTGACCGACGGGAACAGGTTGGCGCGCTGGATGCCATACTGGGCGCGAGCCCGCTCGATGTTGAGCGCCGCCACCCGCAGGTCGCGGTTGTTCTCCAGCGCCAGGCCGACCACGGTGCGCAGCCGCGGGTCGAGGAAGAAATCGCGCCAGGCCAGTTCCTGCGGCGGTGTGGCGGTGGCGGCGGGCGCACCGGCGACCGGTGCGGCGGCGCCCGGCTTCCAGTCGGCCGGGATCGGCGCGGCGGGCTGCCGGTAGGCCGGCGCCAGGCTGCCGCAAGCGGCGACCAGGGCGGCACCGCACAGCACGGTCAGTCGCAGCGCGGCGCGCAGTCCGCAGGCGGGGTGGCCGGGCAGCGGCCGGGTGGCGGAAAGGGCGCGGGTCATGGCGAGCGTGGTGGGGCGAAGGGCAGCGGTCGGCGCGGGGGCGGTGTCTCGGGCGCTCATGCCGGATGTCCTTCCTCGGTCGTGCCTTCGGTCGTCTTGCGGCGGCGCTCGCCGAAGAAGCCGCGGATCAGCACGAAGAACACCGGCACGAAGAAGATGCCCAGCACCGTGGCGCTGACCATGCCGCCGAACACCGCCGTGCCGATGGCCTGGCGGCCGCCGGCACCGGCGCCGGTGCCGATCACCAGCGGCAGGACGCCGAAGCCGAAGGCCAGCGAGGTCATCAGGATCGGCCGCAGCCGCAGGCGCACCGCCTCCAGCGTGGCCTCGAACAGCTCCTTGCCCTGCTCCTGCAACTGCTTGGCGAACTCGACGATCAGGATCGCGTTCTTGCACGACAGGCCGACGGTGGTGAGCAGCCCCACCTGGAAGTACACGTCGTTCGACATGCCGCGCAGGCCGGTGAACAGCACCGCGCCGACGATGCCCAGCGGCACCACCAGGATCACCGAGAACGGCACCGACCAGCTCTCGTACAGCGCGGCCAGGCACAGGAACACGAACAGGATCGAGACGGCGTAGAGCAGCGGCGCCTGCGCGCCCGAGCGGCGCTCCTCGAAGGAGGCGCCGGTCCATTCGTGGGCGATGCCCTGCGGCATGTCGGCCATGATCCGCTCGACCTTCTCCATCGCCGCGCCCGAGCTGACGCCGGTGACCGCGCTGCCCACCATCTCGAAAGACGGCCGTCCGTTGTAGCGCTGCAGCTGCGGCGAGCCGTAGCTCCACTGCTGCGACGAGAAGGACGAGAACGGCACCATCTGCCCGCTGGTATTGCGCACCGTCCAGCGGCCGATGTCGTCGGGCAGCATCCGGAAGGGCGCGTCGCCCTGCATGTAGACCCGCTTGACCCGGCCCCGGTCGATGAAGTCGTTGACGTAGGTGCCGCCCAGCGCGGTCGAGAGGGTGCTGTTGATGTCGGCGGTGGCCAGGCCCAGCGCGCCGGCGCGGCGGTCGTCGATGTCGACCGCGAACTGCGCCGCGTCCTCCAGGTTGTTGGAGCGCACGCCGGTCAGCTGCGCGTCCTTGCGGGTCTCGGCGATGAAGCGGTCGCGCGCCTTCACCAGCGCGTCGTGGCCCAGGGCGCCGGTGTCCTCGATGTGGAAGTTGAAGCCGGCGTTGGCACCCAGCCCGCGCACCGCCGGCGGCAGCAGCACCAGCACCCGCGCATCGCGGATCTTGGCCAGCGCCGCGTTGGCCCGCCTGGCGATCGCGTCGGCGGTCTGGTCGGGGCCGGGGCGCTCCTCCCAGGGCTTGAGCTTGATGAAGGCGCGGCCCGATCCCTGGTCGCCGCCGGTGCCGGTGGAGACGTTGTAGGTGATCACTTCGGGCTGCTGGCGGATGTAGTCCTCGAACTGCGCCACCACCTGCTGGATGCGCACGTCGGTCGCGCCGGGCGGCAGCCGGATGTCGGCGGTCAGGATGCCCTGGTCCTCCACCGGCAGGAACGAGGTGGGCAGCCGCATGAACAGCACCGCCATGCCGCCGGCCAGCAGCAGGTAGACCAGCATCGTGCGCTTGCCGCGCCGGGCGATGGTGCCCACGGTGCGCTCGGTGCCGTGCGCGGTGCGGTCGAAGCCGCGGTTGAACCACAGGAAGAAGCGGTCTAGCCAGCCCGGCGGGCCGCGGCGCACCGTGCGGTGGCCTGCCTCGTCGTGCGGCTGGTGCTTGAGCATCGTCACGCAGAGCGCCGGCGTGAGGGTGAGCGCCACCAGCACCGACAGCGCCATCGCCGAGACGATGGTGATCGAGAACTGCCGGTAGATGATGCCGGTGGAGCCGCCGAAGAAGGCCATCGGGATGAACACCGCCGACAGCACCATCGCGATGCCGACCAGCGCCGGCGTGATCTCGTCCATCGACTTGCGGGTGGCCTCCTTGGGGCCCAGACCCTCCTCGGTCATGACCCGCTCGACGTTCTCGACCACCACGATCGCGTCGTCGACCAGCAGGCCGATGGCCAGCACCATGCCGAACATGGTGAGGGTGTTGATCGAATAGCCCAGCACCGACAGCACGCCGAAGGTGCCCAGCAGCACCACCGGCACCGCGATCGCCGGGATCAGCGTGGCGCGCCAGTTCTGCAGGAACAGGTACATGATCAGCACGACCAGCAGCATCGCCTCGGCCAGCGCCTTCACCACCTCCTGGATGGAGGCCTGCACGAAGGGCGTGGTGTCGTAGTTGACGATCGCCTTCATCTGGTTGGGGAAGAAGGGCTCCAGCTCCTTGACCCGGGCGACCACCGCCTCGGACACCTTCAACGCGTTGGCGCCGTTGGCCAGCACGATGCCCATGCCGGCCGAGGCGCTGCCGGCCAGGCGCGACTGGACCGTCAGGCTCTCGGCGCCCAGCTCGACCCGGGCCACGTCCTTGAGCAGCACCAGCGAGCCGTCGGCCGCCGCGCGCAGCACCACGTTCTCGAACTGCTCGGGCGTGGTGAGCTTGCTGCGGGCGGTGACGGTGGCGTTGAGCAGCTGCTGCGAGGTGGCCGGCAGCCCGCCGAGCTGGCCGGCCGAGACCTGCGCGTTCTGCGCGTTGAGCGCGGTGCCCACGTCGGACGGGATCAGCGCGAATTTCTCCAGCTTGCGCGGGTCGAGCCAGATGCGCATCGCATAGCCCGAGCCCAGCACCTGCACCTCGGCCACGCCGTCGATCCGGCCGATCACGTCGACCAGGTTGCTGGCGATGTAGTCGCCCACGTCGGTGCGGGTGAGGGCCGGATTCTCGGAGAACAGCGAGACGATCATCAGGAAGTCGCTGCCCGCCTTGGTGACGGTGACGCCCTGGCTCTGCACCGACTGCGGCAGCCGCGGCATCGCCTGCTGCAGCTTGTTCTGCACCTGCATCTGCGCCACGTCGGGGTTGGTGCCGGCGTCGAAGGTGAGCGTGGTGCGCGACTGGCCCGACGAGCTGCTGGTGGCCGCCATGTAGATCAGGTTGTCGATGCCCTTCAACTGCTGCTCGATCACCTGGGTGACCGAGTCCTCCACCGTCTTGGCCGAGGCGCCGGTGTAGTTGGCCGTGATCGACACCGAGGGCGGCGCGATGTTGGGGTACTGCTCCAGCGGCAGCGTGCGGATGGACATCGCGCCCGCCAGCATGATGACGATGGCGATGACCCAGGCGAAGATGGGCCGGTCGATGAAAAAACGTGCCATGGCGGTGCGTGCGTCCTGAAGGGCGTGCGGGCTGCGAGCGGGATCGGCGCGGCGGCGGCTGCGTCAGCGCGCCGCGGCGGGGACGGTGGCCGGCGCGGTGCCGGGGGCCCCGCCGGCTGCCGGCGCGGCGTCGGTGGGTGCCGTGCCGACCGATGCCGGCGCCCCGGGCACGTCCACCGCCACCGGCTTGACCTTGTCGCCCACCCGGGCCCGCATCGAGCCCTCGACCAGCAGCCGGTCGCCCGCGTTCAGGCCCTGCTGCACCACCCAGCGGTTGCCCACCGCGCGGCCCACGGTGACCTGGCGGCGTACCACCTTGTCTTCGGCATCGACCACCAGGGCGGTGGCGCGGCCGACCGCGTCGCGCTGGATGCCCTGCTGGGGCGCCAGCAGCGCGTCCTCGTCCACCCCTTCCTCGACCACCGCCCGCACGTACATGCCGGGCAGCAGCAGGCCGTCGGGGTTGGGCACGGTGGCCCGCAGCGTGACCGCGCCGGTCGTGGCGTTGACGCTCAGCCCGGCGAACTGCAGCCGGCCCTCGCGGGCGTAGCGGCTGCCGTCCTCCAGAACCAGCCGGATGCGGGCCGCGTCGGGACCGCTGCGGGTCAGCCGGCCGGCCGCGAAATCGCGCTTCAGGCGCAGCACCTCGGCGCTGGACTGGGTCACGTCGACATAGAGCGGGTCGAGCTGCTGGATGGTCGCCAGCGCCGTCGTCTGGTTGGCGGTGACCAGCGCGCCCGGCGTGACCGCCGAGGTGCCGATGCGCCCCGAGATCGGCGCGGTGATGCGGGTGAATCCCAGGTTGATCCGGGCCGTCTCGACCGACGCCCGGGCGGTGGCCACGTCGGCCTGCGCCTGTGCCAGCGCCGCCTGGCTCTGGTCGTTGAGCTGCTTGCTGACCGCGTCGATCCGCACCAGCTCGGCGTTGCGCCCGGCCGTCACCTCGGCCGCCCCGGCCGTGGCCCGGTTGCGCGCCAGCGTGGCCTGGGCGCTGGCCTGCGCCGCCTGGTAGGTGGACGGGTCCAACTGGTAGAGCACCTGCCCGGCCTTGACGGTCGCGCCTTCGGTGAACAGCCGCTTCTGCACGATGCCGCCCACCTGGGGCCGGATGTCGGCCGTCAGGAACGCGCTGGTGCGGCCGGGCAGCTCGGTGGTGAAGGCTTGGCGCTGCGTCTTCAAAACGTAGACGCCCACCTCGGCCGGCCCCGCCGGCGGTGGCGCCTCGGCCTTGCGGGAACAGCCGGCCAGCGCCGCCAGGAGGATGAGCGCCAGCACGGGCTGGCACTGCACTGCGGGCAGCAGCGATCGGACGTTCTTCATGGGTTCTGGGTAGGGAGCGACGAGCGATGGTGGAGGCGCTGTGTTAACCGGGAATGAAGCGGCAACAATCTGTTCAGATTTTGCCCGGAGGCAGACGAGACGGTGTCCGGCCCGATGGACGCGGTGCCGAAGAGGCGCGCCGAGGGCTGCCGGTCACGCGCAAAAGCGGTCGCACGCTTCCAAAACAATAGCAAGTAGCCGGCGCCCTTCCTTCATCTCGGAATTTTCCACACCTGAAACGTGCGCCAGCCGCCGGCTAAATGCTATTAATTCAATAGCATTCGTTTTGCGGGCCACGTCGCTCGCGGTCGCGCCGCGATATTCAGGGTCGGCAGCCCGCGAACGGCGCCGGGGCGGCCACCGGCACCGGCGGCGTCGCGCTACGCCGCCCGGTAGCCGGCGTTCTCGATCGCCAGGCGCAGGCTTTCGCGCGGATGCTCGCTCAGCACGTCGACCTGGCCGGTGGGCAGATCGACCGTCACCTGCGCCTGCGGGTCGATCGCCTGGACCGCGTCCTGGACGGCCTGGGAACAGTGGGCGCAGCTCATGCCGCTGACTTCGAATTTCTGGCGCATGGAAACCTCGCGGAAAAAAGGGGAGACCGGGCCGCCCGCACGCGCGGCCCGGGCGCTCATTTTTTACGGTAACGGGTCACACTGTCGGCCACCATGGAATAGGCGCTGGCACCCATGTCGGAGCTGCCGCGCGCAAGGCCCAGCGTGCCGTTGACCCAGACCGCGTCCATGCTGCGAAAGCCCTTGGCGGGCGGATCGATCCGCACCAGCACGATCTGGTTGGCCGGCGGCGGCGGCGTGTGGATGCAGGCGCCGAAATACGGCACCAGCAGGAATTCGCCCAACCCCTGCCAGCCCTCTTCCAGCGGCACGACGTAGCCCGGCATCCGCACACGCCGCCCGTCCATCGCGGCCACCGTCGGCGCTTCGTCCCAGACCTTGCGCATCCGCTCGTAGAGCTTCTGCACCCGCGGGTCGGCATCGGGCGCGGACGAGAGGTTCTGCAGGTCCTGGAAGGATTTCATCGGGTCCCAGTCCGGCGGCACCAGGTCGTCCCACGCGATCGGCTTGAAAGAGTCGGCGGCACGGGCACCGGTGGCGGCGGTGCAGACCATCGCGGCGGCGGCCTGCAGCCACCGGCGGCGCTGCGCAACGGAAGGAAAGGCGTGGTGCATGGCCGTGGATTTTCCACCATTCACCCTACCTGGGATACCGCCGAACCGGCCTCGCCGGGGCCGCCGGCAGCGCCCCCTGCAAGGGGGTGTGCCCTACCGCGTGTTGTGCACTTTGACCCCCGCTCCGGGAACGGGGGAGAGGCCCGGCCTTCGCGGGCACGCCAAGGTGCACGACGCGCTCTAGTTTCGGGGCGACAGCCCGTCGGCCAGCGACAGCCGGTAGGCGCGCCAGCCGGGAACGAGGCCCGCCAGCGTGCCCGCGACGAGCAAGCCGCCCGCCAGCCAGGCCTGCAGCGCGGTGGGCTGCCGCCACTGCAGCGACAGGCCGTAGGCCGACTGCAGCCACGGCGCCAGCGCCACCGCCGCGGCCAGCAGCAGGCCCGCGCCCGCCAGGATGCCGGCCAGCGTGACCAGCGCGCCCTCGACCGCCAGCAGCGCCACCAGGTGCGCCGGCGTGGCGCCGACGGCGCGCAGCACCGCCAGTTCGCGCCGGCGCTCCTGCAGGCCGGCCAGCACCACCGCCACCAGGCCGGCCATGCTCACCGCGGCCACCAGGCCCGACATCAGCAGCAGGCCGCGCTCGCCCGCGCCCACCACCTCCCACAGCTCGTCGAGCGCCACGCCGGGCAGCACCGCCATCAGCGGCTCGTCGGCGAAGGTGTTGATGCGGCGCTGCACCGAGAAGACGGCGGCGCGGTTGTCGAGACCCACCAGCGCCGCGGTGACGGCGCGGGGCCGCAGATCGCGGCCGCGGATGTCCGGTGCCGCCGCGGCCCGGGCCGCCGACGGCGGCAGACCGCCCATCCAGTCGACGTGCAGCGCTTCCATCGCTTCCAGGCCGATGTGCACCGTGCGGTCCACCGGCGTGCCGGTGCGGGCCAGCACGCCGACGACGGTGAAGGGCTTGTCGGCATGCTCGGCGCCGTCGAGTTCGCCGCTGCCGTGCGCCAGCACGATGCGCTGGCCCGGGCGGTAGCCCAAGCGCTCGGCCACCTCGGCACCGATCACCGCGTCGAACAGATCGGCGAAGGGCTGGCCCTGCTGCAGCCGCAGCGGCTGGCGCTCGCCGTAACGGAAATGCGCGAAGTACGCGGGCGTGGTGGCCAGCACTGGAAAGCCGTGGTGCGAATCGCCCAGCGACAGCGGCACCACCCAGGCCACGCGCGGCTGTCGCTGCAGGGCCTCGATGCTGCTCCAGCGGATGTTGTTGGTGGCCGAGCCGATGTGGAAGACGGCATACAGCAGCAGCTGGACCGGGCCGGTACGCGCGCCCACCACCAGGTCGGTGCCCGAAATGGCCGAGGTGAAGCTGTCGCGCAAGTCGGTGCGGATCCGCTCCACGCCCAGCAGCATGAAGGTCGAGAGCGCGATCGAGCCCGTCACCAGGCCCAGCGTGAAGCGGCGGTTCCAGGCGCTGCGCGCGGCGAGCGCCAGCAGGAAGCCGGCCCTCATGCGCCGCCCCCGGCCGCGCGGTTGAGTTCGGGCAGCGCCACGGTGCGGCCGAAGCGCTGTGCGATGCGCCGGTCGTGGCTCACGAAGACCAGGGCGCTGCCGGCCGCGGCGCAGGCGGCCAGCAGCCGGTCGAGGAAGGCGTTGCGCAGGTCTTCGTCGAGCGCGCTGGTGGGCTCGTCGGCGATGACCAGGGCGGGCGGGCCCACCAGCGCGCGGGCCGCCGCCACCCGCTGCTGCTGGCCGACCGACAGGCTGCGCGCCGGCCGTCCCCAGAGCGCCGGCGGCAGCCCCATGCCCTCCAGCCAGGCCTGCGCATCGGCGGTGGCAGAGCCGGCGCGCGCGGTGGCCGCGGCGGCGCGGGCGGCGGAGAAGCGGCAGGGCAGCAGCACGTTGTCGAGCACGCTCAGGTAGGGCAGCAGGTTGAACTGCTGGAAGATGAACCCGAGGTGGTCGACGCGGTGGCGATCGCGCCGGGCCGCGCCCAGCGCGCGCCAGTCCCGGCCCTGCAGCCGGGCCGTGCCGGCCTGCGGCAACAGCACGCCGGCCATCAGCGACAGCAGCGTGCTCTTGCCGCAGCCGCTGGGGCCGTGCAGGAAGAGCGTCTCGCCCGCGGCCACCGCCAGCGACGGTATGTCCAGGCAGTCCTGCGCGCTGCGCGGCCAGGCGAAACGCACGCCCGAGAGTTCCAGCAGGGCCGGCGCCACCGCCTCAGCGCTCCCAGCCGAGCCGCGGCGCACGCGGCGTGAGCGTGCGCCTGAACTGGCCCTGCGGCGTGGCGGCCTGCACCTCGATCGCGCGCAGGGCGGGGAAGGCGTCGAACAGCCTCACCTCGACGAAACGGGCCCGTCCGGACTGCCGGCACTGGAAGCGGACGGTGGCGTCGAGGTCGGCATGCTCGTCGGCAGCGCCGGTGGAACCGGCGGCACCGGCGGCGGCCGTCGGCGCCAGGCCGAGCACGGGGGATTCCAGCGACACGTCCGCCAGCGTGCATCCGGCCGCCGGGTCGGGGACGAACAGCGTGTCGGCCGCGCGCAGGCGCGCCGCCATCTGCGCCACCCGCTGCCGCTCGGCCGCGGTGCGCGGGGCGTGCTCGAAACCCACCAGGCTGTCGAGCGGCGCGCCGAGCGCCAGCGTCAGGACGTCGCCCTCGACCGCCAGGTCGATCCGGGCCTGGCCGTGCGTGTGCGCGTGCGGCACCGGAGCCTGCGCCCAAGACAGCACGGGCAGGGCCAGCACCAGGGCGGCCGCGAACATGAAACGCGGCGGGCGCCGCGCGCGATGGAGGAAGATGGGCATGGGCATGGGCATCGGTTCGGGCAACGGGGCGCCGTGGCAGGCCCGGTATTCTGAACCGGCGCCGGAACCGGCGGGGATCATGCGGGGCCGTCCCAGGCCGGAAACGGGTCGGGGTAGCCGCGCCAGACATAGGGCCCCAGGGCCATCTCGGCATCGGTCAGCAGGCAGGCATCGAGCCGGTGGCGCAGGGCGGGCTCGTCCATCTCGATGCCGATCATCACCAACTCCTGGCGCGCATCGCCCACGCCGTGCTGCCAATGTTCGCGGATCAGGGCCTGCGCCTGCGGATCCTGCGGCCAGTCCGATTCGGGCACCGCCGCCCACCAGTATCCCGCCGGACCGTGCCGGCAGACGCCGCCGGCCTGCGACCAGTTGCCAGCGAAGCCGGGCCGGCTGGCCAGCCAGAAAAAGCCCTTGGAGCGCACCACGCCCGGCCATTCGCTCTCCACCAGCGCGAAGAAGCGCTGCGGGTGGAACGGCCGGCGTGCCCGGTAGACGAAGCTGGCGATGCCGTAGGCGGTGGTCTCGGGCAGGTGCTGGCCGCGCAGCTCGCGCAGCCAGCCGGGCGCGCGGGCCGCCTCCTCGAAATCGAACAGGCCGGTGTCGAGGACGCCGACCAGCGCCACACGGCCGAAGGCGGCCGGCTCGATCCGCGCCTGCGGGTTGAGCGCGTGGAGGATGTCGATCAGCCGGTCGCGCTCGGCGGGCGTCACCAGGTCCACCTTGTTGAGCACCAGCACGTCGCAGAACTCGATCTGCTCGACCAGCAGGTCGACGACGGTGCGGCCGTCTTCCTCGCCCATCGACTGGCCGCGCGCCTGCAGGCTGTCGCGCGAGCCGTAGTCGCGCAGGAAGTTGCAGGCGTCGACCACGGTGACCATGGTGTCGAGCCGGGCCACCTCTCCCAGGCTGCGGCCGTCCTCGCCGAGGAAGGTGAAGGTCTCGGCCACCGGCAGCGGCTCGGAGATGCCGGTCGATTCGATCACCAGTTGGTCGAACCGGCCCTCGGCGGCCAGGCGGCCCACCTCCAGCAGCAGGTCTTCGCGCAGAGTGCAGCAGATGCAGCCGTTGCTCATCTCGACCAGCCGCTCGTCGGTGCGCGACAGCTCGGCGCCGCCCTGGCGCACCAGGGCCGCGTCGATGTTGACCTCGGACATGTCGTTGACGATCACCGCCACCCGCCGCCCCTCGCGGTTGTGCAGGATGTGGTTGAGCAGCGTGGTCTTGCCGGCGCCGAGAAAGCCCGACAGCACCGTGACCGGAAGCCGGGCGTCGGCCGGGCGCGGGGTGGAAGCGGCGCGCACCGGTCAGCGCTTGTGGCGGTTCTCGGCGCCGCCCTGGCGTGCCTTGAACCGGGGGTTGGACTTGCAGATTACGTAGATGCGGCCCCGCCGCGTGACCACCCGGCAGTCGCGGTGGCGCTGCTTGGCTTGCTTGAGGGACGACAGGACCTGCATGGTGTTCTCCGAAGGGAATAGACAAGCCGCCAGCTTAAACGATATCGCATTATCAATAAAGGAAGTGCGGCACGGCCTCGACCGTGCCAAGGCGGCAGGCCTTAGCCTTGCGGCATGCGCACCACCCCTGTCCCACCCGCCTCCCCCTTACCTGTCACCGTGCTGCCGGTCGATATCCCGATCGGCGGGATGAGCTGCGCCTCCTGCGTCGCGCGGGTGGAGAAGGCGCTGAAGGCGGTGCCGGGCGTGCAGGACGCGGCGGTGAACCTGGCGACCGAATCCGCCCGCGTGACCGGTGGGCCGGCCGGAGCGGAGACGGCCGGCGGCACCGCGGCGGCCGACTGGCAGGCGCGGCTGCGACGCGCGGTGCGGGACGCGGGCTACGAGCCGCGCACCGCCGAAGCGGCCGAGGCCGCGGCGGCCGATGCGTCGCCGTGGGCCGGCGTCGGGCCGGTGACCGCGGGCATCGCGCTGTCGGCGCCGCTGGTGCTGCCGATGGCGGCGGGTCTGGGCGGGCACGGGATTCTGCCGGCCTGGGTGCAGCTGCTGCTGGCGGCCCCGGTGCAGTTCTGGCTGGGCGCCCGCTTCTACCGGGCCGGCTGGCATGCGGTGCGCGCGGGTGCCGGCAACATGGACCTGCTGGTGGCGCTGGGCACCTCGGCCGCGTTCGGCCTGTCGCTATGGCTGTGGTGGCGGGCCGCGCCGGGCATGGATCCGCACCTCTACTTCGAGGCCTCGGCGGTGGTGATCACGCTGGTGCTGCTGGGCAAGTGGCTCGAGGCCCGTGCCAAGCGCCGGACCACCGCCGCGATCAGGGCGCTGCAGGCGCTGCGGCCCGCCACCGCCCATGTGCTGCGCGGCGCCCGCGAGGTCGACCTGCCGGTGGCCGAACTGCTGCCCGGCGACCGGCTGGCGGTGCGCCCCGGCGAGCGCATTCCCGCCGACGGCCGGGTGCTGGAGGGCCGCTCCCAGGCCGACGAATCGATGCTGACCGGCGAGCCGCTGCCGGTGGACAAGGCACCCGGTGACAGCCTCACCGGCGGCGCGGTCAACGGCGACGGCCGGCTGGTGATGGAGGTCTCGGCCACCGGCGCCGAGTCGGTGCTGGCCCGGATCATCCGGCTGGTGGAGGACGCGCAGGCGGCCAAGGCGCCGATCCAACGCACCGTCGACCGGGTGGCCGCGGTGTTCGTGCCGGTGGTGCTGGCCATCGCCGCGCTGACGGTGGCCGGCTGGTGGATGGCGGGCCACGGGATCGAAGTGGCGCTGGTGCACGCGGTGGCGGTGCTGGTGATCGCCTGCCCCTGCGCACTGGGCCTGGCCACGCCCGCCGCGCTGATGGCCGGCACCGGCGTGGCGGCCCGCCACGGCATCCTGGTCCGCGACGCCGAGGCGCTGGAGCGGGCGCAGAAGGTCGACACCGTCGTCTTCGACAAGTCCGGCACCCTGACCGTCGGCCGGCCGACGCTCGCCGCGCTGGAGGCGGTATCGGCCTCGGCCGACACGCCGGCGATCGAGAGTGCTCAACTGCTACGCCTGGCGGCCGGCCTGCAGGCCGGCAGCGAGCATCCGCTGGCCCGCGCGGTGCTGGCAGCCGCCGAATCGCAAGGCCTGGCGCTGCCGACGCTGCACAGTGCCCGCGCCGTGCCGGGCCGCGGCACCGAAGGCACGGTCGAAGGCCGGCGGCTGCTGCTGGGCAGTCTGCGCTGGATGGAGTCCGAAGGCGTTATGCAGCTTGCCACCGGTGCCGGCACGGCCGACGACGCGTCGGCGGCCACTCTCGGCCGGCGCGCCGCCGCGCTTCAGGCCGAGGGCCACACCGTCTCGGCCCTGGCGGAGCGCCTGCCCGGCCGGGCCGCGCCGCGGCTGCTGGGCCTGCTGGCCTTCGGCGATGCGCCGCGGCCCGGCGCGCGGGCGGCGCTGCAGGCCCTGCGGACGCGGCCGGTGCGGCTGCTGCTGCTGTCGGGCGACAACCGCGGCGCGGCCCTGGCGATGGCCGCGCGCCTGGGCCTGGCCGCCGACGAGGTGCAGGCCGAGGTGCTGCCGGCCGGCAAGGCCGAGGCGGTGCGCGCGCTGCAGCGGGCCGGCCGCACGGTGGCGATGGTGGGCGACGGCATCAACGACGCGCCGGCGCTGGCCGCGGCCGACGTAGGCATCGCCATCGGCAGCGGAACCGACGTGGCGATGCAGGCGGCCGGCATCACCCTGATGCGGCCCGACCCGGCGCTGGTGGGCGCCGCACTCGATGTCGCCCGGCGCACCGTGGCGAAGATCCGGCAGAACCTGTTCTGGGCCTTCGTCTACAACCTGGCGGGCGTTCCGCTGGCGGCCTTCGGCCTTCTGAGCCCGGTGGTGGCGGGCGCGGCGATGGCACTCAGCTCGGTAAGCGTGCTGGCCAACGCGTTGCTGCTGCGCCGCTGGAAGCCGGTGGGCACGGCCCGAACCGAGGGTAAGCCCTAGGGGCTTGCGTGACGATTTTCACGAAATCGGGATCCAGCCCCACACGATCCGGTCGAAAAACACCTGCGTGCTGGCAAACTCTCCACGCCTTCTACATATCCCCACGCCTCGACGGCGTCTTCGACGATATCGCGGTAGGTCGCACGAGCGGTCGCGCCGGGGGAGCCAGCCGTTTCCAGGGAGTGTCGATCATGGGTTTTCTTTCGCTGCGCCGCTACACCATCCGGTTTCGCATGTATGGCGCCATCGGCGTCGTGCTGGTCCTGCTGTGCCTGCTGGGCGGGGCCGGAGCCATCGGGATGCTGCGCATCCAGCAGATGGGCGAGACGACCATGGGCGCCGCGGCCCGCGCCACCGAGCAGATGGCCGAGCTGCGCGGCGCGATGGCCGGGGTGCGGATCACCGAAAAGGAAATGATCATCCAGTACGAGCGTGCCGAGGCGGTGAAGGCCCAGCGCGCCAAGTGGATCGAGGCGCAGGACCGCGCCGAGAAGGTCGGCAAGATCTTCATCGAAGGCCGCAACGCGGAAGACGCCGCGCTGATGAACGGCCTGCTGCAGAAGCTGGGCGCCTACCGCCAGCTCTTCACCGGCGTGGCCAACCAGCTGGAGAGCAGCGGCTACGAATCCGCCACCACCGCCAGCCGCATGAGCACCCGCGCGGTGGCCGAATACGACGCGGCCGAGAAGCAGCTCGCCGCCCTCGAAGCCGGCCAGCGCCGGCAGCTCGACGGCGCGCTGGCCGAGCAGCGCCAGGTGGCCCGGCGGACGCTGATGCTCTTCGCCGGCATCGTCGCGCTGATGGTGCTGAAGGTGGTGCCGCTCACCGTGCTCAACATGCGCTCGATCTGCGGTCCGCTCGAAGTGGCACGCCGCTCGGCCGAGGCGATCGCCGGCGGCGACCTGTCGCAGCGCATGGCCGTAGAAGGCAAGGACGAACTGGCCGACCTGCAGCGCGCGCTGGCCGGCATGCAGCAGGGCCTGGGCGCGATGGTGGCGCAGGTGCGCGACTCCAGCGAGAACATCGCCACCGCCAGCCAGGAGATCGCCACCGGTAACCAGGACCTGTCGGGCCGTACCGAGCAGACCGCCGGCAACGTGCAGCAGACCGTGTCCTCCATCTCCGAACTCAGCGGCAACGTACAGCAGACCGCCTCGTCGGCGCAATTGGCCAACCAGCTCGCCTCCACCGCGTCGACCGCCGCCACCCGCGGCGGAAGCGTGGTGCAGCAGGCGGTGGCCAGCATGCAGGAGATCGCCTCCTCCAGCCGCAAGATCAACGACATCATCGGCCTGATCGATTCGATCGCTTTTCAGACCAACATCCTGGCGCTGAACGCGGCGGTGGAAGCGGCCCGCGCCGGCGAGCAGGGCCGCGGCTTCGCGGTGGTGGCGTCGGAAGTGCGGGGCCTGGCCCAGCGCTCGGCCGAGGCGGCCAGCGAAATCAAGGGCCTGATCAAGAACAGCGTGTCGGCGGTCGACGGGGGCGTGCGCCTGGTGGAAGAAGCCGGCTCGGCGATGAAGGAAATCGTCGGCGGCGTGCAGCGGGTGAGCGACGTGATCAGCGAGATCACCGCCGCAGCCGCCGAGCAGTCCGCCGGCATCGGCGAGGTGAGCCAGTCGGTGACCGACATCGACCACATGACCCAGCAGAACGCAGCCCTTGTGGAGCAATCGGCCGCCGCAGCCGAATCGCTGCGCGAGCAGGCGGCACGGCTCGCCGAGGTGGTGCGCCAGTTCCGCCTGGAAGAAGGAGCGGTACAGGCGATGCGCCTGCAGACCGCCGGCCAGGATCTGCGCCGCGGCACGGGTGCCGCGCCCGCGGTGCCGCTGGCGGACCGGCCCTCGCTGACCGCCTGAGCCCCGAAGCCGCACCAAACGTGCGGCCAAGGGTCGATGCGACGAGCGTCCCGCGGGGCGCTTTTTTTGCGCGCTGCGGGACGCGGATGGCATGTCCTGCAGAACATTTCCCAGCCGTAGGAGACCTCCCACGGGGGTACCGGCCCCGGACCGATAGAGCCGGCATGCCACGGCAGCGACAGTCGTCGTTCGTTGACGAATCCCGCACATCCGCGTCCCCCTCCCCGGGGCGCCCAAGGTCCACATGCTTGCACTCTCCCATCCTGCCGAAACCGCGTCCGCTGCGCATCCTGTCCTGAATGCGAACGGCTCCGCACCCTGGCAGGCCGGTGCACGCCAGAACCCCGCCAACGATCCGGCCGCCCGCACCGACCGCGCCCATTACGAATCTCTCTGGAACCAACCGGAAGACGCACAAGCCCTGGCGGCATCGCGCGCCTAGCTGAACGCCCGCTTGGTCGATGCGTCGCAGGTCGAATGCGCCCTGCCCGACAGCATCGACGGCTTGGCCGCCTGGATGGAATCGGGCACCGCAGTCGTCGGCGCCCGCTACCAGGAGTACCTGGCCGATCGCAAGGCCGGCGCACCGCGCCGGTTTTTCCGGAACCGCTCGCACGCCCTCGCCTTCCTGCGCGGTGTGGCCCCCACCAAGATGGTCGACGGCGCCTGGCTCTATGGCGTGTTGCGCCACTGGCAGAACCCGCGCTATGCCGACCTGGTGCGCACCTACATCGAAGAGCTGGGCGACGGCCGGGCCGATCGCAACCACGTGCTGCTGTTCCGGCAGTTGCTGGCCACCCATGGCCTGGAACACTGGCAGGATCTTCCGGACGACCACTACACCCAGGGCGCGATCCAACTCGCGCTGGCGGCCCACACCGATGCGCTGCTGCCCGAGGTGATCGGCTTCAACCTGGGCTACGAACAGCTGCCGCTGCACCTGCCGATCACCGCGTACGAACTGAACGAGCTGGGCATCGACCCGTACTACTTCACGCTGCACGTCACCGTCGACAACGCCGACACCGGCCACGCCCTGCGCGCGGTGCAGGCGGTACAGACCGCGATGCCGCGGCTGGGCGATCCCGATGCCTTCTGGCAGCGGGTGCGCAACGGCTTTCGGCTCAACGAACTGGGTGCCGGCATCCACGGCGTGATCGGCGGATTCGACATCCAGGACGAGATAGAGCGCATCTTCAAGCGCAAGAGCGTGGCCGGCCACGGTGCCCATTCGGACTACTGCCGCGTAGCGGGCCGCAGCGTGAACGACTGGCTGTCGCAACCGTCGCGGGTCCCGGGCTTTCTGCAGGCGCTGGAGCAAAGCGGCTGGATCGTGCGCAACGCCCCGCCGCAGGAGAGTCGCTTCTGGCGCCTGCTCGACGGCGACCATGCCGAGATGTTCGGCGTGTTCAGCACCTACGAATTGCAGGTGATCCAGGACTGGCTACGCGGCGACGCCAGCGCCGACGGCGCCGCCTTGGTCCCGCCCTCTGCCGCACCGGTCGCGCCCGAAGGTGCAACGCCGCTGCGACGCCCCCGCAGCTTCCGCGCGCAGCAGCGGCTCGACAGCGCCCGCAATGCGAGTGCCGCAGCCGCGCCGTCGCCCGAGTCGATGCTCGACGTGGACGTGGACGCGCTGCAGGTCCAGATGGCCCAGGCGCCCGACAGCCAGACGCTCGCCCGCCTGCTGGTCGCCGAGATGGCCCCCTCGCGCCACTGGATGCCGGCCGGCCTGCTGGCGACGCAGCGCTTCGTCGCGCTGGCCCACGTCTAGGCGGCCGCTTCGGCTACGGCGCAGGTCTGCTGTAGCAGGTCGCGCATCCGGCAAAGACAGAAAGGCGGATACGGGCTGCGCCGCGGTCCCCCTTTTGCCTTGCGGCGCAAAATCGGGGCTGCCATCCAGAACCGGAGACCTGTTCCATGAATGCCCCGCTGTCGTCGTCCCAGCTCCTGCCCGCGCTGGCCTTGCGCGATGTGCCGCCCGCCATGCTCGACGCCCTGTCGGCCCGCTTCGGCGCCCGGTGTTCCTTTGCAGCGGCGGTGCGCGAGCAGCATGGCCGCGACGAATCGTCCTTCATCGCCCCGCCGCCCGCGGCCGTCGTCTTCGCGGGGAGCACGCAGGACGTGGCCGATGCCGTGCGCATCGCCGACGCGCACGCGGTGCCGGTGATCGCCTTCGGCAGCGGATCGTCGCTGGAAGGCCATCTGCTGGCGGTGCAGGGCGGCATCCGCGTCGACGTGTCACGGATGAACCGGGTGCTGCGGCTCGATTCCGAGGACCTCACCGTCACCGTGCAGCCGGGCATCAGCCGCAAGCAACTCAACGAGCAGATCAAGGACACCGGCCTGTTCTTCCCCGTAGACCCCGGCGCCGACGCCTCCATCGGCGGCATGGCCGCCACCCGCGCCAGCGGGACCAACGCGGTGCGCTACGGCACCATGCGCGAGAACGTGCTGGCGCTGGAGGTGGTCACCGCCCAGGGCGAGGCGATCCGCACCGGCACCCGGGCCCGCAAGTCGGCCGCCGGCTACGACCTGACCCGGCTTTTTGTCGGCAGCGAAGGCACGCTGGGCGTCATCACCGAGGTCACCCTGCGCCTGTACCCGCTGCCCGAGGCGGTGTCGGCCGCGGTCTGCTCGTTCCCGAGCATCGAGGCCGCGGTGCGCACCACCATCCAGACGATCCAGATGGGCGTGCCGATCGCCCGGGTCGAGCTGATCGACGCCAACACGGTGCGCATGGTGAACGCCCATTCGCGCACCACGCTGCGCGAGGAGCCGATGCTGCTGATGGAGTTCCACGGCTCGCCCGCCAGCGTGAAGGAGCAGGCCGAGACGGTGCAGGACATCGCGGCCGAATTCAGCGGCAACGCTTTCGAATGGGCCAGCACGCCCGAGGAGCGCACCCGCCTCTGGACGGCCCGCCACAACGCCTACTTCGCCGCGATCCAGTCGCGGCCCGGCTGCCGCGCCATCTCCACCGACACCTGCGTGCCGATCTCGCGCCTGGCCGACTGCCTGCTCGACTCGGTCACCGAGGCCGATGCGAGCGGCATCCCGTACTTCCTGGTGGGCCACGTGGGCGACGGCAACTTCCACTTCGGCTATTTGATCGATCCCGACAGCGTGGAGGAGCGCTCGACGGCGGAGCGGCTGAACCACACCCTGGTCGAGCGCGCCCTGCGCCTGGAAGGCACCTGCACCGGCGAACACGGCATCGGACTGCACAAGATGGGTTTTCTGGTGGACGAGGCGGGCGCCGGAGCGGTGGACATGATGCGGACCTTGAAGCGCGCGCTGGACCCGAAGAACATCATGAATCCGGGGAAGATTTTCGCGATGTAGGTTGCGGCTGCTTTTCTGCTTCGAGCGGCGCTTCCTGCCCAAGGGTGCAAAACAACACTGCACTTGCGTAAACGCGCCACTGACCGCGAGATCGTGCCGATGCCGCCGGCGCATGCCGGCTGTGGAGCCGATATTGGGGCGGATTCAAACCTGAAGCGCAACACAAGTGTTGCGCTTCAGGTTTGAATCCGCTAAATTCTTTGCGCTTTGCAAGGGCGTTGAAATTTATCTTCGTTTTCATTGCATTTCAACTGTTAAGGAAGGTCTGCACAAAGCTGCGTTTGCCGAGGTAGGTGACCGAGCATGGTGCGTTTGCCCCGGAGGCGCTGCTTGGTCTTGATCTGCTGCTCGATCAGGCGTCCAAACGGTCCGATTTCTCGGCTTTTTTGCCCTTTGGGGCCTGCGCAGACGCACTCATGCCGGCATCGCCAGCAGTTTGCCGCGCACCATCCACAGGTTCGACAGCGCGAACAGCGTCAAGAGCTGGGCCGTGTTCTTCTTCAAGCCCCGGTAGCGCACCTTGACGTGGCCGAACTGCCGCTTGATCACCCGGAAGGGGTGTTCCACCTTGGCCCGGATACCGGCCTTGAGTTTCTCGAGCCGGACGACGAGCGCGTCCACCGGCCGGGTCTTGTCGAGCGCTTTTCTCTTGCCCGGGCGCAGGCGATGTGCCACTGCACACCCTCCTTCGCATCGGGCCGCTTGGCTGCCCCTTGGTAGCCCGCATCGCCGAAGGCGTCCTTCTCTTGCCCGTGCAGCAGGTTGCGGGCTTCGACGACATCTGCCACATGCCCCGATGTGCCCCGCACCGTGTGCACCAGGCCCGAGTCGGCATCGACTCCGATATGGGCCTTCATCCCGAAGTGCCACTCGTTGCCTTTCTGGCTGGAGTGCATCTCCGGGTCGCGCGCCTTGTCCTGGTTCTCGGTCGAACTCGGCGCGGCGATGAGGGTGGCATCCACGACGGTGCCCGCGCGCAGCAGCAGGCCCTTGTGGCTCAGCAGATCGTTGACGGTCGCCA
>NZ_QJTC01000031.1 GCF_003217575.1 Xylophilus ampelinus | reverse complement strand
CGGCGTGCTGCCCTTCATGGGCGTCTACATGTTCGCCATCGTCGTGCTCATGGTGTTCCCGGCAATCGCGCTGTGGCTGCCGACTTATTTGATGTGAGAGCAGCCTGATGTCCACACGATTTCCACCCAAGTCCGTCGCGGTACCTTACGCCGCAAGCCTGCGCGCGGGCGATTATTTGTTCACTGCCGGCCAGGTGCCGCGCGATGCCGACCGACAGGTGATCGGCACCACCATCGAAGAACAGACCGCTGCCGTGTTCGACAAGCTGCGTGCCGCACTGTCGGTGCATGGCGCGACGCTGGACCACGTCGTGAAGATGCAGGTCTTCCTTGCCGATATCGCCGATTGGCCGCGCTTCAACGGCGCATATGCAAGCGAGATGGGCGCGCGCAGCCCGGTGCGCACCACCGTCGGCGCCAGCCTCAACGGCGTCAAGGTGGAAATCGACGCCGTCGCCTACCTCACACCGACCACCCACGAAGTCATGCCCATGCCAGATATCCAAACCTCTCTCGCACCCTCTTTCTTCTCCGAAGTCGGCGCGCCGTCGATGGCTCAGATCGAAGCAGCCGCCGAACGTATCGGCACGCACGCCATCGTCACGCCGCTGCTCGAAAGCGCCGTCATCAACGAGGTGACGGGCGGTCGCCTCCTGTTCAAGGCGGAGGTGCTGCAGAAGGCAGGCTCGTTTAAATTCCGCGGCGCCTGCAACCGCCTTATGCAGCTGACCCCTGAGCAGAAAAGCGCCGGCATCGTGGCCTTCTCTTCCGGCAACCACGCACTGGCCACCTCGGCCGTGGCAAAGCTTCTGGGGGTCAAAGCCACGATCATCATGCCGGCCGATGCTCCTAAGACCAAAATCGTCGGCGCACGCAACAACGGCGCCGACGTGATTCTGTACGACCGCCAAACCGACGATCGCGAAGCCATCGGTGCAGAGATCTCGCGCACTACCGGTGCCGTGACCGTCCCACCCTACGACGACCCTTACATCATGACGGGGCAGGCCACGGTCGGCCTTGAAATCCTGCAGCAATTGGCGAGCATGGATATCGTCGCCGATGCGGTGCTGGCGGCTTGCAGCGGCGGTGGTCTGGTGGGCGGCGTCGCCTCGGCCGTACGGGCAATGGCGCCCGACACGGCGGTCTACGCCGTGGAGCCGGCGGAGTTCGACGAACTCGCCCGTTCGCTCGTCAGCGGCAAACCGGAACGCAACTCACCCGACGCGAGATCGATTTGCGATGCATTGCAGGTCGTCACGCCCGGAAAGCTCACCTTTGCGGTCAATCAGCGATTGCTGGCCGGCAGCCTGACCGCGACCGATGACGAGGTGCGAGAGGCCATGCGCATTGCTTTCAAGCAACTCAAGCTGGTCGTGGAGCCGGGCGGCGCCATCGGGCTGGCCGCGATTCTTGCCGGAAAGCTGGACGTCAAAGGCAAAACCGTCGTGGTCATCCTGAGCGGCGGAAACGTAGACGCCGACTTTTTTGCCGACGTGCTCGGCTCCTGACCACGCACCGGTCTTCTCATCCATCCATACCGCACAGATAGAACCATGCTCGAAAAGACAAGCTCCCGATACGCCAATGTCTCCCGCACCATCGATGATTTCATGAGACTCGACTACACCGGTGTCGGCCTCATCGGTAAGCTGTACGACGCCCTGCAGACGCGTCAGCCCGGCCCGTGCTGCATGGGCGCCGCCGAACGACTTGTCGAGACCACGAAGGCGAACCCCGGCGCACCGGCCCTCATCGCCACCGGTTTCCCGGAGGGAGGAGGCGTGCCCGAAACCGACGGCCCGGTCGGTGCCGCATTGCTGGCACGTGCGCTGTTCCTGGGCCTCGGCGTGGTTTCGGTGATCGTGATCGACGAAGATTGGGAAGAAATGATGACCGCCACCTGTCGTGGAGCAGGCCTCGCGCCCCGTCCGCTGCCGACATCGGGCAAGGCCGACTTCATCGAGTTCCTCCGGCCTGTCTACATCCAGACCGTGGCGAAGGATTCCGCGAGCAGTCGCCGCACATGCGACGAGCTGCTCGATCTGACCCAGCCATCGCTTCTGTTGAGCATCGAGCGACCCGGCTGCAACGCCAACGGGCTGTATCACGGCCTCGGCGGTCGGCCGCTCGACGGCATGGTGGCCGACCTGGACTACCTGTTTCGCCAAGCCAAAGCGCGCGGAACGCTCACGCTCGGCATCGGCGACGGCGGCAACGAACTGGGCATGGGTGTGATCGCCGACGACCTGCCGAAGTTTTCGCCTAAAGCCGTCGACTGCGGCACTCCTGGACGAGGTGGCGTCGGTGCCGCGACGGCAGCCGACTGGCTGGTGGTTTCCAACGTGTCGAATTGGGGTGCGACCGGTATCGTCGCCGCGCTGTCCGCGCTGCTGCAGAACCCGGTGGTTTTCCATGAGCCGGAACTCGAAACACGTGCCACCGAGGCCTGCGTCGCCAACGGTGGCGTCGATGGCATGTTCATGGGCCCTGAGCCTGCCAACGACGGCATCGTAATCCGCGAGTGGGAAGGCATGGTGCGCAGCCTTCGCGCTACCGTGATGCGTACGCTGGGGCATTCGGTGAACTGGCGCGGAGATCGGGGCGACTGGCGTCAGTTGAAATAAAGGTGTAGACCTGCTGTATCAGGGCTTTTGCGGAGTCCAGCGAAGTTCCGTGCCGAAGTCATGGGGAAATGAAAAAACCGCCCGGAGGCGGTTTTTCACTTTGCTGCAGCGCACCCGGTGCAAACGGCGAGCGGGCTGGCGGCCCTCTCGTGCGGTGCCTGATTCGGTCAGGCGGCCGCGGTTGCGAGGGCCTTGACCTTCGCAGCCAGGCGGCTCTTGTCGCGAGCGGCCTTGTTCTTGTGGAAGATGCCCTTGTCCGCCACGGTGTCGACCACGCTCTGGGCGCGGGCGAAGGCTTCGGCGGCCTTGGTCTTGTCGCCGGCGAGAACCGCCTTCTCGACGTTCTTCACCGCGGTGCGGTACTTGGAGCGCAGCGAGGTGTTCGCAGCGTTGAGCTTGACGTCTTGGCGGACGCGCTTGCGGCCCGACGCGAGGCGCGGGTTCTTTTTCTTCGGCTTGGTTGCCATGATTCGGTTCCTTGAGAGGTCTGAGGATGTTGCAGCAAAGCCAAAAATTATAACTTACCCCCAGGCTTGCCCACTGCGTGTGGCCGCCCACCCCCTTCCAGGGGGCGATGCTGGCGGACCGGCGGAGCCGGATCCGCGGCATCCTGAGGGGGCCGGGCCTGGCGGCCGGCGGGGCAGGCCGTGGCGCTGCTGCGCAGCGGCCACCGTGGGTTTTGGAGAGAGACGGGCGGAGCCAGGGGTGCACCTACACTCGCGCGGTGTCACTTTTCAAAGCCGCTTCCACCGTTTCGCTGTTCACGCTCGCCTCGCGCATCACGGGGCTTGTCCGTGAGCTGTTGATGGCGTCGGTGTTCGGCGTCAGCGCGTTGACCGATGCGTTCAATGTCGCCTTCCGCATCCCCAACCTGTTTCGCCGGGTGTTCGGCGAGGGGGCGTTCAGCCAGGCCTTCGTGCCGGTGCTGGCCGCGGCGCGGGTGGAGCGGGGGGACGAGGGGGCCAAGGCGTTGATCGACCATGTGTCGACTCTGCTGGCCTGGACGCTGCTGGTGCTGAGCATCGCGGGCGTGGCGGCGGCACCGCTGCTGGTGTGGGCGATGGCCAGCGGCTTGCGGCAGACGCCCGAGGGCTTCGGCGCGGCGGTGACGATGACGCGGTGGATGTTCCCGTATATCGGCTTCATGTCGCTGGTGGCGCTGGCGGGCGGGGTGCTCAACACCTGGCGGCGCTTCGCGGTGCCGGCGGCCACGCCGGTGCTGCTGAACGTGTCGCTGATCCTGTCGATCGTCTGGGGTGCGCCCTGGTTCGTGCGGCACGGGTTCGAGCCGATCTACGCGCAGTGCGTCGGCGTGCTGGTGGGCGGTGCGCTGCAGCTGGGGCTGCAGCTGCCCGCGCTCAAGCGCCTTGGGTTGCTGCCCGACATCGGCGCCAGCCGCGCGGCGATCCGCGCCGCCTGGACCGATCCGGCCACCCGCAACGTTATGCGGCTGATGCTGCCGGCGTTGCTGGGCGTCAGCGTCGCGCAGATCTCGCTGCTGATCAACACCCAGATCGCCTCGCACCTGGCGCCGGGCAGCGTCAGCTGGATCGTGTACGCCGACCGGCTGATGGAGTTCCCGACCGCGTTGCTCGGCGTGGCGCTGGGCGTGGTGCTGATGCCGCAGCTGGCCGGAGCCCGCGCCGCGAAGGACGACGCCCGCTATTCGGCGATGCTCGACTGGGGACTGCGCCTGGTGGTGCTGCTGTCGGTGCCCTGCATGGTGACCCTGCTGGTGTTCTCGCGGCCGCTGGTGGCGGTGCTGTTCCACCACGGCGCCTTCACCGCGCAGGACGTCCAGCAGACCACCGTGGCGTTGATGGGCTACGGCGCGGGCCTGGTCGGCATCGTGGCGATCAAGGTGCTGGCACCGGGCTTCTACGCCAGGCACGACATGCGCACCCCGATGCGGATCGCCGTCTGCGTGCTGGTGCTGACCCAGGGGCTGAACTACCTGCTGGTTCCGCTGCTGCAGCATGCGGCCCTGACGCTGTCGATCGGCATCGGCGCGGTGGTCAACGCGCTGTGGCTGCTGTTCGGGCTGGTACGGCGCGGCAGCTTCAGGCCGCTGCCGGGCTGGGGCCTGTTTTTGATGCAGGTGCTGGCCGCGAGCGCCATCCTGGCGATCTTCCTGGTGTGGATGCTCAACCGCTTCGACTGGATCGGCCTGCAGGCGACCGAGTTCCGCCGGGCCGGCCTGCTGGCGGGCGTGGTGATGGCGGCGATCGTGCTCTACCTGCTGGCCGCCTGGGCCGCGGGCATCAAGCTGCGACAGATGCTGCGCCGCTGAGCCGCGCGGGGATGCCCTGGCCGGGTCGGGTCTCCCGGCACCGGGCCTCTGGCGGCCCCGCTTGACGCGTTCGGGCGGGCACCGCCAGAATGGTCCATGGACCTTCGCTTCACGGCCCCCACGCCGCTCGAATATTTCGCCGCGCTCGTCCAGAGCGACGACGAATTCCCCCTGCTGGAGGCCACGGCCAGCCTGGCCCAGGACGAGTACCCCGACCTCGACATCCAGCAGGTGCTGGGGGACGTGGACCAGCTCCTGGCCCGCCTGCGCCGCCGCCTGCCGGCCGATGCGCCCGCCCTGCAGCGGCTGCGGGTGCTCAACCAGTTCTTCTTCCACGACCTGGCCTTCGGCGGCAACGTCAACGATTTCTACGATCCCGACAACAGCTACCTGAACGCGGTGCTGCGCACCCGCCGCGGTATCCCGATCTCGCTCGCGGTGCTGTGGATGGAGTTGGCCCAGGGCCTTTCGCTGCACGCCCGGGGCATCAGCTTTCCGGGGCACTTCATGGTCAAGATCAACCTGCCGAAGGGCCAGGTGGTGCTCGATCCGTTCAACGGCCATTCGCTTTCGCGCGAAGAGCTGTCGGAGCGGCTGGAACCCTACAAGCGGCGCAGCGGGCTGGTGGAGGATTTCGACGTGCCGCTGGGCCTGTTCCTGCAGGCCGCCACGCCGCGGGAGATTCTGGCGCGGATGCTGCGCAACCTGAAGGAGATTCACCGATCCCAGCAGGACTGGGCACGGCTGGTGGCGGTGCAGAACCGGCTGGTCGCCCTGCTGCCCAAGGCCTGGGCCGAGCAGCGCGACCGCGGCCTGGCCTTGGCCGAGCAGGGCCGCGGCGCCGAAGCCGTGGTGGATCTGGAAGCCTACTTGGCGCATGCCGAGGACGCGCTCGACATCGACCTGGTCGAAGAGCGCGTGCTGCAGCTGCGCCGGGCCCTCAACTGAATCTTCCTATAAAAAGTGGCCGTAGCCGGCGTGCGACGCCGGCATCCAGCTATTTTTTTGATAGCAATCCGCCGCCGCAGCGCGCTACACCAGCCGCGCCGCTTCCAGTTCTTTCTTCAGGTACGCGTAGAACAGCGGCGCCGCCACCAGCCCCGCGGGCCCGAACACCGCTTCGGCCAGGAACATCACCGCCAGCAGTTCCCACACCGCCATGTGGGTGCGCTGCCCGACGACCTTGGCGTTGATCAGGTATTCGGCCTTGTGTATCAAGATCAGAAAGCCGAGGCAGACCGCCGCGGTGGCCGGCGACACCGACAGGCCGACGACGGCGATCACCGCGTTGCAGAGCAGGTTGCCCACGATCGGCACCAGCCCGGCCAGGAAGGTGAGGGTGATCAGCGCCGGCGCGTAGGGCAGCTCCATGTTCCAGAGCGGCAGGATGCCCAGAAGGAAGACGGCGGTCAGCACCATGTTGAAGGCCGCGATCCAGAACTGCGCCGCCACGATCTGGCCGAAGGCCTCGCCGAAGAGGGTGATGCGCCGGTGCAGTTGCGCCGCCAGCGGTCCGCGCGCGTCGGGCGACCGGGCGCAGCCCGCCAGCGCGCCGACGATCAGGCCGACGTAGGTGAAGAGCAGCGCATGCAGCCAGGCCCGCCCGGTGATCGCCAGCGAGCCGGCCTGCGCGCGCAGGTAGTGCGCCACCACCCGTTGCAGGTCGTCGGCACCGTCGGGCAGGTGCTGGCCGATCTCGGGCGGCAGCTTCTCGCGGAACTCCAGCACCGTGCGGGCGGTGTGGTCGAGCAGCTCGCGGTACTGCTCGGGCGCATGCAGGATGAAGGTGCGCGACTGCGACAGCGCCGCCGACAGCATCAGGATCGGCGCCGCGATGACCAGCGCCGCCGACGCGATCTGCGCGCCCGGTGGCACGGTGTGGCCGCCGCCGGCGGCGGGCGGCGCTGTCCGCTTGCGGGAGCGCCACAGCCGAGAGAACCCGCGGGCGATCCACCGGGTGGCCAGGAAGCCGACGCAGACGCAGAGCAGGCCCGCCAGCAGGCCCTGCACCATCACCAGCAGCAGCGTCGCTGCGATCAGCACGTAGCTGGCCACCATGACGCCGGTGCGAGCCGGCAGCGGATCGGCGCCGGATGCGGGCGGGAGAGGTTCCATGCGTGCGCGACGGTCAGGCCACCACGACGGCGGCGCCGTCGCCGCGCGGGGCGATGGTGCCGATGCGGTGCACCTGCTCGCCGGCCGCCCGCAGCGTGGCGGCCGTCGCCTCGGCGTGCTCGGCGGCCACGACCACCACCATGCCGATGCCGTTGTTGAAGGTGCGGTTCATCTCGATGTCGTCGATGCCGGCCACCTTCTGCAGCCAGGCGAACAGCTCGGACCGCGGCCAGCTGCCCTTCTGCAGGTGGGCGGCGGTGCCCTCGGGCAGTACCCGCGGAATGTTCTCCAGCAGGCCGCCGCCGGTGATGTGGGCCAGCGCCTTGATCGGATGGGCGGCCAGCGCTCGGAGCACCGGCTTCACGTAGAGGCGGGTGGGGGCCATGATGGCTTCGCGGAACGGCCGGCCGTCGAGCGTGGCGGGCAGGTCGGTGCCGGCGCGCTCGATCACCTTGCGCACCAGGCTGAAGCCGTTGGAGTGCACGCCGGCCGAGACCAGCCCCAGCACCGCGTCGCCCGCGGCCACGTCCCGGCCGTCGAGGATCCTGGATTTCTCGACCGCGCCGACGGCGAAGCCGGCCAGGTCGTACTCGCCGTCGGGGTACATGCCGGGCATCTCGGCCGTCTCGCCGCCGATCAGCGCGCAGCCGCTCAGCTCGCAGCCTTCGGCGATGCCGCCGACGACCGCCGCGGCCGTATCCACGTCGAGCTTGCCGCAGGCGAAGTAGTCGAGGAAGAAGAGCGGCTCGGCGCCCTGCACCAGCACGTCGTTGACGCTCATGGCCACCAGGTCGATGCCCACGGTGTCGTGCATCTGCCATTCGAAGGCCAGGCGCAGCTTGGTGCCGACGCCGTCGGTGCCCGAGACCAGCACCGGCTCCTTGTAGCGCTTGGGCACCTCGAACAGCGCGCCGAAGCCGCCGATGCCGGCCAGCACGCCCTCGCGCATCGTCTTCCTCGCCAGCGGCTTGATACGCTCCACCAGTGCGTCGCCGGCGTCGATGTCGACCCCCGCGTCCTTGTACGACAGGGGGGAGGTGGAAGGCGCGGAAGAACTCATGGCGTGTGGTCGAGGAGGGAGGGGAAAACGGGCGCCGGTCAGGGCAGGGCGGGTGCGCCGGTCACGCAGGCGCCGGGCGACTAGAATTTGCGGCTGATTTTAAGGGCTCGCTTCCCGGCGTTCCTTTGCCCCTCGTCCATGCCGCAGCTCTTTCACCGTTCGCCCTTCCAAAGCCCGCGCCCCGGCGCGCCGCGCTGAGGTACGTCCGCATGCAGCAGATCGCGCTCGACATCGGCCTGGCCGCCGGCCCCACGCTCGCGAACTTCTGGCCCGGTCCCAATGCGGCGGCGCTGGAGCACCTTCAGCTCTGGACCGGCGCCGGTGCCGGCGAAGCGAGCCGGGCACCGGTGCCCGCCTACCTCTGGGGCGAGGCCGCCAGCGGCAAGACGCACCTGCTGCAGGCCGCCCGTCAGGCACTGCGCGACCAGGGCGCCACGGTCGGCTGGCTCGACGCCGCCTCGGGCGAAACCGAATACGACGAGAGCTGGACGGCCGTGCTGCTCGACGAGGTCCACCTCTACGACGCTGGTCAGCAGCACACCGCCTTCAACTGGTTCGTCAACGCCCTCACGCCCAAGGACGGCCGCGCCCGATGGGTGCTGGCCGCCGGCGCCGTGCCGCCGGCCGACCTGCGGCTGCGGGAAGACCTGCGCACCCGGCTCGGCTGGGGCCATGTGTTCCAGCTGCAGCCGCTGGGCGAGACCGAGCGCCGCGCGGTGCTGCGGCAGGCGGCCGACGCCCGCGGCGTGGTGCTGGGCGACGACGTGGTCGATTTCATGCTCAGCCGCTTCAGCCGCGACCTGGGCAGCCTGATGCAGCTGCTCGACAGCCTCGACGGCTATGCGCTGCGCACCCAGCGCGCCGTCACCATTCCTCTGCTCAAGGCGATGCTCGCGTCCCAATGAACTCGGCCGCTTCGCTTCCTCGTCCTTTTCTCCCGCTTCCCTAGCCATGGCCGACGCCGTTTCCCCCTCACCCTCGTCGCGGCCCCGGCTGGCGCTGTTCGACCTCGACCACACGCTGCTGCCGCTCGATTCCGACTACGCCTGGGGCGCGTTCACCACCACCCTCGGCTGGACCGACCCGGTGGCCTTCGCCCGCCGCAACGAGGAATTCTTCGCCCAGTACCGCGCCGGCACGCTCGACATCCACGACTACGTGCGCTTCGCCACCGACGCCGTGCGGCTGCAGGGCCCCGATGCGGCCGATGCCGCCCACCGCCGCTTCATGGCCGAGGTGATCGGCCCGGCGCTGCTGCCGGCGGCCCGCGCACTGGTCGAGGCGCACCGCGCCGCCGGCGACGAGACGGTGATCGTCACCGCCACCAACGCCTTCGTCACCCGGCCGATCGCGCAGGCGCTCGGGGTGCGCGAGCTGATCGCGGTCGACCTGGCCCGCGGCGACGACGGCTGGATCACCGGTGCGATCGAGGGCGTGCCCTCGGCCCGCGAGGGCAAGGTGCTGCGGATGGAGGCCTGGCTCGACGCGCGCGGGTGGCGCTGGAACGACGTCGAGACCACCTTCTACAGCGATTCCTTCAACGACCTGGCCCTGCTCGAAAAGGTCGACCACCCGGTCGCCACCAACCCCGACACGCGCCTGCGCGCCCTGGCCGCCGAGCGCGGCTGGCGCATCCTGGATCTCTTTGCGCCCGTGGGCGCCACCGAAGAAGAAAAATGATCAAACAGTTCATCGACAAGCTGCTGGGCAAGAAGGCCCTGTCCGCGGCTGGCGCCAAGGCCGCGAAGCGGCCCAGCTTCGGCAAGCGCGAGGAAGTTCCCGCCAGCGTGCACAACATCGACCCGAATATGGTGGACCGGCGGGCGGTCGAGGTGGTGCGCACCCTGAAGCAGGCCGGCTTCGAGGCCTACGTGGTGGGCGGCGCGGTGCGCGACCTGCTGGTCGGCCTGCGACCCAAGGATTTCGACGTGGCGACCGACGCCACGCCCGAGCAGGTCAAGGGCCTGTTCCGCCGCGCCTTCATCATCGGCCGGCGCTTCCGCATCGTGCACGTGGTCTACGGCCGGGGCCGGGAGCACGAGGTGATCGAGGTCTCGACCTTCCGTGCCTACATGGACAACGCCGCCGCCGAGCAGGTGGCCGGCAACGAGAAGACCAGCAAGAGCGAATTGGCCGGCATGACCCATGCGGTCGACTCCACCGGGCGGGTGCTGCGCGACAACGTCTGGGGCCCGCAGAACGAGGACGCCACCCGCCGCGACTTCACCGTCAACGCGATGTACTACGACCCCGAGACCCAGACCGTGGTGGACTACCACGGCGGCTTCAAGGACGCCCGCAAACGCACGCTGCGGATGATCGGCGACGCCGCCACCCGCTACCGCGAAGACCCGGTGCGCATCATCCGCGCGGTGCGCTTCGCCGCCAAGCTGAGCGGCCTCGGTTTCACGCTGGATGCCAAGACCGGTGCGCCCCTGGTCGCCTCGCAGGCGTTGCTGGCCGACGTGCCCCAGAGCCGCATGTTCGACGAGATGCTGAAACTGCTGCAGACCGGCCACGCGATCGCCAGCGTCGAGCAGCTGCGCAAGCTCGGCATGGCCCGCGGCATCTACCCGCTGCTCGACGTGGTGGTGGAACGCGCCGACCAGCCCTTCGTGAAGGCCGCCCTGCTCGACACAGACCGCCGTGTGGGCGAAGGCAAGCCGGTCGCGCCCAGCTTCTTGCTGGCCACCGTGCTGTGGGACGACGTGCGCACCGGCTGGAACCGCCGGGTGGAGCAGCAGCGCCAGCCGGTGTTCCCGGCGCTGCAGGAGGCGATCGACGAGGTGTTCGACAAACGCATCGGCGACGTGTCGGGCCGCGGCAAGCTGGCCGCCGACATGCGCGAGATATGGGTGATGCAGCCGCGCTTCGAGAAGCGCACCGGCAGCACCCCCTACGGCCTGGCCGAGCAGCCGCGTTTTCGCGCCGGCTTCGATTTCATGCGGCTGCGCGCCGATATCGGCGAGGTCGAGGAAGCGCTGGCCGAATGGTGGCAGGAGTTCAGCACCGCCGACGACCTGCGCCGCCAGGACCTGATCGACCAGATGCGCGAGGAACAGAAGGCCCACATCCGCAAGCCGGCCGCGGGCGAGGGCGCCGCTGCCGCCGCGCCGCGCCCGCCCCGTGCGCGCAACCGCGCGCCCGAGCGGGACGGCGCCGAGCCGTCGCAAGACCCGCCCCGCGCCATGGCAGGCCCGACCGATGCCGCGCAGGAGGACGCCGACGAGCGGCCGGCGCCCGACGGTGCGCAGGAGGGCGATGCCACCGGCGCGCCCCGCAAGCGACGCCGCCGCCGCAAGCCCACCGGCGGCGGTGCCGGCCCGCGCGACGTCGGCACCGGCAGCGACGGGCTGTGACCGCCCTGGACCAGCCTGCGAGCCCCGGGGGCGAGGCGCCCGTCGTGGTGGCCTATGTCGCCCTGGGGTCCAACCTGGGCGATGCTCTCGCCGCGGTGGTCGCCGCTTTCGACGCGATCGCGGCCTTGCCGGAAACCGAGGTGTCGAAACGGTCGGCGCTCTACCGCACCGCGCCGGTCGCAGCCTCGGGACCCGACTACGTCAATGCGGTGGCCGAGGTCCGGACATCGCTTTGCGCGCTGGACCTGCTCCGCCAACTGCAGGCCATCGAGGCCCGTGCCGGCCGCACCCGGCCCTGGTCCAACGCACCCCGCACGCTGGACCTGGACCTGCTGCTGTACGGCGACGAACAGATCGCCCTGCCGGAGTTGCAGGTGCCGCATCCGCGCATGAACGATCGCGCCTTCGTGCTGGTGCCGCTGGCCGAGATCGCGCCGGCCCTGGTGCCGGCGCAGGCCTTCGCGGCCGTGGCGGGGCAGGCCATCGAAAAGATGCCGCAGCGGCCTTTCTAAGAGAAAAAGGGCCGCAGCCGATGTAGTGCGCCGACTTCTAGCTATCAAAAACATAGCAAACGCGCCATGGCGTCGTGTGCTTCGCCTTCGCACGGCGGCCGTGCGCGCCGGGAGAGTATCTCGTCCCGGCCGGCTGTCGGCATACGCCTACAAACCGAGAAACTGCCGTCCGGCGCTGGGCTGGTGCAGTGCAGCACACACTTGCTGCACGGCATTTCGTGCCCCTTCTCCGGACGAGGTTTTCTATGCAATTGTCAGACGACGCGCTTCCTGTCTCCACCACGCCGGAGGATCGGGGCGCGTCTGTGCAAGCGCCTGGTGCGGCCTCTTTGCCCATCCAGGCTTCTTCCCACTACCAGGCTTTCACCACGCTCGGCGCCCATCCGGATACGCAGCACGGCCAGCGCGGCGTCCGGTTCGGCGTGTGGGCCCCCAATGCCCGCGCCGTCGGGGTGATCGGCGACTTCAACGGCTGGGAGCCGCAGCCGCTCGTGCGCAACGCCGACGGCAGCGGCCGGTGGCACGGCTTCATACCGGATGTCGACATCGGCCAGCGCTACAAATTCCGCATCCAGCCGCCGGAAGGCGACGCCTTCGACAAGGCCGACCCGCACGCCTTCCAGGCCGAATGCCCGCCGCTCACCGCCTCGCGCGTCGCCACGCTCGACTACGTCTGGGGCGATGCCGACTGGATGGCCGGCCGTGCCGCACGCCAGGCGCTGGATCGGCCGATATCCGTCTACGAGGTGCACCTCGGGTCGTGGCAGCGCGCCGACGACGGCGCCTACCTCAACTACCGCGACATCGCCCACCGCCTGGCGGCCCATTGCACCGCACTCGGCTTCACACACGTCGAGCTGATGCCGGTAGCCGAGCATCCGTTCTACGGCTCGTGGGGCTACCAGGTCACCGGCTACTACGCGCCCAGTGCCCGCTACGGCACCCCGCAGGACCTGATGGCGCTGGTCGATACGCTGCACCAGCACGGCATCGGCGTGCTGCTCGACTGGGTTGCGGCGCACTTCCCGTCCGACGCGCACAGTCTGGGCGGTTTCGACGGCACCCATCTCTACGAACATGCCGATCCTCGCCTGGGTTTCCACCCGGAGTGGAACAGCCTGATTTTCAACTATGGCCGCTACGAGGTGCGCGATTTCCTGATCGGCAACGCGCTCTTCTGGCTGCACTACTACCACTTCGACGGCCTGCGGGTCGACGGGGTGGCATCGATGCTCTACCTCGATTATTCGCGGGAAGAAGGCCAGTGGCTGCCCAACGAGCATGGCGGCAACGAGAACCTGACCGCGGTCAAATTCCTGCAGCAGCTCAACACTGCCGTGTACGCGGCCTTCCCCGACGTGCACATGATCGCCGAAGAATCGTCGAGCTGGGGCGGCGTGTCGCGTCCGGTGGACCACGGGGGCCTGGGCTTCGGCATGAAATGGAATATGGGGTGGATGAACGACACGCTGCGCTTCATCGAGCGGCCGCATTTCTACCGCGAGTACCACCAGGACGAACTGCGCTTCTCGTTCTGGTACGCCTTCGACGAAAACTTCATGCTGCCGCTGTCGCACGACGAGGTCGTCTACGGCAAGGGCA
The DNA here is from genome assembly GCF_003217575.1 of Xylophilus ampelinus. Classification (GTDB taxonomy): domain Bacteria; phylum Pseudomonadota; class Gammaproteobacteria; order Burkholderiales; family Burkholderiaceae_C; genus Xylophilus; species Xylophilus ampelinus. The sequence continues at coordinate 17,888 of NZ_QJTC01000031.1, read as the reverse complement.
GCCTGTGGGAGCGCCAACCGGGTGACGACTGGCAGCGCGCGGCGGGCCTCCGGCTGCTGTACGGCTTCATGTGGGGCCATCCCGGAAAGAAGCTGCTCTTCATGGGCGGCGAATTCGGCCAGGAAGCCGAGTGGACCCACGAGGGCACGCTCGACTGGTACCTGTGGGGCCGGCCGCTGCACGCGGGCATCGGCCGCTGGGTGGCGGACCTCAACCGCGTCTACCGCGAAACGCCTGCACTGCACCGCCGCGATTTAGTTGCCGAGGGTTTCTCGTGGGCCCACGCCGAACACGGCCTGCCGACGGTGATGAGCTTCTTCCGCCATGCGGGCGACGGCCAGGGCGACGTGTTGGTGCTCTGCAATTTCACCGCGTCGCCGGTGCAGGCCCTGCGCATCGGCGTGCCGCGCGGCGGCCACTGGACCGAATTGCTCAACAGCGATGCCTCCATCTACTGTGGCAGCGGCATGGGCAACCTGGGCGGCCGCGATGCCGACCCGATCGCCTGCGGCGGCCACGGCCACAGCCTGCTGGTGACACTGCCGCCGCTGGCAGTGGTGATGCTCTCCGATGGCGGCGCCACGTCTTCCGCGCCGCGGCTGGCGGGCAGCGCGAATCCATCCATCTCCAACTGAGGAGCCGACCATGCACAGTACCAAGAACGTCCTGGCCTTCGTCATGGCCGGGGGCGAGGGCTCCCGGCTGCATCCCCTGACGACCGACCGCTGCAAGCCTGCAGTGCCGTTCAACGGCAAGCACCGGGTGGTCGACTTCGTGCTTTCGAACCTGATCAACTCCGATATCTTCTCGATCTACCTGCTGGTGCAGTACAAGTCGCAGTCGCTGATCGAGCATGTGCGCACCGCCTGGACGATGCCGCGTTTCGGTCCCGACCATTTCGTGACCGTGGTGCCGCCGCAGATGCGTAACGGTCCCGAGTGGTTCCAGGGCACGGCCGATGCGGTCTACCAGAACCTGCACCTGATCGAGAGCTTCCGGCCCGATATCGTGGCCGTCTTCGGCGCCGACCATATCTACCGCATGGATGTGCGCCAGATGATCGAATTCCACCAGCAGTCGGGCGCCGACGTGAGCGTCGCCACGCTGCCGGTGCGGCTCGAACAATGCGACCAGTTCGGCGTGGTGGAGGTCGACGCGCAGCACCGCATCACCGACTTCAAGGAAAAGCCCCGGACTGCCGCGCCGATGCCGGGCAGCAGCACCCGTGCGCTGGCCTCGATGGGCAACTACATCTTCGACGCCGACGTGCTGATCGGGGCGCTGAAACGCGCGCACTCCACCGGCGAGAGCGATTTCGGCAAGCACCTCCTGCCGAAGATGGTCGAGAGTCACCGGCTCTTCGCCTACGACTTCGACACCAACGTGATTCCCGGCACCGCGCCTTACGAAGAACACGGCTACTGGCGCGATGTCGGCACGATCGACGCCTACTTCGACGCCCATTTCGATACCCTGGGCGTCACGCCCAAGTTCCGCATGACCAACCGGCAATGGCCGATCTATGCCAGCCACGATCCGTCGGAATCGGCGCAGATCGAGAACGGCGCCATCAACCGCTCGGTCGTCGGCTCGGGCTGCATCGTCGACGGCGCGGTCCTCGACCATGCGATGCTGCGGCGTGCGGTGACGGTGCAGCGCGACGCGCACCTGGAGCACTGCATCGTGATGGAGCGTTCGGTCATCGGCCAGGGCGTGCGCATCCGGCGAGCCATCGTCGACACCGACAACGAGATTCCGGCCGGCGAGCGGATCGGCTTCGACCCGGAGACCGACCGCAAGCGTTTCCACGTCACCGACAGCGGCATCGTCGTGGTGCCGGGCGGCTATTTCTCGGCCGCGACGCGGCGGCACGAGCGGTGCCGGTCCCAGCCTGCTCCGTCGGCTTCCATCCGGCACGTCGCCGACACACCCGTGGCGGCTAACACTTCGCTTTCCCTCCCCACTCTCAATTTGACCAAGGCCACGGCATGAACGCTTCTTCAGACAACGCAAAGGTACAGGCAATGGCGGGTGACAACGCACCGGTGGCCGGACAGGGCTACGAACGGGTTGAGCGCGGCTCGCCGCAGTGCCTGGGCGCCCGTTGGGACGGAAAGGGTACGAACTTCGCGATCCATTCGGTGCCCGCCGAGCGCATCGAGTTGTGTCTGTACTCGGAGGACGGCAGCACCGAGATCGCCCGGGTCGACATGCCCGACCGCACCGGTGACGTGTGGCACGGCTATCTGCGCGGCTGTGCTCCGGGTACCCGCTACGGCTACCGGGTGCATGGCCCGTACCAGCCCGAGGAAGGCCTGCGCTTCAACCCGCACAAGCTGCTGCTCGATCCGTACGCCCTGGCGCTCGACCGGCCTTTACGCGGCGCGGCCGACCAGTACGGCTACGTCCCCGGCACCGAGGAAGAGGATTTCGCCTTCGACGAAACCGACAACGGCGCCGATGCGGTCAAGTGCGTGGTGGTGGATACGGCCTTCGACTGGGGCGACGACACGCCGCCGGCCGTGCCGTGGAACAAGACGGTCTTCTACGAAGTGCATGTGAAGGGCTTCACCTGCCAGCATCCGGACGTGCCGGAGCCTATCCGCGGCAGCTACGCCGCCATGGGATCCGATGCCGCGATCGCGCACCTGAAGCAGATCGGCGTCAACTCGGTCGAGCTGCTGCCGGTGCAGGCCTTCATCGACGACGAGCGTCTGGTCAACGACGGCCTGGTCAACTACTGGGGTTACAACACGCTGGGCTTCTTCGCACCCGAGCCGCGCTACGGCTCGGGCGGCAGCGCCGCGGTGAACGAGTTCAAGTCCATGGTCAAGGCACTGCATGCGGCCGGCATCGAGGTGATCCTGGACGTGGTCTACAACCACACCGGCGAAGGCAACCACCTGGGCCCGACGCTCAGCTTCAAGGGCATCGACCACGCCGGCTACTACCGTCTGAGCCCGGAAGACCGCCGTTTCTGCGTCGACTACACCGGCACCGGCAACACGCTCGACAGCTCCAGCCCGCTGGTGCTGCGCCTGGTGATGGACAGCCTGCGCTACTGGGTGCAAGAGATGCATGTCGACGGCTTCCGTTTCGACCTGGCCTCGACCCTGGGTCGCGGAGTGAACGACTTCGACCAGCGCTCGGCCTTCTTCTCGGTCATCCAGCAGGACCCGGTGCTGGCCAAGGTGAAGCTTATCGCGGAGCCGTGGGACGTGGGCCCGACCGGCTACCAGGTCGGCGGCTTCCCGGCACCGTGGGCCGAGTGGAACGGCAAGTACCGCGACGCGATCCGCGATTTCTGGCGCGGCGAGGACGGCACGCTGCCCGAGTTCGCGGCCCGGCTGTGCGGCTCGGCCGACCTGTTCGGCGGCTCGCGCCGGGGCCCGCTGGCCAGCGTCAACATCGTCACGGTGCACGACGGCTTCACCCTGCAGGACCTCGTCAGCTACAACGAGAAGCACAACGAGGCCAACGGCGAAGACAACCGCGACGGCGAGAGCCACAATCGCAGCTGGAACTGCGGCGCGGAAGGCCCGACAGACGACGAGACGATCACCGCCTTGCGCGAACGCCAGAAGCGCAACATGGTCACCACGCTGTTCATGTCACAGGGCGTGCCTCTGCTGTTGGGCGGCGACGAGATGGGCCGCACCCAGGGCGGCAGCAACAACGGCTACTGCCAGGACAGCGAGATCAGCTGGTACGACTGGTCGGCCGCGCGGCGCGAGGATCCGCTGGTGCAGTACGTGCGCCGACTCTCGGCCTTCCGCAAGAGCCATGCGGTGCTGCAGCGCACGCGCTTTTTCGGCGGCAACGCCGACGAGGCCGGCCGTAAGGACATCGGCTGGTACAGCGTGTGGGGCCTGGAGATGACGCAGGAGGAGTGGACCAGTCCGGGCGTGCGCTGCGTCGTCGCGTTGCTCGACGGCGCCCGTACCGCCGAGGTGGGCGAGAACGGCGACGAGGTCACCGGCGATTCGGTCCTGATGCTGATCAATGCTTCGCCGGACGAGACCGTCTTCACCATGCCGGAATACGCGGGCGCTCCCGCCGGCTGGACGCCGCGCATCGACACCGCGACACCAGACGGGCAACCCGTCGTCGAAGGCGATGTGGCCGATATCACGCCGTGGCATGCCGGCGAGCAGCACAGCCTGCCCGCCCATTCGATGGTGGTCCTGACCCAGCCCGTGCACCCATGACCGAGGCCGTGCACGCGCCGGCTTCGCACGGCAATTCAGGCCGCCATGCCCACGCGATGCCCTTCGGCGCGACGCTGCTGCCGCACGGCGGCGTGCGTTTCCGGCTATGGGCGCCGGCGCTGAAGACGGCCGAGCTGCTGGTGCACGACTCCGAAGACGGCGGCGCGCTGCGCGCCCATGCGGCCACCGCCGCGCAGGGCGGCTGGTTCGAATGCACCGTGTCCGATGCGGCTGCCGGGACCCTCTACCAGTGGCGCGTCGCGGACGGCCTCGTCGTGCCCGATCCGGCCTCCCGGTTCAATCCGAAAGGCGTGCACGGTCCGAGCTGCGTGGTCGATCCGTGCCGTTTCGCATGGGATACCGACTGGAGGGGCCGTCCGTGGGCCGAGGCGGTGATCTACGAAATGCATGTCGGCACCTTCACTCCGGAGGGCACCTATGCAGCCGCCGAGGCCAAGCTGGAAGAGCTGGCCCGGACCGGCATCACCGCGGTCGAACTCATGCCGCTGTCGGATTTCCCGGGCGCGTTCGGCTGGGGCTACGACGGGGTGCTGCCGTTCGCGCCGCACGCGCCGTATGGCGACCCGGAAGCGCTCAAGCGTTTCATCCAGTCCGCGCACCGGCAGGGGCTGATGGTGTTCCTGGACGTGGTCTACAACCACTTCGGCCCGGACGGCAATTACCTCGGGACGTATGCGCCGCAGTTCTTCTCGCAGGTGCACAGGAACCCCTGGGGCAACTCGCTCAATTTCGACCGAGAGGGCAGCGACACGGTGCGCGACTTCTTCGTCCAGAACGCGCTCTACTGGCTGCAGGAGTACCGATTCGACGGGCTGCGGCTCGACGCGATCCATGCGATCGTGGACGACAGCGCGCTCGACGTGATCGACGAATTGGCGCATCGGGTCCGCGACGGCAGCCCGGACCGGCATGTGCATCTGGTGTTGGAGAACGAGGACAACGGCCGCCACCGACTGCCCAGCGCAGGCCGTTACGACGCCCAGTGGAACGACGATTTCCACCATGTGATGCATGTGGTGCTGACCGGAGAAGACGCCGGCTACTACCGGGACTACGGCGACCGGCCGGTGGCCCTGCTGGCCCGCTCTTTGGCCAACGGCTTCCTGTGGGAGGGCGCCGAACGCAGCCCCCAGGGCGCCCGGCAGGAACTGCAGCAGGCGCCGGCGCAGCCGCTGGGGGCGATGGTCAACTTCCTGAACAACCACGACCAGAGCGGCAACCGCGCCTTCGGCGAACGCATGGTCGAGATGGTGCCGCCCGCGTCCGTGCCGGTGGCGACCGCGCTGGTGCTGCTGACGCCGGCCACGCCGATGCTCTTCGCTGGAGAGGAGTTCGGCGCACGCACGCCTTTCCTGTACTTCGCCGACTGGAAAGGCGATCTGCGCGATGCGGTCACCGAAGGGCGCCTGCGCGATTTCGGTCATTTCGCCAAACGCGCCAACGGCGAGACCGGCGAGCCGCCGGCGCCGTGCGAGCGCAGCACTTTCGAGGCCAGCCGGCTCGACTGGGCGTTCGCCGCCTCCGAAAGCGGACAGGCCGTCCGCGGATTCATCGCCCGCGTGCTCGTCGCCCGCCGCAGCTGGTTCGTCCCGCGTCAAAGCAGGCTCAGGACGGGAGCGCACGAGACCCATATGCTGGGCGAGCGCACCTTCGTGTTGCGGTGGCGCTACCACGGCGGCGAAGCGATCGAGCTGCAGGCCAACATGCAGGCCGCGCCGTGGACGGCGGGCCAGGTATCCCCGTGGTCGCCGCTGGCAGATGCCGAGTCCGTGTTCGCGGTCGATGCGATCGAGCCGACCGTGTGGGCGCCCTGGTCGGCCCGCTGGACCTGGGGCCGCGAGACCTGAAGTCCATTCGAGACGGGCTGCGCTTTCGCCGGCCGGCCATGCTGCCTCGTCAGCACTCCGGCACGGCCACTCGCCGCTGTTGCAGCGGAGGTTCCTGGCAGCCGGTAAGCTGTCGCAACGACCATAACAGGACATCTTGTGACCGATACGCCCGCGCCCGGTGCGCTTTCCACCCAGGACGACCGCGAAGGCCTGCTGCGGCTGGCCGCGCAACTCGGCCTCGCCAGCCACTGGAGCGATTTCTACGGAGTGGAGCGCGCCGTGCTCGACGGCACGCTGCGGCGGGCGTTGCAGGCCATGGGCGTGTCGGCCGCGGACGATGCGCAGGTGCACGTCTCGCTCGTCGCCCACGCCGATGCGCAGATGCAGCAGACGCTGCCCCCGGTGGTCGTCCTGCGGGAGGGGGCGGACGAACACGGCATCGGCCTGGACCCGCACACCCCGGACAACAGCCTTTGGTACTTCACCGTCGAAGGACGCGCACGCCAGGAACTGCGCAGCCACCGCGGCGGCAACGGACGCCAGTACGTGGTGCTGCCGGCCGGCCTGCCGTGCGGCTACCACCGGCTCGACGGCCCCGAAGAGAACGCCGGCTACTGCACCGTGATCGTGACGCCGCAGCGCTGCTTCATCCCGCCGGCGCTGCAGTCCGGCGAACGCTGGTGGGGTCCGTGCGTGCAGCTCTATGCGCTGCGGTCCGCGCGCAACTGGGGCATCGGCGATTTCACCGATCTGCGGGTGCTGGTCGGCGGCATGGCGCGGCAGGGCGCGTCTTTCGTCGGGCTCAACCCGCTGCACGCGCTGTTCCCGCACCGCCCCGAGGTGGCGAGCCCGTACAGCCCGTCGAGCCGCAACATGCTCAACGCCATCTACCTGGACGTGGAGGGCGTGCCCGAATTCCACGAGTGCGCAGAGGCCCGGCGTCTGGTCGATGGCGAGGACTTCCAGCACCGCCTGCGGGAGCTGCGCGCGACCGAGCTGGTGGATTATGCGCAGGTCGCCGCCACCAAGATGGGCGTCCTGGAGCTGCTCTGGTCGCACTTCCTCCAGCACCATGTCGCGGCGGAAACCGAGCGGGCCCGGCAGTTCCACGAATTCCTGCGCGCGCGCGGCGAGGCGCTGCGCGACCACGCCTTGTTCGAGGCCCTGCAGGCCCATTTCTTCGCGCTCGACCCCGACGTCTGGGGCTGGCCGGTGTGGCCCGAGGACTACCGCTCGCCCGGCGCGCCGGCCGTGGCCGCCTTCGCGCAGGCGCATGCCGAGAGGGTCGATTTCCGCGCCTGGCTGCAGTGGTTGGCCGAGGAACAGCTGCACGCCGCGCACCGCCGGGCGATCGCGCTCGGCATGGGTCTGGGCCTCTACCGCGATCTGGCCGTGGGCGTCAACGAGGGCGGCTCCGAAACCTGGACCCGGCCCGCTGCTTACGCGCTCGGCATGCATGTCGGAGCACCGCCCGATCCGCTCAACGCGCTGGGCCAGAACTGGGGCCTGCCGCCGCTCAATCCGCAGACCCTGATGGCGGGCCGCTACCAGCCTTTCATCGACACGCTGCGCGCCAACATGCGCGACGCCGGCGCCCTGCGGCTGGACCATGTGATGGGGCTGATGCGGCTGTTCTGGATCGCGCCTTCGGGCGGTTCCTACGTCAGCTACCCGCTGGACGACCTGCTGGGCATCCTGGCGCTCGAGAGCGTGCGGCAGCGCTGCATGGTGGTGGGCGAGGACCTGGGCAACGTCGCGCCCCGGATGCGCGAGGCGATGGAAGAGCGCTCGCTGCTGTCCTACCGCCCGCTGTTCTTCGAGCGTACCTTCGACGGCGGCTTCGTGCCCCCGCAAGAGTGGCGGCCCCAGGCGCTGGCGGTGGTCAGTACCCATGATCTGCCCACGCTGAGCGGCTTCTGGAGTGGCGACGACATCGAGCTGCAGGCCCGGCTGCACCTCTACCCCGATGCGCAGGCGCACGGCCAGCAGGTGCTCAACCGCTCGTCCGACCGGGTCCAGCTGCTGCTGGCGCTCGATCGCGAGGGCCTGCTGCCGTCCGGCGTCAACGTGCATCCCACGTCGCTGCCCGAAAGCACGCCGCCCTTCGTCGATGCGGTGCACGCCTTCATCGCGCGCACGCCGTGCCTGCTGCTCGGCGTGCAATTGGAAGACATCACCCAGCAGAAGCTCCAGGTCAACGTGCCCGGCACGTCGGAAGACGTGTTTCCCAACTGGCGCCGCAAGCTGTCGGTGGAGGTGGAAGACCTGGCCGGGGACGCCCGCATGGCGTCGGTCGCCGCGGTGCTCCGGGCGCGGCGCAGCGCCTCGTTCCAGCAGCCGGCGGTGGAGGCGGGGGAGTTGCCGGCGCTGGAGACCGCACGCATTCCGAGCAGCACCTACCGGATCCAGTTCCAGGCGGACCTGACCTTCGACCATGCGACCGCGGTGGTGCCCTATCTGCATGCGCTCGGCATCAGCCACCTCTACGCCTCGCCCTACCTGCGGGCCCGGGCCGGCAGCACCCACGGATACGACATCGTCGACCACAACGCGCTCAATCCCGAGGTGGGCGACGAGCAGGCCTTCGACCGCATGTGCCGCGCGTTGCGCCGCCACGGCATGCACCAGATGCTCGACATCGTGCCCAACCACATGGGCGTGCTCGAGGCCGACAACGCCTGGTGGCTCGACGTGCTGGAGAACGGCCCCTCGGCCCGCCACGCCGAGACCTTCGACATCGAATGGGAACCCGCCGCGCCCGAGATGGCCGGCAAGGTGCTGCTGCCGGTGCTGGGCGACCACTACGGCCGGGTGCTGGAGGCGGGCGAGTTGCACACCGCCTTCGTGGCCGAGACGGGCGAGTTCTGGCTGAACTATTACGACCACCGCTTTCCGATCGACCCCTGCGACTACCCCGCCATCCTCGCGGTGTTGCCGATGCCGGTGGCCTTCGACGAGGCCCAGCGCGATGCGCACGCGGTGGTCGAATCGCTGCTGCATGCCCTGGCGACACTGCCGCCGCGCAGCGACCTGTCGCCCGAAGGCCGGGCAGCGCGCGACCGCGACCGGCCGCTGCACAAGCGCTCGCTGGCGCGCATGGCCCGTACCCACGCCTGGCTGGAAACCTGGATCCAGGCCTGCCTGAAGCTGCTGAACGGGACGCCGGGAGAGCCCGCCAGCTTCGACGGTCTCGATGCGTTGATCCGCCGCCAGGCCTACCGCCTGGCCTATTGGCGGGTGGCGGGCGACGACGTCAACTACCGCCGCTTCTTCGACGTGAACACGCTGGCCGGCGTGCGCCAGGAGCGCGAAGACGTGTTCGACGCCACCCACCGCCGGGTGCTGCGCTGGCTGCAGGACGGCCGCATCGCCGCCCTGCGGATCGACCATCCCGACGGCTTGTCTGACCCGCGCGGCTACTTCGAGCGGCTGCAGGGCCGCTACGCCGCGCAGGCCGATGCCGAGGGCCGCAGCCGGCGCGCGTTGTACCTGGTGGTCGAGAAGATACTGGACGCCGACGAAGCCCTGCCGCGCGAGTGGCCGGTGCACGGCGGGACCGGCTACCGCTTCTCCAGCCTGGTCAACGGCCTGTTCGTCGACCGCGAGCAAGAAGCTGCCTTCGACGCGCTCTACGCCCGCTTCACCGGCGAGCACGACCGCTTCGACGACATCGTCTTCGAGGCCAAGCTGCACGTGATCTACAACGCCCTGTCGAGCGAGCTGGGCTGGCTGACCGAGGCGCTCTACCGCATCGCCCGCAGCGACCGGCGCAGCTGCGACTTCACCCGCAACCGCCTGAGCCAGGCGATGGCGACGGTGGCCGCCTGCTTCCCGGTCTACCGTACCTACATCCGTTCGCAGGACAGCGCAGTGCGCCCGGCCGACACGGCGGTGATCGACCGCGCGGTGCGGGAGGCGCGCCGCCGCAGCGCGGGGGCCGAGGTGTCGGTGATCGAGCACCTGCGCGGCGTGCTGCTGGGGGCCTGCGACGTCGCCGACCCGGCGCGCCGGGCGCTCACCATGCGCTTCATCTCGCGCTGGCAGCAGTTCACCGCGCCGGTCATGGCCAAGGCGATGGAAGACACGGCCTTCTACCGCTACAACCGGCTCGTGTCCCTCAACGACGTAGGCGGCGATCCGCGGCGCTTCGGCACGTCGGTCGACGAGTTCCACAAGGTCAACGGCAGCGACATGGCCTCGCGCCCGCACTGGCTGCTGGGCACATCGACGCACGACAGCAAGCGGTCCGAAGACCTGCGCACCCGGATCGACGTGCTCTCGGAAATCCCGCAGGAGTGGCATGCCGCGCTGGAGCGCTGGCATGCCGCCGCCGTGCCGTTGCGCGGCCAGGTGGACGATGCGCCCGCGCCGACGCCCAACGACGAATACCTGTTCTGGCAGACGCTGCTCGGCGCTTGGCCGCTGGTGCGTCCCGGCGACGCTGCGCGCGAGGACCTGCGCGAACGGCTGCAGGCCTACATGCAGAAAGCGGTGCGGGAAGCCAAGCGCAGCACCAGCTGGGTCGATCCTAACGAGGGATACGAGACGGCGCTGGCGGCCTACGTCGACGGCGTGCTCGATCCCGCGAGGAGTGCCGCGTTGCTGGCGGACGTGCAGGCCTTCGTCGACCGCATCGCGCCCTTCGGCTGCTGGAGCAGCCTGTCGCTGGTGGCGCTGAAGCTCACCGCGCCCGGGGTGCCCGATATCTACCACGGCTGCGAGCAGTGGAACTTCAGCCTGGTCGATCCCGACAACCGCCGCAAGGTCGACTTCGCGGCCCTGGCGGCGTCGCTGGACACGCTGCAGCCGATGTACGCCGACGGCGCGCTGCCGGGCGCGGCCCAGTGGGATGCGCTGCTGGACGGGTATGCCGACGGCCGCATCAAGCAGCTCGTCACCTGGCGGCTGCTGCAGCTGCGCCGGGCGCACCCCGAGGTCTTCGCCGCGGGCGGCTACCTGCCGCTGGCCGCCACCGGTACGCATGCCAGGCAGCTGGTCGCGTTCCAGCGCGGCAGCGGCGAATCGGTGGCGGTCACCGTCGCCGGGCGTTTCCTGCGCAGCATGGACCCGCGGGGCGATGCCAGGGGGTGGACCGCGGCCTGGAGCGACACGCGCGTCGTGCTGCCCGGTGCGGAGACGTCCGCACCGGCAGGCGGCTGGGTAGACTGGATCACCGGTACGCCGGTCGTCGTGGTGGCCGACGGCACCGGCCTGGCCGCGGCGGTCGTGCTGAAGACGCTGCCGCTCGCGGTGCTGGTGCCGGCCCGGTGGATGGAGGCCGCGTGAACGTCCTGTTCCTCACGCCGGAGTACGCGCCCTGGGTCAAAACCGGCGGCCTGGGCGACGTGAGCGGTGCGCTGCCGCCCGCGCTGGCCGCCCTGGGTCACGACGTGCGGGTGCTGATCCCCGCGTACCGCGCGTTCGCGGCCTTGCCTGCCGATATGCCGCGCACCCCGGTGGCCGAGATTCCGGCGCGGGACGGCTGGCCTGCCGCACGCATCGACAGCGTGCCCCAGCCCGCTGGCGTGACCCTGCTGCTGCTCGAATGCCCCGAGCTGTACGACCACGACGGCGGCCCCTACCTCGACGCGCAGGGCAGGGACCACTGGAACAACGCCCGGCGCTTCGGCTTCCTGGCCCGCGTCGGTGCCTGGCTGTCGACCGAGGGCTCGCCCTGGCCCGCATGGCTGCCCGACATCCTGCACGGCCACGACTGGACCTGCGGCTTGGCCCCGTTCTACCTGCACTTGGCGCGTCAGCAGGGCCTGGCCACCGCCGCCAGCACGATCACGATCCACAATCTGGCTTTCCAGGGCCTGTTCTGGATGCTCGATGCCGACATGCTCGGCATCCCCTCCGAATGGCGGCATGTGGACGGAGTGGAGTTCTACGGTCTGGTCTCGATGCTGAAGGCTGGCCTGCTGTTCTGCGACGCGATCACGACGGTCAGCCCCACCTACGCCAAGGAAATCCAGACCGAGGCTCTGGGCGTCGCCCTGCACGGCCTGCTGCAGTCGCGGGCCGACCGGCTGCACGGCATCCTCAACGGCATCGACACCGACGTGTGGGACCCGGAGGTCGATCCCCTGCTGCCCAAGCGCTACCGCATCGGCACTATGGGCGGCAAAGCCGTCTGCAAGGCAGTGCTGCAGCGCGACTGCGGCCTGACCGTCTCGTCCGACGCGCCGGTGTTCGGACTCGTCAGCCGGCTGACCGAGCAGAAGGGCATCGACCTGATCGTCGGTGCCCTGCCATGGATCCTGGCGCAGGGCGGGCAGCTGGTCGTGCTGGGGCAGGGCGATGCCGCGCTGCAGAACGCATTGCGGGCGGCGGCCGCTGCACATCCGACGCAGGTGAGCATGCAGACCGGCTTCGACGAAACCCGCGCCCACCGGATCGAAGCCGGTGCCGATGTCTTCCTGATGCCGTCGCGCTACGAGCCCTGCGGCCTGAACCAGATGTACAGCCAGCGCTACGGCACGCCGCCGCTGGTGCATGCCACCGGCGGGCTGGCCGACTCGGTCGTCGACCTGTCGGCCGGCAAGCAGGCCGGCACCGGCATCGTGATCCGGGAGCCGACCGTCCTCGCCCTGACCGAAGGTCTGGACCGGGTCCGCTTCGCCTTCGCCGACAAGCCGCTGTGGCAGGCGCTGCGGCGCAACGGCATGCGGCGGGATTTCGGCTGGCAGGTCAGCGCGAAGCGCTATGCCGCGCTGTACGAAAGCCTGCGCAGCAGCCGCTAGGCGAGGCGGCGAGGCGGCGAGGCGGCGCCCGCGAATGCTCGCCGTGTTTTGCTATTATTAATCTAGCAATAGGTCGTTGCATTATGCTGGCTTCGGCCTGTTTTCACTCCTAGTTCAAAGCGGTCTGAAGCTATTGCCTGCCCCGACGTGCCCCGCGCCGGCGATGCGCGTCCCACACGGCGACTCGCCAGCCGCTGACAAGCCGCGTGGCTGCCACGGGCTACCGTGCGGCATGCATCGCGAATCCGAACTGGCCGCCGCCCTGGGGCCCTTGCCCTGCCTGGTGTCTCTCGATGCCTTCGGCGGTCCTGGCGATGCTGCCCCGCTGCGGAACATGGCCCGTGCCTTCGCAGCCGAGGCACAGACGGCCACCACCCGTGCGCACGGGACGCTGCGCCGCTTCCGATGGCTGGCTGCGATCACCGGTTGCGACGTGGTCGTCGGCAAGCTGTTCGAGCCGCATCTGGATGCTCTGTCCATTCTCGAAGAGCTGTGTGGCGCGGCCTGCGACATCGTGGACCGGCTGGCGCTGCCTGCCGAGCCCTTGTGGGCGGTCTGGGCAGCGGAAGGCCCCGGACGGCTGGATGCCGCGCAGGCCGCAGACGGTGCGTGGCGGTTGCAGGGATGCAAAAGCTGGTGCTCCGGCGCCGCGCGCGTGGATGCCGCGCTCGTCGGCGCCCGCGATGCGGGAGGCGAGCTCCGCCTCTTTGCGGTATCGCTCGAATCCACGGGAATCGAGATGACCCGGGAAGGATGGTCGGCAGTCGGCATGGCCCAGACGGACAGCGTGGACGTGCTGTTCCACGACGTGCCGGCCGAGTCCGTCGGCGGCGTCGGCAGCTATGTCGACCGTATCGGCTTCTGGCACGGCGCAGCCGGTATCGCCGCATGCTGGCACGGTGCCGCGGTCGCGATCGCCCAGCCGCTGCGGGAGCGCGCTGCACGTGGCCGCGCGCAGGGAGACCCTTTTGTACTGGCGGCGCTGGGGGCGGTGGATGCATCCTTGGCATCGTCCGCCCTGGCACTGCGCGAAGCTGCTGATGCCATCGACCTGCACCGCGGCGGCGGCGGGCCTGCCTTCGGCCAGCGCGAGGCACTGCGGTTACGCGCCGTGGTCGAAACGGCCGCGCAGGGGGTGATCGACCATACCGGCCGAGCGCTGGGCGCCGGGCCGCTCTGCCGCGACGCCGCGCATGCGCGCCGCGTCGCGGACCTGACCGTGTTCCTCCGGCAGAGCCACGCCGAACGAGATCTGGCGGCGCTCGGCGCCCGCGTAGCCCACGAAGGAGACACGCCATGGATGCTGTGATCGCGATGCACAAACCCCTTGCCGCCCGTGCCTGGGATCCGCGGCCCGACAAGCGTCCATCCGCACCGGCGCTCCGGCCTGCGTTGCAGGTCGCGCCTGCGTCCCTTGTGCCTGTGGGGCCCTACGGTCCCGGCCGGGTGGTGCTGGTAGCGCCGCATCCCGACGACGAGGTGCTGGCGCTGGGGGCCACGCTGGCGCAGCTCTGCGCACGCGGCCACGCCATCCACATCTATGCGGTGACCGACGGGGAGGGCAGCCATCCCCGCTCAGCCGAATGGACCCCGGATCGCCTGCGGTCGGAGCGGCCGCTCGAGACCGAGCGGGCATTGGCCCGGCTGGGCATCCGGGCGACGGTCGAACGGCTCGGACTTCCGGACGGCGGGGTCGCCGACCACGAGAAGCACCTGGCCCGGCGACTGCAACTTCGCAGCGACGACACCGTCTTCGTGACCTGGCGCCATGACGGCCATGCCGACCACGAAGCCTGCGCACGCGCCACCTTGGCCGCCGCGCGCAGCTCCGGTGCCCATTGCATCGAATTCCCGGTGTGGGCGCTGGTGCCCGGCCATGCCGCACACCAGGGCTTGCGAGGGCGGCGGATGCAGCAGGTTGTGGTGAGCCCGGTGTTCGCTGCGGCCAAGCAGCAGGCCATGGCAGCATTCGGCAGCCAGCTGCAGGCCGACGCGGACACACCGCCGGTCTTGACGCCGCAGGCCCTGTCGGTATGGCGCCAGCCGACCGAATGGTTGCTGGCATGAGCGGCTGTGGCACGTGCGCGGGCCGCGTGGCGCATGCACGAACGGCCGGTCCGATGATGATTGTCGGCTCCGTTGTTGTGTCACGCTTTTGCGCAGCACAGAAACAGGCTCGGCGATGAACAGCGCCGTGATCGAACGATCTGCGGAAACACCCGATCAGGTACGCACGCATTTCGACGCGCTGCACCGCGACCGATCCGATCCGTGGGGCGTGCGCTCCCGCTGGTATGAGCGACGCAAGACCGGTCTGATCATGGCCGCCCTTCCGCGAGAGCGGTATGCATCGGTATTCGAACCCGGATGCTCGATTGGTGGAAACTCGGTCGCCTTGGCGGGCCGGTGCGACCGTCTGGTGGCCAGCGATGCGAGCGCCCCGGCGGTCGAGCGTGCGCGGCACGCATTGGCCTCCTTTCCCCACGTCCGTGTCGAGCAGTGGTATTTGCCGTGGCAGTGGCCGGCACAACGGAGCGATCTGGTCGTGGTGTCCGAGTTGGCCTACTACCTGGACGACGACGCCTTCGACCGGTTTCTCGCATGGGTGCCGGAGGCGCTGCACGAAGGCGGCCATCTGCTGATGTGCCACTGGCGTGCGCGCATCGGCGATGCCCACCGTAGCGGCGACGCGGTGCACGGCGCAGCATTGCAGCAGCTGCACCTGCTGCGCGTCGGTGGATGGCAGGACGACGATATGCGCATCGACGTTTGGCAGCGCGGTGGCGATGCGTCGGTCGCTGCTGTAGGGGGGGCTCAGGAGGCCCTTGCGCAGGAGGGGGCGTCCGCATGATCGGCGTATGCGTTCCGGCACACGACGAAGCCCTGGAGATCGAGGCGTGTCTGGCTTCCATCCAGGAGGCGGCGCGCCACGTGCTCGGCGAGCCGGTCCGGATCGTGGTGGTGGCCGATGCCTGTAACGACGATACCGCCGCCATCGCCCGTGCCGCGGGCTGCGACGTGCTGACACTGGATGTCCGGTGCGTCGGCGCGGCCCGTGCCGCGGGCGCGGACTATCTCCTGGCGCTCGGCGTGCGGTGGATGTGCTGCACCGACGCCGACACCCGCGTTCCACCGCACTGGATCACGGTGCAGCTCGCCTGCGGTAGCGACGCGGTGTGCGGAACGATCGGCGTGGACGACTGGCGCGAGTATCCCGCCCACGTGGCCGAAGCCTTCTATTCGCATTACCAGGATCGCGATGGCCATCGCCACGTGCATGGTGCCAACTTCGGCGTTTCGGCCGCGTCGTACCGACTGGCGGGCGGGTTTATGTCCTTGGTCGCACATGAGGATGTGCGCTTGGTGGAAATGCTGCTGTCGCAGCAGGCATCGATCGCCTGGGTGCGCGACCCGCATGTCTTGACCAGTGCGCGACGGCTGGCGCGTGCGCCGGCGGGTTTTTCGCATTGGCTCGGCATGCAGTGGGAAGCGGTACCTGCGGGCACAACTTCCGCGCACGCAGCCATCGCTGGCTGAACGCGTCGAACGACGCGATGGTCAGTCGATTTTGGCGCCGGTCGTCTTGACCACTTGCTGGTACTTGGCCAATTCCCGTTGCATGAACTGGGCGAATTCCTGCGGGCTGCCGGAGACCGGATCGGCCAGCAGACGGGCGAACCGGGTCTTCGTTTCGGGGGCCTGCAAGGCGGCCACGAACGCCTGGTTCAACCGCGCGATCACTTCGTGCGGCGTGCGGGCCGGCGCCACCAGCCCCCACCATGTGGCGATCGCAAAACCCTTCAGGGTATCGGCCACGGGCGGCGCATCCGGCAGGACGGGGCTGCGCTGTGCGGTCGTCACGGCGAGGGCCTAGAGCCTGCCGGACCGGATGTTCGATGCAGCCGTCGCAAGATTGTCGAAGTCCGCTCGGCCCGACAGAAGCGTCAGCTGCGCCGGGTTTCCGCCGTTGTACGGGACGTGCAGCGCATAGATGCCGGCCTGCTGCTTGAACATTTCTTCGCCAGCCAGACGCCCGGCGCTGCCGTTGCCGCCGCTCGCATAGTTGAGCTTGGCCGGGTTTTTCTTCGCGTAGACGATCAGATCGGCCACGTTGGAGATGTGCAAGCGCTGCGCCGTTTCGGCATTCATGACCAGCACGTTCGGGACCCGCACCATCTGCGTGATCGGCGCGAAATCCGCGGCCGCATCGTAGGGCATGTGGATGTAGAGCCATGGGTTGACCGCGTGCGTGGCCGTCGCGGCGATGCCGATCGTCAGTCCGTCCGGTGCGGCCTTGGCCACCGCGTCCGCACCGATGTTGCCGCCGGCTCCCGGCTTGTTGTCGATGATCACATGGCCCAGCGAATGCTGCACCGCTTCGGCCAGCACCGGCGCAGTCACGTCGATCGGGCCGCCCACCGCGTAGGGCACGACCAGCCGAATCGGCCGGCCCCCAGTTACTTGCGAGAAAGCGGGCAGGTGAAAAGCCGCAGCCGCAGCGGCGACGCAGAGCAGGAGCATGCGGCGGTTCATCACGATCTATTGTGATGAAGCATCTGCCGTGGGAACGCGCACTTACCTGGTGCTGTCCGTCCGATATGGGGCGGCACCGGGACATAGCGCCGCGGCAAGGGAAAAAACTTCCGTCGCGTTACAGGTAGCGGGCATGGAGCCCCCGCCCGGGGCATCGCTCTTGCCAGGCAGGATGGTTAGGTGCAACAGATGGCGCACGGTAAATTGACCCTGGCGACATACGCGTCGTTAGATGTCCCGGACTGTGCTACATTTGAAGGCTTCGCTGCATTAAGGCGGTATTTCGGGGCTGGTCGATGCGCAGCGAGGTGAGCAAGCCGAAGAACGTGCTTCGGTATTGCAAGATGCCGCTGGGCGGCTTTGAGTTCCGGTGTACGATTGAGGTCTGCGCGGGATTTGGCGGACTGGTTGCGGAGCTGCCTAGGCGGTGTTTGCGGTGGTCGGGTTGGATTGTGCGCAAGCGAAAAGAGTTTGACGGTGTTTAAGAAGCCGTGCTAGAATTTGAGGCTCTGCTGATCGCAGCGGGGTTGGTGGGTGAGGCGAGAGTCTTGCTT
>NZ_QJTC01000030.1 GCF_003217575.1 Xylophilus ampelinus | reverse complement strand
GCGTGGCCGATCTGGAGCGCTCCATCCGGCAATACATCGACCGACATAACGCCGACCCGAAACCTTTCATCTGGCACAAGAGCGCCGATACGATCGGCGCAAAGGTCGCTCGGGCTGCCCATAAACTTAGTTCGGCTTATTTTTGAGACGCCACACTAGGAATGCATCCATATGTAGCACGCCCCTGCCCCGGCGTCTACTTTCGCCCCGGTGCAATCCTCAGCCCGCTGCCGGACTTCCCGCCGGGACCGCCCACACCCGACCACCGCCCACCGCGTACAGCGCCTGCCCGGCCGTGGGCTGCAGCGCATGGGTGCCGGTAAATTCGCCGAAGGCCGGCAGCACCACCAGCCCCGACTCCACGCTGAAACACGGCAGGCGCAGCGCGTCGCGGCCGGGGCCGCGCAGCTGCAGGGCCGGGTGCACGTGGCCGGCCAGCACGGTGTGGGTGGGGTGGCGCTGCGGATGGTGGCAGCAGGCGAAAGGGCCGAGCAAATACGGCTCGTCGACGATGGCGATGCCCAGCGAGGCGGGCGGGTCGCCGGCATGGCTGTCGTGGTTGCCGCGGACCAGCACGATCTCCAGCGTAGCGTGCAGCGCGCGCCAGGCCCGCAGGGCGGCCAGCACGCCGGGCGTCTGCGCTTCGGCGGCATGCAAGAAATCGCCCAGGATCACCAGCCGCTCGGCGCCGTGCGCCGCGACGAGGCGCGACAGGCGGTGCAGGTTCTCCTGCGTGGTGCCGTCCGGCACCGGCACGCCACGCGCCCGGAAGGTAGCCGCCTTGCCCAGGTGCAGATCGGCGATGAACAGCGTGCGGGTAGCGGGCCACCAAAGGGCGCTGTCGGGCAGCAGCACGACGGCTTCTCCCGCCAGGACCAGCAAAAGGCCCGCCGTGCTGTCAGGCATTGGCACACTTGGCGAGCAGTCGTTGCCGGGCGAAGGCTGGAACGTCATGGTGAAGTCGATTTCAGCGTGCTGCGCGATGGGGGCGACGAAGGCTACAGATAGGCCGTTTCCTTGTAATGCCGAACTGACATTGCAGTCGAAGCTCGGGTAGTAAGTTTAACCAAGCACCCTTTTTGGTAAAAGGAAAGCTCAATTCCTTAACTAACAAAGAGTTCAAGGTAAGCATCGAATGCATAGATGCGGCCACGTTGCTGTCCCGTGATCTCGTGTAGGATGCCCACGCGCACCAGTTCCCGGATCAAAGCGTTTGCCGTCGGCGTGCTGACGGCTAGCTCTTTCTCCAGTTCGGCCGACGACACCATCGGCCGCCGGTACAGAACTTTGAGCGCCGCCGTGGCTAGAGGTGCCCGCTTGCCCAAGCCGAGTACCGATTGCTCGACCTCGGTGCGCAGCTTGAGAATTTTCCCGAAGACGTCCCGGCCTTTGACCGCGGTCTCTGCCACACCGTTGAGAAAAAACCGCACCCAGTGCACCAGATCGTTGGCGACGCGCACGCGCATCAGCGCGTCGTAGTAGCTGGCACGGTTGCGTTCGAAAAAGTCAGAGAGATACAGCGATGGCTTGGCCAACAGGCCATGGCTGACCAGATACAGCGGAATCATCAGCCGGCCGATCCGGCCGTTGCCGTCGAGGAAGGGATGCACCGCCTCGAACTGGTAGTGGCTGATGGCCACCCGCACCAGATGCGGAACCGTGATGTCTTCGTTGTGCCAGAACTTCTCCAAGTCACCCATCAGTTCTTGCACCCCGTCGGGATGCGGCGGAATGAACACCGCATCGGACAGGCTGGAGCCTCCGATCCAGTTCTGGCTGCTCCGGAAATCGCCCGGTTGCTTGTGTTCTCCGCGAGCGCCGCGCATCAACACCTCGTGCGTCTGCCGCAGCAGCCGGTTCGACAAGGGCATCGCCTGCAACTCGGCAACCGAGATGTTGACAGCGTCGATGTAGTTGCGCACCTCGCGCCAATCGTCGCGTTTCTCGGGCCGGATGTCTTCCTCCAGCATCAGAGCCTCGTCGAAGCCGGTCTGCGTGCCCTCGATGCGGCTGGAGGTCTGCGCCTCTTTCGCCACGTGCATCTGGATGAAAAGGTCAATGTCGGGAACGATGAGTGAGAAGGCATTGAGCTCCCCCAGCGCGCGATTGGCGCGCTCGAGCAGCAGGTTGATGTGCACGTCTTCCCACGACCATGCGTGGTTTACCGGCACAGGCTCGAAACTCTTGTACTGGTAGCGCGGGCGCCAGGCGCCGGCTTTGAATGTTTCGAACTTCATGTGCTGTCTCGCCCCTCATGCGTCACTTGCCGAAGCGGCGCCTGGCGCTTCACCAGATCCAAGGTTCGGCCATCGGCCGTCTTCCATTCGATCCACCCATTGGCAGTACGCCCCAGCAGCGCCAGGGCTCCCATGCTGGGCGAACGAAACAGGTGGTCGCGCTTGAACACGGCTGTGGCTCCGGCTCTACTCAACGTACCGGAATCAAATAGGCGGGCACGCAGCGATGCACCGGCCGTGCCCACGATGGAGGGCACATTGTCCCGACGCCCTACCGAACCCTTGAGCACCACGAAGCCTTCCTCCGTGTACTGGCCACGCCCCTGCACACCGCTGGATGTGCAGTAAAAGATCTCTTCCGGAACCGTTTCCGCCATTGGCTTGGCCACCGGGTCAAACAGCGGATAGCCCAGTGTGGCCAACAAGGTTCTCCCGGTCTCGTAGATTTCGATGCAATCGGCTTCCAGCGGCGCTGGGGTATGGGGGCGGCTGCCCGCGTTGCCGTTTTGCTCTTGGTAGCGTCCTGCCTGGCGGACCTGCTGCAGACACAGCCATTCAAGCAGCAACGCATGGGTCTGCGTCAAGCTGTGCGTGCGCGACACCAGCACCAACGCCCGCTCCCAGAACTCCTTCTCACGTTGGTGAGTGTTTAGCCGCAGGCGCAGATCGCCTGTCTGTCCAATGTAGACCTTGCCTTCTGCGCCGTCCTCTCCTTGGCCAAACAAGAAATACACCGCCACTTGGCGGCTCTCCGGCATCTGGAGAAATTCCGGCAGCCGGGCGCGCGGCACCTCGATCACCTGCACTATGCGGGTAGTGATTTCTGCTACGCGAATGCCGCGTGGATCGCCATGGGGCAGAAAGATCTGAATCGTTTTGGGAGTGCTGTCGTTCATGCTGGAATGAGTTCGCTGTAGCGTAGTTTCCAGCGCTTGCGGCCGGCCGGCGGCGTGCGCTTCTGCCAGTAGCCGAACGGCTCCTCGTGCACTTCGATGTCGATGTCGGCCACGCGCTGCTGGATACGCTCCTGCACGTCGGCCACGGCCTGGTTGTAGACCGCCGGGCCGATCTCCTCGATGAAGAAGTTCAGCAACGCGGCTGAGGCAATGTTGCCGATGCGCTCGTCGCGCTCTTCCTGGAAATAGCGCTCGATCGAGGTGAGCGCCTGCTGGCGCTGGTCTTTTGGCAGGTCGATGGGCATGGTGAATCCACTTCTTACGGTGCGTCACGCGGCGGCGGCGGCACCTTCGCTCGGCGTTGGCATGGGTATGTCGCCCTGATGGCAACAGCGCTGACGCACCCAGGCAATGTGCCGGGAGCCTTTATGGGCACGGATCAGTCGTCTTGTTTTGTCGCGGGCGTATTCTGAAGATAGAACTCGTGCAGTTTGTATTGAAGAAGTTGTTTGTCGGGCAATCGGGTTTGGTACTGTGCGATCAAGGCAGGGGATGCACTGCGACTCAATGCGTACTCGACCACCTCGTCATCCTTGCTGGCGCATAGCAGCACGCCGATGGCCGGATTCTCGTGCGGCTTTCTCACGTCCCGGTCCAACGCCTCCAGGTAGAAAGACAGCTTGCCCAGGTACTCGGGTTCGAACCGGCCCACTTTCAGTTCGAATGCCACCAGGCAATTCAGGCCGCGGTGGAAGAACAGCAGGTCGAGTGCGAAATCCCGCTGTCCGACCTGGACCGGAAATTCGGATCCCACGAAACAGAAGTCACGGCCCAGCTCTGCCAGGAACCTCCTGAGCTGCAGCAGCAGACCTCTGTGCAGATCGGCTTCGCTATGGTCGGCCGGTAGCGACAGGAATTCCACCAGGTAGCTGTCCTTGAAAACGCCCAATGCTTCGCCGTGCATCCGTCGCGCCACCGACGAGACTTTTGCCGGACTCAGTACCGATCGTTCGAACAAGGCGGCCTTCAGCTGCCGCTCCAGTTCGCGACTGGACCACTTTTCCCGCGCGGCGGCCCGCAGGTAGAACTCGCGCTCTTCGGGTCGCTTGCTCTGGCTGAGGATCAACAGGTTGTGCGTCCAAGGCAAAAGTCTCGGCAGTGCCGCGACTTTCTCGTCGTGCCTGTACGCCTCGTAGAACTGACGCATGCGAAACAGGTTGGGCCGGGTGAATCCGCGCAGCCCCGGTTGCGTCTGGGCGATATGCGCAGCCAGGCGATCCACGACGCCGTCGCCCCATTCCGCACTCTGCATCTTGCGGCTGATCAACGCTCCGATCCGCCAATACAGATGACCAATCCGGTGTTGACCGCCTGCATGGCCCGTTGGCGGGCCTGCACGATCATCTGGACGACTTCAGAAAATCCTGGATCGAGAGGTAGGTTCATAGCAGCGAAGGCAACGTCGAAGAGCGGCGTCCATCCTAGCGAACCCGGACTACAACCGGGGCAACGGCCGCGACGACTTCCGCTCCCGCCGCGGCCGGCCGGCCGGCAGGTCTTCGGCCTTCGAGGTCAGCGAGAAATCCAGCATGCGCCGCACTTCCTGCGTCGCTTCCTGCAGCGCCGGATCGGCGGGCGGCGCCTCGGCCGGCGCGGCCTTGCCGGCGCGGCGGCGCGGGGTGGGCGACGGGTCGGGCGGCACGATGCCCTCGCTTTTCCTGCGGGCCGGCTCGGCGGGCGCGTCGGCGGCGGTTTCCAGCTGCTGCAGCATGCGGGCGATGCGGTCGGCCAGGTTCTCGTTGGTGAGCTTCTCGCGGAAGCGTTCGACCATCAGCGGGAAGCCGAAGGGGCTCGGCCGCTGCAGCGCCTTGACGACCAGGGTCTGGCC
Organism: Xylophilus ampelinus; assembly: GCF_003217575.1. Classification (GTDB taxonomy): domain Bacteria; phylum Pseudomonadota; class Gammaproteobacteria; order Burkholderiales; family Burkholderiaceae_C; genus Xylophilus; species Xylophilus ampelinus. Next base: position 32,348 of record NZ_QJTC01000030.1, on the reverse strand, counting down.
CTGCATGCGGCGCAGGCTGGCGAGCAATTGGGCCACGTCCAGCTCCTGGCTCAGCACTTCTTCGTCGGCCTGGCGCAGCAGCATGTTGGCGGCGTCGTATTTCTTGAACACCTCGAAGAAGAGCTGCGACGAGGCCTGCAGCTGGCGCGCGCTGCGGCGCTCGCCGGGGTGGCTCTGGAAGATCAGGCCCGAGACGCGGGCGATCTCGCGAAACCGGCGCTTGGCCATCTCGGTCGCGTTGAGGCTGGCCAGCACCTCGTGCAGCAGGGCGTGGCGGGCCGGGTCGGGCAGCGGATTGCCGGCCCCGTCCGCCGCCTCGGCATGCGCGGCGTTGGCGGTGTTGCGGATCGCCAGGGCGTCTTCGGCGCGCAGGGCCGGCAAGCAGGGCGCGTCGGTGGCGGTGCGCGGTTCATCCGGCGCCGGGGCATCGCGCACCACCGGCGCGGCCACGGTGCGCAGCAGCTCCGGCATCAGCGCGCCCCAGTCGCGCTCGGTGGCGCTCAGCAGTTCCAGGCCGTAGTCGTTCACCGCGATCGAGAAGGTGCCGGCCTCGCCCTGGGCGGCGCGCCAGGCGAAGAGGCTGGCCAGGCCGGTGTGGGCGTGGCGGCCGGCGAAGGGGTAGACGAACAGGTGCCAGCCCTCGCGGGTGCGCAGCGTCTCGGCCAGCAGGGTGCCGGGCGTGGGGATGGCCGACCAGCGCTGCTGCACTTCCAGCAGCGGTTCGACGGCCTTCAGTTCGGGGCCGTCGAAATGGTGGTCGCCGGCCAGCGCCAGTTGCCGCACCATGAAGTCGGCCAGCACGGTGGACAGCGGCATGCGCGAGCCGCCCCAGCGCGGCACGGTGGGGCGCTGGGTGCCGGCGCGCTTGACCCACGCGGTCATGTCCTGGATCTTCACCATCTCCAGCACCCGGCCGGCGAAGATGAAGCAGTCGCCGGGGGAGAGGCGGGTGAGGAAGCTTTCTTCCATGCTGCCCAGCCGGGCGCCGTGCTGGATCTGCACCACCATGCTGGCGTCGCTGACGATGGTGCCGATATTGGCCCGGTGGCGGCGCGCCAGGCGGGCGTCGGGCACGCGCCAGACGCCCTCGGCATCGGGCACGACGCGGTGGTAGTCGGGGTAGGCCCGCAGCGACGGGCCGCCGCGGGTGACGAAGTCCAGGCACCACTGCCACACGTCGCGCGGCAGGCCGGCGTAGGCCGCCGTGCGGCGCACCTCGTCGTAGAGCGCATCGGGCGTAAAGCCGCCGCCCAGCGCCACGGTGACCAGGTGCTGCACCAGCACGTCGACCGGCCGGCGCGGCGTGGTGCGCATCTCGACCTGGCCGGCCTGCACCGCGGCGCGGGCGGCGGCCGCCTCGACCAGCTCCAGGCTGTGCGTCGGCACCAGGGTGATGCGCGAAGGCCGGCCCGGCGCGTGGCCCGACCGGCCGGCGCGCTGCAGCAGCCGGGCGATGCCCTTGGCCGATCCGATCTGCAGCACCCGCTCCACCGGCAGGAAGTCCACGCCCAGGTCCAGGCTGCTGGTGCAAACGACCGCGCGCAGGCTGCCGTTCTTCAGGCCCGCCTCGACCCATTCGCGCACGCCGCGGTCGAGCGATCCGTGGTGGATCGCCAGCGCGCCGGCCCAGTCGGGCCGGGCATCGAGGATCGCCTTGTACCAAAGCTCGGCCTGCGAGCGCACGTTGACGAAGACCAGCGCGGTGGTGGTCTCCTCCAGCGCCCGCACCACCTGCGGCAGCATGCGCAGGCCCAGGTGGCCGGCCCAGCTGAAACGCTCGGGGTGGTCGGGCAGCAGGGTGTCGATCACCAGGCGCTTGTCGAGCTTGCCCTGCACCAGCGCCGGCTCGGGCGTGCCGGGCAAGGGCGCGCCGAGCAGGGTGCGCATCGCCTCGTCCAGGTTGCCGAGGGTGGCCGACATGCCCCAGACGCGCAGCGCCGGGTTCCAGCCCTGCAGCCGGGACAGCGCCAGCTGCACCTGCACGCCGCGCTTGTTGCCGAGCAGCTCGTGCCATTCGTCGGCCACCACCAGCTGCACCGTGCCCAGCACCTCCTCTGCATCGGCGCGGGCCAACAGCAGCGACAGGCTCTCGGGCGTGGTGACCAGCACCGTGGGCAGCCGGCGCGACTGCGCGCTGCGCTCGCTGCCCGCGGTGTCGCCGGTGCGGGCGCCGGCGCTCCAGCGGGCCAGTCCGGCGTGCTGCGCGGCCAGGGCGTCGAGCGGGGCCTGCAGGGCCGAGAGCGTGTCGGCCGCCAGCGCCCGCATCGGCGTGAGCCAGAGCACGGTGAGCGGCGCGCTGGCGGGAGCACGGCGGCGGGTGGGGTGGGTGTCGGCGGCCTCCGCTGCCGGCATCGCGTCGGCGAAGGCCTGCAGCGCGCCCAGCCATACGGCATAGGTCTTGCCGGCCCCGGTGGTGGCGTGCAGCAGGCCGGAGCGACCGTCGGCCATGGCTTTCCAGACCTGTTTCTGGAAGGGGAACGGCGTCCAGCCGCGCTGGGCGAACCAGGCAGCGATGGCGCGGGCGGCGGCGGGGGGGCGGGGAGCCCTCACCCTAGCCCTCTCCCAGAGGGAGAGGGGACAAAACAGGGGGCAGCGGTACGCGCTTGTCCAGCAGGCCCATCCCATCCGGTCGCCTCGGCGGCATCAGCGATACTTTCAAAGAAAAAGTAGCCGCAGCCGGCGAACAGCGCCGGCTAATAGCTATGTTTTTTATAGCAACCGTTCTCATCATGGGTCCGAGTGCGGCAGCAGCGCTGCCAGCGTCGAGAGGGAGTCGGCCTCTTCCACCGGTTTGTCCTCGCGCCAGCGCAGCATCCGGGGGAAGCGCACCGCGATGCCGCTCTTGTGGCGGCTGCTGCGGGCGATGCCTTCGAAGCCCAGCTCGAAGACCAGGGTCGGCTTCACGCTGCGCACCGGGCCGAAGGTCTCGATGGTGGTCTTGCGGATCACCGCGTCGACCTTGGCCATCTCGGCGTCGGTCAAACCCGAATAGGCCTTGGCGAAGGGCACCAGCCGGCGCTCGGTGCCGCCCTCCTCGGGCGCGTCCCAGACGGCGAAGGTGTAGTCGCTGTAGAGGCTGGCCCGGCGGCCGTGGCCGCGCTGGGCGTAGATCAGCACCGCGTCGATCGAGAGCGGGTCGATCTTCCACTTCCACCAGGTGCCGACGTCCTTGGTGCGGCCCACGCCGTACTCGGCGTCGCGGGCCTTGAGCATCATGCCCTCGACGCCCATGGCGCGCGCCTGTTCGCGGACGGTGGCCAGCGCATCCCAGCTGTCGCCGCGCAGCAGTGGGCTGGCGATCAGCGCCGGATGGCGGGCGGTGGACAGCAGCGCGTCCAGCCGGGCACGCCGCTCGTGCTGGGGCAGCGCCCGCAGGTCGCGGCCACCCTCCTCCAGCAGGTCGTAGGCGAGCAGCACCACCGGCAGCTCGCGCAGCAGCTTGGGGCCGAGCGTCTTGCGGCCGATGCGCTTCTGCAGTTCGGCGAAGGGCTGCGCCTGGTCGGCCCGCCAGACGACGATCTCGCCGTCGAGCACCGTGCCATCGGGCAGCACGCCGGCCATCTCCTGCAGTTCGGGAAAGCGGTCGGTCACCAGCTCCTCGCCGCGCGACCAGATCCAGGCCTGGCCGCCGCGCCGCACCAGCTGGGCGCGAATGCCGTCCCATTTCCACTCGATCTGCCAGCGGTCGGGCGGGCCGACCGCGGTGTCGAACTGCGCGACCTGCAGGGCGAGCGGATGGGCCAGGAAGAAAGGATACGGCTGGCCGCTGGTCTGCTGGTCGCGCTCGCCTTCGCTCTCGGTGGCGATCAGGCGGGCGTAGTCCTCGGCCGCCGGGCGGCCGGCGATATGGGTGTAGCCCATCAGCCGCTGTGCGACGCGCTTCGGATCGACGCCGCCCACCGCGGCCAGGGCCTGGGTGACCTGCAGCTTCGATACGCCCACACGGAAGCTGCCGGTCATGAGCTTGAAGTAGACCAGCCGCTCGTCCACCGCCAGTTGCCGCCACTGGGCACGCAGGGTGTCGGCCAGGGTCTCGGGCGCGGCCTTGCGCAGCGGCAGCAGGTGCTGCTCGACCCAGTGGGCCAGGCCCAGGTCGTGCTCGGCATCGGGCGGGGGCAGCAGCAGCGAGATGGTCTCGGCCAGGTCGCCCACCGCGTCGTAGCTTTCGTCGAACAGCCACTCGGGCAGGCCGGCCGCCTCGCGGGCCAGTTGGCGCAGCAGCTTGGTGGGCACCAGCTGGCGCGGCTTGCCGCCGGCCAGGAAGTACACCGCCCAGGCGGCATCGGCCGGCGTGGCCTGCAGCAGGTACTGCTGCAGGGCCGCCTGCTTGGCCAGGCTGGAGGTGGTGGCGTCGAGGGCGCGGTACAGCGCGGCGAAGGCTTTCATGCGGCAGCAGGCACCGGCTCGGCAGGGGCTTCGGTGGCGGACTTGGCGGTGGCGTCGCCGTCGGCTTCGTCCTCGTCGCCGTATTCGGTCTTGAAGCCCTGGGCCTCCAGGCCGTTGTCGGTCAGCCAGCGCACCAGGATCTCGACGCTGCCGTGGGTGACGAAGATGCGCTCGGCCCCGGTCGCGCCGATCGCCTGCTGCAGGCCGGGCCAGTCGGCATGGTCGGACATGACGAAGCCGCGGTCGACCCCCCGGCGGCGGCGGGTGCCGCGCAGCTGCATCCAGCCGCTGGCGAAGGCGTCGGAGTAGTTGCCGAAGCGCCGCAGCCAGGTCGAGCCCTGGGCCGAGGGCGGTGCCAGCACCAGCGCGGTCTTGAGCATCGCGGCATCGACACCCTCGTCGGTCACCCGGTAGGTGTGCGGCAGCGCGACGCCGGCCGCGCGGTACACCGCATTGAGCGGCTCCACCGCGCCGTGCACCACGATCGGCCCGATGCTGCTGTCGACCCCGTGCAGCAGCCGCTGCGCCTTGCCGAAGCTGTAGCAGAGCAGCACCGAGGCGCGGCCGGCCTCGGCGTTGGCGCGCCACCAGGCGTCGATGTCGGCGAAGAGCACCGGCTGCGTCGGCCAGCGGTAGATCGGCAGGCCGAAGGTCGATTCGGTGATGAAGGTGTCGCAGCGCACCGCCTCGAAGGGCGCGCAGGTGCCGTCGTCCTCCAGCTTGTAGTCGCCCGAGGCCACCCAGACCCGGCCACCATGCTCCAGCCGCACCTGGGCCGACCCGAGGACGTGGCCCGCCGGATGCAGCGACACCTTCACGCCGTGGTGCTCGATGGTCTCGCCGTAGGGCAGCGTCTGGAGGTTGATGTCGGCCCCGAGCCGGGTGCGCAGGGTGCCCTCGCTGTCGGTCTGGGCCAGGTAGTGGGCATGCCCCCAGCGGGCATGGTCCGAGTGCGCATGGGTGATGACGGCCCGCTCCACCGGCTTCCAGGGATCGATGTAGAAATCGCCCGGGGGACAGTACAGGCCTTCGGGCCGGGCGACGACGAGGTCCATGCCGCTGCGCCGCTCAGGCCATCGAGAAGGGAACGACCGGTTGCCCGCCGACAAGCGCCCACGGGGCTGCATGACGGTCCGTGCGGCGCCGCTTTACACGGCAGACGAAGTCGCGCGACGCGAAAGGCAGGGGCATGGACGGTTCCTGTAGCAGAGAGACGGAGTGGGGCAATGCAGGTTATTACGCCTGCGACACAGCTCTGCAACAAATTACCCGTCGCCTCCAGCCATCCAGTCGCGCGGCCTCCGCCCCGCATGGGCCACCACGTCGTACTCGGACCAAGGCCGCCCATAAGCAAAAACCGCCCGGAGGCGGTTTTTGACGGCGGGCTGCAATGCGTGATCAGCGCTTCTGGCGGTACCGGCGCAGGGCGGCGATCTGGGCGGCCATGACGGCCAGTTCGGACTGCGCACGGGCCAGGTCCAGATCGGTCTTGGCGTTCTTCAGCGCTTCCTCAGCGGCTGCCTTGGCGGCGTTGGCTTTTTCTTCGTCCAGGTCCTTGCCGCGCACCGCGGTATCGGAAAGCACGGTGACGCAGTCGGGCTGGATCTCCAAAATGCCGCCGGCCACGAAAACGAACTCTTCGCCACCGTCTGCCGTCTCGATGCGGACCGTTCCCGGCTTGATCCGGGTGATCAGGGGCGTATGGCGCGGATACACGCCCAGCTCGCCGGCTTCACCCGGCAAGGCGACGAAGCGTGCCTCGCCGGAAAAGATCGACTCTTCCGCGCTGACGACGTCGACATGAATGGTGTTGGCCATGTGGTTTCCTTTTACGCTGACAAAAAGCAGGTGAAAGCAAGTAGCCGGGTGACTGGCAAGGCACCGCGCGGAGACTTACTTGCGTACGTCGAGCACGGCAACGCCGCCAGGCGCCCGGATACACCGCTTACGCCAGCTTTTTGGCCTTCTCGAAGGCTTCGTCGATGGTCCCGACCATGTAGAACGCCTGTTCCGGCAGATGGTCGGCCTCGCCGGCCACGATCATCTTGAAACCACGGATGGTTTCGGCCAGCGGCACGTACTTGCCGGGGGAGCCGGTGAACACTTCCGCGACGTGGAACGGCTGCGACAGGAAACGCTGGATCTTCCGGGCACGGGCCACGACCAGCTTGTCTTCCGGTGCCAGCTCGTCCATGCCCAGGATCGCGATGATGTCGCGCAGTTCCTTGTAGCGCTGCAGCGTGCCCTGCACGGCGCGGGCCGTGTTGTAGTGCTCTTCGCCGACGACGTTCGGGTCCAGCTGGCGGCTGGTCGAATCCAGCGGGTCCACGGCCGGGTAGATGCCCAGCGATGCGATGTCGCGCGACAGCGCCACGGTGGAGTCCAGGTGGGCGAAGGTGGTGGCGGGCGACGGATCGGTGTAATCGTCGGCCGGCACGTACACGGCCTGGATCGAGGTGATCGAGCCGACCTTGGTCGACGTGATCCGCTCCTGCAGGCGGCCCATTTCCTCGGCCAGCGTCGGCTGGTAGCCCACGGCGGACGGCATGCGGCCCAGCAGTGCCGACACTTCGGTACCGGCCAGCGTGTAGCGGTAGATGTTGTCCACGAAGAACAGCACGTCGCGGCCTTCGTCGCGGAACGACTCGGCTATCGTCAGGCCGGTCAGGGCCACGCGCAGGCGGTTGCCCGGCGGCTCGTTCATCTGGCCGTAGACCATGGCGACCTTCGACTGCTCGAGGTCCTCGAGGTTCACGACGCCGGAGTCGGCCATCTCGTGGTAGAAGTCGTTGCCTTCCCGGGTCCGCTCACCCACGCCGGCGAACACGGACAGGCCCGAATGCGCCTTGGCGATGTTGTTGATGAGCTCCATCATGTTCACCGTCTTGCCTACACCGGCGCCACCGAACAGGCCCACCTTGCCGCCCTTGGCGAACGGGCAGACCAGGTCGATCACCTTGATGCCGGTCTCCAGCAGTTCCTGCGAAGGCGACAGCTCGTCGTACGCGGGTGCTTTGCGGTGGATCGAGGCGGTGAGTTCCTGGCCGACCGGGCCGCGCTCGTCGATCGGGCTGCCCAGAACGTCCATGATGCGGCCGAGCGTCGCCTTGCCGACAGGCACGGTGATGGGGGCGTTGGTGTTGGACACCATCAGGCCGCGGCGCAGGCCGTCGGACGAACCCAGCGCGATCGTGCGGACCACGCCGTCGCCGAGCTGCTGCTGCACTTCCAGCGTCAGGGCAGAACCGTCGAGCTTCAGGGCGTCGTAGATGCGGGGCATCTGGTGGCGTGGAAACTCCACGTCCACCACGGCGCCGATGCACTGAACGATCTTGCCCTGGGCGCCTGCTTGCGTAATTGCTTCGGCCATTGTTTGCTCCAAAAATTAAACGTGACTTCGACGCGCGCCGTCGTCAGACGGCGGCGGCGCCCGAGACGATTTCCGAAAGTTCTTTCGTGATCGCAGCCTGGCGCGTCTTGTTGTAGATCAGCTTGAGTTCGCCGATGACGTTGCCGGCGTTGTCGGTCGCGGCCTTCATCGCCACCATCCGGGCCGACTGCTCCGACGCCATGTTCTCCGCCACCGCCTGGTAGACCAGCGATTCGGCATAGCGCACCAGCAGCTCGTCGATGACGCTCTGCGCATCGGGCTCGTAGATGTAGTCCCATGCGGGGGCGCTGGCATCCTTCTGCAGCGTCTCGGGGGCCAGCGGCAGCAGCTGTTCGACCACCGACTCCTGCTTCATCGTGTTGATGAAGCGGGTGTAGCAGAGGTAGACCGCGCCGAGCTTGCCTTCGGCATACGCATCCAGCAGCACCTTGACCGGCCCGATGAGCTTGTCGAGGTGCGGCGTGTCGCCGAGGCCGGTGACATGCGACACCACCCGGGCGCCGATGCGGTTCAGGAAACCGAGGCCCTTGTTGCCGATGGCCACCGCTTCGGCCTGCACGCCCTGCGACTGCAGCTCGCGCAGCTTGGTCGTCACCGCCCGCAGGACGTTGGTGTTCATGCCGCCGCACAGACCCTTGTCGGTCGTCACGACGATGAAGCCCGCGGCCTTGGCCTCGTTCGCCTGCATGAACGGGTGGGTGTACTCGGGATGCGCCTCGCCCAGGTGGGCGGCGATGGCGCGGACCTTCTCGCTGTAGGGACGCGCGGCGCGCATCCGGTCCTGCGCCTTGCGCATCTTGGACGCGGCCACCATTTCCATGGCCTTGGTGATCTTCTTGGTGTTTTCCACCGATTTGATCTTGCCGCGGATTTCCTTACCTGCTGCCATTGGAACTCCTTGGAACCTTCACCTGAACGCGATCAGGCAAAGGACTTCTTGAACGAGGTGATTGCAGTGCTCAGTTCGGCTTCCGCATCCTTGTCCATGGCCTTGGCCTTCTCGAGCTTGTCGAGCAGGGCGCCGTGGCTGGTCTTGAGGAACTGGTGAAGTCCGTGTTCGAACGCCAGCACCTGCTTGACCTCGATGTCGTCCAGGAAACCCTTGTTCACCGCGAACAGCGTCGAGGCCATCAGGGCGATCGGCAGCGGGCTGTACTGGGCCTGCTTGAGCAGTTCGGTCACGCGGGCACCGCGCTCCAGCTGCTTGCGGGTGGCTTCGTCCAGGTCGGATGCGAACTGCGCGAAAGCGGCCAGTTCCCGGTACTGCGCCAGATCGGTACGGATACCGCCCGACAGGTTCTTGATCAGCTTGGTCTGGGCGGCACCACCGACGCGCGACACCGAGATACCGGCGTTGATGGCGGGGCGGACACCGGCGTTGAACAGGCTGGTTTCCAGGAAGATCTGGCCGTCGGTGATCGAGATCACGTTGGTCGGCACGAAGGCGGACACGTCGCCCGCCTGCGTTTCGATGATCGGCAGCGCGGTCAGCGAGCCGGTCTTGCCGGTCACGGCACCCTTGGTGAACGCGGTCACGTAGTCGGCGTTGACGCGGGCTGCACGCTCGAGCAGGCGGCTGTGGAGATAGAACACGTCGCCGGGATAGGCTTCGCGGCCCGGTGGGCGGCGCAGCAGCAGCGAGACCTGGCGGTAGGCGACGGCCTGCTTGGACAGGTCGTCGTACACGATCAGCGCGTCTTCGCCGCGGTCGCGGAAGTACTCGCCCATCGTGCAGCCGGAATAGGCCGACACGTACTGCATCGCGGCCGACTCGGAAGCCGAGGCGGCGACGACGATGGTGTAGTCCATCGCACCGGACTGCTCCAGCGCGCGCACCACGTTCTTGATCGTCGAGGCCTTCTGGCCGATCGCGACGTAGATGCAGGTGACGTTCTGGCCCTTCTGGCTGATGATCGCGTCGATGGCCACGGCCGTCTTGCCGGTCTGGCGGTCGCCGATGATCAGTTCGCGCTGGCCGCGGCCCACGGGAACCATCGAGTCGATCGATTTCAGGCCGGTCTGCAGCGGCTGGTCGACCGACTGGCGGGCGATCACGCCGGGCGCGACCTTCTCGATCACGTCGGTGAGCTTGGCGTTGATCGGACCCTTGCCGTCGATCGGCTGGCCCAGCGCGTCGACCACGCGGCCGACCAGTTCGGGGCCGACCGGCACTTCCAGGATGCGGCCGGTGCACTTGACGGTGTCGCCTTCGGAGATGTGCTCGTACTCGCCCAGGATCACGGCGCCGACCGAGTCGCGTTCGAGGTTCAACGCCAGGCCGTACGACGGCTGGCCGTCGGAGCCGGCCGGGAATTCGAGCATTTCGCCCTGCATCACGTCCGACAGGCCGTGGACGCGGACGATGCCGTCGGTCACCGAGACGACCGTGCCCTGGTTGCGGATGTCGGCACTGCCCGCCAGCCCTTCGATGCGGCTCTTGATCAGTTCGGAGATTTCTGCGGGATTGAGTTGCATGACTCTTTCCTTGTCTTGGGGGTTAGCGGGGTGCTCGGGTCGCGGGTCACGCGGCGAGAGCCACCTTCATTTGTTCGAGACGGGCCTTGACCGAGGTGTCGAGCACCTCGTCGCCGACCACGACGCGCACGCCGCCGATCAGCGATGGATCCTGCCGGACCGTCAGGTTCAACTGGCGGCCGAAGCGTTTCTGCAGCACCTGACCGAGTTCGGCCAGCGCGGCGGCGTCGATCGGGAAAGCGCTGTACACCACGGCATCCGAGGAGCCGCCCTGCGCGTTCTTGAGCGCGCGGAACTGGTGTGCGATTTCGGGCAGTACCGCCAGCCGGCCGTTCTCGATGACCATGCGCAGGAAATTGCGAGCCGGCTCGGTCAGGGGCGTGCGTGCCACGCCCGCGATGACGTCGAACACCTGGTCGGTCGAGAACTTGGGGTTGTCGGAAAACTGGGCGAACTGCGGATTGGCAGCGATCGCCGAGAGTTCGTCGACCCAGGCCGCGGTGGCGGCGAGATCGCCGCCGGCCGCCGACTGGTACAGCGCTTCTGCGTAAGGGCGCGCGATGGTGGCGAGTTCTGCCATGACGTCCCCTTACAGCTCGGTCTTCAGGCGGGAGAGCAGGTCGGCGTGGACGCCGGCATCGACTTCCTTGCGCAGGATCTGCTCGGCGCCCTTGACGGCGAGAACAGCGACTTCTTCGCGCAGCGCTTCACGGGCGCGCACGGTCTGCTGCTCGGCTTCTGCACGGGCGGCGGCAACGATCTTGTTGCCTTCCTCGCCGGCACGGGCCTTGGCTTCCTCGATGATGGCCTGGGCACGGCGCTCGGCATCTGCCAGGCGCTGCGTGGTTTCGTTGCGCGTTTCGGCCAGTTCTTTCTCGACGCGCTGGTTGGCAGCGGTCAGTTCGGACTTGGCGCGATCGGCAGCAGCGAGGCCATCGGCGATTTTCTGTGCGCGTTCGTCCAGCGCCTTCGCGATCGGGGGCCACACGAATTTCATCGTGAACAGCACCAGGATCAGGAAGACGATGGCCTGAACGAACAGGGTCGCGTTGATACTCACGGCAACACCTTTCTCATCAGATGGCGTCGGACGGGAATCAGGCCAGAACGAAGGGGTTGGCGAAAGCGAACAGCAGGGCGATGGCCACGCCGATCAGGAATGCCGCGTCGATCAGACCGGCCAAGATGAACATCTTGGTCTGCAGTTCGTTGATCAGCTCGGGCTGGCGAGCCGACGCTTCCAGGAACTTGCCACCCATCAGGGCGATGCCGATCGAAGCGCCGATAGCGCCCAAACCCACGATCAAACCACAAGCCAGAGCGACGAGACCGAGAACGTTTTCCATGATGTTTCCTTTGGAGAGAGATTGAAAAGTGAAAAGGGAGGAAGGGGCGAAAGAAACTAGCGTGCGCTAGTGGGCTTCATGCGCTTGGCCGAGATAGATCAAGGTCAGCATCATGAAAATGAACGCCTGGAGGGTGATCACCAGGATGTGGAAGATGGCCCAGATGGTGCCGGCGATGATGTGCCCGATCGGCAGCAGCACGCCCGGCAGCGACAGCGCCGCGGCACCGCCCATCAGTGCGATCAGCATGAAGACCAGTTCACCGGCGTACATGTTGCCGAACAGCCGCATGCCGTGCGAGACCGTCTTCGCCAGGTATTCGATGACCTGCATCAGCAGGTTGATCGGCCAGAGGACCGGGTGCGCACCGAAAGGTGCGGTGATCAGTTCGTGACCCCAGCCGCCCAGGCCCTTGACCTTGACGCTGTAGATCAGGCACAGCACCAGCACCGACGTGGACAAGCCCAGGGTGGTGGAGAGATCGGCGGTCGGCACGACGCGCATGTAGGCGTGGGCCGGATCGCGGCCGGAGGCGCCGTGGGCCAGGGCCCAGAGCTGCGGCAGCAGATCGACCGGCAGCATGTCCATCGCGTTCAGCAGGAAGATCCAGACGAACACGGTCAGGGCCAGGGGCGCGATGAACTTGCGGCTCTGCGCGCTTTTGATGTTGGCCTTGGCCTGGTTGTCGACCATCTCGACCAGCATCTCGGCCGCGGCCTGGAAGCGGCCCGGCACGCCCGAGGTCGCCTTGCGCGCGGCGAGCCACAGCACGAAGCAGCCCAGCGCGCCGATCGCCAGCGCGTAGAGGATCGAGTCCAGGTTGAGGACGTTGAAATCGATGATCTTGGCCTGCTTCACAGACTCCAGATTCCAGTTGACCTGCCAGTGCGTCAGATGGTGAACGATGTATTCACTGGCGGTCGGGGCGTGTCCTTCTGCGGCCATCTCGGTTCTATCCTTCGGCGCCCTTCGAGCGCAATTCATCCGTTGTGCGAGAACCGGGACGCGCCAGCAGCGCGATCCAGTACGCCTTCATCGCCAAGACCATGCCCGCGATCAACGCGAGCCAACTCAACTCCGGCACCACCCGCAGCGACACCGCCAGCAGCAGGACCGCGAGGCCGATCTTGACGAATGCCCATCCCAAGAACCCGACTGCGACGGCACCCGGGCGCACAGCCGCGTTTCGGCGGGTGATGCCCCGGGCGAACACGGCGGCGGGAAACACCACCGCCCACGCACCCCAGGCAGCCGACCATCCCATACGAGCCTGCCCGGTGAGCAACCAAGCCGCCGACGCGGCCACGACCCCCACCGCCGCCTGCCCCGCGACGATCCGCCACGGCGAAACGCAAGGACGCATTTCCCGCAGCTTCCGCGCCTCCTCCGCGGTCAGCGGCTTGAAATCGGGAACGTTTGCCTCCAGTTCGTCATCCATCACGCGGGCTTCTTTAAAAAAGGTTCCAGCGTTACAAATTGCCAGGACTTGAGCAAAGCCATTGATTATAAGTAGAAGCCCATACGTTGGCGCCATGACCCGGTGCGTTAAGGGAGAAAGTTGGATGCTTGACGCCCTCGCGCCGCCTCCGTCCCGCTCCGCCGTCGCCCAGACCATTCGCATGCCAACTTTTTCGGCGTGCGCATCTTATCCGCGCAACCCGCCGGGGCCGCTCCTCCCGTGAAGCCGCGCGACCTGGCCGCGGCCTGCACGGCGCAGGGCCTGCCGCCCGGCATTTTCGAGGCGATGGCGATCGGCGAGACCCGCGCGTTTTCACGCCGCGCCGCCATCCCGCCGCCCTCGCCGTGACGCTCTTCGACCCGATCCCTTTCCTCTAATGGAGCCCGCCATGACCGCCCCCCCGCCCGCCGCCACCGACCCCCGCAAGGATTCGCTGATCGAGTACCCGTCGCTGTTCCCGATCAAGGTGATGGGCGCCAAGGCCGACGGGCTGGTGCATGCGATCACCGCGATCGCGAAGGAACACGACCCGTTCTTCGACGCCGGCACCATCGAGCTGCGCGAGAGCGGCGCCGGCAACTACCTCGGCATCACGATCACCGTGACCGCCACCAGCCGCGAACAGCTCGACGACCTCTACCGCGCGCTGTCGGGCCATCCGATGGTGAAGGTGGTGCTGTGACCCGGCACCGCCCTGCTGCAGGCCGGCGCCGATGGCACTGAACACCCTGGTGGTCGGCCGCATCGACTACGCGGAAAGCTACGCGGCGATGCGGACCTTCACCGCCGAGCGCACCGCCGACACGCCCGATGCGCTGTGGCTCTGCGAGCACGACCCGGTCTTCACCCAGGGCCTCGCCGGCCGGGCCGGCCACCTGCTGGCGCCCGGCGGGATCCCGGTGGTGGCCACCAACCGCGGTGGCCAGGTGACCTACCACGGGCCGGGCCAGGTGACCGCCTACCCGCTGATCGACCTGAAGCGCGCCGGCTACTTCGTGAAGGAGTACGTCCACCGCATCGAGGAGGCGGTGATCGCCACGCTGGCCCACCTGGGCGTGACGGGCCACCGCGTGCCCGCCGCGCCCGGCATCTACCTGCGCCTGGACGACCCGTTCTCGCACGCGGCGCTCGTCGGCCCGATGCCCGAGGGCGATCCGTTCCGCGGCCTGGGAAAGATCGCGGCGCTCGGCATCAAGGTGAGCCGCCACCGCACCTACCACGGCGTGGCGCTCAACGTGGCGATGGACCTGGAACCCTTCTCGCGAATCGACCCCTGCGGGTATGCGGGCCTGCGGACCGTCGACCTTTCTACAATCGGAGTTCCTGTTTCCTGGGACGAGGCAGCGTCGGTGCTGGGGCACAAGCTCGGCATCTACCTCGCACCCTGACCCTGCCGAAAGCGCCGCCCAATGAGCACAACCGACGTCGTCCGCGAGGCGCAAGCCCTCGCCACCTACAACCCGCTGGCCAAGCAGAAGGCAGGCGCCAAGCTCTCGCGCATCCCGGTGAAGGTGGTCCAGGGCGAGGTGCTCAAAAAGCCCGACTGGATCCGCGTCAAGGCCGGCAGCCCCACCACCCGCTTCTACGAGATCAAGCAGATCCTGCGCGAGAACAAGCTGCATACGGTCTGCGAGGAAGCCAGCTGCCCCAACATCGGCGAATGCTTCGGCAAGGGCACGGCCACCTTCATGATCATGGGCGACAAGTGCACCCGCCGCTGCCCGTTCTGCGACGTGGGTCATGGCCGCCCCGACCCGCTCGACCAGGACGAGCCGCTGAACCTGGCCCGCACCATCGCCCAGTTGCGCCTCAAATACGTGGTGATCACCAGCGTCGACCGCGACGACCTGCGCGACGGCGGCAGCGGCCATTTCGTCGAGTGCATCCGCAATATCCGCGAGCTGTCGCCCACCACCCAGATCGAGATCCTGGTGCCCGACTTCCGCGGCCGAGACGACCGTGCGCTGGAGATCCTGAAGGCCGCGCCGCCCGACGTGATGAACCACAACCTCGAAACCGCGCCGCGCCTCTACAAGGAAGCGCGCCCCGGGTCCGACTACCTGTTCAGCCTGAACCTGCTCAAGAAGTTCAAGGCGCTGCACCCCACCGTGCCGACCAAGAGCGGCATCATGGTCGGCCTGGGCGAGACCGACGAAGAAATCCTGCAGATCATGCGCGACATGCGGGCGCACGACATCGACATGCTGACCATCGGCCAGTACCTGTCGCCGTCCAACTCGCACCTGCCGGTCAAGCGCTACGTGCACCCCGACACCTTCAAGATGTTCGAGGAAGAGGCCTACAAAATGGGCTTCACCCACGCCGCCGTCGGCGCCATGGTGCGCTCCAGCTACCACGCCGACCAGCAGGCCGAACACGTCCTGAATGCCGTCGCAGGCTGATGCCTGGCGCGCCGCGTTTTCTGCTTGATCCGCAGTCGCTGCGGAGCCATGTGCCCGACGCCGCCTATGCGCGCGGGCTCGACATCTACCGCCGCCAACAAGTGCTGGGGCACACGCTGGAGGCTTCCAGCAGCACCGAATGGCGGATCGACGGCGAGGTGCAGGGTACCGAGCGCGAGCCTTACGAGATCACCGTGCTGCTGGAGGTGGACAGCAAGGGGCGCATCGTGCTGTTCGGCAGCGACTGCTCTTGCCCCGTAGGCCGCAACTGCAAGCATGCGGTGGCGCTGACGCTGCGCGCAGCCTACAAGTCGAAGATGACGGTGGTCGAGCCGCCACCCGCACCGCCGTCGCCATCGAAGACCGCATCGCAGTCGGCAGTCACAACCGTCCGGGCTTCGCAGGTGTTCGCGCCCCCCGATGCCACCGAGGGTGGCAGGGCGCGCCCCCAGGCCCCGCCTGCGGAGCCGCCCGTCCTGGCGCAGCTCGACCGCTGGCTGGACCTTTTCGGCACCGCGACAGCACCGCCGGCACAGTCCCCCACGGTGGACCGCCATGTCTTTTTGCTGCACGTGCAGCGCCCCGCTCGCAGCACCACCGAGGCGCCGCGGTTGGCGCTGTCGTGGGGCATGTCGCATCCTCTGAAGCGTGGCGGTTGGACCAAGGTGAAGACGCCGTACCATTACGACAGTGCCATGCCGACAGGCGCGTCCGCCGTTCGGTCGGGCTTCGACGACCGGGAGTGCGTGCGCCTGATAGCATCGCTGCCCCGCACCGGCTACAGCTTGAACACCGGCCGGCTGCAAGGCCAGGCCGGGCTCCTGGCGCTGCAGTTGGCTGCGGGTACCGGGCGCCTGTTCCTGGCGGATGCGCAGGAGCAGATCACCGGCTCGCCGCTACGCTGGCAGCCGCCCCGCACGATCGCCTGGCAGTGGAAGGAAAGCACCCGCGCCTCCGATGCCGAGCCGGTCTGGACCCTGCTCCCCCGGCTGGCGAATGCCACCGCACAGACACTGCTGTTCAACGGGCCGCCGCCGCTCTATCTGGACACCGACCAGGGCTGCTGCGGCCTGGCCGAAGCGACGGGAGTGGCGGCCGAGCATCTGCCCCTGCTGCTGGATGCTCCGCCAATTCCGCAGTCTGCCTTCGAGCGTCAGCAGGCGGTGCTGCTGGGCCGGCTGGCCGGCCTGCCGCTGCCGCCCACCGTCGCCGTGCCGGAAACGGTGCAGGGTGTGGTGCCTGTCGCGCACCTGCGGCTGTCGGCCGTACCCTTGGCCGAGCGCGCCACCCACGGCCTGTTGCGCGCGGCCCTGCTATTCGACTACGACGGTATGCGCCACTGCTGGCCGCACCAGGAAGGCTGCGTTCTGGTCCAGGACGGTGGCCGCCGGGTGCTGCTGCACCGGCAACTGGCTGCCGAGATGCAGGCGCGCCGGGCCCTGCAGGCGCTGGGGCTGGTCGACGACGGCCAAGGTCGCCACCATCTGCTGCCGACGACGTCGCGGCCGGGGCTCTCGCCCTGGCTCGAATGGGCCTGCCGCGATTTCGCGCCGCTGCGCGAGACAGGCTGTGTGCTGCAGGTCGATGGCGACCTGCACGGCTTCGTGCAGCAGGCCGATGCGCTGGACGTGCACCTGGTGTCGGCCGGCGGGGAGACGCTGGCGCTCGATGGCGGCACTGCCGAAGGCGCTGCGCCCTCGCCCTGGTTCGATTTGTCGCTGGGCATCGAGATCGACGGCGTACGGCAGAACGTGCTGCCCTGGCTGCCCGAACTGCTGGCCCAGTTGCGACCCACGGCCGAGGGCAACGACCTGCCCGAATGGATCTGGCGTCCGCGGCCGGACGGCGGCTTCCTGCGCCTGCCGTCGGCACCGCTCAAGCCCTGGCTGCAGGCGCTGATCGACCTGGTGGGCGACCGCCACGCGCAGGACCTGGAAGGTACGCTTCTGCGCCTGTCGCGCACCGAGGCGTTGCGGCTGACGGCCGCCGTGGGCGACGGCGTGGCTTGGCACGGCGCCGACCCACTGCGCGGCCTGCTGGACACGCTGAGCGGCCAGGGCGCGCTGCCCGCAGTGCCGGTGCCCGCCGGCCTGCGCGCCACGCTGCGGCCCTACCAGCAGCACGGCCTGCGGTGGCTGCAGTTTTTGCGGGCGCAGGGCCTGGCCGGCATCCTGGCCGACGACATGGGCCTGGGCAAGACGCTGCAGACCCTGGCGCACCTGCTGGCCGAGCAGGAGGCCGGCCGGCTCGACCGGCCCTGCCTGGTGATCGCGCCGGTCAGCCTGCTGGGCAACTGGCAACGCGAGGCGGCCCGCTTCGCCCCCTCGCTGCGCAGCCGGGTGTGGCACGGCGGTGGCCGGCATACGCAGGCCGCCGGCTTCGCGCAGCACGACCTAGTCATCGCGCCCTATTCGCTGCTGCAGCGCGACCGCGAACAGTGGATGGCCCAGCCCTGGCACCTGGTGGTGCTGGACGAGGCGCAGAACATCAAGAACGCGAGCACCCAGGCGGCACAGGTGGTGGCCGGCCTGGACGCGCGGCACCGCCTGTGCCTGTCGGGTACGCCGCTGGAAAACCACCTGGGCGAACTGTGGAGCCTGTTCCACTTTCTGATGCCGGGTTTCCTGGGCAACCAGGCGCGCTTCAAGGAATTGTTCCGGACCCCTATCGAAAAGCACGGCGACGGCGAGCGGCTGGGCCAGTTGCGCCGCCGCGTCACCCCGTTCCTGCTGCGACGCGGCAAGTCGGAGGTGGCTGGCGAGCTGCCCGAGAAGCAGGAGACCACCGTACGCATCGCCCTCGGCGGCGCGCAGGCCGACCTGTACGAGACGATCCGCCTGGCGACCGAGAAGGCCGTGCGCGACGCACTGGCCGACAAGGGCCTGGCGAAGTCGCAGATCCAGATCCTGGATGCGCTACTGAAGCTGCGCCAGGTCTGCTGCGACCCGCGCCTGCTGGCCTCGGTGCCGGCCGGCCAGGCGCTGCGCCAGTCGGCCAAGCTGGACCTTCTGATGGAGCAGCTCACCGAGATGTTGGCCGAAGGCCGCAAGGTCCTGGTGTTCTCGCAGTTCACCACCATGCTGGGCTTGATCGAGACCGAACTCGCGCAGCGCGGCATGGCCTGGGCCAAGCTCACCGGCCAGACGAAGGACCGCGACCGCGCCATCGACCGCTTCACCGGCGGCGAGGTGCCGCTGTTCCTGATCAGCCTGAAGGCCGGCGGCACCGGCCTGAACCTGCCGCAGGCCGACACGGTAATCCACTACGACCCGTGGTGGAATCCCGCGGCCGAAGCCCAGGCCACCGGCCGCGCCCACCGCATCGGCCAGACCCAGCGGGTGATGGTCTACCGGCTGGTGGCCGAAGGCACGATCGAGGAACGCATCCTGGCCCTGCAGGAGCGCAAGGCCGCGCTGGCCGACAGCCTCTACAGCGGCGCGGCGGCCCGGCGCGAGCCGCTGTTCACCGAGACCGATGTGGCCGAGCTGCTCCGGCCACTGGATGGCTAGAAGGTGTGAGAGAACCTACTGCGCAGCCCGATTGCGCGGCGGTGGTCCTCACCGTACCGCAGTACGGCTCCGGTCCGCGCCGCACATTCGGACTTGCTCGCTACGGTTCTTTCACACCTTCTGGCGGCACGGCAATGTTTCCAACCGACGCTATAGTATTCATAGCTAGCAATCGGCGCCGTACGCCGGCTACAGGCAATTTTCATTCATAAATCCGCCCTCCGATGTCCGCACGTATCCTCGCCCTCGGGGCCATCCTGCTCTGGGCCACCCTGGCCGCGCTGGGCGTGGCCCTGGCCCATCTGCCGCCCTTCCTGCTGACCGGCCTGGCGCTGCTGATGGGCAGCGTGCCCAGCTGGTTCTGGGCGGCGCGGCGGCCGTCGCTGTGGCGGGTGCCGGCGGGCACGCTGAGCATCGGCGTGGCGGGGCTCTTCGGCTACCACTTCCTGCTGTTCATCGCGCTGCGACATGCGCCGCCGGTCGAGGCCAACCTGGTCAACTACCTCTGGCCGCTCCTGATCGTGCTGCTGGCGCCGGTGCTGCTGCCGGGCATGGCGCTACGGCCCGGGCACCTGCTGGCCGCGTTCTGCGGCTTCGCGGGCGCGGCGCTGGCGATCCTGGGGCGCGGCGCGGCCGACGGCGCGGGCGCTGTCGGCGGGGCCTGGGGCTACCTGCCGGCGCTGGGCTCGGCCCTGCTGTGGGCGGTGTACTCGCTGCTGACCCGGCGGGTGGCGCCGTTCCCGACGGTGGCGGTGGGGCTGTTCGGGCTGGTGTCGGGCGTGCTGGCGCTGCTGTGCCATGCGCTGCTGGAGTCGACGGTTACGCTGACTCCCCGCGACTGGGTGCTGGTCGCGGCGATGGGCCTGGGCCCGCTGGGCGCCGCGTTCTTCCTGTGGGATGCAGCGCTCAAACGCGGCGATCCGCGGCAGATCGGCGTGCTGAGCTACCTGACGCCGGTGCTCTCGACCCTGATGCTGGTGGCCACCACCGGCGAGCCGCTGCGCTGGAGCCTGGCGGGCGCGGCGCTGCTGGTGACGGCCGGGGCGGTGATCGCGTCGCGGGTGCGATCCGCGGCCTAACCGCGCCGCCCGGACAACGGCAGGACCGCCGCTCCAGCCGATGCGCTGCAGCGCCTAGCGGGCCATCTCCGCGGCCGGGTCTTCCGCAGCCAGCACCCGCTGCGCCCAGGGCGTCAGCCGCCCGGTGTCGGCGCGCAGTACTTCCTGCTTGACCGCCAAGATCTGCGCCGGATGCATCGAAAAAGTCCGCAGGCCCAGGCCCAGCAGCAGCCGGGTCATGGTGGTATCGCCCGCCATCTCGCCGCAGATGCTCACGCCCTTGCCGGCGCGGCGGCATGCGGCGATCGTGTCGGCCACCAGCTTCAGCACCGCGGGGTGCAGCGGGTCGTAGAGGTGGGCGACCGATTCGTCGGCCCGGTCGATCGCCAGCGTGTATTGGATCAGGTCGTTGGTGCCGATCGAGAGAAAGTCGAAGTAGCGCAGGAACAGCGGCAGGGTGAGCGCCGCCGCCGGGATCTCGATCATCGCGCCGATCCGCGGATGGCCGTAGGCGATGCCGGCGTTGTCGAGCTCGGCGCGGGCATGGTCGATCAGCGCCAGCGTGTGGCGGATCTCGCTGCCGTGCGCCAGCATCGGGATCATCAGCCCCACCGGGCCGTGCAACGAGGCCCGCAGGATCGCGCGCAGCTGGGTGCGGAACATCGCCGGATCGGCCAGGCTCCAGCGGATCGCGCGCAGGCCCAGCGCCGGATTCAAGTGCGCGTCGTCGCGGCGGGATTCGTCGAGCGGCTTGTCGGCGCCCACGTCCACCGTGCGGATCGTGACCGGCAAGCCCTGCATGCCCTCGATCGCAAGGCGGTAGGCGTTGTACTGTTCCTCCTCGTCGGGCAGCTTGCACTGGCGGCCCATGAAGAGGAACTCGCTGCGGAACAGGCCCACGCCCACCGCGCCGGCCTTGACCGCGCCCTCGGCGTCCTCCGGCATCTCGATGTTGGCGAACAGCTCCACCCGTTCGCCGTCGAGCGTGACGGCCGGCGTGTGGCGCAGCCGCGCCAGCCGCAGCCGTTCCAGGTCGCCCTGGCGTTGCTTGAAGCCGTACTCGGCAAGGATGATCGGCGACGGGTCGACGATCATCACGCCGGCGTCGCCGTCGATGATCACCCAGTCGTCCTGCCGCACCAGCTGGCTTGCGCTGCGGGCGCCGACCACTGCCGGGATGTCCATGCTGCGCGCGACGATCGCGGTGTGCGAGGTCTTGCCGCCCACGTCGGTCACGAAGCCCGCGAACACGCTTTGCTTGAACTGCAGCATGTCGGCCGGCGACAGATCGTGCGCCACCAGCACCAACGGCACGTCGACCGTGTCTTCCAGCAAAAGGTCCTGCTGGCGCGGCGCGGGCCGCGGCGGCGGAGGCGCGACCGGCGAGGCCACGCCTTTCATGTAGCGCAAGATGCGCTCGACGACCTGCTCCAGGTCGGCCTTGCGCTCGCGCAGGTAGAGGTCTTCCATCTCGTCGAACTGGCGCGAAATCACCTCCAGCTGGGTGGTGAGCGCCCATTCGCCGTTGTAGAGCCGGTCCGACACCCAGTGCTTGACGCCCTCCTCCAGCTCCTTGTCCTGCAGCAGCATCAGGTGCACGTCGAGGATCGCCGACAACTCCTGCGGCGCGTCCTTCGGGCCCATCAGCGCGACGCTCTGCTGCAGCCGCTGGATCTCCTCGACCACCGCGTCGCGCGCCGTCCGCACCCGCGAAATCTCCTCGACCACCTTGTCGGCGTCGATGAAGTAGTGCGCCACATCCATCCGGCTCGACGCCGCCAGCACCGCCCGCCCGATGGCGATGCCCCGCGCGACCGGCAGACCGTGGATGGAGAAAGTCATGGCAATGCCCTTTAGTCGAAACGCCCCGCCCACCCCGGCAAGCGCAGCGAAGCCCCCCTCAGGGCGCAGCGGGACCGGCTTTGCCGGACCGCCAGCGCCGCCCCCTCGCAGGGGGGTGCCGAAGACACGCAGTGCGAAGGCTGGGGGTGGTTCAAGCCTATTCGCCTTCGCCGAACTTGTCGGAGATGAGGGCCAGCAACGCGTCCATCGCCTGCTGCTCCCGCGCGCCGTCGGTCTCCAGCCGCACCTGGGTGCCGATGCCTGCGGCCAGCATCATCACGCCCATGATGCTCTTGGCGTTCACCTTGCGGTCGCCGCGCGCGATCCAGATGTCGCACGGAAAGCTGCCCGCCAGCTTGGTGAGCTTGGCGGAGGCGCGCGCATGCAGGCCGAGCTTATTGCTGATGGTCGTGGTCGTCTGGATCATGTTTCTTTCGGGCCTGGTTCTGCGGCGCGGTGATGGCCACCTGCATCACGCCCTGCGTGCCGCCGACCACCGCGCGCGACACCAGGGCGTCGAGCGATTCGTGGCGGTAGGTCACGGTGCGCAGCAGCATCGGCAGGTTGACGCCGCACACGAGCTTGGAGCGTACCCCGTCGACCAGGCGCTGGGCGACGTTGCAGGGCGTGGCGCCGAACACGTCGGCCAGCACCAGGGTGCCCGCGCCGCGTTGCTGCTGCAGGATGATGCGGGCCGAGGCCAGCGTTTCTTCGGGCGAGACGTTGGGCTGCACGTCGAGCGCCACGATGCCTGCGCCGCTGTCGGGAAAGACATGCAGCACGCATTGGCGCAGGGCATGGGCCAGCGGCGCGTGGGCGATGATGAAGATGCGGTTGGTCGTCATGGCGTTGCGGTGCAACATCGCATTATGGGCGTGACCGGCACCGCCGCAGCGGCCGTCGCGCTGCAGCGGCGCACAGGCGCGACAACGCCGGGGTTCTCAGGGCAGCCGGATGCCGTCGAAGAACGCGGCCGCGCCCTCGGGCATCGGCGCCGGACTGTAGACGGCCGCCTGGAACGCCTGCACGCCGGCGCCGCCGGTGGCGACGAACCAGGCTGCTTGCACCACCACCGGGCCGCCTTCGGGCGCGCGGCCCTCGGCCCGCCACTGCACCGCCTGCGGCAACGCCAGCGCGCCCTGCGGCACGAAGGCGGTGCCGGCCGGTGCGTCGGGCCCCGCGGCGATGCCGACACGCTGCAGCGTCGCGTCCTGCCAGGCGCCCAGCACCGCGCCGGCGCGGCCCGGCTCCGCCACGGCCACCCAGGCCAGGGTGTAGGTGGCGCCCTGCGCCTCGCAGCCGACCATGTGCATCTCGACGGTCCGGTCGGCCAGGGTAACGGTGCGGGTACCCTCGTCGGGCTTGCAGGGCAGCAGCACCTGCAGCCGGGTCGGCGGCAGGCGCACCTCGCGCCAGTTGAGCGCCGGCGTGCAAGCTGCCATGCAGGCCAGGGCGGCCAACGCCATCGCCGAGGGACCGGGCCGAGGAGAGGTCGGATGCATGCCGGATTATCGAGCGGCACCGCGCGGTCGACCGCCGCGGCGGCGGGAACCTTTGCCGCCGCCGCCCGGTCCATCGCTGCAGCCATCCGGCCACGGGCCTACACTCGCCCAGGCTCCCCACCTCGTCAGGCCACCATGAAACGCATCCTCTACGCGGCCGTCGCCGTCGCCGCCCTGGGTTTGACCGGCGCAGCGCTGTGGTCGGGCGGCGCCTCGACCGCGCCCGCCTCCACCTTCGTGCTGCTCGACGGATCGCAAAAAACCACGCAGGACCTGCGCGGCAAGGTGGCGCTGGTCAACTTCTGGGCCACGAGCTGCGTCACCTGCGTGGCCGAGATGCCGCAGATCATGTCGACCTACGACAAGTACAAGGCGCGCGGCTTCGAGACGGTGGCCGTCGCCATGAGCTACGACCCGCCCAGCTACGTCGTCAACTACGCCGAGACGCGCAAGCTGCCGTTCCAGGTGGCGATCGACAACACCGGCGCCATCGCCAAGGCCTGGGGCGACGTGCAGCTCACACCCACCACCTACCTGGTCGACAAGCGCGGCGACATCGTCAAGACCTACGTGGGCCAGCCGGATTTCGCCGAACTGCACCGCCTGATCGAAAAGCTGCTGGCCGAGGCCTGATACCGCCCCTGCACCGCAGCGAAAACCGAAGGGCCTGTTTTCGCACGAAAACAGGCCCTTCGGCTTGGTGGACACCGACCGGCAGCTATCGATTCGATAGCACGACCGACGCCGAGGATCAGCTGTTGCGGAACGCGTCGTGGCAGGCCTTGCAGGTGCCGGCGGCGCTGCCGAAGGCGGCCTTCAGGCTGTCGAGGTTGCCGGTCTTGGCGGCGGCGGCCAGCTTGGCGGTCTCGGCGACCAGCTTGTCGCCGTGTTCCTTGAACTTGGCCTGCTCCTTCCAGATCTCGGGCTTGGCCTTGCCGCCCTCGGTGCCGGGGCCGAACGCGGCCCAGGGCAGCTTCGCCAGTTCGGCCACGACGTCGGCGTTCTCCGCGGCGACCTTGGCATCGAACGGCACCCGGCCGTTGGCCATCGCGCCGACGCGGCCGAAGTGCTGGCCCATCACGAACAGGGCGCCCTGGCGGTATTTGACCGCGTCTTCCGTCTTGGCGAACTGGGCGAACACCGGCCCGGCGAGCAGGATGCCCGCCGCAAGGGCGAGACAGGCGTATTTCTTCATCGTGGACTCCTCGTTGTCGTCGTGGCGCGCCGGACATGGCGCGGCGCCAGTGTAGATTCCGGCCACCACGGCCGCCAGACGCACCGCGGCTTTTTCACCACCCCGACAACATCCCACCATGCAGCACACGATCCGAGTCTGGGACCTGCCCACGCGCCTCTTCCACTGGGCCCTGGCGGCCGCGGTGGTCGGCCTCGTCGTCACCGGCCGCACCGGCGGCAACGCCATGGTGTGGCACTTCCGCTTCGGCTACGCGGTGCTGGCGCTGCTGCTGTTCCGGCTGGTCTGGGGCTTCGTGGGCGGGCGCTGGTCGCGCTTCGTGAGCTTCGTGCCGTCGCCCGCGGCCGTGGGCCGCTACCTGCGCGGGCAGGGCGGCGGCGGCGCGGGGCACAGCCCGCTCGGCGCGCTGTCGGTCGTCGGCATGCTGGCGGTGCTGGCGGCGCAGGTGGGCACCGGCCTGATGAGCGACGACGAAATCGCCTTCGCCGGGCCGCTCTCGCGCCATGTCTCGGGCAGCATCGTCGGCCAGGTGACCGGCTACCACAAGCACTGGGGCCAATGGCTGGTGATCGGCCTGGTGGCGCTGCACGTCGCGGCCATCCTGTTCTACGTGCTGGTGCGCCGCCAGACTCTGGTGCGGCCGATGCTGCACGGCGACCGCGCCCTGCCCGCCGAGCTGCAGGCCAGCCGCGACGACCGGCGCCACCGGCTCGGCGCGCTGGCGGTGATGGCCGCCTGCAGCGGCGCCGTCGCCTGGATGGTGCAGGCCGCCGGCGGCTGAGCACGCGAAAACGTCAGGCACAGCGGCAGGCGGCACGGTCGATCACCACGGGCACGGCCTTCGGCCGTACGGCACGCCTCGCCGTTAAACTGGCCGGCCCAACCCGCCATCCACCGCGTGTCCTGCACCGCCCCGCCCTCGATCGACATCCGTCCGCCCGCCACCCCGGACGAGTGGGAAGCGGCGCGCGAAATCTTGCGCGAGTATGGTCAGAGCATCCAGGCCGCGCTAGACGGCGTCGCGTTCGACGACGAAGTGGCCGGGCTGCCCGGCGAATACGACGCGCCGCGCGGCAGCCTGCTGCTGGCCTGGATCGACGGCAGCCTGGGCGGCTGCTGCGCACTGCGCCCGCTGGACGCCTCCGACTATCCCAACGCGAGCGAGATGAAGCGGCTGTACGTGCGCCGCGTGTTCCGCGGCTTCGGCCTGGGCCGGCAACTGGCCGAGGCGGCGCTCGACGTGGCGCGCCAGTGCGGCTACGCCTGCGTGCTGCTCGACACGCTCGATGCGATGGACGCGGCCCGGGCGCTGTATGCGGACCTCGGCTTCGAGGAAATCCCGCCCTACTACGACAGCCCGCTGGCCGGGGCGCACTACCTCAAAGCCGCCATTTGAACATGGCGCCCAAGGCGCCGTATTCAGATCGAAAGCCTTGCAGCCGGCGCGGAACGTCGACCAAAAGCTATTATTTTAATAGCATTGCGATGACGGCGAGATCAGGCCTGCCTCGCCTGGCCGAGCAGCGTCTGGGCATCGCTCACCTCGAACTTGCCCGGTGCTTCCACGTTCAACTGCCGCACCACGCCGTCCTGCACCAGCATCGAATAGCGGTTGCTGCGCAGGCCCATGCCGCGGCCGGCCAGGTCGAGCGTCAGGCCGGTGGCCTGGGCGAAGGCCGCGCTGCCGTCGGCCAGCATCCGCACCTTGCCGGCGGTCTTCTGGTCGCGTGCCCAGGCACCCATCACGAACGCGTCGTTGACCGACAGGCACCAGATCTCGTCCACGCCGGCCGCCTGAAAGGCTGCGACGTTGTCCACGTAGCCCGGCACGTGCTTGGCCGAGCAGGTGGGGGTGAAGGCCCCCGGCACGGCGAAGACGGCGATCGTCTTGCCGACCGAGGCCGCCCGCACGTCCACCGGGTTCGGGCCGACACTGCAGCCGTTGCGTTCGACTTCCGCGTACTCCATCAGCGTCGCCGCCGGGAGCTTGTCGCCTACCTTGATCATCTCGTGCTCCTTGCCGTTGAAGGGCACCGGACATCGGCACCCGTGTTGAGAAAAACGCCGCCCCAAAAGAAAAACGGCCCGCCGTGAGGAGGGCCGTTTTCGTTCGGACCGCAGGTACCGAGGCGCAGGGCCTCAGACCACGACGGCCTTCTGCACCAGGCGGGTAGCGACCCAGTTCTTGGTGCGCGAGATCGGACGGCTTTCCGTGATCTCGATCATGTCGCCGAGGTGGTAGTCGCCGTTCTCGTCGTGCGCGTGGTACTTGCTCGACTTGGCAACGATCTTGCCGTAGAGCTCGTGCTTCACCCGACGCTCGACCAACACGGTCACGGTCTTGGCACGCTTGTCGCTCACTACCTTGCCGACCAAGGTGCGCTTGAGGGATTTTTTAGCTTCCGTCATGGTCACTCCTCACTTGGCGGCCTTGGACTCGGCCTGCTTTTGGGCAAGGATGGTCTTGGCGCGGGCGATGTCGCGGCGCGTGGTGCGCAGCGTCGACAAATTGTTGAGTTGTTGCGTGGCCTTCTGCATCCGCAGACCGAAGTGGGCCCTTTGCAGGTCCTTGATTTCGGTCTCGATGCCGGCGACGTCCTTGTTGCGCAGATCAGCAGCTTTGGTCATTTGCATTCTCCTGATCAGGCGCCGAGCTGGCGTGCGACGAAGGTGGTGCGCAGCGGCAGCTTGGCGGCTGCCAGCTTGAACGCTTCGCGGGCCAGTTCTTCCGGCACACCGACGATCTCGAAGACGATCTTGCCCGGCTGGATTTCGGCCACGTAGTACTCGGGGTTACCCTTGCCGTTACCCATCCGCACTTCTGCGGGCTTGGTGGAGATCGGCTTGTCGGGGAACACACGGATCCAGATACGGCCGCCACGCTTGACGTGACGGGAAATCGCACGGCGTGCGGCTTCGAGCTGGCGGGCCGTCAGGCGGCCGCGGTCGGTGCACTTCAGGCCGAAGTCACCGAACGCCACGGAGTTGCCCCGTGTGGCGATGCCGGTGTTGCGGCCCTTCTGCTCCTTGCGGTATTTGCGGCGAGCGGGTTGCAGCATGGTAATTTTTCCTTAAACAGACCGATTACTCGGCCTTTGCACCGTCCGCTGCTGCAGCGGGCGCGACTACCTTGCGGACGCGCTTAACGGCGGAGGGATCCGCGGCACCACCGGCACCTGCGGGCTTGTCGCTTCCGTCGGCCGGCGCGGTGTTGCCACCGACCGGACGGCCACCGTCACGGCGCGGGGCCGGGCGGCGGTCGCCACCGGGACGCTCGCCTGGGCGGGCATCGCGGCGCGGACCACGGGGACGACGTTCGTCGTCGCGCGTCTCGACCACGGCCGGCAGGTCGTTGCGACCCAGCGTGTCGCCTTTGTAGACCCAGACCTTGACGCCGATGACGCCGTAGGTGGTCTTGGCTTCCGAGGTGCCGTAGTCGATATCTGCGCGCAGAGTGTGGAGTGGCACGCGACCTTCGCGGTACCACTCGCAGCGTGCGATTTCGATGCCGTTCAGACGACCCGACGACATGATCTTGATGCCCAGGGCGCCCAGGCGCATCGCGTTCTGCATCGCACGCTTCATGGCGCGACGGAACATGATCCGCTTTTCGAGCTGCTGGGTGATCGAGTCGGCGATCAGCTTGGCATCGATTTCGGGCTTGCGCACTTCTTCGATGTTGACCGCGACCGGCACCTTCAGGCGCAGGGCGAGTTCCTTCTTCAGGTTCTCGATGTCTTCGCCCTTCTTGCCGATCACCACGCCCGGACGTGCCGAGAAGATGGTGATGCGGGCGTTCTTGGCAGGACGCTCGATCAGGATGCGCGAGACCGCGGCATTCTTGAGCTTGGCCTTCAGGAACTCGCGCACCTTGATGTCTTCGGCCAGCATGCCGGCGAAGTCACGGTTGTTGGCATACCAGCGGCTGGCCCAGTTGCGGCTCACCGAAAGACGGAAGCCGGTCGGGTGGATTTTTTGTCCCATATCTTCCAGACCTTCCGTTAATTGCCAACCGTCACGTACACGTGGCACGTGGGTTTGCTGATGCGGTTGCCGCGGCCCTTGGCGCGCGCGGTGAAACGCTTGAGCGTGGCACCTTGTTCAACGTAGATGGTGGTGACCTTCAACTCGTCGATGTCGGCACCGTCGTTGTGCTCGGCGTTGGCGATGGCCGACTCCAGCACTTTCTTGACGATCCCGGCAGCCTTCTTTTGGGTGAAGGTGAGGATGTTGAGGGCTTGATCCACTTTTTTGCCGCGGATCAGGTCAGCAACCAAACGGCCTTTGTCGACCGAGAGGCGCACGCCGCGGAGGACTGCACGTGTTTCAGACATGTCGGCTCCTTACCTTTTGACTTTCTTGTCCGCGGGGTGACCCTTGAACGTGCGGGTCAGGGCGAATTCGCCCAGCTTGTGGCCCACCATCTGATCGGTGATGTAGACCGGGATGTGCTGCTTGCCGTTGTGCACGGCGATGGTCAGACCGATGAATTCGGGCAGAACCATGGAGCGGCGCGACCAGGTCTTGATCGGCTTCTTGTCCTTCGTCGTCACGGCCTTGTCGGCCTTGGCCACCAGATGGTGGTCGACGAAAGGGCCCTTCTTGAGAGAGCGAGTCATCTGCTATCCCTTACTTCTTGCGACGCGACACGATCATGACCTGCGTGCGCTTGTTGTTACGGGTGCGGTAACCCTTGGTCAGATTGCCCCATGGGTCGACTGCATGACGGCCTTCGCCGGTCTTGCCTTCACCACCACCGTGGGGGTGATCGACCGGGTTCATCGCAACGCCGCGCACGGTCGGGCGGATACCCATCCAGCGCTTGACGCCGGCCTTGCCGAGCTGGCGCAGGCTGTGTTCTTCGTTGGCGACTTCGCCGATAGTGGCGCGGCATTCGATGTGGATGCGGCGCACTTCACCGGAGCGCAGGCGGACCTGGGCGTACACGCCTTCGCGTGCCAGCAGCGTAGCGGAGGAACCTGCCGAGCGGGCGATCTGCGCGCCCTTGCCGTGCTGCATCTCGATCGCGTGGATGGTCGAACCCACCGGAATGTTGCGGATCGGCAGCGTGTTGCCGGCGCGGATCGGGGCTTCCGATCCGGACAGCAGCGTCGCACCTGGTTCCACACCGCGAGGAGCGATGATGTAGCGGCGCTCGCCGTCGGCATACACCACCAGGGCGATGTGGGCCGTACGGTTGGGGTCGTACTCGATACGCTCGACCTTTGCCGGGATACCGTCCTTGTTGCGGACGAAATCGACGACGCGGTAATGGTGCTTGTGACCACCGCCCCGGTGGCGGATGGTGATGTGGCCGTTGTTGTTACGGCCGGCTGCCTGGAACTGCGGCTCCAGCAGCGGAGCGTGCGGAGCACCCTTATACAGGTGATCGCGCGAGACCTTCACCACGGCGCGTTGGCCGGGCGAAGTGGGTTTCATCTTGATGACTGCCATGATGTACTTCCGCGGTTAGGCGGCCTCCCCCGACAGGTTCAGCTCTTGACCCGGCTGCAGCGTCACGTATGCCTTGCGCACGTTGTCGCGGCGGCCGATCGACTTGCCGAAACGCTTGGTCTTGCCCTTGGTGTTGACGACGGACACGCCCTTTACCTGCACCTTGAACATCAGTTCGACGGCGGCCTTGATCTCGGGCTTGGTGGCGTCCTGCAGCACCTTGAAGGTGACGGCGTTCGACTTCTCGCTCACCATCGTGGCCTTTTCGGACACGATCGGGGCGACCAGTACGGCCATCAGACGACCTTCTTCAAACTTCACGGTAGCGGCGCTCATGCGAACATCTCCTTGAGCTTGTCGATCGCGCCCTTGGTCACGAGCACTTTCTTGTAGTGCACCAGCGAGACCGGATCGGCGTAGCGGGGCTCGACGACCAGCACGTTGACCAAGTTGCGCGATGCGAGGTAGAGGTTCTCGTCGACTTCTTCGGCGATGACCAGCACGGATTGCAGGTTCAGGGCCTTGAACTTGTCGGCCAGGACCTTGGTCTTGGGCGATTCCACGGTCAGGGAATCGATCACCACCAGGCGGCCTTCACGGGCGAGCTGCGAGAAGATGGACGCCATGCCGGCGCGGTACATCTTCTTGTTGATCTTCTGCGTGAAGTTTTCGTCGGGCATGTTCGGGAAGATGCGACCGCCTCCGCGCCACAGAGGCGAGGACGTCATACCGGCACGGGCGCGGCCCGTTCCCTTTTGCTTGAACGGCTTCTTGGTCGAATGCTTGACCTGCTCGCGATCCTTCTGGGCGCGCGTGCCTTGGCGGGCATTGGCCTTGTAGGCGACCACGATCTGATGGATCAGATCTTCGTTGTAGTCGCGACCGAAGACGGTCTCAGGCACGTCGAACTTGGAAGCAGCCTGGCCCTGTTCGTTCAGGAGTTCGAGTTGCATTACTTCGCTCCCTTGTCAGCAGCTGGCTTGGCCTTCACGGCCGGGCGAACGGTGACGAAACCGCCCTTGGCACCGGGAATGGCACCCTTGATCAGCAGCAGCTGACGGGCTTCGTCCACGCGGATCACGTCGAGATTCTGGGTGGTGACGGTAGCGTCGCCACGGTGGCCCGACATCTTCTTGCCGGGGAACACGCGACCGGGGTCCTGGGCCATCGAGATGGAACCGGGAACGTTGTGCGAACGGCTGTTACCGTGCGATGCGCGCTGCGACTTGAAGTTGTGAAGCTTGATCGTGCCGGTGAAGCCCTTGCCGATGGAGGTGCCCTGCACGTCCACTTTCTGGCCCACGGTGAACAGCGACTCGGCCTTCACGACGGCACCGGCAGCGTACTGACCGGCGACATCGGCTTCGATGCGGAATTCGCGGATGATTTCGCCGGCTTCGACACCGGCTTTGGCCAAGTGGCCGGCCGCAGGCTTGGTGACACGCGATGCCTTGCGAGCGCCGAACGTCACCTGCAAGCCCACGTAGCCATCAGCCTCAGGGGTCTTAACCTGGGTCACGCGGTTGTTTGACACATCCACCACGGTGACAGGCACTGCGTCCCCATCGTCCGTGAAGAGGCGCATCATGCCAACCTTGCGGCCCAGCAACCCGAGAGAGTTGCTTTGACTCATATGTTTCTCCAAAACTCCAGCCACCCCGACTGCAATTGGCCAAGGCGTTTGCACCGCTGCCTTCTGCGAGAAGACGCATGCGCTGGAGAAGATTGATAAAAATTCCGCCCGGATGCGCCAAAACGCAATCCGGGCAGAGCCGTGTATTCTAGCCCGCCCCACGGAAACCTGCAACCACGGCGCTGCCGCACGACGGCAACGCGCCAAAAAAAGCCGGACACAGGGCCCGGCTCTCTCAGGATGCCGCGAACGGCCGCCCGTTTACTGCAGCTTGATTTCCACGTCGACGCCGGCCGGCAGGTCGAGCTTCATCAGCGCGTCGACCGTCTTGTCGGTCGGATCGACGATATCCATCAGGCGCTGGTGCGTACGGATTTCGAACTGGTCGCGAGACGTTTTGTTGACGTGCGGCGAACGCAGGATGTCGAAACGCTTCATGCGCGTCGGCAGGGGCACGGGGCCCTTGACGATGGCGCCGGTGCGCTTGGCGGTGTCGACGATCTCGGCTGCCGACTGGTCGATCAGCTTGTAGTCGAATGCCTTCAGGCGGATGCGGATCTTTTGCTTGGACATGGTAATTCCCTCTTCTTGTCAGAATTACGCGATGATCTTCGCGACCACGCCGGAGCCGACCGTCTTGCCGCCTTCGCGGATGGCGAAGCGCAGACCTTCTTCCATGGCGATGGGGTTGATCAA
>NZ_QJTC01000029.1 GCF_003217575.1 Xylophilus ampelinus | reverse complement strand
GCACGGCGTCAGGCCTTCAGGTACTCCGACCTGGTGCCCAGCCAGCGCGCGACGTGCCGCGCGGCCAGTCCCGGATCGCGGTCGAGCATCCGCGGCGCTAAGAGCGGCTAACACAACCCTTCTGGCGTCGTTGCCGCACCTTGTCGTACTACTCGTACTGTCTGCGATGCGGCGCCTAGCCAGAACCGCTTCGCTGGGTTGTGTTAGCCGCTCTAAGTGCAATCCGCTGCGCAACTCGGGCAGGCGCTCGTAGTCCCGTAAGAGGTGTCCGAACGAGGTAGCTTCGTTCAGCTGAATCGTCGTGGGTCGAAAGGTGCCAGATCGATTTCCGGCTTGGCGCCGACCAGCAGTTGAGCTACCAGGCGCCCCGTACGGGCGGAGCCACATAGACCCACGTGCCCGTGGCCGAAGGCCAGCAGGATGTCATTGCTTGCGCGCGCCGGTCCGATGCACGGCAGGCCGTCTGGCAAGCTCGGCCGATGTCCGAGCCATCGATGGACAACCGTAGTTTCCGTATCGATTTGCCGCAGACCCGGCAACATCGACTTCAGGTGCCGATGCAGAATTTCGGCCCGTCGCCAGTCAGGAGCGGCCTCCAGACCGGCAATTTCGACCTGACCGGCTGCCCTGAGGCCGCCGTCCATCCAGTGAACAATCAGCTTTCCATCGGCCACCATCACCGGCGTGCGTGGCCCGACCGCCGCGTCCTTGACCACGACGTGGTAGCCACGCTCCGACTCCAGCGGCACAGGTGAGCCAGCGGCCGCCGCCAAGCCTGCCGAATGCGCACCGGCACAGATAACGGCGCGGTCGCATTCGATGTCTCCCAAGTCAGTGCTCACTGCACGCAGACGACCGCCCTCCAGTCGAAAACCCACAGCGCGGGCCGCAACGTGCGAGGCGCCATGGGTCGAAGCATGCCGCGCCAGTGCGGCCACGTATTCACCTGGATTCCGGCAGTGACCCGCTTCCGGCACAAAAATGCCCAATGTGTACCGCGCATCCAGATCTGGCTCCCTGGCACGGAGCTCGTCCTCCTGCCACTCTTGCCAGCTGACACCAACATCTTCGCGTACCCGCCAGCCGAGAGCATCGGCTTCGAACTCGGCGCGCGAACAATAAGCATGGAGAAGGCCACGTTGCTCAATCAGCTGCGGCACACCCGCGCACCGTGCCAACGACGCATGAAGCATAGGCGCATCGGCCAGAAGGGTCCTCAGTGCCTTGGCCGTACGCAGCACCCGCGCCTCCGTCCAACCGGCCGCGAGATATCGCACAAGCCATGGCAATGCGCGAGGCAGATAGCGCCATCGCAGCGCGAGCGGTCCCAAAGGATCCGCCAGCCATAGGGGAACCTTGCGCCAAGCCCCGGGCAAGGCGGGCGGCACCACGGAATGCGAGGAAAGCCAGCCTGCGTTGCCATAACTGGTGGCCTGTAGACCGCCGGGGATATCGGGTTCGACCACCGTGACCCTCAGGTCTGCGCGCAATGCTTCTATAGCGGCAATGCTGCCCACCGCGCCCGCTCCGATGACAACCACATGCTTGCGTGGATCATGAGTTGGTACCGGTAATTTAGCTGCCATCTGTTGATCGTAACGCTCGGCTCAACAACATCCACAAGCACTCAAATTCCAGTCAGCGTCGGAACATCTGAGATGTCGTGCATGTAGTGCTCTTGCCCACCGCCTGCTGGATCACGGTGCCACCCCGCGCCGCGACTGTCGAGCTTCTTCGGCGAAACGTTGAGCCTGCTGGGCGCTGTCGCCAGTCTGCTGAACCGCACCAGCCGCCAATACTCGCTGCCTTGGCAAGGCTCGCGTCTTGCGATCGCCCGCCTGCGGGGCCCACGCGGGTACGTCAAAGTGCATAACACGCTCTAGACTGCGGTCTTTGCCCTCCACCATCCGCACCACGATGACCACCACCGCCTCCGCCACGATGCCGCCCTTCCACCTGGCCTTCCCCGTCCACGATCTGGCCGCCGCCCGACGCTTCTACGGCGAACTGCTGGGCTGCCCCGAAGGCCGCAGCTCGCCCGACTGGATCGACTTCGACTTCTACGGCCACCAGATCGTGGCCCACCTCGCGCCGGACGAGTGCGGCTTCAGTCAGGTGAGCGCGGTGGACGGCCACGGCGTGCCGGTGCGCCATTTCGGCGCGGTGCTGTCGATGGACCAGTGGCAGATGCTGGCCGACAAGCTCACCGCGGCGGGCACGACCTTCGTGATCGAGCCCTACATCCGCTTCAAGGGCGAGGTGGGCGAGCAGGCGACGATGTTCTTGCGCGACCCGTCGAACAACGCGGTGGAGATCAAGGCCTTCGCCAACCTCGACTCCCTGTTCGCCAGGTAACCCCGCAGGCTCGCTGCGGGCCTGCGTCAGGGCAGGGCTCCTACAGTTCCGAACCCCGGTGTCCTACCGGATCGCGATGGTGGCGAAGACCAATATGTTTTTCAACGGGTGCAGATGCAGGACATCGGCCCATTCCACCAGCAAAGGAGCCCATCATGACCAGCGACAAAGATATGAACCGCGACCCGATCACCGACGAGCCGGGCGCGCATCCGATCGGCACCGGCATCGGCGCGAGCGGAGGTGCCGTGACCGGCGCGGCCCTCGGCATCGCCGGCGGCCCTGTCGGCATCGCGATCGGCACGGTGATAGGTGCGGTGGTGGGCGGACTGGCCGGCAAGAGTGCCGCCGAAGCGGTCAATCCCACGGCGGAAGACGCCTACTGGCGTGATGCCTACACCCGCGAACCCTACTATGCGGAAGACCGCAGCTTCGACGACTACAGCCCGGCCTACCGCGCAGGTTACGAAGAGCGCAGCACCCGCCAGGGCTCCTTCGACGACTACGACGCCGAACTGGCCAGTACCTGGGACAGCCGCCGCGGCGGCTCGCGCCTGACCTGGGACGAGGCCCGCCCGGCCACCCGGGCCGCCTGGGAACGCGCCGAGCGCGTATACCCGTCGGAAGGCTACTACGACGGCAAGCGCTGACCGGCCCCACGCAAGAACGACGAGGACCGCCATGAAAGACACCATGACCACCAAATCGCAACGCGAGCCGGTGGTAGACCCCGACGGCGTTCCGGCCGATAACCGCACATCGGCCGACGCGCGCGGCGACACCCATGCGAAGCAATCCGGTTCGGCCCGCATGCCGCACGAGCGCGACGAGTCGGCCGACAACCAGCAGTTGCAGGAGGCGTCCAACAAGAAGATGGGCGATCAGGCCTATGCCGATGCCACCGGCCCGCAGGAGGACACAGACAAGGGCCCAATGATGGGCAAGGTTTACCGCGAAGGCGTCAAACCCGGAGCGGACGACCCCGATCACCGGGACTCGAAATAGAAAGAGGCCGCTCCGAACGGCTTTTCTCTCATGCCGGAATCGCGTCGAGGTTCGGTCGGTCCCAGAAACGGTGGGCGGCGATCATCTTGATGAATTCCTGTGCGGTCAGTTGCAAGGCTTCGGTATCGCCGACTCCCAAGACGACACCCGGATGGCCCGCAAGCGCTTCGGCGCTGCGGGCGCCGGCTTCGACGCCCAGCAGACGCAGCAGCGCGATGCCTTCGCCCATCACGCAGATCGGCTTGCAGTGCTTGTAGGCCTCCAGCATGAAATGCACCGCCTCGCCCAGTTGGGAGAGGGTGTCCGCACTGTCCTTGCCTCCGGCGACCAGCACCGCGTCGAACATCACCGAAGGGTTGCCCGCGAAGGTGCCGCCCACGTCGAGTCGTCGCCCACCCGCGGTAGCGACCGCGCCCAGGCGTGACGCCACTACGGTGCAGACCGCGCCGGCGTCGGTCAGCGCATGCTGCACGACGCGCAGCGACACCACGTCCACCCCGTCGGCCACGACCACCGCGACCTGGCGCGTATGGATTCCACCCTTGTCGGGCCGCGCCTGCATGCTGAGCGACGGCGCTTCCTCCAGCGGCAGTTCGGTCCTGGCTTCACGGAAACCGGCCTGGCCGGCCGCGGCCCTGGGGTCGGGTGCGTCGATGCCGAGCGTCGCCGCCACCTTCTTGGCCAGTCGCGGGTCGACATGCGCCAGCGTATCGACCATGCGCTGGCGGATCACCGGCACGCCGACTTTGCCCAGCTCGTAGCGGAAAGCCGCGACGATGTGCTCCTTCTCGGCGGGTGCCATGCTGTTCCAGAACAGCGTCGCCTGGCTGTAGTGGTCGTCGAAGGTGGGGCTGCGGCGACGCTGCTTGGGCGACGCGATCGCGGCGTCGGCGTAGCTCTTGAAGCCGGCCGATGCGCCGTCGACCCGGAACGCCGTCCCGGTGGGGCTGCCGAGCGAGTTGGGTTCGTAAGCGACCGCGTTGCGGTTGATCGTCTGGCGGTGCCGGCCGTCGCGCTGGAAGTTGTGGAACGGCACCACACTGCGGTTGATCGGCAGTTCGTGGAAGTTGGGGCCGCCCAGGCGCGCCAGCTGGCTGTCGGTGTAGGCGAACAGCCGGCCTTGCAGCAACGGGTCGTTGCTGAAGTCGATGCCCGGCACCAGGTGCGCAGGGTGGAAGGCCGCCTGCTCGGTCTCGGCGAAGAAGTTGTCGGGATTGCGGTTGAGCACCAGACGGCCCACCAGCTGCACCGGCACCAGTTCCTCGGGGATCAGCTTGGTCGGGTCGAGCAGGTCCACGCCGAGCGACTCGGCCTTGTCTTCCGAGACCACCTGCAGGCCCAGCTCCCACTCGGGGAAATGGCCCTGGTCGATCGCCTCCCACAGGTCGCGCCGGTGGAAATCGGGGTCCTTGCCGGCGAGCTTCTGCGCCTCGTCGAAGGCCATGCCGTGCAGGCCCAGGCGGGGTTTCCAGTGGAACTTGACGAAGTGCGTCTCGCCGCGGCCGTTGACCATGCGGAAGGTGTGCACGCCGAAGCCCTCCATCATGCGCAGGCTGCGCGGCAGGGCCCGGTCGCTCATGGTCCACATCAGCATGTGGGTGGTCTCGGGCATCAGGGACGCGAAGTCCCAGAAGGTGTCGTGCGCGCTGGCCGCCTGCGGCATCTCGTTATGCGGCTCGGGCTTCATCGCATGGACCAGGTCGGGGAACTTGATCGCGTCCTGGATGTAGTACACCGGCATGCTGTTGCCGACCAGGTCGTAGTTGCCTTCCTGGGTGTAGAACTTGACGGCGAAGCCGCGCGCGTCGCGCACCGTGTCGGCCGAGCCGCGCGAGCCGGCGCTGGTGGAGAAGCGCACGAAGACCGGCGTGCGGGCCTCGGTGTCGTTCAGGAAGTGCGCGGTCGTGTATTCCGACAGCGCCTTGTAGACGTGGAAGGTGCCGTGAGCGCCGGCTCCGCGGGCGTAGACGACCCGCTCCGGTATGCGCTCGTGCGCGAAATGGCTGAGCTTCTCGCGGAGGATGAAGTCCTCCATGAGTGTCGGGCCGCGTGCGCCCGCCTTGAGCGAGTTGTGGTTGTCCGGGATCTGCAGCGCCTGGTTGGTGGTGAGGGTCGCTGCCGTGTCGACGGTGTAGGCCTGGAGCTGCTGCAGCTTGTCCGCAGAGCCGTCTGCCGCCCGGGCCTTGGTGGTGGCCCGGGCGCCGGTCCTGGTACTGGCCATGAGATGGTCTACCTTGTCGTTGTGGTGTGCAGGCCGCTACGGCCGGGCGAGAAATGCGGACACGGCCGCCGTACCCAGGCGCAAACAGCCCTCAATAGTCGTAACAACGCTCAAGCGCACGAACGAGCGCCGCCAGCGCGAAAGCACCCGCCACTCCTGCCACGCACCAGATAAGCCATTCCATGGTTGCTCCTTCAGACAGTCTGTATGCGCCACGGCGCCGGTTGCACGGGCGCTTGGTGTATGACCTGAAGGGTAAATCGGCGAATACGTAATGTCCGTAGCCGTATGCAAGCGCTATCTGTGGGACATTCCCGTCAGGAATGTCGGTACGGTCCTACGCTGGCGGCAGGAACGTCGCCCCGCGCATTTTCAGCCGGCCAATGCGGCCCGCATGCCGTCGATCACCGCGCGGTAGTCGGGCTTGCCGAAAATCGCGCTGCCCGCGACGAAGGTGTCGGCCCCGGCGGCGGCCACCCGGGCAATGTTGTCGGTCTTGATGCCGCCGTCGACCTCGAGCCGGATGTCCTTGCCGCTGGCGTCGATGCGCTTGCGCACCTGCTCGATCTTGCGCAAGGCCGAATCGATGAAGCCCTGGCCACCGAAGCCGGGGTTGACGCTCATGATCAGCACCAGATCGAG
The DNA here is from genome assembly GCF_003217575.1 of Xylophilus ampelinus. GTDB lineage: Bacteria > Pseudomonadota > Gammaproteobacteria > Burkholderiales > Burkholderiaceae_C > Xylophilus > Xylophilus ampelinus. Next base: position 31,386 of record NZ_QJTC01000029.1, on the reverse strand, counting down.
GTCGTCGATCGTCCAGTCGAGGATGTCGAGCGACGTGGCCGGGTTGAAGACCAGCCCGGCCTTCACGCCCTTCGCGCGGATCGCCTGGATGCTGCGGTGCGGATGGGCGGCCGCCTCGGGGTGGAAGCTGATCAGGTCGGCACCGGCGTCGGCGAAGGCGGCGGACAGCGCATCGACCGGCTGCACCATCAGGTGCACGTCTACCGGCACCGGGCTGCCGTCGGCCGTCCTGGCGTGGGGCTTCAGGGCCTGGCACACCATCGGGCCGAAGGTCAGGTTGGGGACGTAATGGTTGTCCATCACGTCGAAATGGATCCAGTCGGCACCGGCGGCGATGACGTCGCGCACTTCCTCGCCCAGGCGGGCGAAGTCGGCCGAAAGGATCGAGGGGGCGATGCGGTAGCGGGAGGCGGCAGGGCTCATGGCGGAATTGTCGCAGTCCGGGCGACCGCGGCCGGTCGCGGCACATCGGCAGCCAGCGGATGCGGCGCGTCCCAGAGCGTGTTATGCACTTCGACGTACCCGCGAAAGCCGGGGACCGGCCCGGCGGCGAGGTGCAGGACGCGCCGCGGCATGGATACCGCAAGCGGACTGCGACGCGGTGGCCGGGCATCTGCCCGGCTTTCCAGAAGGTTGGGTACGTCGAAGCGCATAACACGCTCTAGTAACATCACCGCCATGCCGAAGCACCAGTTCCAGATCACGGTCGAGCCCCAGTACCTGCCCGCGCAGTCGCAACCCGAGCGGCGCCTCTACGGCTTCTCCTACACGATCACCGTCGTCAACGTCGGCGACGTCGCGGCGCAGTTGATCGCCCGCCACTGGATCATCCGCGACGCGCGAGGCCATGTGGAAGAGGTCAAGGGCCTGGGCGTGGTGGGCCAGCAGCCGCTGCTCAAGCCCGGCGAATCCTTCCGCTACACCAGCGGCTGCCGGCTGCGCACCCCCAACGGCACGATGCAGGGGAGCTACTTCTGCGTGGGCGAGGACGCCACCCGCTTCGACGCCGAGATCCCCCTCTTCGTGCTCGAAGCCTATGCGAGCCCCATGCCCGGAGACGGCACGCCTCGGGTCCTGCACTGATGCGCAGCAAGCGCGATCTCAACGGCATTCTGGAGCGGCTGGACCCGGCCGCGCCGCTGGCCGTGCGCCACCTCTGGCTGATCGAGCTGGCCGACTGGATCCGCGGCAAGGGCGCCACGCCTCAGGCGGCCGTCAGCCGGGTGCAGTTGCTGCTCGACGCGGTCGAATCGCGGCCCGAGGTACGGCTGCGGCTGCGCGCCTGGTGGTCGCGGCTGCTGCACACGGTCGACATCACCACGCTGCTGGCCGATTTCGGCTTCGCGCCGCGCAGCGCCTTCGTCAGCGAGGCGTCGGAGCGGATCCGCCGCAAAATCCTGCCGACCAGCCCCGAGACGATCGATGCGTCCGAGCTATTCCTGCTGGCGCTGCCCCACGGCTTCGACGCGCAGTGGATCTCGCTGCTCGACGGCCGGCAGCGCCGCCGCATCGCCGACCTGCTGGCCGCGCCCGACACGCCGCAGCCGGCGGCCGGCGCAACCGCTGCGGAACCCGGCGGCCCCGGCGGTGCCATTGCCCCGGCCACCACCCACACGCCGGACCTGTTCGGCGCGCCTGCCGCGACCACGCCCGTCTCGGCGTCCGTCGTCGAGGCGCCCCTGCCCGACCCGTGGCAGCAGGCCCTGCTCGACGCGCTGATGTACTGCGCCGGCCAGGTGCTCTCCACAGGATTCGCGCCCGAGCTGCGGCTGCGAATGAACGCCGCCGCGCGCGAGGCCCAGCCCTTCCACGCGCTGATCCGCGATGTCGAGGCGCTGCGGGTCGAGGCCCAGCGCCTGCCGCGCGACGACGCCGCGCTGGAGCGGGCCGCCCGGCAGCTGCGCGCCCGGCTCGACGCCTGCCGCTTCGCCGCCGCCACCGTCTACACCCACCTGGAGGAGAACGGCGTTTCGGTAGGACTGGTCTTCCGGCTGCGGCAGTTGCGCGAGCGGCTGCTGCGGATCCGCGAGCTGCTCGACTGCGCGCTCTCGGCCGACGCGCCGGCCGCCGCCGCCCGGCTGCTGTCGCGGCTGGTGCTGCTCGGCCACGAGCGGCGCAGCGTGCGGGCCCTTATCTCGGCCAACTCGTCGCTGCTGGCCGCCAAGGTGGCCGAGCGCAGCGCCGAGACCGGCGAGCACTACATCACCCGCGACAGCGCCGCCTACGGCCGCATGCTGCGCCAGGCGGCCGGCGGCGGCGTGCTGACCGCGGGCACGGTGCTCGGCAAGTTCGCGATCACCGCGGTGGGCCTGTCGGCGTTCTGGACGGGCATCTGGTCGAGCCTGCTGTACGCCGGCAGCTTCGTGCTGATCCAGCTGCTGCACTGCACCCTGGCCACCAAGCAGCCGGCGATGACCGCGCCCGCCATGGCCGCCAAGTTGAAGGAGATGGGCCCCGGCGCCTCGATGGATTCCTTCGTCGACGAGGTGACCCACCTGGTGCGCTCCCAGGTGGCGGCGGTGCTGGGCAACGTGTTCACCGTGTTTCCGGTGGTGCTGGCCGCGGCGGCCCTGCTGCAGGTGGTGATGGGCCATCCGATGATCTCGCCGCGCGAGGCGCAGCACACGCTGGAATCGCTCACGCTGCTGGGGCCGACCGCCTTCTTCGCCGCCTTCACCGGCGTGCTGCTGTTCTCGGCCAGCATCGTCGCCGGCTGGGCCGAGAACTGGTTCGTGCTGCACCGGCTGGATTCGGCGATGCGCTTCAATCCGCGCATCACCCGCTGGCTGGGCGCGCCGCGCGCGGCGCGGCTGGCGCACTTCGTGCGGCAGAACGTGTCGGGCTTCGCCTCCAACGTGTCGCTGGGCTTCATGCTGGGCATGATCCCGCCGTTGATCGCCTTCGTCGGCATCGGGCTGGAGGCGCGCCACGTGACGCTGTCCACCGGCCAGATCGCCGCCGCCGCCGCGGCCTACGGCACAGCGGTGCTGCACATGGCGGCGTTCTGGTGGTGCCTGGCGGCGATCCCCGCGATCGGCGCGCTCAACCTGATCGTCAGTTTCACCCTGGCGTTCCGGCTGGCGCTGCGCGCGCACAATGTCGGCAGCCTGCAGCGCGCCCGCATCCGCTCGGCCATCTGGGCTCGCCTGCGGCATGCGCCGCTCTCGTTCTTCGTGCCGCGCGGGTCGCCCGCGCCGAACGCGGGGATCTGACCACCGCGGGCCACGGCCCCTCTGCCGGCCGGTGCGGCCGCGCCGGCATCCGGAGACCATGAACCGATGACCGAAATCGTGACGATCTGGGCCGACTGGCTGCGTCCTTCCGCCGGCCTCGCGACCGTGCAGTGGTCGCTGCTGCTGGCGCTGGCCGCGCTGGCCGGCTATTTGTTCCACCGCCACACCGGCCTGCCCAAGGTGGTGGGCTATTCGCTGGTGGGCGGCATCGCGGGTTTCGCCGGCTTCAGCGGCGCGGTGTGGCCGCTGCAAGGCACCGGCCTGTTCCTGCTGGAGCTGGCGATCGCCACCGTGCTGTTCGAGGCCGGTGGCCGCATCCCGCTGCGCTGGTTCCGCCACAACCCGATGGTGCTGGTGCAGAGCGTCGCCGAATCGGCGCTGACCTATTGCGCGGTCGCCTACGCGCTGCAGTGGCAGGGCGTGCCGGCGCGGATCGCCCAGGCGCTGGCGCTGGTGGCGATGGCCGCCTCGCCCGCGGTGCTGGGCCGGGTGGCGCTGGACATGCGCGCCGCCGGTCCGGTGACCGACCGGGCGATGGTGCTGGCCACGCTCAGCACGCTCTACGCCCTGTCCTTCGGCACCGCGCAGGCCGAGCTGGAGCAGCGCCAGCAGCTGTACCTGCTGGCCAGCCTCTACCCGGTGGCGCTGGTGGCCGCGATCTCGGTGCTGGTGGGCGGCGCGCTGGCGCTGGCGCTGCGGCTGGCGCTCAAGCTGATGAGCCCGGCCAGCGAGAACACCTCGGTGCTGCTGCTGGCCCTGGTGGCGGCGGCCACCGGCATCGCCTCGCACCTTGGCGGCTCGGCGCCGATCGCCGCGCTGCTGGGCGGCATGCTGCTCAAGCAGTGGCATCCGCGACCCTGGGCCTGGCCGCGGCAGCTGGACACCGCGGCGCTGCTCACCATGATGATGTTCGTGCTGGTCTCGGTTGTGGCCGCCCAGGTCGGCTGGACGGCGAAGACCGCGCTGCTGGTGCTGACCCTGATCGCCGCCCGGGCGCTGGCCAAGATCGTGGGCGTGGCGCTGGGCAATTGGGGCAGCGGCGCCAGTTGGCGGCAGGCGCTGTGGGTGGGTTGCGCGATGTCGCCGATGTCCTCCATCGCGCTGCTGATCGCCTCGCAGTTCGCGCTGTCCCAGGGTGCCGCCGGCCGCGCGGTCGCGCAGGTCGCCCTGCCGGCCATCCTGGTGATGGAACTGCTGGGCGCGGTGGTCGCCACCGTGGCGCTACACCGGGCGGGCGAGGCCTCGCGGCCGTGGCTGCCGTCGCTGTTCGGCGGCCGGCGCGGTGCCCTGCGGCGGCAGGCCGAAGGAGGCGCGCATGACGCTTGAGGCCTTCGTGCCGTCGCGCGCCCTGTCGCTGGGCGTCGAGCTGGAGCTGCAGCTGGTCAACACCCACGACTACGACCTGGCGCCCTATGCCGAGGACATGCTGCGGCTGATGGAGGGCCTGCCGCTGCCGGGTGCGGTGGTGCCCGAGATGACCTCGAGCATGATCGAGATGTCGACCTGCGTTTGCCATTCCGCCTCGGAGGTGCTGGGCCACCTCTTCACCATCCGCGATGCGCTGGTGAAGTCGGCCGACAAGCTCAACATCGCGGTGGTGGGCGGCGGGACCCATCCGTTCCAGCAGTGGCACGAGCAGCGCATCTACGACCGGCCGCGCTTCCGGGAGCTGTCGGAGCGCTACGGTTATCTCTCCAAGCAGTTCACCATCTTCGGCCAGCACGTACACATCGGCTGCCCCGACGCCGACAGCGCCTTGCTGATGCTGCACCGCATGTCGCGCTACGTCCCGCACTTCATCGCGCTCTCGGCGTCGAGCCCCTACGTGCAGGGGCAGGACACGCAGTTCGACTCGGCGCGGCTCAACTCGGTCTTCGCGTTCCCGCTGTCGGGCCGCGCGCCCTTCACCCTGGACTGGTCGGAGTTCGCGGCCTACTACGCCAAGATGACCCGGACCGGCGTGGTCAAGAACATGAAGGACTTCTACTGGGACATCCGGCCCAAGCCCGAATACGGCACGGTGGAGATCCGGGTGTTCGACACGCCGCTGACGGTCGAGCGGGCCGCGGCGCTGGCGGGCTACGTGCAGTCGCTCGCCGCCTGGTTCCTGGCCGAGCAGCCTTTCGTGCCCGAAGAGGACGACTACCTCGTCTACACCACCAACCGCTTCCAGGCCTGCCGTTTCGGGCTGGAGGCCAATTATGTCGACGCCGCCACCGGCAGCCACATGCCGCTGCGCGACCACATCCTGCTGACGATGCACCATGTGCAGCGCCATGCCGAGGCGCAGGGCGCCGCCGCCGCGCTGCACCTGTTGCGCGGCGACGTGAGCGCCCTGCAGAACGACGCCCGCTGGCTGCGCGACCGCCAGCACGAGGAGCGGCTGCTGGCCGAGGTGACCCGACAGGCGGCACGGCGTTTTCGCGGAACCGCGGCCTGACGGCCGGCCCGGCGGATCGACGCCGCATCCAAAGATGCGCCCGGCCCGTACCGTCTCACTACAATCCGGCCTCGTCGCCCTGCGCGGCCGTCCCCTCCTTTTTGCCGCGGCGCCTGGAGCAGTCGCTTCCCTCGATGTCCCAGCCAGAAAAACCCCGCATTCGTAATTCGTTGCCCCCCGAGGTGAGCGTGCTGGACTCGGGGGACAACGCGATCGCGTCACATCGCGACGACATCTTCTTCGCCGCGATCGAGACCACCCGCATGCCGATGCTGGTAACCGACCCGCGCCAGAAAGACAATCCGATCGTCTTCGCCAACCGCGCCTTCATCTCGATGAGCGGCTACAGCAGCGAGGAGATCCTCGGCCACAACTGCCGCTTCCTACAGGGCCCCGATACCGACGCCGCCACCATCGCCGCGGTGCGCGAGGCGATCGAGGACCGGCGCGAGATCAACACCGAGATCCTCAACTACCGCAAGGACGGCACCAGTTTCTGGAATGCGCTCTACGTCTCGCCGGTCTACAACCAGAACAAGGAACTGGTCTATTTCTTCGCCTCGCAGCTCGACGTGAGCCGCCGCCGCGACGCGGAAGAAGCGCTGGGCCACGCCCAGAAGATGGAAGCGCTGGGCCAGCTGACCGGCGGCATCTCGCACGACTTCAACAACCTGCTGCAGGTCATGGCCGGTCATCTGGATCTGCTCGACGCGCGCCGCAAGGCCGGCCGCGCCGACGACGTGTCGATCGGCCGCACGGTCGAGAGCATCCGCAGCGCGGTCACCAAGGCCTCGACCCTCACCCAGCAGTTGCTCGCCTTCTCGCGCAAGCAGCGGCTGGAGGGCCGGGCGCTCAACCTGAACCAGATAGCCGGCGGCATCACCGAGCTTGTCAAGGAAACCCTCGGCAACGGCGTGACCGTCAAGACCGAGCTGGCGTCCGAACTGGGCAACTGCCAGCTCGACCCCACCCAGCTCGAAGTGGCGGTGCTCAACGTGCTGGTCAACGCCCGGGACGCGATGCCCGAAGGCGGCACGGTGATCCTCAAGACCAAGAATATCCAGGTCGACGCGGAAGACGTGAGCGCCTTCGCCGGATTGCGCCCCGGCCGCTACGTCAGCCTGTCGATCAGCGACACCGGCACCGGCATCCCGCCCGAGATCATCGCGCGGGTGATGGACCCGTTCTTCACCACCAAGGAAGAGGGCAAGGGCACCGGCCTCGGCCTGTCGATGGTCTACGGCTTCGCCAGGCAGTCGGGCGGTTCGGTCGACATCTACTCCGAAATCGGCTTCGGCACCACCGTGCGGATGTACTTCCCGGCGTCCGAGACCATCGTGCGCGGCGGCAACGCCGTCACCCCGCGCGCCGCCGACCGCGGCGGCAGCGAGACGATCCTGGTGGTGGACGACCGGATCGAGGTGGCGAGCCTGTCGCGCGACATGCTGCAGGACCTGGGCTACACCGTCCACATGGCCTCGAGCGCCCGCGAGGCGCTCGACATGGTCAAGGCCCACCAGGACGAGTGGACGCCCGACCTGCTCTTCTCCGACCTGATCATGCCAGGCGGCATGAACGGCTTCAGCCTGGCCCGCGAAATGCGGCGCCGGGTGCCGCAGATCCGAATCCTGCTGACCACCGGCTACGCCGGTTCGTCCGACGGCAAGAACACGGACGACGGCGTCGAGTTCGAGATCCTGAAAAAACCCTACCGCCTGGCCGACCTGGCCCGCCGAGTGCGGATGGTACTGGACGGGCCGACGGGCAGGCACGCCTGATCGGAGCGGCGGGCGCACTCCGGACGCGCCCGCCGCCGGAAGACGGCACCGCGATGGATTGCTACATTTTTTATAGCTATAAGTCGTTTAATGATGCTGGCTACAGCCACTTTTTGCTAGAAAACGCATGCAGACATGTTCCGCGTGCGGCCGATGGCGAGGGCGGGCCTCTCGCCGGCTTTCGTGGTTACGTCACAGTGCATGACACGCTCTAGCCCAGCCACCCCAGCAGCCGCGCCTGCGCATGGGCGACCGTGGCGGCACGTATAGCGGCGCGGTCGCCATCGAAGCGCCGGTCTTCGGTATGCACCGCGCCGTCGGGCAGCGCGAAGCCGAACCATACGGTGCCGACCGGCTTTTCGGCGCTCCCGCCGCCCGGCCCGGCCACGCCGGTCACCGCGACCGCCACCTGCGCCCGGGCATGCCGCAGGGCACCGGCGGCCATCGCGCGGGCCACCGGCTCGCTGACCGCGCCGTGGGTGGCGATCAGGTCGGCCGGCACGCCCAGCAGTTCGGTCTTGGCGGCATTTGAATAGGTGACGAAGCCGCGCTCGAACCAGGCGCTGGAGCCGGCCAGGTCGGTGCAGGCCGCGGCGATCAGGCCGCCGGTGCAGCTCTCGGCGGTCGCCAGCATCCAGCCACGCGTCTGCAACCGCGCGGCGACGGCCGGCCAGCCGGCGGGCGTGGTGGCGGCGCTCACCACCGGTAGTACCGCCAGCCGGCGATCGCCAGCAGCGTGCAACCCGCGGCCACCAGATCGTCGAACAGGATGCCGAAGGCGCCCCGCGCACCGCTGCCGTGAAAAACCTTGTCGGCCCAGCCCACCGGCCCGGGCTTGGCGGCGTCGAAATACCGGAACAGCCCGAAGGCGATCGCCTGACCCGCCAGCCCCATCGGCATCGCGAGCCACAGCACCGCCCAGAACGCGACGATCTCGTCCCAGACGATGTTGCCCGAATCCGCCGTGCCCAGGTGCCGCGAGGTAACGGTGCAGGCCCACCACCCCAGCGGCAGCGACGCAGCGATCAGCCAGCCGATCTGGGCCGGCGTGCACCAGATCCGCAGCACCAGGAAGGCCACCCAGGCCCAGAGCGTGCCGGCCGTGCCCGGCGCGACGGGACTCAGCCCCGAGCCGAACCCGAGCGCGATCCAGTGCGCCGGATGGGCCCGCATGAAGCGGGCATCGGCCTCGACCGGGCAGGCGGGGGCCGGCGCAGCGGCAGGGCCGGGAGCCGGGGCGGAAACGGAGAATTCGGTGAGCGACATGGGCGACGCCGCGGGGGCGCAGGAAAGGCGGCAGCCGAAGGGCCGCACGCAGAGGTCCGATTCTGCCGGCTCGGCATCGGCCGCGCAGGCACGCCGGGTTTTCTCGCTGCGGCCGCGCCCCTTCAGGCGAAGTGGTCGAACGACGCGAAGCGCCCGTCCACCGGCGCGCCCGCCCCGTCCCGCAACTGCGCGCCGCTGCCGGCCACGACGGATCCGATGCGGGTCACCGGCGTCGCACTGGCCGCACCCGCCGCCCGCACCCGGTCGGCCACCGCCGGGGGTGCGGTGAAGGCCAGCTCGTAGTCGTCGCCGCCCGCCAGCACCAGCGCCAGCCGCTGTTCCGAAGAAAAAAGGCCTGCAGCCGCCGATCCGCGCCGACCACCAGCTATTAAATCAATAGCAACCGAAGTATCGATCGTCGCGCCGACGCCGCTGGCGCGCAGCACATGGCCCAGGTCGCCCAGCAGGCCGTCGCTGATGTCGACCGCGCTGGAGGCGATGCCGCGCAGCGCGGTGCCCAGGGCGACGCGGGGGGTAGGCGCTTCCATCCGCAGCCGGGCGGCGGCGAAGGTCTCGGCGGGCACGTCGAGAATGCCGCGGAAGACCTCCAGCGCCAGCCGGGCGTCGCCCAGGGTGCCGCTGACCCACAGGTCGTCGCCCACCCGTGCGCCGCTGCGCAGCAGGGCCTGGCCGGTGGGCACTTCGCCGAAGACGGTGATGCAGATGTTGAGCGGGCCGCGGGTGGTGTCGCCGCCGACCAGGTCGCAGCCGTGGGCGTCGGCCAGCGCCAGCAGGCCCTGCGAGAAGCGGGCGAGCCAGGGCTCGTCCACCGCCGGCAGCGACAGCGCCAGGGTGAAGGCGAGCGGCTCGGCGCCGCAGGCGGCCAGGTCGCTCAGGTTGACCGCCAGCGCCTTGTGGCCGAGCCGCGCCGGATCGACCGTCGAGAGGAAATGCCGGCCCTCGACCAGCATGTCCGACGAGACCGCCAACTGCATGCCGGGCCGGGGCGCGAGCAGCGCGCAGTCGTCCCCCACGCCGAGCGGCGAGCGCCGGGCGGGGCGTTTGAAATAGCGCTGGATCAGGTCGAATTCGCCCATGGGGTGGTCGCGGCTGAAAAGAAAAGGCACGCGCAATCCGGCGGTGCACGTCACGCGCCCTAGAGCGCCTTGCGCAGGTTGGCCGGCGCGATGCGCAGCGCCTCGCGGTACTTGGCCACGGTGCGGCGGGCGCATTCGATGCCTTGCTCCTTGAGCATCTCGGAGATCTGGCTGTCCGACAGCGGCCTGGCCGAGCTTTCCGACGAGACGAACTGCTTGATCAACGCCCGCACAGCGGTGCTCGACGCGTTGCCGCCGGTCTCGGTGCCCAGCGCCGAGCCGAAGAAATACTTCAGCTCGAAGGTGCCGTAGGGCGTCGACATGTACTTGGCGGTGGTGACACGGCTGATGGTCGATTCGTGCAGGCCCAGCTCGTCGGCGATCTCGCGCAGCACCAGCGGCCGCATCGCCAGCTCGCCGTGCACGAAGAAGGCCTTCTGCCGCTCGACGATGGCGTTGGACACCCGCAGGATGGTGTCGAAGCGCTGCTGGATGTTCTTGATGAACCAGCGCGCCTCCTGCAGCCGCTGCTGCAACGCCTGGCTGTTCTGGCCCTTGTGCTGGCGCAGCGCGTTGGCGTAGATATCGTGCACCCGCAGCCGGGGCATCACGTCGCCGTTGAGCTGCACCTGGAACCGCACGTTGGTGCCGCGGCCGATGCGGCGCACCAGCACGTCGGGCACGACCACGTTGCGCTCCACGTCGACGAAGCGGCGGCCGGGCTTGGGCTCCAGCCGGGCGATCAGCGCCATCGCGGTGCGGGTGGTGTCGTCGCTGGCGCCGCAAAGCGCGGCGAGCCGCTTCACGTCGCGCCGGGCCAGCAGCTCCATCGGCTGGGCGCAGATGCGAAGGGCGGCGTCGAGCACCTCGGGCTCGTTCGCGTCGTCGTCGCCGGCGTCCTGCAGGGCGCGCAGTTGCAGCGTCAGGCATTCGCGCAGGTCGCGTGCGCCGACGCCGGTCGGCTCCAGGTGCTGCAGCAGGCTCAGGGCGACGGTGAAGCGGTGGACCAGCTCGTCCACGTCGTCGGCATGCTCCTCGCCGGCGCCGGCCAGGCCCAGGGCCAGCGAGGGCAGCGAGTCCTCCAGGTAACCGTCGTCGTCGAGCGATTCGATCAGGAAGCGCAGCGCCGCGCTGTCGAGCGGCGACAGGCGCAGCGACAACGCCTGCCGGTGCAGGTGCGACCGCAGCGATTCCTGGCCACGCGCCAGCTCGGTCGCATCGACCTCGCCGTCGTCGCCCAGGTTGTTCTTGCGGGCGGGCGCATCGCCCCCCCATTCACCGTCGTCCGGCGCGGTATCGGTGCCGCCGTCGCCGTCCCAGCTCGGCTCGTCCTCGCCGACGCCGCGCTCGGTGTCGGAGGCGGTCGTATCGTCGTTCGAAGCGGTAGCCGTGGTGGAATCACGGCTGCCTGCTATCGAATAAGGAGCGTCGTCCTCCGCCGCCGGCCCCTCGTCGGGCGCCGGCGTGTCGGCCTGCGCCACACCGAACGCTTCCCGCGGTGCCTCGTCCTGCGTGACTTCCAGGAACGGGTTGTCGTCGAGCATCTGCTCGACCTCCTGGCTCAGCTCCAGCGTGGACAGCTGCAGCAGCCGGATCGACTGCTGCAGCTGCGGCGTCAGCGCCAGGTGCTGCGAGACGCGAAGCGACAACCCCTGCTTCAACCCCGGACCTCCCGAACGCGGCTGCGCGCAGCGCACGACGCCCCCTCAGGGATCGCCGCGCACGGCCGCCCGAAGCGGCCGATCCGCCCCCGGTAGGGGGTTGGCGCAGACACGAAGTGCGGAGCCTGGGGGTGAACCAAAGTGCTTACATCCTGAAGTGTTCGCCGAGGTAGACGCGGCGCACGTCGGCGTTTTCCACGATCTCGGCGGGCGTGCCCCGGGCCAGCACCTGGCCATCGCTGATGATGAAGGCGTGGTCGCAGATGCCCAGGGTTTCGCGCACGTTGTGGTCGGTGATCAGCACGCCGATGCCGCGGTCGCGCAGGAAGCCGATGATCCGCTGGATCTCTATCACCGCGATCGGGTCGATGCCGGCGAAGGGCTCGTCGAGCAGGATGAAGCGCGGCTGGGTCGCCAGGGCGCGGGCGATCTCGACGCGGCGGCGCTCGCCGCCCGAGAGGGCCAGCGCGGGCGAATCGCGCAGATGGTCGACCCGCAGGTCGGCCAGCAGCGCGTCCAGGCGGAGCTCGATCTCGGGCTTCTTGAGCGCGCGGCCGTTCTCGTCTTCCTGCAGTTCCAGCACGGCGCGCACGTTGTCCTGCACCGAGAGCTTGCGGAAGATCGACGCCTCCTGCGGCAGGTACGACAGGCCGAGCCGCGACCGCCGGTGGATCGGCAGGCCGCCGATCGGCTGGCCGTCGATCCGGATGTCGCCGCCGTCGGAGCGCACCAGGCCCACGATCATGTAGAACGAGGTGGTCTTGCCCGCGCCGTTGGGGCCGAGCAGCCCGACCACTTCGCCCTTCTGCACCGACAGCGAGACGTCCTTGACCACCGTGCGGCTGCCATAGGCCTTGCGCAGGTGCAGCGCCTCCAGCTTGCTCTGCGGTGCGCAAGCAGCGCCGCTCCCGCCGGGGGCGCGGAGCCCGGCATCCAGAGCCGGTTCGATCATGGGCGAGCCCCGTCCAGAGTGGTGCTCTGGCGCAGCGCGGGGGCCGCGGTGCCGGCGGGCGGCGTAACGCCGGGCTTGGCGCCCGGGCCGTCGCCGCGCGGCGAGAGCACCGCGCGCACCCGGCCGCCGGGCGAGGTCCTGGCATCGTTCTGCTTGTTGCCGTCCACCGTGAACACGTCGGTGATGTTGTTGTAGACGATCACGTCGCCGCGCACGTCGTCGTTGACGGTGCTGCCCGCCAGGCGCCGCATCTCGGCGCGGCGGATGAACTTGACTTGGTCGGCGCGGCCGTCGTATTCGATGGTTTCGCCCTCGCCCTCGATGAACTCGTCGGGCGCGTCGGCGGCGGTGTCGCGCTTTTGCTTGAAGTAGGCGCGCTTGCCGGTGTCGGCCCAGACGGTACCGTACTGGTAGCCCTCGGCATCCTGGCGCACCTCCAGCCGGGCGCCGCGGATGACGATGGTGCCCTTGGTCATCACCACGTTGCCGGTGAAGACGCTGGTCTGCTTCAGGTCGTCGTGGCGCAGTGCGTCGGCCTCGATGTTGGCGGGCTTGGTGCGATCGGCTTTCTCGGCCTGGGCCAGGCCCGAAGCGCAGAGGGCCAGGACACCGAGGGCGACGGATGCAAAAAGCTGGTTCATAAGGGCACGAATCTTGCAATGATTGTAAGCCGCGCAGGCCCGGCGCCCACGCCCGGAGGGCAGGTTTATCGTACGGGGAGACCGCAAACGAGAAGGCCCGCGCGATGCGGGCCTGTCGGTGTGCCCGGCCGCCACCGGCACGGCACGGCGGCAGCGGGCGATAGCCAGCGTCAGCGGGTCTTGCGGGCGTCGGCGATCAGGTAGTCTGCCACGGCCAGCGCACGGTCCATGCTGCCGGCCATGCTGCCGTCGGTGTAATACTTGCCGGCGATGCCCAGGGCCGGCACGCCCTCGAGCTTGTACTGGTCCTGCAACTGCACCGCCCGCTTGGCCCTGGCCGCGACCGAGAACGAGTTGTAGGTCTCGACGAACTTCGCCCTGTCGACGCCCTGCTTGGCGACCCAGTCGGCGATCGGGCCGTCGGTGGCGATCTTCTGGCGTTCGTTGTGGATGGCGTTGAAGACCTTGACGTGCAGCTCGGGGATCTTGCCCATGGCTTCGAGCGCGTAGTAGAGCTTTTGCTGCGGTGCGAAGTCGTCGCGGAAGGCGATCGGCACCCGGCGCACCACCACGTCGGCGGGCTGGGCCTTGACCCAACGCTCGAAGGCAGGCTCGAAGGCGTTGCAGTGCGGGCAGCTGTACCAGAAGAACTCGATCACCTCGATCTTGCCCGGCGCCGTGTCGACGGTGGCGGGCTTGTCGAGCGTGAGGTAGTCCTTGCCGGACTGCGGCGGCTTGCCCTGGGCGTGGACGGAAGTCGTCCAGCCGAGCGGCAGCACGGTGGCGGCCAGGGTGGCGGCGGAGGACAGGGTGAGGTCGCGGCGATTCATCAACATGGACAGGGTTTCTCCTTGAACGGGTCTGAGGGCGCGCAAGCGCGAAAAGTTCAGCGCTGCACGCGCACCAGCGTCGAATCCATGCCGGCGGTGTCGAGCTTCTCTTTGAGGCGGTCGGCATCGTCGCGGCGGGTGAAGGGGCCGACCCGCACGCGGTAGACGGTGCGGCCGGCCTGCTCGCGCTCGGTGACCCGGGCCTCCCAGCCCATGATCGCGAGGCGGGCGCGCTGGGCGTCGGCGTCGTCGTTGCTGCGGAAGGCGCCGGCCTGGATGAAGTAGTCGAACGGCTCGGCGCTGCCCGGAGCGGCGGCGGCACCGGTGGCGGCCGCGCCGCTGGTGGCCGCGGCATTGGGCGCGGCCGAGGCGACGGCCTGCGGCGCGCGGGCGGCGCGGGCCGCGGCCAGGTCGCCCAGCGGATCTGAAGATGCGGGTCTGGCGGCGGCGGCGGCGGCGCGCGCGGCCGGGCCGGGCGGCGGCTCGGGCACAGCCACCGGGGCCACGGCGGTGCCGGGCGCCTGCGGCGGGGTGACGCCCTGGGCGGCGGCGCCCACGGTGCCGGCCATGCCGGTGCTGCCGGGCGGCGGCCGCACGCCGCGCTTGTTGGCCAGGGCCGAGTTCGGATCCCAGTCGCGATTCTTCTGCGCCTCGACCGCGTCCATGTCGGCATTGCGATTGGCGTTGCGGTTCAGGAAGGGCACCGGTACCTTGGTCACGTAGACGGCCACCGCCAGGGCGGCGCCCAGGCCCAGCATGACGCCGATGATGATGCCGAGGAAGGTGCCGCCCTGCTGTGGGTGCCGCATCCGTCCCGCCCGCTGCCCGTGGTCGCTCCGCATCGCCTGTCCTCTGCTTGTCATGAAATATGGGGAACGGTTCACATCTTCTGCGGCGCCGACACGCCGAGGATCGCCAGGCCATTGTGCAGCACCTGCGCCACCGCGGCGACCAGCGCCAGGCGGGCGTTCCTGGTGGCTTCGTCGTCGACCAGGATGCGCTCGGCGTCGTAGTAGCTGTGGTAGGCCGCGGCCAGGTCGCGCAGGTAGAAGGTGACGTCGTGCGGCGCGAAGTGGGTGGCCGCGTCGGTCAGCATCGCCGGGTACCTGGCCAGCTGCAGCATCAGCGCCTGGGCGGCCGGCGTGTCGAGCGGCGCCAGGTCGGCGTGCGGCAGCCAGCCGCGGTCGCCGCCCCAGGCGGCCAGCACCGACGAGATGCGGGCATGGGCGTATTGCACGTAGTACACCGGGTTCTGGTTGTTCTGGGCCAGGGCCAGGTCGATGTCGAAGGTGTATTCGGTATCGGGCTTGCGGCTCAGCAAGAAGAAGCGGACCGCGTCGGTGCTGGTCCACTCGATCAGGTCGCGCAGGGTGACGTAGCTGCCGGCGCGTTTGCTGATCTTGACCTCTTCGCCGCCCTTGACCACCCGCACCATGGTGTGCAGCACGTAGTCGGGGTAGCCCTGCGGAATGCCGACGTCGGCCGCCTGCAGGCCGGCGCGCACCCGGGCGATGGTGCCGTGGTGGTCGGTGCCCTGGATGTTGACCACCGTGCGGTAGCCGCGCTCCCATTTGGAGATGTGGTACGCCACGTCGGGCACGAAGTAGGTGAAGGAGCCGTCGGTCTTCTTCATGACCCGGTCCTTGTCGTCGCCGTAGTCGGTGCTCCTGAGCCAGAGCGCGCCGTCCTGCTCGAACGTCTTGCCGTTGGCGACCAGGCGGTCGACCGTGCGCTGCACCCGGCCGCTGGTGTAGAGGCTCGATTCGAGGTAGTACTCGTCGAAGGCCAGGTTGAAGGCCTGCAGGTCCTTGTCCTGCTCGTGGCGCAGGTAGGCGACGGCGAAGTCGCGGATCGCGTCGATGTCGTCCGCGTCGCCGTTGGCGGTGGTGGCGCGGTCGCTGGCCTGCACCGTCTTGCCGGCCAGGAAGTCGTCGGCGATGTCCTGGATGTACTCGCCGTTGTAGAAAGCCTTGCTGGCCGGGTCGGCCGGATCGGTGGGCCAGCAAGCGTCGCCCGGCTTGAAGCCCTTGGCGCGCAGCTGGGTGCTGCGCGCCAGCGTCTGAATCTGCACGCCGGCGTCGTTGTAGTAGTACTCGCGGTGCACCGCGCGGCCCTGCGTCGTCAGCAGGTTGCAGATCGCGTCGCCGAGGGCCGCCTGGCGGCCGTGGCCCACGTGCAGCGGGCCGGTGGGGTTGGCCGAGACGAACTCGACCAGCACCCGGTCGTCGGGCTGCACCGGCTGCGCACCGTAGGCGGCACCGGCGGAGAGCACCTCGCGCACCGTCTGCTGCTTGGCTTGCGGCGTCAGGCGGATGTTGAGGAAGCCGGGGCCGGCCAGTTCGACGGCCGACGTCCAGCGAGCGAAGGCGGGCATGGCCAGCAGCGCGGTTCGCAGCGCCTCGCCCACCTGGCGCGGGTTCTGGCCCAGCGGCTTGGCGAGCTGCATGGCCGCGGTCGTGGCGAGATCGCCGTGCGCCGCCACCTTGGGGGATTCGAAGACGGCCCGGGCACCGGCGCCGGGCAGCAGTTGTTCGAGCGCGTCGGCCAGGGCCGCGAGCAGATCGTGTTGGACGGAGAGCATCCGGTGATTTTAGGGTGCGCCCCCCGCGGGCGCCCGGCGGGCTTGGCGGCGACACGCGCGCGGCGTCATCCCCGCGGGCGGGCCATGCGTTATGGAGCGGGCCTCGCCGAGGCCCGCAGATCCCAACCCGTTGCAGAAAAAACCATGAAAACCACCAATACGACACTGCTCACCCTTGCCGCCGGCCTGGCGCTCTCCCTGGCCTGCGCGGTGCATGCCGCCGATGCCCCGGCCGCAGACGCCGCAGCCAAGCCCAAAACCGCCCAGCAGGACAAGATGGCGACCTGCAACACCGAGGCCACCGGCAAGAAGGGCGACGAGCGCAAGGCCTTCATGAAGGAGTGTCTGGCCGCCGGCAAGGCCACCCAGCAGAACAAGATGAAGACTTGCAACGCCGACGCGAAGACGAAGGACCTGAAGGGCGACGCCCGCAAGAGCTTCATGAGCGAATGCCTGAAAAACAAACCGGCCGCCTGAGGGCTTGACACGCGACTCAGCGCTATTTAATTCATAGCTGGCAGTCGTCGAACAACAAATTTTTCAGGTATAGAACCCCTTGAAAGGCTTACTGGACATCGACTTGTCGCTATTAATTTTGAATGCGAGAAACCCCGCACCGCCTGCCGGCCGTGCGGGGTTTCGCTTTGCGCGGCGGCGCCCGGACCTACCTGACGCCGAAGCCCCGCGCCAGAAAGGTCGCGGCCAGCGGGATCAGCGGCAGCAGGTGCGCCTGCACCATCACCAGCCGGCGGGTGGCGGCGATCTCGGCGGCACCGGGCAGTGCGCCGCCCGCTTTCTGCATCCGCGCCCAGCGGCGGAAGGTGAGCGTCGGCTTGATCGAGACCAGCGCGATGACCACGAACAGGCCCACCTTGGCGTGCAGCAGCCAGTTGGCGCCGTAGTAGGCGGGGCCCTTGACGCCCCAGACGATGCGCGCCACGCCGGTCGCCAGCACCAGCACCGCGGCGATGCCGTAGACCAGGTCGATCTTCGCCAGCCGCGCCACCGCCTTGGCGTTGAGCCATTCGGCCCGGCACAGAGCCGCCTCGCTCGCGACGAAGACCACCATCGTCAAGATGGCCAGAAGATGCAGGTAGGCGAGGACGGATTCGAGGACCATGGATGTTCTTTTCTTGTGGGATGCCGGGCCGGTTCGGACCTGCGCGATTAGATACCGGCACGATAAGACAGCCCATAGGTTTGACACTTACCATCCAGAACATGGGTGGAGGGACGGAGGGAGACATGGAACTCCAGGCGGTTCGGCGACAGCGGCACGGCGCGCCGTGCCGAGACGCTCGTGCGGCGTCGCGGACGGAAAGCGGCGACCGACGGACCGCAACCGCGGCAGGTCCGGCACGTGCAGGCGATACGTTCCAGGAGGATAACCAACCGTCCCGCCTCAGCACCGTGCGAAGTCGCAACAGGTGCCATCGCAATCGACCCGCAGGCAGTTCGACCGGGAATTTATTTCGTATCCTACGGGTCCTGCCGCATGGCGCCGGCCACAGGGGACGGCACAATGGACGCGCGTCCACCATTTGGATCCGTTCGTCCGCCACAACGCGGGTAGGCGGCCCCTCCCATGCGACAGGAACTCATCCAGAGCGCTCTTCCGGTCACGACCGATTCGGCTGGCTCCGCTGCTTCGGTGGCGGAAGCGGTAGTGCGCGCGCTGGGCCATCTGCTGGACAAACTGGAACCTCTTGTGGGAATGCACGGCGCAAGCGCGCTCTACGGACGCAGCGTCCATCTGGTGCGGCGCGACCGGTCTGCGGCACTTTCCGCGGCCCAGGGAACGCGCGACGAACAACTGGCCTGCCTGCGCGAAGACCTCGCCCGGCTCGACCTTGCCGAGGCGCGTGCCATATCGACCGCACTGCTGACCACCTTTGCCGATTTGCTTACGTCGCTCATAGGCGAGCCACTGACAAACCGCCTGCTGCGTTCTGCCTGGAATCTTCCCCCGGCGGGCGCAGCGCCCATCGAGGAGAAATCGAAATGACCAACAAGGTCGAGATACGGCGGCTGAAGACGGGCGTACCGGGGCTGGACGAATTGCTGGGAGGCGGCCTGGCCGAGTTCTCGTTCAACTTGATCGCCGGCGTGCCCGGATCCGGCAAGACCACCCTGGCGCACCAGATCATGTTCGCCCTGGCTACGCCCGAGCGGCCGGCCCTTTTCTTCACCATCCTGGGCGAGCCGACGATCAAGATGCTGCGCTACCAGCAGCAGTACGACTTCTTCGACCTCGCCAAGGTGGGCGACTGCATCCACTTCGTGAACCTGGCCGACGAGGCCATGACCGGCGACTTCGACAAGGTGCTGGCGCGGATCGTGAGCGAGATGAGCCTGCGCAACCCGGCCTTCGTGATGGTGGATTCTTTCCGCTCGGTAGTGCAGGCGGTGCAGTCGGGCGGCCCGGGCACCGACCTGCGGCTCTTCGTGCAGCGCCTCGGGATGCATTTGACCACCTGGCAGGCGACCTCGTTTCTGATCGGCGAATATCTGGCGCAGGAGACCGAGGCCAACCCGATCTTCACCGTGGCCGACGGCATCCTGTGGATGACGCAGAACTTGCACGGCAACTCGATGGTGCGCAAGATCCAGATCGCCAAGATGCGCGGCCACGCGTCGATCCCGGGGCAACACACCTTCCGCATCGGCAACGACGGCATCCGCGTGTTCCCGCGCATCCTGCCCGACACCGCGAACGGCGTCGAGAGCCGGGCCGATGCCGCAGGCCGCGGGCCGGCGGTCGATGCACGGCTGTCGATGGGCGTGCCGGTCCTCGACGACATGATGGGCGGCGGCCTGCCGCCCGGCTATTCGTTGCTGGTCTCGGGTCCGTCGGGCTCCGGCAAGTCGCAGCTGGCGGTCGCCTTCTTGGCGGCGGGCGTGGCGGCGGGCGAGCGCGGCGTGATCGCGGCCTTCGAGAAGACGCCGCAGCGCGCACACAAGGTGCAGCTCGACAGGCTCGTCGCCAGCGGCGACGTGGGCATGGTCGACACCCGGGCGCTCGATCTATCGATCGACGAAACTCTGTACGCGCTCACCGACCTGATCGAGCGCACCGGCGCCAGGCGGGTGGTGATCGATTCGCTCTCGGGCTTCGAATTGTCGCTGGCCCCCATGTTCCGCGAGGATTTCCGGGAGTCGCTGCACCGGATGGTGGCGGTGCTCACCGGCATGGGGGTGGCGGTGCTGCTGATTTCCGAGCTGGAAGACCGCTATACCGACCTGCGCTTCAGCCCCTACGGCGCCGCCTTTTTGACCGACGCGATCATCGTCCAGCGCTATGTGGAACTGGAAGGCCGACTCGAACGGGTGCTGGCGGTGGTGAAGGTCCGCAACAGCGCCCACAGCCACGAACTGCGCAGGTTCCAGATCACCGACGATGGCATGGTCATCGGCACCGCGGTGCATGGGATCGACGGGCTGTTGAGCGGCCATCCTCGGTATTAGCGGGCCGGCATCGCATGGCGACTTTTCCTCCATATTCGTCCTCGACGCTGGACCAGCCGCTAGAAGCCGATACCAACTCTCGGGCGTGGACGGCAGCCGTACGCGAGCATGTGGTCACGCACCGCGAATCGACCGTCCACCTGCGGGAGCAAGCCGCTTCGGTGCGGGACGACCTGCAGCGCGAACACGAGAGCGCGTCGAGCGCGGCGCGTGCCGCACTCAGCGAGGCGAACCAGAACCTCGTGCTCGCATCGCTGAATGCCACCGAGCAGAAAAAGGCGGCCGAACACCGCCAGGCGCGCCAGCAGGAGTTCCTGGCGATGCTGGGCCACGAGCTGCGCAATCCTCTGGCGCCGATCCGCAATGCGGCCGCTCTGTTGGCCAGCCATTCCCTGACGCCGGATTCGTCGATCCGAATGCAGCAGATCATCGACCGCCAGGTCGGGCATATGTCGCGTCTGCTGGACGATCTGCTCGACGCGTCGCGCGTGACCAACGGCAAGGTGCATCTTCAAAAGCGCGTGGTCCCGGTGCAGGAGCCCCTGCAGCAGGCGATCGAACAATGCATCGGCTTCGCCGACTAGCAAGGCCATACCCTCGCCGTATCGGTCCCGGCGGAAAGCTGTTTCGTCGAAGGCGATCCGGCGCGCCTGCTGCAGATCTTCGCCAACCTGCTCAACAACGCGATCAAGTACACCGCCCACGGCGGCAGGATCTCCCTGACCGCCCGGGCGGTGGCCGACACGGTGGTGGTGGAGGTGGGAGACAACGGCGTCGGCATCGCAGCCGAAGCGTTGCCGCACATCTTCGATATCTTCCAGCAGGAGATCCGCTCGCTGGACCGCAGCCAGGGAGGGCTGGGCCTGGGCCTCACCATCGTACGCAGCATGGTGGATCTGCACGGCGGTCGCATCGTGGCCAAGAGCGGCGGGCGTGGCATGGGCAGCACCTTCGTGGTCAGCTTGCCCCTGGTCGATGCGCCGAAGGCGGCGGCACTGCCTCCCGCCGAGACCGAACTGCCGTCGCTGCGCGTACTGCTGGTGGACGACAACGCGGATGCGCGCATCACCCTGTGCACCCTCTTCGAACTGGCCGGGCACGACCCCGAGACGGCCCACGACGGCCCGACCGCGCTCGACAAATTCGCCCGCCACCGTCCCCACGTGGTGGTGTGCGATATCGGACTGCCCGGCATGAGCGGCTACGAAGTAGCGCAGAACATGCGGCGCAGCACCGAGACCTCCCGCAGGCCGATCCTGATCGCCCTGACCGGCTACGACGGCCCCGGCCGCCGCGAACGGGCTATCGCTGCGGGCTTCGATTGCCAGTTGGCGAAGCCTGCCGGGTTCGAGGAGATTCTGGACGCCATCCGGGCGCGGTTGCGGCAGCGGTGAACCGCCCGGGCCGGAAACGGCGCGGCTCCGGCCCCGCTAGCCGGACTCCGTTTGGAGCGCGGCCGCCCGAACAACGCGCTACGGCCGGGTGGCCGCCTCCATTCGGGGACCCGCCACCCCGCCCAGGGAGCCCGCCCGATCAGTAGCGGATCGCGATGTCCCGCACCACCGGGCCGCCCGCGCCGCCGATCTGCGACAGCGCGCCGTTGCCCGTCGTGTTGCCGAAGAGCGTGGCCGCGCCGGTGGTGAGCGAGATGGTGTAGAGGCTGAACGGGCCGGTGCCGGTGGGGCGCAGGGCCGCCAGCGACAGGCCGTTGGCGCCGCCGGCGATGTCGAACGCGCCCTGGCCGTTCAGCGCCGTGTTGAGCGCGCCGATGTTGACCAGCGTGCCGTCGTTCGGCGGTGCCTGGCGGGCCAGCACGTTCTGGTTGGTGTCCAGGTCGAGCAGGTCGGTGGCGATGGTGCCGGCGAAGCTGTTGGTGTAGGCCGCCGCCACCACGCTGGCCGGCGCGGTGCGGTTGATCGCGCCGTCGGTGGTGGTGGCACCGGTGTCGACATTGATCCGCAGGCTCTGGCCGGTGTTGCTGATCACCCGCAGGCGGTCGGCCACCGGGTTGAAGTCGACCGAGAAGCGCGCGCCCGACAGGCCGGCGTACGGCAGCGTGGTGTCGGCCGGGTCGGCCGCGAGGGCCGAGACGAAGGTCGATGCGCCGCTGTCCGGATCGACCGTCACCAGCCGGCCGAGCGAGGTCAGCGCGTAGAGCAGGCCGTTGGCCGGACGGAAGTCGATGCCCAGCACCGTCTCGTTGGTGCCCAGGCCGCTCACCGCGACCGTCGTCGACAGCGTGTTGGGCGTGGCCGGCGCGAAGCTGCCGAGGCGCGAGGTGTCGGTCAGCACGTAGGCGCGCGGTGCCGTGGGTTGGGTCAGCGTCAGGCCGACGATCGCCTCGCCCGAGCCGATCGGGCCGACCAGGGTGGCGCCGGCGTTGCCCGACAGAGCGACGGTGTAGAGCCAGGTGGTGCCGGCGACGGTCAGGGCCGCGTAGCCGCGGTTGTTGCGCGCGTCGATGTCGAAGCCGTTGGCGCCGGTGAAGGCCACGCCCAGGTTGACCGGGCTGGTCAGCGTGCCGTTGTTGGGCGGGTCCTGCAGGTACAGTGTGCCGGCGGCATCGAGGTTGTAGAGCTGGGTGGTGGTGGTGCCGGCGAAAGAGTTGGTATAGGCCGAAGCGGTAACGCGGGCGCCGGCCACGCCGTTGATCGGACCGTCGACCGTGGTGGCGCCGGTGGTCACGTCGATGCGCAGGTTCTGGCCGGTGTCGCTCACCAGGCGCAGGCGGTCGGCGACCGGGTTGAAATCGAAGCCGAACTGGGTGCCCGACAGCGCGGTGGAGAGCGCCGCCCGGAACGTCACCGCGCCGGTGGTCGCATTGAGCGTGTAGATGCGGCCGAGCGAGCTGACGGTGTAGATGGCGCCGTCTGCAGGTCGCACGTCGATGCCCAGCAGCGTCTCGTTGGCGGCCAGACCGGTGATCGGCAGGCTGGTGGCCAACGCGGCGGGCGTAGTGCGGTTGAACGACACCACCCGGCCAGTGGCGGTGATCGCGATCGTGTCGCCCAGCTGCGCGCCCGGTACCGGCGTGGTGCCGCCGCCCCCGTCGCCTCCCCCGCAGGCTGCCAGGGCGGCGGTGGCGATCAGGGCGAGCGCCCAGCGGGTCTTCGGTGTGGTTTGCATGTCGGTCCTTGTTCTGGGTGGATGAAGGGCATGCCGACAGAAATTGCACGGGCAAATTCCGCAGCGCCCCGCAGTCTCCAGGCACAAAAGGCCGGACGGATGCAGCACCACGTTTTACTTACATTTTATTTCTCCTGGTGCCGCAGGCATTCTCAAGCAAATAAGAGCTGCAGCCGGCATTCGTCAACGACCTCCAGCTATTAATTCAGGAGCGATATGCACGATCGACATCGGCTCGGGTAAATCGCAGCCGGTGGCGATGTCGTCCCCACCTCCCAGCTGTTGCGCCAAGCGATGCGGTAATTGGCCGGCCGAAACCGATTCACCCGGGCCGAACGGGACGCCCGGTACGGCGTTTGCTTGTAATGGCCCGCGCGGGCGGCGGGCACTGTGATGCTTTGGGCCCACACCCGGGCCGCGCAGCCGCCGGACGGCCGAGCGGAAGCATGCTAACGAGGCATACTGATTTTTTTGGCGCACGAGGACACATGATGGCCGCCACGAAGACTTACCGACACCAGGACTACGACCTGATCTGCACCGCCAAGCCGGTGGACAGCGGCAGGTTCGCACCCGCATTGACCATCTCCAAGCTGGTCTGGCCGAGCCGTCCCCGCGAGATCGCGGTCGAGCGCGGCGCCCATCTGACGCCCGACACGGCGATCGAGGCTGCGCACAAGCAGGGTATCGAGTGGGTTGCGCACTACGGCTGATCCTGCCGCCTTCGATTCGCGCGGATTTGTCCTGAATCGACGTCCTGCGGGGCGATCAATCGCGGTGCCGGTCTCGAATACAGTTGGGTTATGGCATGTGCCAGACCGCCCCGCCTTCGATTCCAGGAGCCACGACCATGACCGACCGCACCACCGTCCACCGCCTGCAAGTGGCCACCGAACTGCGCCACTTCATCGAGGACAGGGTATTGCCGGGCACCGGCGTGGCCGCCAGCGTCTTCTGGCAGGGCTTCGACGCCATCGTGCACGACTTGGCACCGAGGAACGCCGCCCTGCTGGCCGAGCGCGAACGGCTGCAGACGGCGCTGGACGGCTGGCACAAGGCCCACCCCGGCCCGATCCAGGACATGCCGGCCTATCGCGCCTTCCTCGAATCGATCGGCTACCTGCAGCCCGCGCCCGCCAAGACCCGGGCCACCACCGCCAACGTCGACGCCGAGCTGGCGCTGCAGGCCGGCCCGCAGCTGGTGGTGCCTATCCTCAACGCCCGCTATGCGCTCAATGCCGCCAACGCGCGCTGGGGCTCGCTGTACGACGCGCTCTACGGCACCGACGCGATTCCCGAGACCGACGGCGCCGAGAAGGGCAAAGGCTACAACCCTGAGCGCGGCGAGAAGGTCATCGCCTTCGCCCGCCGCTTCCTGGACGACGCCGCGCCGCTCGCGAGAGGCTCGCATGCGGATGCCACCGGCTACACCGTCGCGAACGGCGCGCTGGCCGTCACCACCGCGGCCCGCACCACCGGCCTGAAAAATCCCGCCCAGTTCCTCGGCTACCAGGGCGACGCCGCCGCGCCCACCGCGGTGCTGCTGGTGCATAACGGCCTGCACATCGACATCCAGATCGACCGCGCCACCGCGATCGGCAAGACCGACGCGGCCGGCGTGTCGGACGTGGTGCTGGAGGCCGCGCTCTCCACCATCCTCGACCTGGAAGATTCGGTGGCGGTGGTGGATGCGACCGACAAGGTGCTCGCGTATTCGAACTGGCTGGGCATCCTGCAGGGCACGCTGACCGAGTCGCTGGAGAAAGGCGGCAAGACGATCACCCGCCGCCTGAACGCCGACCGCGTCTACACCGGTGCCGCCGGCGGCGAGGTGCGGCTGCACGGCCGCTCGCTCATGTTCCTGCGCAACGTGGGCCACCTGATGACCAACCCCGCCATCCTGTGGGACGGCGGACAGGAAATTCCCGAAGGCATCCTGGACGCGGTCGTCACCACCACCATCGCGCTGCACGACCTCAAGCGCAGCGCCCGGAAGGACGGCATCGTCAACTCGCGCGCCGGCAGCGTCTACATCGTCAAGCCCAAGATGCACGGGCCGTATGAGGTGGCCTTCGCCAGCGAGTTGTTCGGCCGCGTCGAGCAACTGCTGGGCCTGCCCGCCGACACCGTCAAGCTGGGCATCATGGACGAAGAGCGCCGCACCAGCGTCAACCTGGCCGCGTGCATCGCCGAGGCCGCGTCGCGCGTCGCCTTCATCAACACCGGCTTCCTGGACCGCACCGGCGACGAGATGCATACCGCGATGCAGGCCGGCGCGATGCTGCGCAAAGGCGAGATGAAGACCACCAAGTGGATCGCCGCTTATGAGAAGAACAACGTGCTGGTGGGCCTGTCGGCCGGCCTGCGCGGCAAGGCCCAGATCGGCAAGGGCATGTGGGCGATGCCCGACCTGATGGCCGCGATGCTCGAACAGAAGATCGCCCACCCGAAGGCAGGCGCCAACACCGCCTGGGTTCCCTCGCCCACCGCCGCCACCCTGCATGCGCTGCACTACCACCAGGTCGACGTGGCCGCGGTGCAGAAAGAGCTGGAGCAGACCGACGCCGCCAGCGTGCGCGACACCCTCCTGGCCGACCTGCTGCAGGTGCCGGTAGCGCCGAACCCGGTCTGGAGCGACGCCGACAAGCAGCAGGAGCTCGACAACAACGTCCAGGGCATCCTGGGCTACGTGGTCCGCTGGATCGACCAGGGCGTCGGCTGCTCCAAGGTGCCCGACATCCACGACGTCGGCCTGATGGAAGACCGCGCCACCTTGCGCATCAGCAGCCAGCACATCGCCAATTGGCTCCTGCACGGCGTGGTGACGAAAGAGCAGGTCACCGCCACCTTCGAGCGCATGGCCGCGGTGGTCGACGGCCAGAATGCCGGCGATCCGCTCTACCGCAAGATGGCCGGAAACTTCGCCTCCAGCGCCGCCTACCAGGCGGCGCTGGATCTGGTGTTCAAGGGCGTGGAGCAGCCGAGCGGGTACACCGAGCCGCTGCTGCATGCGTGGCGGCTGAAGGTGAAGGCGGCGGGTTGATCTGCGCTTTCGCTGGCTCGTACTGGTAAGCCACCCGTCCTCCGGGCGGCTTTTTTTGGGGCCGCGCGTTCCGATTCAGGTGACAGGACGCGCAAATGCATATCGGCGTCTCGTCCTACGAAACCAAACCGCGGCACGCCGCGTAAAAAGGACAAGCGATGGCGCTTAGTGGCCGCGGCAGATACAGCGGCCATTCGTCCCCCTGTCGAAACATCCGGAGAACCCCATGAAAAAGATCCTCGTCGCCGCCGGCGTTGCCGCCCTCCTTACCGCCTGTGCAGGCGGCATGTCCGGTTCGCGCATGCCCGGCTCGGACGCCCGCACCGACGTCTCTACCACCAACGGCGGCACCGGCCCGATGACGCCGAACGGCCCGGCCGTCAACGGCATGGCGCCACCGCCGCCACCCGCACCGATGGCCGGTGCCGGCATGGCCGCACCGGGCATGGCGCCGGTGATGGTCGGCGGCGCGCCGATGTATGCCTCGCGCGACATCATCGACAACGCGGTCAACTCGAAGGACCACACGACCCTGGTCGCCGCCGTGAAGGCCGCGGGCCTGGTCGATACGCTGAAAGGCCCAGGCCCGTTCACCGTGTTCGCACCGACCAATGCCGCATTCGCCGCGCTGCCGGCCGGCACGGTCGACACGCTGCTGCAGCCGGCCAACAAGCCGACGCTGACCAAGGTGCTGACGTACCACGTGGTGCCCGGCCGCATCGACGCCGCGGCGCTGGCCCAGCAGATCGCTGCCGGCGGCGGACGCGCCACGCTGCGCACCGTGAGCGGCGGCACGCTGACCGCCATGATGCGCGGCCCGAACGTGATCATCACCGACTCGAAGGGCGGCATGGCCATGGTCACCACCGCCAACGTGTACCAGTCGAACGGCGTGATCCACGTCGTGGACAAGGTGCTGCTGCCGAGCTGATCGGCTCCTGGACGATTGCTATATTTTATATAGCAACCGGCCGTTGCATATCCTTGGCTACGGCCTGTTTTCCTTTTGAGTTTGGAAGGAAAACACCAAGACAGACGGCGCCCTCGGGCGCCGTTTTCGCGTGTGGGTCGGTATTCCTTGCCCCCTGCACGCGGGGGCAAGGAAACTCGATACAACGCCGCCCACCCGCCGTGCCAGACTCCTGCACGGGCCCCGGACGTGGCGGCCCTTTCCTTTCGCCGAACCGCCATGCCCGCATCGACTTTCCCCACCCCGCCCCTCCCTCGCCTGCGGCTGCATTTGGCTTGTGCCGGCGTGCTCTGCAGTTCGCCGCTGCTGGCGGCGGCGCAAACGGCCGTGCCAGCCGCCGACACCGTCGGCACCCTGCAGCCGATGGTGATCACCGGTGCCGCGCCCGACCGGCAGCGCTGGACGGCGCCGGCCTCGATCGACGTGATCGACGGCGAGGAGATCCGCGCCGGGCAGCTGCAGATCAACCTGTCGGAGAGCCTGGGCCGGGTGCCGGGGCTGGTGATCCAGAACCGGCAGAACTACGCGCAAGACCTGCAGCTGTCGATCCGCGGCTTCGGCGCGCGATCGACTTTCGGCGTGCGCGGCGTGCGGCTCTTCGTCGAAGGCATTCCAGCCAGCGCGCCCGACGGCCAGGGCCAGACGGCCAACTTCCCGCTGGGCAATACCGAGCGGATCGAGGTGATCCGGGGGCCGTATTCGGCGCTGTACGGCGCCTCGTCGGGCGGCGTGATCGCGCTCACCACCGCCGAGGGCCGCGCGCCGACCACCGTGCGGGGCGGGCTGGCGGTCGGCTCCGACGGCTTCTGGCGCGCCTCGACCCAGGCGCAGGGCATGGTCGGCGAATGGGGCTATGCGCTGGATGCCTCCCGTTTCGCCACCGACGGGCCCCGCGCCCAATCGGCCGCCGACCGGCAAAGCGGCAACCTGAAGCTGTCGCGCCGCCACGGAGAGGGCGAGACGGCCGGCCGCATCACCCTGCTGGCCAGCCGGCAGACCAGCTTCGCGCAGGACCCGCTCGGCCTGAGCCGGGCCGAGTTCGATGCCGACCCGGGCCGCACCACGCCCAACGCGCGGCTCTACGACACCCGCAAGAACGTCGAGCAATCGCAGCTGGGCCTGGCCTGGCAGCAGGGTCTGGGCGGCGGCCACCAGGTGGAGTTCATCGCCTACGCCGGCCAGCGGGCGTTGACGCAGTTCCAGGCGATCCCGACCACGGTGCAGACGCCCGCCAGCCATCCCGGCGGGGTGATCGACCTCGACCGCGACTACGGCGGCTGGAACGCCCGCTGGCGCTTCGACCGCAGCATCGGCAACGGCGACGACGCGCGCCGCTTCACCGTCACCGCGGGCCTGGCGGCCGACACGCAGCGCGAGCTGCGCCGCGGCTTCCAGAACTTCACCGGCAGCGCCGCCGCGCCCACCGCCCTGGGCGTGCTGGGCGCGCTGCGCCGCAACGAGGTCAACCGCGCCACCACGGTAGACCCGTACCTGCAGGCCGAGTGGGAAACCGCCGACTGGACCTGGACCGCCGGCCTGCGCCACTCGCGGGTCCGGCTCGAATCGCAAGACCGCTACATCGTGCCGGGCAATCCGAACGACAGCGGCGCCACCCGCTTCAGCGGCACCTCGCCGGTCGGTGGCGTGCGCTGGCGGCTGGCGCCGTCGCTGCAGGCGTTCGCCAGCATCGGCCGCGGTTTCGAGACACCCACGCTGAACGAAGTGGCCTATCCCCGCGCGGGCCAGAGCGGCCTGAACACGTCGCTGGCGGACAGCACCAGCCGCAGCGCCGAGGCCGGCCTGCGCGGCCGGCACGGTGTCGGCGCCTGGACGGCGGCCGTCTTCGACACCCGCACCCGCGACGAGATCGTGGTCGCCACCAACACCGGCGGCCGGTCGATCTTCCAGAACGCGGGCGCCACCCAGCGCCGCGGGCTGGAACTCTCGGGCGATGCGCAACTGGGCCGGTTCACCTTTTCGTCGGCGCTGACCTTCATGCGGGCCACCTATGCCGACGGTTTCGGCGCCGGCGGCCAGGCGGTCGCCGCCGGCAACCGCATGCCCGGCCTGCCGCAGCGCCAGGCCTATGCGCAGGTGGCCTGGGAGCCGGGCCGCCTGCCCGGCATCTACACGCTGGAGATGCGGCACACCGGCAAGGTGGCGGTGGACGACCGCAACACCGACTTCGCCGCATCCGCCACCGTCTTCAACCTGGGTGCCCGGTTCCAGCAGGAATTCGGCGCCTGGAAGCTGCGCCAGTTCGTGCGGATCGACAACCTGGCCGACCGCCGCTATGCCGGCTCGGTGATCGTCAACGAAGGCAACGGCCGCTTCTTCGAGCCGGCGCTGCGCCGGGCGGTGTATGCGGGAGTGGAGCTGGAACGGCGGTTCTGATCGTCAGTGTGCAATTGCTATAGAATTAATAGCTAATGGTCGTTGAACAGCGCCGGCCTGCGGCCGATTCTGTTAACAATTTCAACCAGCGTCCTTTCCACACATCCAGACTTTTTCATGGCAACCCAGCCTTTCTCCACCGCGCAGGCGGGTGATGTCCCCGACGGCGTCGATGCCGCGCACTGCATCGTCTGCGGCGGGTCGAACGGCTGCGCCATGGCGGCCAGCGGCCGGGCGGATGACGCCGCCGCCTGCTGGTGCACGGCGCCCGGCGCGGTCGATCCGGCCGCGCTGGCCGCCATCCCGACGGCGCTGCGGGGGCGGGCCTGCCTCTGCCCGCGGTGTGCCGGCGCGGCTTCTATCATCGGCTAGTCGATTCCCTTTTTTCTTCACTCAAGGAACATACCGCGATGCCCACGTACCACGTCGAAATGATGGAAGGCCGCACTGTCGAGCAGAAGCAGAAGCTGGTCGCCGAGATCACCCGCGTGTCGGTCGAGATTCTGGGCGGCTCGCCCGATTCGGTCGATGTGATCATCACCGACATCCAGCGCCACAACTGGGCCACCGGCGGCAAGCTCTGGTCCGAACCGCGCGGCTGAAGCGCTGCACCGCCCGCACCTTTCGCCCCTGATGGCCGCCACTGCCGACACCTCCTACACCGCGCTGCGGGAGCAACACCGGCCGCGCTACCGCTGGCTGCCGCTCAGCGGCGTAGTCTGCACGATGGCATCAATCATGTCCTTGACCATCATCAACATGGCGATCCCGGGCCTGCGCCATTGCATCGCGCCGGGTCAGGAACGGGGGCAGTGGGTATCGTCGGGCTTCAGGGTCGCGAGTGCCTGCTCGCAACGGCAGTCGCGTCGAAATTGCGAATACGCAAGCCGGCCGCAGCCGATCCTTTTTCGACGCCAGTCCCGGAGAATCGATAAGCGATGTGCCAACTACTGGGCATGAACTGCAATACACCCACCGACATCGCGTTCAGCTTTTCGGGGTTCTCGCAGCGCAGCGGCCGCACCGGCAACCATGCGGACGGCTGGGGCATCGCATTCTTCGAGGAAGAACTGGGGCTGCGCCATTTCGTCGACCACCTGCCGGCGATCGACTCGCCGATCGCAGACCTGATCCGCAAATATCCGATCAAGAGCCGCAACGTCATCGCCCACATCCGCAAGGCTACCCAGGGCCCTGTGAATCTGCAGAACTGCCACCCGTTCGTGCGCGAATTGTGGGGGCGGTACTGGGTCTTCGCACACAATGGTGACCTGAAGCAGTTCGGGCCGCGGCTGCACGGCAACTTTCGCCCCGTGGGTGCGACCGACAGCGAAGCGGCTTTCTGCTGGCTGATGCAGGAGCTGGCCAAGTCACACGCGACGCTGCCGAGCGTGGACGAGCTGACGCTGACGCTGCGCGAGCTGGTGCCGCAGCTCTCGTCGCACGGAACCTTCAACTTCCTGTTGTCGAACGGCCAGGCTCTGTGGGCGCATGCCTCGACGCATCTGTACTATCTGGAGCGCCGGCACCCGTTCATGCCGGCGGAGCTGGAAGACGACGAACTGAGCATCGATTTCGCGTCGTGCACCACCCCGCAGGATCGTGTGGCGATAATCGTGACGGCCCCCCTGACGCGCAACGAAGAGTGGATGGCTTTCGGACAAGGCGAACTGAAAGTGTTCGTAGACGGCGCACTGCATCTGCGTGACGCGCAATGGCGGTAGTGCGTATAAGCACTGCCGCCGCGCTCTTTCAAACGAGATCTTCCAAGCGGGTCTGCGCTATTCCTTCACCGAATATCGACTTCATCCATTTGGCTCCCCGCAAAAGGCAATGCCCCCGCTCCTTCTGGGAGTCGGGGGCATTACGGGCTGTAGGAGCCTGACGATGACCTACTTTCACACGGGAA
>NZ_QJTC01000028.1 GCF_003217575.1 Xylophilus ampelinus | reverse complement strand
GCGTGGCCGATCTGGAGCGCTCCATCCGGCAATACATCGACCGACATAACGCCGACCCGAAACCTTTCATCTGGCACAAGAGCGCCGATACGATCCTCGCAAAGGTCGCTCGGGCTGCCCATAAACTTAGTTCTGCTTATTTTTGAGACACCACACTAGCTTATTGCCCAAACTTGCAGCACTCGCTGTACCGTCTGCTAGGCCATCGTTGTAACCTTGTAATCTGGCATCATCGTAAATCTTCTGTCTGGTCTCTTTGACCATAGCATCGATTTTCGCTTGCGCTTTCGATTGGACCCAGCCTGCACGGGTCATACGAACCCTTTTAGGTCCAAAACGCAGTTGACCATACCTAGCTCCTACCTCTAAGAAAAAATCGTCCTGGAAAGCCCTCATGCCTGCAATATAGGCATCGTTCTGTTCGCCCTTGCTCAATTTTGCAATTTTCGCAGCTCTTGCAGGAGCTTTTCCAGAATGGATAGAGTCAAACTTTTCCCCAGGTAATGGCACCACATAATAGTGGCAGTGCCTGAACGCCTCGTCTGTATGTTCCACAACAGACCTTAACCGGTCTCCGTATTTTCCTTTAAGATAACTCACGGTATCCTGATTGTACCGTTTCCACTGGTCTTGGGGCATTTCTTCATCGACTGAGAAAACCCCCGCTATCATAATGGGAGCATCTTTACGCAACTTCCTACCGATTTCATCGGTGGAATTATTGCCCCATACAGTAGCCATCGCCAAGACTTCGTCTGGCGACATGCCAAAAACTGGCTTCGGTTTTTGTGGCGCTGCAACGTGGGGGCAAGACCCTTGCTTTCTATTAAGCGCGTGATGTCACTCACGAGAATCTCCCTCACATGGCACTTGCTGCCAAAGAACTCGACAAATTCTTTAACAGCGTTCTTCACTGCAATGATGGACCCTGGCTTCAATGGCCTCAGGGTCAAGAATTTGTCTAATACTTCTGTGAAGGTAAGGCCGTAGGCGGGTGTTTGAGCCACCTCCCTCGATTGGAGCGCAGCGACTGGGACTATGGCAGATTGCACAGCCGTCAATGCTTCCATGAGTCTTGCATGGTCATCGGGGCCGTTACTCTTGATGCGGGTAACACCGCCGCCGATCTCCAACTCATAGCGCGATAGCCTGTTGCTATCAAAATTGAAGTCCGATAGTGTTGGCTTGACCATGTGTAGTGCCTGCAAAAGTGACAGTGCACGTAGCTTAGCGACTGCTGGGTCAGCAGTCTTCAACGAACGTTTGAACTGCAACCCGCCCACACGGGTGTGCAGGTAGTACGAGCCGCCTCGCAGATAGATAGGCAATGTCAGCACTTTTGCTACCAAAAATGCTACCAAGCAAAACGCAAAAAGCCTTACAAACCATTGATTTGTAAGGCTTTTTTTGATCTGGCGGAACAGGCGGGATTCGAACCCGCGGAGGGCTATTAACCCTCACACGCTTTCCAGGCGTGCGACTTAAACCACTCATCCACCGTTCCAGAGCTTACGATTATAGCCACGGGAATCCGGCGGTTTCGCCGGTCGCGCGGGGCGCCGCGGCAAAAGTCAGGGCTGGCGTGGCGGCACGGTGCCGACCATCTTCATCGCCGATGCGATCAGGGCCGACACCTCGGTCATGTTGCTCGGGACGATCAGCGTGGTCTTGGCGTCAGCCGCCACCTGGCTGTAGGCGTCCACCGCGCGTTCGGCCACCTTCAGCTGCACCGCCTGTTCGCCGCCCGGCTGGCGGATGGCTGCGGCCACCCGCTCGATGGCACCGGCGGTAGCCTCGGCCAGTGCGGTGATCGCCGCTGCCTCGCCCTTGGCGTTGTTGATCGCGGCCTGCTGTTCGCCTTCCGACCGGGCGATCGAGGCTTCGCGCTCGCCGGTAGCGATGTTGATTTGCTCCTGGCGGCGGCCTTCGGACGCGGCGATCAGGGCCCGCTTGCCGCGTTCGGCGGTGATCTGGGCCTGCATCGCCAGCAGAATTTCCTTCGGCGGGGTCAGGTCCTTGATCTCGTAGCGCAGCACCTTCACGCCCCAGTTGAGCGCGGCCTCGTCGATCGCGGCGACGATCTGGGCATTGATCATGTCGCGCTCCTCGAAGGTCTTGTCGAGCTCGAGCTTGCCGATCACGCTGCGCAGCGAGGTCTGCGCCAGCTGCGTCACCGCCATGATGTAGTTGGACGATCCGTAGCTCGCCCGCATCGGGTCGGTCACCTGAAAGTACAGGATGCCGTCGACTTGCAGCTGCGTGTTGTCGCGGGTGATGCAGACCTGGCTGGGAACGTCGAGCGGGATTTCCTTCAGGCTGTGCTTGTAGGCCACCTTGTCGATGAACGGAATGAGGAAGTTGGCGCCCGGTGTCATCGTTCCGTGGTACTTGCCCAGGCGCTCCCGCACCCAGGCATTCTGCTGCGGCACGAACTTGACCGACTGGGTGACGAAGATGATCGCGATGACCAGCAGGACCAGGGATATTTCCATTGAGTCTCCTTTGCATGTGCGCACCGCCGGGGCGCGCGGTTTCAGATCTTGTCGACGACGAGGCGGGTGCCGACCACTTCGACCACCCTGTGGGCACCGGTACTGCCGGGCAGGGCGCCAGGCCGGGGCACCACCGTCCAGCGGGCGCCGCGGTAATGCACGTGGGCGGTGCCGTCCGGCTCCCATTGGACGACCTGCACCGTCTCGCCGATGTCGAGGTTCACGTCGGGATCGGCGCTGGCCGCGGGTCCCGACGGCGCGCGGCGTGTCAGGAAACGCCAGACCAGCACCGCGCCGGCGCCGATCGCCGCCGCCACAACGATCTGCAGCGGCAGCGAGGTGCCCATGTGCGCCGCCACGGCCGCGGCGGCGAAACCGCCGCCGATCAGCAGCAGATAGACCGTGCCGCTCAGCATCTCGGCAGCGATGGCCGCGCCGGCCAGGAGCCACCAATAGGTGGAAAGTGCCAAATCGAATCTCCTCGGATGCATATCTCCGCCGATGGCGAGTCACCCTGTAACGTGCTGTCATTCTGGACCATCGACACAAACGCGCCATCCCAAGTCCTTACACTTCGCGGCTCTTTCGCCTTTGCCGCATTCGTCCCATCTCCCAGACCGGAGCCCCCGCATGAAATTTCGCTTCCCCATCGTGATCATCGACGAGGACTTCCGCTCGGAGAACACATCGGGCCTGGGCATTCGCGCGCTGGCACAGGCCATCGAGAGCGAGGGCTTCGAGGTGCTGGGCGCCACCAGCTACGGCGACCTGAGCCAGTTCGCGCAGCAGCAGAGCCGGGCCAGCGCTTTCATCCTGTCGATCGACGACGAGGAATTCAGCCCCGGCCCCGACCTGGACCCGGCCGTGCTGAACCTGCGCACCTTCATCGCCGAGGTGCGCCGCAAGAACCTCGAGGTGCCGATCTACATCTACGGCGAGACGAAGACCGCGCGGCACATGCCCAACGACATCCTGCGCGAGCTGCACGGCTTCATCCACATGTTCGAGGACACGCCGGAGTTCGTGGCGCGCCACATCATCCGCGAGGCCAAGAGCTACCTGGAAGGCGTGCAGCCGCCGTTCTTCAAGGCCCTGCTCGACTATGCGGAAGACGGTTCCTACTCGTGGCACTGCCCGGGCCACTCGGGCGGCGTGGCGTTCTTGAAGAGCCCGGTAGGCCAGATGTTCCACCAGTTCTTCGGCGAGAACATGCTGCGCGCCGACGTCTGCAACGCGGTCGAGGAACTGGGCCAGCTGCTCGACCACACCGGCCCGGTGGCCGAGAGCGAGCGCAACGCCGCGCGCATCTTCAACGCCGACCATTGTTTCTTCGTCACCAACGGCACCAGCACCAGCAACAAGATGGTCTGGCACCACACGGTGGCGCCGGGCGACGTGGTGGTGGTCGACCGCAACTGCCACAAGTCGAACCTGCACGCGATCATCATGACCGGGGCGATTCCGGTGTTCCTGAAGCCGACGCGCAACCACTTCGGCATCATCGGCCCGATCCCGCGCTCGGAATTCGACATCGAGACGATCAAGGCGAAGATCCGCGCCAACCCGCTGTTGAAGCACATCGATGCCGATACCGTCAAGCCGCGCATCCTGACGCTCACGCAATCGACCTACGACGGCGTGGTCTACAACACCGAGACGATCAAGAAGGCGCTCGACGGCTACGTCGACACGCTGCATTTCGACGAGGCCTGGCTACCGCACGCGGCCTTCCACCCGTTCTACGGCCCGTACCACGCGATGGGCAAGAAGCGCGCGCGGCCGACCGAGTCGCTGGTGTTTGCCACCCAGTCGACCCACAAGCTGCTGGCCGGCATCAGCCAGGCGAGCCATGTGCTGGTGCAGGACAGCACCAACCGCAAGCTCGACCGGCATCTCTTCAACGAGGCCTATCTGATGCACACCAGCACCAGCCCGCAGTACGCGATCATCGCCAGCTGCGACGTGGCCGCCGCGATGATGGAGCCGCCCGGCGGCACCGCGCTGGTGGAGGAGAGCATCCTGGAAGCGCTGGATTTCCGCCGGGCGATGCGCCAGGTCGAGGCCGAGTTCGGCCACCACGACTGGTGGTTCAAGGTCTGGGGTCCGGAGAAGCTGGCCGAAGAGGGCATCGGCTTCGCCGACGACTGGATCATCAAGGGCGAAGACCGCGACGCCAAGTGGCACGGCTTCGGCACGCTGGCCGACGGCTTCAACATGCTCGACCCGATCAAGGCGACCATCGTCACCCCGGGCCTGGACATGGACGGCAAGTTCGCCGAGACCGGCATCCCGGCCAGCATCGTGACCAAGTTCCTGGCCGAGCACGGCGTGATCGTGGAGAAGACCGGGCTCTACAGCTTCTTCATCATGTTCACCATCGGAATCACCAAGGGCCGCTGGAACACGCTGCTGACCGCGCTGCAGCAGTTCAAGGACGACTACGAGAAGAACCAGCCGATGTGGCGCATCCTTCCGGAGTTCTGCCAGCAGTACAAGCGCTACGAGCGCATGGGCCTGCGCGACCTCTGCCAGCACGTTCACCGCATGTACGCCGAGTACGACATCGCCCGCCTGACCACCGAGATGTACCTGTCGGACCTGACGCCGGCGATGAAGCCGAGCGACGCCTACGCCCACATCGCCCACCGCAAGACCGAGCGGGTGGAGATCGACCATCTGGAAGGCCGCATCACCACCAGCCTGGTCACGCCGTACCCGCCGGGTATTCCGCTGCTGATCCCCGGCGAGGTCTTCAACAAGAAGATCGTGGACTATCTCAAGTTCGCCCGCGAGTTCAACGCCAAGTGCCCCGGCTTCGAGACCGACATCCACGGCCTGGTGGAACTGGAAGACGAGAGCGGCAAGGTGCGCTACTACGCCGACTGCGTGGCCGCCACCGTATCTGCGCCGCAGCCGCGCGCGAGCGAGGAGAATCTGGTGCAGGTGGGCTCCGACGGATCTTTCTCGCGCACGATCTGAATCCGGGTCGGGGGCGGCGTGCGTAAGGCTGGCAGGGACGCACATGCCGTGCGGCCCTCTCATCATCCAGGAGGTTTCCATGAACGCAACCATCTCTTCCCGTGCTCTTGCTTCCCTCGGCATCGCCGCTGCACTGACGTTCGGCGCCGTGTCCGCCATGGCCCAGGTCACCGTGGGCGGCGCCCCGATGTACCCGACCAAGGACATCATCGACAACGCGGTCAATTCGAAGGACCACACCACGCTGGTCGCCGCCGTCAAGGCCGCCGGCCTGGTCGAGACGCTGAAGGGCCCAGGTCCTTTCACCGTGTTCGCACCGACCAACGCCGCCTTCGACAAGCTGCCTGCCGGTACCGTCGATACCCTGGTCAAGCCCGAGAACAAGTCCACGCTGACGACCATCCTCACCTACCACGTCGTGCCCGGCAAGCTGGACTCGAAGGCCCTGCTGGCCAAGATCAAGGACGGCAAGGGCAGCGCATCGCTCACCACCGTGCAGGGCGAGGCACTGACCGCCAAGACCTCGGGCAAAAATATCGTGTTGACTGATGCCAAGGGTGGCAACTCGACGGTGACGATCGCCGACGTGATCCAGTCCAACGGTGTGATCCACGTGGTCGATACCGTCCTGATGCCCAAGTAAGCATCGACATCCCCTGCGCTGCGGCGCATGCAGAAAAGGAGCGCCGCGGCGCTCCTTTTTCCATGGCGAACCCGATAAGAGCCGTCAGAGATCGGGCCGTTCGCGCAGGAAGGTGGCGAAGCGCGGAATGCCGCTGTCGTGCAGCCCCCGGTAGCGGTAGCTGATCCAGCTGCCGACGGCCGGCGGCTTGCGCCGCTGCTCGTCGGTGAAGCCCGAGCCGACGCGAAAGCGCTTGCCGTCGGCGCCCTCGACCAGCAATGCGCCCAGCTGGCCGGAGTACTTGCCCTGTCCGTCCAGCCAGGCCACCACGCGCGCATCGGCATCCTCGTACGGCTTGAGCTTCAGCAGGTCGTCGTTGCGCTCCGGCTTGTAGAGCGATGCGCCCAGGTGCAGCATCAGGCCCTCGCCGCCACCCTGTACGGTGGCGCGCAGCAATTTCGTCAACGCCTCGGGACTCGCCACCCGGCTTTGCGGGACCGCCCGGGCATAGGGCGAGTCCACGGTCGACATCAGTCCGTTCAAGATCGCGAGCCGCGCGGTGAAGGTGCCGGCCTGCGCCGGCAGGTCGAACACCATGAAGCGCATGACGCGCCAGGCCTGCTCGTCGGGCACCTGCTGCCTAACGGTGGAAACGGCCTTCTGGAACTGGCCGCGGCCGGCCCACAACTCGCCGTCGAGCGGCACCGTGGGCCAGCCCTTGGTGAACCAGGCCGGCGGGTTCACCTTCTCGCCGCCGCGGGTCCATAGTTGGCGGCCGTCCCAATAGCCCCGCACGCCGTCCATCTTCTCGCTGACCCAGTAGTCGGCCAGCGGAACGCCGGGCCGGTAGCGGTTGGCGAGCATCAGCGCCGGGACAGTGCCGGCCCGCAGCGCCGGCGCGGCGGCAGCGGTGAGCAGCGCGACCAGCAAGCGGCGGCGGGACGGGCTTTTGCTATTCAAAATATAGCAGCAGGTCGGCGTGGATCGACGGCTGTGGCTACGATTCATCCGAATTCAGGTTGCAGGGCTCTCGGCGATGCCGCCTACGGCCTGGCTGAAGCCGCCGTCCACGTAGGTGATCTCGGCGGTCACGCCGCCGGCCAGGTCGCTCAGCAGGAACGCGGCGACGTTGCCCACGTCGTCGATCGTCACGTTGCGGCGGATCGGCGCCGTCTCGGCCACCACCGACAGGATCTTGCCGAAGCCCTTGATGCCGCTGGCCGCCAGCGTCTTGATCGGGCCGGCGCTGATGCCGTTGACCCGCATGCCCTTGGGACCGAGCGACTCGGCCAGGTAGCGTACCGAGGCCTCCAGCGACGCCTTGGCCAGGCCCATCGTGTTGTAGTTGGGCACGGTGCGCATCGCGCCCAGGTAGGTCAACGTGAGCAACGCGGACTTGTCGTTCAGGTAGGGCAGGGCGGCCTTGGCCATGGCCGGGAAGCTGTAGGCGCTGATGTCGT
Organism: Xylophilus ampelinus; assembly: GCF_003217575.1. GTDB lineage: Bacteria > Pseudomonadota > Gammaproteobacteria > Burkholderiales > Burkholderiaceae_C > Xylophilus > Xylophilus ampelinus. Next base: position 30,435 of record NZ_QJTC01000028.1, on the reverse strand, counting down.
GGGCGATCTTGAAGCCCTCGCGGCTCAGGCCTTCGAGGAAATCGCCGGCGATCGCCTCGCGGGGCGCGTAGCCGATGCTGTGCACGAAGCCGTCGAAGGTCGGCCAGGCCCGGGCCAGGTCGGCGAAGAGCTTGTCGATCTGCGCATCGTCGCCCACGTCGCAGTCGAAGATCAGGGTCGAGTCGAAGTCGGCCGCGAATTCGGTGATGCGGTCCTTGAAGCGCTCGCCGACGTAGCTGAAGGCCAGCTCGGCGCCTTGCGCATGGCAGGCTCGGGCGATGCCGTAGGCGATCGAGCGGTTGGACAGAACACCCGTGATCAGCAATTTCTTGCCGGCCAGAAAACCCATAGTTCGAACTCCGAAAAATCGCTGTGAAAATCCAGCAGAATTGTCGCATGCGGGTTTTGCTGGTCTCTCTGCTCCTGGGTTGCACGTCGTGGTCGTCGTGGGCGGCGCATGGCTACGCGCTGTGGGGCGACCTGAAGTACCCGCCGGGCTTCGACCATTTCGACTATGTGAACGCCGATGCGCCCAAGGGCGGCGAGCTGCGTCTGGTGAGCAGCCAGCGCACCTCGACCTTCGACAAGTACAACCCGTTCACCGTCAAGGGCAGCGCGCCGGCCTACCTGTCGGATCTGATGTTCGATTCGCTTCTGGCCGGTTCGTTGGACGAGACCGGCTCCGGCTACGGCCTGCTGGCGGAAGACGTGGAGGTCGCCGCCGACGGTCTTTCGGCCACCTTCCGCATCCGGCCGGCGGCGCGCTTCCACAACGGCGATCCGGTGCTGGCGGCGGATGTGAAGCACACCTTCGACACGCTGATGGGTCCGTTCACCTCGCCCGGCTACAAGACGCTGCTGGACGATGTCGCCGGTTGCGACGTGGTGGACGAGCGCACCGTGCGCTTCCGCTTCAGGAAGGCCAACCGCGAATTGCCGCTGACCGTCGGCGGACTGCCGATCTTCAGCCGCCAGTGGGGTGTGGAGAACGGCAAGCCCAAACCTTTCGACCAGGTGGTGGTGGACCCGCCGATCGGCAGCGGTCCGTACACGATCGGCCCGGTGCGCTTCGGCAAGGACATCACCTATGTGCGCGACCCGCAGTACTGGGCGCGCGACCTGGGCGTGAAGCGCGGCACCGACAACTTCGACCGGATCACCATCAAGATCTACGCCGACAACACCGCCCGGCTCGAGGCGCTGAAGGCCGGCGAGTTCGATGCGATGCGGTTCTTCTCCGCGGGCGACTGGGCGCGGCGGCTGACCGGGCGCAAGTTCGATTCCGGCGAACTGGTCAAGGGCGAGTTCCGACACCGCCTGCCGACGGGCTTCCAGAGCTACGTGCTCAATTCCCGAAAGGAAAAGCTCTCCGATTCGCGGGTGCGCGAGGCGCTGGGCCTGGCCTTCGATTTCGAGTGGATGAGCCGGCAGATGTTCTACGGTGCCTACGGCCGGGTCAACGGCCTGTTCGGCAACACCGATTGCGCCGCCACCGGCATGCCCTCTGCGGAAGAATTGGCGCTGCTCGATCCCTTCAAGAATGAGCTGCCGCCGGGCACCTTGGGCCCGATGACGGTGCCGCCCCGCACCGATGGCGACGCGACGCTGCGGGGCAACCTGCGCCAGGCCCAAGCCCTGCTGAAGGAGGCCGGCTGGACGGTGCGGGACGGCCGCCTGCGCAATGCCCGTGGCGAGCCGATGGTGCTGGAGTACCTCAGCGCCGGCGAGGGGGGCGCCCGCACCGAGTCGGCCTGGGCGCGCAACCTGGAGAAGCTGGGCATCACGCTGAACGTGCGTGCGGTCGATTACGCGCTCTACCAGCAGCGGCTGCAGAAATTCGAGTTCAACCTGACCACGATCAATTTCCCCGGCACCCACAACCCCGGGCAGGAATATGCCGACATCCTCGGCAGCAAGGCCGCCAAGACCGAGGATTCGGGCAACTACATGGGCGTGTCGAGCCCGGCGGTCGATGCGCTGATCGCGCGGATGGTCGGCGCCAGGACCAAGGCGGAGCTGTTGCCGGCCTGCCGCGCGCTGGAGCGGGTGATCGCCCACGGCCACTACCTGATCCCGCAGTGGTTCGCGCCCAACCACCGCATGGTCTACAACGCCCACCGCATCGCCATGCCCGCGCAAGGCATGCCGCCCTACACCAGCACGCCCGAGACCTGGGTGGCCGATACCTGGTGGGCCAAGACACCCGCCGCCCAGGACTGACCGATGCTGGCTTATGTTCTGAAGCGCCTGCTGCTGATGGTGCCCACGCTGTTCGGCGTGATCCTGATCACCTTCACGGTGATCCAGTTCGTGCCCGGAGGCCCGGTGGAGCAGTACCTGGCGGAGGCGAAGGCCGGCGCCCGGGGCGGGGCCGAAAGCGGCGGCACCTCCTACCGCGGCGGGCAGGGCGTGGACCCGAAGCGCATAGAACAGATCAAGGCGCTCTACGGCTTCGACAAGCCGCCCCACGAGCGCTTCCTGCAGATGCTGGGCCAGTTCGCCCGCTTCGACCTGGGACGCAGCTTCTTTCAGAACAAGGACGTGTGGCAGCTGATCCAGGAGAAGCTGCCGGTCTCGATCAGCCTGGGCCTATGGACCTTCTTCATCAGCTACCTGGTGGCCGTGCCTCTTGGCGTGGCCAAGGCGGTGCGGGCCGGCTCGCGATTCGATTTCTTCACCACCCTGATCGTGCTCTTCGGCTATGCGGTGCCGGGCTTCGTGCTGGGCGTGGCGCTGCTGGTCGTCTTCGGCGGGCAGCTGCAGTGGTTCCCGCTGCGCGGACTCACCTCGGCCAACTGGTCCGAGCTGAGCCCGGGCGGCAAGGTCGTCGATTACCTGTGGCACATCGCGCTGCCCGTCACCGCGATGGTGGCCGGCAGCTTCGCCGTCACCGCGATGCTGACCAAGAACGCGTTCCTGGAAGAGATCCGCAAGCAATACGTGCTGACGGCGCGGGCCAAGGGCCTGAGCGAGCGGCAGGTGCTGTGGCACCATGTGTTTCGCAATGCGCTGATTCCGATCATCACCGGCTTCCCGGCCGCGTTCATCGGTGCCTTCTTCACCGGCTCCCTGTTGATCGAGACCTTGTTCTCCCTCGACGGCCTGGGCCTGCTGAGCTACGAGAGCGTGATCCGGCGCGACTACCCGGTGGTGCTGGGCACGCTCTATTTCTTCACGCTGATCGGTTTGGTGACCAAGCTGGTCTCCGACCTTTCCTATGTCTGGGTGGACCCTCGTGTACGGTTCGACTAACCCCCAGGCTTGCCCACTGCGTGTGGCCGCCCACCCCCTTGCAGGGGGCAACAACGGTGGACCGGCGGAGCCGGATCCACGGTGTTTCTGGTGGAGGTACGGGCATGGTTGAGGCGGTGGATGTTCGTGGTTCATCGCCGACCCTGACGGAGGGTGCGCCGTATGCGGCTTCCGTCTCGCCGGGGCGGCGGGCCTGGCAGCGTTTCAAGCGCAATCGGCTCGGCTTCTGGAGTCTGGTGGTGTTCTGCACGCTGGTGGTGCTGAGCCTGGGCGCAGAGCTGCTGTCGAACGACCGGCCGCTGCTGGTGCGCTACGAAGGGCAGACCTATTTTCCGATGGTGCGCGACTACCCGGAGACGACCTTCGGCGGCGATTTCCTGACCACCACCGACTACCTCGACCCGTTCATCCAGGAGCGCCTGTCCCGGGGCGGCAACTGGGCGCTGCATGCGCCCAATCCCTACGGCCCGAAGACGCTCAACTACTTCGCGAAATCGCCCAATCCGTCGGCCCCGACCCGCGACAACTGGCTGGGCACCGACGACCGCGGGCGCGACCTGCTGGCACAACTGCTCTACGGCTTCCGGGTCAGCGTGCTGTTCGCGCTGGCGCTGACGGCGGTCGGCGTGGTGCTGGGCGTGGCGACCGGTGCGGTCCAGGGCTTCTTCGGCGGCAAGACCGACCTGGCGTTCCAGCGCTTCATCGAGATCTGGGGATCGATGCCCGAGCTGTACCTGCTGATCATCTTCAGCGCGATCTTCGCGCCCAGCATCGCCCTGCTGCTGGTGCTGCTCTCGCTCTTCGGCTGGATGGGCCTGTCCGACTACGTGCGGGCCGAGTTCCTGCGCAACCGCCAGCTCGACTACGTAAAGGCGGCGCGCGCACTGGGTGTGGGCAACCTCGACATCATCCGGCGCCACATCCTGCCCAACAGCCTCACGCCGGTCGTCACCTTCCTGCCGTTCCGCATGAGCGCTGCGATCCTGGCGCTGACCTCGCTCGACTTCCTCGGCCTGGGTGTGCCGCCGGGCACGCCGTCGCTGGGCGAACTTCTCAGCCAGGGCAAGGCCAACATCGACGCGTGGTGGATCTCGCTGTCGACCTTCGCGGTGCTGGTGACCACGCTGCTGCTGCTGACCTTCATGGGCGATGCGCTGCGCGACGCGCTCGATCCGCGAAAGGCCCACGCATGAGCGACGCACCATCGCCTGCGGGCGACCTCCTTCCCGGCTTGCCGACCCCGTCTGGCGCTGCGGCGCCGTTGCTGGAAGTGCGCGGCCTGCGCGTCGGCTTCGGCGGACACGAGGTGGTCCACGGCATCGACTTCGCGCTGCATGCGGGCGAGAAGCTGGCGCTGGTCGGCGAGTCGGGGTCGGGCAAGACCGTCACCGCCCTCAGCCTGCTGCGTCTGGTGCCCGATGCCGCCTATGGTGGCAGCGCGGTGTTCGCCGGCCTGGAAGAGGCCGACGGCCCGCGCGACCTGCTGGCCCTGTCAGAGCGCGAGCTGCGCGGCGTCCGGGGCCGGGAGATCGCGATGATCTTCCAGGAGCCGATGACGGCGCTCAACCCGCTCTTCACCGTCGGCGAGCAGATCGCCGAAGTCCTGCAGCTGAAAAAGGGCCTGGCCCAGGCGGATGCCCGGCTTCAAGCTATAGATTTAATAGCATCGACCGGCATTCCCGAACCGAAGCGCAGGGCCGGCGCCTATCCGCACCAGCTCTCGGGCGGGCAGCGCCAGCGCGCCATGATCGCGATGGCACTGGCCTGCCGGCCGCGCCTGTTGGTGGCCGACGAGCCGACCACCGCGCTCGACGTCACGCTGCGCGGCCAGATCCTCGACCTGCTCTCCGCCCAGCAGCAGGAGACCGGCATGGCGGTGCTGCTGATCACCCACGACCTGCACCTGGTGCGCCGCTTCGCCGACCGGGTCGCGGTGATGGAGAACGGCCGCATCGTGGAGCAGGGGGCCGTCGCCGACGTGTTCGCCCGGCCGCAGCATCCCTACACGCGGCGGCTGCTCGACAGCGTGCCGGTGCGCGACGTGGTGGAGCCTGCTGCGGAGGGTGCGGCGCCGCTGCTGGAAGCGCGGGCGCTGCAGGTCGCCTATCCGGTCCCGCGGCCCGGCCTGCACGGCTGGTTCGGCAAGGATTTTTTCATCGCGGTCCGGCATGCCGACTTCACGCTCGGGCCCGGCCGCACGCTGGGCGTGATCGGCGAATCGGGCTCGGGCAAGTCCACGCTGGCGCTGGCGGCGCTGGGCCTGCAGCCGCATACCGGCGAATTGCGGGTCGCCGGCCAGGCTTGGGGACAGGGCTCCGCGGCAGACCGGCGGTTGCGCCGGCGCTTGCAGGTGGTCTTCCAGGATCCGTTCTCCTCGCTCTCGCCCCGTATGACGGTGGGCGAGATCGTGGGTGAGGGCCTGCGGGTGCACGCCCCCACCCTCGACGGTGCGGCCCGCGATGCCCGTGTGCGGCAGATGCTGGGCGAGGTGGGCATGGCCGAGGCGCAGTTTCCCGGCCTGCTGGAGCGCTACCCCCATGCCTTCTCCGGCGGGCAGCGCCAGCGCATCGCGATCGCCCGCGCGCTGATCGTCGAGCCCGAGGTCCTGGTGCTCGACGAGCCGACCAGCGCGCTCGACGTCACGATCCAGAAACAGGTCCTGGGCCTGCTGCAGCGGTTGCAGCGGCAACGGGGCCTGGCCTACCTGCTGATCACCCACGACGTGGACGTGATCCGCGCGATGGCGCACGACGTGCTGGCGATGAAGAACGGCGAGATCGTCGAAGCCGGCCCGGTGGCCCGGCTGCTCGACGCACCGCGGCATCCCTATACCCGGCAACTGGCGGCGGCGGCCCTCGGCCGTTGAGACAACCCGCGCCACGGCAGAGTGCGGCGATAGGTCCAGGGATGCGGGCCCGGTGCCGGAATAGAGTTCGGGCCCCTGCGCAGCGGAAATCCACCATGCCATGGTTTGCGCCGTGCCGGTCGCCATCCGGTCGCTCCAGCATCTGCTCGACACGGCGAAGTCGCGGCCGTGGCATCCTTCGTCCGCGCACCCTGGTGCCACGCGGCGGCCACGGTCGGCGCGCCCGAAGTGCAACGCGTGAAAGAATCGTCCCCATGAATGGTTTTCCGTCGGGTCGCCCCGCTTCGGTGGCGACGTGGACCGTCGTCTGTCTGTGCGCCGAATGGTGCGGCGTCTGCCGCGACTACCGGCCGATATTCCAGCGCATGGCCGCGGCCTCGCCTGACACGGCCTGGCACTGGCTGGACGTGGAAGACCATGCCGACACCGCGGGCGATTTCGATGTCGAGACCTTTCCCTGCCTGCTCGTCGCGCAGGGCGAGCGGGTGTGTTTCCTGGGGCCTCTCACGCCGCATGCGTCGGTGCTGCAACGGCTGCTGCAGACGCTGCGGGAGGACCCGGCCTCCAGCCGGGCCTCGATGCCCGACGGCGCGGACGCGCTGTGGCGGCGGATCCGGGCCGCTTCTTATCCGATTCCCGGGGGGGGGCGGCTTGCATAAACCCCTGGCTGCGGAGTAGAATGCAAATCTCACGACCAAACGGGCGGGTACCAACCGCCCGTTTTTTTTGGTCGATCGTTTTTCATCCGGACTTCGTCCATTCCGTGCAGGCCGCGCGGGGTGGCAGCCGGATTTTGCATTTGGGTAGCGACAGAATCAACGTGGCACTGCAGCAGATCGTCGAACAGACCGTCATCGGATTGGGATATGACCTCGTGGAGATCGAGCGCTCCGCGGGCGGGCTGCTGCGCATCACGATCGATCTGCCCTGGTCGGCCCCCGCCGAGGGCACCGCGCCGGTCGACAGCTTCGTCACTGTCGAAGACTGCGAGAAGGTCACCCGCCAATTGCAGTTCGCGCTGGAAGTCGACGCGGTCGAATACAGCCGCCTGGAGGTGTCGTCCCCCGGCATCGACCGCCCCCTGCGCCACCCGCAGGATCTGGAGCGTTTCGCCGGCGAGATCATCGACATCACGCTCAAGCAGCCGATCGGCGTCGCCGCCGAAGGCCAGGTCAACGCCAATCGCAAGAAGTTCCGCGGCACCCTGGAGCGCATCGACGCGCCGGTCGCCGAAGGCGCCAGCCCGTCGTGGCAGATCGTCTGGAGCGATGCGCCCGAAGGCAAGCCCGGCCAGCGCATCAGCAAGAAGCGCCAGGCCGCGCCGCTGCAGGCGATGCGGTTCACCCTCGACGAGGTGCGCGAGGCTCGCCTGGCACCGATCATCGATTTCAAAGGCCGCAGACCGCGGGGCGAGGTGCCCGAATGAGTCTGCAGCCGTTTCCCGTGTCTGGTATGGCAAGTGAGGCGTGGCGGCCCGGATTTCCGGGGAGCACCGCCGCCGTTGTTCAGGATAGGAGAGTTGTGGCATGAATCGCGAACTGTTGATGCTGGTCGAGGCCATCTCGCGCGAGAAGAACGTGGAGCGCGACGTCGTTTTCGGCGCCGTGGAGTCCGCGCTGGCGCAGGCGACCAAGAAGCTCTACCCGGGCGAAGTGGACATCCGCGTCGCGATCGATCGCGACACCGGCGTGTACGAGACCTTCCGCCGCTGGCACGTGGTGCCCGACGAGGCGGGCCTGCAGCTGCCCGAGCAGGAGATCCTGCTGTTCGAGGCCAGGGACGAGATGGCCGACATCGAGGTCGACGAGTACATCGAGGAAGCCGTCGATTCGGTGCCGATCGGCCGCATCGGCGCGATGGCCGCCAAGCAGGTCATCCTGCAGAAGATCCGCGACGCCGAGCGCGAGATGCTGCTCAACGACTTCATGTCGCGCGGCGACAAGATCTTCGTCGGCACCGTCAAGCGCATGGACAAGGGCGACATCATCGTCGAGGCCGGCCGGGTCGAAGGCCGCCTGCGCCGCGGCGAGATGATCGCCAAGGAAAATCTGCGAAACGGCGACCGTGTGCGGGCCATGATCATGGAGGTCGACCTGACGCTGCGCGGCGCACCGATCATCCTGTCGCGCTCGGCGCCCGAGTTCATGATCGAGCTGTTCCGCCAGGAAGTGCCCGAGATCGAGCAGGGCCTGCTGGAGATCAAGTCGTGCGCCCGGGATTCCGGCAGCCGCGCCAAGATCGCCGTGCTTTCGCACGACAAGCGTGTCGACCCGATCGGCACCTGCGTCGGCGTGCGCGGTACCCGCGTCAACGCGGTGACCAACGAACTCGCCGGCGAACGTGTCGACATCGTGCTGTGGAGCGAGGATCCGGCCCAGTTCGTGATCGGCGCGCTGGCGCCGGCCAACGTGTCCTCCATCGTGGTGGACGAGGAGAAGCACGCCATGGACGTGGTGGTCGACGAGGAAAACCTCGCGATCGCCATCGGCCGCGGCGGGCAGAACGTGCGCCTGGCCTCCGACCTCACCGGCTGGAAGATCAACATCATGGACGCCGCCGAATCGGCCCAGAAGTTGGCGACCGAGACGGATGCGGGCCGCAAGCTGTTCATGGAAAAGCTCGATGTCGACGAGGAAATCGCCGACATCCTGATCAACGAGGGTTTCACCAGCCTAGAAGAAGTGGCCTACGTGCCGCTGCAGGAGATGCTCGAGATCGAAAGCTTCGACGAAGACACGGTCAACGAACTCCGGTCGCGGGCCAAGGATGCGCTGCTGACCATGGAGATTGCCCGCGAAGAAAGCGTCGAGGGCGTGTCACAGGACCTGCGCGATCTGGCCGGCCTGACGCCGGACGTGATCGCCAAGCTGGCCGAAGCGAACATCAACACCCGCGACGACCTTGCCGACCTGGCGATCGACGAACTCACTGATATCACCGGCCAGTCTGCCGATGAAGCCAAGGAATTGATCCTGAAGGCCCGCGAACACTGGTTCGCCGGTCAAGAGTAGAGATCATGGAGGCCCGTACCCAATATGTCCAGCACCACCGTAGCCGAGTTCGCAACCGAACTCAAGAAATCCACTGAAACCCTGCTCGACCAACTGCGGTCGGCCGGCGTCAGCAAGGGCGCGTCCAGCGACGTCTTGACCGAAGGCGACAAGCAGAAGCTCCTGGGGTACCTGCAGGCCAGCCACGGCACCGTCGCCGCCGACCGCAAGAAGATCACGCTGACGAAGAAGTCGACCAGCGAAATCAAGCAGGCCGACGCCAGTGGCAAGGCACGCACGATTCAGGTGGAAGTCCGCAAGAAGCGCACCTTCATCAAGCGCGACGACGCGGCCGACAGCACGTCCGAGGGCGAAATCGAAGAACCCACCGCGGTGGAGTCGTCGTACGAGAGCCGGGAGCAGCAGGCGGTCGACAACGACCTCCAGCGCCGAGAGGAAGAGGCACGTCGCCAGGCACAACAGATCCGCGCGCAGGAATTGGAGCTGGGCGAGAAGCGGCGCGAGCGCGAAGACCGCGAACGCAAGGAGCGCGAGGCCGAAGAGCGCGCCAACGCCTACGCCGCTCAGGAGCAGGCCCGCAAGCAACAAGCTACGGCGGTGAAGGTGGAAGCCAGCAAGGAACAGGCGGAATTCGCCGCGGCCCGTGCCCAGGCGCAATCCGAAGCCCGCGAAAAGGCCGAAGCCGAGTCGCGTGCCCGTGCCGCCGAGGAAGCCGCACGCGCCACCGACCTGGAAGCCCGCCGCCGTAAGGCCGAAGCCGAGGCTGCCGCCATCCGTTCGATGATGGCAACGCCGAAGAAGGTGCTGGTCGCCGCCAAGAAGCCCGAAGAGCCGAAGCCGGTCGTCAAGCCCGCGGAAGCCAAGCCGGGTGTCAAGGGGACCCTGCACAAGCCGGTGGCCGGCACGGGCGTGCGGCCCGGTGCGCCGGGCGCGGGTGCCGCTGCGGGCGCCGGCAAGGAAGTCAAGTCCGCCAAGCTGTCGTCCAGCTGGGCGGGCGACCCCGCCAAGAAGAAAGAGATCAAGACCCGCGGCGACAGCTCGGGTGGCGTCGGTCGCAACAACTGGCGCGGTGGCCCGCGCGGCCGTCGCGGCAACGACCGTGGCGGCGACCGCGAGGATTACGGCCAGCAGGCGCCGGCCGAGCAGCGCACGATCGAAGTCCACGTGCCCGAGACCATCACCGTGGCCGAACTCGCCCACAAGATGGCGATCAAGGCCTCGGAAGTGATCAAGGCGCTGATGAAGATGGGCCAGATGGTCACCATCAACCAGCCGCTGGACCAGGACACCGCGATGATCGTCGTGGAAGAACTGGGCCATAAGGCGATCGTGGCCGCGCTGGACGATCCGGAAGCGTTCACCGAAGAGGAAACCCTGCAGCACAGCGCTGCGCAAGCCCTGCCGCGTGCGCCGGTCGTGACCGTCATGGGCCACGTCGACCATGGCAAAACCTCGCTGCTGGACTACATCCGGCGTGCGAAGGTGGCGTCGGGCGAAGCCGGCGGCATCACGCAGCATATCGGCGCCTACCACGTCGAAACCGAGCGGGGCATGGTGTCCTTCCTGGACACCCCGGGCCACGAGGCGTTCACCGCCATGCGGGCCCGTGGTGCGCAGGCCACCGACATCGTGATCCTGGTGGTCGCGGCCGACGACGGCGTCATGCCCCAGACCAGGGAAGCCATCAAGCATGCGAAGGCCGCCGGTGTGCCGATCGTGGTCGCGGTCAACAAGATCGACAAGCCCGGCGCCAATCCGGAACGCGTCAAGCAGGAACTGGTCGTCGAGGAAGTGGTGCCCGAGGAATACGGCGGCAGTTCGCCGTTCGTCAGCGTCTCGGCCAAGACCGGCCAGGGCATCGACGAACTGCTCGAGCAGGTGCTGTTGCAGGCCGAAGTGCTGGAACTCAAGGCGCCGGTCGATGCCGCCGCCAAGGGCCTGGTCATCGAAGCCCAGCTCGACAAGGGCCGCGGTCCGGTCGCGACGGTGCTGGTGCAGTCCGGTACGCTCAAGACCGGCGATATCGTGCTGGCGGGTTCGACCTACGGCCGCGTTCGCGCCATGATCGACGAGGACGGAAAGACGGCCAAGACGGCCGGTCCTTCCATTCCGGTGGAGATCCAGGGCCTGACCGAAGTGCCGCAGGCGGGCGACGAATTCATGGTGCTGCCGGACGAACGCCGGGCCCGCGAAATCGCGACCTACCGCGCCGGCAAGTTCCGCAACACCAAGCTGGCCAAGCAGCAGGCCGCCAAGCTCGAGAACATGTTCTCCGACCTGAGCGCCGGCGAAGTCAAGACGCTGCCGATCATCATCAAGGCCGACGTGCAGGGTTCGCAGGAAGCACTGGGGCAGTCGCTGCTCAAACTTTCGACTGCGGAAGTGCGTGTCCAGCTGGTGTACAGCGGCGTGGGCGGCATCAGCGAATCCGACATCAATCTTGCCATCGCATCGAAGGCCGTCGTCATCGGCTTCAACGTGCGCGCCGACTCGGGTGCCCGCAAGGCGGCCGAGACGAGCGGGATCGATATCCACTACTACAACATCATCTACGACGCCGTCGACGAGTTGAAGGCCGCGATGTCGGGCATGCTGGCGCCTGAGCAGAAGGAAGAGATCATCGGCACCGCGGAAATCCGCACCGTGTTCGTGGCCTCGAAGATCGGTACCGTGGCGGGCTCGTACATCACGTCGGGCCAGGTCACGCGCAACTGCCGTTTCCGCCTGCTGCGCGAGAACGTGGTCATCTATACCGGCGATGTCGAATCGGTCAAGCGCTTGAAGGACGATGTGCGCGAAGTCAAGGAAGGCTTCGAGTGCGGTATCAAGCTCAAGAACTACAACGACATCAAGGAAAACGACCAGCTCGAATTCTTTGAAATCAAGGAGATCGCGCGCACTCTGTAAGCGCGCCGAGATACCAGACCCGGTGCCGCGTTGCAGCCGCCTGGCCGTACGTGAAGTACTGTCTGCGGCGGCGCGCCTTGCACCGGGCCCGGTCTCTCGACGCTTGTGCCTGATCACACGACATGGTGAAAAGAAAATCAGCGACGCCCAACCGGGGGTTCAAGGTGGCCGACCAGATCCAGCGGGATCTGACGGAACTGATCGCCCGCGAGTTGAAGGACCCGCGGGTGGGCATGGTCACCCTTCAGGCGGTGGAGGTCACGCCCGACTACGCACACGCGAAGGTGTTCTTCAGCGTGCTGGTGGGCAAGCCCGACGAGTGCGAACTGGCGCTCAACCAGGCCGCGGGTTTCCTGCGCAACGGCTTGTTCAAGCGCCTCCACATCCATACCGTCCCGACCCTGCATTTCCAGTTCGACCGGACCACCGAGCGGGCGGCCGACATGAACGCTTTGATCGCGCAGGCTGTCGCCTCACGTGCCAAGGACGACTGACGATGCATGCGCCATGCACACGGGTGCAGCGGCGCCCTGTGCACGGGGTGCTGTTGTTCGACAAGCCGCTGGGTTTCTCCAGCAACGACGCCTTGCAGAAGGCGAAGTGGCTACTGCGCGCCGAAAAGGCCGGGCATACGGGCACCCTCGACCCGTTGGCCAGCGGCGTGCTGCCGCTGTGTTTCGGTGCGGCGACCAAGTTCAGCCAGATGCAGCTCGATGCCGCCAAGACCTACCGCGCGACGGTGCGACTCGGCGTCCGCACCGTCACCGGAGATGCGGAAGGCGAAGTAGTACAGGAGCGGCCGGTGGACATGGCCGAGGTGGAGCGCCTGCTGCCCCAAGTGGTGCGCCGCTTCACCGGCCCTATCCTGCAGGTGCCGCCGATGCACAGCGCGTTGAAGCGCGACGGCAAGCCGCTGTACGAATACGCCCGCCAGGGCATCGAGGTCGAGCGGGTGGCGCGTGCGGTGGAGATCCATGCACTGAATGCGGCGCTGGCCGTTGATCCGCAAGGACTACCCGCTATAGAATTGGTAGTGACCTGCAGCAAGGGCACCTACATCCGCACCCTGGGTGAGGACATCGGCGAGGCGCTGGGCTGCGGCGGTCATCTGACCCTGCTGCGCCGCACCCACACCGGGCACTACGGCCTGGACCGGGCGGTGACGCTGCAAGCGTTCGAGGCGATGGACGAGGCCGCCCGCTCGGCCTGCCTGCTGCCGGTCGACTCGCTGCTGCCCGATCACGACCGTGTCACGCTGGCGGGCGACGATGTCTCGCGCTTCCTGTCGGGCGTGCGTCGCCGGGGCGGCTGGGTCGACGCCGCGCAGGTGGCGGTCTTCGGCGACGAGGGCCGCGGCCTGCTGGGCACGGCCCGTGCAAGCGGCGGAGAACTGATACCGGGGCGGCTGTTGAGCCCCATCGAAATTCAACAGATTCAGGAAAGTACGCCACACGCCGCGAACACGGCCCAAGGCATCGAGGAAGCAAACGTATGACGACCAAGCAAATCCGTAATATCGCCATCATCGCCCACGTGGACCATGGCAAGACCACCATGGTGGACCAGCTGCTGCGCCAGTCGGGCACCTTCGCCGAACACGAAAAAGTGGTCGACACGGTGATGGACAACAACGCCATCGAACGCGAGCGGGGCATCACCATCCTGGCCAAGAACTGCGCCGTGAGCTGGGAAGGCACCCACATCAACATCGTCGACACCCCGGGCCACGCCGACTTCGGCGGCGAGGTGGAACGTGCGCTGTCGATGGTCGACGGCGTGGTGCTGCTGATCGATGCGCAGGAAGGCCCGATGCCGCAGACGCGCTTCGTGACCAAGAAGGCGCTGGCCCTGGGTCTTAAGCCGATCGTGGTGGTCAACAAGGTCGACAAGCCGGGCGCCAATCCCGACAAGGTCGTCAACGCCGCTTTCGACTTGTTCGACAAGCTGGGTGCCAACGACGAGCAGCTCGACTTCCCGGTGGTATACGCCTCGGGCATCAACGGCTGGACCTCGCTGGAAGAGGGCGCGCCCGGCGAACAGTGGGGCCCCGACATGTCGGCCCTGTTCAACACGGTGCTCAAGCATGTTCCGCCGCAGAAGGGCGATCCGGCCGCACCGCTGCAGCTGCAGATCTCGGCACTCGACTTCTCCACCTTCGTCGGCCGCATCGGCGTGGGCCGCATCAGTGCCGGCACGATCAAGCCGATGATGGACGTGGTGGTGATGGAAGGCGAAGACGGCAAGGCTGTCAAGGGCCGCGTCAACCAAGTGCTCACCTTCCGCGGCCTCGACCGCGTGCAGGTGACCGAAGCCGGCCCGGGCGACATCGTGCTGATCAACGGCATCCCCGACATCGGCATCGGCGTGACCATCACCGACCCGGCCAGGCCGGCTCCGCTGCCGATGCTCAAGGTCGACGAGCCGACGCTGACGATGAACTTCTGCGTCAACACCAGCCCGCTGGCCGGCCGCGAAGGCAAGTTCGTCACCAGCCGCCAGATCTGGGATCGCCTGCAGAAAGAGCTGCAGCACAACGTGGCGCTGCGCGTCAAGGAAACCGACGAGGAAGGCATCTTCGAAGTGATGGGCCGGGGCGAACTGCACTTGACCATCCTGCTGGAGAACATGCGCCGCGAAGGCTACGAGCTGGCCGTCTCCAAGCCGCGCGTGGTGATGAAGGACGTCGACGGCGAGAAGCAGGAACCGATCGAACTGGTGACCGCCGACATCGAAGAGCAGCACCAGGGCGGCGTGATGCAGGCCCTCGGCGAGCGCAAGGGCGAGCTGGTCAACATGGAGCCGGACGGCCGTGGCCGTGTCCGGCTGGAGTACCGTATTCCGGCGCGGGGCCTGATCGGCTTCACCAACGAGTTCCTGAACCTGACCCGCGGCTCGGGCCTGATCAGCAACATCTTCGACAGCTACGAAGCCCACAAGGGCGACATCGGTGGCCGCAAGAACGGCGTGCTGATCTCGATGGACGACGGCGAAATCTTCACCTATGCCCTGGGCAAGCTGGACGACCGCGGCCGCATGTTCGTGCGTGCCAACGATCCGGTGTACGAAGGCATGATCGTCGGCATCCACAGCCGCGACAACGACTTGGTGGTGAACGCCACGCGGACCAAGCAGCTGACCAACTTCCGAGTGTCGGGCAAGGAAGACGCGATCAAGATCACGCCGCCGATTGAGCTGACCCTGGAGTACGGTGTCGAGTTCATCGAGGACGACGAGCTGGTCGAGATCACGCCCAAAAGCGTTCGCCTGCGCAAGCGCTACCTGAAGGAAAGCGAACGCAAGCGCGCCGGCCGCTGAGGCGCGCGCCACGCCGGGTGGCTCCGACCCTCCGCGACGTGCCGATGGCGCAAGACCCGGCGGCCCGGGCCACATCCCCGTTCACACAGCCGCCCCGTTTCACGACCGGGCGGCTGTTGTGCTTCAGGCCGGGGCGGGCGCCGGCACCTCCGCCGTCGCATCGGCAGGATCAGCGGACCTGCCCAGCGCCAGGGCGTGGTCGTGGAAAACCTCCAGCGAGGCCCGGTGGGCGATGCTGACCAGGGTCAGGCCAGGCAGCCGCTCCAGTATCAGCGCGTAGAGGTCGGCCTCGGCCGCGGTGTCGAGCGAGCTGGTCGCCTCGTCCAGCACCAGCAACGCGGGGTGTTGCAGCAACACGCGCGCGAAGGCCAGACGCTGCTGTTCGCCGGGCGACAGGCGCTGGGTCCACGGGGCGTCCTCGTCGAGCGCGTCGGCGAACGCGCCCAGGCCGACCGCCTGCAGTGCCTCGGTGCAGGCCGCGACGCTGTGCCGATCGGCGGTGTCGGGATAGGCGAGCGCATCGCGCAGCCGTCCCAGCGGCAGGTAGCTGCGCTGCGACACGAACAGCACCCCCACATCGGGCCGTGTGCAAATACTGCCGCTGCCGAAGTTCCACAGCCCGGCCAGCGCGCGCAGCAGGGTGCTTTTGCCGCTGCCGGACGGGCCGCTTATCAACCAGCGCTGGCCACCGTCTATCCGCAGGTCCGGCACCCGGAGCACCGGGCTACCGTTCGGCAATCCGAGCGTGAGGCCGCGGGTCTGCAGGACAGCGTCGCCTGCGGCATCGTCCGGCAATGCTTCCCGCACGATACCGGTCGCTGGCGTCGCGAGCGGCGCGGTCGCCAGGCCGGCGTCGAGCAGCCCGCGGAACTCCCGCAGCCGGTTCACCGTGGCGCGCCATTCGGCCAATGTCGCGTAGCTGCTGATGAACCAAGACATCGCATCGCTCACCGTGCCGAAGGCGCGGCCCACCTGCATCAGTACACCGAAGCTGAAGGCCCCGGCGAAGTATCGGGGCGCGGCCAGCGCCAGCGGAAGCACGACCGCGATCTGCGCATATACCGCGCTCACCAGCGTCAGCCGCTTGGTGTAGCGCATCACCATGTCCCAGTTGCGGCGGATCTGGTCGAACAGGCCGGCGGCATGCGCCTCTTCGGTCCGTGCGCCGTCGTAGAGCGCGATCGGCTCGGCGTTCTCGCGCACCCGCACCAGGCCGAATCGGAAGTTGGCCTCGACCTGCTGCTGCCGGTAGTTGACCGCCACCAGCGGCCGGCCGAATGCCTGCATCGCCAACGACCCCACCACCGCATAGGCCGCCGCCGCCCAGACCATGTAACCGGGCAGGGTGAAGGTACTGCCGCCGAAATGCATCACCAGCGGCCCCGCCAGGGACCAGAGGATGAAGACGAAGGACACGAGCGTGACGATGGTGGACAGCAGGTCCAGCGACAGCGCCAGCGTGGTTGTCGCCAGGGCCTGCAGGTCGTCCGCGATACGCTGGTCGGGGTTGTCGGCGAGCCGGTCACGCTCGATCCGGTAGAACGCGTCGCCGCGCAGCCAGCTGCGCAGGTAGTCGCCGGTGAGCCAGCGCCGCCAGCGGAACCCGAGCATCTGCTTGAAGTAGAGCGAGTACACCGCCAGCACGATGTAGCCCAGCGCCAGAGCGGTGAAAGTCAGCAGCAGCGGACCGAAATGCGCGGTGTCCTTGCCTTGCAATGCGTCGTAGAACGCGGCGCTCCAGCTGTTGAGCCGAACGTTGATGTAGACGATGGCCATGTTCATCGCCACGATCAGCAGGAGCAGACCCCGCGCCGACCAGCGTTCGTGGGACGTCCAGTACGGTCGGATCAGCGACCAAGTGGAGGGCTTCGGTACGGCGAGGGTGGTCACGCGGGCTCCAGGGGTATCGGGCAGTCGAGTGTGCCGCCGGGCGTGGCGGAAAACTTAGCCGGAGATTAGAACCCGCCCCTTCCGGGCACGTCGAGTGCGGCCTGCGATGGGCTGTCTGCGTGGAGCCTCAGGGCTTCGTCTGCGCCGTGCCGGCGACCCGCCACACCATGTTGCCCACGTCGTCGGCGACCAGCAGCGCGCCGCGCTTGTCGATCGCCACGCCGACCGGCCGGCCCTGGGCATCGCCGTCGCCGTTGACGAAGCCGGTCAGAACGTCGACCGGCCGGCCCGACGGCTTGCCGTCGGCGAACGGCACGAAGATCACCTTGTAGCCGCTACGGGGCTTGCGGTTCCAGGAACCGTGCAGGCCCACGAACGCGCCGCTGCCGAATGCCGGCGGCAGCTGGCTGCCTTCGGCAAACACCATGCCGAGCGGCGCGACATGGCTGCCGAGCGCGTACTCGGGCACCACCGCCTTGGCGACCAGCTCGGGCTTCTGCGGCTGGATGCGGGTGTCGACATGCTGGCCGAAGTAACTGTAGGGCCAGCCGTAGAAGGCACCGTCCTGCACCGAGGTGAGGTAGTCGGGTACCAGGTCGCTGCCGATCTCGTCGCGCTCGTTGACCACCGTCCAGAGAGCGCCGGTGGTCGGCTCCCAGCCCATGCCGTTCGGGTTGCGCAGGCCCGAGGCGAACAGGCGCTTGGCGCCCGAGGCGCGGTCGACTTCCCAGATGGCGGCCCGGCCTTCCTCGGCCTCCATGCCGTTCTCGCCGACGTTGCTGTTGGAGCCGACCGTCACGTAGAGCTTGGCGCCGTCCTTGCTGGCGATGACGTTCTTGGTCCAGTGGTGGTTGATGCCCGCGGGCAGGTCGGTCACCTTCACCGCCGGCGCGGTGATCTTCGTCGCGCCTTCCTGGTAGGGAAATTTCACCAGCGCATCGGCGTTGGCGACGAAGAGTTCGTTGCCGACCAGCGCCATGCCGTAGGGCGACACCAGGTTTTCGAGGAACACCGTCTTGGTTTCGGCGACGCCGTCGCCGTCGGTGTCGCGCAGCAGGCTGATGCGGTCGGCGCTCGGCGTCTTGGAACCGGCCTTCTTCATCACCAGGCCCTGTATCCAGGCCTTTGGCCCGCCCTTGCTGGCGCCCTCGGGCTTCGGCGGCGAGTCGCTCTCGGCGACCAGCACGTCGCCGTTGGGCAGCACGTAGACCCAGCGCGGATGCTGCAGTCCGCTACCGAAGCGGCTGACCGTGGTGCCGGCCACCGGGGCGGGTGCGGCACCTGCCGGCCAGCCCTTGGCGGGCGCGATATGCAGCGTCGGGATCATCGAGGCGCGGGGTTCAGGCAGCGTCGGGTTAGGGCCGATACCGGCGCTTTCAGGCAGTAGCGCATTGTCGCCGCAGGCGGTCAGCAGCAGGGGGAGGGCGGCGATGGCCACGGCGCGCACGGGCAAGGAGGGGGAAAAACGGGTCATGGGCGTCTCCGGCAGTGTCAGAAGAACTGCAGCGCGGGCGGGCCGGCCCGGATGCAGAGGCGATACCAATTTTGCACGGGGGTTTCGCCGGCCGTGTAGGTGGGCGTCGCATGCGCGCGGGAGCCGCGCACGACAGTCGCCCGCGCCGGCGTCCTGCACAATGCCGGCTCCTTTTCGCTACCAAGCGATGTATCCGCGTGGGTCCCGCGGGCCGCCGCCCGAGGCTCGTGACTGGGCAAGGGCCGCAACGCCGCGAGCGCCTGCTTGCGGAACCCGCCCTTCGGGAAAGCCGGGCAGAGGCCCGGCCACCGCGTTGCAGTGCGCTTGCGGTATCCATACCGCGGCGCGTCCTGCGCCTCGCCGCCGGGCCTCTCCCCGGCTTTCGCGGGTACGTCGAAGTGCATAACACGCTCTAAGCAGGAGCATCCCTTGACCGATCCCGCGACCCTCCCCGCCACCCGCGGCGCCCGCGAAGTCATCGCCGAACGCCGTGGCAGCGTGGGATTCCTGACCCTCGACCGCCCCCGGGCACTCAACGCCCTGTCGCTGCAGATGGTGCGCGACCTGCACGCGGCGCTGGCCGCCTGGCAGAACGACCCCGCGGTCCAGGCCGTGGCGATCCGGGGCATGGGCAAGGAGGGTCCGTTCGGCAACTTCTGCGCGGGCGGCGACATCCGCTTCCTGCACCGCGCCGGCACCGAGGGCGACGTGGCGCTGGAGGCCTTCTTCACCGAGGAGTACGCCCTCGACCATCTGATCCATACCTACCCGAAGCCCTGCATCGCCTTCATGGACGGCATCGTGATGGGCGGCGGCATGGGCATCGGCCAGGGCGCCAGCGTGCGCATCGTGACCGAGCGGACCAGGATGGCGATGCCCGAGACCGCGATCGGCCTGTTCCCCGACGTCGGGGGCGGCTACTTCCTGAGCCGCTGCCCGGGCAGCGCTGGCGAGTGGCTGGGCCTGACCGGCGACACCATCGGTGCGGAAGACGCCATCGCCCTGGGTCTGGCCGACCGCCGTGCGGATGCCGCCGCACTGCCCGACCTGTGGCGGTCGCTGCAGGAAACGCCGTGTGCTTCCCGTTCCGATGTCGATCGGTGGGTTGCTACTAAGTTGATAGCTGGAGGTCGGCGCGGTGAGCCGGCTGCAGGCCGATTCGACCCGTATTTTTCGCAGCCGGACCTCCCCGCCATCCTGGCCGCGCTGGAATCCGCCGGCACCGACGAGACGCGGGCCGTGGCCGCCACGCTGCGCAAGCGCTCCCCGTTGATGCTGTTCGTGGTGCTGGAGCAGATCCGGCGCGCCTGCGGCATGGACCTGGCGGACGACCTGCGGATGGAGCGCGACATGGTGCACCGCTGCTTCCACCTGCGGCCCGGTGCCAGCGAGACGCTGGAGGGCATTCGGGCCCTGGCGGTGGATAAGGACCATGCGCCGCGCTGGAACCCGGCCCGCATCGACGACGTGACGCCCGCCATGGTGGCGCCGTTCTTCGAAAGCCCGTGGACGGCCGGGACGCATCCGCTGCGCGGCCTGTGACCGTGTCGGCCCGCGCCTAGCGGCTGCGGCTCTTCATCGCGCGTTCCACTTCGCGCTTGCCTTCGCGGTCCTTGATCGTGTCGCGCTTGTCGTGCTCGGCCTTGCCCTTGGCCAGCGCGATCTCGCATTTCACCTTGCCGGCCTTCCAGTGCAGGTTGAGCGGCACCAGGGTGAAGCCCTTCTGCTCGACCTTTCCGATCAGCCGTTTGATCTGATCCTTGTGCAGCAGCAGCTTTTTGGTGCGGACCGCGTCCGGGTTGACGTGGGTCGAGGCCGAATGCAGCGGATTGATCTGACAGCCGATCACGAACAGTTCGCCGTCGCGGATGACCACATAACCGTCGGTAAGCTGCACCTTACCCTCGCGCAGCGACTTCACCTCCCAACCTTCCAGCACCATGCCGGCCTCGAACCGTTCCTCGAAGAAATAGTTGTAGGCGGCCTTTTTGTTGTCGGCGATGCGGCTGTTCGGTTCGGGTTTCTTGGACATGGGATTCAGATGGGGCCGGGCCCGCGGGAAGAAAGGGCTCCCTACAATGGATCGGTTGCAGGGCCACGCTGCCGAACCTAAGGCCGGGCCCAGCCTTCCATTCTATGAAAACTGTTCACAAGTCCGTCCTTATCTGGTACTCGGCCGAGGAAATGTTCAAGCTGGTCACCGACGTCGACCAGTACCCGCGATTTTTGCCGTGGTGCGACCGTGCCGGCGTGCTGTCCCGCGAGGCCGACGGCATGATCGCCAAAGTCGGCATCTCGTTCGGCGGCATCCGCCAGACCTTCACCACCCGCAATACCCATGTGCAGAACCGCGAGGTGCACATGGAGCTGATAGACGGTCCGTTCTCGCAGCTCGACGGGCTGTGGAAGTTCCTGCCGGTCGGCGGGGGCGACCAGCGCGCCTGCCGGGTGGAGTTCGATCTGCGCTACGGCTTCTCGAACCTCGCGCTGTCGGCCCTGGTGGGCCCGGTGTTCGACCGCATCGCCGGCAGCATGGTCGACGCTTTCGTCGAGCGGGCCGAGAAGGTCTATGGCGGCACCTGACGGCCTGCGTGTGGCGGTGGCCATCTCGCCGAAGGCGGGGGAGGCGACCGAGCAGTCGGTGACGCTGCCCGCCGGTGCCCTGCTGCGCGACGCGCTGGTGGCCGTGGGCTGCCAGGCGGACCCGGCCGATGTGGGCATCTGGGGCCGTGCCGCGGTACTGGAAACGCCGCTGGCCGATGGCGACCGGGTCGAGGTGTATCGGCCCCTGGTGGTCGATCCGAAGGCAGCGCGGCGCCTGCGCTTCGAACAGCAGGGCGCGCGGAGCACCGGTTTGTTCGCTCAGCGGCGCGAGGGCGCCAAGTCAGGCTACTGAGTTCAGGGCCGCTCTGGTTGCGACGAGCGCCGGGGCGGCAGAGGCGTCAGCCGCAGTTGCTGGTCATCGCCGACTGGACGCGTTGGGCTTCGGCCGCCCGGGCCGCGTTGTCCATCACCTGCACCTTGCCGTCGGCACCGACCTGTCCGATGGGCATGCCCGCATCCATCGACACCTTGGCCTGGCGCGCCCGCTGGCAGTTCTCCTGCCTGGCCCGCGCGATGTTGTCGGCCTCGGCCTTCGCCTTGGCGGCTTCGGCATCCTCGGCCTCCTTCTTGCGCGCTTCGAGTTCCGCATCCTTCGGGACGGGACGTGCCGGGGCAGTCGCGGCCTGCGGGGCCGGCGCCGCGGCAGGCGGCGGTGCCGCCATGCCGCCCGGCTGCTTCAGGATGTTGCGCTGGGGAATATCGGCCGGCGGCGGGCGGTCGCTGAAGACCTTGCGGCCGTCCTTGTCCATCCATTGCCATTGCGCGGAAGCCACCAGCGGGCAGGCGCACACCAGTGCGAGGGCCAGGAAGCGAGCAGGTAGTTTCATGTCGGGGCAGTGTAGCGGCGCTGGCCCCGTGGGGCCAGCGCCGCCTGGCGTCTGCGGCGCCACGGCTACAATTCTTTTTTTGGAGCTTTGACATGCGCCTTCTCGGCAAAGCGCTGACCTTCGACGATGTGTTGTTGGTTCCAGCGTTCTCCCAGGTCCTGCCCAAGGACACGTCTCTCGCGACCCGCCTCTCCCGCAACATCACCCTGAACCTTCCGCTGGTGTCGGCCGCCATGGACACGGTGACCGAAGCACGCCTGGCGATCGCCATCGCTCAGGAAGGCGGCATCGGCATCGTCCACAAGAACCTCACCGCGCGGGAGCAGGCCGCCCAGGTCGCCAAGGTCAAGCGTTACGAATCGGGCGTGCTGCGCGATCCGGTGGTGATCACCCCCGAGCACACCGTGTTCCAGGTGCTTCAGATGCAGGAGCAGCTGGGCATCTCGGGCTTCCCGGTCATCGACGGCGGCAAGGTCGTCGGCATCGTCACCGGCCGCGACCTGCGCTTCGAAAAGCGCTACGACGTGCGGGTCAGCGAGATCATGACGCCGCGCGAGAAGCTGGTCACGGTGTCCGAAGGCGCCACCGCCGACGAGGCCAAGGCCCTGCTCAACAAGTACAAGCTCGAGCGGCTGCTGATCGTCGGCGAGCAGGACCAGCTGCGCGGCCTGATCACCGTCAAGGACATCACCAAGCAGACCAGCTTCCCCAACGCCGCGCGCGATGCCCAGGGCCGCCTGCGGGTGGGTGCCGCGGTCGGCGTGGGAGAAGGCACCGAAGAGCGCGTCGAGGCGCTGGTGAAGGCCGGCGTCGACGCGATCGTGGTCGACACCGCCCACGGCCACAGCAAGGGCGTGATCGACCGGGTGCGCTGGGTCAAGCAGAACTATCCGCGGATCGACGTGATCGGCGGCAACATCGCCACCGGCGCGGCCGCGCTGGCGCTGGTCGAAGCCGGTGCCGACGCGGTCAAGGTCGGCATCGGCCCCGGCTCCATTTGCACCACCCGCATCGTCGCCGGTGTCGGCGTGCCGCAGATCATGGCTATCGACAGTGTCGCCACCGCGCTCAAGGGCACCGGCGTTCCGCTGATCGCCGACGGGGGCGTGCGCTACTCGGGCGACATCGCCAAGGCCCTGGCGGCCGGCGCCGGCACGGTGATGATGGGCGGCATGTTCGCCGGCACCGAAGAGGCGCCGGGCGAGGTCATCCTGTACCAGGGCCGCAGCTACAAGAGCTACCGAGGCATGGGCTCGATCGGCGCGATGCAGCAGGGCAGCGCCGACCGCTATTTCCAGGAATCGAGCACCGGAAACCCCAACGCCGACAAGCTGGTGCCCGAGGGCATCGAAGGCCGGGTGCCGTACAAGGGCTCGATGGTCAGCATCGTCTACCAGATGGCCGGCGGCGTGCGCGCCAGCATGGGCTACTGCGGCTGCGCCACGATCCAGGAGATGAACGACCGCGCCGAGTTCGTCGAAATCACCGCCGCCGGAATCCGCGAGAGCCATGTGCACGACGTGCAGATCACCAAAGAAGCGCCCAACTACCGCGCTGAATGAAAGCTCGCCCCCAGGCTTGCCCACTGCGTGTGGCCGCTGACCCCCTGCCGGGGGCAACACCGGTGGGCCGGCGGAGCCGGACCCACGGTGTTCCTGAAAGATTCGGGGCCCGGTCGTCGACTATTTTTACGCTGCCATGCAACACCAGAAAATCCTGATCCTCGACTTCGGCTCGCAAGTCACCCAGCTCATCGCCCGCCGGGTGCGCGAAGCGCATGTCTTCTGCGAGGTGCACGCCTGCGACGTGACCGAGGACTGGATCCGCGACTACGCGGCCGACGGCAATCTGAAGGGCGTGATCCTCTCGGGCAGCCATGCCAGCGTCTACGAGGACACGACCGACAAGGCGCCCCAGGCCGTTTTCGAGCTGGGCGTGCCGGTGCTCGGCATCTGCTACGGCATGCAGACCATGGCGCACCAGCTGGGCGGCAAAGTCGAGGGCGGCCACAAGCGCGAGTTCGGCTTCGCCGCCGTCCGCGCGCGCGGCCATACCGAACTGCTGCGCGACATCGCCGACTTCACCACCGACGAGGGGCACGGCATGCTCAACGTCTGGATGAGCCACGGCGACAAGGTCACCGCGTTGCCGCCCGGCTTCAAGCTCATGGCCAGCACCGACAGCTGCCCCATCGCCGGCATGGCCGACGAGGACCGCCGCTTCTATGCGGTGCAGTTCCACCCCGAGGTGACCCACACCGCCCAGGGCAAGGCACTGCTGGAGCGCTTCGTCCTCGGCATCTGCGAGGCCCGGGCCGACTGGGTGATGGGCGACTACATCGAGGAAGCGATCGAGAAGATCCGCGCCCAGGTCGGCGACGAAGAGGTCATCCTGGGCCTGTCGGGCGGCGTCGATTCGAGCGTCGCCGCAGCCCTGATCCACCGTGCGATCGGCGACCAGCTGATCTGCGTCTTCGTCGACCACGGCCTGCTGCGGCTGAACGAAGGCGACATGGTGATGGAGATGTTCGCCGGCAAGCTGCATGCCAAGGTCGTGCGGGTAGACGCCAGCGAGCACTTCCTGCGCCAGTTGGCCGGCGTGTCGGACCCCGAGGCCAAGCGCAAGATCATCGGCCGCGGCTTCGTCGACGTCTTCAAGGCCGAGGCCGAGCGGCTGAAGGCAGGCGCCGACGGCGCGCTGAAGGGCGCCAAATGGCTCGCCCAGGGCACGATCTACCCCGACGTGATCGAATCGGGCGGCGGCAAGAGCAAGAAGGCCGTCACCATCAAGAGCCACCACAACGTCGGCGGCCTGCCCGAGCAACTGGGCCTGAAGCTGCTGGAGCCGCTGCGCGAGCTGTTCAAGGACGAGGTGCGCGAGCTGGGCGTGGCCCTGGGCCTGCCGCACGACATGGTCTACCGCCACCCGTTCCCCGGCCCCGGCCTGGGCGTGCGCATCCTGGGCGAAGTGAAGAAGGAATACGCCGACCTGCTACGCCAGGCCGATGCGATCTTCATCGAGGAGCTGCGCGACTTCAAGGACGCCTCCACCGGCAAGACCTGGTACGAGCTGACCAGCCAGGCCTTCACCGTGTTCCTGCCGGTCAAGAGCGTCGGCGTGATGGGCGACGGCCGCACCTACGACTACGTGGTCGCCCTGCGCGCGGTGCAGACCAGCGACTTCATGACGGCCGACTGGGCCGAACTGCCGTATGCGTTACTCAAAAAGGTCTCGGGACGCATCATCAATGAGGTGCGGGGCATCAACCGAGTCACCTACGATGTCAGCAGCAAGCCGCCTGCGACCATCGAGTGGGAGTGATTCGGCGTTTGGCACTGGCTGGCACCGATTGGCACGAGAACACACCTAAGCCCGCGTCACTGCCATGTAGCCACCTTTCTGATTTTCATGGTATTGATCTATCGTAAAACAATGATTTTATTGTGTTTTTGCGCCAGGATGGACTGGTTCCAGATCATGGTATTTGAGCCGAATCAGGGCGAGAACCATGCTGACCGATACCAAGCTGCGTAACCTCAAGCCGAGGGACAAGCTCTACAAGGAAAACGACCGTGACGGCCTCTATGTGGCCGTCACGCCTGCCGGGGCGATCTCGTTCCGCTACAACTACTCGATCCACGGCCGGCAGACCATCACCTTCGGCCGCTATGGCGTCGGCGGCATCACCCTGGCGGAAGCCCGCGAGCGGTTGGGCGAGGCCAAGAAGATGATCGCGGCCGGGAAGTCGCCGGCCAAGGAGAAGAACTGTTTCACAGGCTGTTCGCGCCCGCGCGGTTGAACATCACTATCAACGACCGTTTCGGTTACCCCGTGCAGCCTGAAGAATGGTTCCTACTGCCACTTCATGTGATCGACGAAGCGGTTCGGCGTATCCGAGATGGATCGATTACCGAGGTTATCTATGATCCGCAGACCGCTCGACTGGTGGGCTACGCGGGGACTCACTATGAGGATGAACCATGATGGAAAGTCTGCGACCTAAGCAGTCAGAGGCTCGATCCATGGCCTTTGCAGAAGGGGCTCAGTGGGTCCGCGCCGACTCTCATCTGCATACCCGAGCGGACCGAGAATTCAAGTTCACGGGCGATGACAACTTCTACAACAGCAACTATGTGGATGCGTTGGAGAAAGCGGGCATCCGATTGGGCGTCATCACCAACCACAACAAGTTCGACATCGACGAATTCAAAGCACTGCGCAAGACGGCCCAGAAGAAGGGTATTGCGCTGCTGCCAGGCGTCGAGTTATCGGTCAATGACGGGGCTAATGGCATCCACACGCTTGTTGTGTTCTCCGAGGAATGGATCGATGAACACAATTACATCAACCCCTTCCTGACCAGCGCATTCGAAGGCAAAACGCCCGCGCAGTACGAGCAGGAGAACGGGTGCACTTCATGGTCGCTTCCGGAGACCATCAAGAAGCTGGAAGGCTATTACCGGGACTTCTTCCTTGTCTTCGCCCATGTCGAAGCCCCGAGTGGCCTGTGGGCGGAGCTGGATGGCGGCCGGCTGACTGAGTTGGGGCAAAACGAGTTCTTCCGACGCAGAACGCTGGCTTTTCAGAAGGTACGCACACACGACGCCGCAGGCAAAAACAAACCCTGCCGCACCAAGATTCAAAGCTGGCTACAGAGCTGGTACCCCGCCGAACTGGAAGGCAGCGACCCCAAGAGTGTCGATGAAATCGGTCGAGGCAAAGCTAGCTACCTGAAGCTGGGCGAACTGTCCTTCGAGGCGGTCAAATTTTCCTTGAGCGATCCCGCTGGGCGGGTAGCCATGGAGCCGCCCAAACATCAAGCGTCGCACATCCGCAGCATCCGTTTCGACGGCGGCATTCTCGACGGGCAGGTGCTGCATTTCTCTTCCGAACTCAACACGTTGATCGGCATCCGGGGTAGCGGCAAATCATCCATCCTGGAGGCAGTGCGCTACGCCCTCGACATTCCACGCGGCGAGAAGGCGCAGGACACCAAGTACAAGGATGAGTTGATCCGCCATACCCTCGGCAGCGGCGGCAAGGTGACGTTGACGGCCTGCGATGTGTATGGGCAGGAATTCACCATCTCCCGTATCTTCCGAGAAGCGCCGAACGTCTACTTGGGCGGCAAGTTGCAGCCCGGCGTGTCGATCCGAGAGACCGTACTGCGTCGCCCGATCTATTTTGGTCAGAAGGACCTCTCCAGCACCGGCGAAGGCTTCGAGACTGACCTGGTAGAAAAGCTGGTTGGCGAGAAGCTACGTGTGCTGCGTGACGAAATAGAGGTTCAACGCCAGCGCGTGCGCGACGCTGCTCAGCGCTGGCTCAAGCTCAGCAACACGGCCGAACTCAAGCGCGACTTCGAGACCCAACTAAATGATGCCAACTTCCGTCTGACCAAGTTCGCTGAGCACGGTGTCGCCGATAAGCTCCAAAAGCGCCTCGGCTTCCAGCAGGACGCTACTGCGCTAGCACGCATGAAGGAGCGGGCAGACAGCTTCCTCGTCGCCTTGGGGCAATTGATTGCCGAGCATGAGGACGAGTTGCGCAACGCGACGAGTTACGTGTCTAAGCAGAACCCGGATTTCTTCGCGGCCTACTACGTCGAGTTCTCCAACCTCGTGGCCAAGGTCGATCAGCTCAAGCAGATCGAGCAAGACGCGCGAGCCATTGCGGGGCGCCTCAAGATAAAGCAGAGCGAGTTTGAAGGTGCAAGCAAGAACCTTCAGGAGGAGTTCGCACAAGTTGAGCGCCAACTAGCTCAGGAACTCAAGCAAACCGGCATGACAGCCATTCAGCCGGACGACTTCCTGGCCCAGCAGCAGCGCAAAACCAAGGCGGAGCAAATGCTGGAGGCGTTGGCCAACCAGGAATCACAGCAAACCAGTATCCGCGACGCGCTGTTTGCCGAGATCGACAAGCTCAATGAACTCTGGCTGCGCGAGTTCAACACCATCAAGGTGGAGCTCGACCGCGTGAACGCTGGCCACACCGCCTTGCAGATCGAAGCGGACTTCAAGGGCGACAAGGAAGCTGCCATCAGCTTCATGCAGCAGCTCTTCAAGGGCAGCAGCATCCGCGAAACCACGCTGCGCGCAGTGATGGAGGACTATGCCGATTTCGGAGGCCTCCTGCGTGCCCTGTCGGGAGCCTTGGCGAAGGCCGGCAGCACCCCCGAGGTCTTCGAAAGGACCTTCATGCAGAATCTGACCGAGTTCGTCACCTGGCAGGTGCCCAACCGCTTCGTCATCCGCTATCGCGGCAAAGAGTTGAAGCACCACTCTCTCGGGCAGCGCGCTTCCGCGCTGTTGCTGTATGTGCTCAGCCAACGCCAGAACGACGTGATCATCATCGACCAACCGGAAGACGACCTGGACAACCAGACCATCTACGACGATGTGATCAAGCTGCTACGGGAAATGAAGCCTCACGCCCAATTCATCTTCGCCACCCACAACGCCAACTTCCCGGTGCTGGGTGACGCGGAACAGGTGCACGCCTGCCAATACCAGGACGAGAAGGTCGCCACGCGAAGCGGCAGCATCGATGCTCGCCCGGTGCAGGACGCCATCATCAACATCATGGAAGGAGGCCAGGAAGCCTTCAACCGTCGCAAAGAGGTCTACAACCTATGGAAACCACAGAGCTGATCGACCTGCTCAGCCGGGGCGAGGACAGTCGGCAGCAGTTCAAGACTGACATGAACAATGCCGACGCCTTGGCAGCAGAGATCGTTGCCTTCAGCAACACCGCTGGCGGTCGCATCTTCATTGGTGTGAACGACGACGGTTCGGTGCGCGGCTTATCCGGCGCCGACGTTGCTCGTCTCAATATGCTCATCGCCAACGTGGCCTCACAGGCCGTGCGTCCCGCCGTGAACCCGCTCACGGAAAACGTGCCCCACCCGGCAGGCATGGTGCTGGTGCTCTCCATTTCTGAAGGCGTCAACAAGCCCTACATGGACAAGAACGGCGCGATTTGGGTGAAGAACGGCTCGGACAAGCGCCGCGCCACCTCGCGCGAGGAATTGCAGCGCCTGTTCCAGCAGGCGGGCTTGGTGCATGCTGACGAAACGCCCGTAGCGGGCTTGAGCGCGGGCGATGTGGACATGCCCTATTTCGAAACCTTCTTCGAGCAGCAATTCGGTGATCCGCTCGCCCAGCATAACCAGTCGCTGCCGCAGTTGCTGACCAACATGAACCTGATGAACCAGGGGCAGCTCAACGTGGCGGGCGGTCTGCTGTTCGCCAAATCACCGCAATATGCGCTACCCGCCTTCATCGTCAAAGCCGTCGCCTTTGTCGGCATCGAGATTGAAGACGAACGCTACATCGACAGCCGTGACATCGCCGGCAAGCTGGCCGACGTGTTCCAGCAGACGCTGGGCTTCATTGTCGCCAACACCCGCGCAGCGCAGGGCGAGCAGGGCTTCAACTCACAGGGGCAGCCTGAGATTCCCCGCATCGTCTGGGAAGAGCTGGTCGCCAACGCCCTCATTCACCGCGACTACTTCGTCAGCGCGCCGATCCGCGTACTGGTCTTCTCGGATCGAGTCGAGATCATCAGCCCTGGCCACCTGCCCAACAACCTGACTATCGAGAACATCAAGGCCGGCAACTCCAATATGCGCAACCCCATCCTGGCGTCCTTTGCCGCCAAGCTCCTGCCTTATCGCGGATTGGGTAGCGGCCTGCTGCGCTCACTGCGGGCATGGCCGCAGATCGAACTCATCGATGATCGGGCCGGCAATCTTTTCAAGGCTATCGTGGCGCGTCCCAGGGTGCTGGAATCGGTCGGAAGTTCTTGACTGATCAGCTGGGAGGGAGATGGATAGTCTTCTGGTTTTTGGAACGTCTCTATGGTGTCAGCATGAAACTGCACGAGGAAAACGAACCGCTCTTCATCACCGAGGAGATGGCTGCCGAGATGGCCGCTGCCGGCTACGAGTTCAAGCCCCCCTGCCATGCCAGAACGAAGAGCGTCCGCGACCTGTACGGATGGCAGCCCGGGGAGATTCTGGAGGAGGCCATTGCCCGGCACCAGCGCAAGCAGTGTTCAGCGGCTAACACAACCCTTCTGGCGTCGTTGCCGCACCTTGTCGTACTACTCGTACTGTCTGCGATGCGGCGCCTAGCCAGAACCGCTTCGCTGGGTTGTGTTAGCCGCTCTAAGCTGAACATGGTATTTTTCATGGGGCGGTTTCAAGCCTGAAGCGCAACACCTGCCATCCGATAAGGTCAGCAGATGTCCAAGCCCACCGCCGCAGTTCCGTACCGCCAACTCCAGCCA
>NZ_QJTC01000027.1 GCF_003217575.1 Xylophilus ampelinus | reverse complement strand
GTGCCGCGCTGATCTCTTTGTTCTTGTTTCGACTCATGCATCGCCAAACGCACATCGCGCCCTTGGCGATGACAGGGTTGTGTTAGCCGCTCTTAAGTCAGAATCGAATTAGCGGCGATCGGAGCCTTCGGCCGCCGCTGGCCCGCGGTCGCGGGCCGATCCGCGGACCATATCGAAGCGGAACAGCCGGCATTCGATCGGGCCGTTCCACATCGGCACCCGGCGCGATTCCTTCAGGCGCATGCGGCTCGGCAGCTTCAGGTCGGGGGTCAGCATCCAGGCGGTCCAGCCGGCGTAGTGCTTCTTCCAGTGCGTGGCCAATTGCGGGAAGAAGTCGCCGCCGTCGTCGGTATGGGCGGTCTCGCGGGCACCGCTGGGGCCCGGTGCGGCCGCGTAGTCCTGCTCGAAGTCGATGTTGCGCGCCTGTTCACGGCCCGGTGGCTGGCGGTAATGGTCGCGCGAACTGCGGGCCACCGCGGTGCGGCCGGCCACGCCGCCGGGCTCGATCCGCTCGCCGTAGGGCGGGTTGAGCAGCAGCAGGCCGCGCTCGGCCGGCGGCATCCGCTGCAGCGCGTCGCCGCCGCGGAATTCGATGGCGTGGGCCACGCCGGCGCGCTCCGCGTTGCGCTGCGAGAAATCGACCATCCGGTGCGACACGTCGCTGCCGAAGATCGGCACCGCCGGCTCGGTGATGGCGGCGCGGGTTTCCTCCCGCAGCGCGTTCCACACATGGGGCTGGAAGGGCAGCAGCTTCTCGAAGGCGAAGCGCCGCAGCAGGCCGGGCGCGATGTTGCAGGCGATCTGCGCCGCCTCGATCGCCACGGTGCCGCTGCCGCAGCAGGGGTCGTAGAGCGGCAGCGCCTCGAAGCCCTCGGCGTCGCCGTCGGCCCAGCCGGTGGCGGCGATCATCGCGGCGGCCAGCGTCTCCTTGAGCGGCGCGTCGCCCTTGTCCTCGCGCCAGCCGCGCTTGAAGAGCGGCTCGCCGGTGGTGTCGATGTAGATCGTGGCGGTGTCGGTGGTCAGGTGGGCATGGATGCGCACGTCGGGCCGCCGGGTATCCACGCTGGGCCGCTCGCCGTGCTTGTCGCGGAACCGGTCGGCGACCGCGTCCTTGATCTTGAGCGCGGCGAAATTCAGGCTCTGCAGCGGGCTGTGCTGGGCGGTGATCTCGACCTTGATCGTCTGGCGCGGGGTGAACCAGATCTCCCACGCGACTTCGGACGCCGCCTGGTAGAGGTCCTGCTCGTTGCGGTAGGGCGTCGTCGACAGCTGCACCAGCACCCGCTGCGCCAGGCGGCTGTGCAGGTTGAGCAGCATCGCGTCCTGCCAGGAGGCGCGCAGCAGGGTGCCGCCGCGCAGCGTCTGCAGGTCCATGCCCGCCAGGCCGGTCAGGCGGTGCACCTCGTCGGCCAGATAGCCCTCGACGCCCGCGGCGCAAGGCAGGAAAAGTTGTAGTTGGTTCATGGGAAGCCAGGAGGATACGCGCTGCGCCCTGTCACGCGCCGATACAGGACAGCGGCGCACAATAGCCCGCATGCCCACGCCATCGGAAGACATCGCCATGCATCTGCGCCATTTCCTCGCCACCGCCGCCCTCGCCGCCGCCGTCGCCCTGCCCGCCGCGGCCCAGATGCCCGGCTTCGGCATCAAGCCGCTGCTGGGCCAGGCTTCCGACGCGGCGCTCGACCGGCTCTCGCAGCCAGGCGCCTTCTCGTCTGATACCGCGATCCGCATCGCCCTGCCGGGCGCCGGCAACAAGGGCGTCGGCAAGCTGCTGGAACTGGCCCAGCAATCGGGCATGACCGCCGACCTCGACGCCGCCCTGAACCGCGCGGCCGAGCAGGCCGCGACGCAGGCCAAGCCGATCTTCCGCGCCGCGATCGACAAGGCCACGCTCAACGACGCGGTCGACATCGCCCGCGGCGGCAGCACCGGCGCCACCGACTATCTGCGCAAGAGCACCGGCGCGCAGATCACCGCGCAGTTGCAGCCCCTGGTACGCACCGCCCTGCAAAGCAGCGGCGTGCTGCAGAAGACGGCCCAGCTTCAGGCCCTCGGCTTCGACGAAGCGCGCCTGACCGACTACGTGGCCGCCAAGACCTCGGACGGCATCTTCACCTATGTCGGTCGCGAGGAAACGCGGATGCGGCAGGACCCGATCGGGACCGGCACGCAGCTGCTGAAGGGTCTGCGGTTCTGAGCGCAGCCGCCGGCCGCCCGGCGCCGCTGTCGAGCGCACGGCCGGTGTCGCGGCGTCTCAGGCAGCCGGCAGCGGCAGCGCGGCGGTGTCCTCGTCCGGCGCCGGCGCCCTGTCCTTGCCGAACCAGGCCACGTAGAGCGCGGGCAGCACCACCAGGGTGAGCAGGGTGGCGGTGAACAGGCCGCCGATCACCACGATGGCGAGCGGCCGCTGCGTCTCGGAGCCGATCTCGCGGGAGAGGGCCATCGGCAGCAGGCCGAGCGCGGCCAGCATCGCCGTCATCAGGACGGTCCGCAGCCGCTGCAGCGAGCCTTCGCGCACCGCCTGCACCACCGGCATGCCGGCCTGGCGCAGCTGCTGGAACACCGACAGCATCACCACCCCGTTGAGCACCGCCTGCCCCGAGAGCGCGATGAAGCCGATCGCCGCCGACACCGACAGCGGGATGCCGAAGACCCACAGCGCCACGAAGCCGCCGATCAGGGCCAGCGGCACGTTGATCAGGATCAGGCCGGCCATCTTGAACGACTTGAAGGCGTCGAACAGCAGCACGAAGATCAGCAGCAGCGAGATCGGCACCACCACCGCCAGGCGCTTCATCGCCCGCTCCTGGTTCTCGAACTCGCCCGACCAGTTGACCTGGTAGCCCTGCGGCACCTTGACGTTCTGCTCGACCCGGGCCTTCATGTCGGCCACCACCGAGCCCATGTCGCGGCCGGCGATGAAGATGCCGATGGCGGTGGTGCGGCGGCCCGATTCGCGGGCGATGTTCATCGCGCCGGTGGTCTCGCGCACGTTGACCACGTCGCCCAGCACCACGAAGCCGCCGTCGGGCGTGGCGATCGGGGTGCGGCGCAGGTTGGCCATCACCCGCTCGCTGGCCGGCAGGCGCACCGCGACGGCGAACTTGCGCTCGCCCTCCCACAGGCTGGTGGCGGCCTTGCCGGCCAGCGCCGCCTCGATCACGTCCTGGATGTCGCCCACGTTCAGGCCGTAGCGGGCGGCGCGGTCGCGGTCGATGTCGAGCAGCAGCTGCGGCACCTGCCCTTCGCGGTCGATCTCGGCGCGGGCCACGCCCGGCACCTGCTTGACCTCGCGGGCGATGGCCTCGGTCACCTGCTTCATCAGCGCCAGGTCGTCGCCGGCGAGCTTGATCACGATCTGGCCCTTGATCTGCGAGATCGACTCGAGCACGTTGTCGCGGATCGGCTGCGAAAAAGCCGGGTCGATGCTCGGGATCGCCGACAGCACCCGGTTCATCTCCTCGGTGATCTTCTCGCGGGTCATGCCGGGGCGCCATTCCTCCTCGGGCTTCACGTCCACGAAGATCTCGGCCATCGAGATGGTCTTGGGATCGGTGCCGTCCTCGGGCTGGCCGGCCTTCGAGACGGTGGTGCGCACCTCGGGCACCGTCAGCAGGGCCTTGCGCGCCATCCGCAGGATGCGCGAGGCCTCCTGCGTCGAGACGTTGGGCGACAGGGTGAAGTTGACCCAGGTGGTGCCCTCGTTCAACTCGGGCAGGAATTCCGACCCGAGGCGCGAGGCGACCACCACCGTCACGCCGAAGGCCGCCAGCGCGATCACCACCACCGTGCGGCGGCGGCGCAGGGCCCAGTCGAGCACCGGCGCGTAGAAACGCTTGGCGCCGCGCACCACCCGGTTGTCGCCGTGCGGCAGCTTCTTGCGCAGCATCCAGTAGGCCAGCAGCGGCACCAGCGTGAGCGAGAAGATCAGCGAGCCGATCAGCGCGGTGGTCACCGACAGCGCCATCGGCTGGAAGATCCGGCCCTCGTGGCGCTGCAGCGCGAAGATCGGGATGTGCGCCGCGATGATGATCAGCATCGAGAACAGCGTCGGCCTGCCCACCTCGTTGGCGGCCAGGCCGATGGTCTCGCGCCGCTCGGTCGGGTCGAGGTCGTCGCCCTTCAGGTCGCGCCGCTCGGCCAGCCGGTGCAGGATGTTCTCGACGACGATCACCGCGCCGTCGACGATGATGCCGAAATCCATCGCACCGAGCGACAGCAGGTTGGCCGGCACGCCCATGATCTTCAGGCCCATGAAGGTCGAGAGCAGGGCCAGCGGGATCACCACCACCACCGCCAGGCTGGCGCGGAAGTTCGACAAAAAGATGTAGAGCACCAGCGACACCAGCAGCGCGCCTTCGACCAGGTTGCGGAACACGGTCGAGAGCGTCTTCTCCATCAGCCAGGTGCGGTCGTAGAAGGGCACGATCTGCACGCCGGCGGGCAGGCCGCGCTCGTTGAGGTCGGCGATCTTCTCCTTCACACCCTTGAGCACCACGCTCGGGTTCTCGCCTTTGCGCATGATCACGATGCCGGTGACGATGTCGTCTGCGTCGTCCTGGCCCACCACGCCCAGGCGCGGCACCGCGCCGATCTTCACCTCGGCGATGTCGCGGATCAGGATCGGGGTGCCGCCGCGCGCGGCCACCACCACCCGGCCGATGTCGTCCGCCGACTGCAAGAGGCCGATGCCGCGGATCGTGTACTGCTGCGCGCCCTGGCGCACATAGCTGCCGCCGGCGTTCGAGTTGCCGCGGCCCAGCGCGTCGAGCAGGTTCTGGAAGGTGACCTTGTAGGCCCGCAGCTTGTCGAGGTCGGGCTGCACCTCGTACTGCTTGATCGCGCCGCCCATGGCGACCACGTCGGCCACGCCCGGCACCTGGCGCAGGCCGCGCTCGACCACCCAGTCTTCCAGGGTGCGCAGCTCGGTCGTGGTCTTGCCGTCGCCCTTCAGGCGGTAGCGCATGATTTCGCCGACCGGGGTGGCGTTGGGGGCGATGTCGGATTCGACGCCGTCGGGCAGATCGACGCCGCGCAGCCGCTCGGCCACCTGCTGGCGCGCCAGGTTCACCTCGGCCTTGTCGTCGTAGGTCACGACGGTGAAGGACAGGCCGAACTGGGTGTGCGAGAACACCCGGATAGAGTTGGGCAGGCCGGCCAGCGCCACCTCGATCGGCAGGGTGACCTGCTTCTCAACCTCTTCGGCCGCGCGGCCGGGATAGAGCGCGATCACGGTGACCTGCGTGTCGGTCACGTCGGGGAACGCCTCGACCGACAGGTTCTTGAAGGCGATGACGCCCGCCAGCGCGAACAGCAGCGTCCCCAGGACGATGAAGAGCGGCTGGTGCAGCGCGTAGTGGATCAGGCGTTTCATTGGGCGGGCGCCTTCGGCGCTGCGGCCTTGGGTGCGGTGCCGGGCGCGGCGGTGGGCGCGGCGCTGCCTTCACGCGAGACGGCGAACTGGCGGGCCAGCAGCAGCGCGTTCTCGGCCACCACCTGCTCGCCGACGTTCAGGCCGCTGGTGATCACCACCTGGCGCGGGCCCATGTTGCCGGGCACCACCTGGCGCGGCTCGTACACGCCGGGCTGCACCTGCACGTAGACGGTGTGGCGGTTGCCGTCGAGCGTCACCGCGCCCGCGGGCACGACCACGCCGCGCAGGGCTTCCTGCACCACCGCCGTCGCGAGCATCTCGCCCTTCAGGCGCCGGTCGGCGTTGGGGATCAGGCCGCGGATCTTGATGGTGCGGGTGGTGGGGTCGATGAAATCTGCCGCGGCCGTCACCTTGCCGGCGAAGTTCTCGCCCGGATAGGCCGCCACCTGCAGCACGAAGCCGTCGCCGGGGCGCAGGCTGCCGACGTCGGCTTCCTTGGCATCGATCTGCACCCAGAGCGAGGTCGGATCGGTCAGCACGAAGAGCGCCGGCACGCCGGGGCCCGACTGGTCGGGCCGTACTTCCTGGCCGGGGTTGAGGTTGCGTTCGACCACCACCCCGTGGATGCCCGAGACCAGGCCCAGCTGCTGGTTCACGCCGCCGCCGGTGCCATAGAGGCTGGTACGGGCCGCGGAGCGGGCGGCCTCGGCCTGGAAGCGGGAGAGGTCGGCCTCGCTCTGCTCCAGGTCCTTGCGGGCGACGATGCCGGCCTCGAACAGCTCGCGCTGGCGCTGCAGGGTCTTGCGGGCCAGGGACACGTCGACGTTGGCCTTGGCGGTGTCGGCCTGCGCCGCCCCGAATTCGGGCGAGGCCAGGCGGGCCAGCGGCGTGCCGGGTTTCACCGGCGTGCCCACGTCGGCGCTGATCGCGACGATGCGGCCGCCGAAGCTCGGATAGATGCGCTGTGTGCGTTCCTCGTTCCAGACGAGGCGCGCGGGCAGCTCAACCGCCAGCGCGGTCGCGGCGGTGGCGGGCACCGTGGCCAGCAGGGCCAGTTGCGGATGGTTGGGCGGGAAGCGCAGCTGCTGGCCCTGCACGATCGGCGCGGGCGGCGGCGCTTCGGCCTTGGGCGCGGCGGATTCGCCGCAGCCGCCGAGCAGGGCGGCCACGCAGGCGGACGCCAGCAACGCTGCGTGGGCCGGGCGAAAGAGGGTGCGGGACGGATGCGGCATGGCGGATGTCTCGGGGCGTTCGGGAACAAATGGGAGAGGCGGTGCGCGGCGCGCGGGTCAGCGGTTGCCGACCAGCAGTTCGGGCCGGGTCTGCAGGGTCCAGGCGCCGGAGGTCTTGGCGAAGTCGGTGCGCGCGGCGACCGCTTCGAGCAGGGTGGCGCGCAGCACGCGGCGGGCGTCCAGCAGGTCGAACAGCGGGATCGCGCCGCGGCGGAAGGCCAGCTCGGCGTTCTCGGCCACGCGGCGAGCGCGGGGCAGGATGTCGGTCTCGTAGCTGCGGGCGCGGCGCTCGGCGGTGAGGGCCGCCTGCTGCAGGCCCTGCAGCTCCAGCGCGCCGTCGCGGCGGATCTTGTCGAGCGCGTCCTGGGCCTGGTAGTAGCTCGCCTGCGCGCGGCCGATCTCGCCTTCGTAGCCGTAGCCCCACTGCAGCGGGATCGAGGCGCGCACTTCCAGCAGGCGGGTGGAGACGCCCGGGTAGTGCTCGAAGCCGGCGCCGATGGTCACGTCCGACTTCTTCAGCGCCAGCGCGCCGTCGAGGCTGGCCTGGGCCGACTGCACCCGGGCCAGGGCGGCGCGCACGTCGGGCCGGTTCTCGGCCAGGGAGGCATAGTCGGCCGTCGGCGTATCGACCGACGGCAGCACCGGCCAGGCGTCCTCGGCCTGCAGGTTGGGCTCTACCGCGGCGCCGCGCGCGCCGATCGACTGGGCCAGCGCGATGGCCGCGCGCTGCCGGTCGAGCAGCGCCTGCTGCACGTCGGCGCGGGCGCGCTGGGTCTCGATCTCGACGCGCAGCGCGTCCTGCGCGGGCAGGTCGCCGGCCTGCACCCGGCGGTTGGCGCCGCTGGAGAGCTGGGTGGCGCCGCGCTCGATCTCCTCGACCTGCACCTGGCGCTCCTGCGCGGCCAGCAGGTCGTAGTAGGCCGAGAGCGCCTCGACCAGCTGCTGCACCCGCACGTCTTCCACGTCGGCGGCCGCGGCATCGGCGGCGCGGGTGGCGGCGGCGGTGCGCAGCGCGCGCTTGCCGCCGCGCTCGATCGTCCAGTCCAGGCCGATCTTCTTGTCGATGCGCTTTCGGACCAGGTTGCCGGCGCCGATGCCGTTCTTCAGGTCGATGTTCTCGGCCGAGGTGCTCAGCACCGGCAGCGGCGCGTGGTCGGCCGCCAGGATGTCGGCGCGGGCGGCGGCCAGGCCACCGCGGGCGATCGCGACGTCGAGGTTGTCGCGCGCCGCGACCAGGGCCTGCGCCAGGCTCAGGCGGGTCGCGGGCGATGCACCCGGCACGGGGGTGACGGGGGAGGCGGCCGGGCCTGCCACCGGCGCGGTGCCGCCCCCTGTCACCTGCGCCTGCAGTGGCAGGGCGGCGGCCAGGCCGAACGCCACGAATAACTGTCGTATGCTCATAACCCCGTTTATCGGCCCCAACGGCTGACCAAGACCTGACCTGAGCCGGGCAGGGCCTTTCCCCCCGTGCAAACCCTTAGCGGGTGTGCTTTTTTCTCACCGATCCTGACCCCCATGCGCATCCTCGTGGTCGAAGACGATGCCGTGCTGCGCGACATGATGGTTCGCAGCCTGCGCGACGCCGGCCACCGGATCGACGTGGCCCGCACCGTGTCCGAGGCCGACCACTTCTGGCGGGTGCAGGCGTTCGACGCGGTGCTGCTCGACCTGAACCTGCCGGCCACCGACGCCGCCGGCCCCGCGCTCGCCAGCGGCCTGACCACCCTGCGCGCCGCCCGTGCCCGGGGCGACGGCACGCCGGTGCTGGTGCTCACCGCCCGCGACCGTACCGAGGAGCGCATCGCCGGCCTCGATGCCGGGGCCGACGACTACTTGGGCAAGCCCTTCGAGCTGGCCGAGGTGGAGGCCCGTCTGCGTGCCCTGGTGCGGCGCAGCCTGGGCGCCCAGGACGTGTCGGAGGTCGGCGCGCTGCAGCTCGACCGCAAGGCTCGCCTCTTCGCCCTGCGCGGCCTGCGGATCGACCTGCCGGCGCGCGAGTTCGAGGTGCTGTGGGAGCTGATGACCCCGCCCGGTCGGGTCGTCAGCAAGCGCGACCTGTCGGCCAAGCTGTCGGATTTCAACGGGAGCCTGGGCGACAACGCGCTGGAGGCCTTCATCTCCCGATTGCGCAAGAAGCTGGCCGGCTCCGGCACGGGCATCCGCACCCTGCGCGGGCTGGGCTACATGCTGGAGTCCGAGGCGGCGGACCTCGCCGGCGGCGCATGAGGGGCGGCGGCCCGGCCCACCCGGTGGCCCGCCCCGCGGTGGGAGCCCGCCGGTGAACCCGGGCGGCCCCGCGTTCGGGCGGCCCGCCTCCGATCCGGACGCCGCGGCCCAGCCGCCCTCGCTGCGCTCGCGCCTGCTGCGCAACGTGCTCGGACCGATGGCGATCGCCTGGCTGTCGGGCGGCGTGGTGGCGGTCGGCGTGGCGAGCGTGTTCACCCAGCGCGCCTTCGACCGCGCCCTGCTCGACGACGCCTACTCGGTCGCCGCCAGCGTACGGCCGACCCGCGATTCGCTGGAGCTGACGCTCACCCCGCGCGAAGTGGGCGCGGTGCTCTTCGACCAGACCGAGACGGTGTATTTCGCCGTCCGCTGGCCCGACGGCACCCTGGTCGCCGGCCATGCCAACCTGTACGCCCCCTCGCCCCTGGACGGCGCCAGCTACCGGTTCTCCGACATCCACTACCAGGGCCATGCGCTGCGCGCGGTGACGCTGCAGCGCGGCGGCGAGCGGCCGTTCACCGTCATCATGGGCGAGACGACCCAAACCCGTCAGATCCTGCTGCGCAACGTGCTGGTCCTGTCGGTGCTGCCGCAGCTGGGCCTGCTGGCGCTGCTGGCCTTCTGGCTGCGCCGCGCCGTCGGCCGCGACCTGCAGCCGCTGGCGGCGCTCCAGCATGCGATGGACCAGCGCGACGTGCACGATCTCTCGCCGGTCGCGGCCACCGCCTCCACCAGCGAGATCCAGCGCCTGGGCGAGGCGGTCAACGGCCTGTTCGCCCGGGTGGGCGGCGGCGTTCGGGCGCAGCGCGAGTTCGCCGGCAACGTGGCGCACGAGCTGCGCACGCCGCTGGCCGGCATCCGCGCGCTGGCCGAGTACGGACTGGCCCAGAACGACCCTGCCGTCTGGCGCGAGCAACTGGAGCGCATTGCCCGCAGCGAGGAGCGCGCCAGCCACCTGGTCGACCAGCTGCTGGCGATGGCCCGCGCCGACGAAGGCCCGGCGCTGCGCATGGCCCCGGTCGTCCTCGACATGCTGGTGCGAGACGCGGTGCTGCGCTTCCTGCCGCGTGCCGACGCTGCAGGGGTGGACCTGGGCGCGCGCGGCATCGAGGACCCGGTGACGGTGCTGGGCCATGCCGCGCTGCTGGAGGGCATCGTCAACAACCTGCTCGACAACGCCCTGCGCTACGGCCTGGCCCCGCCGCAGACGGCGCGCAGCATCACGGTGGAGGTGGTGCAGGAAGGCGATACGGTCACCCTTTGCGTGGTCGACAACGGCCCCGGCATCTCGGTGGAGCGGCGCGGCCGACTGCAGCAGCGCTGGTCGCAGGGACCGGAGGGCCAGTGGCTGCGCCAGGGCATGGGCCTGGGCCTGGCGATCATCGCCCGCTACGCGCAGCTGATGGGCGCGCCGCTTCGTTTGGGCGACGCGCCGGGCGGGCAGGGGCTGGCGGTGTCGGTGACGCTGACGCGGGCCTGAGGACGCCGTTCGCCGCAACCCGATACGTCCTGCATCGGTCCTTGCGCACCATTCACATGTTTCGGCGCTACGCTGCCGGGGCCATCATCACCGTCACCCATCCATGCCCCGCCGCTTCATCGACATTTCGATCCATCTCGAGAACGACGTGCTGAGCGATCCGCCGGCCTTCGCGCCCAAGATCCAATACCTCGGCCACCAGGACACCTTCCACCAGATCGCGCCCTTCTTCCCGGGGCTGCAGCAGAGCGATCTGCCCGACGGCGAAGCCTGGGCGGCGGAGCTGGTGCAGCTCTCGACCCACAACGGCACGCACCTGGACGCGCCCTACCATTTCCACAGCACCATGAACAAGGCGCTGGGCACGCCCGAGCGGGCCGCCACCATCGACGAGGTGCCGCTGGAATGGTGCTTCCAGCCGGGCGTGAAGCTGGATTTCCGCCACCTGCCCGACGGCCACGTGGTCCGCGCGCAAGAAGTCGCGGACGAACTGACGCGCATCGGCCACGCCCTGCGGCCGCTGGAGATCGTGGTCGTCAATACGCGCGCCGGATCGCGCTACGGCCAGCCGGACTTCGTGTCGTCCGGCTGCGGCATGGGGTACGAGGCGACCATGTTCCTGCTGGAGCAGGGCGTGCGCCTCACCGGCACCGACGCCTGGAGCTGGGACGCGCCCTTCGTACACACGGCCGAGCGCTACGCCCGGACGCGCGACGCATCGCTGATCTGGGAAGGCCACAAGGCGGGCCGCGACATCGGCTACTGCCATCTGGAGAAGCTGCACAACCTGGAGTCGCTGCCGGCCACCGGCTTCTATGTCTCCTGCTTCCCCCACAAGATCCGCGGCGCATCGGCCGGATGGACGCGCGCCGTCGCGATCGTCGACGAAGCCCTGGCAGCGGGCGGGCCACTCGCCTGAAACCATCCAAGATGGCTGGTGCGCGCGGCCGATTACCGATAAAGCCTTTGCTGTGGAAAACATTGCCGCATGCCGTCGTCCGGTGCCGGCTGCGGCACGGCTTTGCTTGATGCTATATTTTTGATAGCTATTCGTCCGCGCCGGTCGCTGGCTGGAGGCCGAAAGCCTCCGCAATATCAGTTCAGCGCCGGGTAGTCGATATAGCCGTGCTCGCCGCCGCCGTAGAAGGTGTTCTTGTCGGGCGTGTTGAGCGGCGCGTTTTCCCTCAGGCGGCGCACCAGGTCGGGGTTGGCGATGTAGGGGCGACCGAACGCGACCAGGTCGGCGCCGTCGGCCACGGCCTTTTCGGCCAGGGCCTTGTCGTAGCCGTTGTTGACCATCCAGGCGCCCTTGCCGCCCGCATCGCGGTAGGCCGCCTTGGCGGCGGCATAGTCGAACGGCCGGTCGTCCACGTCGCGCGGGCCGCCGGTGGCGCCCTCGATGACGTGGATGTAGGCCAGGTTCAGCGGCGCCAGCTCGCGCAGCAGGTACTCGAACAGCGGCTGCGGCGCGTCGTCGGTGACGTCGTTGGCCGGGGTGACCGGCGACAGGCGGATGCCGACCCGATCGCCGCCGATGTCGTCGGCGATGCCGCGGGCGATCTCCAGCAGCAGGCGGGCGCGGTTCTCGATGTTGCCGCCGTAGTCGTCGGTGCGTTTGTTCGCGCCGGTCTTGAGGAACTGGTCGAGCAGGTAGCCGTTGGCGCCGTGGATCTCCACGCCGTCGAAGCCGGCGGTCTCCACCGCGTTGCGGGCGGCGGCGCGGAAGGTCTTGACGATCGCGGGTATCTCGCCGGCATCGAGCGCACGGGGCGTCGAGGTCTCGACGAAGGAGCCCTCGCCGTCCTTGTCGACCAGGTAGGTCTTGGTCTTGGCGGCGATGGCCGACGGGGCCACCGGTGCCTGGTGGTCGGGCTGCAGATCGACGTGCGAGACGCGGCCCACGTGCCAGAGCTGCACCACGATCTTGCCTCCCTTGTCGTGAACCGCCTGGGTGACCTTCTTCCAACCGTCGAGCTGCTCGGTGCCGTAGAGGCCCGGCACGTCGGCATAGCCTTGCGCCTGGTGGCTGATGGCGGTGGCCTCGGTGATCAGCAGGCCCGCGGTGGCGCGCTGCGCGTAGTAGGTGGCGGTGATGTCGCGCGGGATCGCGTTCGGCGAGCGGTTGCGGGTCAGCGGCGCCATGACGACGCGGTTGGACAGTTCCAGGCGGCCGGCCTTGGTGCTTTCGAAGAGTGACGACATGCGGGTTCCTGTTGCTTGAGAGGTCGGGCTGCAGGCGGCGCACGGAGCGGCCTGCGGCGCAGTGCGCGATGGAGCGCGTGCCGGGCCAGCGTAGTCGGCCGGGCTAATCCTTGCCGGGGACGGCTCACTGCATCCTGTGCTACATCCGCGCGGGACCGCGGTGGCGGCCGCCGCGGGCGGAGATCGTCACTGCAGCAGGCCTTCGGCCTTCATCGCCGTTTGCAC
Organism: Xylophilus ampelinus; assembly: GCF_003217575.1. Taxonomy (GTDB): domain Bacteria; phylum Pseudomonadota; class Gammaproteobacteria; order Burkholderiales; family Burkholderiaceae_C; genus Xylophilus; species Xylophilus ampelinus. The sequence goes on along the minus strand of NZ_QJTC01000027.1, from coordinate 27,757 downwards.
CGCCGGACGGGCGCCGACGCGGGCGTGGTGCGCCCGCACATTGGGCAGCTTCGACAGGTCGAGGGAGACCTTGCCGGCCCAGTTCACCACGGTGAACAAGTAGCCGTCGGCCACCGAGAAGTTGTCGCCTGCCAAATAGTCCTTGCCGTCGAGTTCGCCGTCGACGAAGGCCAGGCGCTTGCCGATCTTCTCGACCGCGGCGGCTTTCGCATCGGCCGGGGTGGCCGGGTTGAACAGCGGGCCGAAGCTCTTGTGCAGTTCGGTGCCGATGAAGTTGAGCCACTCCTGCAGGCGGTAGCGTGCCAGCGTCCCGTTGGCGGGCGCGAGGTTTTTGGTGGGCACCTGATCGGCGATGTACTGGACGATCACAGGACCTTCGCGCAGGCGGGTACCGTCGTCGAGTTCGAGCAGCGGCACGTAGCCCAGCGGGTTGACGGCGTAGTAGTCGCTGCCGTCGGGCAACTGGTGCGTCTTGGTGGGCGCCGCCACGGCTTCGAAGGCCAGGCCCGCCTCGTGCAGGGCGATGTGCGGGGAGAGCGAGCAGGCGCCGGGGCTGTAGTAGAGCTTCATGAAGGGTACGGTCCTCGGGTTGAGATGGGGGGTGCCGGGCGGTGCGCCGGCACCCCGGCGACCGCCATGCTAGCCAATTCCCGCCGTTCGCGGTGGCCCCTCGCCAGGCCCCGTCTCGGGGCCTGGATGGCGTCCTACAGCCCAAAAAGGGAGTGCCCGACCCAACTCTCCTCTCGGCCGCTCTTACTATCGGGCCATTACCGACCAGGGCATTCGGCAATGCGGTCGCATTGCTGCGAGACGTCCTCATCTGGTTGCAAAGGAATACAAAATGCTCAAATACGCCATTATCTTCGCGCTGATCTCTCTCGTGGCAGGTGCTTTGGGTTTCACCGGCGTCGCCGCCGGATCGGCCGGCATCGCCAAGGTGCTGTTCGGCCTGTTCCTGGTGATCGCCATCGTCTTCGTGGTACTCGCGGCGCTCGGCGTCGGCGCGGCACGCAAGGTACTGAAGTGACCGCTTCCAACGTCTTCCGATTGCCGCATCCCGCGACGATCGACGGCGGTGGCGGAACTGTCGTGGGCATGTACACGCCGCTTTGGTATGCGGCCAAGGTGCTCAACACCACCGCCCACAGCTGGTGGAGCGAGGGCATTCCCCCGGCTCGAAAGCGCAGCGAACGCGCGACCGATGCCGTGGTCCAGGTGGCCTCGTCGGTGGTGCGGCACCTGAGGTCTGCGCCCCCGCGGCCCGGTTCCGCTGCGTACTGAAAGCCGCTTCCGCGGCTTTTTTCAGCCCGCGCCCTGCGCACGACGGACTCCGTCCCCCCACGGTATCCGGGGCTCGCATCGGCGGCCGCTGGGTGCTGTTCGACCCGACCGACATGGCGCGGATGGATCGCATCGTGCGGGTCGGCTCGCGACGCGACGGCGACCCCCGCCGCTCAGTGCGCGCGAGGGGCGGATTGTTATACTCGTTCCGCGCCGATTTGCTCCAGCTTGCGGGCGCTCTACAAATCCTGCTAAAGACGGACCGACGCGCTGCACCCCTCGTCCAGAAGCCCGGCCTCGTTTTCAGCGATGCCGGGCTTTTTCATGTCGTTCATTGCCACGCCTCAATCGATGCATTTCGCCGAACCGCTGCCCCTGCGGAGTGGCGCGGCGATCGCCGGCTACACCCTCGCCTTCGAGACCTACGGCACGCTCGACGCCGCGCGCTCCAACGCGGTGCTGATCTGCCACGCGCTCAACGCGTCGCACCACGTGGCGGGCACCTACGCCGGCCAGCCGCGCTCGGAAGGCTGGTGGGACAACATGGTGGGTCCCGGCAAGCCGGTCGACACCGACCGCTTCTTCGTCATCGGCATCAACAACCTCGGCTCCTGCTTCGGCTCCACCGGGCCGGCCGACCCCAACCCGGCCACCGGCCGCATATGGGGCGCCGACTTCCCGGTGGTGACGGTGGAGGACTGGGTGAACGCGCAGGCCCGGCTGCTCGACGCGTTGGGCATCCGAACCCTGGCCGCGGTGATGGGCGGCAGCCTCGGCGGCATGCAGGCGCTCTCCTGGACGATGCAGCATCCCGAGCGGGTGCGCCATGCGGTGGTGATCGCCAGCGCGCCCAACCTCAATGCCGAGAACATTGCCTTCAACGAGGTGGCGCGCCGCGCGATCGTGACCGACCCGGACTTCCACGGCGGCAACTTCTACGAGCACGCCACCGTGCCCAAGCGGGGCCTGCGCATCGCCCGGATGGTGGGCCACATCACCTATCTGAGCGACGACGTGATGAACGAGAAGTTCGGCCGCCAGCTGCGCCGCGTGGTCGAAAGCTCGGCCCTGGGCGACGACGCCTCGGCCCCCGCCGCCTACCGCTACACCACGCAAGATGTCGAGTTCCAGATCGAGAGCTACCTGCGCCACCAGGCCGACAAGTTCAGCGACTACTTCGATGCCAACACCTACCTGCTGATCACGCGTGCGCTGGACTACTTCGACCCGGCACGCGACCACGGCGGCCAGCTCGCCGAGGCGCTGGCGCGCGCACGGTGCCGCTTCCTGATCGCCAGCTTCACCACCGACTGGCGCTTCTCCCCGGCCCGCAGCCGCGAGATCGTCCGCGCGCTGCTCGACAACGGACACGACGTGGGCTATGCCGAGATCGATGCGCCGCACGGCCACGACGCCTTCCTGCTGGAAGATCCGCGCTACCTGGCGCTGGTGCGCTCCTACTTCGAACGCATCGCACGCGAGTCGGCAAGCGCGGCGACCGCGTCACCGGCGGCAGTGGCAGGAGCGGCAGCATGAGCGACCTGGCCACCAAGCAACGCATCGCCCGGCTGGTGCCGCAGGGCGCCCGGGTGCTCGACCTGGGCTGCGGCGACGGCACCATGCTCGACCTGCTCCAGCGGGAGCGCGGCTGCACCGGCTACGGCATCGAGATCGACGACGCCAACGTGCTGGCCTGCGTGCAGCGCGGCGTCAACGTGATCCAGCGCGACCTGGGCGCGGGCCTGGACCTGTTCGACGACCAGGCCTTCGACGTGGTGCTGCAGCTCGACACGCTCCAGCACCTGCACAACACCGAGACGATGCTGCGCGAGACCGCGCGCGTCGGCCGCATGGGCATCGTCGCGTTTCCCAATTTCGCGCACTGGCCCAACCGGGTGAGCGTGGCACGCGGCAGGATGCCGGTGACGCGGCGGCTGCCCTACGAGTGGTACGACACGCCCAATATCCGCGTCGGCACCTTCAAGGATTTCGAGGTGCTGGCGCGCAAGAACGCCCTGCGGATCCTCGATAGCTTCGGGCTGCAGGACGGGCGCGAGGTGCGGTGGCTGCCCAACCTGCTGGCGGGCACCGCGGTGTTCCGCTTCCAGCGCGGCTGAGGCGGGCCGAGCCGGAGACCTGCGCGATTACTTGGCCGGAACCGGCGTCACGGTTTCGCGGATGATGCCGCCGCTGCCCACGCTGCCGCTTCTGGTCGTGGTGCCGGCGGCGCCGGAAGCGCCCATGCGCTTCATGCAGTCGGCACGCTCGCCGGCGGGCAGGCTGCCGCAGCGGTCGGTGCCGTTGCGGCCTTGCTCGGGCGTGCTCGGCGAGGTCAGGCCGCCGCGGGCGGCTTCCTGCTTGGCGGCACCGCCTTCGCGGCGGCAGGCGGCCGGGTCGCTCTGGGCACCGGCCGGCGTGCAGCCGGCCTCGACCGGTGCCGAGGGGGTCTGCGCCTGGGCCGCACCCAGCCAGACGGTGCTGGAGAGCAGGGCGATGCCGGTGGCGCGAACGATACAGGAGACGATGGATTTCATGGGGCTACCTCGATGAGGGAAACGATGGCCGACGCTGCCGGCCGCGAAAAAGTCTGCAACCGTCTCGGTCAGGGCCGCAGCGTGGCGGTCAGCGTGATCTCGGGCACCGAGGCCAGCGCCTTCGACAGCGGGCAGTCACGCTTGGCGGTCTGCGCCAGTTCCTGGAAGCGGGCATCGTCGATGCCGGGCACCGAGGCGTCCAGCGTCAGTGCGATCCGGTCGATCTTGAAGCCGTCGCCGTCCTTGGCCAGGCGCACCACCGCGTTGGTGTCCACGTCCTTCGTCGGGAAGCCGGCCTTCTCGGCGGCCAGCGCGAAGGCCATCGTGAAGCAGGCCGCATGGGCGGCACCGAGGATCTCCTCGGGATTGGTGCCGGTGCGGTCGTCCTCGAAGCGGCTGCCGAAGCCGTACGGACAGGCCTTCAGCGCGCCGGTTTCGGTGGTGATCTGTCCCTGGCCTTTCTTGCCGGGGCCTTCCCAATGGACGCGTGCGTTCTTCTCGATCATGGATTTCCTTTCAAGGGTGGAGGCGCCGCATCGCAGACAGTACGAGTAGTACGACAAGGTGCGGCAACGACGCCAGAAGGGTTGTGTTAGCCGCTCTTAGGGCGCGGCGGGCGGATGGCGTGGTCGGACTGGCGGAGTTCGCCGGCGCGTAGCTGGCGCACCGCCTGCACCACCGAGCGGGCGACGTTCGAGACCTCGTCCTGCATCGGCGTGTCGCGGTCGAGCGTCTCGTGGCTGTCGTAGTAGGGCGCGTAGTAGCCGATGTAGCGGTCGATCCGCGACCAGTGGCCGGCGGGCACCAGGCCCATCCAGTCGGTCATGTCGCGGCGGTGCGACTCGACGCCCGACACGTCCCCGTGCACCACCACGCCGTAGGCGCGGCCGGCCACGTGCTTCGGGAAATCCCAGCCTTTTTCCTCGATGTCCTTGGCCTCCTGGGCCTTCTTGCCGTGGGTGCTGCTCGGGTCGGGATTGCCGCCGTCGGCGCAGACCAGGCGGTCGATCATCAGCTTGAGCGGGCTGGGCGACTGGTTCCAGTAGGTGGGCGCCATGATCACGATGCCGTGGGCCGAGACCCAGCGCTCGTAGATCTCGGCCATCCAGTCGTCGGTCTGGTCGAGCGAATGGTTGGGGTAGCAGCTGCAGGGCCAGTGGCACAGCGGCATCGCGGTGGAGACGCAGCCCTTGCACGGGTGGATCGTGCGTCCGTATTCGGAGGTGACGAGGCTCAAGTCGAGCAGGTCGGCCTCCATGCCGGCGTCTTCGACCACCTTGCGAGCCATCTGGCTGAAGCGCCAGGTCTTCGAGATCTCGCCGGGGCAGGTGCCGTCGTTGCGCGCGCTGCCGTTGATCAGCAGTACGCGGGAGCGGGTGGCCGGCTCCTTCAATCGGGCCTGGGCTGTCTCCAGGCGCCGGTGGGTGTCCATCCACTCGACCGACATGTCGTAGTCGGGGTCGGCGAAGCCGGTACCGGCCTTCTCGGTAATCGGTGCCTTGCGACCCTCGTCGTACGCCTCCCATGCGATCGCCTCCAGCCGGGCGATCGCCGCGTCTTCAGCCCGGTAGGCCGGATCGTAATAACGCAGGTGGAAGCGCTTGCCGAATGCAGCGCGGTCGAGGTGGGGCGGTGCCTGTCCGGTGCGGGGGGTGGTCATGGCGGGGCGGGTGTTTTTGTGGGAAGAGGCTGTCGCAGCATGGTCGCCGGCGCCCGCACCCACCGTCGGACGCTGCCGCGTAGCAGGTGGCTGCGGCTTCCTACACCCCGGCCTCGGATCCGGGCACCGGGTCGGCTTCAAGCTGAAAATAGCCAGGGCCCGCGTGATATGCCGACCTCCCGCTATTAAATAAGTAGCAAGCAGCTAATCGACCAATCGACCAATTGGCCAATCGACCGGCGGGTAGCCCTCGCCGTCGCCTGTCGTATCGTCCGTTACGGCTCCACCACGTTCAGGCAGCCCCCGGCCGGGGCGCCGCCGTCGTCCGGTGCGCCGCACTCGCCCAGCATCTGCTGCACGCCCTCGTCGAGCCAGGGCACCGGCGTGGCCTTGGCCAGGGTCATCCATACCGGGAAGGGTACCAGCGCGGCCCGGCGCGGCGCGGGCCGGGCCACACAGAGGCGGGTGCCTTCGAGCACCATCACGCCGCACTCCAGCGGGATCTCGTTGGCCGCGGCGATCGGCCGGCCGCGGGCGTCGTTGCCCAGCACGTACCAGCATTCGCTGGCCATGTGCAGATAGGCGGCGCGCTTGGCGGGCTTGCGCAGGTCGCCCAGCAGGTCGGCGCGGCGGACCTTCACCTCGTGCACCACCGGCAGGGCGTAGGCCTCGACGGTCGTGTTGCGGATCGAGAAGACATCGGGTTTGGCGATGCACCAGCGCAGGTCGGCCGGCGCGGGCGCGGCCATCGCGTCGGCCCCGGACTCCACCGGCTCCGCGCCGGGCACAGGATCGCGCTGCACCTGGGCCCGCAGCGACAGCCCGCGCCAGGCGATGCGGCCGGCGCGCTGCATCTCGCGCGCCACCGCCTCCACCAGCGCCTCGTGCTGCGACAGGCAGGCCCGGTTGCGCTGCAGGCTCCGGGCGATCGCGGCGATGCCGGCATCGGTCACCCGCAGCGTCTCGCCGGCGGACGAGGCCACCCGCTCCACCAGGCCGAAGGCCAGCAGCTCCACTTCGACCAGGTCCTGGCAGGGCCAGCCGGCCGAGCGGTAGATCTCGCGCAGCCGGCGGGTGTGCACCCGGCCCAGCACCGGGGCCGGCGGCGGCGCCACAGGCTCCAGCACGGCGGCCAGGGGCAGGGAGTCGGCAATGGGCAGCGCGGACATGGGCGGCAAGGGTAGCGGGGGGCGAAAGACCTGTGCTTTCATACAGGTACCCGGTGGCCGCCGTACGGGCGTGGCGGACCTGCGCACGGGGGCCGCTGAAAACCTGGGGCCGCATGGCACAGTGGCGCCATGAAACCCTTCTCCCGCAAAGACTACGCGCGGCAGCTCGAGCCGCTGCAGATCGAACTGGCCCGCATGGCCCGCTGGGCCGCCGCCACCGGTCAGCGCATCCTGGTGATCTTCGAGGGCCGCGACACCGCCGGCAAGGGCGGCGCGATCGGCGCGGTGTCGGAGCACCTCAACCCGCGCCAGTGCCGGGTGGTGGCGCTGCCCAAGCCCACCGACCGCGAGCGCAGCCAGTGGTACTTCCAGCGCTACGCCGCCCACCTGCCGGCCGCCGGCGAGATCGTGCTGTTCGACCGCAGCTGGTACAACCGCGCCGGCGTCGAGAAGGTGATGGGCTACGCCACCGACGCGCAGGTCGAGGCCTTCCTGCGGCAGGTGCCGGTGTTCGAGCAGATGCTGGTCGACGACGGCATCCTGCTCTTCAAATACTGGCTGGGCACCGACCAGGACGAGCAGGAGGCCCGCTTCGCCGAGCGGCACACCGATCCGCTCAAGCGCTGGAAGCTCTCGCCGATCGACCTGGAGGCGCGCAGGCATTACGCCGACTACACCGCCGCCCGCGAGGCGATGCTGCAGGCCACCCACACGCCGCAGGCGCCGTGGACGCTGGTCGACTTCAACCACCAGCGCGCCGGCCGCCTGACGCTGCTGCGCGACCTGCTCGACCGCCTGCCCGACACCCGTGTGGAAGGCGAAGCCGTGGCGTTGGCGCCGCTGGCCCGCAAGCCGCTGAAAGAGCGCTACGGCGTGGACCAGCCCCTGAAACCCGCCAAGCCGCTGAGGCCGGCGAAAGCCGTCGGCAAGGACCGCGCGGACGATTCCTGAAACCTGGCGGGGCCCTTCGCGACGCAGGGCACGGTGCCGAGGCATCTATCCTGGAGGGTTCGCGTCAAGACGCAAACCACGAGTCGCTCGGGGCCGCGGCCCGTCCGTCAGATACCGTCGCCAACCTTGTCGCTCGGATACCTGAAGCTGTCGCGCAGGATCGAGGACACCGGCAGCTCGAGGTTGATGCCTTTGGGCGGGATGGGGGTCTGGAACCACTTGCGATAGAGCTCGTATATCTCGCCGCTCTGGATCAGCCGGCGCATCTCGGCGTCGACCACCCGCTTGAACTCGGCGTCGCCCTTGGGCAGCACCATCGCGTAGGGCTCGATGGTCATCGGCTTGCCGATCACCTGGAAGTCCGAGGGCTTGCCGGAGGTGGCGCGCAGGCTGTAGAGCAGCACGTCGTCCATCGCGAAGGCGTCGGCGGCGGCCCTCTCGACCATCGAGAACGCCTCGGCATGGTCGCGCGCCTCGACGATCTTCATCTTCAGGCCCTGCTCGCGGTCGAGCCGACGCAGCGTCTCGATGTTGGTGGTGCCCGCAGTCGACACCACCGTCTTGCCGGCCAGATCGCCGACGGTGCTGCCCGGCGTGGAGCTGCGGGTGAGGAAGCGCGAGGCCGCGATGAAGTGCGTGATCGTGAAATCGACCTGCTGGCGCCGCGCGGCGGTGTTGGTGGTGGAGCCGCACTCCATCGCAGCCTTGCCTTCGACGATGGTGGGAATGCGGGTGGCGCCGGTCACCGGCAGGTAGCGCACCTCGAGCGCCGGTAGCTTCAGCTCCTTGCGCACCGCCTCGGCGATCTTCTGGCAAATCTCGACGGCATAGCCCAGCGGCTTCTTGTCGTCGCCCGCCACATACGAAAACGGCACCAATCCTTCGCGGTGGGCGATCACGATCTGGCGGCTTTCGCGAATTTGGTCGAGCTGGCCCGCGGTGGCGGCACCGGCGGCGAGGGCGGCCACACAGGCCAGCCAGGCGGCACGCCGAAAGTGTTTGAACGTCATGGGAATCTCCAGGAGAGGCGCAACGAGGGTCTTAGCGCCCGGGGAGATTGTGCCAGAGCGTAAGGATTTGTTGGAAAACGTTAGAGTGTAGGAAATAATCGCACACGCTCGCAATAGCGTCCAGATCGCAACCCGCCGCGGCGGGCTCTTCAGTCGCAGCTACGCAACGGCTTGCCGACCAGAGAGGTGGCCAGCGCCGACACCGCCGGGCGCAATGCCTCGTCCACCGTCGGCAGGCGCAGCGTCTGGCCCCGCACCTCGGCCCGCTCCTGCACCACCCGGGCGGTGCGCACGCCCCGCTGCGACAGGGAGGCCAGCTCCTCGGTGGCGGCCTCCTGGGTCGGGAAGCTGCCGAGCGACAGACCCGGCTCCAGCGAGGAGCTGGTCAATACCTCGAACGACACCCGGCGCGCCCGCAGTTCGGCGCGTTTCTTGTTCAGCTGGTCGGCATCGGCATAGCGGCCCATGTAGACGATCCAGCGGGCCGGCGCGGTGCCCGGCTCCAGCGCCCAGCGGCCGGTGGGCAGCAGGGTGGACGCGCGCTCGCGGATCACCGCCGCCTCCGCCTCGCCGAAGAGGCCGGCCTGCAGGCATTCGGTGGCCGGTGCCGGAGGCGGCGGGGCGGCGGCGCTGCGGCGCACGTCGTCGGCCGTCACCACCCGCAGCAGGTCGGGGCGGATCTGCTGGCCCATGCGCTGCGGCTCGGACTGCGGCACCGGCGCCAGGCCCCACGATTGCAGCGCGCCGTGCGCCCAGGCGTAATAGAGCCCGTTGGCCATTACGAGGAACAGGGCAGCTATGCGCAGCATGGTGTGCGAAGGGGGTCGGGAAGGTTCAGCCGCTTATCGGCCGGCCGGTCGGACGGACGCTGATCTCGGCGCTGCGGACCGCCTGGCGCACGCCGGGCGCGGTTTCCACCAGCAGCGAGCCGTCGGCATCGACGCCGCAGGCGGTGCCCTGGCCGCCGTCGCTCAGCTGCACCGCGCGGCGGGCCAGCACGTCGCGCCGGTCGAAGCGCTCGCGCCAGGGGCCGAAGCCGTCGAGCGCGAACGCCTGCAATGCCGTCACCAGCGGTGCGGCCACCCGGCCGAGCGCCAACGCGGCTGTCAGGCCCGGCTCCAGCTCGCGCAGGCCGGCGGGCGGGGTGCGCATTCCGGCGGCGTTCGGGGCGGCGATGTTCAGGCCCACGCCCACCACCGCGTAGCGCTGGACCGGGCCGCCGTCCTCGCCCGTCACGCCGGCCGTCTCGACCAGGATGCCGCCCAGCTTGCGGTCTTGCCACCAGAGGTCGTTGGGCCATTTCAGGCCGACGCGCGGGTGCAGCGCCTCGGCCACCGCCACGCCCACCGCCAGCGACAGGCCCGACCAGTCGGCCGGCGCCAGCGGCATGCCGAGCGAGAAGGTGAGCGTGTCGCCGGGCGCACCCGCATCGCTCTGCCAGCCCCGGCCCATCCGGCCGCGGCCGGCGGTCTGGCGCTCGGCCACCAGCAGCACCGGCTCGGTGCGGCCGGCGCGGGCGCGGCGCATCAGCTCGGTGCTGGTCGAGTCGATGGCCGGCACGATCTCGACCGAAAAATCGGGGATCGACGGCGACACCGCCTGCCAGATGTCCTCGGCCGGCCAGCGGATCGGCGGGGCCAGCCTCACCGGCGAAAACCCCGCTTGGGCGCCAGCAGCGTGCCGCGGCAGCGGTCGGCGCCGCACCGGCAGGGGTACTCGGCCTTGAGCTTCCTGGTGTAGCGCTCTTCGACGATCAGGCCGTAGTCGTAGTTGAGCTCTTCGCCGGCCGGGATGTTGCGCAGTGCACGGATGAAGATCCGGCCGGCCTGCTCGTCGGCCTCGCAGTTCGGGTCGCAGCTGTGGTTGATCCAGCGGGACGAGTTGCCCCCGTACTTCGCGTCGATCACCCGGTCGGCGTCGATGTGGAAGTAGAAGGTGTGGTGGGGGTCGGCCGGGTCGTGCGGATGGCGGTCCTGCGCCTCGTCCCAGCCGATGATCTCGCCCACGTACTCGACGATGCGCTCGCCCTCGGCGATGTCCTGTACCGCGAAGACACCCTTGCCGTGCACGCCGGAGCGGCGGGTCTGGATCCGACGGCCGGAAACGGGGGGGTTGGGAGCCATGTCCAAAACTCTGTTAACTTGAATAGGCACGTATGCGTGCACGCCAGCGCGTGCAGGCGCGCGAGAACTTGCGATTGTAGGGAGCCGCCGAGGCCGGCGCGCCCCCGCCCCACCCCGCCCCGACAAAACACAAGGTACGAGAGAGAGCATGACGAAGACACTGGTGATCGCGGAAAAGCCTTCGGTAGCGCAGGACATCGTGCGCGCACTGACGCCCGTGGCCGGCAAGTTCGACAAGCACGACGACTACTTCGAGAGCGAGAAGTACGTGGTGACCAGCGCCGTGGGCCACCTGGTGGAGATCCAGGCGCCCGAAGAATTCGACGTGAAGCGCGGCAAATGGAGCTTCGCCCACCTGCCGGTGATCCCGCCCTACTTCGACCTGAAGCCGGTCGACAAGACCAAGACCCGGCTGAACGCGGTGGTGCGCCAGGCCAAGCGCAAGGACGTCTCGGCCCTGGTCAACGCCTGCGACGCGGGCCGCGAGGGCGAGCTGATCTTCCGGCTGATCGAGCAGTACGCCGGCGGCTCCAAGCTGCTCAACAAGCCGGTGCGCCGGCTCTGGCTGCAGTCGATGACGCCGCAGGCGATCCGCGAGGGCTTCGAGCAGCTGCGCAGCGAGCAGCAGATGCAGGGCCTGGCCAACGCGGCGCGCAGCCGCTCCGAGGCCGACTGGCTGGTCGGCATCAACGGCACCCGCGCCATGACCGCGTTCAACTCGCGCGACGGCGGCTTCTTCCTGACGACCGTCGGCCGGGTGCAGACGCCCACGCTGTCGGTGGTGGTGGAGCGCGAGGAGCAGATCCGCCGCTTCGTCAGCCGCGACTACTGGGAGGTGCACGCCAGCTTCCAGGCCGAGGCCGGCCCCTACCCCGGCAAGTGGTTCGACCCCGACTGGAAGAAGGCCAACGCGCCGCTGCTGCAGGCCGGCATCAGCTCCGGCACCGCCCGCGCCGGCGACGCCGACCCCGAGCAGCGTGCCGACCGCGTCTGGGCCCGCGCCCAGGCCGACGCGATCGCCGCCGCCGCCCGCGGCAAGCCCGCCACCGTGACCGAGGACAGCAAGCCCAGCACCCAGGCCAGCCCGCTGCTGTTCGACCTGACCAGCCTGCAGCGCGAGGCCAACGGCCGCTTCGGCTTCTCGGCCAAGAACACGCTCTCGCTGGCCCAGAGCCTCTACGAGCGCCACAAGGCCCTGACCTACCCGCGGACCGATTCGCGCGCCCTGCCCGAGGACTACCTGGCGGTCGCCAAGCAGACCATGGGCATGCTGGCCGGCAGCGGCATGCGCCACCTGGCGCCCTATGCGCAGCAGGCGCTCGACGGCGGCTACGTCAAGCCCACCAAGCGCATCTTCGACAACGCCAAGGTGTCGGACCACTTCGCGATCATCCCCACGCTGCAGGCGCCCAGCGGCCTGAGCGACGCCGAGCAGAAGCTCTACGACTTCGTCGTGCGCCGCTTCCTCTCGGTCTTCTTCCCGAGCGCCGAGTACCAGATCACCACCCGCATCAGCACGGTGGAGCACGAGGGCAGGCGCTACCCCTTCCGCAGCGACGGCAAGGTGCTGGTCAAGCCCGGCTGGCTGGCGATCTACGGCAAGGAAGCGCAGGACGAAGAGGCCGAGGGCGACAAGGAAGCCAAGGACGGCAAGGACGCCGGCAAGCGCCTGGTGCCGGTTCGCCCCGGCGAGAAGCCGGTCGCCACCCAAGTCGACCCCAAGGCCCTCAAGACCAAGCCCCCCGCCCGCTACAGCGAAGCCACGCTGCTCGGCGCGATGGAAGGCGCCGGCAAGACGATCGACGACGAGGAACTGCGCGCCGCGATGCAGGAGAAAGGCCTGGGCACGCCCGCCACCCGCGCCGCCATCATCGAAGGCCTGCTCACAGAGAAGTACATGCTGCGCGACGGCCGCGAGCTGATCCCCACCGCCAAGGCGTTCCAGCTGATGACGCTGCTGCGCGGCCTGGGCGTGGAAGAGCTCTCCAAGGCCGAACTCACCGGCGAGTGGGAGTACAAGCTCTCGCAGATGGAGAAGGGCCTGCTGAGCCGCGAGGCCTTCATGGCCGAGATCGCGGCGATGACCGAGCACATCGTCAAGAAGGCCAAGGAATACGACCGCGACACGGTGCCGGGCGACTACGCGACGCTCGCCACGTCCTGCCCCAACTGCGGCGGCATCGTGCGCGAGAACTACCGGCGCTACAGCTGCATCGGCCGGCCGGCGGGCGCGGCCGACGGCCACGGCAGCAACCGCGACGCGGGCACCGAGGGCTGCGGCTTCTCGTTCGGCAAGTCGCCCGCCGGCCGCACTTTCGAGATCGCCGAGGCCGACGCGCTGCTGCGCGACCACAAGATCGGGCCGCTGGAGGGCTTCCGCTCCAAGGCGGGCTGGCCGTTTACCTCCGAGATCGTGCTGAAGTTCGACGACGAAGCCGCCAACTGGAAGCTGGAGTTCGACTTCGGCGACGACAGGAAGGGCGAGGAGAGCGGCGAGATCGTCGATTTCACCGGCCAGGAGCCGCTCGGCAAGTCGCCCTGCGACGACGGCATGGTCTACGAGCACGGCAGCAACTACGTCAGCGAGCGCGCCGTGCCCACCGCCGAGCACCCGACGCCCACCAGCGCCTTCAAGGTCGGCAAGATCATCCTGCAGCAGCCGATCTCCCGCGAGCAGGTGCAAAAGCTCCTGGAGACCGGCAAGACCGACCTGCTCGACAAGTTCATCAGCAACAAGACGCGTCGCCCGTTCAAGGCCTTCCTGGCCTGGGACGCCGCCGCCGGCAAAGTCAACTTCGAGTTCGAGCCCCGCGCCAGCAAGTTCCCGCCACGGCCGGGCGCCGCTATTAAAACCGCAGCAGGTAGTCGGGGCGTGGCGCCGGCCGCGGGCACGAAAGCCGTGAAGATCGCGGCCAAGACGGCCACCGCCAGGAAGACCACCGCCGCCAACGCACCGGCCGCCAAGAAGGTCGCGGCCGCCCCCAGGGCACCGCGCAAGACGACGCCCGGCACCGGCCTGGTCCCGAGCGCCGCGCTGGCCGCGGTGATCGGCACCGAGCCGGTCGCCCGTACCGAGGTGATCAAGAAGCTGTGGGACTACATCAAGGCGCACAAGCTGCAGGACGCCCGAGACAAGCGCGCGATCAACGCCGACGACAAGCTGCTGGCCGTCTTCGGCAAGCCGCAGGTCACGATGTTCGAGTTGGCCGGCATCGTCGGCAAGCATCTGGGAGCGGCGTCGTGAGCATTCGGCGCTTCTACATCGACAACTTCAAGACCCTGGTGGATTTCCACCTGCCGCCGCTGCCGCACGTTTTGGGCGCGTTCACCTGCCTTGTCGGCTTGAACGGGGCGGGCAAGTCGTCGGTGCTGCAGGCATTCGATCTGCTGGGGCATCTTGCAACCGGCGATGTGGAAGACTGGCTGCGACAGCGCGAGTGGGAAAAGTCGGATTTGACGAGTCGCTTCCTCAAGCGGCAGCTAATCAATTTCGAACTCGAATTCGATCTTCCCTCGGTGGGCCCGGTGGAGTGGAAAGGTGCGTTCAATACCTCGTTGCTGCGATGCACGGCCGAATCGGTCCGTGTCGACGGCGGCGACGTGCTGCGGATCGGCGAAGACCATCTCAAGGTTGCGACCGGGCCGTGGTCGCCCCCCCTGCTGTATCCGCTGCTCGGTTTGGACTACCACGGCTCCACGCTGTCGTTCCTCAAGACCGAGAAACTGCATCCGGCGCTGCATGCTTTGAGGGAACATGCCACGCGCCTGCGTTCGCTCGACATGCTGTCGCCGCAGTCGATGCGGCGCAGGGCCAAGGACGGCACGCATATCGGCTACGGCGGCGAGCGTTTGTCCGCCTTCCTGCATGCACTGCCGCGGCATGGCCAACAACAACTGCTGCGATCCTTGCAGCGTTTCTATCCGCAACTCGCCGACTGGAGCACCAAGGCCTTGCGCGCGGGATGGAAAGATCTGCGCGTCAGCGAGCAGTACCCGGACGCCAACGGCAAGCCACTCGAAACCGCTGCGCGGCATATCAACGACGGCTTGTTGCGGGTGCTGGCCGTGCTGTCGCAATTCGGCAGCGCAGCGGCCGCGGACGACGCACCGGTACTGTCGCCGCCGGCTCCTCGCGCCTGCCTGCTGCTCGACGAAATCGAGAACGGCATCAACCCGGAGTTGATGCAGCGCCTGGTGGAGGCGCTTCTGGAGGCAGACCGCCAGATCATCATCACCACCCACAGCCCTCTCGTGCTGAACTATCTGCCGGACGATTTCGCGCGCGAGGCCGTCATCCTGCTCTACCGCAATCCCGACGGCTACACCCGCTCCGTACGGCTGTTCGATCTGCCCTCGGCACGGGAGCGGCTGCGTCTTCTCGGGCCGGGCGAAGTGTTCGTCGACATTCCCCTGCGCGATGTGCCGGCCGAGGCCGCCGCACTTCCTGTGCCGCCACCGCCATGAGATTGTGGCTTTCGGGCGAAGGGCCGTCGGACCTGGGCACTCTGCGGCCCGATGCTGCGGGCCTTGATTTCGTGCCCGGGCCCATGGCGTTCATCGTGGATCGTCTGGTCGCGCGGCGACTGGGCTATTCGCTGCTGGATTACGAAGCAGAGGGAACCGACTGCATCCGGTACCAAAACAAAAGCGACCTTGCCCGCGCGGGAAAACGCGGCCCCATGTTGCTGCCCGGCGTGAAGTTCGGGCAGCACAACAGCCTTTTCACCCAGAATGCCCAGGTTCTGGGCTTGCTGGCCAAGGAAGACGGGCAGGCGTCTGGCATGCCGACGATCGCGGTGCTCTTCCGGGATTCGGACGGCACGCGCTCCACGCCCGCGCGGCAGTGGAAGGAGAAGGTCTATTCGATGCAGCGCGGTTTTGCGCTCGCGGACTATGCCTGCGGCGTTCCGATGGTGCCCCGCCCCAAATCGGAAGCATGGCTGATCGGCGCTTTTTTGCAGCCGCCCTATGCGCATTGCGCTGCGTTGGAAGATGCATCGGGTAACGACGGCAGCCCCCAAAGTCTCAAGAATCGACTGAAGTCGCTGGTCGGCCACGTGGCCAGTGCGCATGAGCAGGCGCAGTGGGTCCATGATGGCCGCGTCGAACCCGAAAGAATCGACATGCCCAGCTTCACGGCCTTCCGAACCGCGCTGGAAAGCGCCGTCGACGTTGCACTGCACCATGTACCCTGAACCCGACGCCCCGCCGAAACGCACGGGTGCCGGCACCCGAAGCCTTTCTGCCACTGCGATGCGGCGCACGGCGTACCGTGTGCTGGCCGCCGCGCTGCTGTGCGCAGGCCTGGTCGGCTGCAAGGCGCTGGGGGGCGCAGGCACGGCCGGCGCATCCGGCAGCGGGACGGGCACCGGTGGCAGCGGTCTGACCGTGTTCGGCACGGTGGATGCGGCGGTGACGCGCTCGCGCTGAGGCCGACGACCAGGGTCGGGCGGTACCCCCCGACCCTTCGCCTCCTCGCATCGGCACATGGCCCGTGCGGCCCGGCCCCTCCTCTCCGGGCCCGGCGATTGGCCGTCACCGCATCAGCAGGGCCTGCCGCAACAGCCGCGCGGCCCTGTCCCGGATCTGCCCCGGCAGGCTGCGCGCCGGCGAGATCGGCCGGCTGCGGAACGCGGCGCACGCCCCCAGGAAGTCGTGCAGGATGGCCGTGTCGTCGATCGTGTTGGCGCCGTGCCGGTGGAACTCGGGGTGCCACTGTGTCGCCGCGATGTAGCCCTTCTGCGGCCCGCCGGTGCGGCGGATCGCCTCGGGCACCCGGTCCGGCGCACTCCAGGCCTCCACGGTGAAATCGGGCGCCAGTTGTTTGATGCCCTGGTGGTGGATGCTGTTGACCCGGGCCCGCAGCACGCCCGGGTAGAGCTGCGACAGGCGCGTTCTCTCGACGATGTCGATCTCGTGGAAGTTCTGGTCGTAGGTGGTCGCATCGCGGTGGCGCAGGGCGCCGGCGTGCTGCGTCTCGATGTCCTGGTACAGCGTGCCGCCGTAGGCCACGTTGATCAGCTGCAGGCCGCGGCACACGCCGAAGACCGGCTTGCCCGCCTGTGCGAAGGCTTCGACCACCGCCAGATCGTAGAGGTCGCGCACCCGGTCGCCGATCCAGGCGTCCTGCAGCGGCTCTTCGCCGTAGCTTCCGGGCCAGACGTCGGCACCGCCGTGCATCACGACGCCGTCGAGCCACTCGGCATAGTGGGCCAGGCTGACGTCGCCGCGCGCGGTCTCGCCCGTCGGACAGGGCACCATCACCACCATCGCGCCGGCCGACATCAACCAGTGCGCGATCGACTGCTCCACGTACTGGAGCGTCTTGCCGGTGAAGAGCGATCGGTCCGGGTCGGCGTGCTGGAAGCAGGCCGACAGACCGATCTTCAGGCGCTTGGATGTGGGCTGCATGGCCCCATTGTGGCGCCGCCGCTCCGGTCGGTGCTGCCTGGCTTAGAGCGGCTAACACAACCCAGCGAAGCGGTTCTGGCTAGGCGCCGCATCGCAGACAGTACGAGTAGTACGACAAGGTGCGGCAACGACGCCAGAAGGGTTGTGTTGGCCGCTCTTAGACCACCATGTCCGCATTGCGCGGTTCGTGCATCGGGCAGCCGTTGCGGCTGCCGCGGAATGCGACCGACTCGGGATACACCGCGCGGCGCACGCGCATGACCGAGCCCAGCGGGCGATGCGCCGCCAGTCCGTGCCACGGATTGAAGGACATGCCGTCGTCCACCGCGGCCTTGCGGGCGGCGTCCCAGGCCGACTGGCGCGGGATGCGGATGCGGGCGACGGCCACATAGGGACTCAGCTTTTCCGGCCAGAGCACCGACGGGTCCTCGATCGGCATCGCCTCGATGTCGGTGCACAGCTGCACCCGCAGCTCCCACTCGGCATCGTCGTGCGACGCGAAGAAGTCCGTGACGGCTTCGCGCAGGCCGTCGGGCTTATCGTCCAGGTCCACCGGCGCGTCTTTCAGCGCGATGAGAGACGGTGCCACCGGCACGATCTGCAACTTGGCCATGTAAGGCCCATAGAGCAGCGGCACCTGGGCGAAGTAGGTGTCGCCCAGGGGATTCGTTTCGGGATGTCCGCCCATCGCCTTCACCGTGCCGCTTTCTAGGCCCACGGCTTCCAGCACCCTCTCGGTGCCGCGCAGCACGCTCGACAGCAGCTTCTTGGCGGTCGGCACCTTGTCGGTGGTGGCGGCCAGCAGCTTCAGGTTTCGCAGGAAACCCCTGGCGTTCGGCGCCGAGAACTTCGGGCCGTTGATCATCAGGAAATCTTGCGTGGTGGCGCCTTCGGAACCGGGCAGACGCGCGCCTTCGACCCCGATCACCTTGACCGCCATCGCACGCGGCAGCGAGACGGCGTCGTCCAGCTCTTCGGCCGGTGGGGTCGAAAGCCGGGCCACCAGAGGATAGACGCCGGCCCGGGCGAACAAACCCTGTGCCAGGGTGGGGGGCAGGTTCGGCAGCACATCGAGTTCGCCGCGCAGCAGGCCGTGGCTCTTGGCGTGCACGCTGCGCAGCGCATGTCCGGTGTGTTCGAACATCGTCGCAGACATCTTCAGCAGCACTTCCTTGGTTTGCGCGATTGTCTCGGCTTCGCCGTCCTCGGGGGTCTCGAAAGCGGACTGGTACGGAATCGGCGCGGCCGCGCCTGCAGGGGGCGTGGAGGTCATCATGGTCCTTGTAGTGCTGGCAGCCGGCCACACGCCGACCTCGAGAACCGGTTGTATCAGCGGGTTTTGGCGCCGCCTGTAGGCGACCGCGCAAGCGGCGATGACGGACGGGATGCCGCGACGCTATCGGCGGCCGGCCGGTTCCGGTGCAGGTCGGCAGGGCCGCGCTGCTGGCCGACCGTGGTGCCGAAACGGACGGTAAAGCGTGTGCCCGGCGGTCGGCGGCCGGGCAGGGCGTCTTCCAGCGCCACCTGCGCACCGTGCAGCCGGGCGATTTCCCGCACGATCGGCAGGCCCAGGCCCGAGCCGTCGGCGCCTGTGCCGAGCGCGCGGTAGAAGGGCTGGAACACCAACTCGCGCTCGGCCTCGGGAATGCCGGGGCCCGAGTCCTCCACCTGGAGCAGCGCCACGTCGCCGAAGGCGTCGGCCAGTACCCGTGCAGTGATGACGCCCGGCCGTTCGGCGGTCGAGGGCGTGTAGGCCAGCGCGTTGTCGACCAGGTTGCGGATCATCTCCTTCAACAACGTCGGATGGCCCTGCAGCGCAACGCCGGTCGCGCCCGGGGCCAAGCCGTCGTAGCCCAGGTCGATGCGCTTGTCCATCGCGCGGGGCACCGCCTCGCGCACCACCTCCATCGTGATGCGGGCCAGGTCGCAGTGCTGCATCGTGGTGAAGGCGGTGCCGCTGCTCTCGGCGCGCGCCAGGGCGAGCAACTGGTTGACGGTGTGGGTCGCGCGGATACTGGCCCGGCCGATCTGCTGCAACGACAGCTTCAGTTCGGCGGTGCTGGTGCCTTCGCGCTGGGCCAGGTCGGCCTGCATCCGCAGACCCGCCAGCGGCGTCTTCAGCTGGTGCGCCGCATCGGCCAGAAAGCGCTTCTGCGTCGCCACCGATTCCTGCAGCCGCAGCAGCAGATCGTTGACCGACGACACCAGCGGTGCCACTTCCATCGGAACGGCGGTCTCGTCGAGCGGGCTCAGGTCATCGGGCGAACGGGCGCGGATCCGCTCCTCCAGTTGCGACAGCGGCTTGATGCCGCGCGCCAGCGCCAGCCATACCAGCAGCACCGCCAGCGGCAGGATCACGAACTGCGGCAGCATCACGCCCTTGATGATCTCGGTCGCCAGCACCGAGCGCTTGCTGCGGGTCTCGGCCACCTGCACCAGCACCTGGACTTGCGGTTGGTCGACGTCGGCCGCGGCGAAGCGTACCCAGGTGGCGGCGACGCGCACGTCCAGCCCGCGCACCTCGTCGTCGCGCAGCCGCACCGCACCGGTCGCCGGCCACGGCTCGTCGGCCGGCTGTATGGGCACCGGCAGGTCGCGGTCGCCGACGAACACCTCGCCGCGCAGGCCGCGCACCTGGTAGTACACCGTGTCGGCATCGTCGGCCCGCAGCAGCTCGCGCGCCGGCTGGGGCAGGTCGAAGCGCAAACGTCCGTTCTGCAGCGTGACGAACTGCGCCAGCGCCTGGACGTTGTATTCCAGCGCCCGGTCGAACGGCTTGTCGGCGATGCTCTGCGCCACCAGCCAGGTCAGCGCCAGGCTGATAGGCCACAGCAGCAGCAGCGGCGTGAGCATCCAGTCCAGGATCTCGCCGAACAGCGACCGCTGTTGCCTTTGAAAGATCAAGCTAAATTTTCTCGAGGCAGTAGCCCAGGCCGCGCACGGTGGCGATCCGGATCGGGCCGCGCTCTATCTTCTTGCGCAGGCGGTGGATATAGACCTCGATCGCGTTGGTGCTCACCTGTTCGCCCCATTCGCAGAGCCGCTCGACCAGCTGGTCCTTGCTGACAAGGCGTCCGGCGCGCTGCAGCAGCACCTCCAAAAGGCCCAGTTCGCGTGCCGACAGCTCGACCATGCGGCCGTCGATCGTCGCCACCCGGCCGGCCTGGTCGTACTGCAGCGGGCCGTGCTTGATGGTGTTGCTGGTACCGCCCACGCCGCGGCGCACCAGGGCGCGCACCCGGGCCTCCAGCTCCTGCAGGCTGAAGGGCTTGGCCATGTAGTCGTCGGCACCGACATCCAGCCCCTTGACCCGTTCCTCGACGCTGTCGGCCGCGGTCAGGATCAGCACCGGCAGGGTCGATCCACGGCTGCGCAGGCGCTCCAGGACCTCCAGGCCGTGGACCTTGGGCAGGCCCAGATCCAGGATCAGCAGGTCGAACTGGTCGGTCTCCAGCAGGGCGGCGTCGGCCTCGCTGCCGCTGGCCACGTGGTCCACGGCGGCGCCCGAGCTGCGCAGGGTTCGCAGCAGGCCGTCCGCAAGGACCTGGTCGTCTTCTGCAATCAGGATGCGCATCTTGGGGTCCTCGCCCCGTGGGCGGGGGCTGTGCGATTCTAGGAGCGCAGGAGCGCCCCGGCGCTCAGGGTTTGGACGCGGCCGCCGCCGCCCCGGCGTTGGGGTCGACCCGCGCCAGCAGACGCTGCACCGTGCCCTCGGCGCGCAGGGATTCGAAGGCCGCGCGGGTGCGTACCACCAGGTCCTCGGGCGTGCCACGGCTGTAGGCGAGGTAGGCGCTCAGGGTCAGTGCGTCGAGCGTCGCCACGCGGGTCAGGCCGGGGCAGTTGGGCTTGAACTTGCGGCAGATGTCGGCGGCGTCGACGTCGGTCATCGGCAGCAGGTCGACCTGCCGGCGCAGCAGGCGTTGAAAGTTGTCTTCGCGCCGCGCGGCCAGGGTCAGCATGGTGAAGCCCTGCTGCGCCAGGTAGCGGTGGCGCACGTCGTCGCGGATCACCCCGATCGCGTAGCGCCGCGCATCGTCGAGCCGGGCGACCGCCACCTCGGGCCGGTCGCTCAGGCGGTAGAGGTGGTACTTCAGCGGAAGCACCTCGGCGGTCCACAGGAAAAGCGGCTCGCGCTCGGGCGTGCGCACCAGCAAGTAGATCAGCACGTTGGGCGCGTTCAGCGCCATGTCGTAGGCGCGCGCCCAGGGGTACACGCCCAGCTGCGCCGGGATGCCGGCCCGCTCCAGCGTCATCCGCACCAGGTCGGTCGCGGGACCCGGCGTCACGCCGTCGGACGCGTACGAATAGGGCGTGACTTCCGAGACCACCGTGATCGGCGCTGCCTGCGCGAAGGCGGCCGGGGCGGCGGCCAGCGTGTCCAGGGCCAGCGCCAGCGCCAGCGCCAGTGCCGCGGCCCAGCGGTGCAGCCGCGTGGCACGGGGGCGCCGAAACCCCGGCGGCGCAGGCGAGGGCGACGGGGGTAGCGAAGGGGGACATGGGTGCATGGGTGCGCTCCGATAAAAAAGCTGCCTCGGGTATCAGAAGGCCGCGACGACGCGGTTGCGGCCCTGTTCCTTGGCCTGGTACATCGCCCGGTCGGCATGGCGGAACAGCATGTCGACGTCGGGCATCGTCGGCTCCTGCTGCGCCACGCCGATGCTCAGCGTGACGTAGGGCGCCGCGCCCGGGCCGGCGCCCGCGTGCGTGATCGCCAGGGCGTGCACCGTGTCGCGCAGCAGCTCGGCCAGGCGGGTGGCCTGCGCCAGGGTGGTGTCGGGCAGCAGCAGGGCGAACTCCTCGCCGCCGACGCGCGCGGCCAGGTCGGTCGCGCGGGCCGCCACCCGCTGCAGCGCGCCGGCTACGGCGCGTAGGCAGGCGTCGCCGTTGGCATGGCCGTGGGTGTCGTTGAAGCGCTTGAAATAATCGACGTCGGCCAGCAGCAGGCAGAGCGGTTGTCCGCTGCGGTCGCTAAGCGCGAATTCTCGGGCGGCCGCCTCGTCGAAGTGCCGCCGGTTGGCGAGCGCGGTGAGCGCGTCGGTGCGCGACAGCCTCTCCAGCGTCCGGTTGGCGGTCTCCAGTTCCAGGGTACGGGCCTGCACCAGTTCGGCCAGCCGGTCGCGGTGGTGGGCCAGCTCGGTCTCGTAACGGTGCTGGCGCTGCAGGAAGTCCGACAGATTGGTCTGCAGGTGGTTCACCCCGTCCACCAGCTGGGTCAGCTCGTCGCGGCGCGAGGACGGGCGTCGCAGCACCAGCGGCCGGTCGAGCGTCTCGGGCGAGAGCCGCTTAAGGTGCGCCGCGATGCGCCGCACGTGCCGGGTGACCAGCCGGTTGAACACCAGCACCACAAGTCCCGCCACCAGCAGCGACTGGGTGAGCTGCGTCACCACGATGCCCATCACCTCGACCCGCAGCCGCGACCACAGCGCCCGCTCCTCGCCGTACAGCGTCAGCGTGCCGACGGTTTCCTTGCGGCCGATGAAGGGCTCGTGCACCAGCGCCACGGTGCGGGCGGGCGCCAGGGTCGAGAGCCGCCAACCCGGCCGCACCGCGCCGAAGGTCTCGGGCTGGCGGCCGCGGGCGTCGGCCGCTACCGTCAGCTCGACCATGCCGACTGCCTTGGCGCCCAGCAGGCCCGAGATCTGGCTCAGCACCGAGTCGCGGTCCAGCTCCCAGACCGAGCGGGCCAGCCCGGGCTGGAAGACGTCCTCCAGCATCTTCAGGTCGCTTTCCATCCAAGCCACGCCGTTGTTCCAGGCGGCCCAGGTGCGCACCGCACCCGCCAGCGTGGTGAAGACGATGCAGAAGCCGAGGGTGACCAGCGTCAGCCGCCCCGCCACCGACCGCAGCGCCTGGCCGATCCGCTGCCGCCGCGTCGGGCGCACGGGTTCCGGCGCGGCGGTCGCGGGGGCGCCGCGCGGCACGGAATCGGGGGGCGCGGCGTTCATCGGCGCGTGGTCGGCAGGGGAAAAGCCATGCGTGAGGGTACCGGAGGCCGGCGCGCGTGGATAGCCGGCACGGCGGCCGGGCGGTGCCGGTCAGGTCGAATACGCTTCCAGCCCCAGCCGGACTACGGTGGCCACCGCATCTCCCACCGCGGCGTGGAATTCGGCCTCGGCCTGCGCCACCGCGCGCTGGAAGCCGGCCAGCCAGTCGCGCCCCGCCGGGGTGAAGCGCACCAGCCGTGCACGTGCGTCGCGCGGGTCGGGCGCCCGCGACACCAGGCCCCAGGCCTCGCACTGGTCCACCAAGTCGCCCATCGCCTGCTTGCTCATGCCGGCCGCGGCTGCCAGCTCGGTCAGGCGGGCCCCGGGCAGCGGCAGATGGCGGGTGATGTGGATGTGCGCCGCCGTCACCTGGGCGCGTGCCGCCAGGTTGGAGAGCGCCAGCGGCACCTGGGCGTCGTGGGCCATCAGCACCAGCACCCGCTCGTCGAAGCGGCGCATCGCATGGCCCAGCAGCCTGCCCAGGTGGGCCTCGCGCCAGCGGTCGTCGTCGGGATCGGGCGGGCAAATATCCGGTCGTTCGGTCATTCCCATATAGTAAGTCAAACTGACTAAAAATTGGGCGTGCGTGTTGGAATACCTCCTTAGAATACTGTTCAAGCATCCAGCCTGTGCTTATTCTCAGGCGCTGGAACCTGTTGCAAGTCATTGAACCACTGGAGTTTTTCATGGACGTATCGACCAAGAATCCCGCTGCCGCCGAAAAGGCCAAAGCCCTGCAGGCAGCACTGGCGCAGATCGAGAAGCAGTTCGGCAAGGGCACGATCATGCGGCTGGGCGAGGGCGAGGTGGTGGCCGACATCCAGGTCGTCTCCACCGGTTCCCTGGGCCTGGACGTGGCGCTCGGCGTGGGTGGCCTGCCGCGCGGCCGGGTCATCGAGATCTACGGCCCGGAGTCGTCGGGCAAGACGACGCTCACCCTGCAGGTCATCGCCGAGATGCAGAAGCAGGCCGGCACCTGCGCCTTCGTGGACGCCGAGCATGCGCTCGACACCCAGTACGCGCAGAAGCTGGGCGTGAACCTGCAGGAGCTGCTGATTTCCCAGCCCGACACCGGCGAGCAGGCGCTCGAGATCGTCGACAGCCTGGTGCGCTCCGGCGCGGTCGACCTGATCGTCATCGACTCGGTCGCGGCGCTGACGCCCAAGGCCGAGATCGAGGGCGACATGGGCGACAGCCTGCCCGGCCTGCAGGCCCGCCTGATGAGCCAGGCGCTGCGCAAGCTCACCGCCACCATCAAGAAGACCAACTGCATGGTGATCTTCATCAACCAGATCCGGATGAAGATCGGCGTGATGTTCGGCTCGCCCGAAACCACCACCGGCGGCAACGCGCTGAAGTTCTACGCCTCGGTGCGGCTCGACATCCGCCGCATCGGCTCGATCAAGAAGGGCGAGGAGATCATCGGCAACGAGACCAAGGTCAAGGTGGTCAAGAACAAGGTCAGCCCGCCGTTCAAGACGGCCGAGTTCGACATCCTGTTCGGCGAGGGCATCAGCCGCGAGGGCGAGATCATCGACATGGGCGTCGAGGCCAAGGTGATCGAGAAATCGGGTGCCTGGTACGCCTACCAGGGCGAGAAGATCGGCCAGGGCCGCGACAACGCACGCGAGTTCCTGCGCGAGAACGGCGACCTGGCCCGCGAGATCGAGAACAAGGTGCGCGAAGGCCTGGGCATCTCGCTGCTGCCGGCCGAGGGTGAAACCGCATCGGCTTCGGCCGCCACGGCCACGGCGTGACCTGCCGGGTTTTCGAAGAAAAAGGGGCGCCGGCCGGCGCCCCCTGCCGGCCACATGCTATCGATTCAATAGCATATGGCCGTCGTGCGTGCGGGGCGGCCCATCGGGTGGCGCATGGCCTTCGGTAAGCCCTCGCTCAAGGGCCGAGCCCTGCGGCTGCTGGCCGGCCGGGAGTATTCGCGCACCGAGCTGGAGCGGCGGCTGCGCCAGCACGAGGAGCAGCCCGGCGAGCTGGCGGCCGCGCTCGACGAGCTGACCGCCAAGGGCTTCATCAGCGAGGCGCGGGTGGTGCATTCGGTGGTGCAGCGCCGCGCCGCCCGGCTCGGCGCGGCCCGCATCCGCCAGGAACTGCAGGCCAAGGGCGTCGCGCCCGAGGCGGTGGCCGCAGCCGTACAGGGCCTGCAGAGCAGCGAACTTGCCCGTGCCCAGGACGTCTGGCGCCGCAAATTCGACACGCCGCCCCGGGATGCCCAGGAGCGCGGCAAGCAGATGCGTTTTCTGGTGGCCCGCGGCTTCGGCGGCGAGACGGTGCGCAAGGTGCTGGCAGGCAGGGGCGACGAAGACGACGGGGGAGGTCGGTACGCCGACGCAGGCGACTGACGCGCCCGGGCTCCGGCCCCAGGCGTCATGCCGCGACCGCCCTCAGTTTTCGGCGGGCCGACCGCGTGTTTTCCAAAGCGAGACCAGCACGCCGCCCGCGATCAGGCCGAAGGTCACGCCGAGCGAGATGACCGCAGGAATCTTGCCGATGATGCCGACCAGGAAAATCTTGCTGCCGATGAACACCAGCACCAGCGCCAGTGCGTACTTCAGGTACTTGAAGCGGTGGATCATGGCGGCCAGCGCGAAATAGAGCGCGCGCAGGCCGAGGATGGCGAAAATATTGCTGGTGTAGACGATGAACGGATCGGTGGTGATGGCGAAGATCGCCGGCACCGAATCGACCGCGAATACCAAGTCGACGAACTCGATCAGCACCAGGGCCAGCAGCAGCGGGGTCGCGAAGCGCTCGACCTTGCCGGTGGCGGGATCGGTCTCGCGCACCCAGAAGCTGTTGCCGCGCAGCCCGTCGGTCAGGCGCATGTGCCGCTTCAGGAACTTCAGCATCGGATTGTTCGCGATGTCGGGCATGTGGTCGGCGATGATCCACATCTTGATGCCGGTGAAGATCAGGAAGGCGCCGAAGAGATAGAGCACCCAGCTGAAGCGGCTGACCAGGGTGGCGCCCAGGCCGATCATCAAGGCCCGCAGCACGATCACCCCCAGGATGCCCCAGAACAGCACCCGGTGCTGGTACTGCCACGGGATCGCGAAGAAGCTGAAGATCAGCGCGATCACGAAGACGTTGTCCATCGACAGCGACTTCTCGATCATGAAGCCGGTGTAGTAGTCCATGCCGCTCTGTGCGCCCAGATACCACCAGACCCAGGCGCCGAACAGCAGCGACACGGTGATGTAGCCCGCCGACAGCAGCAGGCTTTCCTTGACTTCGATCTCGTGGTCGTCCCGGTGCAGAACGCCCAGGTCGAAGGCCAGCAACGAGACGACAACGACGACGAACGCCAGCCAGACCCAGGCCGGTTTACCCAGGAAGTCGGCCAGCAGGAAGGGGAGCAGGAAGTCCATGGTTCAATTTCAAGGATCGCAACGAAAAGGGGTAGCGGTGCATGGCCGAAGAATCATAAAACGGGCCCACGCGGCGGCTCCGCATCCTGCGGGCCATGTCGAGGTACCTGGGGCCAACGCCGGGTGCATCGGGCGGATGGTAGCCGCCGTGCTCCAGGAACCGCCTCCGTTCATCGGCTGTTCATGCGGCCGCGTTCCGATGCGGCCCCCTACAGCACGCCCGAGGCCGCGCCCGGCACCATGCCGCGCTGCACCGCTTCGGCCAGCAGCGCGCCGGCGCCGCGCCAGAAGATCTGGATGCCCAGGCACAGCAGGATGAAGGCCGAGAGCCGCAGAAAGACGATGGTGCCGGTCTCGCCCAGCGGCCTCAGCAAGGCCTGCGCATAGCGGTAGCAGAGGAAGGTGACCAGCGCCACCCCGAACAGGCCTACCGCCGCGCCGGCGCTGCGGGCCACGGTGGCGGTGAGCGAGGGTTCGACCAGGCTCACACCCACGGTGATCGTCGCGGCCAGCGATCCCGGGCCGCAGGTGAGCGGGAACGACAGCGGGTAGAACGCGGTGCGGTTCACCATCTCGGGCGTATAGGCCTCGGCCAGCCGCTCGGCCGGCGGCGAGCCCGCCTGGTTGGTGTTGATCAGCCGCCAGGCGATGGCCGAGACCAGCAGGCCGCCGCCCACCCGCACGATGTCGAGCGAAATCCCGAAAAAGTCGAGCACGAACGATCCGACCACCGTGCCCGCCGCCATGAGCAGGAACACGTTGCGCGCCACCCGCTGCGCCAGCAGCCTGCGCGTGGCGTCCGACGCCCCCTCGGTCAGCGACAGGAAGAGCGGCGCGGTGCTCGGCGGATTGACGATCGGCAGCAGCGTCGCCACCACGAGCAGGAAGCTCTTGCCGAAGGCCAGCAGCAGATCGGGCAGGGGCAGGTTCATGGCAGCGTAAAAATCAGAACTAAAAAGCCTTCCAGCCGGCGTCTCGCGCCGGCCATCAGCTATGAATTATGTAGCGCGTACCTTGAGCCCTCGGCCCCCATCCCATGCAACGCAAAAGGTGTGAATGAACCGTAGCGAGCGGCCCGAGTTTCGGTTTGCGCTAGTGTGGTGTCTCAAAAATAAGCAGAACTAAGTTTATGGGCAGCCCGAGCGACCTTTGCGAGGATCGTATCGGCGCTCTTGTGCCAGATGAAAGGTTTCGGGTCGGCGTTATGTCGGTCGATGTATTGCCGGATGGAGCGCTCCAGATCGGCCACGC
>NZ_QJTC01000026.1 GCF_003217575.1 Xylophilus ampelinus | reverse complement strand
CCTGATCTGGTCATCTTTGTAGTTTCCTGGACTTGGAAACTCATGGATAACCATTCGTCAACTTAGTTCGGCTTATTTTTGAGACACCACACTAGCGAGCAACCCGGGTGTGCCGTGAGGAGCGAGGACGTACGGCAGAACGGCGCAGACCAAACCGTTCGATCGGACAGCGCAGCAGGTTCTTTTCTCTCTCAATGGAAATCCCGGCTGCGCGAAATCGCGTTGTCGGGCATGGCCAGCAGCGGCGTCATGTCCTTCATCCGGCGCGCCAGCAGGTGGCGCACCTGGCCGCCGCTTTCCTTGTCGCGTTGCCAGACGCCTTCCACCGCCAGCAGACGGGCCTTCAGCAGCGGCTCGCGCTGCTCTTCCACCAGGTCCTTCCAGACGATGACGTTGACGATGCCCGTCTCGTCCTCCAGGGTGACGAACATCGTGCCCTTGGCGGTCGGCGGGCGCTGGCGCATGGTGACGATGCCGCAGGCGCGCACCGTCCGGCCGTGCGGCAGCGGCGCCAGTTGCCGGGCGGTGAGCAGACGGCGGCGGCCCAGGTAGTCGCGCAGCAGCGCCAAGGGGTGGCGGCGCAGGCTCAGGCCCAGCGCGGCGTAGTCGCCGGCGATTTCCTCGGCCTCCTGCGCGGCCGGCAGTTCCAGCCGGCCTTCGTGGATCGGCACGCCGCGCAGCAGCGCGGGCGACAGCCGTTGCGCGGTGGCCTCCCAGACCTGCTGGCGCCGGTGGCCGGCCAGCGACCGCAGGGCATCGGCCGCGGCCAGCGCCCGCATGTCGTGGCCGTCCAGCTGCGCACGCAGGGCCAGGTCTTCGACGCTGGCGAAAGGCGCTTCGGCCCGCGCCGCCACGATGCGCCGCATCGCCGCGTCGGACAAGCTGGCGATGCGGCGCAGCCCCAGGCGCACCGCGGGCTGGGCCAGGCGCAGCGGCTGCGGCACGGTGGTGCCGGGCCAGACGGTTTCGCCGGGCGCGGCGCGAGCCGGCAGGCCGAGGCCCACCGCGGGACGCTCGGCATCGGTGGGCGGCATCCGCGTGGCGTTGCCGCCCGCGCGCCGGCCGCCGGGATCGCCGTCGTGCACCGGATGCGCCTGCCGCTCCAGCGACGAATGGACGACGCTCACCGTCACGTCCACCGGCCGCACCTCCACCCCGTGGCGGCGCGCGTCCTGCACCAGCTGCGAGGGCGAGTAGAAGCCCATCGGCTGCGCATCGAGCATGCCGGCCAGGAAGGCCGCCGGCTCGTAGCACTTGAGCCAGCAGCTGAAGTACACCAGCAGCGCGAAGCTGGCCGCATGGCTCTCGGGGAAACCGTATTCGCCGAAGCCCTTGATCTGCTCGAAGATGCCCTCGGCGAACGCCAGCGGGTAGCCGCGGCGGGTCATGCCCTCGACCAATGGCTCCTTGAAGCGGTGCACCCCGGCGCTGCGCTTCCAGGCGGCCATCGAGCGGCGCAGCGCATCGGCCTGGTCGGCGCTGAAGCCGGCCGCGTCCATCGAGAGTTGCATCACCTGTTCCTGGAAAATCGGCACGCCCAGGGTGCGGCCCAGCGCGCTGCGCAGCTCGTCCTTGATGTACCTGATGTCCTTCTCGTCGCGCCGGTCCTGCCGCGCCTGCAGGTAGGGATGCACCATCTTTCCCTGGATCGGCCCGGGCCGCACGATCGCCACCTCGACCACCAGGTCGTAGAACTCGCGCGGCCGCAGCCGCGGCAGCATCGACATCTGGGCCCGGCTCTCGACCTGGAACACGCCGATGGTGTCGGCGGTGCAGATCATGTCGTAGACCTCCGACTGCTCGGTCGGGATATCGTGCAGGCCCCAGGCCGTGCCGCGCCAGGCGTTGCGGAATTCCAGCCCGCGCCGCAGCGCGCTCAGCATGCCGAGCGCCAGCACGTCGACCTTCATCAGGCCCACCGCCTCCAGGTCGCGCTTTTCCCACTGGATGATCGAGCGGCCCTCCATGCTGGCGGCCTCCACCGGCACCAGCCGCGTCAGCGGCCCGTCGGTCAGCACGAAGCCGCCGACATGCTGGCTCAGGTGGCGCGGAAAGTCGCGCAGTTGCGCCGTCAGCTCCACCCACAGCGCGAGCAACGCGGGCGATTCGCGCACGCCGCAGCGGGCCATGGCCTCCTCCATCCTCTGCTCCAGGATGCCGGCGTCGAACCAGTAGTGGTCCTTGGCGAAGTCGTCGACCAGGGCCGGGTGCACGCCCAGCGCGGCGCCCACGTCGCGGATCGCCATGCGGGAGCGGTAGCGGACCACCACCGCCGCGATGGCAGCGCGCTCGCGGCCGTATTTTTCGTAGATGTACTGGATCACCTCCTCGCGGCGCTGGTGCTCGAAATCGACGTCGATGTCGGGCGGCTCGTCGCGCTCCCTGCTGATGAAGCGCTCGAACAGCAGGTTGCCCAGGTCGGGCGGCACTTCGGTGATGCCCAGGCAATAACAGACGACCGAGTTGGCGGCCGAGCCGCGGCCCTGGCAGAGGATGCGCCGGCTGCGGGCGAAGCGCACGATGTCCTCCACCGTCAGGAAATACATCTCGTAATTTTTGAAGGCGATCAGATCCAGCTCGTGTTCGATCTGCCGGCGCACCTTTTCGGTCTCGCCCTGCGGGAACCGGCGCCGCACGCCCTCCTCCACCAGCCGCCGCAGCGCCTGGGCCGGCGTCATCCCCGCCGGCACGCTCTCCTGGGGATAGCGATAAGCGATCTGCGACAGGTCGAAGCTGCAGCGCGCCGCCAATTCCACGGTGCGGGCGAGCAGCTCCGGCGGATAGAGCCGCGCCAGCCGTTCGCGCGGCCGCAGGTGGCGCTCTGCGTGGGCCTGCAGCGCGAAGCCGCATTCGGCGACGGTGCGGCCCTCGCGCACCGCGGTGATCACGTCCTGCAGACGCTTGCGCTTGCGCACGTCCATGTGCACGTCGCCCGCCGCGACCAGCGGCATGCCGTGCCGCGCGCCGGCCTTCTGCAGCGCGGCCAGCCACAGGTCGTCGTCCAGGTCCTGCAGCAGTTCCACCACCAACCACAAATCGGAGCCGAATTGGCCTCTGGCCGTTGCCAATCGACGACCTATAGCTATTGAATCTATAGCATCGCCCGGGGTGCGGGCCGGGATGAAGAGCCGCTCGCAGCCCGCCAGCAGCGACCAGTCGGTGGCGGCGTCCAGCAGATAGCCGCCCTTCTCGGCGGCCATGCGGGCGGCGGTGATGAACTGGCACAGGCCGCCCCAGCCGTCCAGGTCGCGCGCGATCGCGACCAGCCGGCCGCCGCAGGGCAGTCGGAACTCGCTGCCGAAGAGCAACCGGAACGGCGCATGCGGCGGCACCGGCGTATCGGGACAGGCCTTGCGCCAGGCCTCGTCGTGGTCCTTCTGCATCTGCCGCAGGCCGTCCCACATCCGCACCACGCCGGCGACCGAGCATTCGTCGGTCAAGGCCATGCCGTCGTAGCCGAGGCGCAGCGCCTGCTCCACCAGCTCCTCGGGATGCGCCGCGCCGCGCAGGAAGCTGAAGTTGGAGATGCAGTGCAGCTCCACATAGGCCGGTAGCCGGTGGCGCTCGGGCGGCTCCGGCGCATCGCCGGCGGCGTGCCCGGGCCGGCGCTGCGGCAGCCTCGGAAACCGCAGCACCGGGGCCGGGCGGCCCTGCAGGGGAATTTCGCGCTCAGGCATAGAGACCGTGCAGGAACCAGGCCGCAGGCGCCGCAGCGCTGGACGCGCGCCCCTCGGCCGATGCCGCCGAAGCACTGGCGACTGCCGAAACGGCAGCGCCGTGCGGCCGTTCGCAGAACACCCAGACCAGCCCGGCCGACGGGCTCTCGGCGATGTAGTAGTCGCGCACCGCCGGCGCCGGCTGGCCTGCATCGGCGGCCGCCGGGGGCGCCCACCAGCCGGTCTCCATCCGCTGCGGGCCGGCCAGCATCCGCAGCCGGCCGCGGTAGCAGGGACCGTCGTCCTGCAGCTCCAGCCGTACCGGGCGCGCAAGCAGCCAGGGCGGGTAGAGGGCGTCGGGCTGGAGGACGGCCGGGCGGGCGGGTTTGGACGCGCTCCTGGGTTTGCTGCCGATCGCGGCACCGGCCGTGCTCGTGCTGTTGCCACTTCCGTTGCTGGTGCTGGTGCTGGTGCTGGTGCTGGTGCTGGTGCTGCCGCTGCGCGCATGGCCTGCCGGATCGCTCTTGCCTAGGCCGGATCGCTTCTCGAAAATGCCGCCGGCGTCGGATTGCGCCGCCCGCCGCTCTTCCCGCGCCTCGGCCTCCGGCACCCCGTCGATCGACATTCGGCCGGCCGGTGCAGACTCGGCGAGCCCGTCGTCGTCGTCGTCCGGAGCTGCGTACCCCGCCTCGCCCGCCATCGGCTTCTGCCGGCGCGGCAGGCCGGTGGCGGCGGGGACACCCGTGCCGGGGACGACCGTGGGCGCGCCGAAAGCTGCCACCAGCGCGCCGATGCGGCCCTGCGCCGGCTCCCAGCGCTGCATCGCCTCGGGCCGGTGGTCGGCCTGGGCGACCGGGGTGAGCACGCTGCCGGCACCCAGCCGCTCCGACAAGCGCTCGACCAGCTCGTGCAACTTGTCGCCCTTGCGGCTGTCGTCGGGCAGGAAGGTGGTGCTGGCGCCTGCCAGGGGCGCCGTCTCCAGGCTGCGCAGCCGCAGCCAGCTGGCGGGCGCCGACATGCGGGTGCGGCCCAGCCGCTCGCCCAGCAGCCGCTTCAGGTGGGCCATGTCCTGCACCGGCTCGGCGGTGCGCACCACCAGCGATTCGTGGGGCGGCAGGTCGATGCCGTCGACCCGCCGCAGGTCCAGCGTCCATTGCAGCTCGACCGCCAGCACCCCGCGCTGCCGGCCGCGCAGCCAGATCTGCAGATCGGCCAGCAGCCCGGCCGCGGCCCACATCAGCTCGCCCGCGGAGTGGGCCAGGGCGCGCAGCTCCACCTTGCGGTCGAAGGATTCGGGCAGCGCCAGCCAGCGGTAGCCGTCGGGGACCAGGCCCCAGGCCCGGTCGAGCGCCTGCCGCAGCGGCGTGCCGAAGCGCCGCGACACTCCGGCCCGCGGCAGCGCCGCCACGTCGCCCCAGGTGCGGCAGCCCATGCGCTCCAGGATGAAGAGATGCGGCCGGGCGGCGCTGAGCGTGTGCAGCGGCAGGGCGGCCGGCATGTCCGCCGTGGGGCGTTGGCCCTGCATGAACAGCCGCAACCGGCCCAGCGCTATCAAACTAGTAGCACCTTGTCCGCACAGGACACCGGCCGGAGCCGGATTTCGCTTGCGAATCTCGGCCAGCAGCCCGAGCCGCCCGCCCCAGATGCGCTCGCAGGCCGAGACCTCCAGCAGCAGCGCCTCGTCCACCCAGGCGGCATGGGGCGTGAACTGCAGCGCCCACCAGCCGAGGGCTTGCGCAGAAGGCGGCTCCGCAGTGGCCTTGACCGGGGATGCAGATGCCGAAGCAGCCGCCGAGGCCAGGGCCGAAGCCGGGGCAGGAGCGACAGCCGGAGCCGGAGCATAGGATGGCGAAGGCGACGACGAAAGCGCAGGGCCGCCTCCCCCCGGCGCCTTCGGAGCCGCGCCCGCACCGGCGTCAGGCGGCCACTGCAGCGCGAGCCAGTGCATCGCCCTCTCCCCTTGCCGCATCGGTCGTCCCGGTGTCGCCTGCCGGGCCGTCGCCCGTCCGGACCGGTGGACAGGGAGCCGGTGGCGGCGGCCGGCCCGGTGCGGCCGGCGGCACGGCGGCCCGCACCCGGAGGGCGGCCGCCACCCCCGACACGCCTCCCTGGAAATCCAGCCGCACCACCTTGGCCGTGGACGGCGGCGATGCGGGCGGTGCAGCCACCGCCGCCGGCGACGGCCCCTGCCAGCGCTGGCCCAGCCGGCTGGCGGCGATCAGCGCGGAGAGGCGCGGCGGATGGGCCGGCACCTGTACCGGCCGCTCCAGCGGCGGGCCGCGCCGCTTGAGGATGTGCAGTTCCAGTGCGCTGCCGTGTTCGCCCGCGGCTTCCACCCGGATCCGCAGCCGGGCCGGCGCCGAGCTGCCCGCCGCCTCGGCCGGCCGGAACACCCACAGCAGCGCGTCGTGCTGGGCCGCCGCCAGCTGCAGCCGCCGCAGTTCGGCCGGCCGCGCCTGCGGCAGCCAGGCCAGCACCGCGGCCACGTCGGCACAGCGCAGCGCCTGCTCGCAGGCCCAGAGGCGTGCCGCCGCGGCCTGGCTGCGCACCCACAACAGCTGCGCCGGCGGCAGGCCCTGCGCCGCCAGCGCCGGCCCGAAAGGCAGGTGCGGCGCCCCCACCAGCAGCACCGGCCGGCGCCGCGCCGACACCGCCGGCCCCAGCGCCGGCAGCAGCAGCGGCCATGCGAAGGTTTCGGGGCCGGCGTGCAGGATCTCGGTCATCGCGCCCACCGGCCACCCGCCGCCGGGCAGGACCGCATCCAGCGCCGCGAAGCCGCTGGCGCTGACGCCGGTGTGCGAGGCGCTCAGTTCGTCGGCGCACCAGACGTCGTCCCGTACGAGGGGCTGGAGCGCAAGGCTGATGGTCGCGAGGACGGGCATGGGGAAGTTGGCACACAAACATTCGGTGGGCCAAGAATACTGTAATTTCATACAGTCATCCACATATGACTGTTTTTTCGTCCAGCTTTTCTGGCTCCCTTCCCGGCTACCAGAACGATCCGGGGCCGGCGCGCTCTCAGGATCGTGGCGCTTGCATTCGGCATTCTTCAGCCTGGTCCCAGGTCTCCGGCACGCAAAATCCGATTCGTTTGTTTCGAATTTCGTTTATTTCGATTAAAATTGCGGTTTGCAATTGCATTCAAGCCAGGAGCCCACCATGACCAGCACGACAACCCACGCAAAGGTGACCTTGCCTGCTGCAGGGGAAGTGAAGGCGGCCGTGCAAGGGCAAAGGGCTTTGGCCGCATATCTGGCGACTGGCTTCGAAACTCAGCAGATCCAGATCTTTGACGATCACAAGCAGGCCCACCTAGTGGAGTTGCCTACTTCGGCTTTGCGACTGCTGGTAGACATATTGGCCGAATTGGCTGATGGCAATGCGGTCAAGGTCGTGCCCGTGCACGCCGAACTTACGACGCAAGAAGCGGCCGATCTGCTCAACGTCTCCCGCCCGCATCTGGTCAAAATGCTCGAACAGGGGGTGCTGCCGTTCCAGCGCGCCGGCAAGCACAGGCGCGTCAAATTCGCTGACCTGATGCAATACAAGGATGCGCGCGACAAGGCCAGCACCGATGCCATGGCCGAACTCACCCGTCAGTCCCAGGAACTGCGCATGGGCTACGAATGAGGCATTCCCCGTTTACTGTCGTCTATGGTGGAATTGCGCCTCGACGCCCTCGCCCCTTTTCTCCCTTTCCGCCCCGGAGTCCTGTTTGTTCCGATATTTCGAAGACCGCCTCGCCCCGTTCCCCGACACCGTTCCCACCCTGCCGCCGACGGGCCTTGTCGCCTTCATGTGGTCCTGCCTGAAGGGGCTGCGGGGGGCGGTGCTGCTGATGGTGCTGCTGACGGCGGCCATCTCGGCTTTCGAGGCGGTGCTCTTCGCGCTGCTCGGCCGCATGGTCGACTGGCTGGGCCAGGTGGAGCCGGCGCGGCTCTGGACGGAGCACGGCACGCTGCTCGGCGGCATCGCGGCGCTGGTCGCGGGCAGTGTGCTGCTGGTGGGGCTGCAGACGCTGGTCAAGCACCAGACGATCGCGGTCAACTTCCCGATGCGGATGCGCTGGAACTTCCACCGGACGATGCTCGACCAGAGCATGGTCTTCTACCAGGACGAGTTCGCCGGCCGCATCACCACCAAGGTGATGCAGACCGCGCTGTCGGTGCGCGACATCGTGTTCCTGATGACCGACATGGTGGTGTCGGTAGGCGTGTACTTCGTCGCCATCGTGGCTCTGGTGGCCGCCTTCGACCTGCGGCTGGTGCTGCCGCTGGTGGTCTGGGCGGCGGTCTATGCGGCGGTGTGCGTCTGGTTCGTGCCGCGGCTGGGCGCGGTGGGCCGGGCCCAGGCCGATGCCCGCTCGCTGATGACCGGCCGGGTGACCGATGCCTACACCAACATCGCCACCGTCAAGCTGTTCTCCCACGGCGGGCGCGAGGCCGGCTTCGCGCGCGACGCGATGCGCGAGTTCATCTCCACCGGCCATGCGCAGATGCGCCTGGTGAGCGCCTTCGAGACGATCAACCGGGCGCTCTCGATGGGCCTGCTGCTGGGCGTCTGCGGCCTGTCGCTCCGGCTCTGGTCGCAGGGCCAGCTGGGCATCGGCGCGGTGGCCGCCGGCACCGCCATGGCGATGCGGCTGACCGCGATGTCGCAGTGGGTGATGTGGCAAATCTCGGGCCTGTTCGAGCAGATCGGAACGGTGCAGGACGGCATGGCGATGCTGGCCAGGCGCCGCACCGTGCTCGACCTGCCGAACGCGCCCGCGCTGGTGGTGCCGCGCGGCGAGGTGCGCTTCGACGCGATCACCTTCGGCTACGGCGGCAAGCGCAACGTGATCGACCAGCTGACGCTGACGGTGCGCCCGGGCGAGAAGATCGGGCCGGTCGGGCGCTCGGGTGCCGGCAAGTCGACCCTGGTCAACCTGCTGCTGCGCTTCTACGACCTGGACGGCGGCCGCATCCTGATCGACGGACAGGACATCGCCGGCGTTACCCAGGACAGCCTGCGCAAGCATATCGGCATGGTGACGCAGGACACCTCGCTGCTGCACCGCTCGGTGCGCGACAACATCACCTACGGCCGTCCCGACGCCGACGAGGCCGCCCTGCACCTGGCCGCCGAGCGCGCCGAGGCGACCGATTTCATCGACGAGCTGGTCGATCCGCAGGGCCGTGCCGGCTACGAGGCGCATGTGGGCGAGCGCGGCGTGAAGCTCTCGGGCGGCCAGCGCCAGCGCATCGCCATCGCCCGGGTGATGCTCAAGGACGCGCCGATTCTGTTGCTGGACGAGGCCACCAGCGCGCTGGATTCGGAAGTCGAGGCCGCGATCCAGGCGAGCCTCTACCGCCTGATGGAAGGCAAGACGGTGATCGCCATCG
Organism: Xylophilus ampelinus; assembly: GCF_003217575.1. Classification (GTDB taxonomy): domain Bacteria; phylum Pseudomonadota; class Gammaproteobacteria; order Burkholderiales; family Burkholderiaceae_C; genus Xylophilus; species Xylophilus ampelinus. Next base: position 45,013 of record NZ_QJTC01000026.1, on the reverse strand, counting down.
CCCACCGCCTCTCGACTATCGCCGCGATGGACCGGCTGGTGGTGCTGGACCAGGGCCGCATCGTGGAGGAAGGCGACCATCACACGCTGCTGGCCCGCGGCGGCGTGTATGCCCGGCTCTGGGCCCACCAGAGCGGCGGCTTCCTGGGCGAGGCGACCGACGACGCGGTCGAAGAGGCCGTGCCGGCATGACGACCCGGCCCGCCCCGCGGGCGGCCTGCGCCGCGGGCCCGGGCACAGGCCGGGCCGACCTTTCCTTGGCCTGCTCTCATGGGCGCCCGGTCGATGCAGGCGGCCGCTGATTCCGTCCGTACTGCGCCCGCAGGCTCGGCGACCGCCCGGCCGTCGCTGCAGGCCGCCCTGCTCACCGAGGCAATGCGCTGCGCCGAGCTGGCCGGCCCGCTCGACGATGCCGACGTACTGCGCACCGCCCGGGCCGCAGCGCCCGACGGCCCCGGCCGCCTGCAGGTGCGTGCCCGGCTGCTGGCCGAACGGCTGGGCCTTCCCCCGCTGATCGACCGGGCGCGCGCCTGGTCCAGCGTGCTGCTGCTGGCGATCGCGGCGCTGGTGCTGGTCGCGGGGCTGGGCCTGGCCGACCGGGTGCTGGGCGGTGGCGGCAACCGGCAGATCAACGTGATGGCGGCGCTGGCGGGGCTGCTGGGGCTGCACGCCCTGACGCTGCTGGCCTGGGTGGGCAGCGTGTTGTTCGCGCCCGGTGCCTTCCGGCTCTCGCTCGGCGGCCTGTGGCTGCTGCTGACCGCCCGGGTGGCCGGCGGCCGGCAGGGCCAGGGGCCGCTGCTGCTGCAGGCCGCATGGCAGTCGCTGGCGCGTGCGCGCCTGTTGCCCTGGGCGCTGGGCCTGGCCAGCCACGCGGTCTGGACGCTGGCGTTCGCCGTGGCGCTGGCGTGGCTGCTGTTCGCCCTGGCCTTCCACCGCTACACCCTCGCGTGGGAGACCACGATCCTGTCGCCCGGCTTCTTCGTGCGCAGCGTGCAGGCGCTGGGCTGGCTGCCGTCGCAGCTCGGATTTCCGATGCCCGATGCCGCGACGGTGCTGGCCGCGACGTCCGCCCCGCCGGCCACCGACCCGGCCGGCCAGCGCACCTGGGCGCTGTGGCTCACCGGCTGCCTGGTGGTCTACGGTTTGCTGCCGCGGCTGCTGCTGGTGACGCTGTGCACCGCCGTGTGGCGCGCCCGGCGGGGTGGGCTGCAGCCCGATCTTTCCGATCCCTACTACCGGCAGGTGCTGGCGCGCTTCGATGCGCTGGCGCCCTCCCGCGTCGTGGAGGCCGACCCGGGCCGGCCGGTGCAGGCGGCACCGCAGGCGCTGCCGCCGGCCGAGGTGGCCGACCTGCTGCTGGTTGTCGGCTTCGAGTTGCCACCCGAGGCGCCCTGGCCGCCCGCCGGCCTGCCGCGGGGCGCGGAAGCGCTCGCGGTCGATGGCAGCGTCGCCCAGCGCAACGCCCTGCTCGACCGGCTGGCCCTGCTGCGGCCGCGCCGTGTGCTGGTCGCCTGCGACGCCTCCGCCAGCCCCGACCGCGGCACCGAGCGCTTCCTGCGCGCGGTGGCCGGTCATTGCGGGGCACTGCAGCTCTGGCTGGTGCCGCCGGCGGATACCGACCCCGCCCGTTCGGCCGCCGCGGCCGGCCGCTGGCAGGCCTGGCTGAGGGACTGCGGGCTGATGCAGATCGCTGCGCACGGCGGCACCTTGGCCGAGGTGCTGGAGCGAACGCAATGACATCGCCTGCGATGGCCCCCGCTTCCGTACCGGGCAGCGAGCCGATCCGCATCGCCGTGGTGGGCCATACCAACGCTGGCAAGACATCGCTGCTGCGCACCCTCTCGCGCCGGATCGATTTCGGCGAGGTGTCCGACCGGCCGGGCACCACCCGGCATGTCGAATCGATCGACCTGCGCGCCGACGGCCGTGCCGCGGTGCGCTTCTTCGACACGCCCGGCATCGAGGACGCGGTGGCGCTGCAGGAGCATCTGCACCTGCCGTCGATGGCACCGGCCGACGCACTGCCCGCCGAGCGGGTCCGCCGCTTTCTGGCCGGCCCCGAGGCGCACGGCGTGTTCGAGCAGGAGGCGAAGGTCCTGCGCACCTTGCTCGGCGCCGACGCGGCCTTCCTGGTGATCGACGTCCGCGCACCGGTGTTGCCCAAGTACCGTGCCGAGATCGCGCTGCTCCACGCCTGCGCCCGGCCGGTGCTGCCGGTGCTGAACTTCGTGCGCGACGGTGCCGGCCGCGAGGCCGACTGGCGCGCGCTGCTGGCCGATGCCGGCCTGCACGCGGTGGTGCGATTCGACGCCACCGCGCCCTTCACCGGCGCCGAGCGCGACCTCTACCAGGACCTGGGCACGCTGCTGCCGACGCACCGCGTCACGCTGCAGCGGGTGGTCCAGGCGCTGGGTACCGAGGCCGAGGCACGGCAGGGGGCGGCCCTCCGCGAGATAGCGTCGCTGCTGGTCCGCTGCACAGCCTTGCGCCGCAGCGTGCCCGACGCCTCCGCCGCGGCGATGCGATCGGCGGCCGATGCCTTGCAGGCCGAGGTGCGGCAGGCCGCCCGGCACTGCATCGACACGCTGCTGGCGCTCCACGGTTTTCGTGCGGACGATGCCGACGAAGCGCCGCTCCCGCACCTGGAGGGCCGTTGGGAGATGGACCTGTTCAGCCCCGAGGCCTTGAAGGCGGCCGGGCTGCGCCTGGGTGCCGGCACCGCGGCCGGTGCCGTGGTGGGCGTGGTGACCGACATCGCGCTGGCGGGCCTGTCGCTGGGTGCCGGCGCTGCGCTGGGCGGCGCGATCGGCGGCGCGGTGTCGCAGGGCTGGGGGCCGCTGGGCCGCAAGGTCTGGAACCGGGCGCGCGGCGTGCGGGAACTGACGGTCGACGACGCTGCGCTGGCGCTGCTGGTGCGGTGGCAGCGGGTGCTGTTGCAGGCGCTGGAGCGGCGCGGCCATGCCGATCCGCAGCGGTTGCAGACATCGTCTCTGCCCTACGACACGGCGGCGGGCAGCGCCATGGCCGCGTTGCGGGCCGCCCATCCGGCCCGCAGCCACCCGGATTGGGCCGACCTGCGCAGCGCCGACCCGGCGCGGCAGGCGCTGGTGAAGGCCGTGGCCCACGCGCTCCGGGCCGGACAGTCCGGCTGACGGTCCACACCGGCATCGTCGGCCTGCGACTACACCGCCCGTCGGATCGATGCGCTAAGGTGACGCTCTTGTCCTTTCTGCCGGAGTGCCTCCATGAACCCGCCTTCCTCCCCGACCGGTGCACGGCCTGCAGAGCGCAAGCATTTCTCTATGATCCGCGGCTTCCACCTGGCCGATTTCTTCACCCTGGGCAATGCGGCCTGCGGCGTGGCGGGCGTATTCCTGGCGATGGCCTATATGGCCAGCCGGTCGGTGACGCAGTTCCTCTGGGCGGCGGCGCTGGCGCCGGCGGCCTTCGTGTTCGACGTGTTCGACGGCCGCATCGCCCGCTGGCGGCAGACCCATTCCTCGCTCGGCCGCGAGCTGGATTCGCTGGCCGACATCATCTCCTTCGGCGTGATGCCGGCGGCCCTCGGCTTCGCCGCGGGCCTCGACGGCGGCTGGGACTGCCTGCTGCTGATCTACTTCGTCTGCTGCGGCGTGAGCCGGCTGGCCCGCTACAACGTGACGGCCGAGGCCCTCTCCGAAGGCGCCGACAAGGTGAAGTATTTCGAGGGCACCCCGATCCCCACCAGCGTGGCCCTGGTCGGCCTCCTGGCGCTGGCCGCCTGGCAGGGCCGGATCGGCGATGCGCTGTGGGGCGGTGCCTGGATGCTCGGCCCGTGGCAGCTGCATCCGCTCTCGTTCGTCTTCGGCCTGTCGGGCAGCCTGATGATCAGCAAGACGCTGCGCATCCCCAAGTTCTGACACCGCCCGCGGCGCCCGCACCATGCTCTACCGCTACCTGCTGTTGGTCCTGGCCGGCACCGCGCTTCTGCTGGGCATCCAGATCCCGAACTTCGTCGACCAGTACCAGAAGCGAGTCGATGCGCACCTGGTCGAGGTCGAGACCAACCTGCGCGGCTTCCAGCAGATCGCCGACCGCTTCGACAAGGGCTCGCTCGACGCGCTGATCGCCCGCCACGAGGCCAGCAACGACCCGGCCTTCCGCGCCGAGGCGGTGCCGCTGCGCGACATGGTCGAGCGCCGTGCCGCCTTCCGGGCCGAAGCGCTGGCCCTGCAAGCGCCGATGCCGCAACAGGTGGTGCATCTGGCGCTGCGCGGCAACCGGCCGCTGATCGCCGAGACCCGCGCCGCCTACAGCTTCAACATCCCGTTGACCCGCGACGCGGTGCTGGCCGGCGCGGTGTCGGCCCTGGCCGTGGTGCTGGTGCTGGAACTGCTGAGCTGGCCTGTGCGCCGTGCTCGCCGAAGCGGCGTGCCGGTGCGCGGCACCTCCCGGCTGCGCGACCTGTAGACAGGTTTTAGGAGACTGCGCGCCGCGGCCACCACCGGCGGCGCGCCCGCACGGAAACGGTCGTTTCCCGCCGCAGCCAGGCACTGGCCGCATCGACCAGCACCACCAGCGCGAACATCGCCAGCAGCACCGTCATCGACTGCGCCTGCTGGAACAGCGACAGGTGGAAGTACAGCATCTGTCCCAGCCCGCCCGCGCCGACGAAGCCCAGCACCGCGGCCGTGCGGATGTTGATCTCCCAGCGATAGAGGCCATAGCCCAGCCACTGGGGCGCCGCCAGCGGCAGGCTGGCATAGGTCCAGGCGGCCACCGTGCCGGCACCGGCCGCGCGCAGGGCCTGCTCGGGCGCGGGCGGCAGGTTCTCCAGCGTCTCGGCGAACAGGCGGCCCAGCACGCCGGTGGTGTGCAATGCCAACGCCAGCGTGCCAGCGAAAGGCCCCAGCCCCGCGGCCAGCACCATCAGGGCGGCCCACACCAGCTCGGGCACGCTGCGCAACAGGTTGAGAAACAGGCGCGCCGCCGGTTGCGCCACCCGGCCCCAGCGGCCTGCGGCGGGCAGGGCCAGCGCCACGGCGGCGGCGGCCGCCAGCAGCGTGCCCAGGCTGGAGACGGCCAGCGTCTGCAACGCCGCCCAGCCGGTCTGCACCAGGAAGGCCCGCGACGTGTCGGGCGGAAAGAATTCGGCCATGAAACGGCCCATGCGCCGCAGCGCGTCGCCGGCCAGCAGCCCGCGCCAGTCCACCGCCAGATAGGCGAAGCTGGCCGCCACCGCCGCCACCAGCACCGCCAACATCCCCGCGCCGGCCAGGGCGATGCGCAGGGCACGCGGGTCGAGGTGCTTCATGCCAGCATCCGCCGCAGCAGCGCGCTAAGCGCGTCGGCCAGCAGCACCAGGGCCAGGAAGGTCAGCAGGATCGCGCTGGCCTCGCCGCCATCGAGCATCTTCATCGACCGGTCCATCAGCTGGCCCAGGCCGCCGGCGCCGACGAAGCCCATCACCACCGAGGCCCGCACCGCGCACTCCCAGCGGTAGACGGTGTACGAGGCCAGCTCCTGCGCCGCACCCGGCACCAGGCCGTAGCAGAGCGCCGCCAGCCGGCCGCTGCCCGCCTCCAGCAGCGCGCGGGCAGGGCGTGTGTCGCCCGACTCCAGTATCTCGCTGTACACCTTGCCCAGCATGCCGCCGTAGGCGATCGCGATCGCCAGCACCCCCGCGCCCGGCCCCAGGCCGAGCGCGCGCACCAGCACCAGGGCCCAGACGATCTCGGGCACCGCCCGCAGCACCGTCAGCACCAGCCGCGCCACCGGCCGCAGTGCCGCGGCCCGCAACGCGCCCGGCCCGGGGCCGATGCGGGAGATCGACAGCGCCCGCGTCACCGCCAGCGCCAGGGGCGCCGCGATCAGAAACGCCAGGAAGGTGCCGGCCGTCGCCATCGCCAGCGTCTCCAGCGTGGCGCGCAGCAGCAGCGTGCCGAAGGCCGCATCGGTCGCGGGCGGCCAGAAGCCGCGCAGGAAGCCCTGCATCGCCTGCAGGCCCTGGCCGTCGAACAGCACCCAGGGCCGGAACTCGGCCAGCACCAGCGTCGGCCAGGCGATGGCCAGCGCGGCGACGGTCCAGAGGCAGCGGCCGCGCCAGGCCGGGTCGCGCAGCGGCACCGCCGGCAGCAAGGGTTGCGCCGCACGCGGGGCGGTGTTCACAGGCAGTCGGGCCGGGCGACGCCGCCGCGCGGTGCAAGGGTGGCGGTGGCGGTGGGTGCCGCATCGCGCCCCGCGTTGCCCGCATCGTCCGACGCGTACAGCGCCCGCAGCATGCCGGGCGTCACCGCCGCCGCCGACAGGTCGAAGACGATGCGCCCCTCCCGCATGCCGACGATGCGCGGAAACCATTTCAGCGCCAGCTCGACGGTGTGTAGCGATGCGACCAGCGTCGCGCCGCTGCGGTCGGCCTGGGCGGCCAGCACCGCCAGCGCCCTGTCGGCCAGGGCCGGGTCGAGCGAGGACACCGGCTCGTCGGCCAGCAGCAGGTCGGGCGCCTGGTAGAGCACGCGGGCGATGCCCACCCGCTGCAGCTGGCCGCCGGAGAGCCGGTCGCAGCGGTCGAACAGGCGGTCGGCCAGCTGCACTTCGGCCAGCACCGCCGCTGCGCCGCGCAGATCGCTCGGGTACACCAGAGAGGCCAGCGCCCGCCAGAGCGGCCACTGCCCCAGCCGCCCGGCCAGCACCGCGGTGACGACCCGCAGCCGCGGCGGGATCGGTGCCTGCTGGTGCACCGTGCCGATGCGCCCGCGCAGCCGGCGCAGGGGCGCGCGGCCCAGTTGCCAGGGTGCGGCATCCAGCAGCGCGACCGTGCCTTCTCCCGGCCGCAGCGCGGCGCCCAGCACCCGCAGCAGCGTCGTCTTGCCCGCGCCCGAAGGCCCGATCACCGCCACGCGCTCGCCCTGGGCGGCCGCCAGCGTCACCGCCTGCAGCGCACGTCGGCCCTGGGCGTGGACCAGACCGCAATCGACCAGAGCGAAGGACACGCGCCGCTTTCTCCTTTTCTCTCTGCCTTACTTGATCAGGCCGGCCGACTTGCCCGCCGCCTCGATGCCGTCGTAGTTGGACGATTGGGTGGGGATGAAGCGGGTCGCGCGTTGCAGCGACAGGATTTCCTTGTCGGCGGGGCGCGAAGGATCGAGCTTCAGGAAGGCGTCGGTCAGCTTCTTGGCGAGGGCGGCGTCGAGGCCCGGGCGCACCGTCCAGTTGTAGTCGTAGTAGGTGGGCGTGGTTGCCAGCACCCGCACCTTGGCGGCGTTGGGGTTGCCGGATTCGACCAGCTTGTCCCACACCGAAGCGTTGAGCACGCCCGCCTCGGCCCGGCCGGCGGCGACGAAGGCCACCGTGGCGTCGTGCGCGCCGCTGAAGGCCACGGTCTTGAAGTCGCGCTCGGGCACCAGGCCCGCCTGCTGCAGGAAATAGCGCGGCATCAGGCTGCCCGAGGTGGACGACGGCGCGCCGAAGGCGAAGCTGCGGCCCTTCAGGTCGGCCAGCGTCTGCGCGGTGCTGGCGGTGGGCACGATGAACTTGCTGGTGAACTTCTCGTCTTCCGCGCGCTGCACGATCGGCACCGCGCCGCCCCGGGTGCGCTGGCGGGCCTGCACGAAGGTGAAGCCGCCCAGCCAGGCCAGGTCGATCTTCTGCGAGGCCAGGCCCTCGACCACCGCGGCGTAGTCGGTGACCGGGGTGAACTGCACCGCCATGCCGGTCTCGCGGGCCAGGTAGTCGCCCAGCGGCGCGAACTTGCGCTGCAGTTCGGTCGGCGCCTCGTCGGGGATGGCCGAGACGCGCAGCGTGCCGGTCTGGGCATGGGACAGCAGCGCGCAGGCGGACAGTGCGAGGGCCGAGGCGAGGCGAAGGAGTTTCATGGAGGGAGGCTGGAAGCAGGTAGGGGACAGGGAGGCGCAATGCGCGGAGCGCACGGAGGGCACGCAGAAGCCGCGATTCTAGAAACCCTGGCGCTCGCGATAATTCTGTTCACCCCAAGGCCCCCATGCACCCCACCTCCCTCCCCGCTCCAACCCTCCCTTCCCTCCCCGATGCGCCGATCCGGCTCACCGCCTTCTCGCACGGCGGCGGCTGCGGCTGCAAGATCGCGCCGGGGGTGCTGTCGCGGATTCTGCGCAGCAGCGGCGCGGGCCTCGTCCCGCCCGAGCTGATGGTGGGCATCGAAACCGCCGACGACGCCGCCGTCTACCGCCTGAACGACGAGCAGGCGCTGATCGCCACCACCGATTTCTTCATGCCGATCGTCGACGACCCGTTCGAGTTCGGCCGCATCGCCGCCACCAACGCGATCAGCGACGTGTACGCGATGGGCGGCCGGCCGATCATGGCCCTGGCCCTGGTCGCGATGCCGGTGAACCAGCTGCCGGTGGAGGTGATCGGCCGCGTGGTCGAGGGCGGCCAGGCGGTGTGCCGCGCCGCGGGCATCCCGATCGCGGGGGGCCACACCATCGACTCGGTCGAGCCGATCTACGGCCTGGTGGTGATGGGCCTGGTGCATCCGTCGAAAGTACGGCGCAACCGCGACGCCCGCGCCGGCGACCTGCTGGTGCTGGGCAAGCCGCTGGGCGTGGGCGTGCTGTCGACCGCGCTGAAGAAGAACCTGCTCGACGCCGATGGCTATGCCCGGCTGATCGACACCACCACCCGGCTCAACACCCCCGGCATAGCCCTGGCCGACTGCGAGGGCGTGCATGCGCTGACCGACGTGACCGGCTTCGGCATCGCCGGCCATACGCTGGAGCTGGCCCGCGGCGCCGGCCTGCGCGCCACGCTGCACTGGCCGGGCCTGCCGCTGCTGCCCGGCGTGGCCGCGCTGGCCGAGGCCGGCTGCATCACCGGCACCTCCGGCCGCAACTGGAGCGGCTACGGCGCCGACGTGGAACTGGCCGCCGGGCTGCCCACCATCGCCCAGGCCTTGTTGACCGACCCGCAGACCAGTGGCGGCCTGCTGGTGAGCTGCGCGCCCGAGGCGCTGGGCACGGTGCAGGCGATCTTCCGGGCCGAGGGCTTCGGCGACGCCGCTGTGGTCGGCCGCATGGACAGCGGCCCACCCGGCCTGATGGTGACCGCATGAGATCGCCCACCCGGGTGGCCGACCGCCACGGCTTCGACACCATCGTCGACGCCCGCTCGCCCGCCGAGTTCGCCCTCGACCACATTCCCGGCGCGATCAACTGCCCGGTGCTCGACGACGAAGAGCGCCGCATCGTCGGCACGCTCTACAAGCAGCAAGGTGCCTTCGAGGCCCGGCGCATCGGCGGCGGCATGGTGGCGGCCAACCTGGCGCGCCACCTGCAGAACCATTTCGCCGACCGGCCCGCCGGCTGGAAGCCACTGGTGTACTGCTGGCGCGGCGGCCTGCGCAGCGGCTCGATGACCACTTGGCTGCGCATGGTCGGCTGGGACGCGCAGCAGCTGGCCGGCGGCTACAAATCCTGGCGCCGCCACGTGATCGACACGCTGGAGCAACAGGGGCCGCAGCTTCCGCTGATCGTCGTCTGCGGCCCCACCGGCAGCGCCAAGACCCGGGTGCTGCACGCCCTGGCGAGCCGGGGCCACCAGACGCTCGACCTGGAGGGCCTGGCCCGCCACAAGGGATCGCTGCTGGGCGCCCTGCCCGACACGCCCCAACCGTCGCAGACCGCCTTCGAAACCGCCATCGCCACCGTGATCGAGCGCTGCGACCCGTCCCGGCCGCTGTACGTGGAAGGCGAAGGCCGCCGCATCGGCCGACTCAACCTGCCGATCCCCTTGGTCGAGCGGATGCGCGACAGCCCCTGCGTGGAACTGCAGGTGCCCGACGCGGCACGCCTGGACTACCTGCTGCGCGACTACGCCTACCTGGGCGATCGCCCCGAATGGCTGGCCGGCCAGTTCGAGCCGCTCAAGCAATTGCACGGCAAGGAGGTCATCGCCGCCTGGCAAGCCCTGGCGTTGGCGGGCACGCTGCCGCAGCTTTTTTACGAGCTGGCGACGCAGCACTACGACCCGTCGTATGCGAAGTCGCAGCGGGCGCACTTCCGCCGGTGGCCGGAGCGCCGCCAGGTAAAGGCGACGGGGCTTTCGCAGGATCGGGTCGCGCAGTTGGCACGGGACATCGCGGAGACTTTGGCTTAGAGCGGCTAACACAACCCTTCTGGCGTCGTTGCCGCACCTTGTCGTACTACTCGTACTGTCTGCGATGCGGCGCCTAGCCAGAACCGCTTCGCTGGGTTGTGTTAGCCGCTCTTAGAGCGGCGGAAGCCTCGTCGGCTGCGAAGCGACCGCGGCGGTCCATTCAGGGTGTACCGACAGGCCGGCGCCGCGTACGGCTCGTCAGTTCACCAGCATCACATCCATGCGGTTGGCCAGTTCCCGGTCTTCGCCGGCGCTGGAGCCACCGGCCTGCGCGGACGAGCGCAGTTCGATCTTGTCGTCCGGCAGCCCCAGGCCTACCAGCATCTCGCGCACCTGGGCCGCACGGCGTCGGACAAGGGCCGCGCTGTCGCCCGGGCCGATTGCCGGGTACCGGTAGCTGAGCACCACCGCCCGCATGCCCACGTCCATTCCCTTGACCACGCTGGCCAGCGCTTTTTCGGTACCCGGTGTCAGGGTCGCGCTGCCAGGCGCGAAGTAGATCTTGACGATGCCTTCTTCGATCAGCACCCGGGCACCTTCGACCGAATTGGAATCGGCGACCGCGGCCGTTCGGTGGTGCGGATGCAGGTGGCGCCGCACGACCGAGCCCATAACGACGGCGAGCAGGATCACGATCAGCCCGCCCATGAGGCTCAAGGCGAAACGCTGCTGGCTATCGGGGTCGCTCGAGGTGTTCATGCGGAAAGTCCAGGTGAATAATGGCCTGTCGCCACTGCGAAATTGTAAATGTCCTCTCCCTCACCTACCCCGCCCTCGCGCGACGGCGTACCACCCGTCATCGAACCGACACGCCGGCAGCGCGACCCGCAGGCGATGCTGGAGCAGGCGCTTGCGCAGTGGGGCGGACAGGAGGATCTGTGGATCTTCGGCTACGGCTCGCTGATCTGGCGGCCCGATTTCCCGTTCCAGGAGTGCCGGGCCGCACTGGTGCACGGCTGGCACCGAGCCCTCAAGATGTGGAGCGCGGTGAACCGCGGCACCCCGGAATGCCGTGGCCTCGTCTTCGGCCTGCTGACCGGCGGCAGCTGCAGGGGCATGGTGTTTCGGGTGCAGCGCGCGCGGGGCCTGCAGACCTTGATCGACCTCTGGAAACGCGAGATGGTGACCGGCGTCTACGATCCGCGGTGGCTGCCGCTGCGCACCGCGGAAGGCCCGGTGCGGGCATTGGCCTTCACCCTGTCGCGCAACAGCCCCCACCACACGGGCGAGCTGACCGATGCCCAGTACCGCAGCATCTTCGCGACCGCTGCCGGCCGGTTCGGCACCACCCGCGACTACGCGCACGCCACCTATACATCGCTGCGCGAGATGGGGATCGAGGACAAGGCGCTGGCCCGCATACTGCGGCTGTCACAAGCGGAAGCACCCGGCTGAGGCGTGCCGCTTAGAGTGCGGCGCATGTTCGCCCGTTCGTCGCCCGATCGTCGTCCGCTCGCCTCGTCCACCGCGGCCGCCTGCCTGTCCCTGTTGCTGACGGGATGCGCCGGCCCGCCCTGCGGCAGCACCGCGGTGGCAGATCTGCGACCCACGCCCGGCCATGCCGCGAGCGGAAACATCGCCTTCCGGCAACTGGGCGGCATCGTGCAGGTCACCGGCACGGTCTGGGGCCTGCCGCCCGGCACCGAGCACGGTTTCCACATCCACGAGGTCGGCGATTGCGGACGCGACGGGGACGCGGCCGGTGGCCACTTCAATCCGCAGGCGGTGCAGCATGGCCGTTTCGGCGAGGCCGGCGTGCATGCCGGCGAACTGCCGAGCCTGCATGCCGACAGCACCGGCACCGCTACTTTCAGCATCGACACGCGGGCGATCAGCCTGGGCAACGGGCCCACCGGAGTGCTGGGCCGGGCGCTGGTCGTACACCGCGACCGCGACGACTACCACAGCCAACCCGCGGGCGATTCGGGCCCGCGCATCGCCTGCGGCGTGATCGAGCAGCGCTGATCAGGCCGCAGGCGCGGTGCCGCGGCCGTGCAGCAGATCGGCGGCGCGCTGCAAATCCTCGATGGTGTCGATGTCGGTAACCGCGCCGACATCGTCGAGTTGAACATTTGCTACGCTTTTCATAGCATCCAGCCGTGAAATGATGCGCCTGGCGCCCTCTTTTCCTTCGAGGCTCGACAGCTCCTGACCCAGCGGGCCCGCGAAGCCGACCGGATGGGCGCGCCGGCCCCCCACCCACGGCAGCACGGCCATGGCCGTGCCGGCCATCAGCGTCCGGGCCACCGAGACGAGGGTCGCCGCCGCGATCAGCGGCAGGTCGGCCGGCAACATCAGCCAGCCCGGCGCATGCCGCGTCGCCCGCACCGCCGCGGCGACCGAATCGCCCATGCCCGGATGGCCCGCATCCTCCAGGTGCCAGGGCAGACCGCTGGCCCGGACCGCGTCGAGCGTCCGGTCGAGGACGCTGCGGCCGCACAGATCGGCCTGCAGCTTGTGCACCCGGCCGCCCGAGGCGCGAAAGCGTTCGCCCTTGCCGGAGGCGAGGACGAGAACCGTGGGCAGGGGCGGGGCGACTGGCGGCATCGGGCGAGGTGGTTCGGATGGTGCTGGCGGGTAACCACCCGCGCGGCGGCCGCGGCATGACCTGCGGAAGGCGCACTCTATGCGATGCACAATCCCGCGATGGCTTCCCACCCCACCCCACCGCCCGCGCCTGCCGACCTCGCGGCCCTGCGCAAAAGCTACGAACGCGCCGAACTAGGCGAGCAGGATTCCGATGCCGATCCGCTCGAACAGTTCGAACGCTGGCTCTCGGAGGCGCTGGCGAGCGCGGTGCCCGAGCCCAATGCGATGACGCTCGCCACCGTCGGCAGCGACCTGCGGCCCAGCAGCCGTATCGTGCTGGTCAAGGGCTACGACGCACGCGGCATCGTGTGGTTCACCAACTACAACAGCCGCAAGGGCCGGCAACTGGCCGGCAACCCGTTCGCGGCGCTGCAGTTCCACTGGGTGGAGCTGGAGCGGGTGGTGCGCATCGAAGGCCGGGTGGAGCGGACGAGCGCGGAGGAAAGCGACGCCTACTTCCGCAGCCGGCCGCTCGATTCGCGCATCGGCGCCTGGGCCAGTCCGCAGAGCCAGGTGATCCCGAGCCGGTCGGTGCTGGTGGCCAACGCGGCCACGTACGGCGCGCAGTTCCTGCTGCAGCCGCCGCGTCCGCCGCACTGGGGCGGCTACCGGCTGGTGCCCGACCGCTGGGAATTCTGGCAGGGCCGCAAGAGCCGGCTGCACGACCGGCTCCAGTACCGGCTGCAGGCCGACGCCTCCTGGCAGCGCGAGCGGCTGGCGCCCTGAGCGTCGGCCCGCCCGCGCCGGCCCGCCGGATCAGAACTCGGCGCGCAGGCCGACCTTCAGACTGCGTCCGGGCAGCGGCGCGCGCGGAAACGCGGTCGTCGTCAGGATCGAGCTGGCGCTGTACGCCAGCCGGTCGGTGATGTTGTCGAGCCGGGCGTACCAGAGCACCGAACTACGCAGGTTGCCCATCTGCACCTGGGTGGTGTAGCCGAGCGACGCATTCCAGAGGGTGAAGGCACCGGTAGCGCGCGAGCCGTCGTTCGGCACGCGGCGCTGTGCGGCGCTGTGGTCGAAGCCGCCACCCACGCGCCACGGTCCGCTGGACCAGACCAGGCCGGCACCGGCACGCACCGGCGCGATGCGCGGCAGCGGCTGGCCGGTGTCGGTGTTCTCGGCGCGCACCAGGTCGCCGCGCAGGTTGAGGTCGAGCGCCGAGTTCGCAGCCGCGCCCGGGGCCGCGGCAAGACCGCTCGCGCCCCAGAGTCGCACCGTGCCGCTGGCCTCGACGCCGTAGAACCGGGCACGCACGCCCGCGTAGCGGTACTCGGGCAGGGCATCCACGCCCTCGGGCGGATTGCGCTCTCCCTCCTCCGAGATCGTATCGCCCGTCGGCGCCAGGCCGATGTAGTTGGAAAAACGGGTGACGTAGCCGGTGACCGAGAAGCGGTGCGGGCCGTCCTTCCAGGCGGCCCCCAGATCGAGGCCGGTCGATTTCTCCAGACCGAGCGCGCCGTCGCCCGTCTCCCAGGCCGCGGTGGCCACGTGCGGCCCGTTGGCGAACAGCTCGTAGTCCTTGGGCGCGCGCTGGGTGTAGGCCAGGTTGCTGGTGAGCTGCCATTGCGGTGCCAGCTGCACCAGCGCGCCGACGGCGGCACTGTGCGGATGGAAGGTGCGCGATCCGATGTCGAACCGGTCCACCTCCGGATTGCCGAACGACTGCACCTTGACCTGCTCGGTGCGGGCACCGAAGGTCAGCTTGCCCCAGCCGGTGGCGAGTTCCTCGTGGGCGAAGAGCGCGGTCGAACGGGTCCGGCTGGCCGGAGCGAAGGCCTCCTCGCCCAGCGCGGAGAAGCGGTTGGCCTCGGCCTGCAGGCCGACCACGCCCTGCAGGGCGCCGATCGGGCGATGGCGTGACTCGATCCGCAGGTCGTTGCCCCGGTTGCGGAAGGTGGTGCCGGCAGCGCCGCTTTCGAACTCGGTATGCACGTAGTCGGTGTGGCTCGCATTGAACTTGATACTCTCCAGCGGACCGGCGTCGATGCGCCACAGGCCTTCGAGCGCATAACGATCGGAGCGCATGCCGATGGTCACGTCGTCCTCGGCCACGGTGCCGTAGTCGGTGCGGTAGGTGCTGGCCGATGCGCCCAGGTAGCCCCGGTCGAAGAACATGGTGCCGCCCACCGCGCCGCCGTGCGAGCTGCTGGCCGAGTTGCAGATGCGCCGCGCGAGGCCGGGCGCACCGGGCTTGGCGCAATCGAGCTGCACCGGCACCCGCACGTCGTCGGTCTTGCGGTCGAACACGTCGGCGTGGATCGCGAAGCGCTCGTTGCCGCCCTCCACCATCGCGGCGCCGCTGCGCTCGCCGTTGCCGGCGGCCAGGCCGCCGTCGACCTTGCCGGTCACGCCGTCGATCGGCGCATGCGGGATGCGGTCGTCGATCACGTTGACCACGCCGCCCACGGCGCTACCGCCGTAGAGCAGCGCGCCCGCGCCCCGCAGCACTTCGATCCGCTCGGTGGTCAATGCCTCGGTCGGCACCGCGTGGTCGAAGCTGAGCGCCGACGCATCCAGCGTCGCGCCACCGTTCTGCAGGATGCGGATGCGGTCGCCGTCCTGGCCCCGGATGATCGGCCGGCTGGCGTTGGGACCGAAGTAGGTGCTGCTGACGCCCGGCAGACCGTCGAGCGTTTCGCCCAGCGTGGTGCGACTGCGCAGCGTGAGCGCGTCGCCCTCAAGGCGTTCGGCCGGCACCACCGTGTCGGTGGCGCCGAGCGGATTGCCGGTGACCGTGATTTCGCGCAGGTGAGAGGCACGCGACGAAGCGGGGTCGGCCGTGGACGCGGTCTGCGCAGAGGCGGGGCCGGACGCCATGAGGGCGCACAGCGAGAAGGCGGCGGCACCCAGGGCGCTGCTGCGGAAAGGGATGGACATGGTGAAAACACTCGTTGAACAGGACATGCCGACGCCACGCGAGGCGCATGCGGACGGCCACGGGCATCCGCCGCGCAGCGGACGCCATGAGCGGCAGCGCGCCGGGCGCTGCGCAGCTTCAACGGACGGGAGGCGGCGCGCGGGCCTCGAAGACGGCACTGCCGCAGGACGGCGACGGCTGCGGCGGGACGGCGAAGCGCACTGCCGCCCAGAACACCGGTACCACGGCCGGCGGCATGGAAAGCAGCGCGTCCGCCTGGAGCAGCTGGTCGTAGACGCGGCAGTCGCCCGCGTCGTGCGGACCGAACAGGCGCGCGAGCCCGTGTGAATCCGCCGCATGGCCCTGCGCAGCGCCTGAGACAGCGCCGTGCCCGACAACGTGGTGCAGAGAGGCCGATACGCCCGCCGGGACGACCGGATGCACGACCGAGTGCAGCATGCCCAGCCACGGCGCCACCACCAGCAATGCGAGCAGATACCAGCCGCCCGCGCGACGGCGCAGCAGTTGGGATCGGTCACGGAAGAAGGGGGTGCGGGAGTGCATCGGCGGCGGAGGTGCGACCGCCCAGAGGCCGCGCAGGCGCCGATTCTCGCCTAAAGCTGCAGTACCGCCGCGACAGCAACCGGGGGACGCGACGCCGCAAACGCCTAGGCTTTCAAATGCTGGGAGAACGTCTTTCGGAACTTCTCCACCTTGGGCCCGACGACGAAGGCGCAGTAGCCCTGCTGGGGATGCTGCAGGAAATAGTCCTGGTGGTAGTCCTCCGCCGGATGGTAGTCGCGCAGCGGTTCCACCTCGGTGACGACGGTCGCTCCGCGCAGGGCCGGATCCTGCTGCACGCGGGCGATCGTCTCGTGGGCGATGGCCGCCTGCGCGTCGCTGGAGGTGTAGATGCCGCTGCGGTACTGGCTGCCGACGTCGTTGCCTTGGCGGTTGAGCGTCGTCGCGTCGTGCACCACGAAGAAGATTTCCAGCAGCGCGCCCAGTTCGATCACCGACGGGTCGAAGTTAAGCTTCACCACCTCGACATACCCGGTGCGGCCGGTGCAGACCTGTTCATAGCTCGGGCGTGGCCCGTCGCCGTTGCAGTAGCCGCTCTCGACGTCGGTGACGCCGCGCACGCGGTCGAAGACGGCTTCGGTGCACCAGAAGCAGCCGCCACCGAGCACGATGGTTTCTTGGGAAGCAGACATGGGTTCCTTTGTAGAGCGGCCTGAAGGCCGCGAAGCATGGGATCGGTCAATAAGCGCTCCAGGTGGGGCTCGATCCTCCCGGTGCAAGACAAGGCCGCCACGCGCTACCGGTGCACCTTCGCGCGCATCGACCTGTACGGCAGGCTCCCGTACACTAATAACCAGCCAGTCATTAGAATGTCGAACGCCGAACCCACCTCCACCGACGAAACACGACGCCGAGAACGCCGCAAGAAAGCCCGTCCGGGCGAACTCCTGGCGGCGGCGCTCGACGTGTTCGTGGAGAAAGGTTATGCGGCCACCCGCGTCGAAGAGGTCGCGGCGCGGGCGGGTGTCTCCAAGGGCACGCTGTTTCTCTACTTTCCCAGCAAGCACGAACTCTTCAAAGCCGTGGTACGCGCGAACATCAGCGTCATGTACGCAGGCTGGTCGGTGGAGATCGACGAGTTCGCAGCCGACTCGGCCGGAATGCTGGTCTACGCCATGAATGCCTGGTGGCAGCAGGTCGGCCGCAGCAAGGCGAGCGGCATTTGCAAGCTGATGATGGCCGAGGCCTGCAACTTCCCCGAACTGGCGGGCTTCTACGAACAGGAGGTGGAGGCGCCGGGGACCGCCCTGCTGGCCCGCATCGTCCAGCGGGGCATGGACCGGGGCGAATTCCGTACGGTGGACGTGGCGTATGCGGCCTATGCGCTCAAGGCGCCGATGTTGTTCCTGATGCTCCACCGCGACAGCGCCATCCAGGGCTTCGATCCCGAGCGTTTCCTGCGCACCCAGATCGACATGTTGCTCCAGGGTCTGGCGATACCGCCCGTCGCCGTATCCGCAGCGCCCTAAAATCGGCAGGTTTGCCTCGACGCTCTCGAAAGAATCCGATGAACATGCCCCTCAACACGCCCTTCCCCAACGCCACGACCACCGACCAGGCCCGCTTCAACATGGTCGAGCAGCAGATCCGCCCGTGGGACGTGCACGACAACGATGTGCTCGATCTGCTGGCCACGATGCGGCGCGAGGATTTCGTGCCGCCTGCGACGCAGAGCCTGGCCTTCATGGACCTGGAAGTGCCGCTTCCGGGGGGGCAATGCATGCTGGCCCCCAAGGTGGAAGCCCGCACGCTGGAGGAACTGGGCGTGAAGCCGCACGAGACGGTACTCGAGATCGGCACCGGTTCAGGCTACATGGCCGCGCTGCTCGCACGTCGCGCCTCCCGCGTGCTGACGCTGGAGATCGACCCCGCGCTGGCCGAGATGGCCCGCCGAAACCTGGAGCGCGCCGGCATCGCCAACGCCGAGGTGCGCAATGCCGATGGCGCGATCGGCGTGTCTCTCGGCGGTCCGTTCGACGTGATCGTGCTCAGCGGTTCGGTCGCGCAGGTGCCGCAGGCGCTTCTCTCGCAGCTCAAGGTCGGCGGCCGGCTGTCGGCCATCGTGGGCGAGGAGCCGATGATGCGGATGACCTACGTCACCCGCACCGGCGAGACCAGCTACGAGACGCGCCAGCCCTGGGACACCGTGGCCCAGCGTCTGCAGCACTTCCCCGAGCCGTCCCGCTTCCAGTTCTGATTTGTCCCTCCGTCCGGATCTGTCCATGCAGCCTTCCCCCGTCGCCCAGGTACGCCCCGCCGAATTTGACGCCTGGCGCGCCGGCAGCGCTACGGCCCAGCCGGTCGTGCTCGACGTGCGCGAGGCCTGGGAGACCCAGACAGCCGCCGTCCGGCCGCTGGGCTTTACCCTCGTCGCGATTCCGATGAACGAGATTCCGGCGCGTTTGTCCGAACTCGACGCCGATACGCCCATCGCCTGCCTCTGCCACCACGGTGCCCGCAGCCAGCGAGTAGCTGCGTTCCTGGCGCAGAACGGATTCGTGAAGGTGGTGAACATCGCCGGCGGCATCGATGCCTGGGCCATCGAGCAGGACGCCTCGGTTCCGCGCTACTGACAGGCTATCGGCTTTTTACTTCTCACTGGATTTCCGACCGATTCGGATCTGGAAGAGGCGCAAGCCGAGCCACGCCTGTCGGTTCTCAATTCTCGCTACCCATCATGCGCACTCCTCGGATCGAGTCTTTGCGGCCCCTTCGCCCCATTTCGCTGGCGGCATCGGCATTGCTCGCTGCGGGCCAGTTGCCGGCGCAGAGTCTGGTGGAGCTGTACGATGCAGCGCGTGGTCATGACGCCGCATTTCAATCGGCCCAGGCAAACTACGACGCCGCAGTCAGCCGCGGCGAACAGGCGCGCGCCGGGCTTCTGCCGTCGGCCGGATTGTCAGCCGGCATCTCCCGGGGCTACAACGACCTGAGCCTGCCCCGGGCCGACAGTGGCGTGACGACCCAGCAGGTGGGCGTCAATGCGTCACAGCCCTTGTACCGCCCCGTCAATGTCCTGACTTTCGCACAGGGCCAGCGGCAGACCGAGATCGCACGGGCGGCACTCGACACGGCCGCGCAAGATCTGATCGTGCGGACCAGTGTGGCCTACTTCGACGTGCTGGCCGCGCAGGACACGCTGAGTGTCGTGCGGGCGCAGAAGCAGGCAGTGTCGGAGCAGCGCGCGTCGGCACAGCGTAATTTCGAACTGGGCAATGCGACCATCACCGACTCGCGCGAAGCGCAGGCACGCTATGACCTGGTGGTGGCACAGGAAATAGGGGCCGACAACGATCTGCGTACCAAACGTGCAGCGCTCGACCAGCTGGTCGGCCGCTACGGCACCGTGCCCCATCCGCTCGACCCGAATGCGCACCTGCCGCGGCTGGTTCCCGACACGCCCGATCAGTGGGTCGACGAGGCGCAGGCCTACCAGCCGACGATTCGCCAGGCGCAGATCGCCCTCGACGTGGCCCGCCTGGAGATTCGGAAAGCCGAGGCGGGCAATCTCCCCACGATAGACCTCACAGCCGGCTACAACCTGGCCCGATATCCGAGCGGAACGACCGTGATTCCGTCGGTGTCGTACAGGGCCCGACAGGCTTCGGTCGGTGTTCAGCTCAACATGCCGCTCTTCGCCGGCTTCTCCATCCAGAACCGCGTGCGCGAAACGCTGTCGCTCGAGGAGAAGGCTATGTCCGATCTCGACGCCACCCGGCGCAACGTGGCGCAGGCCACCCGCTCCCTGTTCTTCGGCACCCTGTCGGCCGCGGGCCAGGTGCAGGCGCTGGAAGCGGCCGAGATGTCGAGCCAAAGCGCGCTGGAGGCCAACCGGCTCGGCTACCAGGTGGGTGTGCGCATCAACATCGACGTGCTGAACGCCCAAAGCCAGCTCTACCAGACCAAGCGCGATCTGGCACAGGCCCGCTACAACCTGCTGCTGGGGCAGATACGGCTGCGTCAGGCGGCCGGCACGCTGACGGCGCAGGACATCCACATGATCGACGCACTGCTGGCGAAACGCTGAGGTTTCGCAGGCTCCGCGCCGCACAACACGGCAGAATTTACGGATTACTAACCAGAAACAGCCGACCGAAATCTGTTCATCGAGCATTCACTATTAGCGTTTCGTCAAGTTAATGCGAATCGTGCAGAATAGGCTTTTCCATTGTTGCTTTGCAGCATCGATTTATCCGTAAGCATGTCCCCGGCTCCGACTTTTCGCACCATCGCCGTCACCGCCCTGTTGCTTCTGCTCGCGCTGGCGGCGCTGGCGGGCAACGGCTGCCGTCGGCAGGCGGCCGAGATCACGCTTGCACCGGTTCCGGGCAGCGTCATTCCAGCAGATGCGGCAGTCGCGGTGACAGAGACGCTTTTCGTCTTCTGCTATCCGGAGTCCGACAGAAGCGGCCTCAGCGCAGCGGCCGCTCAGGTGGTGTCTGACGTCCAAGCCACGAACGACGACCGTACCGAGATGATGGCCTGGCAGCCGTTGTCGCAGATCTGCACGCAGGCGGCGCACACGATCGTGCCGCTCGAACGCATCGCTGCGCTCACTCCATGGGTGCGCGACCTCCTGCGCCCGCCCCGCACGCTTCGCGCCTGATCGGGCGCCCGGGTGCGGGCGCCGTTCCGTTTCCGCATCCGTATCTCCGGCACCGCCGGATGGCATGCCGTTTCGTCTTGTTCCGCCTTTTCGCAAGGCCGCAATCCATGTCACATCGAGTGAAGACAATTCATCCTGCGCTGGCAGCGGTGGCGTTCGCGCTGCTGCATTCCGGAATCGCCCTGGCCCAGACCCCGCAGTCCATGCCGCCCGACACCGAGGCGCCCCGGTCGGCCCCGCCCGTGCCTGCGGGCGGCGCACCCGCCCTCAGCCTGCCGGCCGCCACGGCGGCCGGGGCCGCGGCACTCGCTCCGATGGCCGATGCCCCCCGGATCAGCCTGCAGCAGCTGACCGACACGGTGCTGCAGTACAACCCCGGCCTGCTGGCCGCCGAGCGGGCGCGCCAGGGCGCGCAGGCCGCGATCACCTCGGCCGGCGCACTGCCCAACCCGACGCTCGACTACACCCGGGGCGACCAGACGCCCCGCGCGGGCGCCAGCAGCCTGTCGGGCCGGCTGCAGACGGTCGGCGTGTCGCAGCTGATCGAGAACCCGCTGGTGCGGCGGGCTCGGGTGGAGGCCGCCACCGCGGGGGAGCGCGGCAGCGCGCAGCAGGTGGCGGTGACCCGCAATGAGCTGGTCGCCCAGATCCGGCTGCGCGCCTACGAGTACCTGCTGCGCCAGTCGGAAGCGGTCGCGGCCGGCGAGGCGCTGTCGCTGCTGGAACAGGTCAATGCGCGGGTCCGCGCCCGGGTCGACAGCGGCGAGGCGCCCCGCTACGAACTGATCAAGGCCGAGGCCGAGATCGTCAACGCCCGCTCGCTGCAGCAGTCGGCGTTGCTGCAGGCCGAGCAGGCCGCCATCTTCCTGAACCGCCTGGCGGCAGGCGCCCTGCCCGCTCGCTGGCAGTTGGACGCCTCGCTGACCGACTCGGTCAACGTTCCGCCGCTCGAGACCTTGCGCGCAGAAGCGCTGTCGCAGAACCCCGAACTGCGGGTACTGCAGGCCGAGAACGACCGGGCGCGGGCCCATCTGGGCGGCGCGCGTGCCGGCCGCTGGCCGGGCGTGACGCTCAACTACACCCAGAGCCGCGAGCCCGAGGTCAAGCAGAACATCCTGGGCGTGAGCCTGCAGATTCCCTTGCTCGACCAGCGCGCCGGCCCGATCGCAGAGGCCGATGCCGAAGTGGCGCGCACGGGTGTACGCCTCGAAGGCCGCCGCGCCGAGCTGGAACAGCAGCTGCAGTACGCCTCCAAGGCACTCGAGATGGCGGGTCTGCGGGTGCAGGCATTGAGCGAAGGCGCGGTGCGCGATGCCGAGGCCGCCCTGCGTGTGGCCGACGCCGCCTACCGCTTCGGCGAGCGCGGCATCCTGGACGTGCTCGATGCCCAGCGGGTGCTGCGCGGCGTACGCGCCGACCTGATCACCGCCCGCTACCAGGTGCAGGCCGCCCGCACCGAGCTCGATCTGCTCTCCGGCCGCTTCGCCACCCCCGGCGCCCTGGCGCGCTGAGCGCCCCTCCTTTGCTCCAGTCGAGACCCACCATGCAGACTTTTTCTTCTTCCTTCCCCCGCCGCCCCGGCATGGCCGCCGCGCTCGCGCTGTGCACCCTGCTGGCCCTGCAGGGCTGCGGCAAGTCCAACGAAGCGCCTGCCGCCCCCGCCGCCGAAGCCGCGCCCCAGGACCCGATGGTCGTCAAGGTCAAGCCCGAGATGGCGTCCAACTTCAAGGTCGAGCCGCTGAAGAAGGCCGACATCGCCAGCGTCCAGGAAATCCCCGGCCGCATCGAGGCCAACCAGCGCTTGCTGTCGCGCATCGGCGCATCGGTGACCGGCCGGGTGACCGACGTGCTCGTCGAGCCGGGCGACAACGTCCGCGCCGGCCAGGCGCTCGCCCGCGTCGCCAGCCCCGAGCTGACCCAGGCCCAGCTGGCCGTGCTGCGCGCCAACTCCAACAAGTCGCTGGCCGCCCGTGCCGTCGAACGCGCCCGCCAGCTGATCCAGGCCGACGTGATCGGCTCGGCCGAACTCCAGCGCCGCGAAGCCGAGCTGGCGATCGCCACCGCGGAGTTGCGCGCAGCGACCGACCAATTGCGGCTGATGGGTGTCTCGCCCAACGCGATCGCGCAGCTGCGCAGCCAGGGCACCCTGTCCGAGGCCACCGTCGTCAGCGCCCCCCGCGCCGGCGTGGTGATCGAGCGCACCGTCAGCCAGGGCCAGGTGGCCCAGCCGGGCGACCCGATGTTCACCGTGGCCGACCTGAGCAACGTCTGGGTGGTCGGCGCACTGCCCGAGCAGGCGGCCAGTTCGGTCGAGGTCGGCCAGTCGGTCGAGATCGACGTGCCGGCGCTCAACGGCGTGCCGATCACCGGCAAGATCGTCTACGTCGGTGCCACCGTGCAGCCCGAGACCCGTACCGTCGCGATCCGCACCCAGGTCGA
Organism: Xylophilus ampelinus; assembly: GCF_003217575.1. Taxonomy (GTDB): domain Bacteria; phylum Pseudomonadota; class Gammaproteobacteria; order Burkholderiales; family Burkholderiaceae_C; genus Xylophilus; species Xylophilus ampelinus. The sequence goes on along the minus strand of NZ_QJTC01000026.1, from coordinate 21,831 downwards.
CAACGCCCAGCGCTCGCTCAAGCCGCAGATGCTGGCCACGATGCGCATCTCCGGCGCGGCCACGCCCGCGCTGGCGCTACCGGTGGCGGCCGTCGTGCGCGAAAACGACCGCGACCACGTCTTCGTGAAGACCGGCGACAACCAGTACCGGCTGACGCCGGTCGAACTCGGCGCCGGCAACAACGGCGTGCGCCCGCTGCTGCAGGGCCCGAAGGAAGGCGAACAGATCGTCACCGACGGCGCCTTCCACCTGAACAACGAGCGCAAGCGCGCCGAACTGGAGTAACCCGATGATCGCTTCCCTAATACGGGCCGCGCTGGGTCAGCGGCTTCTGGTGGTGGTGCTCGCCCTCGCGGTGTGCGCCTTCGGTCTGCGGGAGGCCACGCGCCTCTCGGTGGACGCTTTTCCCGACGTGACCAACGTCCAGGTGCAGATCGCGACCGAGGCGCCCGGACGGTCGCCCGAGGAGATCGAGCGCTTCGTCACCGTGCCGCTGGAGATCGCGGTGACCGGCCTGCCGGGCATCGAGGAGATGCGCTCGCTCAACAAGAGCGGCCTGTCGATCATCACCCTCGTCTTCACCGACGCGACCGACGTGTACTTCGCACGGCAGCTGGTGATGGAGCGGCTGATCGAGGCCACGCCGCGGATGCCGGCCGGCATCGTGCCGGTGCTCGGCCCGGTCTCGACCGGCCTGGGCGAGGTGTACCAGTACACCCTGAGCCATCCGGACGACGGCGAGCGGGCGCTGACGCCCGCCGAGCTGACCGAACGCCGCACGATCCAGGACTGGGTGGTGCGGCCGCTGCTGCGCTCGATACCAGGCGTGGCCGAGATCAACTCGCAGGGCGGCTACGTGCGGCAGTACCAGGCGCTGGTCGATCCGGCGCGCCTGCGCCACTACGGCCTGTCGGTGCAGAAGGTGGTCGATGCCATCGCCGCCAACAACTCCAACGCCAGCGGCGGCATCCTGCCCCAGGCGACCGAGCAGTTCCTGATCCAGGGCGTGGGCCTGATCCGCACGCTCGAAGACATCGGCAACATCGTCGTGAAGGAAAACAAGGGCGTGCCGGTGTTCGTGCGCGACCTGGCCGAGGTGAAGCTGGGCCACGAGGTACGCCAGGGCACGATCGTCAAGGGCGGCTACACCGAGGCCGTCTCCGGCATCGTGCTGATGATGCGGGGCGGCAATGCCAAGGAAGTCGTCACCCGGGTCAAGGCGCGGGTGGACGAGATCAACAGCAAGGGCATGCTGCCCGGCGGCCTGCAGATCCAGCCGTTCTACGACCGGACCGACCTGGTCGATTCGGCCATCTGGACGGTGGCCAAGGTGCTGCTCGAAGGTATCGCGCTGGTGGTGGTGGTGCTGTTCGTGTTCCTGGGCGACGTGCGCTCCAGCCTGATCGTGGTGGCGACGCTGATCATCACGCCGCTCACCACCTTCATCATGATGAACCGCTATGGCATCTCGGCCAACCTGATGTCGCTGGGGGGGCTGGCCATCGCGATCGGCCTGATGGTGGACGCGACCGTGGTGGTGGTGGAGAACGTCTACCACCGCCTGGGCCAGATGAAGGACGACGGCGCATCCCGGGTGCGGACGATCCTGCAGGCGACCAACGAGGTGGCGGTGCCCACCATATTCGGCATCATGATCATCATCCTGGTGTTCCTGCCGCTGATGGCGCTGCAGGGCCAGGAGGGCAAGATGTTCGGCCCGCTCGCCATGACCATCGCGATCGCGCTGTTCGTCTCGCTCCTGGTGTCGCTCTTCCTCTCGCCGGTGCTGTGCTCCTACTTCCTGAAGGTCAAGGCGGGCGCGGGCGACCACGACACCCGCATCATCGCCTTCATGAAGCGGCACTACCTGCGGCTGCTCGACGGCGCCACCGCGCGCAACAAGCTGACGCTGGCGGTCTCGGTGCTGCTGCTGCTGGCCTCGCTGGCGCTGTTCCCGTTCCTCGGCAAGTCCTTCATGCCGACGATGAAGGAAGGCGCGCTCACGCCGCAGATCAACCGGGTGCCGAGCATCTCGCTCGACGAGTCGATCCGCATGGAGATGCATGCGATGAAGCTCATCTCGGGCATCGACGGCGTGAAATCGGTGGTGTCCAAGCTGGGACGCGGCGAGTCGCCGGCGGACCCGGCCGGTCCGAACGAATCCGATCCGATCGTGATCCTGGATCCGGAATCCAAGCGCACCCAGGACGAGATCGACGAGGAAATCCGCCAGAAGCTGTCGTCGATTCCGGGCGTGCAGATCGTGCTGTCGCAGCCTATCTCGGAGCGGGTCGACGAGATGGTGACCGGCGTGCGTTCGCAGGTCGCGATCAAGGTCTTCGGCGACACGCTGGCCGATCTGAAGCGCATCTCCGAGCAGGTGGCGCGCATCCTGAAGGACATCCCGGGCAGCCGGGACATCCGGATCGAGCGGCTCTCCGGCCAGCAGGCGCTGATGATCGACATCGACCGCAACGCGATCGCACGCCAGGGTCTCAACGTGGCCGACGTGCAGGGCGTGATCGAATCGGCCATCGGCGGCAAGGCGGTCACCACGCTCTACGAGGGCGAGCGCCGCTACGCGGTGGCGGTGCGCTTCCCCGAGGAGGTGCGCAACTCGGTCGAGGCGATCGGCAACATGCTGCTGCCGACGCCGCACGGCGCGCAGGTGCCGCTCTATTCGGTCGCCAAGATACAACTGATGGACGGCCCGGCGCAGATCAGCCGCGAGAGCGGCAAGCGCCGGGTGGTGGTGGGCGCCAACGTGGAAGGCCGCGACCTTGCCAGCTTCGTGGCCGAGGCGCAGGCGCGCATCGACCGCGAGGTGAAGCTGCCCGACGGCTACTACTTCGAGTACGGCGGGCAGTTCGAGAACATGGAGCGCGCCATGTCCACCCTGTCGGTGATCGTGCCGCTGACCATCGCCGCGATCTTCTTCCTGCTGTTCATGCTGTTCAACTCGGTGAAGCTGGCGGGGCTGATCATCCTGGTGCTGCCCTTCGCCTCGATCGGCGGGCTGATCGGCCTGTTCGTCACCGGCGAATACGTGAGCGTGCCGGCGTCGGTGGGCTTCATCGCCCTGTGGGGTATCGCGGTGCTCAACGGCGTGGTGCTGGTGAGCTACATCCGCAAGCTGCGCGAGGACGGCATGGACGTCGCGACCGCGGTGCGCGAAGGATGCGTGGCCCGGTTCCGCCCGGTGATGATGACCGCCACGGTGGCGTTGCTGGGCCTGGTGCCTTTCCTGTTCGCCACCGGCCCCGGCTCCGAGGTGCAGCGGCCGCTCGCCATCGTGGTGATCGGCGGCCTGCTCAGCTCGACATTGCTGACCCTGGTGGTGCTGCCGGTGCTCTACCGCTGGTTCGACGAAAAACCCCTCGAGGCCTGACGGCCCGCCAAAAGGAATTCCTCCCATGAAGGAAATACGCGCCATCGTGCGTCCCAGCCGCGTCGAGCGCCTGCGCCAGGCCCTGCGTGCGATACCCGACTTTCCCGGCGTGACGCTGTTCAAGGCCGAGGGCTTCACCGCCCCGACCTCGATGGACAAGCGTACCGTGCGGGAGCAGCTGGCCGACTTCTCCGACAAGATCATGGTCAGCGTGCTGGCCGACGACGAGATGGTGCCGGTGATCCGCACCGCGATCATCGACAGCTGCCACACCGGCAACATCGGCGACGGACTGGTCTGGGTGGTCGAAATCGCGGAAATGCACCGGATCCGCGACCGCAGCGCCTACTTCTGACGCCATTGCCTCGGTGAACGATGGCAGATAAGACGCCGGCCCGGGCCTGCCTGGCCCTCGGCCGGCGTTCTCGCGTTCGGCGGGTACAGAACCACGCACCTGGCCGAAGACGCGGGCGATGTCCGGCAGCGTACGGACAGCAGCATCCAGGAAGCCGACGAACCGCTCGACGCCACCGGGCGAGCCCAGGCAGCGGCCGCGGCTGCGCGATTGGCATCGACCGGCGTCGCCGGCATTGTCGCCAGCGATATGCGGCGGCGCCTTTGCGCTTCCGCCGCAGCGACGATGGCTGAACGATCAGGCCGCTGGCGCCGGGGGTCGAGGAAGTCCGACAGCCGCCCTGAAAGCCCCGGCTTCTCGGCGACGGCCGACTCCGGGGACAATGCCCATCCTCTTGCCCTCCCGGACGAATCACCGATGACCACCATGGAACGCTCCACCCGCCAGAGAAGCTCGATACGTCAGGTGCTTCAGACGGCCGGCCGGCCCCTGCTGCCGGCCGAAATCCTAGAGGCGGCGCAGAAGGAGGTAGCAGCGATGGGTGTGGCCACCGTCTACCGCAACCTGAAGCTGCTGTTGGAAAGCGGCGAGATCCGTGCGGTGGAGTTGCCGGGCGAAGCGCCGCGGTACGAGTCTGCCCACCACGCGCACCACCACCATTTCCAGTGCCGGCTGTGCGACCGGGTGTTCGACGTGCACCGCTGCCCGGGCGACTTCAAGCGGTTGGCGCCCGCCGGCTTCCAGGTCGACGGGCACGAGCTGACGCTGTACGGCCTTTGTGCCGATTGCAGCGCAGCCGCGGTACGGCAAAGCAAGTTTGAGTGAAAAGTGCCTGTAGCCGGCGTTTCAAGTCGACCACCCGCTATCAATACTATAGCGCTCGACAGCGAGACTGTCGCAGCGCAGCCGTGAAAGCCGCCGCGTTCGACAGTCGGGAAGCCACTTCTCTTCAAGGCGCAGCGCGCAATCGACACGTGGGGAAAAAAAGCATGGCTGGCCGGCGAACCGATGGCTAGCAAAAAACGACCCTTGGACCGAGGTCCCGGAGTCGCTTCACGATGAAACCTATTTGGTGAGGATCAACTTGCCCAGCTTGGTCGCCTGCAGCCGGTAGACCGATCCGTTGTGCGCGATCTCGACCACCTTGCTGCCGCGCAACAGCGCCATGCTGTCGAAGCTGGGCGCGGCCGACGACGCGAGCGGCGTCGGCTGTTCGTCGGCGGCACCGCGGGGCCTGCCGGCGGGGACGCGCTGCAAACGGAGAACGGGACGGTCGATGGACAGGGTCTGCATGGTGAATCCTTTGGTCATGCGCGCTGCGAAGCACGCGGTGTCTTGCAGTAGCCGTTTTCTCCGGTCACACCTCGGGCCGTGGCCGGCAGTGCGATCCCTGGAAAAAAGCGAGAACCGGAAGCATGGGTCCATCATAGCACTCGAATAAGAATCGTTTTCATTGTCTATTACGCATTGAATCAAATTGGCCTCCAACCTTACCCGACTGCTGCGGAAGCCACCCGCCAGAGTCCCACATACCCCGGGTCGGCAAGGGCCCGGAGGACGACGCCAAAGTCTTGCCCACCATTGCTAGTGAGCAGGCCAACGACGTTTTCAAGGACCAGCCACTGGGGCCGTATTTCCTCGGCTATGCGGCGGACCTCCCGGAAAAGGCCGGTCCGGGCACCGGCGAGGCCGGCGCTTGCACCCATGCTCGACACGTCCTGGCACGAGAACCCGCCGACGAGCACGTCGACGGGGCAGAGGTTGTGGGCGCCGACTTCGCGCACGTCGGCGAACTGTCGGGCGTGCGGAAACCGCAGTGCGAGCGCCTCGCGCAGGTGCGGCTCGATTGCGACCTGCCAGGCGGTCCGGTATCCGGTTTGCTCGAATCCAAGGGATGTGTGGCCCTCAGCTGATTAATGGTCCCGCAGCGGGGGCACTCGATGGCCAGGCGGGGGTACTCACCCTCGCCCAGCTTCTTGCGGCAGGAGCCGCACCGTATCTCTGTCATTGCAAGCCAGTTTCCGTAGGTGAAACGCATGACCGAGCGCGGCCTGCGCAAACTGATCGCCCGGGTCCGTGCCAAACTCTCCCGCCAGGCCGCAACCCAGCAAGGCGACATGTTTGCCCGAAACCCTGAAGACTGACCCTCACGGGTGTTTCACTGGCAGCAAGGTCTTTTCATAGGCCTGTCCCTCTCCATGCCGGCCGGTCCCGCCAAATCCCAATTTATCGCGCCCGTTTCGGGTTTGGTTTCTTAATTCCCTTCATGCCGCCGAATGGGCCCCGCACCGCGGTCACCGGGGCGACTGATTTCCCGCCGCCAGTCGCTTTTGAGACCTTTTCTACGGGCGGGCCGATATGCAATCGCTTACTGCTACAAAACTGCCATTCCATCCACGAAAGGGACGACGCGATGCTGGGAGAACACTCCGCCAAGACTCGCGATCTGCTGCAACGCATGCAGGCGTTTTTCGACGCGCACATCTATCCGAACGAAGCGCGCTACCACCAGGAGATGGAAACTCTGCGCCGCGAAGGCGATCCGTGGCGCCAAGTGCCGGTGGTCGCAGAACTGAAGACGATCGCGCGTGGGACCGGCCTCTGGAACATGTTCCTGCCGCACGCGTACGACGGCGTGCCCGGCATCTCCAATCTCGACTACGCGCCGCTCTGCGAGATCATGGGCCGTGTCACCTGGTCGGGCGAGGTGTTCAACTGCTCGGCGCCCGACACCGGCAACATGGAGACCATCGAGCGCTACGGTACCAGTGCGCACAAGAAGCAGTGGCTCGACCCGCTGCTCGCCGGCGAGATCCGCTCGGCCTTCCTGATGACCGAGCCGGCGGTCGCATCGTCCGACGCCACCAACATCCAGTGCGCCATCCGCCGCGAAGGCAACGAGTACGTGATCAACGGCCGCAAATGGTTTTCCTCGGGCGCCGGCGTGCCTCACTGCAAGATCTTCATCGTGATGGGCAAGACCGATACCGAGGCGCCCCGCCACCGGCAGCAGTCGATGGTGCTGGTGCCGCGCGACACGCCCGGCGTCACCATCGTGCGGCCCATCAGCGTCTTCGGCTACGACGACGCCCCGCACGGCCACATGGAAATCCTGATGGAGAACGTCCGGGTGCCCGTCTCCAGCATCCTGCTGGGCGAAGGCCGCGGCTTCGAAATCGCGCAGGGCCGCCTCGGCCCGGGACGCATCCACCATTGCATGCGCTCGATCGGTGCGGCGGAGCGTGCGCTGGAGACGATGGTCGACCGGCTGCGCAGCCGGATCGCCTTCGGCCGGCCATTGTCGGAGCAGTCGATCTGGCACGAGCGGATCGCCGAGTCGCGCTGCCTGATCGACCAGGCCCGCCTCTTGACCCTGAACGCCGCCCACAAGATGGACACCGTCGGTAATAAGGAAGCCCGCGCCGAGATCGCGATGATCAAGGTGGTCGCGCCCAACATGTCGTGCAAGGTGGTCGACTGGGCGATCCAGGCCCACGGCGGCGCGGGCGTCAGCCAGGATTTCTGGCTGGCCGAGGCCTACGCCCACCAGCGCACCGTGCGCATCGTGGACGGGCCGGACGAGGTGCACCGCAACGCGATCGCCAAACTCGAGATCGCCAAGCGTGCCGCGACCGTACCGCCCCACTGAGCGGACCCGCCGCGCAGGCAAAAAAAACCGCAGCCGCTTCATGCGTCTGCGGTCTTTTACATGGGCCACCCTGCGCGAACAGGGCGACTGCCGTGCCGATCAGTCGGCGGTGGCTTCTTCCGGCTCGGCCGGCTCCGACTTGGCGGAGCGGTCGCGCTTGGGCAGCGGCGTAATGTCGAGCATCACCTCCGGCTCGGTCGCACCCTCCTTCTCCACCAGATCCACCGTCAGGCGTCCGCCTTCGGTCAGGCGACCGAAGAGCAATTCGTCCGCCAGAGCGCGGCGCACCATGTCCTGGATCAGACGCTGCATCGGCCGTGCGCCCATCAGCGGATCGAAGCCCTTCTTGGCGAGATGCTTGCGCAGCGCGTCGGTGAAGGTGACCTCGACCTTCTTCTCGGCCAGTTGCGTCTCCAGCTGCAGCAGGAACTTGTCGACCACCCGCAGGATGACGTTCTCATCGAGCGGCTTGAAGTTGACGATCGCATCCAGCCGGTTGCGGAACTCGGGCGTGAACAGCCGCTTGATGTCGGCCATCTCGTCGCCCGCCTGGCGCGGGTTGGTGAAACCGATGGTCGCCTTGTTCATCGTCTCGGCACCGGCATTCGTCGTCATCACCAGGATGACGTTGCGGAAGTCGGCCTTGCGTCCGTTGTTGTCCGTCAAGGTGCCGTGGTCCATCACCTGCAGCAGCACGTTGAAGATGTCCGGATGCGCCTTTTCGATCTCGTCGAGCAGCAGCACGCAGTGCGGCTTCTTGGTGATCGCCTCGGTCAGCAGCCCGCCCTGGTCGAACCCGACGTAACCCGGAGGCGCGCCGATCAGGCGCGAGACCGCATGGCGCTCCATGTACTCCGACATGTCGAAGCGGATCAGCTCGATGCCCATGATGTAGGCCAGCTGCTTGGCGGCTTCGGTCTTGCCGACGCCGGTGGGGCCGCTGAACAGGAACGAACCGATCGGCTTGTCGCCCTTACCCAGGCCCGAGCGCGCCATCTTGACGGCCGAGGCCAGCACTTCGAGCGCCTTGTCTTGCCCGAAGACCACGCTTTTCAGGTCGCGCTCGACCGTCTGCAGCTTGCTGCGGTCGTCGTTGCTGACGTTGGCCGGCGGAATGCGGGCGATCTTCGCCACGATTTCCTCGACCTCGATCTTGCTGATCGTTTTCTTGCGCTTGTTCGGCGGCAGGATGCGCTGGGCGGCACCGGCCTCGTCGATCACGTCGATCGCCTTGTCGGGTAGGTGGCGGTCGTTGATGTACTTGGCCGACAGCTCGGCCGCGGCCTGCAGCGCGGCGACCGCATACTTCACGCCGTGGTGCTCCTCGAAGCGCGACTTCAGGCCCTTGAGGATGTCGACCGTCTCGGCCACCGTCGGCTCGACCACGTCGACCTTCTGGAAGCGTCGCGACAGGGCCGCGTCCTTCTCGAAGATGCCGCGGTACTCCTGGAACGTCGTCGCGCCGATGCACTTCAACTGTCCGCTGGAGAGCGCCGGCTTCAGGAGGTTGGACGCGTCCAACGTGCCCCCCGATGCGGCGCCCGCGCCGATCAGGGTATGGATTTCATCGATGAACAGCACCGCGTTCGGGCGGTCCTTCAGAGACTTGAGCACGCCCTTCAGACGCTGCTCGAAGTCGCCACGGTACTTGGTGCCGGCCAGCAGCGCGCCCATGTCGAGCGAATACACCTGAGAATCGGCCAGGATCTCAGGCACGTCCTCCTGGGTGATGCGCCAGGCCAAGCCCTCGGCGATCGCGGTCTTGCCGACGCCGGCCTCGCCCACCAGCAGCGGGTTGTTCTTGCGGCGGCGGCACAGGATCTGGATGACCCGCTCGACCTCGTACTCGCGGCCGATCAGCGGATCGATCTTGCCGTCCTTGGCCTGCTGGTTGAGGTTGACGGTGAACTGCTCCAGCGGGGACGACTTCTCGCTCTTCTCGCTGCCGCCCTCCTCGCTCTCGGCCTGCGGCTCGCCGGGTTTGGCGGGCTCCGGCGGCTCGCCCTTTTTGATGCCGTGGGCGATGAAGTTGACCACGTCCAGCCGGGTAACGCCCTGCTGGTGGAGGTAGTAGACCGCATGCGAATCCTTCTCGCCGAAGATCGCGACCAGCACGTTGGCGCCGGTGACTTCCTTCTTGCCGTTGCCGGTGGACTGGACATGCATGATCGCGCGCTGGATGACGCGCTGGAATCCGAGGGTGGGTTGGGTATCGACCTCGTCGCTACCGGCCACCTGGGGCGTGTTGTCCTTGATGAAGTTCCCGAGCGACTTGCGCAGGTCGTCGATGTTGGCGGAACACGCGCGCAGCACCTCGGCGGCGCTCGGGTTGTCCAGCAGGGCGAGCAGCAGGTGTTCCACGGTGATGAACTCGTGGCGTTGCTGCCGGGCCTCAACGAAGGCCATGTGCAGACTGACTTCCAATTCCTGGGCAATCATGAGATTTCCTTTTGCCTTGCTGTGAATACTTGCCTGAATACGAGCCGTACCTGGGTACGACCCCGTTTTATTCAACTGGTTCGCTGACGCACTGCAATGGATGGCCGGATTTGTGGGCCGCCTCCATGACTTGGTCGACCTTGGTGGCCGCCACGTCGCGGGAGTACACACCACATACGCCTTTCCCGTCCAAGTGGATTTTCAGCATGATCTGCGTAGCCGTGCCATGGTCTTTACCGAAAAACTCCTGGATCACCACGATTACGAACTCCATCGGCGTGAAATCGTCGTTCAGCATCACCACCTGGTACATCTGCGGCGGGCCGACCCGTTGGCTGCGCCGCTCCAAAACGACAGAGTCGCCGTCGTTGCTGCCGGGGATGGGCCGGGTGGCCGGCGGCTGCTTGGGTGTTTGGGTCGCCATGAATTTCATTCTATCGATGGGAACGGTGCGCTGCAGAAGGCAGAGGTGGGGTCGCCGTCGGGCCACTTCAAGGTTCGGAGCCGGCGCGGCTATTCATACACGATGACCGCCTTGCCCTGATCCGACTGGGCGATCCAGCTGGCGAGCGCCGCGTCCGACGGGTAGAACACCGCCTGGTCGCCCAGCCGCAGGTCCACGCCCACCTGCATGTCCTGCGATTCGCAGCACACCGACAGCCGCACTTCCAGCCCGCGCACCAACTCGCCGTGCTCGGTTTCCTCGCGCAGGGCCGGAAAATCGCGCAGCAGCCGCGACACGTCGGGCATTCGGCCGTTCACCGCCACCCGCAGGAACTTGCCGAAACGGCAGCGCGCGCTGGCGAGGTCCGACACCTGCTGCACCACGAAGCGCGCCTCGAAGCCGCCGCGCCCGGGCTGCAGCCGGCCGGTGACGATGACCAGCTCGTCCTCTTTCAGCACGTTGCGGGCCGCGGCGATCACCGCCTCGTCGGCCGTGGCCTCGATGGTCCCGCTGGTGTCGTCCAGGGTGAAGATCGCCAGCTTGCCGCGCTGGCCGTTGATGACGCGCAGGCCGCTGACGATGCCGGCCAGCGTCTGCGGCTCGCGGATGTCGATCAACTCGTCGATCCGGCGCCGCACGAACTGCCGTATCTCGCGCGACACCTCGTCGAACAGGTGGCCCGAGATGTAGAAGCCGATCGCCGTCTTCTCCAGCGTCAGCCGCTCCTTCACACCCCAGGGCGTGGTCTCGATCAGATCCGGCTCCCGGGTGCTCGACCCGTGGGTGTCCTCGCCCATCATGTCGAACAGGCCGCCCTGGTTCGCGTTGGCCTCGCAGGTGCCGGCGAATTCGAAAGCCCGGTCGATCGAGGCTACCATCGCCGCCCGGTTGAGCTGGATCGCGTCGAAGGCACCGGCCTTGACAAGCGCCTCGACCGCGCGCTTGCTGACCGCCTTGCGGTCGATCCGGCAGCAGAAATCGAACAGGCTGGTGAACGGCCCGCCCTTCTCGCGCGCCGCGACGATCGCCTCGATCGCCTGCTGGCCCGAGCCCTTCACCGCGCCCAGGCCGTAGCGGATCACTTTGTCGGTGACCGGCTCGAATCGGTAGCGGCCGCGGTTGACGTCGGGCGGCTCGAAATCCAGGCCGAAATTCTTCTTCGCGTCCTCGTACAGCACCTTGAGCTTGTCGGTGTCGTCCATTTCCACCGTCATGTTGGCGCAGAAGAACTCGGCGGTGTAGTGCACCTTCAACCAGCCGGTGTGGTACGCCAGCAGCGAGTAGGCGGCGGCATGCGACTTGTTGAAGCCGTAGCCCGCGAACTTCTCCATCAGGTCGAAGACCTCGTCGGCCTTGTCGGTGCTCAGGCCGTTCCTGGCCGCGCCCTCGCGGAAGATCTGCCGGTGCTCGGCCATCTCCTCGGCTTTTTTCTTGCCCATCGCGCGGCGCAGCAGGTCGGCACCGCCCAGAGAGTAGCCGCCCAGGATCTGCGCGGTCTGCATCACCTGCTCCTGGTAGACCATGATGCCGTAGGTCTCCGACAGCATCTCGGCCACCAGCGGATGCGGATACTCCACCTCTTCCTTGCCGTGCTTGCGGGCGACGAAGCTCGGGATCAGGTCCATCGGGCCCGGCCGGTAGAGCGCGTTGAGCGCGATCAGGTCTTCCAGCCGCGTGGGCCGCGCGTCCTTCAGCATGCCCTGCATGCCGCGGGATTCGAACTGGAACACCGACTCGGTCTTGCCGTCGGCGAACAGCTTGTAGGTGGGGGCGTCGTCGAGCGGGATGTTCTCGAAAGAGAAATGCTCCTGCCCCTTGTGCCGCTGGACGATGAATTCCCTGGCGATCTCGAGGATCGTCAGCGTGGCCAGGCCCAGGAAGTCGAACTTCACCAGGCCTATCGCCTCGACGTCGTCCTTGTCGTACTGGCTCACCGCCGATTCGCTCCCCGGCTGCTGGTACAGCGGGCAGAAGTCGGTCAGCTTGCCCGGCGCGATCAGCACGCCGCCGGCATGCATGCCTATGTTGCGGGTCAGGCCCTCCAGCTTCTGCGCCATCTCGATCAGCGTGCGGACCTCTTCCTCCTTGCGCACCCGCTCGTAGAGCACCGGCTCCAGCTCCAGCGCGTAGTTGTTCTTGTCGCCCGGCAACTTGCTCTCGGGCGGGTAGGCCAGGGTGTAGGACATGCCGGGCTTGCCCGGCACCAGCTTGGAGATGCCGTCGCAGAAGGTATAGCTCATATCCATCACCCGGCCCACGTCGCGGATCGCCGCCTTGGCCGCCAGCGTGCCGAACGTGGCGATCTGGCTCACCGCGTTCTTGCCGTACTTGCCCTTGACATAGTCGATCACCCGGTCGCGGTTGGACTGGCAGAAGTCGATGTCGAAGTCGGGCATCGAGACCCGTTCGGGGTTCAGGAACCGCTCGAACAGCAGGTTGAACTCCAGCGGGTCCAGGTCGGTGATCTTGAGCGCGTACGCGACCAGCGAGCCCGCGCCCGACCCCCGGCCCGGCCCCACCGGGCAGCCGTTCTCCTTGGCCCAGCCGATGAAGTCGCCCACGATCAGGAAGTAGCCCGGGAAACCCATCTTCAGGATCACGTCGATCTCGAACGCGAGCCGGTCCTCGTAGCGCTTGCGCACCGCCTCGCGCTTCTCGACCTGCGGGTACAGGTGCTGCAGCCGCTGCTCCAGCCCCTCGAACGAGGCGATGCGGAAATACTCGCCGATCGGCATGCCGCCCGGCGTGGGGAAGTCGGGTAGCTGCGGCTTGCCCAGGTCGAACACCAGGTTGCAGCGCTTGGCCACCTCGACCGTGTTGGCGATGGCCGACGGCACGTCGGCGAACAGCGCCTCCATCTGGGCAGTGGTCTTGAAGTACTGCTCGCGGGTGAACCTGCGCACCCGGCGCTGGTTGCCCAGGATCTCGCCCTCGGAGATGCAGACCCGCGCCTCGTGCGCCTCGAAATCGTCCGCCTCGGTGAACTGCACCGGGTGGGTGGCCACCACCGGCAGCTTGAGCCGGGCGGCCAGCTGCACAGTGGCGACCACCTGCGTCTCGTCGTCGGGCCGGCCGGCGCGCTGGATTTCCAGGTAGAAGCGGTGCGGGAAGATGCCGGCCAGCAGCAGCGCATGGTCGGCTGCTCCGGCGAAGTCGTGCCTGCCCAGCGCCTGGCCCACCGGCCCCGCCTGGGCACCGGCCAGCAGGATCAGGCCCTCGTTCAACTCGCGCAACCATTCCAGCTTGCAGACGGCTTGGTTCTTGACGTGGTTGCGGGTCCAGGCACGGGCCAGCAACTCCGACAGGCTCAGATAGCCCTGCCAGTTCTGCACCAGCACGACGACCCGCGACAGGGCCAGCGGATCATCGCCCAGACCCTCGACGAACACCTCGGCCCCGATGATCGGCTTGATACCCTTGCCGCGGGCTTCCTTGTAGAACTTGATGGCGCCGAAGAGGTTGCTCAGGTCGGTGATCGCCAGCGCGGGCTGGCTGTCGCCCGCGGCAGCTTTGGCGACTTCGTCGATGCGGTTGGTGCCGTCGACGACGGAGAATTCGGTATGGAGGCGCAGATGGACGAACATGCCCCCATTGTAGAAAGCCGATCCGCCGCGCCGGAGCGCCTCGGGCGATCGGCCGGTGCCTCCGCGGGAGACGGTCGATGCCGCCACCCTGCGGCGCTGGCTGGGCCCGGGCCACGCCGACAAGGGGCGGCCGGTGGTCACGCTCGACGCCCGCAACGCCTTCGAGTCGATACCCGGCGAACGCTCAACGCGGCACTCCGCCCTGCCGAGCGCACGGCACGACCGATAACAGGCACCGTTCGGCGTAACCGTCACCGCCAGGGATTTTCTGCGCGAATCCCTGGGCGTTTCATAGGATGCAGGGGTGCCGAGGCTTTGCACTACTCTTGGAAAGCCCACGCACGCATGGTGCATCACGCCGGCTTAGAACGCAAAGCAGGCATTAGCTGTTTCTGCAATCCCAGTAACTCGTGATAGGGAAGCCTCCATTGACAGGTTGTTGTGATTTCTGCTCCCAATTGGTCATATATACCGACACAGTCGCCGGATATCTTTGTCTACAATTGTCGTATGCCTTCCCCCAGTGCTGATTCGAGACCGCATCATGCGGTGAGCGTGAATCATCCTCGGAAACATTGGCTACTACAACAACTTGGCCGATAACCTTGGCATAAGCCGCACCACTCAACGTAGCAGCAATCATCAATACAAGGGCACTGAAACTCCGTTTGGCAAAAATTTTACCGTGGTTGTTTGAATAGCGCATATTGCAGTCATCACTCATAAAAGGTTGAAAACCAGTAAGCTCGGTAAGAAATGCAAATACCGAGTTACCTCCAGCACACGAAGCACGCTGTCAGTAGCCATTCGCCTCATGCAAGCGAGACATTACAGTACGCAACTCGCATTTTTCAAGTAACGATCCTAGAATTTGATAGACGATTCGTATCGTATCCGGGCGATTTTAGAAGGCTTTTTTACGACGAGCTTCTGCACCTCTGCGCCGGCGGCATCCGCTGCAAGAAGGCGGCATCCTTCGCTACTTCGAGGACACCGCACCTACCGCGGCCGCTACCACGGCGGCTGCTTCGTGTTCGACGCCCGGGCGGACGCTTGACGTGGAACTCGACCGTGCCGAATTCGAGACATGGGCGATGACAGCAGCGCTTTCAGCGCAACCGTCACCGCCCGCGTTTCGCTTTAATACCGGCCGCCGAAGGCCTTGCACCGCGTGCAGCAGCGTGACCGCGATCCACGCAACAGCCATGGAAGCCACGCGCCGGTTTCAGTTTCGCTCCCGAGCCCGGGTGCTCCAGGACGATTAAACCCCAGAACCACTTATCCAGGATTGGCATCGACCGGCGAGCCGGCGCTTGAAAAGCATTGTTGAGGAATTATTTTTCGAAAGCCTATGCATCGCATAATGAATACCGGCCGCTCAAAATACAACAGCAGGCCTCAATGGTCTCTGCAATTCCAGAGGCTTTCAATAGGATAAACACCCTCCGAGACTACGCTTCCATTCTGGTAGTATTTGACCAAATCCACCGCCACCGTCGCACTATACGCTTTTTTGCAATTGGTATATGCAGCCGACCAGTGCTGATTGAAGACAATTTGTTTGGGTGGAGCAGATTGATTGTCGGTGACATCGGCATCTACAGTGACCGAACCGATGTTACGGGCATACGCCGCACCATTCAACGTAGCAGCAACTACCAAGATCAGGGCACTGAAACTTCTCTTAGCACAAATTTTTCCACTGTTTTTCGAATAGCGCATTTTCAGTCATCATCCATAAAAAGTTGAAAACCGGTAAGCCCAGTACGAAACATACGCAATGAGCTACCCCCATCACACGAAGTATGCTGCTGAGAGCAGCCGCTTCGTGCAACGAGGTCACATTTGAATATGCTGGTCACATTTTTTCAAGCGAGAATTCTACATTTTGATAAATGTTACAAATTCACATTATATCCGGACGATTTTCAGGGTTTTATTTTTTCGATCCCGCAGCGAGATGGTGCGCGGCCTCATTGCACATTTCGAGTGCGGCTTTATTTAATCCGCACAAAAACCAGCGGGCCCACAGGGCGGCGGGCTTGCTGGGAGGCCGTGGCCGTGGATGCGGCGCAGGTGCGCCGGCCGAGTGCGAGCGTCAGCCGGTGAAGCGGCCGGCAATCGCGGCCACGCGGGCACCGTAGAGGCGGCCGGTTTCCAGGTCGCCCGGCAGCATCTCGGCGGCGCTCGCGTCCGACGGGCTCTGGGCCAGTGCGCCGACCGAGCCGCCCAGGTTGTTCGGATCGTTGCGGTCGGCCGCCTTGGCGTTGCTCGGCAGAAGGCCCAGGCTGACCCAGACGCCGCCGTGCTGAGAGGCCAGCGTCACCAGATACTGCAGCGTCCCCTGCTTGTCGCCGTTGAGGCTGGCGCTGTTGGTGAAGCCGCCGAAGACCTTGTCCTGCCAGGCCCGGCCGAACCAGGGCTTGGAAGACGCATCGGCGAACTTCTTGAACTGCCAGCTCGGGCCGCCCATGTAGGTCGGCGTGCCGAAGATGATCGCGTCGGCCGCGGCCAGGGTATCCCAGGCGCCTTCGGGCAGGTTGCCTTCGGCATCGATCGCGATCAGTTCGGCCTGCGCGCCGTCGGCGACCGATTGCGCCAGGCGCTGAGTATGGCCGTAGCCGGAATGGAAGACGACGACGGTCTGGGTCATGGGAATCTCGCAGTAGAGCACTAGGAAGTACACCGGTGCGCCCCGAAAGGACGCATCGGCGGCAAGGCAAGGCCCGGATCAGCCGCGGCGCTTGGCGTCGACGCTATAGGCGCCGGCACCGAAGGTGGCCAGTACCAGCAGGCCGCCGGCGATGGCGATATTCTTGTTGAAGTTCATCTGCTGCATCATTTGCTGCGCTTGCGGCACCGCCCAGAAATTATGGAACAACACGGCGGCCACCACTGTGAATACCGCCAACACGATGGCCGCGACGCGGGTGCCGAAGCCGGCGATCAGCGCCAGGCCGCCCAGTATCTCGACCAGCAGCGCCACCCCGGCCGCCGCGCTCGGGGCCGGCAGGCCCTTCGAGGCGATGTAGCCCACGGTGCCCGAGAAACCCATCAGCTTCGAGATGCCCGCGGGCAGGAACAGGGAGGCCAGCATCAGGCGGCCCACCAGGGCGAGGCCGTTCTGCGCGCCGGAAATGGTGGTCGAGACAGCTCGGGTCATGGCAAGGGCTTTCGATAAAACAGGAGGTCAATGGAGGAACGGGGCCTTCGGTGGGCGGCAGAGCCCCGGACGCCGGCCCGTCCGACCAGACTGTAGCCGGTGCGCCGCGGCCGATCAGAGCGATGGACTCCACCTCTCACATCGACTGCATCCCCGCCGCAATGCCAGGCCCGCGCGACGTGTTCACCCCCGACATGCCGGCGATGCCGCGGCATATCGCCGCAGCGGGCAGTTTCGCAGCCGCGGCGCGGGCGCTCTGCATGCGCCCGACGCCCTCGCCGCCGGGTGCTCGTGACCGGGTCGGCCCGAGAAAACCGGCCCCGGCGTGCTGGCATCATGGCGCGGCAACCGTGCAGACGATCTCGCCCGCCCCGCGGCCTTTCCCAGGAAACTCCATGCCCCCCTTTCCCGCGCCACCCGCCCGCACCCCGACCTCTCGCACCGCGCCGCGCTCGGCCCGGTCGGCCGCCGCGTCGGCGGATACCCCGACCGCGCCCCGCCGTACGGTCGCCGTGGTCGGTGCCGGCCTGGCGGGCATCGCCTGTGCCCGCACCCTGGCGCAGGCCGGCCATGCGGTGACGGTGTTCGACCGCGGCGCGCAGCCCGGCGGCCGGATGGCGACCGAGGCCTCGCCCTTCGGCGGCTTCGACAGCGGCGCTCAGTATTTCACCGTGCGCGACCCGCGCTTCGCCTTGGCGCTGGAGCGTACCGCGCCCGGGTTGTGCCGTCGCTGGAGCGCCAACACCGTCCGAGTGCTGGACACGCAGGGCCGCGTGGCCGCCGCCGGCCTGCCGCCGCGCGATGCCCACTGGGTGCCCTCGCCGGGCATGGACGCCCTGCCGCGTCACTGGGCGGCGCCGCTGGCGGCGGCCGGCCGATTGCACGCGGGCACCTCCGTCTACGGCCTGGTGCGCGACGCGCTCGACCCGGCCCGGTGGCAACTGAAGACCTCGACCGCCGACGGCGCCGCCCGCGTCTTCGCCGGCTTCGATACCGTCGTGCTTGCGGTGCCGGCCGCACAGGCGGCGGTGCTGCTGCGCGGCGCCCGCGACAACGCCCTGGCGCCGGCCATCGAAGCCTGCGAGGTCGCGCCGTGCTGGACCCTGATGCTGGCGTTTCCGCAGGCCTCGCAACCCGGCTTCGTCACCCTCGGGCCGCAATGGAACGCGGCGCGCAGCACCCACCACCGCATCGTCTGGCTGGCGCGCGAATCGTCCAAGCCCGGCCGCGGCGGCGTCGAGCGCTGGACGGTGCAGGCCAGCGAGGCCTGGTCGCGCGAGCACCTCGGCGACGAGCCCGACCGGGTCCGCGCCAAGCTGCTGCGCGCCTTCTCGGAGGTGACCGGCATCCGCGCCGAGCCGTCGCACGCCGAAGTGCTGCGCTGGACCGACGCCAAGACGGTCGAGCCGCTCGGACGCTCCCACCTGTGGGACGCGCAGGCCGGCCTGGGCGCCTGCGGCGACTGGTGCCTGGGCCACCGGGTGGAGGACGCCTTCGTCTCCGGCCTGGAGATGGGGCTCGCGCTGGCGTGATTCCGCAAGGGGACACCGGGGCCGGCGCGGCGGGCTATGTCGGCCGCTTCGCGCCCTCGCCCACCGGTCCGCTGCACGCGGGCTCGCTGGTCGCGGCGCTGGCCAGCTGGCTCGACGCCCGCGCCCACGGCGGCCGGTGGCTGGTGCGGATCGAGGATGTCGATGCGCACCGCTGCATATCCGGCGCCGATCGGACGATCCTGTCGCAGCTGGCCGCCTGCGCATTGGTGCCCGATGCGCCGCCGCTACGGCAATCGGCCCGCACCGACCTGTACGCGACGGCCCTGGCGCAACTGGTCGCCGGCGGCGCCGCCTACCCGTGCGGATGCTCCCGGCGCGACATCGAAGAGGCCCAGGCGGTGTTCGGCGTGCAGCGCCAGCGCCATGCGGCCCTTCCCTACCCGGGCAGCTGCCGTACCGGCCTGCACGGCAAACCGGCACGGGCCTGGCGGTTCAGAACCGATATTTCCACACGAAAAGTGCCTGTAGCCGGCGAGGATCGACGACCACGCGCTATAAGATTAATAGCAAATCCGTACGCGCACCTGGCAATGCCGCCGGTGCGCTGGACCGACCGCGCCTACGGCCCGCAGTCCCAGGCGGTCGAGGACACGGTCGGCGACTTCGTCCTGCTGCGCGCCGACGGCCTCTACGCCTACCAGCTCGCGGTGGTGGTCGACGACGCGGCGCAGGGCATCACCGACATCGTGCGCGGCGCAGACCTGCTCGACAACACGCCCCGGCAGTTGCTGCTGCAGCGCGCGCTCGGCCTGGCCGCACCGCGCTACCTGCACACCCCGCTGGTGCTGGCCGCCAGCGGAGACAAGCTGTCGAAGCACAACGGCGCCGAGGCGTTCGACGCGGCCCGGCCGGCCGAGGCGCTCTCGGCCGCCGCGGCCGCGCTGGGCCTGCCTGCGGCGGCGCCGAGCGACACGGTGGCCGACCGGCTGGCGCGGTGGGTGCCGGCCTGGAGGGCGCGCTGGGGGATGCAGCCCGGCGTGTTCGGGGCCGCACCTAAAATCGACGGGTGAACACACCACTTTCCGCATCCGGACCGCCCGCCGACGCGACGTCCGCCGCCCCTCCGACCGCCGCGCAGGACCCGTCGAAGCCGCCGGCCGCACCGGCCGCCCTGCCAGGCGCAGCAGCCGCATCCGCCCCCACCGGCGACGCCGCCGCGCCCGCGCCGTACCGCAAGCCGATCAAGAGCTTCGTCCGCCGCGCCGGCCGCACGACCAGCGGCCAGGCCAAGGCCTTCGAGACGCTCGGCAGCACCTACATCCTTCCCTACCGCCCGGAGCCGCTGGACCTGGTCGCCGCCTTCGGCCGTGCGGTACCCACGGTGCTGGAGATCGGCTTCGGCATGGGCGAGGCCACCGCACGCATCGCGGCGCTGATGCCCGAGAAGAACTTCCTGTGCTGCGAGGTGCACGAGCCCGGCGTGGGCGCGTTGTTGAAACGCATCGGCGAGCACGGGCTGACCAACATCCGGATCGTGCAGCACGACGCGGTCGAGGTGGTCGACCGGATGCTGGCGCCCGACGTGCTGGCCGGCCTGCACCTGTTCTTCCCCGACCCGTGGCACAAGACCCGCCACAACAAGCGCCGCTTGGTGCAGCCGGCGTGGGTGGCCCGTGTCGCGGCCCGTATCGCGACCGGCGGCTACCTGCACTGCGCCACCGACTGGGAGCCCTATGCGCAGCAGATGCTGGAGGTGCTGAGCGCCGAGCCGCTGCTGCGCAACAGCACCGCGACCGGCTTCGCGCCGCGGCCCGCCTACCGGCCGCTCACCAAGTTCGAGAACCGGGGTATCCGGCTGGGCCACGGCGTCTGGGACATCGTTTTCACCCGAATCTGAAATGCCCCCTGTCGCGCGGTACATTTAACCCGGATCAGATTCCGCTTTTCGACCCGGAACTTTGCGCCGGCCGTGCGCCGTTGCGGGCACAATGCCACCACTCCTCCATTTCGCCCTCCCGGTTTCACCCGAGAAGATGACCCAGATTCTCCAGCACCTCGTAGAAATCACAGGCCACCGCGATCAGGACCGCCTGGAGGTTTCCGTCGTGTCGGCGATGCGGCACCTGGTCGACATCCGTCGTGTGCGCAAGCTGGAGCTGGTGAACACAGCCGAGGGCCGGCTGATCCGGCCGGTGCTGTTGCTCGACGCGGGCCAGCCGGTCACCACCGACCGCCGGTCGCCTTCGTTCGGCGAGCTGGAGCCGTTTTCGGATTTTCCCGAACTGGACCAGGCGATCGAGCACCGGCTCAACAGCGCCGAGCGGCGGCAGGAAGACCGCTACACGCTCTGGTTGCCGGTGCGGCTGCAGGACAAGGTGGTGTCGGTGCTGGAACTGTGCAACGACGTACCCTACAACCCGCAGGCGCTCGACGTGGTCTACGGCATCGCGGAGGTGTACCGCAACTACCAGAGCCTGCTCGACTACAGCGAGCGCGACGCGCTCACCGGCCTGCTCAACCGCAAGACGTTCGACGAGCAGTTCTCGCGCTATTCGCAGATCGAGGTGCAGTCCCGCGGCACCGAGATCCCCGCCAACGCCGCCGAGCCCGAGCAGCACTGGCTGGGCGTGGTGGACATCGACCATTTCAAGCAGGTCAACGACCGCTTCGGCCACCTGTACGGCGACGAGGTGCTGATCCTGGTCACCAACCTGCTGCGCTCCTCGTTCCGCACCCACGACCGCATCTTCCGCTTCGGCGGCGAGGAGTTCGTGGTGCTGCTGCGCTCGGTCACGCTCGAAGACGCCCATCGCATCTTCAACCGTTTCCGGACCAACATCGAGCAGCACGTGTTCCCGCAGGTGGGCCGCGTCACCGTGACCGTGGGCTTCACCGGCACCGCCGGCGGCTCCTCGGTCGAGGTGCTGGGCCATTCCGACCAGGCGCTCTACTACGGCAAGCAAAACGGCCGCAATCAGGTCCAGCACTACGAGACCCTGGTCGCCAGCGGCAAGCTCGAATCGTCGAACCTGGCGAACAACGACGTCGAGTTGTTCTAGCCGGCCTCTCCAACACTCCCACTACCGCCGCCCCCGCAGTCCCAGAGATACCGCGGAACCGGCTCCGCCGGGCCGCTGGTATCGCCCCCCGCAGTGCGCGCAGCCTGGGGGCGAGCTTGATGACCCGAGTTAAATATTCAGTAGCGACCACGCTTTGTCCAGCCGCTTGACGCTCACCGGCTGCGGCGTACGCAGCTCCTGGGCGAAGAAGCTCACCCGCAGCTCCTCCAGCAACCAGCGCAGCTCCTGCATCGG
>NZ_QJTC01000025.1 GCF_003217575.1 Xylophilus ampelinus | reverse complement strand
GAGGCGCTGCTGCCCTGGAACATCGCGCTCGGATCAAAGTAGACCGCACTGCGTACACCGGCCTTCCGCCGCTCGCAAGGCCGTGGTTGTTTGAGCGCTTACGAACGCCGGGACGCCCGCTACAGCCTGCGCCGCACCCTCTGCCTTTGCCCGGCCCGGGTTGGTCCCGCTCTTCGCTTGCGTGGCCCTGTCGTCGTCTCCGCACACGACGATCTGCGCCATTGGATACAAGCTGCGCAGAGCCCGCGTGACATGGATCAGGTTGCCTGCATCGAACGCAACGGCAACAGGATGCCCGGTGGCCTCATGGATGCTGGCGGCTGTTGCATAGCCTTCGGCGACGAGTACCGGCGAGCCGCTGTCTTGCGCTGGCGCAGTGCCCAGCAGGTGCCACAGGCCCGATTTGCGGCCTCCACGCTGGAAGAGCTTTTCAGGCCCTTTCGCAGGCTTTGCCGGTGCGATGCGTTGCACGTTCCACAGCCGGCCCCCAGCGTCACGCAAGGGGATCAGCAGCCAGCCATCATCGGTGCAACGCACGCCGTGTGCTCGCACGCCCTTGCGCTCCAGATATGGGCTGCTGGAGTCGGTGTCTCCCGACTCCCAAAGCACATGCGCCGACACCGCCGCTGAGTCCTGGGCAGCGGCTTGCCGCGCTTGGTCGGCATCCCGGTTCTGGGTTCGCGGCTTAGGCTGCCGCTGGGTAGCGCTGGAGCCAGCGTTGGTGCTTGAGCTTGGCACTTCGAAGCCGTTTTGCTTGGCCACGCGCAGCAGCGTCCCGATGGCCACGCCGCCCCCCGCTTTGATGCTGCGCCACGTGCTGCGAGTGGCTGCTTCCTGGTGCCCGTCTGCAGTACGGCTCCAGTCCATGAACAGGGCTAGGCCATCGTCTTCCGGAAATTCGCTTTTGATAGCCATGCCGATGCGCGCCCACTCGTCACGCGGCATGTTGGCCGGGACGTGGTTGAGAGCCGACCGGACCAGCTCAGGCGTTATGACAGCTGGCATGTTGTGATGCGAGGCACACGCCTCAGCTAAAGCGCGGGGCCAGATCGGCCGCCGTCACAGGGTTGAAACTTGCCCGCAGCACCGCAGGCTGACCAGGCTCCGACTCGGCCAGCACATCACCCGTACGCGCATCGAGCACTCGCAGAACGGCCGCTGCATCGAAAGTGATGCGGTAGCGTCGGGATTGGGGGGGGTATAGGAAACCGACATGAGTGGAGCAACGCCGGCCGCCTTCGCCATGAACGAGGCAAGGCCCGCACGGTTGCGCAGGGAATAAACGGGGGTAACTCGCAGCAGCTCGCCAGTGCTTTCGATGACCTCTTCAACGACTCCGGGCCAGCACATCCGAACCCGCACTGCTGTACGCCCACGACGCCGCCACAGCCGCGAAAACACCACGACGCCATCCAGTTGTTGTGCGAATACCGCCTCGGCCTGCACCAGCCTCTCAGCGGCTGCTGCTCGGGCAGCGCCGAGCACCAGTCGGGCCACCGGGCTTTCAGCTGTGGCGCTCACCATAGCTGCGCGCTCGCAGCGTGTGTGGACTCGGCCACGCGTAGGCGAACCCACTCCATCACAGCCGACTCGGGCCATGCCGCAGCCCGGCGTGTGACGCGAATGCATGGAGGGAATTTGCGGCGACCATCAGGCCCAATCTGCTTCATCAGGGCGTAGATGGTCGACTTCTTGATGCCGCAGACATCTTCGACCTCGGGTAGGCGCAACAGCCGCTCGCGGACCAGCGGAGTTTCCGGCTGGGTGGGGACATTCATAACAGACCTTTCGTGTTGAGGCGCATCCGCCAAAGTGCGTAAACGTCCGTGCATGGTCTGCAATCTGCCGACCCAAAACTAGGGCAAATTGACACTACTTAAGAAATTTCCTGCCGAGCGCAATGGTCCGAGAAAGCTCCCGCAGACAGGGAAACGGCACTCTCTGGAATCCATTGCGATGCATGGACGTTCAACGCATGGTCTGAAATTTCGCTCGCCGCAACTAGGGCAAATTGCGACGAGTCAACCAGCTGGCCTGCCTGGATCGAGCACAGCCAGGTGCTCCGGCAGCTCGCTTGCCTGCTAAGGTGAAGTGCGGTCGCCTAGGGCATGGAGCATGTTCGTAAGCGGCCGCAGCCGGCCCCAAATTACGCCGGCCAACTGCGATGCAGTAACGCCTGATTCCGGCGCCAGAGTCAGCAGCATTTCGGTCCACTCCTGCAGCTCGTGCGACTGGCCCCAGCACCAGGCAATCAGCGTGTGCACGTCAGCTGCTGGATTGAGCACGAGAGGAACCGGGCCGCCCATCGTCCAGTTTTCATACTCGGTGGTCACGAATTCCAGATCTTTGCGCCTGCGAGGTGCTGGCGTTGCACAAGTGCCTGGCTGGCATGGTGCATCGGCCAGATTTGGCGCTGGCGCACCCACCGGCTCAGATGTCTGGATCTCACCGGATACCCGTGCAGATCGCCCCAGCAAGCCATCGATTCGACTCCGTTTATCCCGCGCCTCGCGCACCGCCGCAGCCCGTAAAGTCTCTGCTCTATCGATGCTGTTGGCGCCATAGCGCTCCGCTTCGGAATTGATGTCGTTCATGGCCCGAGCGGCGGTGTCGCGGATGCAATTGAGCATGCGCGCCAGTGTCTCGACGTCTTCCACAACCGAAGGATCTTCCAATCGCTTCAAAGACGCATTCGACAACGCCTCGATTTGAGCGAATGCCTCCTGCGATAGAGCGTCCATGTTCTCGATCGCACCGGCGAGGACTTTCGGACTTTCATACTGGGTGGAATGTTGCTGTCCCATGCTCAGGCCCTCCCATGCAGTTGGTTGAGGGCGGCCAGGGCCTGCACCGCTTTGCGGGTGGCGCCAGGGATGTTGCCAGCCGGCTGGCTCAGGTGCCAGAGGGCCATGCTCAGAGCGTTATGCGCCTGGGCGTGCAGTTGGATGGGATCGGGGGTGCCCTGAGCGGGCGATGGGGGCGCAGCGCGGCGGCTGGCCAAAGAAATGACCGTGGTCATGGCTTCGTGCTCCTTATCGAGACTTGAAACCACCGCCTGCGTTCCTAAGCGCAAGAGGTGGACGGGATGTTAAGAACACGCGATAAGACGTGCGTCGGGCGTTACCGCTCCGACCATCCCGCCCAAAACTGCTGCATGCTCGCCAACAGCGAACACGCGAAAGTCTAGACGTGACAAAACCTCGCTATCGGGGAGGTTGCACCGCTTATCGAATGGTGTTCTTACGCACCAGCCCGGTTAGGGGCCGAGGGAATTATTGCACGCAGTCTCGGCGAGTGCCAAGCGGTATTCCAGCCATCCGTCCATCACCCGCTGCAGCAATTCGCGCGCTTCCTGCAACTGCATCGGGCGATCCGGTGGATCCTCATTTGCTGCACCATGCCGGGACGCATCGCCAGCCGCAGAGGAGTTGGCGGTGCGCCTGAAGCAACCCCACTCTTTTTTACTAGTCCATCCGCGCTCGAAAAGATCAGTGTCGCTAAGCTTCAGGTCTTCTTGAATCAGCTCGCCCAGGCGGTACAGACCTGTCCAAATATCTGCGTCTGGGAGCTCTGTAAGCCGAAGTGCCTTTGCTACAAGTGGGTCGGCTTGCATGAGCAGGGCGAACTTCTGCAAGAGCGTCTCTTCACGCGGCTGCGCAGTGCGACCACCATTGCGCCAAATTCGGAGGTGCACCGCCGAAGGCGACAGATCGGCAAACGCGTCGGCTGGGAGGCATATGGACTGATCTAGGGTGCCGTCTTCGTGCCGGTATATGACACGGCCCAGCTTCAAAGGCTCCACCAAGCGTCGCGTGAATTTCAAGGCTCCAGACAACTCCTGTACACGGTTGCTTGCACACGCCCACACCTCTTCAAACTCAGCTTTCCTAGTGAGGTTGGTCAGAGCCAGATAAAAATTATCGTCAGATTCTTCGCGGAAGATCCAGTTGTCGAGCGACTCTGTTTGCTCTGCAAGGTATTCAAGAAACTCACGGTCACCCACGATTTGGATAGCCCAGATGGGCCTTGAACGATCACACGTCATAAAGAGCAGTTTTTAAGAGGCCCAGACCAGCCGGTCTTTGAACCAGTCGAGGTGTTCGTTCACGCGCGCTAACAGGCTGGCGTCGGATGCAGCGTCTGCAATGCAGACTGCAGCCAGGAGGGCAAGCATGGTGCTGTGCGCGGCCAGGGTTTGCAACTCATCCACCGGGTGCGTCGGCTCGACCATGTTGCCGTTGAACCAGTAGGACACCTGAATGCGACCGGTATGCGCGTAGTCGCAAACGATTCGATAGTTGTCCAGCTTCCACTGCGCCCACCACGCACCCTCCACTGCATCGCCAGCCATGACGTCAGCGATCAGCCTGGTGAGGTCAGGAAACTCTTGCACACCTTCTGAAAGACGCTCCACCTGCTCATCTGTTGCATAGGACTGCATCCACTGGGTTTTCAGCAGGCTTTCCGTGACAGCGCGGGCCAAAGCGAGCGCGGCACTGTTGAGGCGGGTCCTAAGCAAGAGAACGATGGCATGTTGCTGCTCCAGCACGACAGATGCCAACCCCAACACCATGCGACCGCGGAGTGAACCTGTGAACTGGTAATTCTGCAACGTATCCAGCAGGCGCTGCACGATCTCGGTTGGGGCGTGTAGCCATACAGGAATGGCATTCGCAGGGGCCGGCACGAATGCGCGGGGTGTGACATTCATGCGGTCTATTGTGTCCTGCGGGTGAGATGCTGAGGCCCAGGGGAAGCCTTTTTCCGCGAATTCCGCCAACGACCGGGGACAAATTCATGACCCCGCCAGAGGCAAACCTATATGTATGTATGAGAAAAATTTCACTATTCAATATATTCTGTATTTGTCCCCGCCTTGTCCCCGCTTGGTCCCCGCTTTGTCCCCGCCTCCATTTTTGCGTAAGTTGTTGATTTGTATAGAGCAGCACGATTTGTCCCCGTGTCCCCGCCTGTTTGCGGTTTCTTAGGTCGGTTGGCGATGAACGGTAGACGCAAAAAAGCCGCCAAGCATTACTGCTGGGCGGCCTGTGGCTAGGGTGTCGGAAGGCTGCTAAGCCATGACGCCGGCCCGCAGCGAATCGATGTGGTCGCCCCACCACTGCATCAGTTTTGCCCGGTCATCCAGGTAGGTGGAACGGTGATAGGCCGCCCGCACCTCGTTGCGCTCGATATGGGCCAGCTGCCGCTCGATCACATCCGGGTTCCATCCCCGCTCATTAGCGACGGTGGAGAAGAGCGCACGAAAGCCGTGGGCGGTGGCGCTGCCCTTGTAGCCGAAGCGGGCCAACGTGCTGTTGAACGTGTTTTCGCTCAGGGGCTTGCTTTGGTAGGAGGGGCTGGGAAACACCAGCTCACGGCCGCCGCTGATGCCCTGCAGCGTCTGCAGCACCGCCAGGGCCTGCGCCGACAGCGGCACCAGGTGCTCATTGCGCATCTTCATGCGGCTGGCCGGTATGCGCCACACCGCCGCGCTCAGGTCGAATTCGTCCCACCGTGCGCCCCGCACCTCACCCGGGCGGGCGGCGGTCAGCATCAGCAGGCGGAGGGCCTGCACGGTGATCGAATCGCCCTCGTAGCCGTCGAGCTGCGCCAGAAACCGGGGCAGCTCGCGCTCCGACAGTGCCGGGCGGTGCTGCACCCGCCGGGGCTGCAGGATTTCGGCCGGCAGCAGGTCCACCATGGGATTGCTCTCGATGCGCTTGTGGATGACGGCAAAGCGGAAAACCGCCTTGATCCGCTGCAGTACTCGGCCCGCCATGTCGCCCGAGCCACGGGCCTCGATCTTCTTGACGGCCTGCATCACGTCGAGCGCCTGCAGGCTTGCCATGGGCCGCCCACCGAAGGCGGGGAAGATGTCGGCCGCCAGGGAGGACCTAACGCGCTCACGAGTGGCAGGGATCCACTTGCCGGCCTGGTGCTGCAGCCAGTCGGTGGCCACCGCCTCAAAGGTGTTGACCGACTCGAATGCCGTCTTCACCTTGGCGGCTTTCCGCAGCTCTCCGGGATCGTCCCCACGTTGCAGGGCCTGGCGGGCTACGTCGAGCCGCTCCCGGGCTTCCTTGAGCCCCACCTGGGGATAGACACCAAAGGCCAGCCGCTTCTCCTTGCCGTTGATGCGGTACTTCCACCGCCAGTAGCGGCCACCGGCTGCGGTGACTTCCAGATAGAGGCCGGCGCCATCGGCATGCTTGCCGGGCTTAGTGAGGGTTCGTAGCTTGGCGTCAGTGAGTTTCAAAGGGGTACCGTCATGGGTCTGGGGGCACAAATGGGGGCACATTCGGCCCCCGCTGTGACGATAGCCAGCATTCATGCGGGTTTCAAGAGGAAGTGCGGATACTGTCGGGGCACCATATTCAACTCGCGGCGCATGCCTGCAGGCGCATGCATCCACTGCCGCAGCCCCTCTTTGCGGGCCGATCCGATCACCCGCAGCGGGCGCGGGTCACGACGCCTTGCGCATCGGCATCGAGCGTCAGGCGTGACGCGCTGAACTCCATCGTCACGACCTGCCCGGGCCGCAGTACCCGCACGACCGACGCGCCGGCACGGCCGCGCGCTTCTTCGCCCAAGCGCTGGTCCACCGTCTTGCCAACCGCGAATTGCGCATTGGTGGCATCGCAGATCGCACCGCTTGCCGGTACCGCATCCATCGACGGAGCCGGTGCCCTGGAGGGCAGCAGGGCGCATGCCTGCAGCGAAACGCCGGCCAGGGCGCAGAGGGCGAGAAGGGAACGTTTCATCGAATGCATCCGGTCCAACGAATGGGGGTGGTACCGCCACCCCGACGGTGGCGGCCGACCCTCATTGTGAACCGGTGTTGCGGCCCGAAGGCGGCGGCGGGCCCGGCGGGCCGGACGGGTTCGACAGCGAGCCGAGCGGCTCCCGCCGGGTCTGGTCGAGCATCAGCGCGCGCTGGCCGGCGCGCTCCGGTACGGCTTCACCGCGTTGTGCTGCGACGGCCTGCGCATCGCGCCGCGCACGCGGGCCGCTCAATGCGCCGGAGCCTTGCTCGCGGCCCTGGACGCCGGTGCCGGCGCCGCTGTTGACACCCGGGTTGACCGTGACCCCGGGCCCCACCCCACCCAGGCCCACCCCACCCGTGCCACCGTTGGCCGAGGCGCTGCTGCCGCCGGCGGATGCAGCCGCGGCCGCGCCAGGCGAGATCTGGGCGAAAGCGCCGGCCGACAGGAAGGCCACTGCCGTCAGTACGGTAGCGCGAAGAGAACGCGCGAAAGACGGGGATCGATGCTGGAAACGACGCATGGATGTCTCCTGGATACGGGGAAAGGCCGGTACGCGACAGCGATCCGCGCCCCGACCGAAGTCTGCCGCCACGGCGCCGCGGACCTGCATCACTTCGTCACAAGAGGCCGACGACGGTCGCGAGCTGCATCGGCTCGAAGCCGCTCATGGCGACCACGCCCGCCGGCGTGACGTCCAGCATGGCCACGAAACGGATGGCGGCCCTGCCCGGCATCGGCGTCGTCCAGCGGCTCCTTCCGTGGCGGGACCTCGGTCGGTCTTCCGACCGGGCCGCCGCGGGCCGAACCGCGGCGGCTTTTTCCGTGAACAAAACTCAGGGAAGCGTACGGCGCTGCAGCTTTTCGAGCGTGGCCAGGTCCAGCAGGCTGGAGGCTGCTTTCACTTCGTCGAGGTTCATCCGGGTGCCGGTGACCTCGACCACCACGCCGTTGCGCAGGGTGGTGGTGTACTGGGCCGAGCTGCCGTCCTTGCGGAAATTCTCGTGCAGGGTGCGGCCGTTCTCCTGCCAGGTGCGTTCGGACACGCTGCTGTTCTCGCGCTCGCCCTGCACCGCGGCGCCGGCGGACGCCATCAGCTTGCTCATCGCGCCCAGGTCGATCATCTCGATCCGCATCCGCTGCTCGCCGTTGGAGTAGTCCGCGCGGGCGTTGCTGTTGACCCGGCCGGTGACCTGGCCGCCGTGCATCTCGATGGCGGTGCGCTGGAAAGCGCCCAGCGTCTCCGGCAGGGCGGCCTTGAGGGCCGGCGCCGGCACCGCGCCGGTGTCCGGGTCGCCACCGGTGACCGGCGGCGTTCCCACCGTCGGCGCGCCGCCCTGCCCGGCCGCGGCGGCGCCCTGGCGGTCGCTGGCGGCCTCCATCCGCCGGGCCGCATCGGAGATCTTCTGCGACGCGGCCTCCAGACTGGCGGCGTCCAGCCGCACCTTGCCGCCGGGCGTCTGCACCGTGATGTCGGCGGCTTCCATGCCGTGGGCGGTCAGGCGGGTCATGGCGGCCGACAGAAGCAGGCCGACCACCGCACCCGCCAGCACCAGCACCGCGGCGTAGGGCACGGTCTTCTGCGGCGCGCTGCGCATCACCGACGGCAAACCGGCGAACACCACATAGGCGGCGTAGAGCACGGCCAGCAGCCACAGCATCGACAGCGCCGGCACCAGCAGGAACACGCCGCCCAGCAAGGCGGCGGCACTGCCGTACACCGCGAGCTTCAAAGCGCTCTCGCGGCTCGCCCGACCACCGAACGTGGGTGCCACCACGTGGGCCACCAGGGCCACCACCAGCACGCCCGCCACCAGCATGCAGTAAGTGGCGGCCGCGTGCACCAGTCCCCGCTGCCACGGCAGCCGGATGGTGACGCCGGCCGCCCGGGCGCCGACGACCGACAGGCCGACGAAGCCGCAGATCGCCGGCACCAGGGCCAGCAGCAGGAGATGGCGGAAGATGCGTGCGGAGCCGATGGGGGTGTCGTCGATGCGGTGCCAGGCGGTGCGGGGCTGCAGCAGCAGGTTCTGGATGCGGTGGATCAGGCTCATGGGGTAGGCAGAAAAGGCGCCGGCCGCGCGTCCGTGGCGGTCGGGGGCTGGATGATGCGCGAACCGGGCGGCAGCTCTGTGCCGCGCCGGCCGTTTTTTGTTTCAGGGCGTAGCCGCTCGGTGCGACATGACCGCCTTATTGTGCTCCGGAATAGCCGGCGGGCTTTCTGCACGCCGACTACCCGCTATGTTTTTGAGAGCAATCCGGCGACGCGAGGCCTCGGCGCAGATGGTCGACCTCGGCATGCAGTACCGCGGCCCAGGCCCGGCGGTCGCGGCCGGCCGCACGGCCCGGCACGCCGAAGTTCACGACGGCCACCAGCGGCGGGCCGGTCAGGGTACGCCAGAGCGAGGCGACCAGCGTGTCGTCGTCCACGTACGCCGCCAGGGCGGACGGCGCGCCGGTGGCGGCATCGAGGAAGCGGATGCCCACCGGCAGCGCGGGCACGTCGGTGGCGATCGCCGCCTGCAGCAGGTTGCCGTGGAACGGCAGCAGCACGCAGCCGTTGCCGGTGGTGCCTTCGGGAAACACCGTGACCACGTGGCCGGCCGCCAGGCTCTCGGCCGCGTGGTGCACCACCCGTACCGCGTCGCGGCGCGAGGCGCGTTCGATGAACAGCGTGCCGGCCGCGGCGGCCACCACGCCGATCAGGGGCCAGCGCCGCACCTCGGCCTTGGCGACGAAGCGGCAGCTGCGCGCGGCCTGCACCGCCAGGATGTCGAGCCACGAGGTGTGGTTGGCCACCAGCAGCAGCGGGCCGCCGTCGGGCCGCCGGCCTTCCACCCGCAGCGCGACGTTGAGGATGGTCAGCATCCCCCGCGCCCAGTCCTCGATGCAGGCTTCGCGCTCGTCCGGGGTGAAGCCGGGGAAGCGCCGGCGGATCAGCCACAGGCCACGCGTGCCGTGCGCCGCAGCGCGCAGGATGCGCCAGCCGGCCTGCAGATGGCGGAGCGGGGACGTCATCGCGCAGCGGGTCCGGCCCGGCCGGGCGCGCTCACCGGCGGCATGGGCGGATCGCCGAACCCGCCACCGGCACAGCCGGCGCACGGCGGAGGCCGGAAGTCGGGTGCCCCGCCGTCGCCCGGCCGCCCCGCAGCCCGGCGTCAGCCATGCCGCGCGTATGCGATCTGCCCGCCGACCAGCGTCCAGCGCACCTGCGCCGGCAGCTCGTAGCCGGAGAACGGGGTGTGCTTGCCCTGGCTGCGCAGCGTGTCGGCACCGACCGTCCAGCGCGCGACCGGGTCGAAGATGCAGATGTCGGCCACGCCGCCGGGCGCCAGCCGGCCCAGGCTGGCCTGTAGCGTGCCCAGCGATCCGCCCAGCACGGCGGCGGGCGCGTGGGTCAGCACCGACAGCGCCCGCAGCAGGCCGGCGCTGCCGCCGCCCGATTCGTCGGCCCACTTCACCGCCAGGCTCAGCAGCAGCTCCAGGCCGGTGGCGCCGGGCTCGGCCTCGGCGAAGGGCAGCGTCTTGGCATCCTCGTCGACCGGGGTGTGGTCGGAGACGAGCACGTCGATCGTGCCGTCGGCCAGGCCGGTGCGGATCGCGTCGCGGTCGCGCTGCTGGCGCAGCGGCGGAGCGAGCCGGGCGCGGCTGTCGAAGAAGCCGATGTCGG
Organism: Xylophilus ampelinus; assembly: GCF_003217575.1. Classification (GTDB taxonomy): domain Bacteria; phylum Pseudomonadota; class Gammaproteobacteria; order Burkholderiales; family Burkholderiaceae_C; genus Xylophilus; species Xylophilus ampelinus. The sequence goes on along the minus strand of NZ_QJTC01000025.1, from coordinate 44,176 downwards.
CGTCGGTCAGGTGCAGGGAGTTGATGCTGACGTCGGCCGTCACCCGCAGGCCCTCGGCCTTGGCGCGGCGCACCAGGTCGATGCCGGCGGCGCTGCTCAGGCGGCACAGGTGGACGCGGGCGCCGGTGGATTTCAGCAGCTCGAAGATCGTGTGCAGCGCGATCGTCTCGGCCGCCACCGGCACGCCCGACAGGCCCAGCCGCGTCGCCAGCGGGCCGCTGGCGGCCACGCCCTTGCCCAGGTACAACTCCTGCGGCCGCAGCCAGACGGTGTAGCCGAAGGTGGCGGCGTACTGCAGCGCGCGCTGCAGCACCTGGGTGCTTTGCAGCGGCACCTCGGCCTGGCCGAAGCCGACGCAGCCCGATTCGGTCAGTTCGGCCATCTCGGTCAGCACCTCGCCGGCCAAGCCGCGGGTGAGCGCGCCCAGCGGGAAGAGCCGCGCCCGGTGCAGCTTCTCGGCGCGGAACTTCAGCATCTCGACCAGGCCGGGCTCGTCGAGCACCGGGTCGGTGTCGGGCGGGCAGACCAGGCCGGTCACGCCGCCGGCCACCGCCGCGGCCATCTCGGAGTCGAGCATGCCCTCGTGCTCATGACCCGGCTCCCGCAGCCGTGCCGCCAGGTCGATCAGGCCCGGCACGACGATGCAGCCGGTGGCGTCGAGCGTGCGGTCGGGCACGAACTCGGCCGCTATGTTTTCGATAGCTAGAAGTCGGCCAGCGGCGACGGCCAGCGGCACTTTTTTATCGAAACCGGTGGCCGGGTCGATCACCCGGCCGTTCTGGATCAGGATGTTCATAAATTCAAGCCTGAAGGTTTGCCGCAGCGCAGACTTGTCGGTTCGGGAACACCGCGGATCCGGCTTTGCCGGGCCGCTGGTGTTGCCCCCTGGAAGGGGGTGGGCGAAGACGCGCAGCGCGGAGCCTGGGGGTCATGCTTCATTCCCCGCCACGATGGACATCACCGCCATGCGCACCGCGATGCCGAAGGTCACCTGCGGCAGGATCACGCTCTGCTGGCCGTCGACCACCGCCGAGTCGATCTCGACGCCGCGGTTGATCGGGCCCGGGTGCATCACGATCGCGTCGGGCTTGGCCAGGCGCAGCTTCTCGGGCGTCAGGCCGAAGCTGCGGAAGTACTCCTGGCTCGACGGCAGCAGCGCACCGCTCATCCGCTCGTTCTGCAGCCGCAGCATGATGACCACGTCGCAGCCCTGGATGCCCTCCTCCAGCGCGTGGAACACCTTCACCCCCATCTGCGCCATGTCGGCCGGCACGAGGGTGCGCGGGCCGACCACCCGCACTTCGGCGCAGCCGAGCGTGGTGAGGCCGTGGATATCGGAGCGGGCCACGCGGGAGTGCAGCACGTCGCCGACGATCGCGACGGTGAGGTTGCTGAAGTCCTTCTTGTAGTGGCGGATCGTGTACATGTCGAGCAGCCCCTGTGTGGGGTGCGCATGCCGTCCGTCGCCGGCGTTGATGACGTGCACATGCGGCGCCACGTGCTGGGCGATCAGGTAGGGCGCGCCCGATTCGCCGTGCCGCACCACGAAGATGTCGGCCGCCATCGCGCTCAGGTTGGCGACGGTGTCGAGCAGCGACTCGCCCTTGGTGGCCGAGCTGCGCGCGATGTCGAGGTTGATCACGTCGGCCGACAGCCGCTTGGCCGCGATCTCGAAGGTGGTGCGGGTGCGGGTGCTGTTCTCGAAGAACAGGTTGAACACGCTCTTGCCGCGCAGCAGCGGCACCTTCTTCACCTCGCGGTCGTTCACGCTCACGAAGTTGGCGGCGGTGTCGAGGATGTGTGTGACGATGCCCTTCGGCAGCCCTTCGATCGACAGCAGGTGGACCAGCTCGCCGTTCTTGTTGAGCTGGGGATTGCGTTTGTAGAGCATGTCAGACGCTCTCCACCTGGAAGCTGAGGCGGCCGTCCGCACCCCGCTCCAGCGCCAACTGCTGGCTGTCCGGCAGCGCGACGCGGGCGGCGGCGAAGTCGGCCTGCACCGGCAGCTCGCGGCCGCCGCGGTCGACCAGCACCGCCAGCTTCACGCCGGCCGGACGGCCGTAGTCGAACAACTCGTTCAACACCGCGCGGATCGTGCGGCCGGTGTAGAGCACGTCGTCGAGCAGGATCACGTCGGCGCCGTTCACGTCGAAGGGCAGCGTGGTCTGCGCGCTGGCGGCCAGGCCGCGCTGGGCGAAATCGTCGCGGTGCATCGCCGACGAGATGGTGCCGGCCGCGTCCGCCAGGCCCAGGTCCTGCTGCAGCCGGGCGGCCAGCCAGACGCCGCCCGAGGCGATGCCGACCAGGCGGGTGCGCGGCGTGACCATCCGGTGCAGGCCGCGCAGCAGTTCCTGGTAGAGCGCCTCGGCGTCGAGCACCAGGCGCTTGGCCGCGGCGGCGGCGGCGGAGTCGGGAATCGTCATGGAAGGCTCCTCAGGAACTGTTCGAGGATGATGCAGGCCGAGGCCGCGTCGGCATCGCGCGCGCCCTCGGACAGGGCTTCGGTGGTGCTGTAGCGCTCGTCCACCTCGTAGACCGGCAGGCCGAAGCGGCCGTGCAGCTGGCGGGCGAACTTGCGGGCGCGGCGGGTGTTCTCGTGCGCCGCGCCGTCGGGATGGAAGGGCACGCCCACCACCAGCGCGTCGGGCTGCCATTCGGCGATCCGCTTGCCGATGGGCACGAAGCGGGCGTCGCCCTCGGCGGCCACGGTAGGCTGGGGCGTGGCGGTCTTCAGCAGCCGGTTGCCCGAGGCGACGCCGGTGCGCTTCATGCCGAAGTCGAAGGCCAGGAAGCTCTGGAAATGGGACGGGACGTCGGACGCGGGGGACGGGGGCGGGCTCATCCGGCGCACCTCGCCCACGACGCCTGCGCCCGGGCTGCACCTTCAGCGGCCACCGCGGAACCGACTTGTCGGGCCGCCAGTGGCGCCCCCGGTAGGGGGTCGGCGGCTACACGCAGTGAGCAAGCCTGGGGGGGGAGCCATTCAAGCATGCCCCGCGTCGGGGGAGATCATCCAGGCTTCCAAACCCAACAGCTTCAGCGCCCGGTCGTAGCGCTCTTTCACCGGCACGTCGAAGATCACCGACAGGTCGGCGCCGACGGTGAGCCAGCTGTTCTCGGCCAACTCGCTCTCCAACTGGCCCTCGCCCCAGGACGAGTAGCCGAGCGTCACCAGCACCCGGCGCGGGCCGGCGCCGGTGGAGAGCGCTTCCAACACGTCCTTCGAGGTGGTCATCTCCAGGCCACCGGGAATGGTCATGGTGGAGGCGTAGACCGATTCGTCCGCGTCGGGCACGTTGGCCCGCATCGCCTCGTGCAGCACGAAGCCGCGCTCGGTCTGGACGGGGCCGCCGTTGAAGACGGGCGTGTCGGAGAGGTCTTCGCGCCGCAGCGAAAGATCGACCTTGTCGAACAGGCGGCGCAGGTTGATGTCGCTGGGCTTGTTGATCATCAGCCCCAGCGCGCCCTGTGGGCCGTGCTCGCAGAGGTAGATCACGCTGCGGGCGAAGGACTCGTCCTCCATCCCGGGCATGGCAATCAGAAAGTGATGCGTCAGGTTGATGGGATCGGAGTCGGCTGCCATGCGACGATTTTAAAGGCTCGACCGGGCGGCCCCGGCGCTTCCGGACACAGCGGGTAACCGGTCGCGCGCCGGAACCGGCGACAAACGCTGCACCGGCGCGCCCCGCACCACGCGGTGCGGGGCATTGCTGGTCCAATACGCGCCACGGCCGGACGCCAGCCCCTCTACCTATCCCGAGCCCTGCCCATGCAGCATTCCGATTCACCGAAGTTCGACTCCGGCCTGGTCTGGTTCCGGCGCGACCTGCGCACCGACGACAACGCGCCGCTCTACCATGCGCTGCGCAACTGTCGCAGGGTGTACTGCTGCTTCGTCTTCGACACCGACATCCTCTACCCGCTGCCGCGCGCCGACCGCCGGGTGGAGTTCATCCAGGCCTCGCTGGTGGAGCTGGATGCCGACCTCAAACGCCTGGCGGACGACCCGGCCGCCGGCCTGATCGTGCGGCATGCCAAGGCCGAGCACGATGTCGCGGTGCTGGCCAAGTCCCTCGGGGTGCAGGCGGTATTCGCCGGGCAGGACGACGAGCCGGGCGCGCTGGCGCGCGACGCGCAGGTGCTGGGTGCGCTGGCCAATGCCGGCATCGTGCTGCAGCTCCACAAGGACCATTCCATCTTCGCCCGCGACGAGGTGATGACCCAGGCCGGCACCGCCTTCGGCGTGTACACGCCCTACAAGAACGCCTGGCTCAAAAAGCTCGACGACTACCAGTTGAAGGCCTATCCGGTGGCCAAGTACCGGCACGCGCTGGCCCCGCGGCCCGAGGCGCACCGGCATGCGGTGCCCACCCTGACCGCCCTGGGCTTCGAGGCCACCAACCTGTCGGAACTGCAGATCCCCACCGGTGCCAGCGGCGCGCACAGCCTGTTCGAGGACTTCTTCGACCGCATCGACGACTACGGCCGCACCCGCGATTTCCCGGGCGCCAAAGGGCCGAGCTACCTGGGAGTGCACCTGCGCTTCGGCACCGTGTCGATCCGCCGGCTGGCCGCCACCGCGCACCAGTTGAGCCTGCACGGCAGCCGGGGCGCGGCGGTCTGGCTCGGCGAGCTGATCTGGCGCGACTTCTTCTTCCAGGTGATGTACCACGCGCCGCATGTCATCGGCCACGCCTACCGACCGGAGTACGACGCGATCAAGTGGGAGCACGGCAAGCAGGCCGATGCCGCCTTCGCCGCTTGGTGCGAGGGCCGCACCGGCTATCCGCTGGTCGATGCGGCGATGCTGCAGATCAACCGCACCGGCTACATGCACAACCGGCTGCGGATGGTGACGGCCGCCTTCCTGGTCAAGGATCTGGGAATCGACTGGCGCCGGGGCGAGGCCTACTTCGCGTTGCACCTGAACGACTTCGAACTCTCCAGCAACAACGGCAACTGGCAGTGGGCGGCTTCCACCGGCTGCGACGCGCAGCCGTGGTTCCGCATCTTCAACCCGGTCACGCAGAGCCAGAAGTTCGACGCCGAGGGCCGGTTCATCCGCCGCTACCTGCCGCGGCTGGCGCGCCTGCCCGACGACCTGATCCACATGCCCTGGCAGGCCAAGCCGGTCGATCTGGAAGCCGCGGGCCTCGCGCTCGGCAAGGACTACCCCAAGCCGATCGTAGAGCACGCCCTGGCCCGCGAGAAGACGCTGGAGCGCTACGGCGCGGTGAAGAGGGCACGGGCCTGAGGCCGGCGCGCACCTCGCCGCCGGACCGCTGCCGCGGCGAAATCGTCGATCTCCGCCACCCCACCAAAGCCGGCCGGCATGGTGCCGCACCGTGCAACGCGTGGGGCGGTGGGGCGTGCCGACACGGCAATGCTATAGAATTGATAGCTGGAGGTCCGTGTCCGGCGCCGGCTGCAGGCCATTTTCGCTCGAAATCCAAAAGAACACTGGAGGCTGGCCTTTCGGCGCGCCCCCGCCGCTCGAACCCGCTACGCCGGCATCGCCATCAGGCAGTAGCGCCGCACCAGTCCCAGCAGTTCCTCCTCGGGATACGGCTTGCCGAGATAGTGGTTCACGCCCAGCGCCATCGCATGCTCGCGGTGCTTGGCGGCTATGCGGGAAGTGATCATCACGATCGGCAGGTCGCGCAGCTGGTCGTCGGCGCGGATGTTGCGCGCCAAGTCGAAGCCGTCCATGCGGGGCATTTCGATGTCGGACAGCACCAGCGACGGGCGCTCCTCCTGCAGCCGCTCCAGCGCCTGCAGCCCGTCGGCGGCCAATGCCACCCGGTAACCTTCGCGGCGCAACAGGCGCTGCGTCACGCGGCGCACGGTGATCGAGTCGTCCACCACCAGCACCAGCGGCACCTCCCGGTTGGCCTCGTGCATCAGGCCCGGCGCCGCCGGCGTCTGATCCTCGGCCTGCTGCGCCGCCGTGGCTTCGCGCCGCACCGCCAGCTGCGCCCGGACGCGCTCGCCGTGGACGCTGGCCAACGCCACCGGGTTGTAGATCAGCACCACCGCGCCGGAGGGCAGCACCGACATGCCCGACATGCCCGGCAGACGCACCAGTTGCGGCCCCAGGTTCTTCACCACCACTTCCTGGTGACCCAGCACTTCGTCGACGTGCAGCGCAAGGCGCTGCTGTGCGCTGCGGAACACGACCACCGGGCGGGTGCGGGCGGGCGGCTCGTGGCTGGCGTCGGAAGAGCCGAGCAGCGCGCCGGTCCAGAAGAAGGGCACCGCCTCGCCGTCGTGCGTGAAGGTGTCGGACGCGTAGGCGCCATCGAGTTCGACCGGCGTAGCGCGCCGCACCACTTCGACCACGGTGGCCGGCACCGCGAACACGACGTTGCCGGCGCGCACCATCACAACCTGCGTCACCGCGGTGGTCAGCGGCAGGATCAAGCGGAACCGGGTGCCTTCGCCCTTCTGCGAGCGGATCTCGATGCGACCGCCCGAGGCCTGCACCTCGGTGCGCACCACGTCCATGCCGATGCCCCGGCCGGCCAGCTCGGTGACCTGCGTCGCCGTGCTGAAGCCGGGCTGAAAGATCAACTGCGCGGCCTGCGCGTCATCGGGTTCGGGTAGCCCGTCGAGCAACCCCAGCGAGCGCGCCTTGGCGCGGATGCGGTCGTGGTCCAGGCCGGCGCCGTCGTCCCGGAACTCCACTGCGACGTCGTTGCCTTCCTGGTGCAGGCCGATGGTGATCGTGCCGGTGGCCGGCTTGCCGGCGGCGGCGCGGGTGGCCGCGTCCTCGATGCCGTGCACCACCGCGTTGCGCAGCAGGTGCTCGAATGCCGGCGCAAGGCGCTCCAGCACGCCGCGGTCCATCTCGACCGCACCACCGGTGATGTCGAGGGTGATCGGCTTGCCAGTCTCCTTGGCGGCCTGGCGTGCCACCGCGTAGAGCCGGTCGGCGATGCCTTCGAACTCCACCATCCGCGTCCGCAGCAGGTCGCGCTGCAGCTCGCGCGCTTGACGGCCCTGGGCCACCAGCTCGTCTTCGGTGCCTTGCATGGTGCGCTGCAGGTTGCGCTGCACCGTGGCCACGTCGTCGACCGACTCGGCCATCATCCGGGTCAGTTCCTGCACCCGGGTGAAGCGGTCGAACTCGAGCGGGTCGAAGCCCGCCGCCGTGTCCTTGGCCAGCGCCAGGCGCGACTGCATTTGCGATTCGGCCTGCACCTCGATGTCGCGCAGCTCGCGGCGCAGGCGCTCCAGGTTGCCGGTCAGATCGCCGAGCGAGCCGCGCATCTGGCCCAGGCGCGATTCGAGGCGCGAGCGGCTGATCATCACCTCGCCCGCCTGGTTCACCAGGCGGTCGAGCAGCGCCGAGCGGACCCGGACCGACGGCCCGGCAACGCTGCGGGCGGCCGCCGCGATCGGCTGGCGCACCGGCACAGTCACGCCGAGGCCCGGCACAGCCACCGGTGCGGCCGAAGCCACGCCCGATGCTTCGACAAGCTCGCCGACGGACGCGGCATGGGCCGGCGCGGGACGGACCGGCGTGTCGGCATCCACCTCGGTACCGGCACGGAGCTTCTCGAAATTGCTGCGCAGCGCGTCGGCGTGCGCGAAGAGCGGCTCGATCGCGGAAGCGTCGCCCACCTCGGGGCCGAGTTCGTCGATCTCGGTCTCGAAGCGGTGGGCCAATTCGCCCAGCTGCATCGCACCGGCCAGACGTGCACTGCCCTTTAAGGTGTGCAGGGCGCGCAGCACTTCGGCACGGGCCCGGTCGTTCTCCGGGCGGGCACCCCACTGGCGCAGGGCGTTGCCGAGTTGCGGCAGCAGTTCCAGCGCCTCTTCCTCGAAGAACGGGAACAGCTCGGTATCGATCACGTCGACCACGTCGATGTCGTCGCCGAGCGAGGCGCCGGCACCGACCGCGCGGGCGATGGTGTCGTCGATGCGGCGCTGGGCGGCCTCTTCGGACTCGCCGGACACGTCCGCGACGGCTCGCAGGCGCGGTTCCGCAGCTTCGTCCGGTGTCGTAGCGGCAGGCTCGGCCGGCGGTTCGACCGGCTCGGGCCCGGCATGCGATCCGGCGTCGGTGTCGGTATCGGTGGCGGCGTACGCATCCGCATCCGCATCCGCATCCGCATCCGCAGCGAGCATGCGGTGGTCGTCGTTGTCCTCGACCCGCAGGAAGCTGGCGGCCGACGGCACTTCGTCGGATGCGGAGTTGTCGCTGTCGAGGATCGCCTGCAGAGCGCGCATCAGGCGCGGGCGCGGCTCCTTCAGGAAACCGGCGGCGAACTGGTGCAGCAGATGGCGGATGTCTTCGGCGGCATCGACGAAGACGCCGGCCTGGTGGGCCGTGCCCTGGTCGTTGCGCACATGCTGCAGGGCATGCTCGAGCAGCCGCGACACCTTCGAGAGGGCTTCGAACCCGACGGTGGCAGAGCTTCCGGCCAGCGAATGGGCCAGCTGTTCGGCGCTCTCCGGCAGTCGGCGGTGCAACTCCAGCGACCACTCGCCCAGCGTCGTGAGCACGCGGCGCGACCATTCGTCGGCCTCGTTGAGGTAGACGTTGTAGAGCGGTATCGGGATGCGCAGCGATTCGATGACCTTGACGTCGTCGTCCGCGTCCAGACCCATGACGACGTCGTCGAGAACCGGTAGCGCGGCGGCGAGCGTGTCGAACGGGGTCGACGCCCCGGACGGCTCGTCCGCATCCGCAGGCGGCGCGTCGGCCCGACCAGTCACGGCGCCCTCGACCGACTGGATGGATTCGGCCGGCTCCGGCGACGCGGCTTGCGGCGCGGTATTGCCGGCTCCGGCGGGAATCGCGTCGGCACCGTCTGTCGCGTCGGCCGCTTCGGGCACGGCCTCCGGCCGCCCGGACGCGGCTGCCGGTGCGGCGTCGGCAGCGGCGGCCGGTTCCGGCTCCGCGAGGAGGAGGAATTCGTCCGACAGCGTCGGCAGGTCGCCTTCGAACGCCGGTTGCGGCGATTCGGCGGACGCGACCGTCGGCAGATCGTCGATCGGTGCGGGGGACATGCGCACAGCGAGCTTTGGCTCTGCCGCGCCGCTGCGACCGTCCGCGTCGGGCGCCTTGCGGTCCGATTCGGTCAGGGCGGCGGTGAACTCCGCGAAGTCGACTTCGTCGATCTGCAGGTTACGCGCGTCGGGCGGAGTCTTGGGCACCGCAGCGGCGGCATCGAACGGCTCTCCGAGCAGGGAGGATGCAGGGGCGGCCGGATCGGCGGCATCGGGTGCGCGGTAGTCGTCGGGAACGAAGAGCCCGGCGGCGGCCCGCGCCTCGGCCGGCGGGGCGTCGAAACTCAGGGTGTCCGCGTCGATCAGGGGCTGGGGCGCGGCGGTTTCGGACTCGCGGGTGGCTTGGTCAGGCGGCTCGTCCGAGGAGTCTTCTTCCTCCGACATCACGGTGTCGGCCCACTCCTCTTCGGAAGCGTCGCTGACCTCGTAGCCCTGCGGATCGACAGGCTGGTACGGCACGCCCGGCGCCGCCGGCACGTCGCCGCCGGGCACCAGCAACGGCACGCTCGCACCCCCCAGCCGCAGCGCATCGGCGGCGGCCACGAAGGGCTCGGGCGACCATTCGCCGTCCTGGCCGTTCTCGATGTCCCGGGCCCAGCGGCCGAAGGCTTCGAGCGCGCGGCGGGCCAGCACGCGGTGGTTCTCCGGTATCGGCAATTGCTCGGCCAACCAGGCGTTGAACACCTGCTCCATCGCCCACGCGGCTTCGCCGAAACGGTCGAGCTGGACCATGCGGGAGCTTCCCTTGAGCGTGTGGAACGCGCGGCGCAGCGTGGTCTGCTCGCTCAGGTCGCCGGGATGGCTCTCGAGGCTGGTGACCGAGGCGAGTCCGTTCTCGATCACCTCGCGCGCTTCCTCCAGGAAGATCTCGCGCAGCTCGGCGTCGTCGTCCTCGGGCGCCGGTGCGGGCGACGCGGCCGGAACCACGGGGGCGGAGACCGGGACCGGGACCGGCGCGGCGGCGGCCTCGGGCACCGGGGCCGCCGCGGTCGGGGATGCGGCCGCGGCGGACTGCACCGGCTCGTGCAGCGCGGGCTCGTTCTCCGCCGGCACCACGGCCGGCAGCGGAACCGGATGGCGGTTGTCGGCCGCGGGTGTGGGCGCGTCGTCGCTCGCGCGCACCCGACTGCGGCCCATGACGATGCGCAGCTCGCCGCGCTGTTCGTCGTAGACGAAGAGGCGCCGCGCCAGCGTCGGCTGGTAACCCAGCATGTCGATCAGGAAACTCAACGCGCCGAGGCTGTTGCCCAGCCGGTCGAACACCGCCGTGCGGGCGATCGGCTCGGCCGGATCGCCCATCAGCAGGCGCTCGACGCATTCGCGCATGCGGACCACCGCCTGGGATGCCTGGTCGAGGCCCAGCACCGACAGCACGCCGCGCATCTGCGCCAGGTGGCCGGGCACTGCGGTGAGCGGACCGACGTCGTTCGGCGCGCGGAAGAACTGGTCGAGCGACTGCTCCGCCTCGCGCAGGGTGACGCGCAGCTCTTCCACCACGCTGCCCATGGTCTGGCGGTCGCTGACACGGCGGTACAGCGCCTCCATCCAGCCTTCGAGCGGTTCGGGCGATGCGGCACCGCGGGCTCGGTCCAAGCGGCCGGCCAGGAGGCCTGCACGCTCGGCCATCACGTCGTCGGGCGTGTCCAGCTCTTCGTAGCCGGCCTGCAGGTAGAGGATCGAGGTGGCGACTTCCATCGCCAGCGCGGTGGCCGGCGGCTCGCCGCTGCGGGCGGTGGATTCGAGTGCCTGGGTCAGCGCATGGGCCAGCGGCGCGCTCTGCGGATGCAGGCGGCGCAGCGAGTCGGCCACCAGATTGAACTGGTCGGCCGCCGCCTTGAGCTTCTGGCGGTCGCCGCCAGCCAGCGCCGACCAGGTTTCCGCGGCGGCGGCGATGCGCTTGCGTGCCTGTCCGAGCAGCACCGGGTCGAACCGGCCGAAGCGGCGTACGTCGTAGTTGACCGGCTCGGCCTTCTGCATCCGGAACGCCTCGCGCACCGCCGCCAGCGCCGGCGCATCGGCGGATTCGGCTCCCTGCGCCTGGGCGCAGAAGAACAGCATGTCCTGCAGCAGCCGGTCGTTGACCGTCTGGTCGCCTTTGGCGAAGGCGGCGTACTGCATCAGCACCCGGGACGCCACCCGCTTGGAATGCGCGTCGCGCGGCAGCAGATCGAGGCCCAGCGCTTCGAAGAAGCCGGCCGAGACGCGCCAGAAAATCTGGGCCTGCCCCGGCCCATGGGCCACGCCGAAACGCTGCGAGAGTTCGGACAGGCGGCGCGCCGCCGCGGCGTCGCCGCTCTTCACGACGCTCAGCACCGCCTGGTCGAGCTGGGCGCGTGCCGCGGCACCGTAGGCCAGGGGCTCCGGCGCGCCGACCACGGACGGCTCGGCGGAACGGCGCTCGGCCGGCCACAGGTCGGCCGGGTGGGCGCGGTCGGCACCGGCCAGGGCCTGCACCTCGCGGTACTGGGGAAACAGGCCCACGGCCGGGTAATGCTTGCCGGCGAGCACCGTGTCGAGGAATTCGCCCACCGCGAAGCCGGCGCGCTCGATCGTCGCCACGGCCGGCTCGTCGCAGGCGGCCGGGTTCTGCAGGAACTTGTTGATGGTCGCTTCCATCGACCGGACGACCACCGCCGTGGGCTCCATGCCTACCATTTCGAGGGCACCGGACACCTGGTGCAGCTGCTGCCGCGCCACGCGTAGCGCGCCGGTGTCGAGCAGGTCCGGGTCCGAATGGCCGGCGGCTTCCGCTTCGCGGATGAACCGGCGCAGCGACTTGACGGCGCCTTCCAGCCCGCGCCGCAGTTCTGCGGCGACCCAGGCCAGCGGCCCCAGGTCGCGTTCGTGGAGGCCTGTATCGGCGGCGTCGGGAAATTGCATGGGCGGCGGTGGCAGGTTGCGGCGGTGAAGAGAGGGAGAAAACTCAGGCGATCTTGAATCGCGCCACGGACTCGCGCAGGTCTTCCGCCATGCGAGACAGTTCGCGCACCTGCTGGGCGGTGGTACGGGTACCTTCGCCTGTCTGTTCGGTCACCGCGAAGATGTGCTGGATATTGTCGGCCACCACGTTGGCCAGTTCGGCCTCGCGGGAAGTGGAGGACGAGATGTGCTCGATCAGGTCTGCCAGTCGACGCGACACACGGTCGATCTCGGTCAGCGCGGTACCGGCGCTGTCGGACAGTCGGGCACCGTCGACCACGCCCTGGGTGGAACGCTCCATGGCGGCCACCGCGTCCTGGGTGTCGGTCTGGATCGCACGCACCAGGGCCGATATCTGCCGCGTGGCGTCGCCGGAGCGCTCGGCCAGCCGCTGCACTTCTTCGGCCACGACCGAGAAGCCGCGACCGGCTTCACCGGCCGATGCGGCCTGGATGGCGGCGTTCAGGGCCAGCACGTTGGTCTGCTCGGTAATGTCGGAAATCAGCTCGGTGATTTCGCCGATCTCCTGCGAGGATTCGCCGAGGCGCTTGATCCGCTTGGAGGTGTCCTGGATCTGGTCGCGGATCGCGTTCATGCCGCCGATCGCGTTCTGCACCGCCTGCAGGCCCGAGTCGGCGGCTTCCAGCGACTGGCGGGCCACCGCGGCGGACTCCTGCGCCTGAGAAGACACGCCGTTGATGCGCGACGCCATATCGAGCACCGAGCGGCCGGTTTCGCGGATCTCGCGCAGCTGTTCGGTGGAGGCGGCGAGCAGTTCGGTCGAGGTGCTGTCCACCTGGGCCGTCGTCTGGGCCACGCGGGTGACGGTGTTCTGAACGTTGCCTACCAGCAGCCGGAGTTCTTCGACCGTGTAGTTCACCGAGTCGGCGATGGCGCCGGTAATGTCCTCGGTCACCGTGGCTTCCTGGGTCAGGTCGCCTTCGGCCACCGTCTGCAGTTCGTTCATCAACCGAAGAATGGCGGCCTGGTTGGCGTCGTTGACGCGCTTGGCTTCGAGCTGGGCGCGCTCGGCTTCGTATTGCTGCTGCTCGGCTTCCTGTCGCTGCGACTCGGCAGCGCTCTGGCGGCTGCGGCTGTCGAGCAGCAGCACCCGGGCCAGTCCGAAGGCGGCCGCCAGCACGACCAGGGCGATGACGGCCATGGCCAGCACGGTGATCAGGCTCAAGCGTGCATCCTGCGACAGGCGTTGCTGCAGCACTTCCAGGCCCCGGCGCATCGGCTCGCTGTCGGCGATGATGGCGGTCTGCGCTTCGCGCGCCGAGACCAGTCCCTGCAGATTGCCCAGGATGGCGCCGGCTTCGAAACGCGTCTTCTCGTACAGGGTCAACAGCGCCTGGAGCTGTTCGCGTACCTGCGAGTCACGGGCGGCGGTCAGGCGCAGCTCGGAGCTTCCGTCTAGCAGGCCCTGCGTGATCTCGCGGAACGAGTTCAGGTCCTTGCCGAGCAGGAACACCGCCTCGGGACTCACGCCTTCGGAGGTCTGAAACTCGTTGGCCGATTTGCCGACCCGCTGGGTCAGCATGGCCAGCTGGCCGGCGGCCGACACCTCGCCGGGCGAGGCGTTCTGCTGCAGCTTGAGCGCCGACACGGTCTCGGCGATCTCGAGCAGGTCGGACGACTGGCGGTTGATGGTGCGCAGCGCAGCGCCCACCTGGGTCAGTATCTTTTCCTGGCTCAGCACGACCTTGGCGTTACGGTCGGTGCGCTCGATCAGCGGCGCGACTTCGCCGAATTCGGCACGGTAGGCCGAGGACAGTTCGGCGATGCGCATGCCGTCGTCGCCCACGTCGAGCGCCCTGGCGGTGCGGCTCAGCACATCGAAGCTTTCCGCCACGTCGGGGAAGGCTTGCGGGATGCCGATGATGGCCTGGGTGACCGACTTGGCGAGCCGCTGCGACTGCATCAGTGCCTGGCCGGTAGCGGCGAGCTGCTGTGCGCTGCGGTTGGCCTGGGTAAGCGAGGTGGCCGCCAGGCCGGCGAGCGCCAGCAGGCCGACGCCCAGGATCGTGTAGAGCACCCGCTGGTGGCGGTCGATGGTGGCACGGCCGAGCACCGGCAGCGCGACCAGTTTGGAATCCTCGAAGACCGCCTTGCCGCCGTCGCCGCTCTTGGCCGCGTCGAGCGGCGTGGGCACGTCGAGCGGTGTGGCCGCGGGCGCCGCGCCGTCGGACGGCGCCGAGGGACTCACGTAGTGAGTGGAGATGGCCACGGTGGCGGGCTCCGGCGCCCGCGCGGGCAGGCCGTGCGCCGCAGCGTCTGAGCCGGGGGCACCGTCCGGCGTGGCCGGGTTGCGGGAGAAAATTTTTCCGAGTTGGTCGGCGACGGACATGGTGAGACCCTGAAAAGAACAATCAACTGCTGATGCTGAGGAAGAACGGATGCTGTGCCAGCACCTGCAGGTCGACCTCCTGCCAGGCGCCACCCTGCGAATCGACATACACGTGGCCGAGCCATGCCGGGCCACCTTCTGCGGGCGGGCGGACCGAGACGAAAGCCTCGCCGCCGCGCAAGCCGGCTAGCTTGTCGACCACCAGCGCACACTGCACGTCGAGCCCGGCGTTGAAGGACAGCAGGCTGGCCTCGCCGGTGAGGGCATCGGCGCGCTGCCCGGAGGCAGAGAGCGTTCCCGCATCGGCCTCCGGGCCGTCCGGCGGGGTACCGGCTCCGCCCTGCCCGGCGTCGAACCGGATGAAATCGACCACGCCGCACAGGCCGCCGCGCAGGTTGGCGACGCCCAGGAACCAGGGCTGCGTGTAGGGCACCGGCTGCACCGGCGTCCAGGGAAAGATCTCGCCGGCCTGGCTCAGCGGAAAGAGGTAGCTTCGTCCGCCGGCCTCGGCGGCCAGCCAGGATACGGACGCACCTTCGGTGCGAGCCGCCTGGAGCCGGGCGGCCAGCCGGGTCTGCAGATCGCGCAGCGTCTGACGATTGGACATGGCGGCAGCGCGTTCAGCCCAGGGCTGCGATCGTGGCCTGCAGTTCGGCCGGGTCCACGGGCTTGGTCAGGTAGCCCCGTGCACCTTGGCGCATGCCCCAGACCTTGTCGGTATCCTGCGTCTTGCTGGTGCACATGACGATCGGCACGTCGGCGTAGAGCGGGTCGCGGCTGATCGCGCGGGTGAGCTGGAAACCGTTCTGGCCGGGCATCACGACGTCCATCAGGATCAGGTCGGGCTTTTCCGCGGCGAGGCTGCGGAAAGCTTCTTCCGCGTTCTCGGCGGTGCGCACCTGCAGGCCGCTCTTCTGCAAAAGGGTGGAGAGAAACAGGAGTTCGGTCTTGGAGTCGTCCACGACCAGAACCTTATGGATAGGCATTTAGATCGCCCCTTCGAAAGTGTGGCCGAACTGCTGCACCGCGATGAGCAGTTGGTCCTTGGTGAATGGCTTGGTGAGGTAGTCCTGGCAGCCGACCATGCGGCCGCGCGCCTTGTCGAAAACGCCGTCCTTGGAGGACAGCATCACGACCGGCGTGCGGGCGAACCGCGCGTTGCGCTTGATGATCGCGCAGGTCTGGTAGCCGTCGAGCTTCGGCATCAGGATGTCGCAGAAGATCAGCTGGGGCTGGTAGTCGTTGACCTTGGCGAGCGCGTCGAAGCCGTCGTCCGCCAACAGAACCTCATGGCCGCCCTGCTTGAGAAAGATTTCCGCGCTGCGGCGGATGGTGTTGCTGTCGTCCACCACCAACACCTTGCAGCTTTTGGGGCTGTTGCTCACGAGGCCTCTCCCTGGTTTGTTATTCAGGTCGGACGGCCCACGGGGTGCGGGCTGTCCGGCAGTCAGATCTGGACCATTTCGAAGTCTTCCTTGCGCGCACCGCATTCCGGACATGTCCAGTTCATCGGTACTTGGTCCCAGGGGGTGCCGGCAGCAATGCCGTCTTCCGGAACGCCGGCGGATTCGTCATAAATCCACCCGCAAATCAGACACATCCAAGTTTTAGGGTCAGTCATCAGCTTAAGGGGCCTTCTAATAATATGTCAACGATTGTATCGAGTCGGTCCCCGTCACTGTAGCTGTTGTAAGACGGATACCCGGCAAAGAGGGCGTTGCACAATGGGCACTCGCATCTCCGGCGGCAGCGCCGGGGCCTCTTCTGCATTCGATCGCCGACCATGACCCAGCCAACATCCGACGCACCCGACGACGCAGAACTGGCGCAAGACGAAGTGCCCGCCTGCGTGATGGTGTTCAACGCCAGCGACCCGAGCGGCGCCGGCGGGCTGGCGGCGGACGCGGTCACGGTGGCCTCGGTCGGCGGCCATGCGCTGACCGTCGCCACCGGGGCCTACGCGCGCGACAGCGCCCGCATCTTCGATCACTTCCCGTTCGACGAAGAGGCCGTGGCCGAGCAGGCGCGGGCTGTGCTGGAGGACATCGAGGTCGACGTGATCAAGGTCGGCTTCGTCGGCACGCCCGAGAACGTCAGCACCATCGCCGAGATCGCCGCCGACTACGAGGACGTTCCGCTGGTCGCCTACATGCCCGACCTCTCCTGGTGGGCCGAGGACGACATCGAGGCCTACCTCGACGCGTTCCGCGAACTGCTGCTGCCCCAGACCACGCTGCTGGTGGGCAACCACAGCACGCTCTGTCGCTGGCTGTTGCCCGACTGGTCGCACCAGCGCAGCCCCACGCCCCGCGACATCGCCAAGGCCGCCTCCGAGACCGGCGTGCCCTACACCCTGGTCACCGGCGTGCCGCTGCCCGAGCAGTTCGTCGAGAACGTCCTGGTCTCGCCGCAGGCGGTGCTCGGCAGCGGCAAGTTCGAACTGTTCGACGCGGTGTTTTCCGGCGCGGGCGACACCCTCTCGGCCGCGCTGGCCGCGCTGCTGGCCAACGGGAAGGACCTGGGCGAATCGACCAGCGAGGCGCTGCACTACCTCGACCGCTGCCTGGACGCGGGTTTTCGCCCCGGCATGGGCAACGTGCTGCCCGACCGCATGTTCTGGGCTCAGGGCGATCCCGACGACGACGAGGACGACGAGGTCGATCCCGTCGCCACCGACCCCGAACGCCAGGCCCTCGAAGGCTTCGTGATGCCGCCGCGCGACACCCAACACTAGACCACCCGACCGGTAGACCACCCCGTGAACGCTTCCGCACCCTCCCCCGACCGCAACGCCCCCCTTTTCGAGCGCGCCCGCGCGGTGATCCCCGGCGGCGTCAATTCGCCGGTGCGCGCTTTCCGCGCCGTCGGCGGCACGCCGCGCTTCGTCGAGCGGGCCCACGGCGCCTATTTCTGGGATGCCAACGGCCAGCGCTTCATCGACTACATCGGCTCCTGGGGGCCGATGATCCTGGGCCACGGCCATCCGGCGGTGCTGGAGGCGGTGCAGAAGGCGGCGGTCGACGGCTTCTCCTTCGGCGCGCCGACCGAGCGCGAGATCGAGCTGGCCGAGGAGATTATCCGCCTGGTACCCTCGATCGAGATGGTGCGCCTGGTGAGTTCGGGCACCGAGGCCGGCATGAGCGCGATCCGCCTGGCCCGCGGCGTGACCGGCCGCAAGACGATCGTCAAGTTCGAGGGCTGCTACCACGGCCATGCAGACGCGCTGCTGGTCAAGGCCGGCTCGGGACTGGCGACCTTCGGCCACCCGACCTCGGCCGGCGTGCCGCCCGAGGTGGTGCGGCACACGCTGGTGCTGGAATACAACAACGTCGCCGACCTGGAAGCCGCCTTCGTCGAGCACGGCGCCGAGATCGCCTGCGTGATGGTCGAGCCGATCGCCGGCAACATGAATTTCGTCCGGGCGTCGCAGCCGTTCGCGCAGGCGATGCGCGATCTCTGCACCCGCCACGGCGCGCTGCTGGTGTTCGACGAGGTGATGAGCGGCCTGCGCGTGGGCCTGGGCAGCGCGCAGCAGGTGCTGGGCATCCGGCCCGACATCACGGTGCTGGGCAAGGTGATCGGTGGCGGCATGCCGCTGGCGGCCTTCGGCGCGTCGCGGGCGATCATGGAGCACTTGGCGCCGCTCGGCCCGGTCTACCAGGCGGGCACGCTGTCGGGCAACCCGGTGGCGACCGCCTGCGGCCTGGCGACCTTGAAGGAGATCGGCTCGCCCGGCTTCTTCGAGGCGCTCTCGGCCCGCACCCGGTCGCTGGTCGACGGGCTGGGCGCCGCCGCGGCCGACGCCGGCGTGCCGTTTTCGGGCGAATGCGAAGGCGGCATGTTCGGCTTCTTCCTGCTCGATGCACTGCCGCAGAACTACGGCCAGGTGATGAAGACCGACGGCGACCGCTTCAACCGGCTGTTCCACGGCCTGCTCGACCGCGGCGTCTATATCGCGCCGGCGCTGTACGAGGCGGGCTTCGTCAGCGCGGCCCATACCGAGGCCGACATCGGCGAGACGGTGGCGGCGGCACGCGAGGTTTTCGCGACGCTATAGTTTCGATAGCTAGAGGTCGGCTTCGGACGCCGGCTGCCGGCCTTCTTGGCTCTCGCTCAGGACATGCCGATCGCAGCGCGGATGCCGACCCCTGCCAAGGGCAGCGCCGTCAGCAGCAACAGCCAGCGTACGTCGCGATGGGGCAACTGCACCATCACCGCACAGAGCAGCACCAGGCTCAGCATGTCCTGGAAGAAGAAGATGCGCGGGCCCGAGGCATAGAGCGAGGGCGACATGCCCACCATCGCCGTCGAGCAGATGCCCGCGGTCCACAGCAGCGGTGCCAGGCCCCGGCCCCAGCGGGCATCGGTGGCCAGCGCACGGTACAAGCCCATTCCGATGCAAAGGGTGCCGATGCAACAGAACAGGAAGTGCAGGTAGAGCATCGGCTCGACCGCATTGCCAGCCAAGCCGATCCAGAACTCCTCGAACCGGTCGCGGCCGGTGCTGCCGGCCGGGAAGTTGGCGATGTCCAGCAGCCGGGTGGCCTCGGTGCGGCCCGGACCGATCAGCTGCGCCGCCAGCGGCAGCGAGAACATCAGCACCGGCGCGACCGCCAGGGCCCGGTCGATCGGATCGCGGCTCCGCAGCCACACCACGCCCAGCAGCGCGACCGCCAGCAGGAAGGTCACGGGATTGCCCGCGGCGAACACATGGCCGAAGGCGAGCTGCAAGCCCGAGAACACCCTCTCGACCATGTCGAGCTGCAGGTACTGCGGAAACCAGTAGGTGGTGTGCACGCCGAACCGGGCACTGGTGCCGGGCGCCAGCAACACGGTGATCAAAGACACCGAGCCCACCGCCATCTGCAACACGTGCCAGGCCCGCAGCCGGCCCTGCCGCCGCCACAGCCAGACCGCCAGCACCGTCTCCAGCCCCAGCAACAGCAGGCCCACCTGTTCGTGGTTGCAGGCATACACGGCGGCAGGCAGTGTCAGCAGGAAGGCCCGGCGCGGCAGGTCGGGCCGCACGAACGGCAGCAAAGCCACCGCCGCCAGCGCCAGCGGCCAGGCGTAGTTGAACGATCCGGTCATCCACCAGAACGCGGGCCGGGCCACCTCGGCATCGATCAGGAACAGGCCGGCGCAGAGCATCGCCATCTGCAGCGGCCGGCGCACAGCGCCCAGGTAGTATGCCAGCATGCCGAAGAGCAACGTGGTCATCGCGGTGGTGCACAGGCGCCAGAGCGTGACCGACTGCACCATCGCGACGGTGGTCGCATCGATCAGGAAGCGGCCCGACCAGATCTGGTAGCGGTGAGCGACGTACTCGAACAGACGTTTGTCGCGCAGCGCGTCGCGATACATCATGTCGTCGCCGACGCGCAGGCCCTGGGTCCAGGCGATGGCAAGCACCACCAGCACGAACAGCACGAAGACCATACGCGCGGCGCGCTCGGCCGTGATCATCGAAGCGAACTTAACCATGGTCTTGCAGCGACAGGCCGGTGTCGAAGGTGTGCACGGTGCCGTCGCGCTCGAAGCGCAGGTAGATGCGGGTGAACCCGCGGTCGGAGGTGCGGCGGCGGCGCACCGCGGCCTCGAACGTACGGGCCGGTGCCGAGTGGTTCTCGCCGGGCTCGCCGGGAAGGGGCGCGCCGAGCGGCATGCGGGTCTGCAGCAGCCGTGCGGCGCCGGTTCCCGGCGCCACCAGCAGGATCTGCAGCCGGGCCGCGCGGGCCGAGGGGATCCCCGGCCCCTCGATCCAGCCGCGGATGCGGTAGCTCCGGCCCCCGCCCTGCAGGAAGCGGTGGTCGATGCCGAAGCGCACGCCCTCGGGCACCGGGCCGGCCCGCACCGCGTCGGCCGCCAGGGCGGTGGAGGTGCGGGATTCGCGGGCATAGAGCAGGCCGACGGCGGCGCTCGGCAGCACCACGCAGGCGCCGAGCTTGGCCAGCCCGACGAACAGGACCCGCCGTGGCAAGGGCGCGGGCGCGGGCGGTGCCATCAGTGGCGGAAGTGCCGGACGCCGCTGAACACCATCGCCACGCCGCGCTCGTCGGCGGCGTCGATGACTTCCTGGTCCCGCATGCTGCCGCCGGGCTGGATCACGCAGGT
Organism: Xylophilus ampelinus; assembly: GCF_003217575.1. Lineage (GTDB taxonomy): Bacteria > Pseudomonadota > Gammaproteobacteria > Burkholderiales > Burkholderiaceae_C > Xylophilus > Xylophilus ampelinus. The sequence continues at coordinate 23,778 of NZ_QJTC01000025.1, read as the reverse complement.
GGCACCCGCGTCGACCACCACGTCGAGGCCGTCGCGGAACGGAAAGAACGCATCGCTCGCCACCGCGGTGCCGGCCAGCGACAGGCCGGCGTGCCGGGCCTTGATGCTGGCGATGCGGGCCGAGTCGAGCCGACTCATCTGGCCGGCGCCCACGCCCATCGTCATGCCGTCCTTGCAGAAGACGATCGCGTTGCTCTTGACGAACTTGGCGACCTTCCAGGCGAAGAGCAAGTCCTGGAGCTGCTGCGGCGTCGGCTGGGTTTTGGTGACCACCTTCAGGTCGGCCAACGCCAGCTCGTGGTGGTCGGCGCTCTGCACCAGCAGGCCCGAGCCGATGCGCTTGACGTCCTGCGCGTTCTGGCCGCGCGACCAGGCGGTGGCGCCGTCGCGCTGCACGCCGTCGAGCGAGATCTCGAGGATGCGGACGTTGGCCTTGCCTTTGAAGACCTCCATCGCCTCGGGCGTGACCGAGGGCGCCATCAGCACCTCGACGAACTGCTTGACCACCTCGCGCGCGGCCGCCGCGTCCAGCGGCCGGTTGAAAGCGATGATGCCGCCGAAAGCCGAGGTCGGATCGGTCTTGAAGGCCTTGGAGTACGCCTCCAGCGGATCGGCGCCGGTCGCCACGCCGCAGGGGTTGGCGTGCTTGACGATCACGCAGGCCGCGGCCTGCGCGGGGTCGCATCCTGCTCCCGTGTCGAAGCTCTTGACGCATTCCCAGGCGGCGTCGGCGTCGGCGATGTTGTTGTAGCTCAGTTCCTTGCCCTGCAGCTGCTTGGCCAGCACCAGGGAGCCGGGCGCGGGATACAGGTCGCGGTAGAAGGCGGCCTGCTGGTGCGGGTTCTCGCCGTAGCGCAGGTCCTGGAGCTTGACGAAGCCCGTATTGCTCTGCGCGGGGAAGGCGCTCGGCGTGCCGTCGGCCTGCAGGGACGAGAGGTAGTTGCTGATCGCCGCGTCGTACTGCGCGATGCGGTTGAAGGCGGCGACCGACAGCGCGAACTTGTGGTTGGCGGTGAGGGTGCCGAGCAGTTTCATCTCTTCGATCACCCGCTCGTACTGGACAGCGTCGGTGACGACGCCCACGTCCTTCCAGTTCTTGGCCGCGCTGCGCACCATCGCCGGGCCGCCGATGTCGATGTTCTCGATCGCGTCGTCCAGCGTGCAGCCGTGTTTGGCGACGGTCGCCTCGAACGGGTAGAGGTTCACCACCAGCAGGTCGATCGTGTCGATACCGTGGGCCTGCAGCGCCGCCATGTGCTCGGGCAGGTCGCGGCGGGCCAGCAGGCCGCCGTGCACCTTGGGATGCAGGGTCTTCACCCGTCCGTCGAGCATCTCGGGGAATCCGGTGACCTCGGCCACCTCGGTGACCGGCAGGCCTTCCTCGGCCAGGAGCTGGGCGGTGCCGCCGGTGGAGAGCAGGCGGATGCCGAGCGCGTGCAGAGCACGGGCGAAATCGACGATGCCTGTCTTGTCGGAGACGGAGAGCAGTGCGGTCAGGGACATGGAATTCTCAGAAATTCAGAATCGGGAAAAGGCTTTTCAGGTGTACCGCGGATCCGGCTCCGCCGGGCCGCCGGTACCGCCCCCTGCAAGGGGGTGGGCGAAGACACGCAGTGCGCAGCCTGGGGGTGTGCTTTATTTCAGCAGGTTGTGCTCGACCAGCTTCTTGCGCAGGGTGTTGCGGTTCAGGCCCAGCCAGTCGGCGGCGCGCGACTGGTTGTGAGCGGCTTCGGACATCACCACTTCCAGCAGCGGCTTCTCCATCACCTGGATCAGCATGTCGTACATGCCGTGCGGCTGTTCGCCGCCCAGGTCGCGGAAGTAGCCCGTCAGGCTGTCCCGTATGCATTCCTCGATATGTTGCTTGCTCATGGCCTGTGCGCTTCTTGTACCGGTGTGTTGTTGTTCCACGGCGCGCTGGCGGGCGCCGTTTCTTCTCCGTCCACCGCCGGGGCGGCCGCGGTGGCGGGCATACGGTCGGCGGTGGCTGCCAGTGCGTCGAAATAGTCGGCCACCGAGGCCCACTGGCTGGCGGAGTCGTCCAGCAGGTGCATCCGGGCGCGGAAATCCTCGGCACCGGGCAGACCACGCACGTACCATCCGATGTGCTTGCGGGCGCTGCGCACGCCGGTCGCCTCGCCGTACAGGCCGTAGTGGTCCTGCAGGTGGTCCAGCAGCAAACGCCGCACCTCGGCCACCAACGGCGGTGCCAGGTGCTCGCCCGTCTCCAGGAAGTGGCCGATCTCGCGGAAGATCCACGGTCGGCCCTGCGCCGCGCGGCCGACCATGATCGCGTCGGCCCCTGTGGCGGCCAGCACGTCGCGGGCCTTCTCGGGAGTGTCGATGTCGCCGTTGGCGACCACCGGAATCCTCACCGCGGCCTTGACGGCGGCGATGGTGTCGTATTCGGCATGCCCGGTGTAGCCCTGCTCGCGGGTGCGGCCGTGCACGGTGAGCATCTGCACGCCGGCCGATTCGGCGGCCCGGGCGATGGAGACCGCGTTCTTCTGCGCCCGGCACCAGCCGGTACGCATCTTGAGGGTGACCGGCACACCGTGCGGCGCCGCGGCGGACACCACCGCCGAGACGATCTCGAGCGCCAGCGGCTCGTCCTGCATCAGGGCCGAGCCGGCCCACTTGTTGCAAACTTTCTTGGCCGGGCAGCCCATGTTGATGTCGATGATCTGGGCGCCGCGGTCGATGTTGTAGGCGGCGGCGTCGGCCATCATCCGCGCGTCGGTGCCGGCGATCTGCACCGCGATCGGGGCGCCCTCGCCTTCGTGGTTGGCCCGGCGCGAAGTCTTGAGGCTGGCCCACAGGTCGCGCCGCGAGGTGACCATCTCGCTGACCGCATAACCCGCGCCGAGCGACTTGCAGAGCATGCGGAACGGCCGGTCGGTCACGCCCGCCATCGGTGCGACAAACAGACGGTTCGGCAGGGAAATGGAGCCGATCTGCATGGCGTGCAAGGGTGGTGGGCGGAGTGGGCTGGGGCGGGGGAGGCGTGATTCTAGCTGCCTAAATTTTCGGCAGCCGGAATGCGGTTACATGCCCGCGTCGGGGACTGGCGATACTCGGCGGCGATGCAAGCCTGGCTCGATTCCGTCCTCCAACTCCTCGCCCTTCCCGAGTTCGGCCTGAGCACGCTCTTCGTGGCGTCCTTCATCTCGGCGACGCTGCTGCCGATAGGCTCCGAGCCGGTGCTGTTCGGCCTGCTCAAGCTCAATCCGGACATGTTCTGGCAGGCCATCTTCGTGGCGAGCGCCGGCAACACGCTGGGCGGCGCGCTCGACTGGTGGCTGGGCTACGGCGCGCACAAGGTGGCCGACAAATACGCTCACTCGAAGCACCACACCCGGGTGCTGGGCTGGCTGGAGCGGATGGGTCCCAAGGCCTGCCTGCTGAGCTGGCTGCCGATCGTGGGCGACCCGCTGTGCGCGGTGGCGGGCTGGCTGCGGATGCCGTTCCGGCCGTGCCTGTTCTACATGGCGATCGGCAAGTTCCTGCGCTACCTGACGATGACGGCGGCGCTGCTCTACGTCTTTCCCTCATGATGCTACGTTTTCGATAGCATGTGGTCGGCGCGTTGCGCCGGCTACAGGACTTATTCGTCCGAATGCCGGCGCCTGCCGACAGACGCGGCGACTGCAGCCCGACGAAACCCTATCGCTACCGTTTCCATAGCTAGAGGTCGTTGTCCTGTGCCGGCTGGCGGCAGATTCGACTCAGGTTTTCGCCTGGCCGCCGATCAGCGCATACGGCCCGCCTCGCTCCAGCGCCCGGTGGTACGCAGGCCGGGCGTGGATGCGCTGCATCCAGTCCATCAGCCGCGGCCAGCTCGCATCCAGCCCGCCGCGCGCGGCCGCTGCCTCCACCGGAAAGCTCATCTGGATGTCGGCACCGCTGAAATCCTCGCCGGCGAACCAAGCGCTGCGGCCCAGCTCGCCCTCCAGGTAGTCGAGGTGCTGGCGGATCTGCGGCATGACGAAGGTCGACTTCGCCTTGCCCGCGATCGCCTTGACCACCGGCCGGACGAAGAAGGGCACCGGCGTGGTCTCGATCCGGTCGAACACCAGCTTCAGCAGCAGCGGCGGCATGGCAGAGCCCTCGGCGTAGTGCAGCCAGTACCGGTAGCGCTGGAAATCCACCGTGCCCGGCGGCGGCGAGAACGCGCCCGCGCCGTGCCGCTCGATCAGCGTCTCGACGATCGCGCCCGATTCGGCCAGCGGGCTGCCGCCTTCGATGGTGACCACCGGCGACTTGCCCAGCGGATGCACCGCCCGCAGCGCCGGGGGCGCCAGCATCGTCTTCGAGTCGCGCGCATAGCGTACCACCTCGTAGGGCAGCCCCAGCTCCTCCATGAGCCAGAGCACGCGTTGCGAGCGGGAGTTTTCGAGATGGTGGACGGTGATCATCCGGGCAGTATTCCATGCCCAAGGCCGGCCCGCCCCAATCGGCGCCAGAGTGTGGAATCCGATAGACGCAGTCTGCTGCGGAGTCAGTTCGCGCCGCCGGCAGCCCGCATTGGCAAAATCAGGCCGTGCCGCTGTGCCCCCTCATGGTTCAGCACGACGACAGATAGGGGAGGCAGTGCCCACGTTTTCACCACCGGCTTCAAGGCCTGCTCCAGAGCACTCTTCAGCGGTGGTAACCACTCCGGCTTGTGTCCCTCAATGACCAATACAAATTTGAATCCGTGTGTCCGCACATCGAATGTTTTGAACGCCTCTGGAAGTTCATCTTCCGCTGCAGGATGCCGTCGAAGACAAGCGGCTACGGCGAGAAGAAAACCGTTGGTGAGCTTGTTGCGGATCTCGTCGATAAACTTTCCAAAATTGGGTTGGGTTTTCGGCCTCGGGCTGCTGGACTTGGCCTCGACCACCCATACGGTAGGCCCCTGTTGCTGCTGTCTCAGCAACAGGAATTCGGCCATTTGCACGCCTTCCTGAACATCCTTGTAGCACTTGCTCTTCTCCACGTAAAAGCACTGCCCCGCCGGATAGGGACCGAATGTCATCCCTGATTCGATGATGGCGGCGGTGGTCATTTCAGCGCCAGTTCGACTTCTTGGGTGTAGAGGCGGATCGACTCGGCGATGATCGGATTGTCCGGCATGCCGTTCTTCAGATCGTCACGGATCCAAGCGCCGCCATCGGCGGAAATCACCGGAATGGACCAATCGCGCTCCTGGGCCAGGAGAAACAACTTTTTAACCACGAAATAAGAATGGCTGGCCATGAAGAACTGGATACCACGTTCGGCCAGCAGCGCCACGATATCCAAAAGCTGCGAAATGGCGATGGGGTGAAGGGCGGACTCGGGCTCGTCAATCAGCACGACCGACTGGGTGCTGAGATAGCGGTTGCCAAGCAAGGTATCGAGGATGGCGATCTTCTTGATGCCTTCCGCCGTAACGCCAATAGGAAACTTGTGACGCCCTTTGCTGAAAAGCCAGCGTCCGGAGGCGTCGTCGTATTCGATCACACCACCCAGGATGTCCTTAAGTTTTCGTCGTGATTGCGAAAACTCAGCAAAGTTGCGTCCCTTGCTGGTCGAGATGCGAAGCGCTTTGGCGAGGTCGAAATAGGTGTCGTCGAAACCGAAAGACTTGTCCTGCTCCCGCGACTTCAGAATGATTTGGTGCAGTGATAGCACCTCTTTGGCCGGAAGGAAGACCGAATTGCTGGCTCGAGGTAGCACGTGGTTCTCGACGCTGGAAATCTGTTTGGTCGTGTCTTTTCCAAAATGGTAGGAGAACCCTTTTTTGTCGATAGTGAGCGAACTCGACAATGGCGCGTCGGCTCCTTTGCTCACCAGATCGCCGATTTTTTCAGCCTGGAAAGTCCAATACAGCTTTTCCCACAGAATCTCGGAAATCGACCGCTGTTCATCGCCGCGCTTGTATTCTTCCAAAGTGCGCAGACTGCTGTAGATCGCCTTCAGCAGGAAAGTTTTGCCACTGCCATTGCCACCGATGACCAAGTTGATCTTGCCCAACCCCGACCAGTGAATGCTTGAAAGAGGCCCGAAGTTTTCGAGCTTGATCTGATTGATCATGTCCCATCACCTCCATCGGTCAATTGGTCGCGGGCGCCTGCTCGGCCACGAGGGCCACCGTGCAAGCGCGGCGGTCCCGGCGGCGCGCATCAGACGTTGAACAGGAAGTTCATCACGTCGCCGTCCTTGACGACATACTCCTTGCCTTCGGAGCGCATCTTGCCGGCGTCCTTGGCGCCCTGCTCGCCCTTGAAGGCGATGTAGTCGTCGTAGGCGATGGTCTGGGCGCGGATGTAGCCGCGCTCGAAGTCGCCGTGGATCACGCCGGCGGCCTGGGGGCCGGTATCGCCGATGCGGATGGTCCAGGCGCGGACTTCCTTCACGCCGGCGGTGAAGTAGGTCTGCAGGCCGAGCAGCTTGAAGGCGGCGCGGATCAGGCGGTTCAGACCCGGCTCCTCCTGGCCGATCTCGGCGAGGAACATGGTCTTGTCCTCGTCGTCCATCTCGGACAGGTCGGCCTCGATCTTGGCGCAGATCGCGACCACCGGGGCGCCCTGTTTGGCGGCGTAGTCGCGCAGCCGGTCGAGGTAGGGGTTGTTCTCGAAGCCGTCCTCGGCCACGTTGCCGACGAACATCGCCGGCTTGGCGGTGATGAGGGTGAACGACTTCACCAGCGGCTGCTCTTCCTTCGTGAACTCCAGCGCGCGCACCGGCGTGTTCTCGTTGAGGGCGGCCTGGCATTTCTCCAGCAGCGCGACCAGCTTGATCGCCTCCTTGTCGCCCGAGCGGGCGGTCTTGGTGTGGCGGTGCAGCGCCTTCTCGACCGTGGCCAGGTCGGCCAGGCACAGCTCGGTCTGGATCACCTCGATGTCGGAGATCGGGTCGACCTTGCCGGCGACGTGAATCACGTTCTCGTCGTCGAAGCAGCGCACCACGTTGACGGTGGCGTCGGTCTCGCGGATGTGGGCGAGGAACTTGTTGCCCAGGCCCTCGCCGGTGCTGGCGCCGGCCACCAGGCCCGCGATGTCGACGAACTCGACGATCGCCGGGACGACGCGCTCGGGCTGGACGATCTCGCTCAGGGCCGCCAGGCGCGGGTCGGGCACCTCGACCACGCCGACATTGGGCTCGATGGTGCAGAACGGATAGTTCTCCGCCGCGATGCCCGCCTTGGTCAGCGCGTTGAAAAGGGTGGATTTACCGACGTTGGGCAGGCCGACGATGCCGCATTGCAAACTCATGGGAAGGGTCCTCTGGTCAACCGGCGATTTTAGGCGGGAGCCGCCGCCCCGCCGTGCGGAGGGTACGGAACAGGCGACAGGCCCCGCGCCCGCGTGCCTCCGACCTCGGGTTTCACCCGATCCGAAAACCGCCCGCAAACGTTTTCCTCCTTTAATATCCGCGCCCCGCGCCCCGCGCCGTCGAAACGGCCGCCGTTCCACCACCGAAGGAGACACGCACATGCCAATCACCCGCCGCAGCCTGCAGAGCGCCGCCGCACTCGCTCTCCTCGGCAGCCTCGCCGCCGTGCCCGCCTTCGCCCAGGACAAGCCGAAGGTGGCGCTGGTGATGAAGTCGCTGGCCAACGAGTTCTTCCGCACGATGGAAGACGGCGCCAAGGCGCACCAGAAGGCCCACGCCGCCCAGTACACCCTGGTCACCAACGGCATCAAGGACGAGACCGACACCGCCGCCCAGATCAAGATGGTCGAGCAGATGGTGGCCCAGAAGATCAACGCGCTGGTGATCGCGCCGGCCGATTCCAAGGCCCTGGTGCCGGTGATCAAGGCGGCGATCGACAAGGGCATCCTGGTGGTCAACATCGACAACCGCCTCGACGGCGCGGCCCTTCGGGAAAAGAACATCGTCGTGCCCTTCGTCGGCCCCGACAACCGGGCCGGCGCCCAGCTGGTCGGCGACTTCCTGGCCAAGGGCCTGAAGTCGGGCGACAAGGTCGGCATCATCGAAGGCGTCTCGACCACTTTCAACGCCCAGCAGCGCACCCTCGGCTACCAGGACGCGATGAAGGTGGCCGGCGTGACCGTCGTCGGCGTGCAGTCGGGCCAGTGGGAGATCGAAAAGGGCAACACGGTGGCCGCCGGCATGCTGCGCGAGCATCCCGACCTGAAGGCGCTGCTGGCCGGCAACGACAGCATGGCGCTCGGCGCGGTGGCGGCGGTCAAGGCGTCGGGCAAGACCGGCAAGGTGCAGGTCGTCGGCTACGACAACATCAACGCGGTCAAGCCGATGTTGAAGGACGGCCGCCTGCTGGCCACGGCCGACCAGTTCGCCGCCAAACAGGCGGCGTTCGGCATCGAGACCGCTCTGAAGGCGATCGCCGAGAAGAAGCCGCAGTCGGCCATGCCCGCCGAGGTGAAGACCGACGTGGTGCTGGTCACCGGCGACGTCAAGTAAGACGACCCGCGACCGCACCGCTCCACCGATGGCCCACCCACCGCTCTCCGGCGACGCGCAGGCCGGCCGGCCCGCGCTGCTGGCCTTCCACGGCATCGGCAAGGACTACGCCGCCTCGGTGCTCGACGGCATCAGCCTGGCGCTGCAGGCCGGCGAGGTGCTGGCGCTCACCGGCGAGAACGGCGCGGGCAAGAGCACGCTCTCCAAGATCCTCTGCGGCCTGACCACGCCGACGCGCGGCTACATGCAGCTAGGCGGGGAATCCTTCGCGCCGATGTCGCGCCGCGAGGCCGAGGCCCGCGGCGTACGCATGGTGATGCAGGAGCTGGGCCTGGTGCCGACGCTCTCGGTCGCCGAGAACCTGCTGCTCGACCGGCTGCCGCATCGCCTGGGCTGGCTGAGCCGCACCGCGCTGCACGACGCGGCGCGGCTGCAGCTCGACAAGATCGGATTGGCGCACATCGACCCGGGCACGCCGGTCTCGCGCCTGGGCATCGGCCAGCAGCAGATGGTGGAGATCGCCCGCAACCTGCTGGACGACACCCGGGTGCTGGTGCTGGACGAGCCCACCGCGATGCTGACGCTGCGCGAGACCGACTACCTGTTCGAGCAGATCGCGCGGCTCGCGTCGCGCGGCGTCGCCATCGTCTACGTGTCGCACCGGCTGGAAGAACTGCAGCGCATCGCCGACCGGGTGGCGGTGCTGCGCGACGGCCGCCTGGTCGACGTGCGGCCGATGGCCGGCGTTCAGGAGGCCGCGCTGGTCGAGCGCATGGTGGGCCGCGCGGTGCACGAGCACGACGGCCGACCCCGCCGCACCGCCGGCCCGGTGCTGCTGCGCGCCCGCGGCCTGGGCCGGGCGCAGGCGGTGCGCGATGTCGATATCGACCTGCACGCCGGCGAGGTGATGGGCATCGCCGGCCTGGTCGGCTCGGGCCGGACCGAGCTGGTGCGGCTGCTCTTCGGCGCCGACGCCGCCGACCGCGGCCGCATCGAACTCTGCTGGCCCGAAGCACCGCAGCCTGCGGCCCGCACCGGCCGCTGGCGCTCGCCGATGCAGGCGATCCGCGCCGGCATCGGCCTGGTCACCGAAGACCGCAAGTCGCAGGGGCTTCTGCTGCCGCAGTCGATCCGGGTCAACGCCACGCTGAGCGACCTGGGCGCTGTGGCCCGCGGCGGCTGGCTGCGCCGGGCGCACGAGCGCGGCATCGCCCGGCGGCTGGTGAAGGCGCTGCGCATCCGCTCCCGCAGCGAAGAGCAGAGCGTCGCCACGCTCAGCGGCGGCAACCAGCAGAAGGTCGTCTTCGCCCGCTGGCTGCACCGCGAATGCCGCGTGCTGCTGCTGGACGAGCCCACCCGCGGCGTGGACGTGGGCGCCCGCGCCGACCTGTATGCCGAGTTCGACCGCATGACCGATGCGGGCCGTGCCCTGCTGATGGTGTCGAGCGACCTGCGCGAGCTGATGGCCCTGTGCGACCGAATCGGCGTGATGCACGCCGGCCGCCTGGTCGCGGTCTTCGAGCGGGGCCGGTGGGACCAGCAGTCGCTTCTGGCCGCCGCCTTCGGCGAGGGCGGCCCCACCGCCCCGAACCCTTCTCTTTCGACAGCACCATGACCACGCCCACCCCTGCACCTTCTCCGGCCAACGCGGCACCGGCCGCCGGCCCGCTGCGCGGCCAGCTCGGCACCTATGTCGGCCTGACCGTGGTGCTGCTCGGCATGGTCGCGCTCTTCGGCAGCCTGAGCGAATACTTCCTCACCCGCGAGACCTTCGTCACCATCGCCAACGAGATCCCGGCCCTGGCCGTCATGGCGGTGGGGATGACCTTCGTGCTGATCATCGCGGGTATCGACCTGTCGGTGGGCTCGGTGCTGGCGCTGAGCGCGGCCGTGACCGCCGCGGCGATCCTGCAGTGGAAGCTCTCGGTGCCGGCCGCCGCAGCGCTGGGCCTGGCCACCGGCCTGCTCTGCGGCGCGGTCACCGGCGCGGTGTCGGTGGCGTGGCGGCTGCCGAGCTTCATCGTGTCGCTGGGCATGCTGGAAGCGGTGCGCGGCGGCGCCTACCTGGTGACCGATTCGCGCACCCAGTACGTGGGCGACGCCATCTCGGGCCTGGCGGCACCGTGGATCGGCGGCATCTCGGTCGCTTTCCTGCTCGCGCTGCTGCTGGTGGTGGTGGGCCAGCTGGTGCTGTCGCGCACCGTCTTCGGCCGCTACGTGGTCGGCATCGGCACCAACGAAGAGGCGATGCGGCTGGCCGGCGTCGATCCGCGGCCGATCCGGATCGCGGTATTCGCGATCACCGGGCTGCTCGCCGGACTGGCGGGCCTGATGCAGTCGGCCCGGCTGGAGGCGGCCGACCCGAACGCCGGCGTCGGCATCGAGCTGCAGGTGATCGCGGCCGTGGTCATCGGCGGCACCAGCCTGATGGGCGGGCGCGGTTCGGTGGTCAACACCTTCTTCGGCGTGCTGATCATCGCGGTGTTGGAGGCGGGCCTGGCCCAAGTCGGCGCCAGCGAGCCGAGCAAGCGGATCATCACCGGCGCGGTGATCGTGGTGGCGGTGATTTTCGACACCGTGCGCCAGCGCCGCGCCGACCGCCGGCTAGCCTGAGCGGGGCACGCCGATGGCCACGATCAAGGACGTCGCGCTGCAGGCACGGGTGTCGGTCACCACCGTCTCGCACGTGGTCAACGGCACCCGCCGTGTCAGCGCCGAAGGCCGGGCCCGGGTGGAGCAGGCGATCCGTGCCCTCGGCTATGTGCCGAGCGCGGTGGCCCGCAGCCTGAAGAGCAACACCACCGCCACGCTCGGCATGCTGATCCCCAACAGTTCCAACCCCTACTTCGCCGAGATCGTGCGGGCGGTGGAAGACCGCTGCTTCGGCGCCGGCTACACGCTGCTGCTGTGCAACACAGACGACGAGCCGCACCGCCAGAGCGTGTACCTGCAGGTGCTGGCAGAGCGCCGCATCGACGGCTTGGTGGTCGTCTCGACCGGCGACGACGATTCGCTGGTGCGGCAGCTCGACGGCCTGCGCATGCCCACGGTGCTGGTCGACCGCGAGATCGCCGACCCCCATTGCGACCTGGTCGAGACCGCCCACCTCCAGGGCGGCCTGCTGGCGGTGCGCCACCTGCTGTCCCTGGGCCACCGGCGCATCGCCTGCATCGGCGGCCCGCCGGGCCTCACGCCCAGCGAGCAACGGATCGACGGCTGGCGCACGGCGCTGGCCGAGGGCGACGCGCCGCAGACCGCCGACGAATCGCTGCTGTGGCGCGGCGGATTCAACAGCCAGGGCGGCTACGAGGCGACGCAGGCTTTGCTGCGCGCCGCGCGGCGGCCCACCGCCGTGTTCGTCTGCAACGACTTGATGGCGATCGGCGCACTGCGCGCGGCCCATGAAGCGGGCGTGCCGGTGCCGGAGGCGCTGTCGGTCGTCGGCTTCGACGACATCGAGCTGGCGGCCTTCATCAGCCCGCCGCTCACCACCGTCGCCCAGCCCAAGAGCGACATCGGCGCACTGGCGGTCGACATGCTGCTGGAGCGCATCGGCGGCCACCGCCGCGAGGCGCGCAAGATGATGCTGCGGCCCGCGTTGCGGGTGCGCGCCTCGACCGCGCCGTGCGCGCAACGGTCCGGCACTGACACGCCGTCCGCGCTCCGTTCCTGAATCTTTTTCCTCAGCCGAGCCCGCGTCAAGTGTCCGACACCGCTTCTCTCCTTCGCCTGCCGCCCGCCATCGTGGTGGTCGGCAGCCTCAACATGGACTTGGTGCTGCGGGTGCCGCATGCGCCGGGCGCGGGCGAAACCCTGATCGGCCGCTCGATCGCCAGCCTGCCCGGCGGCAAGGGCGCCAACCAGGCCGTCGGCTGCGCACGCCAGGGCGCGCGGGTGCGGATGGTCGGCTGCGTCGGTACCGACGCCCACGGCCAGGCCCTGCGCCACGCGCTGGAGCAGGACGGCATCGACACCGCCGGCCTGCAGGCGGTCGACACCGTGCCGACCGGCACCGCGCTGGTGATGGTGGAGGACGACGGCCAGAACCGGATCGTGGTGGTACCGGGCGCCAACGATCGCGTGCGCATCGACGCCGCGGCCCTGGCACGCCAGCTGGAAGGTGCGGCGTTTCTGGTCGCCCAGTTCGAGACGCCGCTGGACCAGGTGGCTCTGGCGATCGGCGTGGCGCACCGCGCCGGCTGCAAGGTACTGCTGAACCCGTCGCCGGTGCAACCCGTCGACGACGCGCTGTGGCCGCAGATCGACACGCTGGTCGTCAACGAAATGGAGGCATGCGCCCTCAGCGGCCAGCCGACCGACGCCCTGCCGCAGGTGGCGGCGGCAGCCCAGGCACTGCGTGCCCGGGGCGTGGCCCGCGTCGTCGTCACGCTGGGTGCCCGGGGCGCCGTGGCGGCGGATGCGGCCGGTGCGCGCCACCATCCGGCGCCCGTCGTAAAAGCCGTCGATACCACTGCGGCCGGAGACACCTTCCTCGGGGCACTCGCTACCGCCCTCGGCGAAAGCCAGCCGCTGGACGACGCGGTGCGCCTGGGCATCCGCGCCGCCGCGATCTGCATCACCCGGCCCGGTGCGCAACCGTCGATTCCGCTGCGCGACGCCGTGCTGCGCAGCCCCCTGCCTCCCGACTGGACCCTGCTGCGGTGAAACGTTCCCTGCTGCTGCATGCCGACCTCTCCCGGGTGATCGCCGCGCTGGGCCATGGCGACATGGTCGTCATCGGCGATGCAGGCCTGCCGATCCCCGACGGGCCGCGGCGCATCGACCTGGCACTGACGCCGGGCATCCCGCGCGTCGCGGACGTGTTGCGCGTCGTGCTGTCCGAGATGCAGGTCGAGCGCGCCCTGCTGGCACGCGAGGCGCTGGACCGCTGCACGCCCGGCGCGCTGCCGCCTTGGTGCGACGGCATGCTGCCGGTGGTGCCCGAGACAGTCTCGCACGCCCGGCTCAAGCGGTTGTGCGCCCGTGCCCGGGCCGTGGTGCGCACCGGCGAGTGCACGCCCTACGCCAACATCGTGCTCTGCGCCGGTGTGACCTTCTGACCGGCGCCTGACCGCCGCCCGGATGCATCTCCCGGGCTCCCCCCGTCCGCTCGCGACGGCGCGGCGCGGCCGCCGCGACCGGCTTGCGCCCCGCAGCCCGACATTCGACCGCCCTGCCCTCCCTACAATGGGCCGCATGGCTCCTCCTCTCGATGTCTGTATCCGTGGCGCCGGCGTGGTGGGCAGCACCCTGGCGCTGCTGCTGGCGCGCGACCGCCTGCGCGTGGGCTTGGTCGCACAGCCGGCTTCCGCCGCGACGGCCTCTCCTGACATTCCCGACGTGCGGGCCTACGCGATCAACGATGCGTCGCGGCAGCTGCTCCAGTCGCTGCGCGGTTGGCCCGACGCGGTGTCCTGCACCGCGGTCTCGGGCATGCAGGTCTTCGGCGACGACGGCGGCGCGGTGCGCTTCGATGCCGCTGCGCAGAAGGTCGATGCGCTGGCCTGGATCGTCGACGTGCCGGCGCTGGAGGCCCGGCTGGCCGACGCGGTGCGGTTCCAGCCGCTGGTCGAGGTGATGGATGCGCCACGCTCCGCGGCGCTGACTGCGGTCTGCGAAGGACGCGCCAGCGTCACCCGCGAGGATTTCGGCGTGACCTTCGCATCCACGCCCTATCCCCAGCGGGCGATCGCGGCGCGGCTGCGCTGCGAGCAACCGCACGGCGGCATCGCCCGCCAATGGTTCCTCCGCGACGGCATCCTTGCGCTGCTGCCGATGGGCGGCGCGCGGGGCCACACCGTCGCCCTGGTGTGGTCGGTGGACACGGCCCGCGCGCCGGAGCTGCTGGCACTCGACGATGCCGCTTTCGCCACCGAGCTGGAAGCCCGCAGCGGCAAGGCGCTCGGCACGTTGATACTGCAGAGCCCGCGCAGCGACTGGCCCCTGCAACTGGCCCGCGCCGACCGCTGGTGCGGCCGGCTGCCGACCGACGGCTCCGCGGCCCGCACGACGACCGCCGGCCCGCGCAGCTGGGTGCTGGCCGGCGACGCCGCCCACACGGTGCACCCGCTGGCGGGCCAGGGCCTGAACATCGGCTTGGCCGACGCCACCGAACTGGCCCGGGTGCTGCAGGCTCGCGACTACTGGCGCAGCCCCGGCGACCTGCGGCTGCTGCGCCAGTACGAGCGGGCCCGCCGCTCGGCGCTGCTGCCGATGGGCCTGGCGACCGATGGTTTGCAGCAGCTCTTCTCGCAGCAAGGCCCGCCCTGGCAGACGCTGCGCAACTGGGGCATGCGCGGCTTCGACGCCAGCGGCCCGGTCAAATCCTGGCTCACCCAGCGGGCGATGGGAACACTGTGAACCTATTGCGGCACGGCGCACTCCCACTGCGCAAGCCCTGCCCCCCACAACGTCGCGCTTTCCGGAGAATCCTGTGAACCTGTCCCGCCCCCTTTCGATCTGCACCCTGGCCTTCGGTGCACTGCTGGCCACCACCGGGGTGCATGCCCAGGAGTCGGTGATCCGCAAGAACCTGGCGGCCCGCGTGCCGCAGCTGCAGAACATCGACGAGGTACGCAAGAGCGCGATGCCCGGCCTGTACGAAGTCCGCATGGGCACCGATATCTTCTACACCGACGCCAAGGGCGACTACGTGCTGCACGGCGAGATGCTCGACACGCGCGGGCGCAAGAATCTCACCGAAGAACGGGTCAACAAGATCACCGCGGTCGACTTCGACGACCTGCCCGCCCGCGACGCGTTCAAGATCGTGCGCGGCAAGGGCGAGCGCAAGCTGGCCGTGTTCGAAGATCCCAACTGCGGCTACTGCAAGCGCTTCGAGAAAGAGCTGCAGACGATCGACAACGTGACGATCTACATGTACCTCTACCCGATCCTCGGCGCCGATTCGGTAGACAAAGCCAACCGCCTGTGGTGCGCCAAGGACCAGGGCCGCGCCTGGCAGGATCACATGCTCGAACAGAAGCCGATCACCGCCGCGGCCGGCTGCGACACCGGCGCCGTGAGCCGCAACGTGGCCTTCGGCCGCAAGCTCAAGATCACCGGCACGCCCACCCTGGTCTTCGCGGACGGCACCCGGGTACCCGGCGCGATCGACGCCAAGCAGATCGAGCAGCGCCTGGCCGCCACGCGCTGAGCGCGCCCTATACGCCTCTGCTGCGGCTTGGCCGCAGCTTCTCTCGCCGACACCGTCCGCCCCCACGCAATGCCGCCACTGTCCTCCGCCCTGCCCCCTGTGCACTACCGTGTCGAGGCCGCCGACCTGCACGCCCATTTGTTCAGGGTCACGCTGACGGTGGACGCGCCCGCAGCGCTGCAGCGGGTGTCGCTGCCGGTGTGGACCCCCGGCAGCTACCTGGTGCGCGAATTCGCCCGCCATCTGCAGAAGCTGACCGCTGCGCAGAACGGCTCGGGCCTGGCGGTCGAACAACTGGACAAATGCAGCTGGCAAATCGCCTGCACTGCGGGTGCGCCGCTGGTGCTGACGTACGAGGTCTATGCGTACGACCACTCGGTGCGCGCCTGCTGGCTCGACAGCCGCCGCGGCTTCTTCAACGGCACCGGCCTGTGCCTGCGGGTCGAGGGCCAGGAAGATACGCCACACGCGGTGGAACTGGCGGCATCGCCCGCGATGAAAGGCTGGTCGGCCGCAACCGCCCTGCGCCCGCACACGGTGGATGCCCACGGCTTCGGCACCTACCGAGCCGATGGCTACGACACCCTGGCCGACAGCCCGGTGGAACTGGGCCTCTTCTGGAGCGGCGACTTCGTGGCCGGCGGCGTGCCGCACCGCTTCGTCGTGGCGGGTGCAGCGCCCAGCTTCGACGGCGCACGGCTGCTCACCGACGTACAGCGCATCTGCGAAACCCAGATAGCCTTCTGGCACGCCGACGGCAGCGCCGCGCCGCACGACCGGTACGTCTTCATGCTCAACGCGGTGGACGACGGGTACGGCGGCCTGGAGCATCGCCACAGCACCGCCCTGATCTGCAACCGCCGCGACCTGCCGCGCGTGGGCGAACCCAAACGGTCCGATGGCTACACCACCCTGCTGGGCTTGATCAGCCACGAATACTTCCACACCTGGAACGTCAAGCGTCTGCGGCCGTCGGAGTTCGCCGCCTACGACTACCGCCAGGAGAACTACACCGGGCTGCTCTGGTTCTTCGAAGGCTTCACCAGCTACTACGACGACCTGCTGCTGCGCCGCGCCGGCCTGCTGGACGATGCGGGTTACCTGCGGCTGCTCAACAAGACGATCAACCAGGTGTTGCAGACGCCCGGCCGCCAGGTGCAATCGGTGGCACAGGCCAGCTTCGACGCCTGGGTCAAGTACTACCGCCAGGACGAGAACACCCCCAACGCCACTGTCAGCTACTACACCAAGGGCGCGCTGGTCGCCTTGTGCCTGGACCTGACCCTGCGCGGCGATACGGCGCACGCCCTGGATAGCGCGGTCCCGTCGCTGGACGACGTGATGCGCCGCCTGTGGCAGCGCTGCGCGGCCGGCCCGATGCAGGAGGCCGATGTCCTGGTCGTGCTGGAGGCCGTCGCCGGCCGCAGCCTGGCGCCGGAAATCGCCGCCTGGGTGCACGGCACCGACGAGCTGCCCCTGACGGCGCTGTTGCAGGCGCACGGGGTCGAGATGCTGGCCGACCCGTCGCAGCCGGCGCAGCGCCTGGGGCTGCGGGTGGCCGAGACCGCCGGCATCCAGGTCAAGGCGGTGCTGCGCGGCGGCGCGGCCGAGGCGGCGGGCTTCGCGGCCGGCGACGAGTGGCTGGGCATCGACGTGGGCGGCGAAGCCTGGCGCCTCGCCAAGCTCGAAGACCTCTCGCTCTACCTGGGCGCCGAGCGCCGGTGCACCGCCTGGGTCGCCCGCGACCGCCGGATGATGAAGCTGCCGCTGGAACTGCCCGCGGCCGACACCACCGCCCGCCTGGTGGCACGCGATCCGGCCCGGCTCGCCGCCTGGCTCTCGTCGGCCGATGCCGCGTCCGCCTGCGCTTCCACCCCCTGACGGCGAGCCGGGCCCGACATTTCCTTGCCATCCCCCAACCCATAAGAGGAGACAAGCGCATGGCTTACGAAACGATCCAGGTGCGCACCGAAGCCGAGAAGGTCGGCATCGTGATGCTGAACCGCCCCCAGCAGCTCAATGCCCTGAGCGATCAGTTGATGGACGAACTGGGCGAGGCGCTCGACGCTTTCGCCGCCGACAGCGCCATCGGCTGCATCGTCATCACCGGCAGCGAAAGGGCCTTCGCCGCAGGCGCCGACATCGCCGCGATGGCCAAGTACGACTTCGCCCACGTCTACAAGAGCGACTACATCGGCCGCAACTGGGAGCGGATCCGCGGCATCCGCAAGCCGGTGATCGCGGCGGTGAGCGGCTTCGCGCTGGGCGGCGGCTGCGAACTGGCGATGATGTGCGACTTCATCATCGCGGCCGACAACGCCAAGTTCGGCCAGCCCGAGATCAAGATCGGCGTGATTCCCGGCGCCGGCGGCACCCAGCGCCTGCCGCGCGCGGTGGGCAAGAGCAAGGCGATGGACATGGCCCTCACCGGCCGCATGATGGACGCCGCCGAGGCGGAACGCTCGGGCCTGGTCAGCCGTGTGGTGCCCTGCGACAAGCTGATGGACGAAGTGCTGGGCGCCGCGCTGCAGATCTGCGCGTTCTCTCAGGTCGCCGCGATGGCCGCCAAGGAATCGGTCAACCGCGCATTCGAAAGCGGCCTGTCGGACGGCGTGATATTCGAGCGCCGCCTGTTTCACGCTCTCTTCGCGACCGCCGACCAGAAGGAAGGTATGGACGCCTTCGTCAACAAGCGCCCCCCCACCTTTACCAACGGCTGAGACCGCCGGGCAGCGCAACAAAGTTGCTATACTCGACGGCTTGGCGCTTTAGCTCAGTCGGTTAGAGCGATGGAATCATAATCCACAGGTCCGCGGTTCGAATCCGTGAAGCGCCACCAAGATCATGAAAGCCTTTTAAGTCAACGACTTAAAAGGCTTTTCCATTTGCAGGGCGCCATCCGCGGGTGCCATTTGGTGTCGATTTCCACACCTAGCCCGCCCTGGACCGCCCGTCCGATGAAACGATTGGAGAGCGGGGGCCGCAAGACGTGACCCTGCCGCCCGGCCGCACCGGTATGCGCCACGGTTAATCGGCCCGCTGTCCACAGCGCGGCGGGCACATGAACGTCTTGCGCTTCGCGGAACCAAACGGCGTCGCGCTTCGGCAAACGCCAGCGGCATCCGTATGTCTAGCCTCAGCACCCGCATCCGCTCCCCTGCCTGCACCCCTCAGATTGAAGTTTCGCCATGGTCATCTTGACGTCCATCAATCCCGCCGTGCCTTCCCAGGGCAAGGAAGAACTTCCACTCCCCGATACGCCCTCGTCGGCGGGATCCGGCAGGCTGCCTCAAAGTGAGGCCGGTAGAGTTTTGTCGCCCCTCGCGAGCCCCCCCGACAGCGGCGGGTCGTCGCCGCCGGGGACTTCCACCAGCGGGCATTCACGGCGCACGGACGTATCGGCCCTGAGCCATCTGTCGGCCTACGACTTCCTGCCCGGCCCATCGGGCACCGCGTCGCCGCAGCAGTCCATGTCCCCAATGCCGATCGAGGCACTCGAACGACTTTTTTCCCCTGGCAAAGGCATGAACACGCCTCCTTCGCCTGAGCGGCTGGCCCACCTCAAGAAGGACTACGGTGCAACCAGTGACGACATGGCGCGCTTCACCAGCCGCTTCGAAGCCCGGCTGGTGCCCACCGCCTCCGCCGGCCTACGTTTGCAAAGCCTCAACGACCACACCCACATTCTGAAATTGGTGGGGCATGGGCCCCACGGCATGACGATGGCGGAGCGCCTGCCGGTCGTGAGCGTGACGCTGCCCGGGGAGACCGCACCGCGCTACTTCATCAAGGGCTATGGCGACCGCCTGATCAAGCTAGCTGATCTGGAAACCCTGGACGCGGCGGACGGCCTGCTGGTGCAGCGCCTTCGTGCGGAATGCGACGATCCAGCGGACACGGCGCCTGAAACGGACCTGGAACGCGCAGCCGGCGGCATGCGGCGTCACACCGCCCCGGCGCGCGGCGACATGGAAACACCGCTGCGATCCGACATCAAGGCCTTGTCGATGGTCTCCGAACTGCATGCCCGCCGCTCGCAGGCCGAATCCGACGATCCGATCATGCAGGAACCCTGGAACCCGAGCGCCATGCCACTCGAAGCGCAGTGGTGGTCCACCCCGGAGACCGCCACCTTGCCCGGCTTCGGCCCCACCCTGCCCAACGGGCTCACTGCCCTCACCCCGCATGTCTACGGAACTGAGCGGATGTTCCTCATCACCAGTCTGGAGGGCTATGAGGAATTCCAGGGCCGCGCCACCCTGCCGCACGAACGTCCCCTCGCCCTGCGGGCGCAGACTGCGGGGGACCTGGAGCACCCGCCCTCGGCCGTGAACGTCGGCGGGCCGGTGTTGGCCAAGATCCGGGGCATCAACCAATGGGAGGTGGTAGGGCCGGACGATCTGACAGGCGTCAAGACAGCCAAGGGTGCACGGGCCTTCGAGGCACTGCGGGGCGTGCTGCACGCATGCTTGGGACAGGCCGCAGCGGACGCTTCGTCGAGCGCCACGTCGGCAAGGCCGGTGGTAATCCGATTCACCACGGACGACCAGGCCGTGCATGAACTGACCCTCAGCCACAAAGGCGTGCGCATGAAGCTGGTCCATCCGGTAGCCACAAGGGGCTATGGCGACAGCGCGGGCACGATGCAGGCCGGCCACGGCGTCGAGGCGGACATCGACGTCTACTCCTACGAAGGCCAGTTCAACGGCGTCCACGCAAGCAGATCCGGCACCGCCGAACCTGCGCTGGTCGTCTCGACCGGCGAGACCCTGCCTGCCGGCCCGCTGATCCGGCACGCCTCGTCTCTGCCGGACCAGGTGGCGCGTACCGCACGCATCGTGCTGCGGCTGATGAGTTCGCAGCCCGTCCTGGGCGTCAACAACGAACGCGCGCTGGACTGGATGGCTAACATCGGCGTCAAGGTGGCGACCAAGGTCGGGGTGGTGTGGGGATTCAACATGCTGGGTCGGATGGCGGCCGACAGCATCGGCGTGGCGGGCCTCAGCAGCCAAGGCGGTGGCGACATCGGTGTCGACACACTGGCCAAGGCGGTGAGCTGCATGGTGGTCTCGCAGGAAGCCACCACTTTCGCCATGCGGCAGTTCGGCCGCATGATGCCGACGCACTTCGGCTCGCCCGAGGGGCGACTGGGCAGGTTCGCCGTCAGAGGTCTGCTGCCCGGCTGCGAGGAGATGCTGCGGCTGTGCCTCAACATGGAACTGCAGAAATCCTTCGGCCTGAATCGCGGCAATGCGGGAGATGTGCTGTCGCTGGCCTGTGCTTCCGTCGCCAAGGGCGGTGTCGAATGGCTCAAGTCCCGCGCGGGCAACCCCGTTCACCATGCGGCGGCGCACCTTTCGCTCACCCTGCTCTACAACACCCTCTACAACTTGACGCGTGGCGTCTCGAACGCCTTCACGACGTCTGGCGGTGACGGACATCCCGCGGGCCGGCTCATCGGCGCCTCGTTGACGGCACGGCTCATCGGCCGGGCCGACACCTTGTACGAGCCGATGATGACCACGCTGCTCAACAGCGCGGGCGTGGTGGGCGAGAACGCCAGCGCATACGACCACCAGATGAGCCACGAAACCCAAGACATCGGCGTCTCGATGCTGGACCGTGCCATCACCGAACTCTCCAATACCACCACCCGGCTGTCCGGTCGCAAACTGGAAGAGAACCGAACGGCGATGATGATGCTGCTGACATTGCGAGAGGGCATGGAGGGCGTCCGGCAACACCTCAGCCGCTTCCCGCTGGAGCGCGATGCCGGCCGTTTCAGTGAGATCGGTTCGGAGTTGGCGGCGGTGCAGGATTCGATCCGACATGCCTCGCAGCCGATGGATCCGGACCGCGAGCGGGAAATGGACGAGAGGCTTCAGGAGAAGCTGGAATCGCTCATCGAGGCGACCGGTCCCGCTGCGGGGGCGTCGGACATCCAGCCCCTGCGGTACGACGTCGGCCTGCTCGACCCCAAGGACCGCGCCACCTTCGAGCACCAGAGCCAGGCCGCCCGCTACCTGTGGACAGCGCGCGGCGACAGCCCGCAAACCAGCCGGTTCCAGGAAGTCAACCTGGACTACAGCGGCCGGGGCCGGCCGGCGCACGCACGCGCACATCTGTTCCTCGACACCGCCAACGTGCCCCGCGACGCGACCACCTGGACCCGCCGTGGCCAGATGGCCGCATGGCCCACCACGGCGCTGATGGCCGCCGCGCCTGGCATCCATACGCCGCGCGGCGACACGGATCTGCCGCCAGTTTCCAGGCTGCTGCGGAAGCGCGCCACCTCGTCCGCGTTCCTCTACACCGTCGAGTCGGGCACGTTTCATTTGCCGCTGCGCTTCGACTACATCGGCCAGTTGCAATACCAGCCCATACGCGCCAACAGCAAGATCAGCGTTCCGCACATGGTGCTGACCGCCGCGGCCCACTCGCCCGACGGCAGCGATGGCCTGGTGGACCCCAGGGTGATCCTGGACGTGAACCTGGCAGCGCGATACGCGCCGAAGTATCCGGCCAACCTGGACAGGGCGGCCGTCACCGAGGCCGCCTACATACCGCCCGGCGGACAGACCCGCTTCGGCGCACCGGTCTCTGAGGGCCGGGCGCCCACCAAGGCCGTGACCGAAGGCGAGGTAGTCGCCCTCACCGAGATGTACTCCGCCACCACCTCGGGCCGTATGGCCGCCTATTTCGGCGCAGGCATCAACGCGGGCGCCCCCCGGGACCGAAGCCTGCGCATCCACGCCAAAATGCTCAGCGGCGTCAATTTCGCAAAAGTCAGCGACCTGGCGCAGGGCGAGGTGGTGTCGGTGCCGGGCATGCTGCTTCGCGTGCTGAAGATCGACCCCGATGCCGGCAAGGGCGCCGGGTCGGAGGCCCCGGGCAAGGACGTGCAGGACCTGGGTCAGGTCGTGTACTTCGAGCAGATCAATACCTACGAGTTTGAGAAGCGCTTTCACGCGATGAAGGGACCGAATCCCGTCTTGCCCGGGGAAGGCGATCAAGTCATGGAGCCTCGCTCCGGCCACCTGCTCAAGGCCACTGGCAACCCCGCTCAGGACGGGTGGGTATTCGACCTCGACGAAGACCGCTTCCGCCGCTTCGATGCACACAAGGACGCCGGCCGCCAAGTGCTCGAATGGACCAACAACAAGAGCTACTTTCTGGGTCGCGGGCTGGAGGACGAGCACCGTGCCGGCGAAAACGGTCCAGCCGAACGCTCGCGCTGGTTCTTTCCCTATAGCGGCGACCAGTCCATGCGTGCAATCAAGGAGGCCACGCATGCGGCCATTCTCGGCAAGGATCTGCTGGTCACCGAGGGGCTGCTGGACATCGCCACCGAGAACGTCCACCACGCCCATTTCCGAGAGGCCGGCGGTTATGCCGACACGCCGGAAGCTGCGCGGGAGCAGAAGCGCCGCGAGGCCGTGCGGGAAGCCGCCGCGCAGGTTTCCGCCCGCATCGGCGAGATGACGCTCTCCAGCCCGCTCAGCGTGCGCGATGCCGAGTCCTTCAGCTGGCTGCTGACCAGCCTGCTGCGCAAGCGGATCGAGCTGGTCACGCTCGATGACGCCGGCCACGCCCGGCGCCACACCTTCGACACCACCTACGACAAGATCGACCTGAAGCGGGAGGCGGAGCTGAGCGACCTCGCTGAGAAGCGCTACGAACCGGCCCACGTGATCGTCGTCTCGTCCGACGGAGTGCATGTCCAGCAGATCCGCGAAGGACAACGCGAGCTGGTGAAGATAGACGACGCCGAGGGCCCCACGCTGGGCGGCCTCGTCCATGCGGTAATCCGGCAGGCCTACCCCGAGGCGGGGCACTACACGGGTGTCCATGGCGACAACGGCAGCGGGGCCCGTTCGCTGCACCCCGACAGCACGGCCCTGCGCAGTGCGCGTGACATCCTGGACGCCATGAAGGATGCCGCCAAGGTGAGATACCTGCCTCTGCAGGCAGCACTCGTGAAGCAGTTCACCCCGCCCATCCTATGACCATGACCTCACACGTCCATGCCGACGAGGCACGCGCGATTAGGCATGCGGTGTCCGGATGCGTCGTCCGGGGCAGACTGCGTGTCAACGCCGATTTAAATCTGACCCGCTTCCCGTCGAATCGCCGAAGTAAATCTGACCCACCCGGGTCTTCTTCATTGCGCTGCTCGGACGCGTAGGGCGTAGCCCGAAGCGGCCGAGCAG
>NZ_QJTC01000024.1 GCF_003217575.1 Xylophilus ampelinus | reverse complement strand
GCGTGGCCGATCTGGAGCGCTCCATCCGGCAATACATCGACCGACATAACGCCGACCCGAAACCTTTCATCTGGCACAAGAGCGCCGATACGATCCTCGCAAAGGTCGCTCGGGCTGCCCACAAACTTAGTTCGGCTTATTTTTGAGACACCACACTAGCATGTCCTGCAGTTCCCAGGGCCGCCGCGCGGCCCCTGCCCGCCCACCTTGCCACGCACCTGCCATGAAGCCTTCCTACACCGCCCGCACGGGCCGCCCCGCCCTCTTCTCGCTGCGCTCCGCGGCACTCGCCTGCCTGGCCGCATGCGTCATGGCCGCCCTGCCGGCGGCGCATGCGGCAGGCGACGCCGCCTCCCTCCAGGCCCGCCATGCCGACGTGGCATCGGCGCTCATGCAGAACGCCTTCGGCCGGCCGCTGCGGCTGGAATCGACCGAGTCGTCGGGTCGGCTGCAGGGCACGATCGACGCGGCCATGGACCATGCCTTCGGCACCGTCGGCACCGCGCTGCAATCGCCCGAGGGCTGGTGCGAAATCCTGATGCTGCACCTCAACACCAAGAGCTGCACGGTGCAGAAGCGCGCGACCGGCACGATGCTGGCGGTGCACGTGGGGCGCAAGCACGACCAGCCGCTGCAGCAGTCGCAGCGGGTCGATTTCGTCTTCGAGAACGTCGCCGCCACCGCCGACTATCTGCAGCTGCGGCTGCGGGCAGACAGCGGCCCGCTCTCCACCCGCGACTACCGCATCGTGCTGCAGGCGGTGCCGATCGCCGGCAACAAGACCTTCGTGCGGATGGACTACTCCTACGCCTACGGCACCGCGGCACGGCTCGCGATGCAGGGCTATCTGGCGACGGTGGGCAGCGACAAGATCGGATTCACGCCGGTGCCGGGCAAGCCCGACGAGCGCATCGGCGGCGTGCGCGGCGTGGTCGAGCGCAACACCATGCGCTACTACTTGGCGATCGACGCTTATCTGGATTCGCTCTCGGCCCCGGCGGCGCAGCAGCGCGACATGCGCGCCGCGGGCTGGTTCGACGCGACCGAGCAGTACCCGCAGCAGCTGCACGAGGTGGACCGGGCCGACTACCTGGCGATGAAGCGCAGCGAGTTCGCGCGGATGCAGAACCCGGCAGCGCGCTGAACGCCGTTCAGACCGGGTCAGCGGGTCCGCCGACCCGGGCTCAGGTGGCGGCATCGTCGCTGTTCTGCGGCGCGCTGGGCGTATCGCCGCCACACTTCTCGCGCCGGATGAAGCTGATCGTGCCGCTGGTCTCCAGCACCGCCCAGGCCACGTCCTGCAATCGTGCCGATGCCGGCCAGGCGCATCTCGGCCTCGATCTCCGAACGGGTCGGCCGGCTGCGGCGGGTATTGTGGATCAGCAGTTCACCGTGGCGGACGATGAAGCGCGGCGGGCGCCATCGTAGCGGGCTGGCCGCCGACCCTTCTGGCACGCGCTGTGACATATGGGGGCGCCCCGTGCGGAGAGCCCAGCGCCGAACGGCGAGAACGATGGCCGACCGCAGGCGGCCGTGCCTCTGCCGGCATCCCGGGATTGCTATCAAAATAATAGCTAGAGGTCGGCGTCGGGAGATGGTGCGCAACCTGCTTCACGACGCGATCCGGCACACGCCTGTCGGCGGTGCGTCGAAAGTGACGGTGGCGCAAGACGGCGACCACGCCGTGCTCGCCGTCGCCGTCAGCGGCCCGGGCCTGGCGCCGGCGCTGCGCGGCCCCCGGTTCCAGCTTTTCGCCAGCGTCGGCGACCATGGCGGCTCGGGGCTGGGACCTGGCCATCTGCCGGGAGATCGTGCGGGTGCTGCAGGGCAGCACCGCGCCGGAAGACCGGCTGGAGCGGCGCGGCGATGCGCCCGATGCGGCACGGGTGGTGGTCGGACTGGACGCGACGGTACGGCTGCCACTGGCACCGCCCGTCGACACCGAATGACACGGGGCGGTCGCGACCGGGTCACAATGCGCGCATGGTTGTTCTCGACACGATGCGGCTGGACAAGTGGCTCTGGTGCGCACGCTTCTATAAAACCCGGGGTCTCGCGGCCGAGGAAGTCGCCAAGGGCCGTGTGCTGGTGAACGGCAACGCGGCCAAGCCGGCCAAGGACCTGCGGCCCGGCGACAATGTGGTGATGCGGCACGGACCGCTGCTGCGCACCGTGACGGTCCGCGGCCTGAGCGGCATGCGGGGTCCGGCATCCGTGGCCCAGGCGCTCTATGAGGAAACACCCGACAGCGTGCAGGCCCGCGAACGCGCGGCCGAGCAGCGGCGCCTGGCGCCGGAGCCGGCCGATACGCTGGCCCACGGACGGCCCACCAAGCGCGACCGCCGCAGCATCGAACAGGCCGGCCACGGATGGAACGAGCGCTGGAGCGCCTCGGTCGACGACTGACGGCGATCCGCCTTCCGCGGCAACCGCCTACGGCACATTCACAGGAATCCCAGGACGGATGGCATTGCGACTTTATTTGATCGAAGACGACGAAGCCATGCGCAGCACGCTGGCCGAGTTGTTGAGTGGCCATCTCGACATCGAGGTGGTCGGCTACGGCGACAACGAACTGAGCGTCACCCACTGGCTCTCCAGCCACGACAGCGGCTGGGACCTGGCGATCGTCGACCTGCAGCTTCGCACCGGCAGCGGCATCGGCGCCTTGCAGTGGTGCGCCACGCGGATGCCGCACCAGAAGGTGGTCGTCCTCAGCGGCATGGCGACCGACGAGGCGCGGGCGCGCTGCCTGGCGCTCGGTGCCGACGGCGTCTTCGACAAGGCCACCGAGATGGACGCCTTCGTCGCGTTCTGCTGCAACCTCAAGGTCGGCGGCGCGGCCGCGCGTTGAGGCCAGGGCCGCTGGCGAGCATCTGCAGCGACCGGGCCCGTGCTGGAGCAGTCGCGCTTCCCGTGCAGAATACGGCCCGCGCCGCGCCGGCGTATCTCTCTTTTGCCTCGACGCCCATGGACTATCCCGGAAACCTCTTCGTCGTCGCCGCCCCCAGCGGTGCCGGCAAATCGAGTCTCGTCAAAGCCCTGATGGAGCTGGACTCCCAGGTGCAGCTGTCGGTGTCGCACACCACCCGTCCGCCACGCGGCCAGGAAAAGCACGGTCGCGAATACTTCTTCACCTCGCAGCAGGAGTTCGACGCGATGGTGGCGGGCGACGCCTTCGTGGAATGGGCCCATGTGCACGGCCAGCGCTACGGAACCTCCAAGAAGGCGATCGAGGAGCGCGTCGCCCAGGGTGCCGACGTGATCCTGGAGATCGACTTCCAGGGCGCGGTGCAGATCAAACAGACCTTCGCCAACGCGATTCTGATCTTCATCCTGCCGCCGAGCTGGGAAGAGCTGCGCTCCCGCCTGGAGCGGCGCGGCGAGGACACCCCGGAGATCATCGAACTCCGGCTGAAGAATGCCGCCGCGGAAATGGCGGAAGCCCGGAAATTCGACTTCGTTATAATCAACGCGTTATTCGAGCGCGCGCTTTTCGACCTGAAAGCGGTGGTCCACGCCCAGCGCCTCAAATTCGCGGCCCAGCGCCGCGCCCGAGCCGACACCTTCCAGTCGCTCAACATTACCTGATTTCGGAGATTTCCATGGCCCGCATTACCGTCGAAGATTGCCTGCTGCAGATTCCGAACCGCTTCCAGCTGGTGCTGGCGGCCACCTACCGGGCACGCATGCTGAGCCAGGGCCACACCCCCAAGATCGAGAGCAAGAACAAGCCGGGCGTCACCGCCCTGCGCGAGATCGCCGAAGGCAAGATCGGCATCGAGATGTTGAAGAAGGTCCCCTGATCGCGCTAGGCCCCTGCGCACGAAGAAGCACCGCTGCGGCGGTGCTTTTTTTTGCCCGCCCGCCGGCCGACGCGAAGTCGGTGCACGGGGTGGCGACAGGGCTATGCCCCTGGCGCTACATTAAAGCCATGACCGCGGCGTTGCAAACGTTCCCCCTCCTGCCTCCTGCGCCACCGATCGCCGGCAGCCCCGCCGCGCAGGCCGCGGCCGCCAACGCAGCCGCCGCCAGTTTCGCGACCCTTACCGCCAGCCTGGACTATCTCGGCACGGCCGGGGTCGAGCAGGTGCGCCAGGCCTACCGGTTCGCCGACGAGGCGCATCTCGGCCAGCTGCGCAACAGCGGCGAGCCATACATCACCCACCCGATCGCGGTCGCCGCCCAGTGCGCCGCCTGGAAGCTCGATGCCCAGGCCCTGATGGCCGCGCTGCTGCACGACGCGATCGAGGACTGCGGCGTCACCAAGCCCGAGCTGATCGACCGCTTCGGCGCGCCGGTGGCGGAACTGGTAGACGGCCTCACCAAGCTCGACAAACTGCAGTTCAACACCCGCGAAGAGAACCAGGCCGAGTCCTTCCGCAAGATGCTGCTGGCCATGGCGCGCGACGTGCGCGTCATCCTGATCAAGCTGGCCGATCGCACCCACAACATGCGCACCATGGGCGACATGCCGCGCGCCAAGTGGGGCCGCATCGCCTCGGAAACGCTGGAGATCTACTCGCCGATCGCCCACCGCTTGGGCCTGAACCAGACCTACCGGGAACTGCAGGACCTGTCGTTCCGCTACCTGCACCCCTGGCGCCACGCGATCCTGTCGAAGGCCGTCACCAAGGCCCGCAACCGGCGCCGCGATCTGCTGCGCAAGGTGCAGACCGACGTGGATGCGATCTTCACCACCGCCGGCTTGCGCACCCGCATCGCCGGGCGCGAGAAGACGCTCTACTCCATCTACCGCAAGATGGACGAAAAGCACCTGAGCTTCGCGCAGGTCACCGACATCTACGGCTTTCGCCTGATCGTGCCCGGCGTGACCGACTGCTACACCGCGCTCGGTCTGCTGCACCAGATGTACAAGCCGGTGCCGGGCAAGTTCAAGGACCACATCGCGATCGCCAAGTTGAACGGCTACCAGTCGCTGCAC
The DNA here is from genome assembly GCF_003217575.1 of Xylophilus ampelinus. Lineage (GTDB taxonomy): Bacteria > Pseudomonadota > Gammaproteobacteria > Burkholderiales > Burkholderiaceae_C > Xylophilus > Xylophilus ampelinus. Next base: position 55,914 of record NZ_QJTC01000024.1, on the reverse strand, counting down.
ACCACGGTGGTCGGGCCGTCGGGCATCAACATCGAGTTCCAGATGCGGACCGAAGAGATGCACATCGTGGCCGAGGCCGGCGTCGCGGCCCACTGGCTCTACAAGGCCGACGACTCCTCCGACAGCTCCGAGCGCCACGGCACCAAATGGCTGCAGTCGCTGCTCGACATCCAGCAGGAGACCCGCGACGCGGCCGAGTTCTGGGACCACGTCAAGGTCGACCTGTTCCCCGACGCGGTCTATGTCTTCACGCCCAAGAGCCAGATCATGGCGCTGCCGCGCGGTGCCACGGTGGTCGATTTCGCCTATGCGATCCACACCAACGTAGGGGACCGCACCGTGGCCGCCAAGATCAACGGCGAGCAGGTACCGCTGCGTACCGAGCTGAAGAACGGCGACGTGATCGAGGTCACCACCGCAGCCGTCTCAACACCCAACCCGGCCTGGCTCGGCTTCGTGCGCACCGGCCGGGCGCGCTCGAAGATCCGGCACTACCTCAAGACGCTGGAAGAGACCGAATCGCAGTCGCTCGGAGAAAAGCTGCTCACCCACGCCCTGCGCGCGGAAGGCATGGAACGCCTGCCCAGCATCTCGCCGGAGCACCAGGCGATCTGGGACCGGCTGCTGCGCTTCACCGGCAACCGTGACCGGGAGGAGTTGCTGACCGACATCGGCCTGGGCAAGCGGATCGCCAACATCGTCGCCAAGCGGCTCACCATCCTGATGACCGAGGACGGCGGGCGGCCCGACGCGATGCTGCTCACCCGCGAGCGCTACAGCTCCCACGAGAGCCTGTCGCAAGGCGGCGTGACGCTCGACGGCAGCGAGAACGCATCGGTCACCTACGCCAAATGCTGCCGCCCGGTGCCGGGCGACGCCATCGTCGGCTACCTGGGCCGCGGCGAGGGCCTGACGGTGCACGTGGCCGACTGCGCGGTCGCGACCCGGTTGCTGCACAAGGACAGCGAGCGTTTCATCGCCGTGTCGTGGGCCGACGATCCGGTACGCGCCTTCGAGACCGGCATCGTGGTGACGGTGACCAACCGCAAGAGCGTGCTGGCCCGGGTCTCGGCCGAACTGGCGCGGGCCGAGGTCGACATCACCCATGTCGACATGGGCGACGAGGCGGCCCTCGACACCACCGACCTGCGCTTCGTGATCGAGGTGCGCGACAGCGCCCACCTCGAGACCGCGATCCGCAACCTGACCCGCACGCCGTCGGTGCTGCGGATCCGGCGTATCCGGCCTTCCAGCGCCGCTTGACCGGGTACGGCGCTAGGGTCTGTACGTGCTCGGCGACGGCGGCGGATAGGCTACCGAGAGGATCTCGATGTCCTGCGGACCCGAAGGCGTGAACAGCTGCACCACGTCGCCCTGCCGCGACTTGAGCAGCGCCTGCGCAACCGGCGACACCCAACTCACCTGCTGCCGGGCCGTGTCCGCCTCGTCGACCCCCATGATCGTGACCGTCCGCGCGTCGCCCGCCTCGTCCTCGTAGGTGACGGTGGCGCCGAAGAAGACCTGGTCGTTGCCTTGGTGCACCGCCGGGTCGGTGATCTCGGCGATCTCCAGGCGTTTGGTGAGGAAGCGGATGCGACGGTCGATCTCGCGCAGCCGCTTCTTGCCGTAGAGGTAGTCGCCGTTCTCCGACCGGTCGCCGTTGCCGGCGGCCCAGTGCACCACGTCGACCACCTTGGGCCGCTCGTTGTCGATCAGGTCGAGCAGCTCGTCGCGCAGCCGCGCGTAGCCGGCGGGCGTGATGTAGTTCTTGCGGCCGGCCGGCAGCGCGGGCGCGCCGGCGGCATCGTCCTCGTCGTCGAAGTCGCCCTCGGGCTCCTTGGTGAAGGCCTTGTTCATCCGGTGTATCTCTGCTGAAACGACAACGGGCCGACTGTAGAACAGCGGCCCGTAGGAAGGAGTGCCGGCGACCCGGCAGCGGGTCCCGCCGCACGGCGGGACGCTGGCTCAGCGCGCGGGCTTGGCCGTGCGGCGTGGACCGTCGTGCGGCACATAGGCCTTGCCGGCCGGAGCCGGACGGCCGCCGAAGCCGCCAGGGCCCGGACGGGCGCCGCCACCGAAGGCCGGCTTGCGCGGACCGCCGTCGCGGGCACCGAAGGCGTCGCCCCGGGCGCCTTCATGGCGTGGAGCGCCGAAGCCCTCGCCGCCACGCGGTGCGAAACGCGGGCCGGCGTTGTCGCCGAAGCCCGGCTTGCGGCCGAAACCGCCACCGCCGCGGTCGTCACGACCGAAGCCGCCGGCATTGCCGCCGCCAGGCGCCGCGTCGCGGCCCGGGCCGGAACGGTCACGGTCGCCGCCGAAGCCACCACCACCACCGCCGAAGCCGCGGTTGCCGCCGCCGGCGAACCGGCCTGCACCGCCGCCACGCGGGCCGGCATCGCGGCCGCCACGGCCGCCGAAGTCACCGCGCGGTGCGCGGGCATCCGGGGCGCGCTGCTGCGGCTCCAGGCCGACGATGACGTCGGCCTTGAACTGCTGGCGGCTGTAACCCTCGATGTCGAAGATCTTGCGGCGGTCGCGCATCTCGGCGAAGGTCACGGCCAGGCCGTCGCGGCCCGCGCGGCCGGTACGGCCGATGCGGTGGGTGTAGTCCTCGGCCTTCATCGGCAGGCCGAAGTTGAAGACGTGGGTGATCGTGGGCACGTCGATGCCGCGGGCCGCGACGTCGGTAGCCACCAGGATCTGCACCTGCCCCTGGCGCAGGGCCATCAGGCGGCGGTTGCGCAGGCCTTGCGACAGGGCGCCGTGCAGCGCGACCGCGCTGAAGCCTTCCTGCTGCAGGTCGTTGGCCAGGCCGTCGCACTCGACTTGCGTGCTGGCGAAGACGATGGCCTGGTTGATCGTGGTGTCGCGCAGCCAGTGGTCGAGCATCTTGCGCTTGTGCTGGGCGTTGTCGGCCCAGTAGAGCTTCTGCTGGATGTTGGCGTGCTTTTCCTGCGGGCTGTCGATCTGCAGCTTCTGCGGATCGCGCATCACGCGGTGGGCCAGCTGCTGGATGCGCGGCGCGAAGGTGGCGCTGAACATCATGGTCTGGTGGCGCTCGATGGTGAGCTGGTTGACTTCGGCCAGGTCGTCGGAGAAGCCCAGGTCGAGCATGCGGTCGGCTTCGTCGACGACCAGGAACTTGACCTGGTCGAGCTTGAGCTGCTGCGAGCGCTGCAGGTCCAGCAGGCGGCCGGGGGTGGCGACGACCAGGTTGGCGTTCTGCAGCTTGGCGATCTGCAGCTGGTACGGCATGCCGCCCACCACGTTGGCCACGCGGATGCCGCGGCAATGCTGCACCAGGCCGATGGCGTCGTGCGCCACCTGCTGGGCCAGCTCGCGCGTCGGGCACAGGATCAGGGCGCCGGGGGTGGCGGCCTTGAAGTTGCGGGCGTTGGTCGGGTCCTTGCGCTTGGCGCGCTTGGGTGGCGGCTCGCCGGCGGCCAGGGCGTCTGCCGTGGCCTTGTCGAACGCGGCGCGCTCTTCGGCTTCTTCCTCTTCCTGCATGCGGATCAGCGTGTGCAGGACGGGCAGCAAGAAGGCGGCGGTCTTGCCGCTACCGGTCTGGCTGGAGACCATCAGGTCGATGTACTTGCGGTTGCCGGCTTCGCCCGAGCCCATGGCCAGGGGAATCGCCTTGTCCTGCACGCCGGTCGGCTGGGTGAAGCCGAGGTCGGCCACGGCCTGCACCAGTTGGGGTGCCAGGCCCAGGCGGACGAAGCCGTTCGGCTTTTCGGTGGTGTCGTCGCCCACCGGCTTGACGACCGGGGGTGCGTCGTCGACCAGGGCCACCAGTGCGGCGGATTGCGCTGCGACAGCGGCGTGCTGGGCGGCTTGGGAATCGGAAATGGAAAGGTTTTCGGCAGGCGCGCAAGCGTCCTGCACGACGGTCGTGTCGGTCATGAATTTTTCTTTCACACGAATAGCAACCGCTGGCGCTGCCGGCGGGCGCTTCGTGATGGTGAGTAAAACATCCACCATCAAACGAAGCCTGCAGGGCCTGTGGGCCGAGCGGGGGACTCTTTTTGCTGAAGTTGCTTCAGCCGGTCCGGTGCATGAGGGGAGATGCGCAAAAGTGCCGGTGTCTGAAAAGACCTGTTCCGGCGCAGCCCGCAATTATGGCACGGATTGGGGTTTTCCCGCAACACTTTTGTGCAGGCGGCGCAAATGACCCGGGCCGCGCCGACGTGGGCGTGGTGTCGAGTCGCTCAAGCGTCGGACGATCCGCGCAGGAAGTGGGTGCGGTAGTGCGCCAACTCGTCGATCGACTCGTGCACGTCGGCCATCGCGGTGTGCTTCTGCGCCTTCTTGAAGCTGGCGTACACGTCGGGCCGCCAGCGCTTGGCCAGCTCCTTCAAGGTGCTCACGTCCAGGTTGCGGTAGTGGAAGAAGGCCTCCAGCTTCGGCATGTAGCGCACCAGGAAGCGCCGGTCCTGGCTGATGCTGTTGCCGCACATCGGCGCGGTGCGCTTGCCGACGTAGGGGGCGAGGAAGGCCAGGATCTGCCGCTCGGCCTCCTCCTCGGTCACGGTCGAGGCCTTGACCCTGTCGATCAGGCCGCTCTTGCCGTGGGTGCCCTTGTTCCAGGCGTCCATCGCGTCGAGCTGCGCGTCCGACTGGTGGATCACGAACACCGGGCCTTCGATGCGCGGCTCCAGGTCGGGGCCGGTGACGACGACCGCGATCTCGATCAGGCGGTCGGTGTCGGGCTCGAGGCCGGTCATTTCGCAGTCGAGCCAGACCAGGTTCTGGTCGGATTTGGCGAGCGTGGGTACGGTGGGGGTGTTCGTGTCGGGCATGGGGCCGATTGTCACCGATGGCCTACACTGGCCGCCCCCATGCCCGCCGCCCCCGCCACCACCCTCCTCGGCCTGCCCGCGCCCCTGGCGCTGACCGCCTTTTTCGCCCTGGCCCTGCTGCTGAGCGTGGTCGCCAAACTGTGGCTGGCGTCGCGGCAGATGCGCCACGTGGCCCGCCATGCCGACGCGGTGCCGGCCGCGTTCGACGGCAAGGTGTCGCCCGCGGCGCACCGCAAGGCCGCGGCCTACACCATCGCCCGCGGCCGTTTCGGCCTGCTGGAGCTGGCGGCCGCCACGGTGGTGCTGCTGGGCTGGACGCTGCTCGGCGGGCTCGATTGGCTCAACCGCATGCTCTTCGAGGCGCTCGGCGGCGGCATGCTGCAGCAGCTGGTGCTGGTGGGCGCCTTCGTCGCGATCGGCAGCCTGATCGACCTGCCCTTCACCCTCTACAAGACCTTCGTGGTGGAGGAGCGTTTCGGCTTCAACAAGATGACCCTGGCGCTGTGGGCGGGCGATCTGCTGAAATCGGTGGCGGTGGGCGTGGTGATCGGCCTGCCGATCCTGGCGCTGATGCTCTGGTTGATGGGCGCCGCCGGGCGCTATTGGTGGCTCTGGGCCTGGGCGGTGTGGATGGGCTTCAACCTGCTGTTGCTGGTGGTCTATCCCACCTTCATCGCGCCCCTCTTCAACAAGTTCCAGCCGCTGGCCGACGAATCGCTCGAGGCGCGCGTCACCGCGCTGATGCAGCGCTGCGGCTTCTCGGCCAAGGGCCTGTACGTGATGGACGGCAGCCGGCGCAGCGCGCATGCCAACGCCTACTTCACCGGCTTCGGCGCGGCCAAGCGGGTAGTGTTCTACGACACGCTGCTGGCCAAGCTCTCGCCCGGCGAAGTGGACGCGGTGTTGGCGCACGAGCTGGGCCATTTCCGCCACGGCCACATTCCGAAGCGGATCGTGGCGATGTTCGCGCTGAGCCTGGTCGGCTTCGCGCTGCTCGGCTGGCTCTCGACCCAGGGCTGGTTCTACCTGGGCTTGGGCGTGCGGCCCAACATGGCGGCACCCAACGACGCGCTGGCGCTGCTGCTGTACCTGCTGGTGCTGCCGGTCTTCGGCTTCTTCGCCGGGCCGCTGTCTGCGGGCCTCTCGCGCAAGCACGAGTTCGAGGCCGATGCCTACGCCGTGGCCCAGACCAGCGGTGCCGACCTGTCGCAGGCCCTGCTCAAGCTGTACGAGGACAACGCCTCGACCTTGACGCCCGACCCGGTCTACGCCCGCTTCTACTACTCCCATCCGCCGGCCGCCGAGCGCCTGGCGCGCATGGCCCCGGCCTGAACAGGCCTTCATATCGCAAGGACCGCCGCCATGGCCCGAGAATTGAAACAAAAGGACTGGCAAGCCGTTGAACGGCGCCGACTTAACGCTACCGAAATCGTAGCAAAGCTCGCCCAGCTCGACGGCTGGCGCCTGACCGGCGACGACGACGACGTGGCGATCGAGAAGGAATACCGCTTCGTCGACTACTACCAGACGCTGGCCTTCGTCAACGCGCTGGCGCTGGTCGCCCACCGGCAGGACCACCACCCCGACCTGTCGGTGCACTACGGCCGCTGCACCGTGCGCTGGAACACCCACGACGTCAAAGGTATTTCGGAGACCGACATCGCCTGCGCCACCGCGGCCGACGCACTGCTCGCCGCATGAGCAGACCCCAGGAAGGCCTGGTCGTCGGCAGCCACGGCCGGCATTGCGTGGTCGAGACGCCCGGGGGCGTGCGCTGGATTTGCCACCCGCGCGGCAAGAAGAGCCAGGCCGTCGTAGGCGACAAGGTTCTGTGGCAGGCACCGCCCGAGAACCAGGGCGACGAGGGCATCGTCGAGAAGGTGCTGGAGCGGCGCAACCTGTTCTACCGCCAGGACGAGATCCGCACCAAGTCCTTCGCCGCCAACCTCGACCAGATTTTGATCCTGGTCGCGGCCGAGCCCGAGTTCAGCGCCCACCAGCTCGCCCGTGCGCTGGTGGCGGCCGAGGCCGAGCACATCGTGCCGATCATCGCGCTCAACAAGCGCGACCTGGCCGGCCCTTTCGCCCAGGCCTGGGAGCGCTTGCAGCCGCACCGGAGCATGGGCTACCGTGTGCTGCCGCTGTCGCTCAAGGCTTCGTCGGGCGAAGCCGACCTGGCCGAACTGACCGAGCTGACCGCCCTGCTGCAGGGCAGGACCACCCTGGTGCTGGGCCCTTCGGGCGCCGGCAAGAGCACCCTGATCAACCTGATGGTGCCCGGTGCCCTCGCGTCCACCGGCGAGATCTCGCAGGCGCTCAACTCCGGCAAGCACACCACCACGACCACCACCTGGTACTGGGTGGACGCGGCCCGCACCACCGCGCTGATCGATTCGCCGGGCTTCCAGGAATTCGGCCTGCACCACATCCCGGCGGCGCGGCTGGCGGCCTGCATGCCGGACCTGGCCAGGTACATGCAGGAATGCAAGTTTTACAACTGCAGCCACCTGCACGAGCCGGGCTGCGCGGTGCGTGCCCACGTGGCACCGGGCGATGCAGAGGGCAGCATCGACCCGCACCGCTACAAGATCTACGGCGAGCTTCACGAAGAGCTCAGCCAGCCGCCCCGCTACTGAAGAAAATGTGAGGGAATCTGCTGCGCAGCCCGATTGCGCGTCCGGGGTCCTCACCGTACCGAACCAGGGCGCACACTCGGGCATGCTCGCTACGGTTCTTTCCCATTTTGGGCGGGCGCCTTTTTAGGCAGAGATTCGGCAGGCGGCAGGTATTCCACCGTATAGCCGCGTTCCTGCAGCAGTGCGGGCAGGCCCTGGGGGCCGATCATGTGCAGGGCGCCCACCGCCACCAGCCAGGGTTTGCCCTCGGCCTGCAGCCGGTCGATGCCGTCGGCCAGCGCCGGGTTGCGGTCGTCCAGCAGGGCCTCCACCTGGGCGCGGCCGCGTGGGGCGTCCATGCAGCCGCACCAGACCGCATAGTTGGCGAGGCGCGGCAGATCGGAGGTGGACCAGATGCCCGTCAGGGTGCGCGCGACGCCGGCCGAGCGCCCTTGCTCGAGCGCTTCCAGGCCGTCTTCCAGGGCCTGGGCATCGACTTGGTCGGGCGACCCCACCAACGCGCGCATCTGCGCCTCGGGCGTTTCCAGCGACACCACCGGCACGCTCCGCGCCCGCGCCCAGCCCGACAGCACGTACTCTTGCGCGTACTCCGCATAGAGCTTCTGCGACCGCAGCGCGTACAGCTCGATGGTGGTGAGCACCATGGCCGGGTGCAGCGTAGCCTGCACAGCGTCGGGCAGGCAGACTCGGGCGGCCTGTGCCCGCATGCGGGCCTGCATGCCCGGCGGCCATTCGCCCGCATGGCGGGTCGCCAGCGCGGCCATGCGCCGCTGGACCGTCGGATCGAGCGGGTCCAGCTCCAGCGCCAGCACCTGGCTCGCCAGCAGGGCCCGGGTCAGCCGAGGCCCCGGCATGGCCCATGCCTGCCGGCCCACGTGCACCGTGCCGTAGAGATAACCCGCGCGCCCGCTCTTGCCGACACGCCAGAGAAAGCCGCGGTCCTGCGCCTGGGCCTGCATCTGCGCGAGCGCCGCCGGCCCGGGGACGGCGGGCGCCGGCGGGCAGGCCCCCGCTGCCGCCGGGACTGCTGCGCCGATGCACGCCGCACCGAGCACGACCGCCGCGGCGATGCGCCACCCACCGGTCATGCAGGGCACGAGTGTGGCCACCACGGGCCTCCAGGCGGCCGGGGACGGGAGAGGCACGTTTGCTCCTGAATTGATAGCTATAGGTCGACGTGGATTAACGGCCACAGGCACTTTTCGCTCAAAAAACCCTGCCGGGCCGTCAGCCGAGCAGGCGGGCCAGCGTCAGCAGCGCAAGCAGGCCCAGCCACACCACCACCGACCGCCACACCAGCCCCACCACCTGGGCCAGGTGCGAAAGCTCGGGCTCGCGGCCGGGGGTGCTGGCCGAGTCGATGCCGGGCTCGCCGTCGGCGTCGATCAGCAGAACCGTATCGGGTTCGGCCGAGCGCAGCGCGCCGCCGCCCAGGCGAACGTCGATGGCGCCCGAAGTGGCGGCCAGGATCACGCCGTCGTTGTCGTTGGGAAAGCGCTGCGCGTGGTAGCGCCAGCCTTCGATCGCCTCCTCGAAATTGCCGACCACCGCGAAGCTGAGCGCGGTGATGCGGGCCGGAAGCCAGTCGGCCACGGTCCAGGTCACAGCCGCCACCCGCTGCAGCGACGGGCTGGCCGGTGGCACCTGCAGGCGGCTTTTGTGCTTCCAGTGACGCGAGACGAATTCCGATAGGCGGTAGAACACCGCGCCCGCCGGCCCGAAGCCGAAGGCCGCCAGCACCGTGTACCAGACCAGCACCCCGAACACGTGGCGATGCGCGGCCAGCACCGAGTACTCGATCACGTGGCGCACGATCTCGCGGCGCGGCAGCTCGCTCGCATCGACCTGCTGCCAGTGCGCCAGCAGCTCGCGAGCGCGCATCTCGTCGCCCTCCAGCAATGCGTCGCGGATCGCGGTGAAGTGGTGGCTGAACTGGCGAAAGCCCAGCGTGACGTAGAGCACCGCCACGCTCCAGAGCACCGCGAAGGGCCAGCCCAGGCCCCAGAGCAGCAGCCAGTGCATGCCGGGCGTCAGCAGCGACGGCACCAGCACCGCCAGGCCCCAGGCCACCCATCCGTGGTGCGATTTGCCGGCATCGAAGTTGCGGCTCACCGACAGCGCCCAGGCCCGCAACCCGCCGTGGATCGGGTTGGTCCGGGCCAGCGGCCGCGCCTGCTCGAGCAGAAGGGCGAACAGGATGGCGAAGAAACTCATGGGGCAGGATGATATGCGAGCACCGCCGCGGTGCATCCGCCGGCGACCACCGCGTCAGGCGGCCAGGAAGCGGTAGAAGTTACGCAGCATGCCGGCGGTGGCGCCCCAGACGAAATACTCCTTACCGGTGGCCGGATCGGTCCAGGGCATCGAGAACCACTCGCGCCGGCCCTCGCCGCCTTCGACCACGTGCCGCCGGTGGTGCGCCGGGTCCATCAGGAAGGCGAGCGGCACCTCGAACACGTCGGCCACCTCGTCGGGGTTGGCCCGCAGCACGCAGCCGGGCTGGATCAGCGCCACCACCGGGGTGACGACGAAGGCGGTGATGGTGGCGTAGGTGGGCAGCTGGCCCAGCACCTGCACCCAGCGGCGCTCCAGGCCCACCTCTTCCTGCGCCTCGCGCAGCGCGGTGTCGGCGGCATCGGCATCGCCCGGATCGGCACGGCCGCCGGGGAAGGCCACCTGGCCCGAGTGGGTGCTGAGGTGCGCCGTGCGCTCGGTCAGCAGCACCGTCGGCTCGGGCCGCTGCACGATGCCGAGCAGCACCGACGCCGCCGCCGGCGCCCGCGTGCCGGCCGAGGGCTCGCGCCGCACATCGGGCTGCCAGGCCGGCGGCGTGCGGAAGCGCAGCCGCAGCGCCTCGGGCGTACAGCGTTCGAAGGGCACCGCGGGCAGGTGGGCATCGGTGCCGCTGACCGGCACCCGGCGCGGATCGAAGCCGGGAATCGACCCGGCCGGCACGTCGGGTGCGGCGAAAAACGGTGCAGGGGCGGCAGGCAACTGGCTCACGGACGAGGCTCACGGGAATGAAAAAAGCCGCTGGCGCGGTGCGGCAGCGGCTTTCGGCAGAAGCGCGGGGCTTCCGGCAGCTTACGCGGCGGCGACCGGCGCGATCTGCTTGTTGACGCGGGCCGGCAGCTTCTCCTTGATGCGTGCCGACTTGCCGCTGCGCTGGCGCAGGTAGTACAGCTTGGCACGGCGGACGTCGCCGCGGCGCTTGACTTCGATGCTGGCGATCAGCGGGCTGTAGGTCTGGAACGTACGCTCCACGCCTTCGCCGCTGGAGATCTTGCGCACGGTGAAGCCGCTGTTGAGGCCACGGTTGCGCTTGGCGATCACGACGCCTTCGAATGCCTGGGTACGCTTACGGGTACCTTCGACCACGTTCACGCTGACGATGACGGTGTCGCCGGGCGAGAACTGGGGAATCGTCTTGGCGAGACGGTCGATTTCTTCCTGCTCGAGGATCTGGATGAGATTGGCCATGGTTTCCTGTATGTCGATCGTGCCTGCGCTGCACTAAGGGCGGCTGGTCGGGCTTTGAAAGCCCCGCCGCGGCCAGGTAGAGGATCGGTAACCCGGCATTATAGCTTTTTCGGCGGCAGCAGATCCGGCCGGTGCCGGGTGGTGAGCGCGACGCGCTGCGCCCGCCGCCAGGCCTCGATCTTCGCGTGGTCGCCCGAGGTGAGCACCGGCGGCACGCCCTCGCCCTGCCACTGCTCGGGCCGGGTGTAGTGCGGGCAGTCCAGCAGGCCGTCGAGCGCCGGGTTGAAGCTGTCGAGCTGGTGGCTGCCGGCATCGTTCAGCACGCCGGGCTGCAGGCGCGCGACCGCGTCGAGCAGCGCCATCGCCGCGATCTCGCCGCCCGACAGCACGAAGTCGCCCAGGCTCAGCTGCACATCCACGAAGCAATCGATGAAGCGCTGGTCGATGCCCTCGTAGCGGCCGCAGACCAGCACCGCGCCGGTGCCGGCCGACCAGCGCTCGACGCCGGCATGGTCGATCCGCGCGCCGATCGGCGAGAAGAGCACCACCGGGGCCGCGGCCTCCGCCGGCTCGGCGCGATCGGCCCGCACCGCTTCCAGGCAGCGCGCCAGCGGCTCGGCCATCATCACCATGCCCGGGCCGCCACCGAAGGGCCGGTCGTCCACCCGGCGGTAGTTGCCGTCGGCATGGTCGCGCGGGTTCCAGAGGCGCACGTCGACCAGCCCGGTCTCGTACGCGCGCCGGGTCACGCCCACCTGCAGGAAGGGGGCGAACAGTTCGGGGAACAGGGTGAGGATGTCGAAGCGCATGGGTGCGGCGCAAGAAGATGCAGCCGGCTTGCGCCGACAGGGTCAGTAGTCGGGCTGCCAGTCGACCGTGATGCGGCGCACAACCAGGTCGACGCCGTCGACGAAGGCGGCGACGAACGGAATCATCCGCTCCTGCGGCTTGCCCTCGGCCTCGAAGGCCAAAACCATGACGGTCTGCGGGCCGGTGGAGAGCAGTTCCTTGACCCGGCCCATCGCGAGGCCCTCGCGGTTGACCACGTCCAGGCCGATCAGGTCGACCCAGTAGAACTCGTCTTCGGTGGTCGACGGAAAGCTGGAGCGGGCGACGAAGACGCGCGCGCCCTTCAGTGCCTCGGCGGTGTCGCGGTCGGGGATGTCGTGCGCGGTGGCGACGACGGAATCGGAATGTTCCTTGGCTTCCTTGATCGCGAGCTTGCGCGTGCCGGTGAAGGTCTTGGCGCCGCGCTCGGTCGGCTGGATGAACCAGCGCCTGGAAGAAAAAAGCGCCTCGGGCGTGGCGCTGTAGGGCAGGACGCGAAACCAGCCCTTGATGCCCCAGGCATCGCCGATGCGCCCCACCTCGACCGCATCTGCGGGAAGCTCCACCGGCTCCAGGCCGGTCAGCAGGGCGGGCGATGCCACGAAGGTGTCCGCACGCGGCGGCGCGGACGAGGCCATGCGCTCAGGCGGCTGCGGCCGGCACGGCCTTGGCGCTCTGGCGGATCAGGCGTTCGACGGTGGGGGATGCTTGCGCGCCCACGCCTTGCCAGTAGCTCAGGCGGTCTTGCGCGATGCGCAGGCCTTCTTCGCCACCGCGCGCGGTCGGGTTGTAGAAGCCCAGGCGCTCGATGAAACGGCCGTCGCGGCGGGTGCGCTTGTCGGCGACTACGATGTTGAAGAAAGGACGACCTTTGGAGCCGCCGCGGGAGAGTCGAATGACGACCATGATTTATCCTTCGGGTGGGAAACGGAGCAGGATCGCCCGTTTCGGTTCTTGCGGCGTTGAGACACGCGACATGGCCACCCGGCCAGCGACACGCAGCAAAGCCCGCGATTATATCTTTCCCGGCCCCCCATGCCCACCATCCGACCCAGCCAAGACGCCGATCTTCCCGCGATCACCACGATTTACGCACACCACGTGCTCCACGGCACCGGCACTTTCGAGATCGATCCCCCCAGCCTCGCCGACATGGCCGCCCGCCGCGCCGACGTGCTGGCCAAGGGCCTGCCCTACCTGGTGGCCGAGGACGACGCCGGCACGGTGCTGGGCTTCGCCTACGGCAACTGGTTCAAGCTGCGGCCGGCCTACCGCTTCTCGGCCGAGGATTCGATCTACCTGGCCGACGCGGCGCGCGGGCGCGGCATCGGCAAGCGCCTGCTGGCCGCCTTCGTGGCGCAGGCCGAGGCGGCCGGCGTGCGCAAGTTGATCGCGGTGATCGGCGATTCGGCCAACGCCGGCTCGATCGGCGTGCACCGGGCGGCGGGTTTCACCCAGGTCGGCGTGCTGAAGTCGGTGGGCTGGAAGTTCGGCGCCTGGCGCGACATCGTGCTGATGGAAAAGCCCCTGGGTGCGGCCGACACGACCGACCCGGACTAGGAGCCAGGGTGGCGCCATCAATAATGGACCCACCATGAAGAACAAAACCGTCGCCGCCTGGCTGGCCTTTCTCGGCGGGCCGCTCGGCTTGCACCGCTTCTACCTGCGGGGCTTCGGCGACATGCCGGGCTGGCTGCTGCCGTTGCCCACCGCGCTGGGCCTCTACGGGATCGAGCGGGTCAAGCAGTACGGGATCGACGACGCCTGGAGCTGGATGCTGATCCCGCTGCTGGGCTTCACCGCTGCCGGTTGCGCATTGACCGCCATTGTCTACGGCCTGATGGCGCCCGAGAAATGGAACGCCCGCTACAACCCCCAGGCCGCGGCCGACGCCCCGCCCGGCCGCACCCACTGGGGCACGGTCTTCGCGGTGGCCGGTGCACTGCTGATCGGCACCGGCATCCTGATGGCGACGCTGGCCTACAGCTTCGAGCACTTCTTCCAGTACCAGATCGAGGAAGCGCGCAAGATTTCGCAATGAAAATGGCTGTAGCCGGCGCACCGCGCCGACCTTTAGCTATCTTTTTAATAGCACACGAGCAAATGTGCGCGGTCTGGGCGCCCTGCCCTACTCGCCCAGGTAGGCGGCGCGCACCTTGGGGTCGCTCAGCAGCTCGAGGCCGGTGCCGTGCATCGAGATCAGGCCCGACTCCATCACGTAGCCGCGGTCGGCGATCTGCAGCGCGCGGCTGGCGTTCTGCTCGACCAGCAACACCGTCATGCCCTGGCGGGACACGTCGGCGATCACCTCGAAGATCTTGTCGACCATGATGGGCGACAGGCCCATCGACGGCTCGTCGAGCAGCAGGACCCGCGGCCGGCTCATCAGCGCGCGGCCCATCGCCAGCATCTGCTGCTCGCCGCCGCTCATCGTGCCGGCGAGCTGGTCGCGGCGCTCCTTCAGGCGCGGGAAGGTGACGAACACCTTGTCGATGTCGGCCGCGATGCCCGCCTTGTCGCTGCGGATGTAGGCGCCCATCTGCAGGTTCTCGAGGATGGTCATGCGCGCGAACACGCCGCGGCCTTCCGGCACCATCGCCAGTCCCAGCTTCACCAGGTCCCAGGCGCCACGGCCGCGGATGCTGGCGCCGAGGTACTCCACGTCGCCGTCCACGAGGGGCAGCGTGCCGGTGACGGCCTTCATCGTGGTGGTCTTGCCGGCGCCGTTGGAGCCGATCAAAGAGACCAGTTCGCCCTCGCGCACCTCGAAGTCGATGCCCTTGACCGCCTGGATGCCGCCGTAGCCGACCTTCAGGCTCTTGACCTGAAGCAGGACCTTGCGGCTGTCGGGAGATGCAGCCGCTGCTGCGGGCACCGTTGTTGTTTGGACCATGTCAATTCTCCGTGGCGCTGCGCAGGAAACTGCGCGACCGAACATCAGGGATACCGCGGAACCGGCTCTGCCGGGCCGCCGGTGTCGCCCCCTGCAAGGGGGTTGGCGAAGCGACACGCGGTGCGCGCAGCCTGGGGGTGTGCGTCATCTAATGGGTTCCCGTGCCGAGGTAGGCCTCGACCACTTTTTCGTTCTTCTGGACTTCGGCCGGCGTGCCCTGGGCGATCTGCTTGCCGTAGTCGAGCACCGTCACCCGGTCGCACAGGCCCATGACCAGCTTCACATCGTGCTCGATGAGCAGGATGGTGCGGTTGTCGGCGCGGATGCGGTCGATCAGTTCGCGCAGCTGCACCTTCTCGGTCGCGTTCATGCCGGCGGCCGGCTCGTCGAGGGCGATCAGCTGCGGATCGGTGGCCAGCGCGCGGGCGATCTCCAGACGGCGCTGGTCGCCGTAGGAGAGCGTCCGGGCCTTGTAGTCGGCGTAGCGGTAGATGCCGACGTACTCCAGAAGCTCGCGCGCCCGGGCGCGGATCGCCGCCTCTTCGGCCTTGAAGCCCGGCGTGCGGAAGATCGCGCCCAGCAGGCCCGACTTGCTTCGCACATGCCGGCCGACCATGACGTTCTCCTCGGCGGTCATGTCCGCGAAGAGGCGGATGTTCTGGAAGGTGCGGGCGATGCCGGCGCGCGCCACCTCGTGCACCGCCGTCGGCTGGTAGGGCCGGCCCGCCAGCTGGAAGCTGCCGCTGTCGGGCGTGTAGAGGCCGGTGATGACGTTGAAGAAGGTGGTCTTGCCGGCGCCGTTGGGGCCGATCAGGCCGTAGACCTGGCCGCGTTCGATCGTCATGCCCACGTCCGACAGGGCCTGCAGCCCGCCGAAGCGCTTCGAGATCCCGCGGACGTCGAGAATGGTGTTGTCCATGCTGTTGTGAAACCTTCGGCGCTCAGGAATTGATCGACATCGGGCGCGACGCGTCGCCCGGCAGCGCATCGGCCGGCGAATGCACGCCGGGATGCACATGGCCCGGGCCTTCGGGCGCGGGGGCGTCGCGCAGCACCTTGCCGCGGTCGGGCGCGGGCCAGAGGCCACGGGGGCGCAGCAGCATGACGACGATCATGGCGAGCGCGATCAGCAGCTGGCGCAGGATCGAGGCATCCAGCCGGCCGTCGGTCATCTGTTGCAGCGGGCCGGCGACGTAGCGCAGCACCTCGGGCAGCGCCGACAGCAGCACCGCGCCCAGGATCACGCCCGGCAGGTGGCCGATGCCGCCCAGCACCACCATCGCGACGATCATCACCGACTCCATCAGGCTGAAGGATTCGGGCGACACGAAGCCCTGGAACGCGCCGAACATCGCGCCCGACACGCCGCCGAAGCTCGCGCCCATGCCGAAGGCCAGCAGCTTCAGGTTGCGGGTGTTGATGCCCATCGCCTTGGCGGCGATCTCGTCCTCGCGGATCGCCATCCAGGCGCGGCCGATGCGCGAATCCGCCAGGCGCGAGCAGATGACCACGCTGATCACCACCAGCGCCAGGAACAGGTAGTAGTAGAGGGTGACCGAGGAGATGTCGTAGTCGCCGATCGTCAGCCGCTTGCCCAGGTCGAGCCCGAAGAACTTCACCGAGTCGATCTGGCCGATGCCCTTGGGGCCGTTGGTCAGGTTGATCGGATGGTCGAGGTTGTTCAGGAAGATGCGCACGATCTCGCCGAAGCCGAGGGTGACGATCGCCAGGTAGTCGCCCCGCAGCTTCAGGGTGGGCGCGCCCAGCAGCGCACCCGCCACCGCCGCCACCACCGCCGCGAGCGGAATGATGAACCACAGCGACACGTGCAGCCCGTCGGGGAACATCGCCTGGAAGGCGGGGAAGGCCTCCGACAGGTGCGGCGAGGCCATCAGGCCGAACAGGTAGGCGCCGACGGCGTAGAAGGCGACGTAGCCCAGGTCGAGCAGGCCGGCGTAGCCGACCACGATGTTCAGGCCCAAGGCCAGCAGCACGTAGAGCAGCGCCAGGTCGGCGATGCGGACCCAGGCGTTGCCGAAGTACTGCAGGATGTGCGGCAGTATGAGCAGGGCCACGGCGGCCAGCACATAGCCGATCACCGGGAATTTCTTGTCGCCGCGTGCGGTGGTGGTAGTGGTCATGGCGGGGCTCCGGTCAGGCACGGTCTGCCACACGCTCGCCCAGCAGGCCGGACGGCCGCAGGGTCAGCACGATGATCAGCACGACGAAGGCGAAGATGTCGCTGTACTGGCTGCCCAGCAGGCCGCCGGTCAGCGGGCCGATGTAGCCCGAGCCGATCGATTCGATCAGGCCCAGCAGGATGCCGCCGAGCACCGCGCCGCCCAGATTGCCGATGCCGCCGAACACGGCCGCGGTGAAGGCCTTGAGTCCGGGCAGGAACCCCATCGTGTGCTGCGCTGTTCCGTAGTTGGCGGCATACATCACGCCGGCGATCGCGGCCAGCACCGCGCCGATGATGAAGGTGGCGGAGATCACCATGTCGGGCTTCACGCCCATCAGGGCGGCGACGCGCGGGTTCTCGGCCGTGGCCCGCATCGCGCGGCCCAGGCGGGTGAAGTTGACCAGCCAGGTCAGCACCGCGAGCGATATGGCGGTCAGGCCCAGGATCAGCACCTGCGTCGGCGTGATAACCGCGCCGCCGATGTCGATCGGCGTGGTGGGCAGCAGCGTCGGGTAGACCTTGTAGTTGGGCTTCCAGATGATCATCGCCAGCGTCTGCAGCAGGATCGACATGCCGATGGCGGTGATCAGGGGCGCCAGCTTGGGCGCGTTGCGCAGCGGCCGGTAGGCCACCTTCTCGATCGTGAAATTGAGTGCCGCGGCGACGATGCACGCGATGACGAGGGAGACCAGCAGTATCAGCCAGCCGGGCGCCGCGGGCATCGACTCCTGCATGAGACCGATGATGGTCCAACTGGTGAGCGCCCCCACCATGAGCACTTCGCCATGCGCGAAGTTGATGAGGTTGATGATGCCGTACACCATGGTGTAGCCCAAGGCCACCAAAGCGTACATGCTGCCGAGGACCAGACCGTTGATGATCTGCTGCAGCAAGATTTCCATAGAGAGCGTCTTTCGTGTGTGGCGTGTCCCGCGGTGGCAGGGCGTCGAGCCACTCCGGTGTGTGGCCTGTGGAAGGGCTAGCAAAAAACCCGCCAGGCAAATACGTCACGGCGGGTTCGGGGACGGATTCTAGACAGGCCGGGTGTCCGCCTCCAATCGGTGGCCTGGGGTTTTACCTCTCGGGCGGATGGGCGCGAACGAGTGGGCGGCAGGGCCGCGCGGGACGTGACAGCCGGTGGGCGAACCCACGGGTCAGCGCATGTCCGGCAGGTTTGCAAAATTCCATTGCGGCTGGAACTCGCGCGCAGCCCGTATTGTCTATCGACTTTGGAACCAGTCGCCCGTGCCTTCCGGCACACACCCATCGAGCTTCCAAATGGCATTCAACCCCCCCAAAAATATTATGCGGTCGATTTTCCTATGCGCGACAGTCGGTGCAAGCCTGCATGCCACGGCGTTCGACCACCCGGGCGGCCTCCACACCTCATCCGATTTAGTACGCATGAAAGATAAGGTTTCGCTGGGAGAAGAGCCCTGGATCGCTGGATGGAATGTTCTGGTCGCCAACCCTCACTCGTCCGTGAAATGGACACCGCGCCCTGTCGAAATGGTGTACCGGGGCGAAGATGGTGCCGGGCACGAGGAAAACTACAGCAACTTGTTCAACGATGCCGCTGCGGCCTACGCATTGGCCTTGCGTTGGAAGGTGAGCGGCGACGATGCCTACGCCGACAAGGCCATCCTGGTCCTGGACGCGTGGGCCGATCAGCTCATCGGCATTCGGGGGACCTCCGACAAATTTCTGGCATCGGGAATCTACGGCTACCAGCTAGCCAATGCCGGCGAAATCATGCGCACCTACAAGAACTGGCCGAAGAATAAGTTTTTGCATTTTCAGCAGATGCTGCTGGCGGTTTTCTACCCGATGAACCACGATTTCCTAGCGAACCATAACGGAGCCAAAACCGACCATTACTGGGCGAACTGGGACTTGGCAAACATGGCATCGATGATGGCGATCGGCATCTTGGCGGATAGAGAAGATACATTTGCCGAGGCCGTGGATTATTTCAAACATGGAAAAGGCAACGGCGCTATCGACAAACTCGTCTGGAAAATATATCCGGATGGCCTCGGACAGACGCAGGAGAGTGGCCGGGACCAAGGCCACAACACACTGAATGTCGGCTTGCTCGGTGCCATCTGCCAGATGGCCTGGAACCAGAACGAAGACTTGTTCGGTTATGAAGACAACCGGGTACTGAAGGGCGTCGAGTACATCGCCAAATACAACCTGGGATTCGATGTTCCCTACACGTCTTACCAGAACAGCGATGTGGTCCAACCCAAGATTTCCGATGTCGGGCGTGGCGACACGCGACCTGTCTGGGAACTTTTTTACAACCACTATGTGATTTTCAAGGGCTTGAAAGCGCCGTACTTGGAGATGTATGCCAAGAAGATTCGTCCGGAGGGCGGCGGCGGAAACTACGGCCCCAACAGCGGAGGATTCGACCAGCTGGGGTATGGAACGCTGACCTACTCCCTGCCGTGACGAAACGGCCGGGCACTGAGCGACCCGCGCCGGCCATGCGGTTCATCCTGCGTCATTCGCTCGCATCCTTGTCGAGTTTTCTCAGCGCGGCCAGCTTCTCGCCGATCTTGAGTTCCAAGCCGCGGGGCACGGGCCGGTACCAACGCGGTTCCGCGATCCCGTCGGGGAGATAGGTTTCGCCGGCAGCGTAGGCATCGGGTTCGTCGTGGGCATATCGGTACTCGTGCCCATAGCCCAATTCCTTCATGAGCTTCGTGGGTGCATTTCTCAGATGCACCGGCACCTCACGACTCTTGTCCTTCTTCACGAACGCCTTGGCCTGGTTGTAGGCGTTGTAGCCGGCGTTGCTCTTCGCAGCCACTGCCAGGTAGATCACAGCCTGCCCCAAGGCCAACTCTCCTTCAGGACTTCCCAGCCGTTCATAGGTCAAGGCAGCATCGTTGGCTATCTGCATGGCCCTTGGATCAGCCAAACCAATGTCTTCCCACGCCATGCGAACGACGCGCCGCGCCAAATACCTCGCATCGGCTCCACCGTCCAGCATGCGCGTGAGCCAGTAGAGGGCAGCGTCAGGGTGCGAACCACGCACCGACTTGTGCAAGGCAGAAATCTGGTCATAGAAGTTATCACCGCCCTTGTCAAAACGCCGACTGTTCAAGGTCAAGGCGTTCTGCAAGAAGTCGGCCGTGATCGTGGTCAGGCCAGAGGCATGGGCGGCTGTGCTGGTCTGTTCCAGCAGGTTCAAGAACCTTCTCGCGTCACCGTCCGCGTAGCCAATGATGGTGTCCGTCGCCAGGTCGTCGAACCGAAGATGGCCAAGGGCAATGTCTTGCGCTCGCTTCAGAAGCAGCCGCAGTTCTTCGTCTGTGATCGATTTCAGAACATAGACCTGTGCCCGCGACAGCAGAGCCGAGTTGACCTCGAACGAAGGGTTCTCCGTCGTGGCGCCGATAAAAGTCACCAAGCCACTTTCCGCATAGGGAAGAAGAGCGTCTTGCTGCGACTTGTTGAACCTGTGAATCTCGTCCACGAACAAGATTGTGTGCTTGCCCAGAGAGAGGTTATGTTGGGCCTGCTCCATGGCCGCCCGGATGTCTTTGACACCAGAGAACACCGCAGACAGGGCTATGAACTCGCACTTGAAGGCCGTGGCCGTAAGACGTGCCAACGTGGTTTTGCCCACACCCGGCGGCCCCCAGAAGATCATGGAATGCGGCTTGCCCGACTGGAAGGCCAACCTCAGAGGCTTGCCCTCCCCCAGCAAGTGAGACTGCCCGACCACCTCGTCCAAGGCCTTGGGGCGAAGCGCTTCGGCGAGCGGAGCGGAGGGATCCTGTGCAAACAGATCAGCCATGCTTCACCACCTCACGAGAACGGGGAAGCCCGAAAATCTGCACAAGCACCCTCCTTCGCTGTTGATAGTCTTGGCCCTCGATTCCTCGGGGTGCTGCGGCAGGGCCGTTGGCCCGCGCCGCAGCGGCGGGCAAAAGCGCTATTGGCGGATCACGTCCGCGCCGGCGGGCGGCTTGAAATCGAAAGTGTCGGCCGGCAGGGCCGCGTTGGTCTGCACGTCGGAGAACTTCAGCACCGAGCGCTGACCGAAGTTGTCGACGATGTCGAGCGTCGCCAGCTGCGCATCCTTGAGACCGACGCGCACGCTCTGCAGTTGCCCGTCGCGGCTCTTGGGCGTGGCCAGGACCCACTGCAGGCCGTCCCGCTCGGGCTCGGCGGCCAGGGTGAAATCCTTCTGCAGCGCCTGCAGGTTGGGCGCCGAGGCTATCAGCGCCGCGGGCGTGGAATCGAGCACCTTCGACTGCTCTCGTGCGGTGACCTGGTTCAGGTCCACGTCGTACATCCACAGCGTCTTGCCGTCGGCCACCAGCGTCTGGGCGAACGGCTTGGCGTAGACGAACTTGAAGCGGCTCGGCCGCTGGAACTCGAAGGTGCCCGACGACGTCTTACTGCGGGCGGCCTGACCCTCCTTGGCCGGCGCGGTGACGGTCTGGGTGAACGCGGCCCGGCCGCTGCGCGCATCGCGCATGAAGCTTTCCAGGCCCGAGAGGCCGTCGGCCCAGGCGACTCCATGGCTGGCGACTATCGAAAGTGCAGCAATCATCGTGCGACCGAGGGACTTGCGGCGGAAAAAGGAGATACGCATCGAAGAAAACCCAGCTGGCCCTGCGGCCCTCATTCGTCCCGCGAAGGGACCAGGATATCGCGCTGGCCCGCACCGTTCATGCTGCTGACCAGACCCGCCTTTTCCATATCTTCGACCAGCCGCGCGGCGCGGTTGTAACCGATCTTCAGGTGACGCTGCACCAGCGAAATGCTGGCCTTCCGGTTCTTGAGCACCACTTCGACCGCCTGGTCGTACATCGGGTCCTTCTCGCCGCCCGCATCGCCTTCGCCACCGGGGAAATCGGTGCTGTCGCCCTCGGACACGCCGCCCTCCAGCACGCCCTCGATGTAGTTGGGCTCGCCGCCCTGCTCTTTCAGATAATTCACGACGCGATGCACTTCTTCATCGCTCACGAACGCGCCGTGCACCCGGATCGGCAGGCCGGTGCCGCTGGCCATGTAGAGCATGTCGCCCATGCCGAGCAACGCCTCGGCGCCCATCTGGTCGAGGATGGTGCGGCTGTCGATCTTGCTGCTAACCTGGAACGCGATGCGGGTCGGGATGTTGGCCTTGATCAGGCCGGTGATCACATCGACGCTCGGCCGCTGGGTCGCCAGGATCAGGTGGATGCCGGCGGCGCGCGCCTTCTGGGCCAGGCGGGCGATCAGCTCTTCGATCTTCTTGCCGACGACCATCATCAGGTCGGCCAACTCGTCGATCACCACCACGATGTGCGGCAACCGATCGAGCGGCTCGGGGCTGTCGGGCGTCAGGCTGAACGGGTTGTAGATGAACTGTTCGTTGGCCCGGGCCTCGTCGATCTTGACGTTGTAGCCCGCCAGGTTGCGCACGCCCAGCTTGCTCATCAGCTTGTAGCGGCGCTCCATCTCGGCGACGCACCAGTTCAAGCCGTTGGCCGCATGCTTCATGTCGGTGACCACCGGCGCCAGCAGGTGCGGGATGCCTTCGTAGACCGACATTTCCAGCATCTTCGGATCGATCATCAGCAGCCGCACGTCGCGCGCCTCGGCCTTGTAGAGCAGCGACAGAATCATGGCGTTGATCCCCACCGACTTGCCAGAGCCGGTGGTGCCGGCCACCAGCACGTGCGGCATCCTGGCCAAGTCGGCCACGATCGGGTTGCCGACGATGTCCTTGCCGAGGCCCATGGTCAGCATCGACTTGGCCTCGTGGTAGACCTGCGAGCCCAGGATCTCGCTCAGCTTGATCGTCTGGCGCTTGGCGTTGGGCAGCTCAAGCGCCATGAAGTTCTTGCCGGGAATCGTCTCGACCACCCGGATCGACACCAGCGACAGCGACCGAGCCAGGTCCTTGGCGAGGCCGACGATCTGCGAGCCCTTCACGCCGGTGGCGGGCTCGATCTCGTAGCGGGTGATCACCGGGCCGGGTAGCGCGGCCAGCACATGCACCTGCACGCCGAAGTCCTTCAACTTCTTCTCGATCAGCCGGCTGGTCATCTCCAGGGTTTCGGGCGAGACGGTTTCCTGCCGCGCCTGCGCGCCGTCGAGCAGGTCGACCTGCGGCAACTTGCTGTCGGGCATCTCGTTGAAGAGCGGCTTCTGGCGCTCCTTCACCACCCGCTCGCTGCGCGGCACTTCGGTCATCGCCGGCTCCACCACCACGAACGGTGGCGGAGGCGGCGCGGCCGGCCGCAGGGAGTGGTGGTCGATCTCGGCGCGCTCCTCGGTCACCACCTCCTCGCGTTCGCGGGCCGCGCGTTTGCCGAGGGCCTTGTCTTCGGCGATCTCGCGCTGCTCGCGGCGGGTTTCGAAGAATACGTACAGCCAGCCGCCGAGCCGCTCGGCCAGATGCCCCCACGAAAAGCGGAAGACCAGCGCCGCGCCGAACACCGCCAGCAGGATGCAGAGCAGCCCCGAGCCGGTGAAGCCGAGCCACTTCACGCTGGCAGGCCCGGTGATAAAACCGAGCACGCCGCCGCTGTGGCCGCCAGGCAGGCGGCCCTCGAAACGGTAGAGCCGCGACCACTCCAGCGCTGTGCTGCTGCACAGCAGGATGACCAGTCCGACCCAGAACGCGATGCGGGTGAAGTTCCAGCTCTTGGGCTCGATCGCGTCGCCGCCGCGCATCCACCGCGCGAGCGATGCCAGCCAGGCACGCACCGCCGCCGCCAGGCACCACCACACGGAGAAACCGAGCAGGAAATAGCTTGTATCGGCCAGGATCGCGCCCAGTCGGCCGCCCCAGTTGGTAACCGGTGCGCCGAGCGCGCCGGTGGTGGACCACGCCGGGTCCTGCGGCGCGTAGGTGAGCATCGCGATCAGCCAGAACACCATCGCGATCAAGCCGACCACCAGCGCGAGTTCGTGGGCGAATCCGCTGGCCAGGCTCTTGGGTTCGCCCTTGCGCGTTGAGGAGTTGTTCAGGGTATTGAGGGAGTACGTCATAAGAGGCATACAGAGCTTACCTGATGGCCTGTCGCCGACAGGGCATCGGCGACCGGGCCCGCCGACGGCACCGATGGCTTCTTACAATCGGCCCGATCGAAAAGGCGCCCTCGGCAATCCCGGGAGGCGCGCCATACTTGAACGCCATGCCCGAGGCGCCAATCGACGCCCCGCATCCGGTTCTCCCCCGACACATGACCATGACCACCACCCAACACGCCAAAGTCCTCATTCTCGGCTCCGGCCCGGCCGGCTATACCGCCGCTGTCTACGCCGCCCGCGCCAACCTCGATCCCCTGCTGATCACCGGCATGGCCCAGGGCGGCCAGCTGATGACGACCACCGAGGTCGACAACTGGCCGGCCGACGTGCACGGCGTGCAGGGCCCGGCGCTGATGCAACGTTTCCAGGAGCATGCCGAGCGCTTCAAGACCAAGATCGTCTTCGACCACATCGGCAAGGTCGATTTCAGCCAGCGGCCGTTCACCCTCACCGGCGACAGCGGCACCTACACCTGCGACACCGTGATCATCGCCACCGGCGCATCGGCCAAGTATTTGGGCCTGCCGTCGGAGCAGGCCTTCATGGGCCGTGGCGTGTCGGGTTGCGCCACCTGCGACGGCTTCTTCTACCGCGACCAGGAAGTCTGCGTGGTGGGCGGCGGCAACACGGCCGTCGAAGAGGCGCTGTACCTCTCCAACATCGCCAGCAAGGTCTACCTTGTCCACCGCCGCGACAAGTTCCGGGCCGAGCCGATCCTGCTCGATAAGGTCGCCGAGAAGGTCAACGCCGGCAAGATGGAGCTGAAGATTCACCGCGAGTTGGACGAGGTGCTGGGCGACCAGAGCGGCGTGACCGGCGTGCGGCTGCGCGCCACCGACGGCGGCGGCACCGAGGACATCGCGCTGCAGGGCTGCTTCATCGCGATCGGCCACCATCCGAACACCGACATCTTCCAGAACCAGCTGGACATGAAGGATGGCTACATCCTCACCAAGTCGGGCCTGCAGGGCTTTGCGACCATGACCAGCGTTCCCGGCGTCTTCGCCGCGGGCGACGTGCAGGACCACATCTACCGCCAGGCGATCACCAGCGCCGGCACCGGCTGCATGGCCGCGCTCGATGCCCAGCGCTTCCTCGAACAGGAAGGTGCTATTTGATGGGATATAATCCGAGGCTTTGCTGAACTTGGCCGGCCTGTCCAGTCGGGCTTTTTCCGGTAAATTTTCGGGTTACCGCCACCCATTCCTGGCGAGGTCAGGCTCCCACACTCCCCGTGGCAGCCGTTTGAAGTATCGGAGTGTCCACATGGCACGCGTATGCGAAGTAACGGGCAAAGGCCCGATGGTCGGGAACAACGTTTCCCACGCCAACAACAAAACGAAGCGCCGGTTCCTGCCGAACCTGCAATACCGTCGTTTCTGGGTCGAGACCGAAAACCGTTGGGTGCGCCTGCGCGTTTCCAGCGCCGCCCTCCGCCTAATCGACAAGAACGGCATTGACTCCGTGCTCGCAGACCTGCGCGCCCGTGGCCAAGCCTAACAGGAGCACACACCATGGCTACCAAAGGCGGACGCGAAAAGATCAAGCTGGAATCCACTGCGGGTACCGGCCACTTCTACACCACCACCAAGAACAAGAAGACAATGCCTGAAAAGATGTTGATCACCAAGTTCGACCCCAAGGCACGCAAGCACGTGGAATACAAGGAAATCAAGCTGAAGTAATTCGGCCTGTTTGCCCGAAGAAAAGCCGCCGGCACTTCGATGTACCGGCGGCTTTTCTCATGGGCAGCCGCTCATGGGCAGCCGATGCGACTGCTGAAAAAAGAGGGCAGCGCCAGGCCTGCATTTCGTCCTCAGCCCGTCTGCTGCGACACAAGGCATCGCCCCAGGTTCCGGTACGCGGCCTCCACGTCGGGCGACAACCGCATGCAGCGGCGAGGCCCGCACGAAGCCGCCGTATCGATCGGTTTTCGAGAACAGCATCCTGCAAGAACTGCTGCGTAAACACACACTCAAGAAAACCGCGCGTACCCCGGGGCATGGCGGCTCTCTCTGGCAAAGCGGGTCGTCCGCCCCGCGCCTGCTCGGCGGCAGTGCCTGTTAACGGCGCGGCGAGATCGGCGGACGTCCGGCGATGTGGCGGAACGTGATACGGCCCTTGGTCAGGTCGTAAGGAGACAGTTCCAGCGACACGGCATCGCCCGCGATCACGCGGATATTGTGGCGGCGCATCTTGCCGCCCGTATAGGCCACGAGCTGGTGGCCGTTTTCCAGCGTGACGCGATAGCGCGAATCCGGCAGCACTTCGTCGACCTTGCCGCGCATTTCGATCAGTTCTTCTTTCGACATTGCTTCCTTTGGGTTGAATACAGAATCAGGCAGCTCAGGCCACGAGGAGCGGCATAGGGCCGGCGACACCGTGAATTTCGACCCAACCAAGCCCCTGGTTCAGGGCATAGCAGGCCGCCGCGGCGCTGGACATGAAGGGCATGGAGAATCGCATGATGCGGTCGTGGGTGCTCTGGCCTTGGCCCGAGCGAATGGAGACGGACGCGGCGAAGGAGCCATCGTCCAGCTTGCGGGTCAGAGGCGATATCAGGTATCGGCCGGAAGAGATATTGGTATGCATAGACACATTTGGAGCCCGGCAACAGGATTGCCAGAGCGGATTCGGGACATATACGGCGCCCGGCCCGTACGACGTGCGAGCTGCATCTGAACAACGCCGTGGTGCAGCAGGGGACAGCACGAACAGCGGGTCTTGCCTGCACGCCCCATAACGCAGGAAGGGCGCGGCATTGCAGCAGGCGGCAGCAGCGAGCCGGAAAATTGAGGCTTCGCAAATACCAGGAACAGGGAGACGTCACCGGAGCGTCGCTTACAGCAGTCGCCCCCAGGGCCATGGCCACTGCGGGCCGTCATTGTACTGTTTTGTAGCTTTTCCTGCTGAGCCGCGCGTGGTGCCGAACCGACGGTAGAAGAACCAGTCGGTAAAACAAATCGCCGCCGGTTGCTTGAAAACAACGGGCGGCGGGCGTGGCGGGAGCCTCGGGGATCAGGCGCGGGCGGCGCGCAACCGGATCGAGAATTCGCGCAGCGCCGCGATGCCGCTCTCCTCCGCCCGGCGGCACCAAGCTTGCAGATCGGCCGTGAGCTGTTCCCGCGACTGGGTGGTATTGAGCCACAGTTGACGCAACTCCTCGCGCATCACCAGCATCTTGTCGAGCGCAGGATGGGCGGCACGGGCCTGCTGGATCTGCGGCAGGGCCGATGCAGGCACCTTCTCGGCGTCGCGGTGCAACCAGCGCTTGGCCAGCTTCAGGCTCGACGCGTCGGCCTTGCGGCCTTGCAGCTGATCGATTTCCTGGCGGCATGCGTCGCGGACACCGCGGGCATAGCCAGCCATCACTTCATAGCGGTTGGCGATCAGCGCTTCGAGCGTCTTCTCGTCGGCGACCGGCTTCACCTCGCCCATTTGGAGCTTCGGCGCGGTTTTCTTGACCTTGGCCCAACCCACCGCCTGCAGCAGGCTGATGTAGACCCAGCCGATGTCGAACTCGTACTTCTTGACCGAGAATTTGGCCGAGGTCGGATAGGTGTGGTGGTTGTTGTGCAGTTCTTCACCACCGATGATGATGCCCCAAGGCACCAGATTGGTGCTTGCATCCTGCGCTTCGAAATTGCGGTAGCCCCAGAAGTGACCGATACCGTTGACCACGCCTGCAGCCCAGAACGGAATCCATGCCATCTGCACCGCCCACACGGCGGCGCCGAAGCCGCCGAACAGCGCCACGTCGATGATCAGCATCAAGCCCACGCCCTGCCAGCTGTAGCGGGTGTAGAGGTTGCGCTCGAGCCAGTCGTTGGGAGTGCCGTGGCCGAAGCGGGAGATCGTGTCCAGATTCTTCGACTCGGCGCGGTACAGTTCGGAGCCGCGCCACATCACTTCGTCGATGCCCTTGATCTGCGGGCTGTGCGGGTCTTCCTCGGTTTCGCACTTGGCGTGGTGCTTGCGGTGGATCGCCACCCATTCCTTGGTGACCATGCCGGTGGTCATCCACAGCCAAAAGCGGAAGAAATGCGAGGGCACAGACCCCAATTCCATGGCGCGGTGCGTCTGCGTGCGGTGCAGGAAGACGGTGACCGAAACGATGGTGATGTGGGTCGTCACCAGAGCGTACAGCACGATCTCCCACCACGACCAGTTCAGCAATCCATTGCCGACCCAGTCGATGGCTGCGTTGAAAAAAGCCGATTCGGGAAGAAACATAGTCTGAAAACCTTGTGACGAGGAAAGCCGCGAGGTGCGACACGCAGCCCGAAGTTGCCGAAAAATTCAGCAACTGGATTTTAGTGTGGGGTTGCCACGTTAAAGTTCGGTCGGCCCCGGGTTTTTTACGGCTTTATGACCGTTCGACCCCCTTGACAGGAAAACGATCAGCCTTTGCGGGTCCAGACGGCCGCGAAAAACCCGTCGGTCGCGTGGACGTGGGGCCACATGCGCAGGTATTCGCCGCCCGTCACCGGGCCCTGGCATAAGAACGCCGCCTTTTCCACCTTGAGCCGCGTCAGCAGTTCGGCCGCGTCCACCGGCTCGAAGTCGGCCGCATGCTTGCCGGAGAACGCCGCGGCGATCGCCTCGTTTTCTTCCGGCAGGATGCTGCAAGTGGCGTACACCAGCCGGCCGCCCGGCTTCAACAGGCGGGCGGCGCTCTCGAGGATCGCGGTCTGCTTGGCGGTGAGTTCCTGCACCGCCTGCGGCGACTGGCGCCATTTCAGGTCGGGATTGCGGCGCAGGGTGCCCAGACCGGAACACGGCGCATCGACCAGCACCCGGTCGATCTTGCCTGCCAGGCGCTTGACCCGGTCGTCGCGCTCGTGGGCGATAGCCGCCGGATGCACGTTCGACAGGCCGCTGCGGGCCAGCCGGGGCTTGAGCGCGTCCAGCCGGTGCGCCGAAGTGTCGAAGGCGTAGAGCCGTCCGGTGCTGCGCATCTTCGCGCCGACCGCCAGGGTCTTGCCACCGGCACCGGCGCAGAAATCGACCACCATCTCGCCACGCTTGGCGTCCAGCAGCAGGGCCAGCAGTTGCGAGCCTTCGTCCTGCACCTCGATCGCGCCGCGCGCGAAGACGTCCGTCCTGGTGAGCGCGGGCTTGCCCTCGATCCGCAGGCCCCAGGGCGAGTACGGCGTGGCGACCGACTCGACGCCCGCCTTCTTCAGCTCGGCCGCCACCTCGGAGCGCTTGGCGTTCAGCGCGTTCACCCGCAGGTCGAGCGGGGCGTTTTGCTGCAGGCTGGCGGCCAGCGCCCAGAAGTCGGTACCCACCTGCGCCTTGAGCGGGGCGGCCAGCCACTCGGGCAGGTTGTGGCGGTGCGGCTCCATCAGGTCGGCGTCGGTCACCGTGTCGCACTGGTCGAGCCAGGTCTTCTCCTGGTCGGTCAGGGCGCTTTTCAGAAAGTCGCGTGGACCGTAAAAGCCCAGGATCGCCAGCCGGCGCTCCTTGGCGCCGCTGCCCGAGCGGGCGAGGTGCTCGAAGCGCAACTTCTGCCGCAGCACCGCATAGGCGGTTTCGGCCAGGGTGGCGCGCTCGCGCGGGCCCAGGCCGCGATTGTCGCGAAAGAAGCGGGAAACGACGGCGTCGGCCGGGTGTTCGAAGGTCAGCGTGCGCTTGACGAGTTCAGCGCAGGCATCGAGCAATACTTTTGGGTGCATGCCGGGATTGTCCCATCCGCTTGCCCGGCCCCGTCGCGCACGCTTCGCCCCGCTGGAGCCGGGCTGGCGCTCAGCCGCCCGCACCGGCCGGCGGCACCCGGCCGTCGCGCGGCAACTCCAGCGTGGCGACCAGCCCACCTGCGGCCCGGTTGCGCAGCGTCAGCCGTCCGCCGTGCCGCACGGCGATGTCGTGCGCGATCGACAGGCCCAGCCCCACCCCGCCCGAGTGCCGGTTGCGCGACGCGTCCAGCCGGTAGAACGGTGCCATCACCTTCTCCAGCTCGGCCTCGGGAATGCCGGGGCCGGGATCGGCGACCTCGATGCGCACGCCCTCGAGGCCGTCGTGCACGGCGATCCCGGCGCTGCCGCCGTAGCGGATCGCGTTTTCGACCAGGTTCGAGATGCAGCGGCGCATGGCCAGCGGCTGCAACCGCAGCGGCACCGCCGTGCCGGAGACGCGCACCGTGTGGCCGACATCGCACAGGTCGTCGGCGATGCTCGTCAGCAGGGCCGGCAGGTCGAGCGGCTCGTGCGCCTCGGGGTCGGCCTCGCCCGTCAGGTAGTCGAGGGTGGAGCGGATCATCGCATCCATTTCGCGGATATCGCGGCCGAAGCTTTCGCGGTCGGCCGCGTGCTCCAGCACCTCGGCACGCAGCCGCAGCCGGGTCAGCGGCGTGCGCAGGTCGTGCGACACGGCGGCGACGAAGCGGTTGCGGTCGTCGAGCTGTCGGCGGATCTGGGCCTGCATGCCGTTGAAGACCCGGGTGGCCTCTCGGCATTCCACCGTGCCGTCCTCGGCCAGCGGTGCGCGGTGGATATCGCGGCCCAGCTCCCGGGCCGCGGCCGCCAGCCGACGCACCGGCTGCGACAGCCAGCGCGCGCCCACCCAGGCCGCCAGCAGCAGCGCGAGCAGCCGCACGCCGATGTCCATCACCAGGCCCGGATAGCCGAAGGGCCCACCGGCCGGCGGTGGCCCGCCGCGGAAATCGGATGTGCGCACGCCCGGTGGCGCAAAAGGCAGCGGCCCTTCGCCGCCCCGCGGGCGCCGAAGGCCGGCCCCGCCATCCGCAGGCCCGGCCGGCATCGCCGGCGGCGCGCCGCCGCCCTGCCGCGGGTCGGCCGGCCCGTCGGGCTGCAGCTCGACCAGCAGGGTCAGCGCCAGCAGATGGCTGGCGAGCGCGGTCACGAACAGCAGCAGCACCAGCCGGCCGAACAGCGTGGCCGGCAGCAGGCGCTCGATGCGGGCACCCAGGGCCTTCCGGCATGTCCGCGGGGACGGCGCTGCGGTGCTCATCGGACGCAGAAAGACGCAGCGCCCCCGGCCGGCCGGCCGTCAGGCATGGACCGAGTGCGCATCGAAGATGTAGCCGGCGCCCCGCACCGTCTTGATCAGCGCCGGCGCGTAGGCCCCGCCGCCCAGCTTCTGCCGCAGGCGCGAGACCAGCAGGTCGATGCTGCGCTCGAACGCGTCCATGCTGCGGCCGCGGGCCTGCTCCATCAGCTGATCGCGGGTCATCAGCCGGCCGGGCGAGGCCAGGAAGACGCACAGCAGCCGGTACTCGGCATTCGACAGCGGCACCACCACCCCCTGCGGCGACACCAGCCGCCGCTCCTGGCGGTGCATCGCCCAGCCGTCGAAGCGGGCCACGTCCTGCAGCGGGCCCTCGGGCGAGGCGGCGACGCGGCGCAGCACCGTCTGGATGCGGGCCACCAGCTCGCGCGGCTCGAAGGGCTTGGCCATGTAGTCGTCGGCGCCGATCTCCAGGCCCAGCACCCGGTCGAAGGCGTGGCCGCGGGCGGTCAGCATGATGATCGGCACCGGCGACGCCGCGCGCACCTCACGGGCCAGGGCCAGGCCGTCGGTGCCGGGCAGCATGATGTCGAGCACCAGCAGCGCGATCGGGTGGCGGGCCATCTGCCGGCGCATCCCGTCGCCGTCGGCGGCGATATGCACCGCGAGGCCGAAGCGGGCGAGGTAGTCGCGCAGGAGGGTGGTGATGTCCTGGTCGTCGTCGACGATCAGTATCTGGGGGGCTGCGGTTTTCATGGCGGTGATGCGCCGCAATGTACACCCGCCGCCGCGCCGCGAACGCCCGAGATGCCCGGCCGGCTCGGGCCAGTTCGCGGCCTCGAAGGGCCTTGTGTATCGGCTTCGGTACACAGCGGACAAGAACGCTTTACCCCCCGTTTTCAGAATCGTCGCATCGCCCCACGGCACCCCTGCCGCCAGCATTCACTCCGGAAAGGACCACCCCCATGACCACCATCAGCGGAGCCGCCAGCAGCACCGGCCGCGACTGGGCCGCCCTGCAGGCCGCGCGCCAGGCGCAGCGCAGCCGGATGCAGGACGCGATGTTCGCCAGGACCGATGCCGACGGCAGCGGTACGGTGGACGGCACCGAGCTGCAGGGCCTGCTGCAAGGGGCGGCCAAGGCCCGCGGCACCACCGCCACCGCCACCGCCACCGCCGAGGACCTGGTCGGCAAGTTCGGCACCAACGGCACCCTGGACAAGGACCAGCTGGCCAAGGCGATGGAAAGCCTGATGCCGCAGCGCTCGACGGTCGATTTCGCCCAGGCCCGCAGCACCGCTGCGGCCGGCGGCGGCACCGGCGCCACGGCAGCCCGCGGCAGCGCCGGCGACGACCTGTTCGGCAAAGTCGACAGCGACGCAGACGGCAGCCTGAGCGCCACCGAATTCCAGGCGCTGCAGGACCGGATGTCGGGCAAGACGGGCGCGTCCGCGTCCTCCGCTTCAAGCACCTCCGGCACCGATGCCGGCGAGCAGTTCGCCAGGCTCGACACCGATGACGACGGCACGTTGAGCGCGGCCGAATTCGACGCCGGCCGGCCCTCGGGTGCCGGCGGCCAGACGGCAGGCGCACAAGGCGCAGCCGGCGGCACGCCGCCACCGCCGGGCGGCCCCGGTGGACCCGGCGGCGCAGGTGGTGCGAGCGCATCGGCCAGCACCACCTACGACCCGCAGGACACCAACGAAGACGGCACCGTCTCCGCCGCCGAGCGCATGGCCGCCACCGCGACCGATGCCACCACCACCGGCGCGACCGCGTCCGCCACCGGCACCGCCTCCACCACAGGCACCGGCACCAGCACCGATCCGCTGCAGGCGCTGTTCAAGGCGGTGGACGGCGATGGCGACGGTCGCATCGGCCGCGAAGAGGCCGAGGTGCTGTCGCAGAAGATCACCGACGCGCTGACCGCCCTGAGCACCGGCGGCACGACCACGGCCGACGGCAGCGACAGCGACGACGGCCGACGCGGCTTCGACCTGTCGCAGCTGGTCCTCAAGCAGTACCAGCAGGTGGGAGCGGCCGGCAGCACAACCGTCGGCAGCACCGGCTCCACCCTCAGCGCCGTCGCCTGACCGCCGCCGAGGCCCACACCCGGCAATTTCCAGACAGAAAGTGCCTGCAGCCGACGTGCGACGACGGCATCCAGCTATCAATTTAATAGCAAACCGGCCAACACCCGGGGATACAGCAGATGCTCCTGCGTCACCACCCGGGCCGCCAGCGCGTCGGCCGTGTCGCCCGGCAGCACCGGCACCACCGCCTGGCCCAGGATCGGGCCCAGGTCCAGCTCGGCCGTCACCCGGTGCACCGTCGCGCCGGCGAAGGCGCAGCCGGCGGCGATCGCGCGGGCGTGGGTATGCAGGCCGGGGAAGGCGGGCAGCAGCGAGGGATGGATGTTGACCATCCGGCCGTCGTAGCGGGCGACGAAGCCCGGCGTCAGGATGCGCATGAAGCCGGCCAGCACCACCAGCGTGGGCGCGTGCAGGTCGATCGCCGCGGCCAGTGCGGCGTCGAAATCCTCGCGGCTCGCATAGGCATTGTGGTCGAGCGCCGCGGTGGCGATGCCCTGCTCCGCCGCCCAGGCCAGGCCCGGCGCGTCGGCCTTGTTGCTGACCACCGCCGCCACCCGGGCCTCGAACCGTCCCTGCCAGTCCTCGCGTTCCGCAGCCTGAACGATGGCCCGCATGTTGGAGCCGGCACCGGAGATCAGAATGACGAGGTTTTGGTTTTTCATGTGGGCCGGCATTATGGCGATCAGACCTCTCTCCCCTCTCGAACAGCGCGTGCTCGGCACCTTGATGGAAAAGGCGCGCACCGTGCCCGACAGCTATCCGCTGACGCTCAACGCGGTGGTCTCGGGCTGCAACCAGAAATCCAGCCGCGAGCCGGCGATGCAGGTGACCGACGGCGAGGCGCAGGAGGCGCTCGACGAACTCAAGCGCCTGAGCCTGGTCTTCGAGACCAGCGGAGGCCGCGCGACGCGGTACGAACACAACGTCGAGCGCGCCTACGCGGTGCCCGGCGCGGCCGCCGCCCTGCTCGGCCTGCTGATACTGCGCGGACCGCAGACCGCCGGCGAACTGCGCATCCACGGCGAGCGCTGGCACCGCTTCGCCGACATCGGCTCGGTCGAGGCGTTTCTGGACGAACTGTCGGAGCGCTCGGAAGAAAAAGGCGGACCGCTGGTGCTGCGCCTGCCACGCGCGCCGGGTGCCCGCGAGGCGCGCTGGGTGCAACTGGTCGGGGGCCCGGTCGACGTGCAGAGCTATGCGCAAGCGGGGCCCGCCGACGGCGCCGCGCCCGCGACCGGCCTGGCCGCGCGGGTCGAGGCGCTGGAGGCGGCGGTCGCCGCGCTGAAGGCCGAACTGGCCGGACTCCGCGGCGACCGCGCGCCGGCCTGATCGCCCTTGTCGCAGCCCGGACACGGGCATGCGAACGACCGTGCTAAAACCTGTCGATCGACAGGAGACAAGCGATGGATTTGGCATTCACCCCCGAAGAACAGGCGTTCCGCGAGGAGATCCGCACCTGGGTGCGCGACAACCTGCCCGCCGACATCGCGCACAAGGTACACCACGCCGTCGATCTCACCCGCGACGACATGCAGCGCTGGGCCAGGATCCTGGGCAAGAAGGGCTGGCTGGGTTATGGCTGGCCCAAGGAATTCGGCGGCCCGGGCTGGACGGCCATCCAGAAACACCTCTTCGAGGAAGAGACCGCCCTGGCCGGCGCGCCGCGCATCGTGCCCTTCGGCCCGGTGATGGTGGCGCCGGTGATCATGGCCTTCGGCACGCCCGAGCAGCACAGGCGCTTCCTGCCCGGCATCGCCAGCGGCGAGGTCTGGTGGAGCCAGGGCTACAGCGAGCCGGGCGCAGGCTCCGACCTGGCGTCGCTCAAGACCCGCGCCGAGCGCAGGGGCGACAAGTACATCGTCAACGGCCAGAAGACCTGGACCACGCTCGGCCAGTACGGCGACTGGATGTTCAACCTGGTGCGCACCGGCACCGAGGGCAAGCCCCAGGCCGGCATCAGCTTCCTGCTGATCGACATGACATCGCCCGGCGTGACGGTGCGGCCGATCAAGCTGCTCGACGGCAGCGTCGAGGTCAACGAGGTCTTCTTCGACAACGTCGAGGTGCCCGCCGACCAGCTGATCGGCGAGGAGAACAAGGGCTGGACCTATGCCAAGCACCTGCTGAGCCACGAGCGCACCAACATCGCCGACGTGAACCGCGCCAAGCGGGAGCTGGAGCGCCTGAAACGCATCGCCCGGGCCGAAGGCGTCTGGGACGACACGCGCTTTCTCGACCGGATCGCGCTGCTGGAGGTGGACGTGGTGGCGCTCGAAATGCTGGTCCTGCGGGTGCTGTCGGCCGAGAAATCGGGCCGCAACGCGCTCGACATCGCCGGCCTGCTCAAGATCAGGGGCAGCGAGATCCAGCAGCGCTACACCGAGCTGATGATGCTGGCCGCCGGCCCGCTGAGCCTGCCCTTCATCCGCGAGGCGATGGAGGCCGGCTGGCAGGGCGACTTCCCCGGCGGCGACGTGTCGCACGCCCCGCTGGCCGCCAACTACTTCAACATGCGCAAGACCACGATCTACGGCGGATCCAACGAGGTCCAGCGCAACATCGTCGCGCAGACCGTTCTCGGCTGAAGCCGTAGAACGGTCCGCGCGAAGCGCGACAACACCGCTCCCCCGCACCCCCTCCAAGAGGGGGCTCCCGCAAGAGCTTCGCTAGGACAAGATATGGATTTCGATTTTTCCGACGACCAGGAACAGCTGCGCGACGCGGTGCGCCGCTGGGTGGACAAGGGCTACGGCTTCGAGCGCCGGCGCGGCATCGTGGCCGAGGGCGGCTTCTCGCGCGAGGCCTACGGCGAGCTGGCCGAGCTGGGCCTGGCCGGCCTCCACATCGCCGAGGAACACGGCGGCCTGGGCTTCGGCCCGGTCGACGGCATGGTGGTGCTGGAAGAGCTGGGCCGCGGCATCGTGCTGGAGCCGCTGGCCCAGACGCTGATCGTCTCGGGCGTGCTGGGCGCCTACGGCACCGATGCGGCCAAGGCCGCCTGGCTGCCCAAGATCGCCACCGGCGAGGCGCTGGTCGTGCTGGCCCACCAGGAGCGCAAGGCGCGCTACCGGCTCGACGTTTGCGAAGCGAAAGCGGTCGCAGCCGTCGACGGATACCGGCTGACTGCCAGCAAAAGTATAGTACCGGCCGGCGACGCCGCCGACGCCTGGCTGGTGCCCGCGCAGCTCGACGGCCGGATCGCCCTCTTCGTGGTCGAGCGCGGCGCGGCCGGCGCCACCGCCACCGGCTACCTGACGCAGGACGGCAGCCGCGCCGCGGAAGTCGCGCTCGCCGACACGCCCGCCCAGCTGGCGGTGCAGGACGGCCTGACGGCGCTGCGGCACGCGGCCGACATCGGCATCGCCTCGGTCTGCGCCGAAGCGGTGGGCACGATGGACAAGGCGGTGGCGCTGACGGTCGAGTACCTCAACACCCGCAAGCAGTTCGGCGTGGCGATCGGCAGCTTCCAGGCGCTGCGCCACCGGCTGGCCGACATGAAGATGCAGCTGGAGCTGGCCCGCTCGATGGGCTACTACGCCACGCTGAAGCTGGAGGCGCCCGCCGAGGAGCGCGGCCGCGCCCTCGCGCGCGCCAAGGTGCAGCTGGGCCAGTCGATGCGCTTCGTGGGCCAGCAATCGGTGCAGCTGCACGGCGGCATCGGCATGACCGACGAGTACATCGCCAGCCACTACTTCAAGCGGCTGACCCAGCTGGAGATGACCTTCGGCGACACGCTGCACCACCTGGGCGAGGTGTCGGCCCGGATGCAGGACACCGCCGGCGTCTTCGCCTGAGCGCCGCCGCCGGCGCTGCCCACCCACCGCTGCCGGGCCTGCGTCGTACGCAGGCCTTTTTCGTGGCCTACGCTCTCGACCGTCCCCGCAACAGGACCCGACCATGACGACCTCCCGCCGCACCGTACTCACCGCACTGGGCCTGGCCGCCGCCGCCCTGGCCGGCTGCTCGTCCAACCCCTCGGCCGTCGACTATCCGCCGCTCGTCTTCGTGCACGGCAACGGCGACAGCGCCGCGCTGTGGCAGAC
This sequence comes from Xylophilus ampelinus, assembly GCF_003217575.1. Classification (GTDB taxonomy): domain Bacteria; phylum Pseudomonadota; class Gammaproteobacteria; order Burkholderiales; family Burkholderiaceae_C; genus Xylophilus; species Xylophilus ampelinus. Next base: position 18,947 of record NZ_QJTC01000024.1, on the reverse strand, counting down.
GACGATGTGGCGCTTCGAATCCAACGGCTGGCCGCGCGACCGTCTCTATGCGATCAACGTGCCCTACCCGAGCGCCCGCGACGACGACACCGTGGCCCAGGCCGGCCGCACCTCCACCGCCGAGCACATGGCCTTTCTGCGCAGCGAGGTCGACGCGGTGCTGGCCCGCACCGGCGCGCAGCAGGTGGTGCTGATGGGCAACTCGCGCGGCGGCTATGCGATCCGCAACTACATCGCCCGCGGCGGCGGTGCGGCCAAGGTGCGCGAGGTGGTGCTGGGCGGCACGCCCAACCACGGCGTGTGGGCGATCCCCGGCTACCGCGAAGGCAGCGAGTTCTCCGGCACCGGCCCGTTCCTGAAGGCGCTCAACGCGCCCCGCAACGCCGCCGGCGACGAGATCGACGGCCCCGCCCGCTGGCTCACGGTGCGCTCCGACGGCAACGACAAATTCGCCCAGCCCGACGGCCTGTGGATCGGCCGGCCCGGCCTGCCCACCTTCGTCACCGCCGCCGGCCCCGAGCTGCGCGGCGCGACCAACGTGGTGATCCCGAAGATCGACCCCCGCGAAACCTCGTACTCGCCCGCCGCGTTCGACGCGGGCTGGCGCTTCCTGACCGGCGCCGCGGCGCTCTCGACCACGGTGCAGGCCGAGGCCGCCCCGGTGCTCGACGGCATCGTCAGCGGCGTGGGCGTGGCCGGCAACGCCGCCCCCGGCAACGTCAGCAACAACCTGCCGGTGGCCGGCGCCACGGTGGAGATCTACGCGACCGACCCCGACACAGGCGCCCGCTGCGGCGGCACGGCGCACCGCCGGACGGTCGGCGCCGACGGCCGCTGGGGCCCGTTCACCGCCACCCCCGGCACGCCGTACGAGTTCGTCGTCACCGCGCAGGGCTATGCCATCACCCACATCTACCGCAGCGGCTTCCCGCGGTCGAGCGACATCGTCCACCTGCGCGCCGAACGCATCGTGGACACCGAGCGCAGCGCCCAAGCCGTCGTCAGCTTCACCCGTCCGCGCGGCTATTTCGACCTGCAGCGCGACACCGTCACCTTCGACGGGAGCAGCACCCTGCCCGACGTGCCGCCCACCAGCGGCGCGGGCGTGGCGGCATCGAAGCGCCTGCTCGCCGACGGAGCCGACCGGGCGATCGTCGGCACCTTCAATGGCGAGAAAGTGGTGGGGCGGACCTGGCCGCTAGCCGGCGGGCACCTGGCGTTTCTCGAGCTGACCTACCGAGGTTCACACGGTCCTTAGAGCGGCTAACACAACCCAGCGAAGCGGTTCTGGCTAGGCACCGCATCGCAGACAGTACGAGTAGTACGACAAGGTGCGGCAACGACGCCAGAAGGGTTGTGTTAGCCGCTCTTAGTCTGAAGATGGCTTGCACAAGCCGGCCCTTCGATCTTGTCCTCAGTCGGACATTCATGGAGGGCACATCTGGTCGATCCAACCGCCTCGAAGCCCAAGACTGCGACCGACTTTTTTCGCCCGGACGCATGGCACTTCGGATCGAGGCCCACCCCCGCCCGCGAACCGGTCCAATCTTCCAGCTGGCTGCCGAATGGCTGCTGCGCAGATGTTGACAGGAGCCGAAGCGGCCAAACACGGGAGGAAACCAGATGCCAGGAAACACATCGACTGTCAGCAGCGCCGCAAACTCAGGTATTCAGAGCAGCTTCGACGAACAGGAAGACCGTCAAAACGCATCCTCTCGGAGCAGTACATACCGTACGTCTTCGACTTTCCCCGTAACAGATGCGCTTTTACATACGAGCAGACGTACTTCGTCACTCCCTCGATCGGATATCTCCACAAGGACGGCCACCCGTTCTTATGAACCCAGTTATCGTGGCAGCGATGCCAGCACTTCGACGCGGACCGCCGACTCGCACGCGATTGCACAAACGCTTGCGAGCTACTCTCGAGGTGGCCAGGGATATGGTCCCGACGACCGACAGCGCAGATACTCCGCAAGCAATGCCACTGTGTCTTCGCAGGAACTTCCTCTTGCCGGATACCTGCTCGCCCGGGCATCCGTCGGTCGGAGAGTCGATGATTCCGATACGATCAGTGCCCTGCGTCGAGGGCAACAGGCCGTCGTTGCGGGCATCGAGACTCTGTACTACGGCCGCGGCAACGTGGCATCGGATATCAGCGCCAGTGAAGGCCGGTCATACGTTGGAGTTCAGACGCTGAGAGACGCAGAGGCGTTCTTGAAGCGCTCGGCAAGCTACCGGCCAGCATCCACCACCGGACGCGTGTCGCAGCTCACCCGCAACATGACGCAGTTGAGTGGGTGTTGGCCGCCCAATTTTGCCCGGTCGCTCAAATACCACTTCCCGGACGAAAAGGCCTCCGAGGCCGCACTCGACTTCATCACCAAGACTGTCGCTGCGAGCATGTCCGCTGCCGGCAACTGTGGCGAACACGCCCGCGTCGTGGCCAATGCCCGGTTGGGCTTGTCGGAGTCGCCAGAGTCCTTACGGATCGCGCGCATGAACGGTGTGGACCACGCTTGGGCCGAAGCGCTGTCATCGAGAACTGAACTGCGCGACGATGACATCATGATGGATGCTTGGATGAGGACGCCTGCGCATCTGCGCGAGGATTCGCACTGCGGCAGCGCATCTACCGAAACCCGCGCCGAGTTCGCCCGCGGGTCGGCGCGATCCTGGATGCGTGACGTCATCTCGCATCTGTCGGCGCGGCTAAAGGAAATCGACACGTTGTCGGCGCTCACGGTGCCTGGCGAGGCACTTTCTTGGAGCAACTTCACCCGCACCGGAGCCGTCGGTGCGGAAAGGGCGGTGCCTCTCAATCTGAAGCCTGAGTTCATGAGCGAAGCCTCCCTTCGGGCCTCCAGCCAATCTCTCGCAGCAAGTATTGAGGCCGCCGGGATCGCGCGTTCCTTTGGTTTGCCGGTACATTCGGCGACGCGACAAAGTCTCATCGAATCTGTTCAGCAGTCCCGCACTGCGCTCCTCACGCGAGAAGCTCCTTCCGGGCCAGAGTGGGCCACCCAGAGGTCGGAGACGCAGCGGGGTATCTGATGCTTGCGAGAGACGGTGGTGCCAACCGCTCCACAAACGGTGGCATACAGCCGGCTAAAGCCTCATCCCCTCCGAAAAGCGGCACACCCCCACACGCACGGCAGCCGCTAATCCACCAGCCGCGAAGACCGCGGCACATGCGCCATCAGGAACTCCATCTGGTCAGCCAGGATGCGGCGGTTGCGCAGGATGAAGTCTTCCCACAGGCTGGGCACGTACGGGGTGTAGAGCAACGGCATGTTGGCCTGCTCGGGGGTGCGGTGGCTCTTGCGGTGGTTGCAGGGTTTGCAGGCGGTCACCACGTTCATCCAGGTGTCGGCGCCCTTCTGCGCGAACGGCTTGATGTGCTCGCGGGTCAGGTCGGTCTCGTGGAAGTGCTGGCCGCAGTAGGCGCAGACGTTGCGGTCGCGGGCGAACAGCTTCGCGTTGGTGAGCCCGGGGCGCATCTCGAACGGGTTGATCCGCGGAACGCCCCGGGTGCCGATGATGCTGTTGACAGCGATCCTGGACTGCAGGCCGGTGATCGCGTTGGTGCCGCCGTGGAACACCGCGATCTGGGCGCCCGACTCCCACCGGACCTCGTCGGACGCGTAGTGGATCACCGCCTGCTCCAGGCTGATCCAGGACTGGGGCAGTCCCTGGGCCGACAACTTCAATACCTTCACGACACGGCTCCTCAAGAGGCCGGCATCACTCTCTCGACAGACGAAGGTCGCCGGCACGCATTTCAGATGGTTCGGACGGAGCGCGCGGTTTGCCAGGACGCGTGCACGCTGGGTCACAATATACCCCGTTCATGACAAATCGGCGTCTGCCGCGCGCCCCGGCTGCGGCCTTTGCTATCAAAACCATAACACCGGCTCTCCCCCAGGCTTCGCACTGCGTGTCTTCGCCACCCTCCTCGCGGTGGTCCCGGAAGTGGGTCGCGGCGGTGGATGCCTTGCGACGCGCCGGGTCTGAGTGAAAGTCGAGATGAACGTATTCAGAGGGTTCCACCATCCTGGCGTGTCACAGGCCTGCGCGCTGACCATCGGCAATTTCGATGGTGTGCACCGGGGCCACCAGGCGATGCTGGCGCTGCTGCGCAACGAGGCCGAGCACCGCGGCGTGCCGAGCTGCGTGCTGACCTTCGAACCGCATCCGCGCGACTATTTCGCCGCCACCGCCGGCAAGGCCAGCCTGGCACCCGCCCGCATCGCCACCCTGCGCGACAAACTGACAGAGCTGGCGCGCTGCGGCATCGACCAGGCGATCGTGCTGCGCTTCGATGCCGAACTGGCCCTGCGGACGCCGCGGGCCTTCATCGACCGGGTGCTGCTGGAGGGCCTGGGCGCCCGCTACGTGCTGGTGGGCGACGATTTCCGCTTCGGCGCCCAGCGGATGGGCGACTACGCGATGCTGGACGCCGCCGGCGCGCATGCCGGCTTCGACGTGGCCCGGATGAACAGCTACGAGGTGGGCGGCCTGCGCGTCTCCAGCTCGGCGGTGCGCGAGGCGCTGGCCACCGGCCGGATGGACGACGTCACCCGCCTGCTCGGCCGGCCCTACAGCCTGAGCGGTCACGTGGTGCACGGCCGCAAACTCGGGCGCGAGCTGGGTGCCACGGCCGCCGGGCAGGGCGACGGCTTCCGCACCCTCAATCTGCGCTTTTCGCACTGGAAGCCGGCGGCAGCGGGCATCTTCGCGGTGCAGGTGCACGGCTTGGGCACCGTGCCGCTGCCGGGCGTGGCCAACATGGGCGTGCGGCCCTCGCTCGACCCGGCGGACGTCAACGGCGGCCGGGTGCTGCTGGAAACCCACTGCCTCGACTGGCCCGCCGCGCTGGGCGCCGAAGGGGCCTACGGTAAAATCATCCGCGTGGACCTGCTGCACAAACTGCACGACGAATTGCGCTACCCCAGCCTCGATGCCCTGACCGCAGGCATCGCGCGGGACTGCGACGACGCGCGTGCCTTCTTCGCACGGCGCCAGGCCGAGGCCCACGAGCGCAACCATGGCCAGACCCACCGCCAGACCTCGCGCGACCGAATTTGACCCGAGCCCGCCGTGCCGCACCGGCACCGCTGCCGCCCTTTGACAGGCTCAGGGCGAACGGCTTGACCCTCCCCGCTCCGACCACCCTCCCCGTTCGGGCCGAGCCTGTCGAAACCCCCTTCGACGAAGTTTCTCCATGTCCGACGCCCACGATGCTTCCGCCGCCGCCGCGACCGACTACCGCGCCACCCTGAACCTGCCCGACACGCCGTTCCCGATGCGCGGCGACCTGCCCAGGCGCGAGCCGGGCTGGGTGCAGGACTGGGAGGACCAAGGCATCTACAAGCGCCTGCGCGAGGCCCGCTGCGGCGCGCCCAAGTTCGTGCTGCACGACGGCCCGCCGTATGCCAACGGCCAGATCCACATGGGCCACGCGGTCAACAAGATCCTGAAGGACATGATCGTCAAGGCGCGGCAGCTCGAAGGCATGGACGCGCTCTACGTGCCCGGCTGGGACTGCCACGGCCTTCCGATCGAGAACCAGATCGAGAAGCTGCACGGCCGCAACCTGAGCCGCGACGAGGTGCAGGCCAGGAGCCGCGCCTACGCCACCGAGCAGATCGGCCTGCAGAAAAAAGACTTCAAACGCCTGGGCGTGCTGGGCGACTGGGAAGACCCGTACCTGACGATGAACCCCGGCAACGAGGCCGACGAGATCCGGGCGCTCAAACGCATCATGGAGCGCGGCTTCGTCTACCGTGGGCTGAAGCCGGTCTACTGGTGCTTCGACTGCCGCTCGTCGCTGGCCGAGTTCGAGATCGAGTACGCCGACAAGAAGTCGCGGACGATCGACGCGGCCTTCGAATCGGCCGAACCCGAAAAGCTGGCGGCCGCCTTCGGCCTGGCCGCGCTCGACAAGCCGGCCTTCGCCGTCATCTGGACCACCACCGCCTGGACCATCCCGGCCAACCAGGCGCTCAACCTCAACCCGGCGCTCGATTACGCGCTGGTCGACACGCCGCGCGGCCTGCTGGTGCTGGCCGCGGCCCTGGTCGAGAAGGCGCTGGCCCGCTACCAGCTCGCAGGCACGGTGCTGGCCACCGTGCCCGGCGAGAAGCTGGGCGGCCTGCGCTTCAAGCATCCGCTGCACGACGTGGCCGATGCCGGCACCGGTGCCTACAGCTACCGCCGCCTGTCGCCGGTCTTCCTGGCCGACTACGCCACCGCCGACGACGGTACCGGCATCGTCCATTCGTCGCCCGCCTACGGGGTGGACGATTTCAACTCCTGCGTCGCCAACGGCTTCACCACCGACGACATCCTGAACCCGGTGCAGGCGAACGGCGTGTACGTGGACGAACTGCCGCGCTTCGGCGGCCAGTTCATCTGGAAGGCCGCGCCGGTGATCGTGGAGGCCCTGCGCGACGCGGGCCGCCTCTTCGCCAGCACCGAGATCGTCCACAGCTACCCGCACTGCTGGCGCCACAAGACGCCGGTGATCTACCGCGCCGCGGCCCAGTGGTTCGTGCGGATGGACGAGGGCGAAGGCGTCTTCACCCAGGACAAGGCCGGCAAGACGCTGCGCCAGCTGGCGCTCGACGCGATCGAGCAGACCGGCTTCTTCCCCGAGAACGGCCGGGCGCGGCTGCGGGACATGATCGCCGGCCGGCCCGACTGGTGCATCTCGCGCCAGCGCAACTGGGGCGTGCCGCTGCCCTTCTTTTTGCACAACGCGACCGGCGAGCTGCACCCGCGCACGATGGAGCTGATGGACCGCGCCGCCGAAATGGTCGAGGCCGGCGGCGTCGAGGCCTGGAGCAAGGCCACCGCCGAGGAGATCCTGGGCGCGGAGGACGCGGCGCACTACACCAAGGGCAACGACATCCTCGACGTGTGGTTCGACTCGGGCACCACCCACTTCCACGTGCTGCGCGGCTCGCACTTCGACGACAGCATCGCCCAGGGTGGCGGGCGCGACGAGGGCCACCACACCCACGGCACCGAGGCCGACCTGTACCTGGAAGGCCACGACCAGCACCGCGGCTGGTTCCACAGCTCGCTGCTCACCGCCTGCGCCATGTACGACCGGGCGCCGTACAAGGGCCTGCTGACCCACGGCTTCACCGTCGACAGCCAGGGCCGCAAGATGAGCAAGTCGCTCAAGAACGGCGTCGATCCGCAGGTCACCGCCGACAAGCTGGGCGCCGAGATCATCCGGCTGTGGGTGGCCGCCAGCGACTACTCCGGCGACATCGCCGGCGACGACAAGATCCTGGCCCGGGTGGTCGATGCCTACCGCCGCATCCGCAACACGCTGCGCTTCCTGCTGGCCAACACCAGCGACTTCGACATGGCGACGGACGGCGTCGCCGACGCCGACCTGCTGGAGATCGACCGCTACGCGCTGGCCCGCGCCGCGCAGTTCCAGTCCGAGATCCTGGCGCACTACCAGGTCTACGAATTCCACCCGGTGGTCGCCAAGCTGCAGCTCTACTGCTCGGAAGATCTGGGCGGCTTCTACCTGGACGTGCTGAAGGACCGGCTCTACACCACCGCGCCGAAATCGCCGGCCCGCCGCAGCGCGCAGACCGCCCTGTGGAAGATCACCCAGGCGATGCTGCGCTGGATGGCGCCGTTCCTGAGCTTCACCGCCGAGGAGGCCTGGAAGATCGTCGGCAGCTCCGACACCATCTTCCTGGAGACCTTCGCCCGCTTCGACGACACCGACGACGCCCTGCTGGCACCGTGGACCCGGCTGCGCGAGATCCGCGACCTGGCCAACAAGGAGATCGAGGCCCTGCGCGCCGCGGGCCGGCTGGGCTCGTCGCTGCAGGCCAACCTGCGGATCGCGGCCGAGCCGGCGGACCTGGCGCTGCTGCAGGGGCTGGGCGACGACCTGAAGTTCGTCTTCATCGCTTCTGCTATCGAATTGGTAGCTGGAGGTCCTCTCGCCATCACGGCCAGCGCCACATCCGATGCCAAATGCGAACGCTGCTGGCACTACCGCGCCGACGTGGGCCACGACCCGGCGCATCCGACCATCTGCGGCCGCTGCACCAGCAACCTCTTCGGTGCCGGCGAAGTCCGGAGCCATGCATGAGCCCCCGCCCGGCCGCTCCGAAGGGGGCTCGCACCGCAATGCGCAGCATGAAGGTTTCTCTATGAACGCCACGACCGCACTCGACACCAACCGCTCCCGCATCGCCGGCATGCTGCCCTGGCTGGGCTTCGCCGCCCTGCTCTTCGTGGCCGACCAGGTCACCAAGTCGATGATCCTGGCGCGCTACCGGCTGGGCGACAGCACCACGATCACCGGCTTCTTCAACATCGTGCGGGCCCACAACACCGGCGCGGCGTTCTCGCTGCTGGCCGATTCGTCGGGCTGGCAGCGGTGGCTGTTCACCGGCATCGGCGTGGCGGCGGCGGGCTTCATCCTGTGGCTGCTGCGTGCGCATGCGGGCCAGCGGCTGTTCTCCTTCGCGCTGGCCGCGATCCTGGGCGGCGCGGTGGGCAACGTGGTCGACCGGATGATGCACGGCTACGTGGTCGATTTCCTGGACTTCCACCTGGGCGGCCGGCACTTCCCGGCGTTCAACATCGCCGACATGGCGATCTCGCTGGGCGCGGCGTGCCTGATCCTGGACGAGCTGCTGCGGATGCGGCGCAACAAGACGCCCTGATGCAGACGGCGGCGCCCGCCTGACCGCGGGCGTCATCGCCGTGTCACGGCCGGAGGCTCCAATGAAAACGTTTACATCGTTTTCACATGAGCATCCAGCACGTCGCCCAGCACGCCCGCGTCTCCGTCGCCACGGTCTCGCGGGTCTTCAATTTCCCGGACCGGGTGGCCGCCGTCACCCGCGACCGGGTGCTCGCCGCCGCCCGGTCGCTCGGCTATTTGCCCAATTCCAGCGCCCGCACCCTGCGCACCCAGCGCAGCCGGGTGCTGGGCGTGGTGCTGCCGACGCTGCACAACCCGGTCTTCGCCGAATGCCTCGACGGCATCGCCCAGGCGGCGCGTGCGGCAGGCTACGCGATCCTGCCGGTCACGACCGACTACGAACTCGCCCACGAGCAACAGGCCGCGAATGAACTGCTGGCCGGAGGCGCCGCCGGCATGCTGCTGGTGGTGGCCGACCCCGCCCGCTCGGCGGTGCTGGAGCGGCTGCAGGCCGACGGCGTGCCCTACGTGCTGCTCTACAACCGGCATGCGGCGCACCCCTGCGTCTCGGTCGACAGCGAGGCCGCCGTCGCCGCGGTGGTGGAGCGGCTGGCGCGCCAAGGCCACCGCAACATCGCGATGGTGAGCGGCCCGCTCGCCGCCTCCGACCGGGCCCGGCAGCGCCGCGACGGCTTCCTGCACGGCATGGCCGCGGTGCCCGGCAGCCGTGCGCGCCTGGTCGAGGTGCCATTCGTCGCCAGCGCGGCCGGCCCGGTGGCCGCGCTGCTGGCGCCCGCCGACCGGCCGACCGCCCTCTTCTGCTCCAACGACCTGCTCGCCATCCGCTGCCTGCGCGCCGCCCACCTGCTGGGCCTGCGGGTGCCGGAGCAGTTGAGCGTGGTCGGCTTCGACGGCATCGCCCTGGGCGAGGAACTCACCCCGATCCTCTCGACGGTCGTGCAGCCGCACCACGAGATCGGCCGCCGCGGCGTCGACATCCTGGTGGCGGCACTGGCGCGCGACGCACGGCCCTCGGGCGCCGACAGCGAGCTGCTGGCCCATGGCTTTCGCGACGGCGAATCGACCGCGCCGGCCGCCGTGGCACCCGCGCGGGTCGCCGCCTGACGCACCGCATTCGTCTCTCCGCATCTCCCCTCGCGCTTTCCTCTCCAACCCCCAACGCACAAGGTTCCCCTCCCATGCGCCACGCTCTCACCCACTGGGCCCGTCTCGGCCTGCTCGCCCTCGGCCTCGCCGGCGGCTCCGCCATGGCCCAGACCGCCATCTGCTACAACTGCCCGACCGAATGGGCCGACTGGGGCACCCAGATCAAGGCGATCAAGGCCAGAACCGGCGTGACGGTGCCGCCCGACAACAAGAACTCGGGCCAGTCGCTCGCCCAGCTGACCGCCGAGAAGGCCAGCCCGGTCGCCGACATGACCTACCTGGGCGTGACCTTCGCGATCCAGGCGCAGAAGGACGGCCTGATCGCCCCCTACAAGCCGGCCGGCTTCGACACGATCCCCGACGGCCTGAAGGACCCGCAGGGCCACTGGTTCTCGATCCACTCGGGCACCCTCGGCTTCATGGTCAACGTCGACGCGCTCAAGGGCAAGCCGGTGCCGAAGTCGTGGGCCGACCTGCTCAAGCCCGAGTACAAGGGCCTGGTCGGCTACCTCGATCCGTCGTCGGCCTTCGTCGGCTACGTCGGCGCGGTGGCGGTGAACCAGGCGCGCGGCGGCACGCTGGAGAACTTCGGCCCCGCACTCGACTACTTCAAGGCGCTGCAGCAGAACGAGCCGATCGTGCCGAAGCAGACCGCCTACGGCCGGGTGCTGTCGGGCGAGATCGCGATCCTGCTCGACTACGACTTCAACGCCTACCGCGCCAGGTACAAGGACAAGGCCAACGTCGCATTCGTGATTCCCGCCGAAGGCACGCTGGTGGTGCCCTACGTGATGGGCATGGTCGCCAAGGCGCCGCACGCGGCCGATGCCAGGAAGGCGCTCGACTTCGTCCTCTCCGAGGAAGGTCAGGCCATCTGGGCCCGCGCCTATCTGCGCCCGGTGCGCGCCGACGCGATGCCGGCCGACGTCGAGGCGCAGTTCCTGCCCGCCGCCGACTACGCCCGCGCCAGGACGGTCGACTACGGCCAGATGGCCACCGTGCAGAAGGCTTTCTCGGAACAGTACCTGCAGGCCGTGCGCTGAGCGCTGCCGCTGTTCGCAACGCAGACTTCGCACCACCACCATGACCCCTCCCAGCGCCACCGCATCGCGCCCGCTGCTGTTCGCCTGCCTGGCGCCGGCGGCGATCTTCTTCGCCGCCTTCTGGCTGCTGCCGGTGGTGCTGCTGGTGGGCTTGCCGGCGCGCGACGGCTGGGAGGGCTACTTCGCGGTGCTGACCCATCCGCGCTACCTCGCCAGCCTGCTCGACACGGTGGTGCTGTCGGTGACGGTGACGCTCGCCACGCTGCTGCTGGGCGGCGCGGTGGGCGTGTATCTGGCGCGGCGGCGCTTCCCCGGCCGGCAGGTGCTGCTGGCCCTGCTGACGCTGCCGCTGTCGTTCCCGGGCGTGATCGTCGGCTTCTTCGTGATCCTGCTGGGCGGCCGGCAAGGCGTGGTCGCCGGGCTGACCGATGCGGCGAGCCGGGGGCGGATCACCTTCGCCTACGGGCTGCTGGGGCTTTTCCTGGCGTACCTGTACTTCTCGCTGCCGCGCGCCATCGCCACCTACACCGCCGCAGCCGAGGCGATGGACCTGGCGCTGGAGGAAGCCGCCCGCTCGCTCGGCGCCTCGCGGCTGCGGGTACTGCGCGACGTGTGGATCCCCGAGCTGGCGCCCACCACGCTGGCCTGCGGCGCGATCCTGTTCGCCACCGCCATGGGCGCCTTCGGCACCGCCTTCACGCTGGCCAGCAAGTTCGAGGTGCTGCCGATCACCATCTACGACGAGTTCACCAACTACGCCAACTTCGCGCTGGCCGCGTCGCTGTCGATCGCGCTCGGCCTGGTGACCTGGCTGGTGCTGTTCGTGGCCCGGCGGCTGGGCGCCGCGCCGCTGTAGCCGATCCGCCGCCCCTCCCTTTCCACAGGCCCGATGACCATGCGCGTCTCCCGCACCGCTTCCCCCTTCCTGCTGGCCACCACCCTCGCGGTGGCCGTCTTCATGCTGGCACCGATGGCCTTGTCGGTCGTCGCCGGGCTGGTGAACGACTACAGCCGGGGCATCGCCAGCGGCTTCACGCTGCGCTGGCTGGCCGAGGTGCTGGACGGCTACGGCGGCACCATCGGCGGGTCGCTGGCGATCGCCGTCGGCACCGTCGTCGCGACGCTGCTGCTGGGCGTGCCCTGCGCCTATGCGCTGGCCCGCAGCCGCTCGCGCTGGGCCGGCGTGTTCGAGGAGCTGCTGACCCTGCCGGTCGCCGTGCCGGGCCTGGCCACCGCGCTGGCGCTGATCCTGGCCTACGGGCAGATCGCGGCGTTCCGGCGGAGCTTCGCCTTCATCCTGGTGGGCCACATCGTGTTCACCCTGCCCTTCATGGTGCGGGTGGTGGGCTCGGCCTTCCAGCGGCGCGAATTGCGGGCGCTGGAAGAGGCCTCGCGTTCCCTGGGCGCCGGCTTTTGGCAGTGCCTGGCGGGCGTGCTGGTGCCGGCGGTGCTGCCCGCGATCGCGGCCGGCTGCCTGATGGTCTTCACCCTGTCGGTGGGCGAGTTCAACCTGACCTGGATGCTGCACACGCCGCTCACCCGCACCCTGCCGGTGGGCCTGGCCGACAGCTACGCCTCGGCCCGGATCGAGATCGGCTCGGCCTACACCCTGGTCTTCTTCATCGTGATCCTGCCGGTGCTCTGGGCCCTCCAGCACCTGGCCAACCTGCTGCAACGCCGCCATGGAAACTGATACCGCCACCCCTTCCGGCGCCGCCTCGGCCTTCGCCCGTGCCCGCACCGGCGTGCAGGTGACCGACTGCGCCAAGACCTACCCCGACGGCGCCCGCAGCCTGCAGCCCACCACCCTGCAGGTGGAGCCCGGCGAGGTGCTGGCGCTGCTCGGCCCCTCGGGCTGCGGCAAGACTACATTGCTGCGCATGGTCGCCGGGCTGGAACTTCCCGATGCCGGCGGCCGGATCGCCTTCGGCACCCAGGACGTCACCCGCCTGCCGATCGAGCAGCGCGGCGTGGGCATGGTGTTCCAGCATTACGCGCTGTTTCCGCAGATGACGGTCGAGGCCAACATCGGCTACGGCCTGAAGATCCGCGGCGTGGCCGAGGCCGAGCGTCGCCGCGCGGTGGGCGAGCTGGTCGACCTGGTGCGGCTCGGCGGGCTGGAGAAGAAGCGCCCCGCCGAACTCTCGGGCGGCCAGCGCCAGCGGGTGGCCCTGGCCCGCGCGGTGGCGGTGCGGCCCCGTGTGCTGCTGCTCGACGAGCCGCTGACCGCGCTCGACGCCAAGCTCAAGGAGTCGCTCCGCGACGAGTTGGCCGACCTGCTGCGCCGCCTGGGCATCACCGCGATCCACGTCACCCACGACCAGCAGGAGGCACTGGCCATCGCCGACCGGCTGGCGGTGATGCAGGCCGGCCGCATCGTGCAGATCGGCAACGGCGAGCAGCTCTACCGCGCGCCGCAGCACGCCTTCGTCGCCGAATTCCTGGGCCGGGTGAACCGGCTCGCGCGCGCGCCGGCCCAGCGGGCGCAGAACACGGTGCTGCTGGGCGGCACCACGCTGGCCTGCCCCGAGGGCCTGGCCGGCCATGCCACGCTGCTGGTGCGGCCGGAGGACGTGCGCATCGTCGCGCCGCACGGCACCGCCGCGCGGGCCACGGTGGCGCGCCGCACCTTCCTGGGGGAGCGGGTGCAGCTGCGGCTGGCCCTGGCCGACCAGCCCGCCCTGCTGGTCGCCGACGTGGACCGCGACAGCCCGTGGCAGCTGGGCGACGCGGTCGGCATCCAGATCGCGCCCGGCCGGCTGATGCCCGGCCCGGCCGATGCACCCTCCCTTTCTTCCTCCACCGCAACCGCATGACCGCCACCCCACGCCCCACCACCTTCCTGGTGCAGCTCACCGACCTGCACATCCGCGAGCCCGGCCGCCTGGCCTACCGCCGGATCGACACCGCCGCCTACCTGCGCGCCACCGTCGCCGCCGTCGGCCGGCTGGTGCAGCGGCCCGACGCGGTCGTCGTCACAGGCGACCTGACCGACTTCGGCCGCCCGGCCGAATACGCCTACCTGCGGGAGCTGCTGGCCCCGCTGCCGATGCCGGTCTACCTGATGCCCGGCAACCACGACGACCGGGCGGCCCTGCGGGCGGGCTTCCCCGATCACGCCTACCTGGGCACCGGCCCCTTCGTCCAGTACACCGTCGACATCGGCGGCCTGCGGCTGGTCGCGCTCGATTCGGTCACGCAGGGCCACGGCCACGGCGCGCTGTGCGAGGCGCGGCTCGACTGGCTGGAGGCCACGCTGGAGGCGAGCCGGGGCCGGCCGGTGGTCGTCGCCCTGCACCATCCGCCCTTCGCCACCCTGATCGGGCACATGGACCGGCAGGGGTTGCTGGAGGGCGCCGCCCGCTTCGAGGCCATCGTGGCGCGGCATCCGAACGTCGAGCGGGTCGTCGCCGGCCATGTGCACCGGGCGGTGGACGCGCGCTTCGGCGGCACCATCGCCTGCACCTCGCCGGCGCCGGCGCATGCGGTGTTCCTGGACCTGGCCGAGGACGCCGCCTCGCAGTGGGTGGTGGAGCCGGCGCAGTTCCGCATCCTGGCGCAGCCGGCGGCCGGGCCGCTGGTGACGCACCTGGTTTCCAGCACAGAGACCGAGGGGCCCTATCCCTTCTACGACAATGGCACACTGATCGATTGACGCCGACGTTCCGCTAGCCGACATTCTTCGTTCCCCGCGGGTCCGGCGTCGCAAGGAGACATGCGCGTCCGGGCGCTCGTACATGAAGCATCTGTTGAATTTGCTCGCGGCCGTGGCGCTGCTGGTCTGGGGGACCCACCTGGTACGCACCGGCGTGCTGCGGGTGTTCGGCGCCAACCTGCGCAAGATCCTGGCCCGCAGCGTGGGCAACCGCTTCACCGCCGCCCTCTCGGGCATCGGCGTGACCGCCCTGGTGCAGTCGAGCACCGCCACCTCGCTGATGACCTCGTCCTTCGTCGGCCAGGGGCTGATCACCCTGCCCTCGGCCCTGGCGGTGATGCGCGGGGCCGACGTGGGCACCGCGCTGATGTCGGTGTTCTTCTCGTTCGACCTGTCGTGGCTGTCGCCGCTGATGATCTTCGTCGGCGTGGTGCTGTTCGTCGCGCGCCAGGCGGGCACCGCCGGCCGGGTGGGCCGGGTGCTGATCGGCCTGGGGCTGATGCTGCTGGCCCTGCGCCTGGTGGTCGAGGCGACCGAGCCGCTGCTGGCCTCGCCGGCCATCCGTGCCCTGCTGGTATCGGTGACCAGCGACCTGCTGATGGAGATCGCGCTCGGCGCGGTGCTGGCGGTGGTGGCCTACTCCAGCCTGGCCATCGTGCTGCTGATCGCGGCCATGGCCAGCTCCACCGTCGTGCCGCTCGACGTGGCCCTGGGTCTGGTGCTGGGTGCCAACCTGGGCAGCGGCATCCTGGCGGTGCTGACCACAGCCAAGTCTCCGGCCGAGGTGCGGCAGGTGACCGTCGGCAACCTGGTCTTCAAGCTGATGGGCGTGGCCCTGGTGGCGCCCTTCATCGGCCTGTGGCTGCGCCATGTGCAACCGCGCCTGCCCGATGCCACCTACGGCGTGGTGATGTTCCACCTGGCCTTCAACATCGTGGTGAGCATCGGCTTCATCGGCCTGACCAACCGGGTGGCGCGGCTGGTGCAGTGGGTGCTGCCCGCGCCCAGGGCCGGCAACGGTCACCAGCGGCTGCACCACCTGGACCCGTCGGCCCTCTCCACCCCCAGCCTGGCGATGTCCTGCGCCGCGCGCGAGGCGCTGCACCAGGCCGACCTGGTCGAGACGATGCTGATCGGGGTGCTCGACGTGATCCGCAAGAACGACCTGCAGCGTGCCGAACAGCTGCGCAAGATGGACGATACGGTCGACGAGCTTTACTCGTCGATCAAGTACTACCTGACCAAGATCTCCCGCGAGGCGCTGGGCGAGGAGGAAGGCCGGCGCTGGACCGACATCATCAGCTTCACCATCAACATGGAGCAGATCGGCGACATCATCGAGCGGGTGCTGCAGGACATCGAGGACAAGAAGATCAAGAAGGGCCGCAACTTCTCGGCCGCCGGCATGGCCGAGATCGCCGAGCTGCACCAGCGGCTGATCGACAACCTGCGGCTCGGCATGAGCGTGTTCCTCAACGGCAACGTGCGCGACGCGCAGAAGCTGCTGGAGCAAAAGGCCCTGTTCCGCGACCTGGAGCGGGCCTACGCCACCACCCACCTGGGGCGGCTCTCCGACAACACGGTGCAGAGCATCGAGACCAGCTCGCTGCACATCGACCTGATCAGCGATCTGAAGCGGATCAACTCCCACATCTGCTCGATCGCCTACCCGATCCTGGACTCGGCCGGGGTGCTGGCGCCGAACCGGTTGCGCGATCAGGTGCCGCCGGCGTGACGCCGCAGATCGCATGCTACTGAATTGATAGCTAGTGGTCGGCGTGCGGCGCCGGCTAGAGGCATATTTCGTTTATGAGTCGCCACGGGGGCCGCCGGGCGGCGCAGCCGGCAGCGCGGCGCGAAGCGCTACGGCGCGGACCGCGCGGCGGGCGTTTCGAGCGCCGCCGGCGCATCGGGTCGCCGTGCGTAGCGCTGCGCCAGCACCGCGCAGACCATCAGCTGCATCTGGTGGAACAGCATCAGCGGCAGCACGATCGCGCCCACCGCATGCGAGGCGAACAGCACCTCGGCCATCGGCACGCCGCTGGCCAGGCTCTTCTTGGAGCCGCAGAAGACGATGGTGATCTCGTCTTCTTTCGAGAAGCCCAGGCGGCGCGCCGTCCAGGTGGTGAAGGTCAGGACGATCGCCAGCAGCACCGCGCAGACGACCACCAGCCCGGCCAGGCTGCTCAGCGGCACCTGGCGCCACAGGCCCTCGATCACCGCGGCGCTGAAGGCGGTGTAGACCACCAGCAGGATCGAGCTTTGGTCGACCATCCGCAGCACCGGCGACCAGCGCTTCATCGTGCTGGCCAGCAGAGGGCGCATCAGGTGGCCGATGACGAAGGGCACCATCAGCTGCAGCACGATACGGCCGACCGCGTCGAACGACTGGTGCGCGTCGCCGCCGGGCTGCACGATCAGCTTGACCAACAGCGGCGTGATCAGTACGCCCAGCATCGTCGAGGCCGAGGCGCTGCAGATCGCCGCCGGCATGTTGCCCCGGGCCAGCGCGGTGAACGCGATCGCCGACTGCACCGTGGCCGGCAGGACGCAGATGTAGAGCACGCCGGTGTAGAGCGCCGGCGTCACCAGCAGCAGCAGCGGCGGCTTGAGCAAAAGTCCCAGCACCGGGAACAGGACGAAGGTGGTGCCCACCACCACCAGGTGCAGCCGCCAGTGCGTCAGCCCCGCCACCACCGCCTCGCGCGAGAGCTTGGCGCCGTGCAGGAAGAACAGCAGCGCGATCGCGCCGGTGGTGATCCATTCGAACGCCCGCGCCACCGAGCCGGAGGCCGGCAGCAGGCTGGCCAGCGCGACGGTGGCCAGCAGGGACAGGGTGAAGTTGTCGGGCAGGAAGCGGGATCGGCTCATGGGGTCGGCGGCGCAAGACGTGGCGGAATCGGGAAGCCGCGATTGCACACGCCCGCGATTCAAAACACAAATGGATTTATTTGATGAATATATGATTCCGCGTGATGAATACCAGCCTGCGCCAGTTCAAGGTGTTCCTGGCCGTCGCCGAGGCCGGCAACTTCAGCAAGGCCGGCGAGCGCATCGGCATCACCCAGCCCGCGGTGAGCCGCGCCATCGGCGAGCTGGAGCAGTCGCTCGGCCTGCGGCTCCTGGACCGCACCACCCGCGAGGTGGCCCTGACCGATGCCGGCCGGCGGCTGCACAGCCACCTGGAGCGGGTGCTGGAGGACCTGGAGGCGGCCCTGCTCGACGTACGCGGCATGGCCCAGCTGCGGCGCGGCCGGGTGCGGGTGGGCAGCAGCCCGACGCTCTCGGCCAGCCTGATGCCGGCCTGCATCGCCGCATCGGCCCGCAGCGCGCCGAACGTGGAGATCGTGCTGCTGGATCGGATCCAGCAGGACGTACTCGACAGCGTGCGCACCGGCGATGTCGATTTCGGCGTGGTCGTGGACCCGGCCATGGCCGAAGACCTGCACTGCGAAACCCTGTTCCGCGAGCCGTTTTGTCTGGTCTGCCCGCACGGGCACCCCTTGGCCGGACGTCCATGTGTCGCATGGCAGGCCCTGGACGGCCATGGTCTGGTGCTGCTCGACCATGCATCCGGCAGCCGGCGGCTCATCGATGAGGCGTTGGTGCATCACGCAGTGCAAGCGAGAGTCGTGCAGCAGCTGGGCCATCCCACCACCGTCCTCCGCATGGTGGAGGCCGGCATCGGCCTGGCGGTGCTACCGGCCTTGGCGCTGCACTGCACACTGCCACCCTCCCTGGTGGTGCGTGCGCTCACCCCGCAGGTGGACCACCGCCTGATGCTGGTCCACCGCCGCCACCGGAGCCTGTCGCCGCTGGCTGCCCAGGCGTGGCAACTGGTGAGCGTGGTGGCGCAGACGCTGCCCGGTATCGCGCTGGAGGGCAGCGACGACCACCCGGCGCTCACACCGGGTGGCGCTTGAGCCTGCGCCTGCCTGATCAGCCATCCCGACAAAAATTCTTTCGGCAAACGGTGTATTCGAATAGAAGACCGACAGCGATATACCGGATGTGAACTGAGCACAAGGCATGCCCATGGCTTGGCTGCTGCCTAAGTGACTTGCAGCCAATAAGCAGGTCTGCTGGCGCATGGACTTCTATGCGTCCGAAGTAGCGTGCTAACCATTATGGCGGCACGACTTTCCCCTGCCCACACGTTATGTGACTGCAATTTTTTGCACTGGGTAAGTTGGGGCCGGGCTTCCTCGGATAAAAATGTAAGTATTTTGGTTGCTTGCCCCCCCCACCTTGTTTACTCGCCCGCGCGACAAGTGCATGATTTGTCGCTTGCGTTAAGGAAGGTCTGCATAAATCCCTCGCGCCCATGGTTGGCATCTGCGCCAAGTGCTGAGACGATAGAGGCATGAAGCAAACAAGCCTTGTGGTGGGTACA
>NZ_QJTC01000023.1 GCF_003217575.1 Xylophilus ampelinus | reverse complement strand
CCTGATCTGGTCATCTTTGTAGTTTCCTGGACTTGGAAACTCATGGATAACCATTCGTCAACTTAGTTCGGCTTATTTTTGAGACACCACACTAGTGCTCCTTGCAGCTATGCTGGGGGCCGCTGCGTGTGGAAGATCAAACTCAAACTACGAGGTCCTTGCTAACAAAAAGGTCGAGTGCCCCGAGGGTTCTCATCTTCATTACGAACCGTGGGGAGAGTCGGGCCTGCAGCTCATGTGTTCCATAAACCATGGAAAATTCGTCATCGCCGAGTACGGGCACGTAGTGATTGAAGGGCAGTACGAAATGGGCAAAAAAATTGGTGAATGGCGCTGGCTTGATCCTTTTGGGAAAGTCGTTCGCACAGAGCGATATGAGGGCACCAAGCCCTAAGCAACAAAGGCCGGCTACAGCGTAAGGATCGAGCAGCCGGTGGTCTGGCGCGCTTCCAGGTCCCGGTGCGCCTGCTGCACGTCCTCCAGCGGGTAGCGCTGGGCGATGTGGATTTTGACCTGGCCGGAGGCCACCACGGCGAACAGCTCGTCGGCCATCGCCTGGGTCGATTCGCGGGTGGCGATGTGGGTGAACAGCGTTTAGCGGGTGACGTAGAGGGAGCCCTTGGCGCCCAGCACCCCGGGCGCGAAGGCCGGCGCCGGGCCGGACGCGTTGCCGAAGCTGGCCATCAGACCGAAGGGCCGCAGGCAGTCGAGCGACTTCTCCCAGGTGTCCTTGCCGACCGAGTCGTAGACCACCTTCACCCCACGGCCGTCGGTGATCTCCCCGACCCGCGCGGCGAAATCCTCGGTGCGGTAGTTGATCGCATGGGCCGCGCCGCTCTCCAGCGCCAGGGCGCACTTCTCGTCGGAGCCGGCGGTGGCGATCAGCTGCAGGCCCAGCACCCGCGCCCACTGGCAGGCGATCAGGCCGACACCGCCCGCGGCGGCATGGAACAGCACCTGGTCGCCGGGCCGCAGGCCCTCGACCGGCAACGTCTTCTTCAGCAGGTACTGCGCGGTGAGGCCCTTGAGCATCATCGCGGCACCGGTCTCGAAATCGATCGCGTCGGGCAGCTTGCAGACGTTGCGGGCCGGCATGACCCGCTCCTCGCTGTAGCTGCCGGGCGGTGCGCTGGCGTAGGCGGCACGGTCGCCCGGGACCAGGTGCGTCACGCCCTCGCCCACCGCCTCGACCGTGCCCGCGGCTTCCATGCCCAGCTGCAGCGGCATCGCGAACGGATAGAGCCCGGTGCGCTGGTAGACGTCGATGAAGTTGAGGCCCACCGCCTTGTGGCGGATGCGGATCTCGCCCGGGCCGGGCGCGCCGACCTGGACATCGACGATCTTCATTTCTTCCGGACCGCCGTGGCGGTCGATGCGAACGGCTTTGCTCAAGGTGTGTCTCCTGCAAAAGGTTGGCGCGGGGTACGACGCGGGGCATCGCGCCACGCTTGCCCGCCGGGCGCACCACCGCGGCGGCACCGCAGGCCAGATCAGAAGGTGCCGGGGTAGGCGCCGCCGTCGGCCAGCACGTTCTGGCCGGTGATGTAGCCGGCGTGCGTGCTGCATAGGAAGGCGCAGATCGCGCCGAACTCGGCCGGCGTGCCGAAGCGCTGCGCCGGGATCGTCTTGCGGCGCTTGTCGGCCACGGTGTCAGGGTCCACGCCGGTCTTCCTGGCACCCGCGGCCATGGTCACCCGCAGCCGGTCGGTGTCGAAGGCGCCGGGCAGCAGGTTGTTGACGGTGACGCCGCGGCCGGCGATGCCGCTGCGCGCCACGCCGGCCACGAAGCCGGTCAGGCCGCTGCGGGCACCGTTGGACAGGCCCAGCACGTCGATCGGCGCCTTCACCGCGCCGGAGGTGATGTTGACGATGCGCCCGAAGCCGCGCTCGGCCATGCCGTCGACCGTCGCCTTGATCAGTTCGATCGGCGTGAGCATGTTGGCGTCGATCGCCTTCAACCAGGCCTCGCGGTCCCATTCGCGGAAATCACCGGGCGGCGGGCCTCCGGCATTGGTGACGACGATGTCGAAATCGCGCCGCGCGGCGAAGACCGCCGCGCGGCCGTCGGGCGTGGTGATGTCGGCGGCCAGGGCCTCCACGGTGCTGCCGTGCTGCCGCGCCGCGCCTTGGCGCAGTTCGGCCGCGGTGGCTTCCAGCGCCTCAGCGCCACGGGCGACGATCAGGACATGCACGCCTTCGGCCGCCAGCGCCTCGGCGCAGCCGCGCCCCAGGCCCTTGCTCGCGCCGCAGACCAACGCCCATTTGCCCTTGAGTCCCAGTTCCATCTCGATTCCTCGTGGGTGATGCAAATAAGAAAAAGGGCACCCGCAGGTGCCCTCTCTCGCGGTGGAACCGCGATTATTCTTCGACGAAGGCCTCTTCGCGCTTGGCCTTCACCGCCGGCAGCAGCACGATCACCAGCAGCAGCGCGGCGGCCGCCAGCAGGCCGGCCGAGATCGGACGGGTGACGAACACGCTCCAATCGCCGCGGGACAGGAGCAGCGCGCGGCGCAGGTTCTCTTCCATCATCGGGCCCAGGATGAAGCCCAGCAGCAGCGGTGCGGGTTCGCACCCCAGCTTGTGGAAGATGTAGCCGACGACACCGAACGCGCCCACCATCCACACGTCGAAGGTGTTGTTGTTGGTGGTGTAGACACCCACCGCGCAGAACAGCACGATCGACGGGAACAGGTACTTGTACGGCACCGACAGCAGCTTGATCCAGAGGCCGATCAGCGGCAGGTTCAGGATGATCAGCATCGCGTTGCCGATCCACATCGAGGCGATCAGCCCCCAGAACAGCTCGGGGTTGCTGGTCATCACCTGCGGGCCGGGCTGGATGTTGTGGATGGTCATCGCGCCCACCATCAGCGCCATCACCGCGTTGGGCGGAATGCCCAGCGTCAGCAGCGGGATGAAAGAGGTCTGCGAACCGGCGTTGTTGGCCGACTCGGGCGACGCCACGCCGCGGATGTTGCCCTGGCCGAACGGCACTTCGCCGGGCTGGAGCCTGGTCTTCTTCTCGATCGTGTACGCCGCGAAGGCCGCCAGCAGCGCACCGCCGCCGGGCAGGATGCCGAGCGCGGAGCCGATCGCCGTACCGCGCAGCACCGCGGGCACCATGCGCTTGAAGTCTTCCTTCGTCGGCATCAGGCCGTGCACCTTGGCGGTGAACACCTCGCGCTCGTCCTCGGGATGGGCCAGGTTGGCGATGATTTCGCCGTAGCCGAACACGCCCATGGCGATCGCCACGAAGCCGATGCCGTCGGTCAGCTCGGGGATGTCGAAGCTGTAGCGGGCGACGCCGGAGTTGACGTCGGTACCCACCAGGCCCAGCAACAGGCCCAGCACGATCATCGACACCGCCTTCAACAGCGAACCCGACGCCAGCACCACGGCGCCGATCAGGCCCAGGGTCATCAGCGAGAAGTATTCGGCAGGACCGAACTTGAACGCCAGCTCGGTCAGCGGAGGCGCGAAGGCCGCCAGGATCAGCGTGCCGACGCAGCCGGCGAAGAACGAGCCCAGGCCCGCCGCCGCCAGCGCGGGACCCGCCCGGCCGCGCCGCGCCATCTGGTAGCCGTCGATCACCGTCACCACCGAGGACGATTCGCCCGGCAGGTTCACCAAAATGGCGGTGGTGGAGCCGCCGTACTGCGCGCCGTAGTAGATGCCGGCCAGCATGATCAGGGCCGACACCGGCGGCAGCGCGTAGGTGGCGGGCAGCAGCATCGCGATGGTCGCGACCGGGCCGATGCCCGGCAGCACGCCGATCAGCGTGCCCAGCAGGCAGCCGATGAAGGCATAGAGCAGGTTGATCGGCGTGAAGGCCACGCCGAAACCCAGCGAGAGATGTTCGAAGAGTTCCATAGTCCCGTTGTCCTCAGCCGGTGATGAAGGTGGGCCAGACCGCCATCTGCAGCTTCAGGGCCCAGATGAAGGCGATGTAGCTGCCGATCGCCAGCACGGTCGCCAGGATGAAGGTGGGCACCACCTTGAAGTTCTCGCCGGCCAGGCTGGCGATGAACGCCAGCGCGTAGATGCCGACGATCAGGCCCATCGGCGGCAGGCCGATGCTCGGCAGGCCGCCCAGCAGCACACCGAACGCCAGGTTGGCCGCGATGATGAAGAACAGGGGCTTCCAGGCCCACTTGCCGATCGGGTCGCCGCCTTCGGTGGCGACGATGGTGGCCTTGAGCGTCATGACGGCACCCAGGATGCACATCACGATGCCCAGCACCAGCGGGAAGTAGCCCGGTCCCATGCGCGCGCCTTCGCCTACGTTGTAGGTGGTCGCACCCCAGGAAAAGGCGATGCCGATTCCCAGGAACATGAGGCCGGAAAAGAAGTCTTTTTGACTTTTTATCTTCACAGCATTCTCCAAGACTGAAATTAGGACTCGGGAATTGTGCGACGGGCCCCACGGCGGGCGGATGTGGATTCCACCTACCGGCGTCTCGGGGAAATCCCTCGGCCGCCCCACGCTGGTGCGCTCCGACGGCGGTCGTTCGACATCGCCGCGGCAGCTGCGCGGCGGCCCGGCCCCGCTACGGGCTCATTCCAGCGGCGGCGTGGCGCTCAGCACCTCGTCCAAGGTCGTCAGCCCTTCGGCCACTCGCAGCGCGCCGGCCAGGCGCAGCGGGCGCATGCCGTCGGCCACCGCCTGACGGCGCAGCGCGGCGATGCTCGGCTCGCGGTTGACCAGGTCTTTGAAGCCCTCGGTCACCGTCAGCAGCTCGTAGATGCCCATGCGGCCGCGGTAGCCGGTCATGCGGCAGTCGACGCAGCCCACCGGCCGGTAGGGCTTGTACGGGCCGTTCAGCTTCCAGGGCTTGATCACGTCGGCCATCGCCTCGGGCTGGGCGTCCGGGTCGGGCTGGCGGCAGCTGGGGCACAGGGTGCGCACCAGGCGTTGGGCCAGTACGCCGAGCAGCGTGGCGTTGACCAGGTAGGAAGGCACGCCCAGCTCCATCAGCCGGGTGACGGCCGACGGCGCGTCGTTGGTGTGCAGGGTCGAGAAGACCAGGTGGCCGGTGAGCGCCGCCTGCACCGCCATCTCGGCGGTGGCCAGGTCGCGGATCTCGCCGACCATGATGATGTCCGGGTCCTGCCGCATCAGCGCCCGCAGGCCTTCGGTAAAACCGAAATCGAGCGCCGTCTGCACCTGGGTCTGGTTGAAGGTGGGCTCGATCATCTCGATCGGGTCTTCCACCGTGCTGACGTTCACCGCCTCGGTGGCCACGCGCTTGAGCGTCGAGTAGAGCGTGGTCGTCTTGCCCGAGCCGGTGGGGCCGGTGACCAGCACGATGCCGTGCGGCCGGCGCACCAGCAGCTCCCAGCGGCCGGCGTCGTGCGGGGTGAAGCCCAGCGCGTCCAGGTCCTTGACCGCGGTGTCGGGGTCGAAGATCCGCATCACCATCTTCTCGCCGAAGGCGGTGGGCAGGGTCGAGAGGCGCATCTCCACCTCGTCGCCGCGCGGATTGCGGGTCTTGATCCGGCCGTCCTGGGGGCGGCGCTTCTCGACCACGTCCATCCGGCCGAGCAGCTTGATCCGCGCGGTCATCGCGGTCAGCACGCCGATCGGCATCTGGTAGACCGGGTGCAGCACGCCGTCGATCCGGAACCGGATCACGCCCTGCTCCCGCCGCGGCTCCAGGTGGATGTCGCTGGCGCGCTGGTCGAAGGCGTACTGCCACAGCCAGTCGACCACCTTGACCACGCCCTGGTCGTTGGCGTCGAGCTGGCGGTTGGTCTTGCCCAGTTCCACCAGCTGCTCGAAGCTGGCGCCGCCCGCGTTGCCGCCCGCCTTCTGCGCCACTCGCACCGACTTGGCGAGCGAGAAGAATTCGGCGGTGAAGCGCTGGATGTCCTGCGGATTGGCCAGCACCCGGCGCACCGTGCGCCGCGCCTGGCGCTCGACCTCGGGCACCCAGTCGGCCACGAAGGGCTCGCTGGTGGCGACCACCACCTCGGCGGCGGTCACCTGCACCGGCAGCACCCGGTGGCGCTCGGCATAGGCCGCGCTCATCGTGTCGGCCACCTTGCCCACGTCGACCCGCAGCGGATCGATCCGCAGGTAGGCGATGCCGGCCTTGACCGCGACGTACTGGGTGAGCGCCTCGACGTCGAGCGGCTTGCCGTCGGCCTGCCGCACCATCGCGACGTGGCCGAGCCGCACCAGCGGATGCTGCACGCTCTCGGCGCGGGCGCAGCGGGCGATGGTGCGCTGGGCCTCCTCCTCGGAGATCACGCCGTCGTCGCGCAGCCAGCCGACGACGCTGCGCCAGTCGATCAGGCCGATGTGGGCGACGGGAGAAAAGACCGGCGGTGCAGTGGCGCTCATGGGGTGTGGATCGAAAGCGGAGGATCGGTGCGCAGGATGGAACGACGACCGCGCGTCACGGCGCGACCGGCTTGAACACCTTCGCCCATTTGGCGGCTGGCAGGCCCCAGCGCTGCTGGATCGCGTCGCCGCGGGCCACGAGCGTGGCCCGGTCCAGCGGCTGCGGGGTGCGCCGGGCCAGCACCACGGTGTTGCCCTCGCGGGTGGGCTTGAAGGCCCAGACCGCCTCCTGGCCGAAAGCGGCCACGATCCTGGCCAGGCTGGCGGTGTAGCTGGACGCGCGTCCGAAGAGGTTGACCGTCATGCAGCCTTCCTCGGTCAGCAGCGCATGGCAGTCGCGGTAGAAATCGGCGCTGTCCTGCACCGGCGCCGCGGCGTCCTCGTCGTACAGGTCGACCTGCAGCGCGTCGACGGTGCCGTGCCAGCGCGGGTCGCGGATCTCCTCGGCCGCATCGGCCACGAGCACCCGCAGGCGCTCGTCGTCCGCCGGCAGCTTGAACCAGCCGCGGCAGGCGTGCACCACCCGGGGGTTGAGTTCGATGGCCGTCGTGCGCATCCGCAGCTTGCGGCGGCAGAACTTGGTGAGCGCGCCGGCGCCCAACCCCAGCTGCATCGCATGGCGCTTGGCGACCGACGACGGCGGCACGAACAGCAGCCAGGCCATCATCCGCTGCACGTATTCCAGCTCGATCGCGAACGGGTCGTCGATCCGCATCGAGCCCTGGATCCAGATGCTGCCCAGATGCAGGCTGCGCACGTCGCCGTAATCGGAGAAATTGACTTCGGGCAGCTCGGCGTCGGGGGCGGGAGCGGAGGCGGCGTGCGTGCGGGGCATGGAAGTGGGCAGCGGTAGGACGCGGAAGGTGTGAAAGAACCGTAGCGAGCAAGCCCGAGTGTGCAGTGAGGACCGGAGCCGTACTCTTGCACGGTGAGGGCCGGAACTGCGCAATCGTGCTGCGCAGCAGGTTCTCTCGCACCTTCTCAGAGCAGGCCGTGGCGGCGGAACACCGTCCTCCATACCTCGCATTTCTGGGCGAAGGTCCACGATGCATGGGCCGGACTGGTCGAGGGGAGTTTGTACACCGGAAACGGCTCGGCATCGTCCGCGGCCGCCAGCGCCGCCGCCACCTGCGGCGCATGGCGAAAGCTCTCCGCCCCGTTGTGGGCCACCGCCTCCAGCCGCGGGCAGGCCCCGGACAGCGCGGCGAAGTCGTTGAGCCGGGGGTTGCGGATCGCCGCATCCAGGCTGCCTTCGCGCTCGCAGCTGCCGTAGACGTCCCACAGCGCCAGGCCGCGGTCGCGCAGGGCCTGCAGCCGGGCCTCGTAGCCGAGCGGCACCAGGTCGGTCCGCCACAGTTCCGACAGGATCTTCCAGAACTGGTTCTGCGGATGCCCGTAGTAGCGCCGCTCCGCCAGCGAACGCGCGCCCGGGAAGCTGCCCAGCAGCAGCAGCCGCGCATCCGGCGAGAGCACCGGCGCCAGTCCGGCGAGCTTCATGCGGCGGCGTGGACCCGTGCCGCCATGCGCGGCATCGCGTCCATCGCGTTGCGGCTGGTGGCCTCGGCCACCGCCTGGGGCGTGATGCAGCGCAGCGCCGCCAGCGCGGCGCCGATGCGCGGCAGCTCGATCGGCGAATTGCGCGCCTGGGCGCCACCACGGTCGCCCCGCTCCTCCGCGGTGCGGTAAAGCCAATGCGGCGGGATGTCGGGTGCGTCCGTCTCCAGCACCAGTGCCGACAGCGGCACACGGGCCGCCACACGGCGCACCTGCAGGGCGCGGTCGAAGGTCACCGTGCCGCCGATGCCGAGCTTGAAACCCAGGCCGATGAAGGCCTCGGCCTGCTGCAGGCTGCCGTTGAACGCATGGGCGATGCCGCGCCAGGCGTGCCGGCCGGTGCCGCTGCCGCCCGCGGCCCGCAGGTGGCGCAGCACCTGGTCGACCGAGCGGCGCACATGCAGCAGCACCGGCAGGTCGAAGCGCCGCGCCAGCCGCAGCTGCTCGCGGAAGAACCGCTGCTGCACCCCGTCGTCGAGCCCGGGCACGAAATAGTCGAGGCCGATCTCGCCGACCGCGACCATGCGCTCGTCCTGCAGCCCTTCCTCCAATGCGGCCTCCAGCCCGGCCAGCGCCGATTCCGCCACCGCCCCGGTGCACAGCGGGTGGATGCCCAGCGCATAGCTGTCGCCGTGCCGGTGCGCCCATGCGCGCACCGCGCCGAAGTTGTGCGGCGCCACGGCCGGCACCACGCAGTGGCCGACGCCGCCGGCGGCGGCCGCCTCGCGCATCGCATCGCCGTCGGCGGCGAATTCGGCGGCGTCCAGGTGGCAGTGCGTGTCGATCCAGAGCGTCATCGATCGATCATGCCGCAGCGCGACGTATCCCTATGTGTCCGACTGCTGCGGAACGCTTCGAATCGTGCTACGGTCGTGACCCGAGTCCCGCCGGGCGCGCCGCGCCGGGCCCACCTCGCCGAGGTCATCCGGATGCGCAGGCCCGCCGTCTACAGCCGATCCCGCAGTTCGTCCGTAACGGTTTACGGTGCGGATGCGGAATCGCCCCCGCCCGAAGCGCCCGCCGTCCAGGTGGCGCCTCCCGACGGAATCGTCCCGTCTCCGGACACGCCGGCAACGCCGACGGAGGCCGCGCGGCGCCTTTCCCGCGCTGCGTCGGTCGTCGCGGGAGCGCGCCGGATCGCACTTCCCCTGCTGACGGTCGGCGCCCTGGCCGTGGCGGCCGTGGCCCTGTGGCATCCGGTGCCGCCCCGGCTCACCCAGGACGATATCGACGCCGCCGTGCGGCATACGCTCGAGAAATCGGTGCTGCCTTCGGCCTTCGCCCGCGCCGCCCAGAAGGTGGGCCCGTCGGTGGTCCGTGTGGCCAGCTACGGCAAGGCCGACAAAAAGAAACAGGGCAGGGGCTACAGGGAGAAGGAAGAGGGCGAGATCGAGCGCGGCATCGGCACCGGCGTGGTGATCGTCGACAAGGGGGTGATCCTCACCAACCTGCATGTGGTGGCCGGCGCCGACCATATCCGCGTTACCTTCGCCGACGGGCTGGAGACCACCGCCACCGTCACCGGCATGCAGCCCGAGCACGACCTGGCGGTGCTGCAGGCCCACAAGATCCCCGACGATCTGGAGGCCGCCACGCTGCGCAGCACCGACGGCCTGCGGCCCGGCGACGAGGTGCTGGCGATCGGGTTTCCCTTCGGCATCGGGCCTTCCGTTTCGGCCGGTATCGTCTCGGGCCTGAAGCGCGAGTTCCAGTCGCCCGAGGGCAAGCGCCAGCTCTCCAACCTGATCCAGTTCGACGCCGCGGCCAATCCCGGAAACTCCGGCGGGCCGCTGGTCACGATGGAAGGCGAGGTGGTCGGCATCGTCACCGCCATTCTCAACCCGACGCAGGCCCGCACCTTCCTGGGCATCGGCTTCGCCGTGCCGATCGAGAACGCCGCCGCGGCCGCCGGCATGCCGCCCTTCTGACACCGCCACTCGTATCCCCTCCACCGACCGACCGCAGGACACCCATGATCAGCAGCTCCACCCGCGACAACGCCACCGCCACGCTGATGGAGCAGGTGCTGTTCGAGGTCAAGCGCATCGTCGTCGGCCAGGACCGGTTCCTGGAGCGGGTGATGGTCGCGATGCTGGCCCAGGGCCACCTGCTGGTCGAGGGCGTGCCGGGCCTGGCCAAGACATTGACGATCAAGACGCTCGCCCAGGCGCTGCAGGGCAGTTTCAAGCGGATCCAGTTCACCCCCGACCTGGTGCCGGCCGATTTGGTGGGCACCCGGCTCTACAACCAGAAGACCGGCGACTTCAGCACCGCGCTGGGCCCGGTCTTCGCCAACCTCTTGCTGGCCGACGAGATCAACCGCGCACCGGCCAAGGTGCAGAGCGCCCTGCTGGAGGTGATGCAGGAGCGGCAGGTGACGATCGCCGGCGAGACGCACCGGGTGCCCGAGCCCTTCCTGGTGATGGCCACCCAGAACCCGGTCGAGACCGAAGGCACCTATCCGCTGCCCGAGGCCCAGGTCGACCGCTTCATGATGAAGGTGCTGGTCGACTACCCGAGCGACGAGGACGAGTTCGTCATCGTCCAACGGGCGATGCAGCCGCCCTCCCCGGTGGTGCCTGTCGCCACCACCGCGCGACTGGCCGAACTGCAGGCCCAATGCCGCCGCGTCTACATCGACCCTTCCCTGCTGCAGTACGCGGTGCGCCTGGTGGCCGCCACCCGCCGGCCGGAAGCGGTGGGCCTGAAGAACTTCGGCCACCTGATCGCCTACGGTGCCAGCCCGCGCGCCACCATCGGCCTGGCCGAGGGCGCCCGGGCCCTGGCGATGCTGCGCGGCCGCGACTACGCCCTGCCCGAGGACATGGCCGACCTGGTGCCCGACGTGCTGCGCCACCGCATGGCCCTGTCGTACGAGGCGCTGGCCGAAGGCACCACCGCCGACGCCCTGATCGCCCGCCTGATGGCCCATGTGCCGGCCCCAGCCAAGCCGCTGCACCACGAATATGAAAAACGCGCCGCCTGAGACCCGGGCCGCGCCGCTGTCCGCCGGCAGCGCCGATGCATCGCTGCGCCGGCTGGAGTGGACCGCGCTGCGCCGGCTCGACGGGCTGTTGCAGGGCGACTTCCGCACCGTCAAGCGCGGCGCGGGCCTGGACCTGGCCGACCTGCGCGAATACCAGCCGCAGGACGACGTGCGCCACATCGACTGGAACGTGACCGCCCGCACCCAGGTGCCGCATGTGCGCATGTTCAACGAAGACCGCGAGATGGCCGCCTGGTTCGTGGTCGACCGCAGCGCGTCGATCGACTTCGGCTCCGGTGCGCGCACCAAGCACACGGTGCAGGTCGAGTTCGTCGGCACCATCGCGCGGTTGCTGACCCGGCACGGCAACCGGGTCGGCGCGCTGCTGGGCGGCGGACCGCGGGCCGAGCGCTGGATACCGGCGCGCGGCGGCCGGGCCCAGGTGCTGCATCTGCTCCACCACCTGCAGTCGACCGGGGCGGCGGGGTCCACGTTGGCGAATCCGGTCCGCCGATCGCAGCAACCGGCGTCGCCACCCGCTGTCAGCGCCCTCGGCCAGTGGCTGGAAACCGCCGCCCGCGCCCTGCGCCAGCGCGGCACCGTCTTCGTCGTGTCCGACTTCATCGCCGAGCCGGGCTGGGAGCGGCCGCTGGCGCGGCTGGCCGAACGGCACGACGTGGTGGCGGTGCGCCTCTTCGACCCGCTGGAGCGCGAGCTGCCCGACATCGGCCTGGTGGCGATGCGCGACGCCGAAACCGGCGAGCAGCTGCTGGTCGACACCCACGACCGGGTGTTCCGCCAGAGCTTCGCCCGCGCCACCGCCGCCCGCGAGGATGCGCTGCACGCCAGCCTGGCCGCGGCCGGCGTCGATACGCTGGAGCTCTCCACCGCCGACGCGCTGGTCGATTCAGTGCTGCATTTTTCCGAACTGCGGCGCCGACGCTCCTGCCAGCGCGGCGCACCCTCGCGCGCGGGCGCGGCCTGACGCGCCGCCCGACCCGACCTTTCTGCCGGCCCACCCATGCCGACCGACACCGCCCCTCTCCCCTGGCTGGACCGCCTCGCCGGCGGATGGGCCGCCGTGCCCCGCCCGGATTTCCTGTGGGCCGAGATGCTCTGGCTGCTGCTGGCGGTGCCGCTGCTGGTGCTGCTGTACGTCTGGCTGCAGGGCCGCCGCCGCGAGCTGGCGGTCCGCTACGCCAGCCTGTCGCTGGTGCGCGAGGCCGCGGGCAAGGGCCCCGGCTGGCGCCGCCACCTGCCGCCGCTGCTGATGCTGCTGGCCTTCACCGCCATGCTGCTGGCGGCCGCGCGGCCGGTGGCGGTGATCTCCCTGCCCTCGCAGCAGCAGACGGTCATGCTGGCGATCGACGTGTCGGCCAGCATGCGCGCCACCGACGTCAAGCCCAACCGCATGGTCGCCGCACAGGAGGCGGCCAAGTCCTTCATCGCCGAGCTGCCGCGCCACGTGCGGGTCGGCATCGTCGCCTTCGCCGGCAGCGCGCAGGTGGCCCAGCTGCCGACACAGTCGCGCGAGGAGCTGGTCCGCGCGATCGACGGCTTCCAGATGCAGCGCGGCACCGCCACCGGCAACGGCATCGTGGTGTCGCTGGCCACCCTGTTCCCGAACAGCGGCATCGACATGTCGGCGATGGGCGCCCGCGACCGCACCGGCCCGCGCGCCGCGCCGCTGGAGCGCGCCGGCGAGCCGCCCCCCGCCGCGCCGCCGCCGCCGGTAGCCCCCGGCTCCTACAGCTCGGCCGCCATCGTGATGCTGACCGACGGCCAGCGCACCACCGGCGTCGATCCGCTGGAGGCGGCCCAGCTGGCGGCCGACCGGGGCGTGCGAGTCTTCACCGTCGGCGTCGGCACCCGCGAGGGCGACATCATCGGCTTCGAAGGCTGGTCGATGCGGGTGCGGCTGGACGAGGACACCCTCAAGGCCGTCGCCGCCAAGACCCAGGCCGAATACTTCTACGCCGGCACCGCGGCCGACCTGAAGAAGGTCTACGACATGCTCAGCTCGCGGCTGACGGTGGAGAAGCGGGAGACGGAGATCTCCGCCCTGTTCGCGCTGGCGGCGGCGGCGCTGGCACTGCTGGCGGCCACCCTGTCGATGTGGTGGTTCCACCGGGTGGCGTGAACCGGGCAACCGGCCCGTTTCAAATAGAAAGTGCCTGTAGCCGGCGTAATACGCCGACCACCCGCTATAAATTCGATAGCAATCGCCCTGGGGCGTTCGGCACGGCGCCGTCAGCCGCCGATCGAGATCTCGCCCTCGTCGGTGTCGTGCCCACCGCCCTGGCGGAGGCCCGGCCGGTCTGCGGCAGCCTTGTCCTTTCCGCTGTCGGCGGTGCCCGGCCGCAGGCTCGGCTTCAGGTCCTTGTCGTCGACGTTCTTGGCTTCGCGGACCTGGTCGTCGGTCGGGAAAATCTGCGGTTCGGATGCGGGCATGGTGGCTCCTCGTGCGGTAGTTCGGTTCGGCTGTACAGCCTAGGACCATCGCCCTGTCGCCGCTTGTCGAGTTGTAAGAGCGGCTAACACAACCCAGCGAAGCGGTTCTGGCTAGGCGCCGCATCGCAGACAGTACGAGTAGTACGACAAGGTGCGGCCACGACGCCAGAAGGGTTGTGTTAGCCGCTCCAAGTGCGGACGCAACCGGCGTTGCGACGGCGGCCTGCATTCGTCCCAGGGACACCGCGGGCCCGGCTCCGCCGGACCGCCGGTGTCGCCCCCTCGCAGGGGGTGCGCGCTGCGACACGCGGTGCGCGCAGCCTGGGCGTGGGCTAATCCTTTACGAATCTGCCCGATACCAGCCGCATCCGCCGGTCGCAGCGCTGGGCCAGGGTGTCGTCGTGCGTCACCACCACGAAGGCGGTGCCCTGGTCGCGGGCCAGCTGGAGCATCAGGGCGAAGACGCCGTCGGCGGTGCTGCGATCCAGGTTGCCGGTGGGCTCGTCGGCCAGCACGCAGGCCGGCTGGGTGACCAGGGCGCGGGCGATGGCCACCCGCTGGCGCTCGCCGCCCGACAGCTCGGCCGGCCGGTGCTGCACCCGGCCTTCGAGGCCGACCGCGGCCAGCATTTTGTCGGCGGCGGCGGCGCAGGCCTCGGGCGACTCGCGGCGAATGCGCAGCGGCATGCCGACGTTGTCGCGCGCGCTGAACTCGGGCAGCAGGTGATGGAACTGGTAGACGAAGCCCAGGTGGCGGTTGCGCATTCGGCCCTGCTCGGCGGCGTCGAGCGTCGCCAGCGGCCGGCCCTGCAGCACGACGGTGCCCGCGCTCGGCGCGTCCAACCCGCCCAGCAGATGCAGCAGCGTGCTCTTGCCGGAGCCCGAGGCGCCGACGATCGCCAGCGTCTCGCCGGCGTGCACGTCCAGGTCCACGCCGTGCAGCACGGTCAGGTCGATGCGTCCTTCGTGGAAGCGCTTGGTCAGGCCGCGGGCCTGGATCACGGGTGTCGGCATGGCGAGAGTTCGGGAGTCGGATTCGGCGCGGCGGGGCTCATTCATAGCGCAGCGCCTCGGCCGGGTTGACGCGGCTGGCGCGCCAGCTCGGGTACAGCGTGGCCAGGAAGGCCAGCACCAGCGAGATCACCGCGATCGGCACGATGTCCGACTGCTGCGGATCGCTCGGCATCCGGCTGATCAGGTAGACGTCCTTGGGCAGGAAGCTGGCGTGGAACAGCTGCTCGAGCGCCGGCACGATCACGTCGATGTTGAACGCGATCGCCAGGCCCAGTGCCAGGCCGCCGAAGGTGCCGATCACGCCCACCATCGCGCCCTGCACCACGAAGATGCCCATGATGCTGCGCGGGCTGGCGCCCAGGGTGCGCAGGATCGCGATGTCGGCGCGCTTGTCGGTCACCGTCATCACCAGGGTCGAGACCAGGTTGAACGCCGCAACCGCCACGATCAGGGTGAGGATGATGAACATCATGCGTTTCTCCAGCTGCACCGCCGAGAACCAGGTCCTGTTCTGCTGCGTCCAGTCGCGGATCAGCAGGTTGCCCGACAGGCTGCCCGCCAGTTCCTGCGCCACGGTGCGGGCCTCGTGCAGGTCCTTCAGGCGCAGGCGGATGCCGCTCGGGCCTTCCAGGCGAAAGATGCGGGCCGCGTCGTCCTGGTGGACCATGACCAGCGCCGAGTCGTATTCGTAGTGGCCCGAGTTGAAGGTGCCCACCACCGTCATCTGCTTGAGCCGCGGCACCACGCCGGCGGGCGTCACCTGGCCGTTGGGCGCCACCAGCGTCACCGAATCGCCTTCGCGCACGCCGAGGGTGTGGGCCAGCTCGACGCCCAGCACGATGCCGAACCGGCCCGGCACCAGCTTCCGCAGCGTCGCGCCCTGATCGGGGCCGAGGTCGGTCACCTCGCCCTCGTGTGCCGGGTCGATGCCGCGCACGATGGTGCCGCGCATGTCCTCGCCCCGCGCCAGCAGCGCCTGGGTGGCGATGAAGGTGGTGGCCCCCGCCACCGCCGGGTTGCGGCGGGCCTCGGCCATGGTGCGGGCCGGGTCGTCCAGCGCCACGCCCCCGGGCGCGACGATCTCGATGTGCGAAACCACCGACAGCATCCGGTCGCGCACGTCCTTCTGGAAGCCGTTCATCACCGACAGCACGATGATCAGCGCCGCCACCCCCAGCGCGATGCCCAGCATCGACACGCCCGAGATGAAGGAGATGAACCCGTTGCGCCGCGTGGCGCGCCCGGCCCGGGTGTAGCGCCAGCCCAGGGCCAGCTCGTAGGGGATTTGCATGGAAGTGCGCAATGCCTCGGTGGAAAAGAGATGTCTTAGAAAGCCGGCGGCGGCCGCGCGGTGTCGCGCAGCAGCAAGGTCTGCGCGAACGCGGTGAAATCCTGCAGGTGGTTCTGGATCACGGCCAGGGTGATCGACAGCTGCAGCTTCTGGTAGTCGTGCACCGCCACGTTGCGAAAGCCCACCATGCGCTGCAGGGACGTGCTCAGCGCGTCGTCGATCGCGCCGGCCCGTGCCAGCAAGGCGAAGACGTCGCGCGCACCCTGCGGAACCCCGATCCGTTCGCGGCGGACCAGGTGCTGGCCCATGTCCAGCGCGGCTTCGCAGGCCCGTTGGATGTTGAGAATCGCGGCGTCCTGCCGGGTGGAGTCGGTCGCGAAGCCGGTCGGATCGTCGGCGTACTCTTCCCGAATACGGACGATGCAGCGCTCGATGGCCGCGGCTCTGTTGAACAGACCTGCATCGCCATAGACGAGCCCCTCGCGTGCGATGTCGGCCAGCAAGCCGGCGCGCGCTTCGTCGAGCGCGGTCTTCTCGCTCAGGACGAAGGCCTCGTACAGGCCGGCGCGCACGTCGGCGGCCCACCAGCGCTCACCGGTGGTCAACACCTGGTACTGCATGACGGTGGTGGCGGCGCGCAGGTCGAGCAGGTCGACTTCGCAACCAGCCAGGCCGACCAGGTCGGACACCAGGTGCCAGAGCAGCACCGGATCGGCATAGCCTTCGACGAGCACCGCCAGGTCCAGGTCGCTCTGCGCGTCGGCGGTGCCGGCGATGCGACTGCCGAAAGCGTAGATGCCGATGGTGCCCGGTACCCGGTCGCGCAGCAGCGCCACGATGGCATCGCGGGGAAGGTCGGCAGTTGGGGTGGGGACGGCGGGCTGCATGGCGGGACGGCCGATTGTCTGCGAATCGGCGGCCGGTTCCGGTGACCGGCTGCAAGCGGCGGTGCCGGCCTTGTGCCCGCCGGGCCATTGCGGTGGGGCGGGCCCGGCGGTCGCCCCGGGCGCGACAATCGGCGGATGCATCTACTGATCCCGTTCGCGGCCGCCGACGCAGAGGGCTGCGCAGCCCAGCGGCGCGGCCTGCGGCTGCCCCACCTGGAGCGGCTCCTGGCCCGCCTCGCCCCCGACGGCACCGACACCGGCGACGAATTCAGCCTGTCGCCGCCGCACGAGCGCGCGCTGGCCGCGCTGCTCGGCATAGCCGATGGAGGCGACGGCCGCATCCCCTGGGCCGCGCAGGCGGTGGCGGCCGAGGGCGGCGACCCGGGCGCCGACGCCTGGGCGGTGATCACCCCCTGCCACTGGCGGGTGGCGCCCGACCACATCGCGATGCTCGACCCGCTGCAGCTGGAGCTGGGCGAGGAGGAATCCCGCGCGCTGCTGGCTTTGATGGCGCCCTACTTCCTGGAAGACGGCATCGCGCTGGACTACGTCGCACCGACCGCCTGGCGCGCCCGCGGCGAGCCGCTGCGCGGCCTGGCCACCGCGTCGCTCGACCGGGTGCAGGGCCGCAGCCTCGACCTGTGGATGCCCGACGCGCCCGCGGCGCGGCTGGTGCGCCGGCTGCAGGGCGAGATGCAGATGCTGCTCTACACCCACCCCATGACCGACGCGCGGGCGGCGCAGGGCCGGCTGGCGGTCAACGCCTTCTGGGTGAGCGGCACCGGCGATCGGCCGGCCACCGCGCGCACCGAGGTGCCGGGCCTGCGGATGCCGCAGGGCCTGCGCCAGGCCGCGCTGCAGGAGGACTGGGCCGGCTGGGCCGCCGCCTGGCAGGCGATCGACGCGGCCGAGGTGCGCCAGGCGCTGGAGACGGCCGAGGCCGGCAGTCCGGTCGCCCTGACGCTCTGCGGCGAGCGCAACGCGCAGCGCTTCGAGGCGCGGCCCCGGGGAGCCTGGCAGCGGCTTTCTCAAGGAATTTCGGGTGTTTTAGGCCGCAAGCCGTCGCTGTTCGCCGGCCTCCAGCTATGAAAATAATAGCAAGGGACATTCCGCTCCGCAGCGCCTGGGCGCTGGAGCAGGCGGGCCTGCACCCGCTGCTGGCCCGGCTCTACGCCGCCCGCGGCGTGCTGCACCAGCACGAACTCGACGACGGCCTGGCGCGGCTGCTGCCGCCGGCCGGGCTGCTGGGCATCGACGCCGCTGCCCGGCTGCTGGCCGACGCGATCGCCGCCGACCTGCGCATCTGCATCGTCGCCGACTACGACTGCGACGGCGCCACCGCCTGCGCCGTCGGCGTGCGCGGCCTGCGGATGCTGGGCGCGCGCCATGTGGACTACCTGGTGCCCGACCGGGTGGTCGACGGCTACGGCCTGACCGCCAGCATCGCCGAGCGGGTGCATGCCCGCGGCTGCGACCTGCTGCTGACGGTCGACAACGGCATCGCGAGCGTCGAGGGCGTCGCCGCGGCGCAGCGCCTCGGCATGCGGGTGCTGGTGACCGACCACCACCTGCCCGGCCCGGTGCTGCCGGCCGCCGACGTGCTGATCAACCCCAACCAGCCCGCCTGCAGCTTCGAGAGCAAGTGCATCGCCGGCTGCGGCGTGATGTTCTACGTGCTGCTGGCGCTGCGCGCCGAGATGCGGCAACGCGGCGTGTTCGATGCGCCCGGCGCCACGGCGCCGCCTGCGGACGGCGCCGGTGCCACCCCGCGCACCGGCCTGCCGCAACCCAAGCTCGACACCCTGCTGCCCCTGGTCGCGCTGGGCACCGTGGCCGACGTGGTCCGGCTGGATGCCAACAACCGCCGCCTGGTCGCCCAGGGCCTGAAGCGCATCCGCAAGGGTGCGATGCCGCCGGGCATCGCCGCGCTGTTCGTCGCCGCCGGCCGCAAGGCCGCGACCGCCACCACCTTCGACTTCGGCTTCGCCCTCGGCCCGCGGATCAACGCCGCCGGCCGGCTGGCCGACATGACGCTCGGCATCGAACTGCTGCTGACCGAGGACCCGGCCCGCGCCGCCCAGCTGGCCCAGACGCTCGACGCGATCAACCGCGAGCGCCGCGAGATCGAGGGCGGCATGCGCGAGCAGGCGATGGCCGCCGCCGAGGCCCTGTTCGACGCCGACGCCGCCGGCGCGGAAAGCCTGCCGCCCGCCTTCTGCGTGTTCGACGAGAGCTTCCACGAAGGCGTGGTCGGCATCGTCGCCTCGCGCCTCAAGGACCGGCTGCACCGGCCCACGTTCGTCTTCGCCGCCAGCGCCGCGCCGGGCAAGGGACACGAGATCAAGGGATCGGGCCGGTCGATCCCGGGCTTCCACCTGCGCGACGCGCTCGACCTGGTGGCCAAGCGCCATCCGGGTGTGCTGCTGACGTTCGGCGGCCATGCGATGGCGGCCGGCTGCACCATCGCGCGGGAGCATTTCGAGACCTTCCGCGACGCCTTGGCGCAGGTGGCGGGCGAATGGCTGGATGCCGCCACCCTCACCCGCCGGCTCGACACCGACGGCCCGCTGGCCGCCGAATACCGGCGCGCCGAAATGGTGGACACGCTGCACCGGGAGGTTTGGGGCCAGGGCTTCGCCGCACCCACCTTCAGCGAGGAGCTGCAGGTGCTCAGCCAGCGCCTGGTCGGCGAGAAGCACCTGGCGCTGAAGCTGCTGCACCAGGGCCAGCCGGTCGACGGCATCTGGTTCGGCCATACCGAGGCGCTGCCGCCCCGGGTGACGCTGGCCTTCCGACTCGATGCGGACGAATGGCAGGGCGTGCGGCGGGTGCGGTTCCTGGTCGAGGGCGCCGACGCCTGAGAAAGTGCGAGAGAACCTACTGCGCAGCCCGATTGCGCAGCTGCGGTTCTTTCGCACTTTCTGTTGCCACCGCAGCGTCCGCCTTCTCCTGCGACCGCCGCGCTCTCTCAGCCCAGGTGAACCGGCACGAAGATTTTGCTGTCGCCGCGCTGCACCAGCAGCGCGACCGACTTGTCGGACTTGCCGACCACCGCCCGCACCTGCTCCACGCTGCGCACCGGCGTGCCGTTGACCGCCAGCAGCACGTCGCCCGCCTGCACGCCGGCCAGCTCGGCCGCGCCGCTCGCGTCCTGCACCAGCAGGCCGCCGGCCACGCCGGCCTCGGCCCGCTCGTCGGGCTGCAGCGGGCGCAGCGCCAGGCCCAGGCGGCCCTGGCCGGCCTCGGCGTCGGCACCGGCCACGTCGGTGCCCTTGGCCTTCATCGGCGCCAGGGTGGCGGTGACCTGGCGGCTGTCGCCCTTGCGCCAGACCTCCATCGTCACCTTGTCGCCGGGCACCGCCAGGGCGATGTTGGCCGGCAGGTCGGCCGACGAGACCACCGGCTGGCCGTTGATCCTGCGGATCACGTCGCCGCTCTCCAGGCCCGCGGCCTCGGCCGGACCGCCCTTCTCGACGCTGGCGACCAGCGCGCCCTCGGGCGTCGGCAGCCTGAAAGAA
Organism: Xylophilus ampelinus; assembly: GCF_003217575.1. Lineage (GTDB taxonomy): Bacteria > Pseudomonadota > Gammaproteobacteria > Burkholderiales > Burkholderiaceae_C > Xylophilus > Xylophilus ampelinus. The sequence goes on along the minus strand of NZ_QJTC01000023.1, from coordinate 46,222 downwards.
TCGGCCAGCGTCTGGTTCACCTCCTGCACCGCCACGCCGAGCCGCGCATGCTCGACCTTGCCGTGCGCCACGATCTGCTGCTGGACCTTGCGGGCCAGGTCGATCGGGATCGCGAACGACACGCCCTGGTAGCCGCCGGTGCGGCTGTAGATCTGCGAGTTGATGCCCACCACCTCGCCGCGCGCGTTGAAGAGCGGCCCGCCGGAATTACCGGGGTTGACCGCCACGTCGGTCTGGATGAAGGGCACCGCGCTGTCGTCGGGCAGCGCCCGGTTCTTGGCGCTGACGACGCCGGCGGTCACCGTGTTCTCGAAGCCGAAGGGCGAGCCGATCGCCAGCACCCATTCGCCGACGTTCAGGTCGGCCACCTTGCCGAGCGCCACCACCGGCAGGTCGCGGGCCTCGACCTTCAGCACCGCGATGTCGGTCTTGGTATCCGCGCCGAGCACCTTGGCGCGCAGCTCGCGCCGGTCGGTCAGCTTGACGGTGACCTCCTTGGCGTCCTTCACCACATGGGCGTTGGTGAGGATCACGCCGTCGGAGCTGACGATGAAGCCCGAACCCTCGCCGCGCATCGGCACAGCATGCGGCCGGACGCGGCGCCCCTGCACGCCGCCTTGCTGTTGCTGCTGCTGGAAGCGGCGGAAGAAGTCGAAGAACGGATCGTCGGGCAGGCCGTCGGCCTCGGCACCGGCCTCGTCGCGATCGGCCGCCTTGGTGGTGCCGACCACGCTGATGTTGACCACCGCCGGGCCGTAGCGCTTGGTGATGCTGGAGAAGTCGGGCAGCGCGATGGCCGCGCCGGGTGCGGCCGCCAGCACGGCCGGCACCGGCTCGGCCCGCACGTGGCTGTGGGCGAATTCCACCGCGGACACGCCGGCACCGCCGATGGCGCCGGCCGCCAACAGCGCCACGACGAGGCGGGTGGGGGTCTGGGTCAGGGAATCGAGTCGCATAGTCACTCCTGGTGGTCGGATGGGATGCTGCAATGGTGCGATCCGGGCCTTAGACCAGTCTTAGCCTTTCAGGCCGGACTCTCCGCCTTTCGGCCGCCACCGGACCGGACGCGCCCGCGGCTGCAACCCCAGCCGCCCGACGGCGGGCGCCAGGCATTCGGTGAGCAGCAAGGGCGCGCCACGCCGCGCGAAGACCGACACACGGGCCAACACCGACCGGCTTCCCCACGCCTGGCCGGTGGCCTGCTGCCAGCGCCGACGCACGCCCGCCGCGACCCGCGAAGCCGGTGCGAAGCGCACGAAGGCGAAACCCGAGCGCCGGGCCGCGGGCCGCCCGAACAGCAGATCGGCCAGCGCACGGCCGCCCAGGCCGCGCACCGCCTTCCAGCTGCCGCGGGCATGCGGCTGCCGCAGCACCGACCGGGCGAACACCACCGGCATGGCGCCTGCCGACAGCAGCACCTCGCGCACATGACCGTAGCGGCGGCGCGGCCCCCCCAGCCAGGCGGCTTCCGCGGGCAGCAGGCGGAGACGGCCCTGGCGCAGCACCTGCACCGAGACGCTGCCGCCGGCGGCCGCCAGCCGCGCGCTGAGCGAGCCGCCGGTCCGCAGCCACGCGGCCCGGCGGCCCGATGCCGGCTGCGGCAGGCCGGCGTGCCGCACGGCGTGGGTGGGCGTGCCCGGCGTGCGTGCCGGCGGCGGCAGCGCCGGCAGCGGCATGCGGCTACGCATCGCATCCGCCCTGACGCGCAGCACACGGCGACCGCGGTGCCAGCGCCGTGCGCGCCCGCGTCATACCGCCGCCGGCCACAGCACCTCGATCCGCAGCCCGCCCAGCCTCGCGGAGCGGTCCAGCCGCAGCACTGCCCCGTGCCGGTCGGCGATCGCCTTGACGATCGCCAGGCCCAGGCCGCTGCCGCCGGCGGTGGCCTCGGGGCTGCGGAAGAACCGGTCGAACACCCGGTCGCGGTCGGCCTCGGCGATGCCGGGGCCGCTGTCTTCCACCGCCACCAGCAGGCCGGTGCCGGGCTCGGCGCGCAATTCCACATCGACCCGGCCGCCTTCGGGCGTGAACTTGATCGCGTTGTCGAGCAGGTTGCGCAGCAGGATCGCCAGCGCATCGGGGTGCCCGTGCACCGTCGCCGCATCGGCCCGGGGCACGCCCAGGTCGATGCGCCGGGCATGGGCCTGCGGCAGCCACTCGGCCACCGTCCGGCGTACCAGGGCCTGCAGGTCGAGATCGACCGGGGTCGCCACCTGCGCGCTGCCGGCGTCCTGCCGCGCCAGCACCAGCAGCTGGCCGACGAGCGCGATGGCCCGGTCGATGCCCTGCCCCAGGCGCCGGGCGGCGCGATCGCGCGCGGCGTCGTCGGTGGCACGTTGCAGGCCCTGCACCTGCAGCTTGAGCGCGGTGAGCGGCGAGCGCAGCTCGTGCGCCGCATCGGCGACGAAGTTGCGCTGCGCGGCGAAGGCGTCGCGGGTGCGGTGGAACAGCAGGTTCAACTCTTCGACCAGCGGCCTCACCTCGTCGGGCAGGCCGTCTTCGGGCAGCGGGTCGAGGTCGTCCGCCGCACGGCCGGCCACCTGGCGCCGCACCCGCTCCACCGGCGCCAGGGTGCGGGCGATGATCCAGGCCACGGCCAGCATGAGCAGCGGCGCGGTGAGCAGCGCCGGCAGCGTGGCGCGCAGCGCCTGGGCCCGCGCCCGGTCCTGGCGGGCGTCCATGTCCTGCGCGATCTGCACCGTCTGCAAGGGCGTCTGGATCGAGTAGACGCGGTAGCGGACGCCGTCGACGTCGATGTCGGAGAAGCCCAGCACCGCATGCTGCGGCAGCGTGGCCCGGGCCGAGCGGTAGAGCTGCACCCCGTCGGGGCCCCAGACCTGCACCAGCAGGTCGAGGTCGCCGCGCTCGTCCAGGCCCTCCAGCGCGCCGAGCGGCACGTTGCTGCGCAGCGACTGGGCCACCTGCTGCAGGTGCAGGTCGTTGCTGGCGTCGGCCTCGCGCAGCGCGCCGCGGTAGGCGCCGGCCGCCAGCACCGCGCTCGCCACCAGGATGCAGGCCAGCACCAGGCCGAGCAGCCGGGTGCGCAGCGAGCGGGGAGCCAGGCGGTGCAGCAGCGGGACCATCGCGAAACTCAGTCCTTCGGCACCAGGTAGCCCAGGCCGCGCACCGTCTGGATGAGATCGGCGCCCAGCTTCTTGCGCACGCCGTGGATGTAGACCTCGACCGCGTTGCTGCTGACGTCGTCCTTCCAGCCGAAGAGCTTGGCCTCCAGCTGGGTGCGGGAGAAGACCACGCCCGGCCGCGCCAGCATCGGCTCCAGCACCGCCCATTCGCGGGCCGACAGGCTCACCGGCTGGCCGTGCAGCGTGGCCTGATGGGTGGCGGGGTCGAGCGTCACGCCGCGCTGCGAGAAGGTGGGGCCGGCCTGGCCCTCGCCGCGGCGGATCAGGGCGCGGATGCGGGCCAGCAGCTCGTCGGTGTCGTAGGGCTTGACCACGTAGTCGTCGGCCCCGGCATCCAGGCCGGCCACCCGGTCGGCGACCGCGTCGCGGGCGGTGGCGACCAGCACCGGCACCTTGTCCTGGCGGGCGCGCAGGCCGCGCAGCACCTCCAGCCCGTCGCGCCGCGGCAGGCCGAGGTCGAGCAGCACCAGGTCGTAGCGCTCGTTACGCAACGCCGTATCGGCCATGTCGCCGTCGCGCACCCAGTCGACCGCGTAGTGTTCGGCGCGCAGCAGGTCGAGCAGCGCCTCGCCGATCATGGTGTCGTCTTCGACCAGCAACAGCCGCATGCCATTCCCCAGGATTGCACAAAAGCCGGATTCTGCGCGGTGCGGCTGAGGCGGGTCTGAGGCCGCCTCAGCCCAGGCGGGCGCGGTGGCGCGCCACCTGCTGCCGCACCGGCGCCGGCGCGGTGCCGCCCAGGGTGCTGCGGGCGTTGAGCGAGCCGCGCAGGCTCAGCACCTCGTACACGTCGGCCTCGATCTTCGGGTTGAAGGCCTGCAGGGCTTCCAGCGGCAGCTCCGACAGGTCTACGCCCTGGGCGATGGCGGTCTTCACCGCATGGGCGACCGCCTCGTGCGCGTCGCGAAAGGGCAGGCCCTTCTTGACCATGTAGTCGGCCAGGTCGGTCGCGGTGGCGTAGCCGTGCTTGGCGGCGCGCTCCATCGCCTCGGGCTTGACGGTGATTCCGCCGACCATCTCCGCGAAGATGCGCAGCGTGTCCTTGAGCGTATCGACGGTGTCGAACAGCGGTTCCTTGTCCTCTTGGTTGTCCTTGTTGTAGGCCAGCGGCTGGCCCTTCATCAAGGTGATCAGCCCCATCAGGTGGCCGACCACCCGGCCGGTCTTGCCGCGGGCCAGCTCGGGCACGTCGGGGTTCTTCTTCTGCGGCATGATCGACGAGCCGGTGCAGAAGCGGTCGGCGATGTCGATGAAGCCGAAGCTCTGGCTCATCCACAGGATCAGCTCTTCCGACAGGCGGCTGACGTGCACCATCGCCAGCGACGCGGCGGCGATGAATTCGATCGCGAAATCGCGGTCGCTCACCGCGTCCAGGCTGTTCTGGCAGACGCCCTCCATCTCCAGCGTGCGGGCCACCCGCTCGCGGTCGAGCGGATAGCTGGTGCCGGCCAGCGCGGCGGCGCCCAGCGGCAGACGGTTGACCCGCCGGCGGACGTCGGCCATGCGCTCGGCGTCGCGGGCGAACATCTCGACATAGGCCAGCATGTGGTGTCCGAACGACACCGGCTGGGCCACCTGCAGGTGGGTGAAGCCCGGCATGATCACCTCGGTGTTGCGGTCGGCGATGTCGACCAGAGCCCGCTGCAGGTCGGTCAGCAGGCCGTCGATCAGGTCGATTTCGCCGCGCAGCCAGAGCCGCACGTCGGTGGCCACCTGGTCGTTGCGGCTGCGGCCGGTATGCAGTCGTTTGCCGGCATCGCCGACCAGTTGCGTCAGGCGCGCCTCGATGTTGAGATGGACGTCTTCCAGGTCGAGTTTCCACTCGAAGGCGCCGCTTTCGATCTCGCTGGCGATCTGCGCCATGCCGCGCTGGATGCGGGCGTGGTCGTCGTTGTCGATGATGGCCTGCGCGGCCAGCATCTCGGCATGCGCCAGACTGCCGCGGATGTCGGCCTGCCACAGACGTTTGTCGAAGAATACGCTTGAGGTGTAGCGCTTCACCAGGTCGCTCATCGGCTCGGAAAACAGGGCCGACCACGCCTGCGATTTCTTGTCAAGCTGGTTGCTGGAGGATAGCGGGGTAGAGCTGGATGCCATGGAGGTGGTAATAATATGTTACGCGAACAACCGGGCGTGCCGACTGCCTGCTCATGAAAGAACCGCCAATTTTATCGGTGCCTCCACCACCCGTCGCCGCTGCCGCCGCGGCGGCGCAGCCCTTGCCGTCCGGGCCGTTCGATGCCTGCCGGCTGGGCGTGGTGCTGCGTGCGGTGCTGCTGGTGGAGACCGTGGTGGGCACCGGCACGATGTTCGGCGCGGCCGATGCGCTGGACTGGCTCTATCGCCTGGCGACCCTCACCAGCGCGGTGCTGCCCGCCACCCTGGGCTGGCTGCTGGCCGCCTGCAGCCTGCGCCGCCTGCTGGCCCGGCTGAACGCCGCCGGCCAGTACGCCACCAGCGCGGCCCTGGGCGCGGCGGCCGGCATGGCCGCCTGCGGCCTGCATGCCCTGACCCGAATGGACAGCGCGCTGCCGCCGCCCTGGTTCGCCTCGGCCTGCGCCGGCGCGCTGGTGGCGGTGGTGCTGGTGGTGGGCCTGGCGCTGCGCGCCCAGGGCCGCACCCCGGCCGCGGTGACGGCGCAGCTGGCGGTGCTTCAGGCCCGCATCCGGCCGCACTTTCTGTTCAACACCCTCAACAGCGCCATCGCCCTGGTGCGGGCCGAGCCCTCGCGCGCCGAGGCGCTGCTGGAAGACTTGAGCGACCTGTTCCGCCACGCGCTGGTCGAGCACGGCGACTCGACCACGCTCGGCGAGGAGATCGCTCTGGCCCGGCACTACCTGGCGATCGAGCAGGTGCGCTTCGGCGACCGGCTGCGGGTCGAGTGGATGCTCGACCCGGCCGCCGACGGCGCCCGCGTGCCGCCGCTGCTGCTGCAGCCGCTGGTGGAGAACGCGGTGGTCCACGGCGTCGAGGCCACCGGCCACCGCACCCGGGTGCGCGTCTCCACCGAGCGGCGCGGCAGCGTCGTCGTCATCAAGATCCTTAACAGCGTGCCTCCCGAATCGCCGGAACGCCCGGCCAGGGCGCGCGACGGCCACGGCATCGCCCAGGCCAACGTGCATGCCCGGCTGGCCCTGCTCCACGACGTGGAAAGCGATTTCCGTGCCGAGCGCCGCGGCGACGCCTACCTGGTACGCATCCGCCTGCCGGCCTGAGCGCACCGCGCCCCCCTTCCATTCCTCGACCGCACTTCCACGATCATGACTCTCGACATCCTCATCGTCGACGACGAACCCCTGGCGCGCCAGCGCCTGCGCACCCTGCTGGCCGACTGCAGCGCGCCCGCCGCGGCGCATGTGGACGAGGCCGGCGACGCGGCGCAGGCGCAGGCCCTGCTGCAGGCCCGGCGTTTCGACGTGGTGCTGCTCGACATCAACATGCCGGGCACCGACGGCCTGGCGCTGGCGGACACCATGCGCGCGCTGCCGCAGCCGCCGGCGGTGGTCTTCGTCACTGCCCATGCGGAGCACGCGCTGAACGCCTTCGAGCTGGACGCGGCCGACTACCTGACCAAGCCGGTGCGCCTGCCCCGCCTGAAGCAGGCCTTGTACAAAGTCAAGCGCACCACCGGCACCGCGACCGGCCCGGACCCCACGGCCCCGCCGGAGCCGCCGTCGCTGCTGATCCAGGACCGCGGCCGGACCGAACGGGTGCCGCTCGACGAGGTTCTGTACCTGAAGGCCGAGCTGAAGTACGTCACCGTGCGCACCGCCCTGCGCAGCTACATCCTCGACGGATCGCTGCAGGACCTGGAGGAACGCTTCGCGCCCCGCTTCATTCGCATCCACCGCAACGCCCTCGTCGCCCGGCGCGCGGTGCGGGCGCTGGAGCGGCATTACGACGCGGTGGAAGGCGAAGGCTGGGCCGTGCGGGTACATGGCGTGCCGGAGGCGCTGGCGGTCTCGCGCCGGCAGATGTCGGCGGTGCGGGAGGCGCTGTCGCACTGACGGCGCGAGCGATCCGGCGGTGTCCCGACATCGCACGGCCGCAGCCGACCGTCCGATCGGACAGCCCCGGTTTCGAAGGCGAACCGGCCTGGAGCCGGCAAAAGACGCCGGCGTCCTGCTAGGGATTCAGGAGCTTGGCAACGAAAGCACTACCGGCTTGTCGCGGGCGGAGCAAGCCTCCCGGGCGCCGCACCCGATGCGCCCGACGCTCCCCGCTCCGCCGCATGGTCGTGGTCCGCATGGCTTGCGTGTCCGTGGCCCTCGTGTCCATGGCCATGGTCGTGGCCGCCGTGGGCCAGCCGGCTCGCCGCCGTCACCAGCGCGATGCCGGCCAGCAGCCACGCCACCTGGGCGAAGGTCTGGCGGGCGGTCAGGCGCTTCTGCAGCTGGGGGATCAAATCGGCCAGGGCCACGTAGAGGAAACTGCTCGACGCGACCACCAGCAGATAGGGCAGCAGGCCGTGGATCTGGTCGACCAGGAGATGGCCGCCCAGGCCGCCCAGCACCGTCAGGCCACCGGCCAGCGAAACCTTGACCAGGGCGGCGCGGCGGTTGGAACTGGTCTGGCGCACCACGATCAGGTCGCCCATGTGGTGCGGCACCTCGTGCGCCAGCACCGCCAGCGCGGCGACGAAACCCAGGCGGATGTCGGCCGCGAAGGCCGAGGCGATCAGCACGCCGTCGCCGAAGCAGTGGACGCTGTCGCCGGTCAGCACCGCCCAGGCACCGGCGCGCTCACCGTCGGCCGGCACGTGGCGATGGTGGTGGTGCCCGGTGGCGTGGCCTTCGTGGCCGTGGCCCTCGCCGTGGCCGTGCTGCGCATCGGCGGTGTCCGGCCCCGCGCCGTGCTCGTGGCCGTGGTGCCACAGCTCGGCCTTGTCGAGCAAGAAGAAGAACACCAGCCCGACCAGCAGCGTGGCGAACAGCACCTGCGGCGGGACGGCGCTTTCGAAGGCCTCGGGCAGCAGGTGCATGAAGGCCGTCGCCAGCAGCGCGCCGGCCGCCAGGCTCAGCAGGTGACGGGGCCCGACGCCCCCGGGCGCCCGCCCCCCGACGCCCAGACGCAGCAAGGCGGCCGCCACCCACACGCTGCCGATACCGGCCACCAGCGTCCCCACCAAAATTGCTATCAAAGTCATAGCTATAAGTCGTTTTCAAACAAGGGCAAGCGCCCTATTTTTTTCAAAGAATCGCCTGGCAGAAAAAAACCGCCCGGCAAGGCGGGCGGTTTCGCGTACGGCCCGGTGCGGCGGAAGCCACTCCGGGATAGGGCGTCAGACGACGCCGTGGGTCTTGAACCATTCGAGCGCCCGCTTCCAGCCGTCTTCCGCGGCTTCCTTGCGGTAGCTGGGGCGGTAGTCGGCGTGGAAAGCGTGGCCGGCTTCCGGGTACACCACGAACTGCGACGCCTTGGCGGCGGCCGAGCCGGCCGCCAAAGATGATTTCATTTTATCAACAGTATCGAGCGGTATGCCGGCGTCGGCGCCGCCGTAGAGGCCCAGCACCGGCGCCTTGAGGTGGGCGGCCACGTCCACCGGATGGCGCGGCGTCAGGTCGCTGGCCTGGCCCACCAGGCGGCCGTACCAGGCGACGCCCGCCTTCACCGGGCCCTGCGCGGCGTAGAGCCAGGTGATCCGGCCGCCCCAGCAGAAGCCGGTGATGCCGGCGCGCGACACGTCGCCGCCGTGGGCCGCCGCCCACTTCAGCGCACCGTCGAGGTCGGCCATCACCTGCGCGTCGGGCACCTTGGAGACGATCTCGGCCTGCAGCCGCGCCATCTCGGTGATCTTCTGCGGATCGCCCTGGCGGGCGAACATCTCGGGCGCGACGGCCAGGTAGCCCAGCTTGGCCAGGCGGCGGCAGGTGTCGCGGATGTACTCGTGCACGCCGAAGATTTCCTGGATCACCAGGACCACCGGCACGCCGGTCTTGCCGGCCGGCGCGGCGTAATAGCCCGGTACCCGGAAGCCCGCCACCTCGTAGTCGAGGGCACCGACGCGCAGGCCGTCGGCGGGCGTGGAGACCACCGTCTGCGCCACGATCGGCAGCGTGGCGGCGGCGTAGCCCACGCCCAGCGCCGTCTTCAGCGCGGTGCGCCGGCTGGCGCCCTGCTCGGTACTGCGGCCGGGCAGCAGGGAATCGAAGTCGGATTTCATGTCGTCGTCGCGCAGCATCGGTTTCTCCAGGGTTGAAATGAGCCGCCAGTGTAGGCGGCGACCGCGTGTTGCCACGTGCATACGGAGGCGGTCTACATTCGGAATACCTCCCCTGCGCCGGTCGGCGGGTACCGCCCTCGCCTGCCCTTGTCCGATTCGTTCCCGAAAGGCTCCGCCCATGTCGAACATCTTTCTCACCGGCGCGACCGGTTTCGTCGGCCGGCACCTGGCCGCGCGCCTGCGGGCCGACGGACACCGGGTGGTCGAAGGCATCTCGCCGCGCCGCGAGCCCTCCGGCCCCGACCAGTGCGCGGTCGATTTCACCCGCGACCTGTCGGCGGGCGACTGGCTGCCGCGGCTGGCCGGCATCGACGCGGTGGTCAACGCGGTCGGCGTTCTGCGCGACAGCCCGCGCCAGCCGATCGCCGTCCTGCACCGCGATGCGCCGCGGGCCCTCTTCGACGCCTGCGCCCGGGCCGGCGTGCGGCGGGTGGTGCAGGTCTCGGCGCTGGGCGTGGACCAGGGCGACACGCAATACGCCAGCACCAAGCGCGCGGCCGACACGCATCTGCTGGCCGTGGCCGCCCGCGCGCCTACCGACGGAGGCACGGCCCTGTCGGCCTGCGTCGTGCGGCCGAGCGTGGTCTTCGGCAAGGGTGGCGCCAGCAGCGCGCTGTTCATGAACCTGGCGAAGCTGCCGGTGGTGGTGCTGCCGCGCCCGGTGCTGAACGCGCGGGTGCAGCCGGTCGCGGTGCAGGACCTGGCCGAGGCGATCGCCGCCCTGCTCGGCCGTGCCGCCGACCGCCAGGGCGTGGTCGAATGCGCCGGCCCCGAAGCGCTCCCGATGGGCGACCTGGTCGCCAGCCTGCGCGCCCAGTCCGGCCACGGCAAGGCGGGTGTGCTGCCGCTGCCCGAGCCGCTCACCCGGCTCAGCGCCCGGCTGGGCGACCTGGTGCCGGCATCGCCCTGGTGCAGCGAAAGCCTGGCGATGCTGGGCACCGACAACGTGGCCGACGCGACTGTTTTGCAAGGGTTGCTGGAGCGGCCGGCCGTGCACTACCGCGACCTGGTAGCCAGGGCCTGGAACGGGCGGTAGAGCAAGGCGGGCGCGCCAGCGTCCGGTGCGCGCCAGCGGGAAGCGGGCGGAAGCGACGCGGCCGCCACCGGCCGGCCCCGCCGCTCAGTGCGCCTTGTCCCAGTTCGGCCCGAAGCCGATCTCGGCCAGCAGCGGCACCTTCAGGTCGGCCACCTCGGCCATGATGCGCGGCACCGCGGTGCGCACCCATTCCACCTCGGCCTCGGGCACCTCGAAGACGAGTTCGTCGTGCACCTGCATCACCATCTTCGTGCCGCGTTGCTCGGCGTCGAGCACCCGCTGCACCTCGACCATGCTCTTCTTGATCAGGTCGGCCGCGGTGCCCTGCATCGGCGCGTTGATCGCGGCGCGCTCGGCGCCGCCCCGGCGCGGGCCGTTGGGCGAGTTGATCTCGGGCAGATAGAGCCGGCGGCCGAAGACGGTCTCGACATAGCCCTGCTCCTTGGCCGACTGGCGGGTCTCGTCCATGTAGACCTTCACCCCCGAGAAGCGCTGGAAATACCGGTCGATGTAGGCGGCCGCGGCCTTGGTCTCGATGGCCAGCGCCTTCGACAGGCCGAAGCTGCTCATGCCGTAGATCAGGCCGAAGTTGATCACCTTGGCATAGCGGCGCTGCTCGCTGCTCACCTGGTCGACCGCCACGCCGAACACCTCGGCCGCGGTCGCACGGTGCACGTCGATGCCTTCGGTGAAGGCGCGCAGCAGGGCCGCGTCGCCGCTGATGTGGGCCATGATCCGCAGCTCGATCTGGCTGTAGTCGGCGCTGGCGATCACGCTGCCCGCGGGCGCGACGAAGGCCTCGCGCACGCGGCGGCCTTCCGCGGTGCGGATCGGGATGTTCTGCAGGTTGGGGTCGTTGCTGGAGAGCCGCCCGGTGACCGCCACAGCCTGCGCGTAGTGCGTGTGGACCCGGCCGGTGCGCGGCAGGGCCAGCAGCGCCAGCTTGTCGGTGTAGGTGCCCTTGAGCTTCGAAAGGCCGCGGTGCTCCAGCAGCTTGGCGGGCAGCGGGTAGTCCTCGGCCAGCTTTTCCAGCACCTCCTCGTCGGTGCTGCGGGCGCCGGTGGCGGTCTTTTTGACGACCGGCATGCCGAGCTTGTCGAAGAATATCTCGCCCAGTTGCTTGGGGCTGCCCAGGTTGAAGGGCTGGCCGGCGATCTCATAGGCCTCGGTCTCCAGCTGCACGATGCGCTGGCCCAGGTCGTGGCTCTGCGCCTGCAGCACCGCGGCGTCGATCAGCACGCCGTTGCGCTCGACGCGGTAGAGCGCCTCGCTGCTGGCCATTTCCAGGTCGTAGATGCCGCGCAGCGCGTCGTTGCGCTCCAGCTGCGGCCAGAGGGTGCGGTGCACGTCGAGGGTCTGGTCGGAGTCCTCGCAGGAGTATTCGGCGGCCTTGTCGATCGCCACCTGGCCGAAGGGGATCTGCTTGGCGCCCTTGCCGCAGAGGTCTTCGTAGGCGATGCCGCCGCGGCCCAGGTGGCGCTCGGCCAGGCTGGCCAGGCCGTGGGGCTTGTGCACTTCGAGCACGTAGCTCTGCAGCATGGTGTCGTGGGCGTAGCCCTGCACCTCGACGCCGTGGTTGGCGAAGACGTGCCGGTCGTACTTCACATGCTGGCCCAGCTTGGGGCGGCTGGCGTCCTCCAGCCACGGCTTGAGCCGGGCCAGCACCTCGTCGCGCGGCAGCTGGGCCGGGGCGTCGGGGTAGTCGTGCATCAGCGGCACGTAGGCGGCCTCGCCGGGCTCGACGCTCCAGCTGATGCCGACGATCTCGGCGCGCATCTCGTCGAGCGAGGTGGTCTCGGTGTCGATCGCGACCAGGTCGGCGGCCTGCACCCGGGCGAACCAGGCGTCGAAGGCCGGCCAGTCCAGCAGCACGTCGTAGCGCAGGTTGCTGGCGGCCGACGCGGCCGCATCGGCTTGTCCCGCCGGCTCGTCGAACAGGCCGGGTTCCTGGCCGACTTCGCGGCCGGGGCGCCGCTTCTTCCGGCTTTCCTCGATCAGCTCGGGCGGCGTGTCCTGCACGTCCAGCGCGCGGGCCAGGCTCTTGAAGCCGTAGCGTTCGTAGAAGGCCTTGAGCGCCTCGGTCTGCTGGGGCGCCGGCTCGAGTTGGGCGAGCGCCGGCAGGCCCTCGACATGGCCGTCGAGGCTGCAGTCGGTGAGGATGGTGAGCAGTTCGCGGCCCTTGGGCAGCCAGTCGCGCGCGGCCCGCAGGTTCTCGCCGGCCACGCCCTTGATCTCGTCGGCGCGCGCCATCAGCGCGTCGAGCGATCCGTACTCCATCAGCCACTTGGCGGCCGTCTTGGGGCCGACCTTGGGCACGCCCGGCACGTTGTCGACCGTGTCGCCCACCAGGGTCTGGTAGTCGAGCATCAAGGAGGGCGGCACGCCGAACTCGGCCGTCACACCGGCCACGTCGCGCCGCTTGCCGTTCATCGTGTCGATGATGGTGATGTGCTCGTCGACCAGCTGGCTCAGGTCCTTGTCGCCGCTGGAGACGATCACCTCGACCGCCTGGTGCGAGCCGCAGGCGGCCAGGGTGCCGATCACGTCGTCGGCCTCCACGTCGGGCACCACCAGCACCGGCCAGCCCAGCAGCCTCACCACCTCGTGGATCGCCGGGATCTGGCTGCGCAGATCGTCGGGCATCGGGGCGCGCTGGGCCTTGTAGTCGGGGTAGAGCGTGTCGCGGAAGGTGGGGCCGCTGGCGTCGAAGATGCAGGCGACGTAGTCGGCCCGCACCTCGCGCCGCAGCGCCGCCAGCATGTTGACCATGCCGCGGATCGCACCGGTGGCGGGGCTGGACGGGTCGCCCGGTACCGCCCGCAGGTCGGGCATGGCGTGGAAGGCACGGTAGAGGTAGCTGGAGCCGTCGACCAGCAGCAGTGTCTTGCGCGCCGGAGAAGCCGCAGCCGGTGCGGCGGGTGCTGCGGCGGGTGGTGGGGATGCGGCGGGTGGGGATGCGGCTGGCGTGTCGGCTGCGTCCGGCAGCGGGGCGGGGGGGGTGTCGCTCATCGGCCGATTGTGCCTGCCCCCCGGCCGGCGCCGGCGTGCGGATACAGGCGGCGGACCCGCGGCGCACGGGCGAATGGGGGTCACGGCCGTGCGGCCACCGCCTACAATCCGCCGATGCGCGCCGCCACCACCCCCTCCCTTCTCTCGGCCGGCTTCCGGCACTCGCTGGCGCTGGCCGGCCTGGTCTGCCTGCAGGCCTTCGCCCAGGCCCCGGCCGCCGCCCCCGCCCACCTGGCCGACGTGTCGCCGCCCGCCGGTGCCAAGGTCGAGCAGCGGGTCGAGCGGATCCGGGTGGAAGACGGCGGCAGCCGGGTCGACGAGGTGCGCTACGGCGGCCAGACCCAGCGCATCACGGTGCAGCCCAAGGCCGAGGTGCCGCAGTACGAGATCACGCCCACCGAGGGCACCCGCCGCCGGCCCGCCGTGCGCGACGGCGCCGAATCCGACACCGGCCAGCGCGTCTGGCGCGTCATGGGCTTCTGAGCCCGGCCCTCCCGGTCTTCTTCGTCCACGCCGGACACCCGCTCCGGCCCCTCTCCCCGAATCCATGGCCGTATTCACCGAAGTCTCCGCGGACGAGGCACGCAAACTGATGCGCCAGCTGCGGTTGGGCGAACTGCTGGAGCTGCGCGGCATCGCCGGCGGCATCGAGAACACCAACTACTTCGCCACCACCTGGCAGGAGGGCGATGCCGACACGCCCGGCCGCCAGGCCGAGTTCGTGCTGACCCTGTTCGAGCGGCTGACGGCCGAGCAGCTGCCCTTCTACCTGTACCTGATGCAGCACTTGGCGGCCCGCGGCATCCCGGTGCCCGATCCGGCGCCCGACCGCACCGGCAACGTGCTCCACCAGCTCTGCGGCAAGCCCGCCGCGGTGGTCAACCGGCTGCGCGGCGCGAGCGAGCTCAAACCCGGCACGGCGCATTGCCGCGCCCTGGGCGGGATGCTGGCCCGGATGCACCTGGCCGGCCGCGACTTCTCCCGCAGCCAGCCCAACCTGCGCGGACTGGCCTGGTGGAACGAGGTGGTGCCCAGCGTGCTGCCCCACCTGGAGCCCGCCCAGGCGACACTGCTGCGGTCCGAGTTGGCCTACCAGAACCACGTCGCCGCATCGCCCGACTACACGGCGCTGCCGCGCGGCCCGGTGCATGCCGACCTGTTCCGCGACAACGCGATGTTCGACGGCGAGACGCTCACCGGCTTTTTCGATTTCTACTTCGCCGGCTGGGACAGCTTCGCCTTCGACCTGGCGGTGTGCCTGAACGACTGGTGCATCGACTGGGCCACCGGCCTGCAGGACGATGCCCGCGCCGACGTGCTGCTGCAGGCCTACGCCGCGGTGCGCCCGCTGGAGCCGGCCGAGCGCGCGCTGATGCCCGCGATGCTGCGCGCCGCCGCGCTGCGCTTCTGGATCTCGCGGCTGTGGGATTTCCACCTGCCGCGCCATGCCGAGCTGCTGACGCCGCACGACCCGACCCATTTCGAGCGGGTGCTGCGCGGCCGCGTCGATGCCCTCTGCGCCGCCTGAGCCGCGCATCTTCGCCTCCTCCATGCAACTCCATATCGTTCCTGCGCGCGACGGCCTGCAATGGGTCCGCTCCGGCATGCGTCTCTTCGCGCGGCAGCCGCTGTCGCTGGCGGCGCTGTTCCTGTTCATGCAACTGCTCAGCTCGGTGCTGGCGGTGGTGCCGATCGTCGGCGTGGCGGTGGCCCTGGTGCTGACACCGGTGTTCCTGGCCGGCATGGTGGCCGGCGCGCACGAGGCGGGCCGGGGCCGCCCCGCCCGCGCCGGCCTGCTCTTCGCCGGGCTGCGCAAGGGCAGGTCGCGCACCGTCGCGATGCTGCTGCTGGGCGTCTTCTTCGCCTTGGCCTGCGTGCTGGTGATGGGCGCCGCATCGCTGCTGGACGACGGGGGTGCCGCCGGCACCGCCGCGGCCGACGCCCGGATCGACCGCGAAACCCTGATGCGCGACGGCATGCCCGGCTGGCTCGGGTTCACCCTGGCGCTCACCGTGCCGCTGCTGCTGCTGTTCTCGAACGCCGCGGCGCTGGTCTACTGGCACGGCGTTACGCCGGCCAAGAGCCTGTTCTTCAGCCTGGTGGCGGGCCTGCGCAACGCCGGCGCCTTCACCGTCTTTCTGCTGGCCTGGTGCGGGGTGTTCGCGGCCACCGGCATGGCGGTGGGCGTGGTGGCCACGCTGCTGGCGCTGGTGCTGGGCGGGGGCTCGTCGGCGTCGGCGATGCTGACGATCGGCCTGGTGGCCGGCTCGATGCTGGTGATCGCCAGCATGTTCTTCGCATCGATCTATCCGACGTACGTCGCTTGCTTCGGGCCGCCACCCGACGATACTGGCAGGATCCACCACCAACCCGGTTAAGCCGATGCGCCCAGCCTTTCCGCAAGCCCGACCCGACGCGGACGTGTTCTGGTTCCGACGCCGCGATTTTCTCCGCGGTGCCGCGGCCTGGGCCGCCGCCGGCGGCACCGCCGCCCGGGCGCAGGGCCGCGGCAACATCGTCGCGCTGCAGGGCGACGTGCTGCGCAACGGCCAGCGGCTGGCGCCCGACGCCACCATCGTCACCGGCGACACGCTGCGGACCGGCCCCGGCTCCAGCCTGGTCTTCGTCATCGGCGGCGACGCGTTCCGGATGCGGCCCGAATCGCACCTGGTGGTCGAGCGCGGCGCCACGCTGCACACGGTCGGCCTGCTGCGGCTGGCCACCGGCGCTGTCACCAGCGTCTGGAGCCGCGGCCCGCAGCGCGCCATCCTCACACCGACGCTGACCGCCGGCATCCGCGGCACCGGCGTCTACACCCAGGTCTACGGCGGCGAGAACCCGCGCACCTATTTCTGCAACTGCTACGGCACGGTCGACCTGGTGGCAGGCACCGACAAGGTGACCAGCCGCTCCGACTACCACCAGTCCTTCTGGGGCCAGCGCGATCCCGTCGACGGCACTGCCCGGCAGCTGCTGCCGGCGCCCCCGATGAACCATTCCGACGAGGAGCTGGAAGTGCTGGCCCGGCTGGTGCGCCAGCGCACGGCCTGGCAGGTGGCGGGCCGCACCGGCGCGAAGGACGGGCTGGGCCGGCTGGACCCGGTACCGGGCATGCAGCATCCGGCGCTGCAGGCGCGCCCGCAACCCACCGCCCGCTGAGCGGCGCAGGCCGGCGTGCCCGGCGCGCTGCCGGCCGCCGCCTTCGACTCATACCGGCGTGAGCTTGGCCACCGACAGCGCCAGCCACTTCACCCCGTGCCGCGGGAAGTTGACCTGGGCCCGCGCGTCGGCGTCGGCGCCTTCGATCGCCAGCACCGTGCCTTCGCCGAACTTGGTGTGGAACACCTGCATCCCCGCGCGCAGGCCGTGCGACGGCGCCGCCTTCCGCACCGGCACCGGCGGGCTGGCGAAGGACGAGGAATCCGAGGCGAATCGGCCATAAGCCGGCGATCCGCCACGACCTCCTGCTACGGAATTCATAGCTAATCCACTGCCGCCGCCATTGCCGAACCCCTGCTGGCGCGGCGTGATCCACTTCAGCGCCGCCTCGGGCAGTTCCTCGAAGAAGCGACTCTTGAGGTTGTAGCGGGTCTGGCCGTGCAGCATCCGGGTCTGCGAATGGCTGAGGTACAGGCGCTTGCGGGCCCGGGTGATGGCGACGTACATCAGCCGGCGCTCTTCCTCCAGGCCGTCGCGGTCGTTCATCGAGTTCTCGTGCGGGAAGAGGCCCTCTTCCATGCCGCCGATGAAGACGCCGTCGAACTCCAGGCCCTTCGAGGCATGCACCGTCATCAGCTGCACCGCGTCCTGGCCGGCCTGGGCCTGGTTGTCGCCCGATTCGAGCGCGGCATGGGTCAGGAAGGCGGCCAGCGGGCTCAGCGTCTCGCCGGTGTCGGCGTCGGGCGGCAGGGGCATCGGCTCGTCGAGCAGCGGGATGGACGGGTCCAGGCCCTGGCTGGCGGGCGACTGGCGCAGCTCGTCGACCGGCAGCGCCACCGTGTCGCGGCCGAAACCCTCCTGTGTGACGAAGCTCTCGGCCGCGTTCACCAGTTCCTCCAGGTTCTCGATCCGGTCGGCGCCTTCGCGGTCGGCCTTGTAGTGCTCGACCAGGTCGCTGTGCTGCAGCACCAGCTCGACGATCTCGCGCAGCGAGATGCCCTGGGTCTGCTCGCGCATCACGTCGATCCGGGCGACGAAGGCGCCCAGGTTGGCGCCCGCCTTGCCGGGCACGGTGCTCACCGCGTCGTGCAGCGAGGTGCCGGCGGCGCGCGCCGCGTCCTGCAGCTGCTCCAGGCTGCGGGCGCCGATGCCGCGCGGCGGGAAGTTGACGACCCGCAGGAAGCTGGTGTCGTCGTGCGGGTTCTCCAGCAGCCGCAGGTAGGCCAGCGCGTGCTTGATCTCGGCCCGCTCGAAGAAGCGCAGGCCGCCGTACACCCGGTAGGGCATCGCGGCATTGAAGAGCGCGGTCTCGATCACACGGCTCTGGGCGTTGCTGCGGTAGAGGATCGCGATCTCGCGGCGCTGGAAGCCGGGCTCGGTGCCGTTGTCGCGCACCAGCTGCCGGATCTCGTCGACCATCCACTGCGCCTCGGCGAAGTCGCTGGTCGCCTCGAACACCCGCACCGGCTCGCCGGGGCCTTGGGTCGTGCGCAGGTTCTTTCCCAGGCGCCGGGTGTTGTGGCCGATCAGCTCGTTGGCCGAGTCGAGGATGTTGCTGTAGCTGCGGTAGTTCTGCTCCAGCTTGATCTGGTGGTGCACGTCGAACTCGCGCACGAAGTCGGCCATGTTGCCCACGTTGGCGCCGCGGAAGGCGTAGATGCTCTGGTCGTCGTCGCCCACCGCCAGCACGCTGCTGCCGGGGCCGGCCAGTTGCTTCAACCAGGCGTACTGCAGCTTGTTGGTGTCCTGGAACTCGTCGACCAGGATGTGGCGGAAGCGCCGCTGGTAGTGCTCGCGCAGCGGATCGTTGTCCCGCAGCAGCTCGTAGCTGCGCAGCATCAGCTCGCCGAAATCGACCACGCCCTCGCGCTGGCACTGCTCCTCGTAGAGCTGGTAGAGCTCGACCTTCTTGCGGTCGTCCTCGTTGCGCGCCTCCACGTCGCCCGGGCGCAGGCCGTCTTCCTTGGCGCCCGAGATGAACCACTGCGTCTGCTTGGCCGGGAAGCGCTCGTCGTCGACCTTGTACTGCTTCATCAGCCGCTTGATGGCCGAGAGCTGGTCCTGCGTGTCGAGGATCTGGAAGGCCGACGGCAGGTTGGCCAGCTTGTAGTGGGCCCGCAGCAGCCGGTTGCACAGGCCGTGGAACGTGCCGATCCACATGCCGCGCAGGTTGACCGGCAGCATCGCCGACAGGCGCACCGCCATTTCCTTGGCGGCCTTGTTGGTGAAGGTGACCGCCAGGATGCCGCCGGGCGAGACATGGCCGTTCTGCAGCAGCCAGGCGATGCGGGTGGTGAGCACCCGGGTCTTGCCGGAGCCGGCACCGGCCAGGATCAGCGCATGGTCGTTGGGCAGCGTGACCGCAGCGCGCTGCTCCGGATTGAGGCTGGCGATCAAGGGCGATTCGCCGGAGGGGGCGGACGGATGGCGGAGCGCCGTCGGCGGGTTGTGTGGGAACATACCGGCATTGTAGGAAGCGCACCCCTCGCGGCGCCTGCGCCCTCCCCATACCGCAGCGCAGCGCCCCGCGATGTTCCACGCTATCCGGCTCGACACCAGGCCCGACGGGCGCAACCCGCCGTGGAGGTCGCTGCCGCGGATCCTGGTCGGCATTCCCGTCTCCTTTAACCCAGACCGCCCCTTGCATCGCTCCGCGGTGTCGCGGTCGGTCCATTTTGAAAGCAGCGCGCCGTGCGCCTGACGTTTTCCCGGTCGTCCTTCACCCGTTGCGCCGCAGGGTGCGCGGGCATCCTCGCCGGCCTGGCGGGCGTGGTGACGGGCGCGACGGCGCAGACCTTGTGCAACAGCGACGGCGCGCCGGCGCCCCGCGTGCTGCAGGAGCGCTTCCTGGATGCGGACTGCACCGCCTGCTGGTCGGCTGCCGCATCCGGTGCGGTGCCCGGCGCGGCGGGGGCGGCCCGCACGCCGACGCTCGACTGGATCGTGCCGTCAGCCGCCGCGGCCGATGGCGCGGCGATGTCGGCCGCCGCCTTGCCCGAAGCGCAGGCCCGGCTCGACGCGCTGCGAAAGCCGGCACCCTCGGCGCACGAGACGCTGCAGCTGGCGGCGCCGGTCGGCGCGGCGCGGCCGGGCGCACTGCGGGTGGCACGTGGCGCGGCGGTGGCGGACTATGTCGGCGTGTCGATCGCCTGGAATCCGCCCCGCGCGGCGGCCGGGACGGTGACCGCCTGGCTGGTGCTGGCCGAGGCACTGCCGGCCGGCGCGGATGGCTCAGCCGTCGAGCGCCTGCTGGTGCGCGGCGCGCTCACGCTGCGCTGGCAGCCGAAGGCCGGCACGCGGCTGTCGGAAGCGCGGTCGATGCGGGTGCCGGAGACGGCCGACCCCGCGCGGCTGCGGATGGTGGGCTGGGTGGAGGACGGCGGAGGCCGCATCCTGACGGCCGCGGCGAGCGTCTGCAGGTCCAGCTGATCGCCGGAAGATTTGCTATATTTTTTATAGCAAAAAGCCGGCGCCGTTCGCCGGCTGCAGCCCTTTTTCGTTCAGGAATAGCCGGCTGCATCGGCATCGCCGCATAAGGTCTATACGACCGCCGGCCGATGCCGTCGGTCGTGTCTCCCTAAAATCAGCCACCGGGCCCAAGTTTCTTGTCGCCCGGTTTTTCGTGCCCGCGCGACGCGCGGATCGGCGAGGCCCCGCGGCCCTGCCCACGGCGACCGGGAGCGAGCCAAGCGCCCACGCCGCGCGGAAATCCTTCCTCCGGCGATCCTGCAATGGAAGCTTGGACATCGCGATGGAAATATTCGACTACGACAACGTTCTTCTGCTGCCGCGCAAGTGCCGGGTGGAGAGCCGCTCGGAATGCGATGCGGGCGTGGAGCTGGGCGGCCGGCGCTTCCGGCTGCCGGTGGTGCCCGCCAACATGAAGACGGTGGTGGACGCCTCGATCTCGACCTGGATGGCGCAGAACGGCTACTTCTATGTGATGCACCGGTTCGACCTGGACAACGTACGCTTCGTCCGCGACATGCACGAGAAGAACCTCTATGCCTCGATCTCGCTCGGCGTGAAGCAGGCCGACTACGACACGGTCGACCGGATGGTCGCCGAGGGCCTGTTGCCCGAATACATCACCATCGACATCGCCCACGGCCATGCCGACACGGTGCAGCGGATGATCGCGCACCTCAAGGAAAAGCTGCCCGGGGCTTTCGTCATCGCCGGCAACGTCGGCACGCCCGAGGCGATCATCGACCTGGAGACCTGGGGCGCCGACGCCACCAAGGTCGGCATCGGGCCGGGCAAGGTCTGCATCACCAAGTTGAAGACCGGGTTCGGCACCGGCGGCTGGCAGCTGTCGGCGCTCAAGTGGTGCGCCCGGGTGGCCACCAAGCCGATCATCGCCGACGGCGGCATCCGCGAGCACGGCGACATCGCCAAGAGCATCCGCTTCGGCGCGACGATGATCATGATCGGCAGCATGCTGGCCGGTCACGAGGAATCGCCCGGCAAGACGGTCGAGGTCGACGGCGCCCTGTTCAAGGAGTATTACGGCAGCGCCAGCGACTTCAACAAAGGCGAGTACAAGCACGTCGAGGGCAAGCGCATCCTGGAGCCGGTCAAGGGCCGCCTGGCCGACACCCTGGTCGAGATGGAGCAGGACGTGCAAAGCTCCATCAGCTACTCGGGCGGCACAAAGCTGATGGACATCCGCAAGGTCAACTACGTGATCCTGGGCGGCGACAACGCGGGCGAACACCTGTTGATGTAGCCGCACCGTGGGCGGCGATGGAACGAATTCGATGACCCGCTTGCAGTCCTCAAAATAAATGGTGCATAATTTAGGGCTTGCTTACAGTATTCGACTCCACCCAGGTGGCGACAAGCACGGTGAGCGGAATCCGATTTCTCAGGTTTGAAGTGGGCTCTTAGCTCAGTTGGTAGAGCAGCGGACTCTTAATCCGTAGGTCGAGTGTTCGAGTCACTCAGGGCCCACCACCATTTCAAGCGCGACAGCGCTGGAAAGCCCGCTACCGCACAGGTGGCGGGCTTTTTTGTTCTGCGGCACGAACCGTGCATCGGCCTCCAGGCCCGGCAGCCTCCGATCGCCGCGTGCACTGTCGGCCCAGGCCAAGGTCCGGGCCCGGGCCATGGCCCGGGCTCGGCCCGGCGTGCAAACTTTTCGCCAGAGCCGAGAGCCTGCGCGCAACCCCGGCGTTCCATGCGCCCTTTCTGCCCACACATCCTGTGAACCAGCATTCCACACTCCCCACCCACCCTTCGGACGAACCCTCGGCCGAAGCCCTCGCCGCCCAGGTCAAGGAACTCAACGCCCTGCTGGAACGCAGCAAGGCGACGCTCGTCAAGACCGAATCCGCCGTCGCCTACAGCGTCAAGGGCGAAGTGGTCGTCGACGGCCTGCGGGTCCCGTATTCGCTGATCCCGGCGCAGGCGGTGCTGGCGCAGGTCGGCCGCTGGGTCAAGCTGCCGGCGTACAAGCAGGTGGCGCTGCTGGCCTCGCAGCTGAACGAGCGGGTGGCGGCCGACTTCGAGCGCGAGGTCGCCGCCTTCGTGATGAACGCGATCCGCCGCGCCGCCGACCGCGGCGTCGAGACCGGCGACTACTGCTGGGACGCCTTGCTGCGGCCCAAGGAACTGGCGCCGAAAGCCTTCGAACTGGCGATGGACCGGATCGAGGCCGCCGCCGGCCAGCGCACCGCCGACCTTGCAGCCGAGCGCACCCGCCAGTCGATCAACCTGGCGCAGTTCCCGGACACCTTCCATACCGCGGCCGGCATGCGCCGCAAGATCATCGCCCTGCTCGGCCCCACCAATTCGGGCAAGACGCACGAGGCGATGGTCGCGCTCCAGGCCGCCAAGTCGGGCGTGTACCTGGCACCGCTGCGGCTTCTGGCGCTGGAGAACTACGAGCGTCTGAAGGCGGCCAAGGTGCCGGTCGACCTGATCACCGGCGAAGAGCGCCGGATCCAGCCGGGCGCCACCCACGTGGCCAGCACCGTCGAGATGCTCGACACCCACACCCGGGTCGAGGTGGCGGTGATCGACGAGATCCAGATGCTGGGCGACAGCGACCGCGGCGCCGCCTGGACCGCCGCGGTGTGCGGCGTGCCGGCCGACACCGTCTACCTGGTGGGCTCCACCACCGCCCGCGCCGCCGTGGAATCGCTGGCGCGCCGGCTGGGCTGCGAATGCGAGGTGCGCGAGATGCAGCGCAAATCCAAGCTGTCGATGGGCGATAAGCCGCTCGACTCGCTGCGCCAGCTCAAGGCCGGCGACGCGGTGATCGCGTTTTCGCGCCGCGACGTGCTGCAGCTGGCCGAGCAGGTCGCGCAGGCGGGCTTCTCGGTCGCGACGATCTACGGCAACCTCTCGCCCGAAGTGCGGCAGGCGCAGGCCGAAGCCTTCCGCTCCGGCCAGGCGCAGGTGCTGGTCGCGACCGATGCGATCGGCATGGGCCTGAACCTGCCGATCTCGCGGGTGATCTTCACCACCGACACCAAGTACGACGGCACCGAGGACGGCCCGATCCCCACCTGGCTGGTGCAGCAGATCGGCGGGCGCGCCGGGCGCTTCGGCATGTCCGAATCGGGCACGGTGCTGGGCCTGGGGGGGCGGGTGCACAAGGCGATCAGGAAGCAGCTCACCGCCGCGCTGGAGCCGGTGGCGCGCACCGGCTTCTACGTCGCCCCGACGCAGGAGCATCTGCAGCAGATCGAGATGGTGACCCAGGAGAACCGCCTGCTGCAGCTGCTGACGCTGTTCCGCCGCAACATCGACGTGAACGACGTCTTCTTCGTGCCCACCTCGCTCACCGAGCAGCTCGACCGCGCCAAGTGGCTCGACGGCCTGCGCATGCCGCTCCACGAGCGCTTTCTGTTCTCGCTGGTGCCGCTCAGCACCCGGCTGCCCAAGTTCCAGGACCAGCTCTGGACCTGGGCCAACGCGGTGGAGCGCAAGCACCCGTCGACCATCCAGGCGGTGGGCCTGCGCGAGGGCCGCAGCTCGCTGCAGGACGCGGAAGACGCCTGCAAGATCTACTCGGCCTATGCCTGGCTTTCGCAGCGCATGCCCGCGCATTTCCCGGACGGCCCGGCGGCGGTGGAAATGGCGATCGAGGCCTCCGCCCTGGTCAACAAGGTGCTGCGCCAGCAGAACCGCGGCAAGAGCCGCCCGGGCAGGCAGAGCGCGGCCGGCCTGCTGCGCTGAGGCGCGGCCCGTCCGGGTGGCGGGCGTTCACCGCCCCGCCACCGGATGCCATCGCGCCGCGCTGCGCCCCGCACGACAGTGAATGCTATTAAAAACATAGCTACAGGTCGGCGCAGGATAACGGCTGGAGCCTCATACGATCTGAAAGACAATCCCGGCATGGCGCAAGGCAAACGAATCTCCGCGGACATCGGCAGCGATGCACTCGACACGGCCAGGGCGCTGGGTGCTGCGGCCAGACAGGCCCGCATCGCCGCCGGCGAAAGCCAGGCCGCGGCGGGCGCCCGGCTGGGGGTGCATGTGCAGACCATCGCCCGCATCGAGTCCGGCGAGCCGGGCGTGGCCGTGGGGCACGTCCTGGGGCTGCTGGCGCTCTACCGCATCGCGGTGCGGGCAGGGTCGGCCGGCGACTGACGGTTGCGATCACCCGCCCGCGGGACCCGCGCGGCTACGTCGAAGCGCATGACACGCTCTCAAGAAAACACGAGGACGCTCGCGGCAGGTGCCGGGCGACGCAGAAGCCGGGACGCAGTGGCTGTCGGCTTGCTCCAGGGCGTCGGCAGGCCCGTCCCCGGCGGCGACTTCGCAGCCCGATCGCCCGCCCGCCGTTCCCGGATCGGACAGCGCCGCAGCGCACGCGCCGGGACCGGGTGCCCAAGCCTCAGGCGGCCTTCTTCTGCGGCGCCTTCTTCGCGCGCGGGGACTTGGCGGCGGGCTTCTTCGCCGCGGGCTTGTCGCCGCCGCGCAGGCTGCGCTTGAGCAGTTCGGTCAGGTCGATGACCTCACCGCCGCTCTGCGGTGCCTCTTCTTGCGGCTGCAGCACCGTCTCGGTCTTGCCGGCCTTGGCCTTCTTCTCGACCAGTTGCATGACCTGGTGGCGGAATTCGTCCTTGAAGTCGTCCGGGTTCCAAGTGCCCGACATCTCGGACACGAGCTGCCTGGCCATCTTCAGCTCGGCCGCGCTCAGCCCCTTGGCGCCCTCGGGCGGCAGCTCCACCGAATCCAGCGTCTTCACCTCGTCGCCCCAGCGCAGCAGGTTCAGCACCAGGGCCGGGCCGGACGGCACCAGCGCGGCCAGGTGCTGCTTCGTGGAGATGACGACCCGCGCCAGGCCGATCTTGCCGGTGGCGATCAGCGTCTCGCGGAGCAGCGAATACACCCGGTCGCTCTTGCCCACCGGCGCCACGAAGTACGGCCGCTCCAGGAAGATGAACGGCATGTCGGCCGCGTCGATGAAGCGCTCGATGGCGATGGTCTGCGTCGTGCGGGGGAAGACGGCGTCGATCTCGTCGGGGCTGATGACGACGTACTTGCCCTCCTCGTACGCCACGCCCTTGACGATGTCGTCCTTGTCGATTTCCTTGCCGGTGCGCTTGTTGATGCGCTTGTAGCCCACCGGGTCCATCGTGCGCTTGTCGAGCCAGTCGAAATCGACGCCCTGATCCGTCGCGGCGGTATGCAATCCCACCGGAATGTGGACCAGGCCGAAGGTGATGGCGCCCTTCCAGAGCGTGCGGCTTCCAGTTGCCATGGTGTGTTTCCTTTGCCGAACGCCCGGCGGACACCGCAGCCTGGGCGAAATGGCGCGCCGCGCTGTAAGCGAAAGCACGCGGCCCGGGTAGGCAGCGAATGCCGGCGCTGCGCAGCGGCGCGTTCGGCTACGCTCCGCGCATGACACCCTGCCTACGCCACATCGCCGTGCATGCCGAAGAGCCCCACGCCGGACAGTTCGTCTGGGTGCTCTGCGAGCAGGCGGACACCACCACCTGGAACGAGATCCGGCGTGCCGACACCGCCTGCGGCACCTACGAGGAAGCGATGGCCGACGGTCTGCGCGCGCTGCAGGAGCTGGCGGACGACCCGGACACCGGGCCGCGCACCCGCAAGGCGGCGCGCACCGCCGAGCAGAACAAGCGCGGAGCCGACGGCCCCGGCGACGGCGCGCACCGCGAGGGCCCGCCGCACAGGGCATCCGTCTTCGGCTTCGGGCCCGCGCGCTGACCATGCGGCCGCGGCCGCGGCGGCTCGGTCGACCTCGACGTTCTTCGCCTTCACGATGCGGCGGTGGATAACGGCGCCGCGCCGGACGGTCCCAGCCCTGCGCGGCGCAGACGCCGACCTGGGCGGAAGGCGCGGGCTGACATGGGCGTCGACACCGGGCCTCTAGGGTGCAGGCTGTCGCAATCCCGAAGATATCCTCCATGTCGCCCTGCCTGCACGACCGTATCGCGGTCAAAACGATTCCCCTGGCCGCGTGCGCGGCAGCCCTCGCATTCCTGGCGGGCTGTGCCCAGACCGGCCCTTCCGTGAACCGCGAGAGCCCCGTCGCCGGCGTCAATACGCAAAAACTCCAGCTGATGGCCCGGTTCGACCACCAGGTGACGGGCGTGACCGTATCGCCCGGCGGCCGCGTCTTCGTCAACTTCCCCCGCTGGTCCGACGATGCCCCGGTGTCGGTCGCGGAAGTGCTGCCCGACGGCACCAAACGCGCCTATCCCGATGCCGAATGGAACGCGTGGCGCAACGCGCGCAAGGACGAGATGACGGCGAACGACCATTTCGTCTGCGCGCAGAGCGTGGTGGTCGATCGCCAGGGCTTCCTGTGGGCGCTGGATGCCGCCGCGCCGGCGCAAGGCCCGGTCGTGCCGATGGGCGCCAAGCTGGTGAAGATCGACCTGGCGACCGACCAGGCCGTCAAGACCATCCTGTTCGACGAGAAGATCGCGCCCCACGGGAGCTACCTGAACGACGTCCGTTTCAGCCCGGACGGCAGGAGCGCCTACATCACCGACTCCGGCGCGAAGGGCGCGCTCGTCGTGGTCGACCTGGTCCAGGGCACGGCACGCCGGGTGCTCGACGGCCATCCCGCGACGCAGGTGGACAAGACCGTGAAGGTGAAGGCCGACGGCCAGGTGCTGCGGCGCCCCGACGGCCGGGATGTGGCGTTCTCGGCGGACGGCATCGCACTTTCGCCCGACGGCGGCATGCTGTACTGGCAGGCCATCAAGGGCAAGACGCTCTACCGCGTGCCGACGGCGGCACTGACCGACATGGCGGCCCAGCCACGGCTTGCGTCGATGGTCGAGACGGTCGGCGAGAACGGCCCGGTCGACGGCATCCTGTTCGGCCGCGACGGGCGCCTGTTCCTGACCTCGCCCGAAGACGATTCGGTGAAGGTGCGCGACAACACCGGCGTGCGGGTGCTGGTGCAGAGCGCCTCGCTCCGGTGGCCCGACACCTTGTCGCAGGGACCGGACGGAAGCCTGTACGTGACGGCCTCGCGCATTCAGGACATGAACTGGTACAAGCCGGGCAGCCCCGCATCGCTGCCCACCACGCTGTTCAAGATCCGCAATCCCTGACAGCACGAGCGCGACGCGAACCCGTCGAAGAATCCACCGAACCCGAGGACCACCCCCATGAAAAACTACGGCCTGCTGTTCTCCGCCCTGATCGGCGCCGTCGCCAGTGCGCGCTCGATGACGCCGATGGCCACGCTGGCCGCTGCCCGTGTCCTGGGCAAGCCCACGCCCGGCACCCTCGTCCTGCTGGACAAACCCGTCTTCAAGTACGGTGCCCTGGCCATGGGCGTGGGCGAGTTGTTCGGCGACAAGATGAAAACCGCCCCGGACCGCACCGTCTTCCTGGGCCTGTTGGCCCGCGTGATGAGCGCCGGCATCGCGGGCGCCGCCCTCGCCCCACCGGAGCGGGAGCGCGCCGGTGCCGCCGCCGCGGTCGCTACTGCCGTGCCCCTCGCGTACCTGACTCTGGCCGGACGCAAGCGGGCCATGGCGAAGATGGGCCAGACGCGCAGCGGGCTGATCGAGGATGCGCTGGTCGTGGCTGCGGGCATCGCGGTGGTGGCGATCGCGTTGAAGAACGCCAACGATTGAGAGGCCTGCGTCTGCCCTGGCCGGTGGCCGATCCATTGCTGACTGGCGTGTCTCCACCTACCGGTGTACGAGCTTGCCGTCCAGCAACGACGGCAGCCTCGACGACTGCCAGCCAGAACGAAAAAAGCGCCCCGAGAGGCGCTTGTTTCTTATCTAACTGGCGGAGAGGGTGGGATTCGAACCCACGGTGCACTTTCATACACGCCTGATTTCGAGTCAGGTACATTCGACCACTCTGCCACCTCTCCAGTGTCGAAGCGAAGATCATAGCAGACCCGCGCCCGCCTTTTCGAGGTGCTGGGCCTTCAGCACCGCAAGATTGTTCAGGTACGGCCGCAGCGCTTCCGGCACGGTGATCGAGCCGTCGGCGTTCTGGTAGTTCTCCAGCACGGCCACCAGCGTCCGGCCCACCGCCAGGCCGGAGCCGTTCAAGGTGTGCAGGTACTCGTTCTTGCCCTGGGCGTTCTTGAAGCGGGCCTGCAGGCGGCGGGCCTGGAAGGACTCGCAGTTGGAGATCGAGCTGATCTCGCGGTAGGTGTTCTGCGCCGGCAGCCACACCTCCAGGTCGTAGGTCTTGGCGGCGCCGAAGCCCATGTCGCCGGTGCACAGGCTCACCACGCGGTAGGGCAGGCCCAGCGCCTGCAGCACCGCCTCGGCGTGGCCCACCATTTCGTCGAGCGCGGCATAGCTCTGCTCGGGGTGCACGATCTGCACCATCTCCACCTTGTCGAACTGGTGCTGGCGGATCAGGCCGCGGGTGTCGCGGCCGGCGCTGCCGGCTTCCGAGCGGAAGCACGGGGTGTGGGCGGTGAACTTCATCGGCAGGGCCGACTCGGCCACGATCTCGTCGCGCACGAAGTTGGTCAGCGGCACTTCGCTGGTGGGGATCAGGTAGAGCGCGGCGATGTCGGGCACCGGCTCGGCGTCCTGGCCGCCCTTGTTGGCGGCGAACAGGTCGCCCTCGAACTTGGGCAGCTGGCCGGTGCCGCGCATCGAGTCGGCATTGACGATGTAGGGCACGTAGCACTCGGTGTACCCGTGCCGCTGCGTCTGCAGGTCGAGCATGAAGGCGGCCAGCGCGCGGTGCAGCCGGGCCATCGGGCCTCGCATGACGGTGAAGCGCGCGCCCGCGAGCTTGGTGCCCATCTCGAAATCCAGGCCCAGCGGGGCGCCCAGGTCGACATGGTCCTGCACCTCGAAATCGAAGGTACGCGGGGCGGTGCCCCGCGGCGACCAGCGGCGCACTTCGACGTTGCCCGCCTCGTCGGCACCCACCGGCACGCTCTCGTGCGGCAGGTTGGGCACCGCCAGCAGCAGGGCCTGCAGGTCGGCCTGCAGCATCTCCAGGCGGGTGGCGGAGCTGTCCAGCTCGGTCTTGATCGCGGCCACGCGGGCCATCAGGTCGTCGGCGGGTTCGCCCTTGGACTTGCGCTGGCCGACCTGCTTGGAGACGCTGTTGCGCTCGGCCTGCAGCTCTTCGGTGCGGGTCTGCAGCGTCTTGCGTTCGGATTCCAGCGCGGTGAAGGCGGCGGCGTCCAGGAAGGTCTGGGCCGGCTTGCGGGTTTCCAGGCGGGCGATGACGGCGCCGAGATCGCGCCGGAGAAGGGTGATGTCCAACATGGGCCGATTGTAGTTTTGCGGCCCGCGGGCCCGGCGGGCTACGATGCGGGCTGCCCGCGCAGCCCTGCGCATCGACGACCGGAGCGACGCGACCATGTTCTACATCTACGGCCTGAACGGCCGCAGCTACAGCGGACCCGCCGAGGGCCTTGCGCCGGTGGAGCCGGTGCGCCGGGTGCAGGCGCCCGAATCGGTGCGGGTCTTCACCTCGCCGCAGGACGAGAACACGCTGTTCGCCGATCCGCGGCCCCGCGGCGGGCTGGCCCAGGATGCCGTGGCCGCCTACGCCCAGCAGGCCCAGCAGACGGCGGTGCCGCGGGTGGTGCGGCTGGTGTCGGAGCTGATGCAGAAGGACGTGGTGAGCGTGCAGGCCGACGCCCTGCTGGCCGATGCGGCCCAGTGGCTGGCCGACCACCAGATCGGCCAGGCGCCGGTGCGCGACGAGCAGCGGCAGCTGGTCGGCCTGCTGACCCGGGGCGTCCTGCTGCAGGCCGGAGCCGCCACGCCCGACGCCACGGTGCGCGCCCACATGGTCTCGCCGGTGGCGGCGGTGGCGCCCGACACCGACGTGCGCCGCGTGGCCCAGGTGCTGATCGACAGCGGCCTGCCCGGCCTGCCGGTGGTCGAGGCCGACGGCGCCCTCTGCGGCTTCATCGCGCGCGGCGACCTGCTGCGCGCGATGGCGACCGATCCGCCGCTCGATCTCTGGAGCTAGCGGGCCAGCGGAGGAACGGGCTCGTCCAGCCGCAGGCCCTTCGGCAGCGGGAACTTCACCGTTTCCTGGATGCCGTCCATCCGCCGTACCGATACCGCGCCGAAGGCCCGGATGCGCTCGATCACCTGCTGCACCAGCAACTCGGGCGCCGAGGCCCCCGCGGTCAGGCCGACGCGGGTCTTGCCGTCGAACCACCGTTCCTGCAGTTCGTCGGCCGAATCGACCATGTAGGTCTCGGCGCCCAGGCGCACCGCCAGCTCGCGCAGGCGGTTGCTGTTGGAGCTGGTGGGGCTGCCGACGACGATCAGCAGCTCGACCTGCGGGCTCATGATCTTCACCGCGTCCTGGCGGTTCTGGGTGGCGTAGCAGATGTCCTGCATCTTGGGCTCGCGCACCCCGGGGAACCGGGCGCGCACCGCGGCCGAGATCTCGGCGGCGTCGTCCACGCTCAGGGTGGTCTGGGTCACCACGGCCAGCTTCGCCGTCTGCAGGGGCCGCACCCGCGCCACGTCGGCCACGTCTTCCACCAGGTGGATGCCGCGGTCGAGCTGGCCCATGGTGCCCTCGACCTCGGGGTGGCCCTTGTGGCCGATCATGATGAACTCGTAGCCTTCCTTGGCGAGCTTGGCCACCTCGACATGCACCTTGGTGACCAGCGGGCAGGTGGCGTCGAAGATCGAGAAGCCCCGTGCCTCGGCCTCCTGCTGCACCGCCTTGCTGACGCCGTGGGCGCTGAAGACCAGCGTGGCGCCGGGCGGCACGTCCGACAGCTCCTCGATGAAGATCGCGCCCTTGTCCTTGAGGTCGTTGACCACGTAGGTGTTGTGCACGATCTCGTGGCGCACGTAGACGGGCGCGCCGAACTTGGTCAGCGCGTGCTCGACGATGTCGATCGCCCGGTCGACCCCGGCGCAGAAACCGCGCGGCTCGGCCAGCAGGATTTCCTTGACGGCGGCGGGCGGGCTCGCCTGCGGCAACGGCGTATCGCTCATAGAACCCCGATCAGGTGGACTTCGAAGGTCACCGGCTGGCCGGCGAGCGGATGGTTGAAATCGAACAGCACCGCCTCGGGCTCGACCTGCCGCACCGCGCCGGCATAGCTGCCGCTGCCGTCGGGCGTGGGGAACTGCACCACGTCGCCCACGTGGTACTGCTCGTCCGGGTCGCCCAGCCGGGCCAGCAGGGTGCGGGTCACCCACTGCTGCATCTCGGGGTTGCGCTCGCCGAAAGCGGCACCGGCGGGCAAATCGAAGCTGACGCGGGCACCCTCCTCCAGCCCGATCAGCCGGGACTCGACCACCGGCGACAGCTCGCCCGCCCCCATCGACAGCGTGGCGGGCTTGTCGGCGAAGGTGTTGATGATGTCGCCCCGCGGCCCCGCCAGGCGGTAGTGCAGCGTCAGGAAGGAGCCGGGCTGCACGACGGGCACGGCGGCGGAAGGAGAAGTGGGCGCAGAGGACATGGAGGTACCGATAAACTGGCCTCCATTGTAGAAACCCGGGCGCCCCCGCCACGGGGCGCGGGTTTGCCGCCCTGCCCGGCCGCCCGGTGCCGTCTCTGCCACGACCCGAACTCGCTGCCTCCATGCCCGTCAAAGACCTGCCCGCCGATGCGCGACCGCGCGAGAAATTGATCGCCCGCGGCCCTGCGGCGCTGAGCGATGCCGAGCTGCTGGCCCTGCTGCTGCGCACCGGCCTGCCCGGCAAGGGCGTGCTGGCAATGGCGCAGGAACTGCTCGACACCTTCGGCGGCGTGGCCGGCCTGCTGCACACCACCGCGGCCGACCTGCAGCGCATCAAGGGCCTGGGCGGCAGCGCCAAGCGGGCACAACTCGTCGCGGTGCTGGAGCTGTCCCGCCGGGCGCTGGCGCAGCAGCTACGCCAGCGCCAGATATTCGACACCCCGCAGATGGTGGGCGACTACCTGCAGCTGCACCTGGCATCGCGGCCGTACGAGGTGTTCGCGGTGATGTTCCTCGATGCGCAGCACCGGCTGGTGGCGATGGAGGAGATGTTCCGCGGCACCCTGAGCCAGACCAGCGTCTACCCGCGCGAGGTGGTGGTCCGGGCGCTGCACCACCATGCGCAGGCGGTCGTGCTCTCGCACAACCATCCCAGCGGGCAGGTGAGCCCGTCCCGTGCCGACGAGGCCCTCACCCGGACCCTGAAGGCCGCGCTGGCGCTGATCGACGTGCGGGTGCTCGACCATGTGATCGTCGCGCCCGGCCGGTCGTTGTCGATGGCCGAGGAAGGGCTGGTGTGACGCGGCGACCGCAGCAGCGCACCGCCCGCTTCACCGCCGCGTCGCTCCAGGACCTGGCGCCGTTGCGCCGCGCCCTGGCCGAAGACGCCGAGCGCCGCGCGGCCGAAGACGCCGCCCGCCGCGCCGCGCAGGCCCGCCGGCTGGCCGAGCGCGACATGTTCGCGATCGCCGCCGGCTCGGTGCAGCCGCTGCGCGACCGGGGCCGGGCACTGCTGGTGCCCGAGCCGCCGCCGCCGGTCGCGGTGCAGCACCTGCGCGACGAGGCCCGGGTGCTGCTGGAGTCGATCAGCGACGATTTCGACGTCAGCACCCTGCTCGACACCGACGACCAGCTGAGCTTTCGCCGCCCCGGCGTCAACGTCGACGTGACCCAGCGGCTGCGCAAGGGCGACTGGAGCATCCAGCGCCAGCTGGACCTGCACGGGCTGCGCATCGACGAGGCGCGCGAGGCGCTGGGCGACTTCATCCGCAGCGCGCACAAGCAGGGCCTGCGCTGCCTGCGGGTGGTGCACGGCAAGGGCCTGGGCTCGCCGGGCAAGACGCCGGTGCTCAAGGGCCGGGTGCAGGGCTGGCTGGTGCAGAAGAACGAAGTGCTGGCCTTCGTGCAAGCCCGGCCGGCCGAGGGCGGCGGCGGCGCGCTGGTGGTGCTGCTGCGGCCCGCCAAACGCAACGCGACGCACTTTTGAACGAAAAGTATTCGTAGTCTTCGCCGGAAGCCGACCTCCAGCTACACATTCGATAGCAAAGCGATTTTTAGTTCAGCCCGGGCCGACTTCGCCGAGCAGCGCCGGCCGCTCGCAAGGGCCGCGACGCCGCTCCGCTTGGTCGCCCGGGTAATGCAGCGCCTCGGCCACGCCGGGCAGCCGCCGCCGCGCCCACGGCTCGAACCACCGGCCCTCGGGCGTCGACTGCACGCTGCGGGTGCCGGCCCGCTGCGGCAGGTGCCGGCCCGCTGCCGGGCGGGGTCTCACTTGCCGACAACGTCGAGCAGTTCGATCTCGAAGGTCAGCGTGGCATCGGGCGGGATCACGCCGCCCGCGCCGCGCGAGCCGTAGGCGGTGGCCGGCGGGCAGACCAGCCGGGCCTTGCCGCCCACCTTCATCTTCTGCACGCCTTCGGTCCAGCACGGGATGACGCCCTTGAGCGGAAACGAGATCGGCTCGCCGCGCTTGTACGAGCTGTCGAACTCCTTGCCGTCGGCCAGCGTGCCCCGGTAGTGCACCTTGACCGTGCTGTCGGCCGTCGGCTGGGCGCCGGTGCCGACCTTCAGGTGGTCGATCTTGACGCCGGAGGGCAGCGCCTCGGCCCGGGCGGCCAGGGGCAGCACGCAGGCGGTGGAGAGCAACAGGGCGAGAGCGGTGGATGTCTTCATGGTGGCGGTGCGCAGGGGGCGCGGTGAAAAGCTGAGGAGGGCATAGGCTAACGGATGCGTGCCGGCGGCAGGGGCACGGCCTCGGACGGGCGTGCACCCGGTCTTCTCCGCCGATCCATGCGAAGAGGGTGTCGAAAGCGGGCTTGTCCTGGATCTGCATGGTAGGAAGCGGTTCAAAAATGAGAGCGCATGGCCGGGCATCCATGCGGCTTTCAGATGGAAAGGTGCCAGAACCTGCGTACGGCGCCGACCACCAGCTATCGAATTGATAGCATCGATTCAATCGGCCGCCCGCCGCAGCGTCTCGACCACCGGGCGGCGCAGCACGTCGCGCAGGCCCCACCAGCCGGCGGCCAGCGCCAGCACCGCGCCGGCCAAGGCGCCGGCCAGCGGCACCCAGGGCGACGCGGTCCAGGTGAAGTCGAAGGCGTAGCGGGCCAGCGCCCAGCCGACCGCCATCGCCACCGTGCTGGCCAGAAGGCCCGCGAGCAGGCCGACCCCGGCCAGCTCGGCGCGCTGCACCTGCCGCAGCAGGCTGGCGCGGGCACCGACGGCACGCATGATCGCGAACTCCTTGGCCCGCTCCTCGCGGGTGGCGGTGACGGCCGCGAACAGCACCACCAGGCCGGCGACCAGGGTGAAGGCGAACAGGAACTCGACCGCGCGGATCACCTGGTCCAGCACCCGCTGCACCTGCGCCAGGGTGCTGGAGAGGTCGACGTTGGTGATGTTCGGAAACCGGCGCACCAGCGCGTTGTCGAAGCCGGCGGTGGCCGGCGCGCGGTAGGCGGCCAGGAAGGTGGTGGGCACGTCGGGCATCTGCGCCACCGGGTACATCGCGAAGAAGTTGGCCCGCATCGAGCCCCAGTCCACCTTGCGCAGCGAAGTGATCTTCGCCTCGTTCTGCAGGCCGCCGATGTCGAAGCGCAGGGTGTCGCCCAGCTTCAGCTTCAGCGTTTCGGCCAGGCCCTGCTCGACGCTGATCGCGCCGGGCTCGTTGTCGATCCAGGTGCCGGCCACGGTCTGGTTGTGCGGCGGCTCCTCGGCGGCGTAGGAGAGGTTGAACTCGCGGTCGACCAGGCGCTTGGCGCGGTCGTCCGCATAGTCGGCGGGCGCCGTGTCCTTGCCGTTGATGGCGACCAGCCGGCCGCGCACCATCGGGTACCAGTCGTACTTCCGCACGCCGGCATCCTGCAGCGTTTTTTGGAACGCGTCGCCCTGGTCGGGCTGCACGTTGATGACGAAGCGGTCGGGCGCGTCGGCCGGCGTGGCCTGGCGCCAGCTGCCGATCAGGTCGGTGCGCAGCAGCACCAGCAGCACCAGCGCCAGCAGCCCGACCGAGAGCGCGCTGACCTGCACCACCGCGTACACCGGCCGGGCCGAGATCTGCCGCGTGGCCAGCACCAGCCAGCGCGGCGCGGTGACCTCGTTGACGCTGCGGCGCAGCAGCTGCACCGCCACCCAGGCCAGCGCGGCGAAAAGCAGCACCGCGCCGGCGAAACCGCCGACGGCGATCAGCCCCAGCTTCAGGTCGCTGCTGGCCGCCAGCAGCAGCGCGGCGAAGCCGGCCACGCCCACCGCCAGCACGCCGAGGGATGCGGGCTTCAAACCGCCCACGTCGCGGCGGATCACCCGCAGCGGCGGCACCCGGGCCAGCTGCAGCACCGGCGGAAGCCCGAAGGCCAAGAGCAGCGTCAGCCCCATGCCGACGCCGAAGGCCACCGGCCAGAGGCCCGGTGCCGGCAAGGCGCTGTCGACCAGGCCGGCCAGCAGCGCGATGAAGACGTAATGCACCGCGAAGCCGATCGCCACGCCCAGCGCGCTGGCGAACAGGCCCACCAGCGCGAACTCGAAGCTGTAGCCGCGCGCGATGGTGCGCTGGCTCTGGCCCAGCACCCGCAGCATCGCGCAGTCGTCCAGGTGGCTGGCCGCGAAGCCGCGCGCGGCCAGCGCCACCGCCACCGCCGACAGCAGCGCGGCCAGCAGGGAGACGAGGCTGAGGAATTTCTGCGCCCGGTCGAGCGTCTGGCGCATCTGCGGCTCGCCGGTTTCCAGCGACTCCACCCGCATGCCGTGCACGCCGGGCCGGGCCACCGCCGTCTCGGCCCAGGCCGAGAACGCCTTGACCTGCGGATCGGCGCCGGCCACCGCCAGGCGGTAGGTGAGGCGGCTGGCGGGCTGCACCAGCCGGGTCGCGGGCAGGTCGGCCGCGTTGATCATGACCCGCGGGGCGAAGCTCAGGAAGCCGGCGCCGCGGTCGGGCTCGATCGCCAGCACGCGGGCGATGCGGAAGGCCTTGTCGCCCAGCAGCAGGGTGGCGCCCATCGGCAGGCCCAGCGCCTCGGGCACCGAGCCGTCGACCCAGGCCTCGCCCGGGGCCGGCACGGCGCGGGTGGCGGTGTCGGCACCGCCCGGCGCATCGGCCACCCGCAGGCTGCCGCGCAGCGGATAGGCCGCATCGACCACCTTCAGCGCCACCAGCTTGCTGGCGCCGCCCGCGGCATCGGATGCGCGGCCCATGGTGGGGAACGACACGGTGGTGCTGGTCTGCAGCCCCTGGGCGCGCGCCTGCTCGGTGAACGCGGCCGGCGGCGGGTTGTCGCCGACCACCACCGCGTCGCCGCCCAGCAGCTGGCGCGCATCGCGCTGCAGCCCGCCCTGCAGCCGGTCGGCGAAGAAGCCGACCGAGGTGAGGGCCGCCACCGCCAGGGTGACGGCGACGATCAGCAGGCGCAGCTCGCCTGCGCGCAGGTCGCGGCGCAGGGTGCGCCAGCCCAGGCCGAAGAAGGATGTGTCCATGGCCGCGGACCTTAGCGCAAAAGGCAGCGGGGCCCGCCGGGGCGGGGCTTTGCGGACAGCCGGCCGGTGCGGGCTCCGGAATGCGAGAGAAAAGTAGCCGCCGCCGGCGTTTTACGCCGACCACCAGCTATTATTTTTATAGCAAATCGACGGGAGAAGCGTTCAGCCGCCACCGGCATAGCGCAGCGCCCGCGGCCCACGGCACAGGCCCCAGAGCTGCATGCCGGCCTGCCGTGCGATGCCGATCGCCAGCGCGGTGGGCGCCGAGATCGTCGCCAGCACCGGCACGCCCAGACGGGCGCATTTGCGGGCCAGTTCGTAGCTGGCGCGGCTGGACATGACGACGAAGCCCGGCGTGCCGAGCCGCCCGTCTTCGGCCAGCCGGCCCAGCAGCTTGTCGAGCGCGTTGTGCCGGCCCACGTCCTCCAGCACGTCGGTCAGCGTGCCGTCGGGCCGCGCCCAGCCGGCGGCATGCAGCGAGCCGACCTGCGCGTTGAGCGGCTGCAGCGCGGCCAGGCCGTCGAACGCGGCCAGCACGGTGCGGGCGTCGAACGCGGCCAGCCAATCGGGCCGCGGCACTTGCTCGGGCACCAGGTCGAGCGCGGCCAGGCTGTCGATCCCGCAGACGCCGCAGCCGGTGCGGCCCACCAGCGCCCGGCGGCGCTCCTTCAGACGGGCGAAGGCGCGGCTGGCGATCTCCAGGTGCACCTCCACCGCCGGCGTCTCCGGGTCGCCGCCCCCGTCGGGGGCGGGCGCGCAGTCGGCCCGCCGGGTCTCGACGCCGAAGCATTCGGCGCGGGTGTCGAGGATGCCTTCGCTCAGCGCGAAGCCGAGGGCGAAGGCCTCCAGGTCCTGCGGGGTACACATCATCACCGCGTGGGAGATGCCGTTGAAGACCAGCGCCACCGGCACTTCGTTGGCGACCCGGTCCTCGTCGTCGGCGCAACACACCGCGCCGGCCTCCAGCCGCTGGCGCTGCACCTGCGCCGGCAGCAGCGCGGGCGGCAAGGCGGTGCCGTCGGGCGGGAAGGTCGGGGTGCGGTCGGTCATCGGTCGGACTCGGCAGGCGGGTCGGGCACGCCATCGTCGCCGCCCTCGGCCTCGACCAGCCGCCGCACCGCCTCGACGCCGGGCGCCAGCAGCCGCACCATCCACCGCTCGCCGTCGTGCGCCATCTCCACCCAGCCCGGCCCTTGGTGGCTGCCGATGCGGGCGCTGCCCATCATCGCCAGCGCGCGCATCACCACGCTGGCCTCCCGCTGCAGCCGCTTGCCGAGCCAGGGCACCGAGGCGGCCTCGCCCGCCGGCTTCTCGGCCAGCGTCAGCAGCAGTGCCGCGGCCAAGCCTTGCGGCAGCGCGCCGTCGCCGCTCAAGCCGTGACCGCCGCGGCCTCGCGGGTGGAGCCGGTGTCGGCACCGGCGCCGTCGGCCTGCCCCGCATGGTGCGGCACCAGAACCACCGGGATGGACTTCGAGGTCGGCGTGCCGGCCGCCAGCGCCACCGACTCCAGCGGCACAAGCGGGTTGGTCTCGGGGTAGTAGGCCGCCAGGCAGCCGCGCGGAATGTCGTACTGCACCAGCTTGAACCGGTCGGCGCGGCGCTCCTGGCCGTCGTCCCAGACGGTCTGGATGTCGACCCAGTCGCCGTCCTTCAGCCCCAGGGCGCGGATGTCCTCGACATGGATGAAGACGACGCGGCGCTGGCCGAAGACGCCGCGGTAGCGGTCGTCCATGCCGTAGATGGTGGTGTTGTACTGGTCGTGCGACCGGGTGGTGCCCAGGTTGAACACGATGGTGTCGGTGATCCGGGCGCGGGCCTTGTGCACCGGCGTGTCGGTGGGCAGGGCGTGCGCGTAGAAATTGGCCTTCCGCGTGGCGGTGGCCCAGACGCGCTCGGCGGCGGTGTTGCGCAGCTTGAAGCCGCCCGGCACCGCCACCCGGGTGTTGAAGTCCTCGAAGTCGACGAACACCTGCTCGATCAGGTCGCGCACCCGGTCGTAGTCGGCCACCACACCCGGCCAATCGACGCGGCTGCGCGCGCCGAGCGTGGCGTGCGCCAGGCGGGCGACGATGGCCGGCTCCGACAGCAGGTGCTCCGACGCGGGCGGGTTGATGCCCTTCGAGATGTGCACCATGCCCATCGAATCTTCCACCGTCACGCCCTGCGCGCCGCTGTCCTGCATGTCGATCTCGGTGCGGCCCAGGCACGGCAGGATCAGCGCTTCCTTGCCGTGGATGACGTGGCTGCGGTTGAGCTTGGTGGTGACGTGCACCGTCAGGTCGCAGTTGCGCAGCGCCTTCCAGGTCTCGAAGGTGTCGGGCGTGGCCGAGGCGAAGTTGCCGCCGAGGGCGAAGAAGGTCTTGCCGCGGCCGTCGCGCATCGCCTGGATCGCCTCGACCACGTCGAAGCCGTGCGCGCGCGGCGCCTGGAAGCCGAAAACCTGCTCCAGCTTGTCGAGGAGCGCCGCCGGCGGCTTCTCCCAGATGCCCATCGTGCGGTCGCCCTGCACGTTGCTGTGGCCGCGCACCGGGCACGGGCCGGCGCCGGGACGGCCGATGTTGCCGCGCAGCAGCAGCATGTCGACGATCAGCTGGATGGTGGCGACCGAATGCTTGTGCTGGGTGATGCCCATGCCCCAGCAGACGATGGTGCTTTCGGCGTCGCGGTAGAGCTCGGCGGCCTGGCGGATCTGCTCGCGCGACAGGCCCGATTCGGTCACCAGCGCGTCCCAGTTCTCGGCGCGCAGGTCGGCCAGCAGCGCATCGACGCCCTGGGTGTGCTCGGCGATGAAAGCGTGGTCGAGCACCGGCTGGCCGGCGTCTTCCCACTCGACCAGCTGCTTCATCATGCCCTTGACCGCGGCCAGGTCGCCGCCGACCTGCAGCTGGAAATAGTGGGTGCTGATGGGCGTGGAGCCGAGCGTGGCCATCTCCATCTTGCTCTGCGGGTCCTGGAAGCGCTCCAGGCCGCGCTCGCGCAGCGGGTTGAAGCTGACGATCCTGGCGCCGCGCTTGTGCGCCTCGCGCAGCTCGCCCAGCATGCGCGGATGGTTGGTGCCGGGGTTCTGGCCGAAGATGAAGATCGCGTCGGCACGCTCGAAATCGTCGAGCTGCACCGTGCCCTTGCCCACGCCGATCTGCGGCCGCATGCCGCTGCCGCTGGGCTCGTGGCACATGTTGGAGCAGTCGGGGAAATTGTTGGTGCCGTACTCGCGCACGAACAGCTGGTACAGGAAGGCCGCCTCGTTGCTGGCCCGGCCCGAGGTGTAGAAGATCGCCTGGTTGGGGTCGGGCAGGCCGTTGAGGTGCCGGGCGATCAGGGCGAAGGCGTCGTCCCAGTCGATCGGCAGGTAGTGGTCGGTGATCGCGTCGTAGACCATCGGGTGGGTGAGTCGGCCCTGGTCTTCGAGCCAGAAGTCGCTCTGCCGCGCCAGCTCGGCCACGCTGTACTTCGCGAACAACTCGGGGCCGGCGCGGCGGGCGGTGGCCTCGGCCGCGACGGCCTTGGCGCCGTTCTCGCAGAACTCGAAGGTCGAGGCATGGTTGCGGTCGGGCCAGGCGCAGCCGGGGCAGTCGAAGCCGTCGGGCTGGTTGGCCGAGAGCAGCGTTTTGGCGCCCTTGATCGCGATGTCCTGCCGTTGCAGGGCGCGACCCACGGAGCGCAGTGCGCCCCAGCCGCCGGCGGGGCCTTTGTAGAACTCGATTTTCTGTTCGCTCATCGTGGACTCCTTGCGCCCCTCGGGCGCGCTCGCGCTAGCCGAAGAA
Organism: Xylophilus ampelinus; assembly: GCF_003217575.1. Classification (GTDB taxonomy): domain Bacteria; phylum Pseudomonadota; class Gammaproteobacteria; order Burkholderiales; family Burkholderiaceae_C; genus Xylophilus; species Xylophilus ampelinus. The sequence goes on along the minus strand of NZ_QJTC01000023.1, from coordinate 6,042 downwards.
TTTGGCCGCGCTCAACAAAGTTCGATATACACCCCATGCCAGCGGCAAGCCTACTGCAGCCCAGACCAGTGCCACCAGCACGGGGCTGGTGGCGCCGCCGGAGGCACCGCTGCCGGTGCCGACCTCGGACGCCGCGGCCTTCTCGTGCGCCAGCTTCTTCTCGACGGCCAGTTCGTCGTCGGTCATGAACCACCTGTCGGCCAGGGGACGCACCAGCAGGTTGGCGATGAAGCCGATCACCAGCATGCCCACCAGGATGTACATGGTCTGGTTGTAGACCTGCTCGCGCGCAATGCCCAGGCCCAGCTGGTACTCGCGCATGTAGTTCACCACCACCGGGCCCAGGATGCCGGCCGTGGCCCAGGCCGTCAGCAGGCGGCCGTGGATCGCGCCGACGAACTGGGTGCCGAACAGGTCGGCCAGGTAGGCCGGCACCGTGGCGAAGCCGCCGCCGTACATCGACAGGATGATGCAGAAGGCGCCCACGAAGAGCAGCTTGTTGCCCGCGCCGGCCGAGCCGGGGATGCTGGCGTACAGCAGGCCGCCCAGCACGAAGAAAATCGCGTAGGTGAGCTTGCGGCCCAGCTTGTCGGAGATGCTGGCCCAGAAGAAGCGGCCGCCGATGTTGAACAAGGAGAGCAGCGCGGTGAAGCCGGCGGCGATCACGCCGATGGCGGCCAGTTGCGGCTTGTCGAGGTCCGAGTAACGGGCCTGCACGTGGACCAGCGCGCCGCCGAAGACTTCCTGCAGCATCGGCGAGGCCATGCCGATCACGCCGATGCCGGCGCTGACGTTCATGCACAGCACGATCCAGATCAGCCAGAACTGCGGGATGCCCCAGACCTTCGTCACATGCACGTGGCGCTGGGTGATCATCGCGTTGGCCGACGGCGGCGGCGGCGTCCAGCCGGCGGGCTTCCAGCCGGTGGCGGGCACGCGGTAGAGCAGCGCGCCGGCCATCATGAAGACGAAGTAGATCGCGGCCATCGACAGGAAGGTGGGCGCCACGCCGACGTCGGTGGGCGTCGAGAAGATCTTCAGCAGCTCGGCCGCGAGCGGAGAGCCGATCATCGCGCCGCCGCCGAAGCCCATGATCGCCATGCCGGTGGCCATGCCGCGGCGGTCGGGGAACCACTTGATCAGCGTCGAAACCGGCGAGATGTAGCCCAGCCCCAGCCCGATGCCGCCGATCACGCCCGAGCCCAGGATCATCAGCCAGAACTGGTGCAGGTGGATGCCGATGGCCGACAGCGCCATGCCGCCGCACCAGCACAGGGCCGACACCACGCCCGCCTTGCGCGGGCCGGCACGCTCCAGCCAGCCGCCCCAGATCGCCGCCGAGCAACCGAGGAACACGAAGAACAGGGTGTACATCCAGCCGAGGGTCGCGATGCGCCAGTCGCAGCCGCTGGCGAACAGTTCGGCGAAGAAGCTCATGTCCTTGCCGCAGGCCTGCGCGCCGTCGCCCTGGGTGGCCAGGGCCTTCGACAGCGGCAGCCAGAACACCGAGAAGCCGTAGGCCATGCCGATGCACAGGTGGATCGCCAGAGCGGCCGGGGGTACCAGCCAGCGGTTGAAGCCAGGGCCGGCAACGGTGCGTTCCTTGTCCAGGAAGTTCGCCATATGTTCTTTCTCCTCGGTGGGACCCGCATCTCAGCGGGCCGGATTTTTCGGTGCGCGAGTGTCTGGCGACATGAATCCCGGGTCCGATTCGATCTGAAAATGGCCCGATTCAGAAACTGAATCCATTTTATACCGGATGTAATTCGACGGGCAGCAGGCAGAGGGGGATGCCCGCAGGCTGCCCTAGGGCCACGCGGCGCCGCTGTCGCCATGGCACGGGCCGCCGCCGAGGATCGCGCCTCGGCAAGGGCCGCGACGCCGCGGGCGCCTGCCCGCGGGACCCACCCTTCGGGAAAGCCGGGCAGAGGCCCGGCTACCGCGGGCACGGTGCATCAGGTGTCCTGGCTCACCGTGATGGTCGGGAAACGCGCCGAGAAATCCTTGCCGCGGCCGGCCAGCGCCACCGCCACCTTCAGCCCGATGTCGCGGTAGGCGGCGGCGTGCGGTCCGTCGGGCGCGGCGGCCACGGTCGGCGTGCCGCCGTCGGCCTGCAGGCGGATATCGAGCGCCAGCGGCAGCGCACCCAGGTAGTCCATGCCGTACTCGGCGGCCAGCCGCTGGCCGCCGCCCTCGCCGAAGATGTGCTCGGCATGGCCGCACTGGCTGCAAACATGCACCGCCATGTTCTCGACCAGGCCCAGCAGCGGTACGCCCACCTTCTCGAACATCTTCACGCCCTTGCGCGCATCGATCAGCGCGATGTCCTGCGGCGTGGTGACGATCACCGCGCCGGCGATCGGCACCCGCTGGCTCAGGGTGAGCTGGATGTCGCCGGTGCCGGGCGGCATGTCGACCACCAGGTAGTCCAGGCCCTTCCAGTTCGTCTGCCGCAGCAGCTGTTCCAGCGCCTGCGTGGCCATCGGGCCGCGCCAGACCATGGCCTGGTCGGGCTCGACCAGAAAGCCGATCGACATCACCTGGATGCCGTGGGCGATCAGCGGCTCCATCGTCTTGCCGTCCTCGCTGGCGGGCTTCCGGCCGGCGATGCCCATCATGGTCGGCACGCTGGGGCCGTAGATGTCGGCATCCAGCAACCCGACCGTGGCGCCCTCGGCCGCCAGCGCCAGCGCCAGATTGGCGGCGGTGGTGCTCTTGCCCACCCCGCCCTTGCCCGAGGCGACCGCGATGATGTTCTTCACCTCCGGCATCGGCTGCAGCCCGCGTTGCACCGAATGGGCCACGACCTCGGTGCCGAAGCGGATCGCCACCCGCTCGACTCCCGGTACCGCCAGCACCGCGGCCGTGAGGGCCGCGCGCAGCGCCGCATGTCGGCTGGCCGCCGGATACCCCAGCACCACCCGGAAAGACACCTGCGCGCCCTCGACCACCAGGTCCTGGACGGCCCGGGCCGTGAGGAAGTCTTTGCCGGTCCGGGGGTCCACGACCTGTCGCAAGGCCTCGCGCACGGTCTGTTGGGAGAGGGTCATGGGGAAATGGGAAGCTATCGCCGCAAAGTAATCGGGCAGGAAAGTCTAGCGGCTCCCAGGTCGGCGACGAAGGCCTGCGGAAAACGCGACATCCACGGCAAAAACCATCTCGGTCCGTGATGCCCGCTGTTACGCTGCACACCCTCGCAACCAGACATCAAAAATATGTCCATCTCCTATCTTCGCACTTGGTCCACCGCGTTGGCTTTTTGTGTTGCCGGTAGCGCTCAGGCATTTATGCCGGCGCCGGGTCTGTGGGGCATATCCGCCGAATTGAACGGCTCGCCGGGCCGCGGTTTTCAAATCGAGGTGGAAAACGAAGTGGCGGTGCTGTCTTACTACGGCTACCGTGCCGATGGCAGCAGCGTGTTCTATAGCGCCGTGGGCCCGATCAAAGACAACCGCTTCTCGGCACCGCTGATGGAATACCGGGGCGGCACACCGCTAGGTGCGGGCTTCCGCAATGGCACGGAGGCCGGCTCGCCCGGCACGGTCACGCTGGATTTCCGCACCGGCAAGAGCGGCACGATCACGCTGCCGGGCGAAAGCCCCAAGGCCGTGGTGAAGTTCAGCTTCGGCTACCCGCCGACACCGGAGGGTTTGTTCGGCACCTATCTGTTGACCTACGTCGGCCCCAACTTCGTCAATTCGGATTTCTACTCGCTCACCCGCGCGCTCGGTTCGGGCACGTCGACGGGTAGCGGCATCGCCGTCAATCCGGCCGGCAACTTCGGATGCGAGAACCAGACCAGCGGCGCGCTGGCCGGCAGCATTCTGTGTGTAGAGGCCAACAATTCGCCCAACGACGACTACTACTCCTTCAAGATGTCGGGCGACCGAGGCGCAGGCGTGGGCACGTGGCAAGCGGTCCAACAGACCGCGTCGTATTCCTTGTTCGTCACCCGCACCCACACCCGTACCGGGCGTCCCACAGGCATCAATGACAGCACGCCTTCCAGCCTCGACCTGCAGCTTGCGCCGCTGCAGGAAAATCCATCCCCATCGAACGCCCATGGCGACGCCGCCCGGCAGCAAGCCGCTTATCGGATCCAATCCGCGGACGTGACCCTGACCGACGAAGAAACGCGGGCCTTCGCTGCCTGGCGCCAGGACGCGCAGTCTCTGCTGCGGTCGGCCCGCTGAGGCACCGCGCGGCGGGGGCTCGGTGTCCCCGCCATCCTGATCGAACAGGCACCTCGACCCGATGCGCATGAACGCGGACTCGCCCGCCAGCACTGCGGAGCGCCCACCATGGCGATCCCTCGGGACCGTGGCGCTGGCAGGGCTGGTCGGTGCATATCTGGTGCGCACCTGGGGCGGCTATCCGATCTGCCGGATGGACGAGCACCACTGGGCGTTCATCGCGCGTGCCGTGCAGCAAGGCATAGACTGGCCCGTGTCCGGACCGCTCCACTTCTGGACACTGCGGCAGCTCATGCACTTCTCGGACATGTCCCCCGACCGTGCGCTCGCGGTGCTGGGCATGGTGTCCGTGCCGTTGATCCTGGCCGTGCTCTGGGCCGGCTACCGCATGCTGGGCATTACCCGGCCGGCCGATGCGCTGCTCTGTCTGGCGACCAGCACCTATTTTTTGGCTCCCCTTCTGGAAAGCCGGCCCCAGCAGTGGGGCCAGGCGCTGGTGTTTCTGCATCTTTGCCTATGCCTGCGCGCGCTGCGGGACCAGCGACCTTCGTGGCCTTGCATGGTGCTGGCGCCCCTGGTCGCCCTACTGCACATCCTGTCCTTCGCGATCCTGGCGGTCGCGTCATTCGTCCTGCTGGCCGGGGCCTACCTGTCCGGCACACGAAACAGGGCAGGTTTCGCAGGCCCCGTCGTAGGCCTGTCGCTGGGCCTGGTGGTGTTCGTGGTGCCTGGAACGCCTTATGGCGCCATGCTGGCCGACATCCGCCACAGCCAACTGCTCCTCACGCCCTCTGCCGGCATGGTCGCGGGCGGTGCGGCAGTCGCTCTGGCCGTGCTGCTGGCACTCGCCAAGCCGGCATGGCCTCGGCTTGCCCCGGCCGGCCGCCACGCCCTGGAGATACTGGACCGCCATCCCCGATGGGTCCTGGGACTGCTGCTGCTGCCGGCCGCCGGTGCGCTTGGCATGCAGGCGCTGCTCCTGCCGCCCGACGCCTGGAAACCCTACAAGAACCAACCCGCGCTTTTCTTCGTCGCCCAGGCAGGTAATCTGTTGTTTTTGGCTCTTGCTTTGCGCGGCACGGGAGTGGCACGTGTCCACTGGCTTGCCGGAAGGGGCCGGCCGATGCTGCAAGACCTGCTCGGCCTGGCGTCGGCAGGCGGCGTGCTGGCAGCATTGGCGCTGGTCGGCTCGTTCTGGCTGCGGGATACCAACTGGATGCTGCGCGTGTTGAACTACGCAGTCCTGTGGGCTGCTCCGCTGGCGGCACTGGGCATCGCCGACAGCCGCCACACCGCCAGGCTCCGGATCGCATGTTGTGCGGCGGGGGCCGTCAGCCTGGTGGCCACGGTACGCCCGCCCCTGCTGTTCCAGTGCTGAACCGAGCCGCAGGAACGACGCCCCACGAAACCGGCTTCAACACGCGCCGGGTCGGGCTCTGCACTTCCAAACTTACATCGGCCTTACCGCGATTGTAAGTAATTATTATTGTGGCGACGACCACACAATCTCCACGAATCCCGCGCGCATCCGCCATCTTTCTCTAGTGCCCTATTCGATTAACGATTAACTTCGCCCGTCTATTTACACAAGCGACACAAGCTTGCGGGGAATGTCGATGGCGGACGAAGGTACTGGATCGGGTGTTGAGAGCGAGTCGGCAGACGAGGTCACTGGTAATCGCCCGGCATTTTCAGGTAGCACGCTAACAATATCGCGCCGAGACCAGGCACTGGCCGTTCTCTGCACCATCGCGCGCATTCACCAGATAGCAGCCGACCCTGCAACGCTCGCCCACCAGATGGGCTTTCTCCCTTCCGGCGAGCTGTCGTCCTCGGACATGCTGCGGGC
>NZ_QJTC01000022.1 GCF_003217575.1 Xylophilus ampelinus | reverse complement strand
CCTGATCTGGTCATCTTTGTAGTTTCCTGGACTTGGAAACTCATGGATAACCATTCGTCAACTTAGTTCGGCTTATTTTTGAGACACCACACTAGCCGCGTGCTGATAGATTTTTCTGGAGATGCCGCGCTTGCGGCGATGGCGGATGAGCTTGGTTTGGGACGTTTGAGGACGGCCTCTCGGGAGCGTGTTCTTAAAGCTATTACCAAGGCGGAATTGATCCGCGATACCAAATCCGCATCGCCGCAACCGTAGCGGTTCGCCTAGTCAAAGCGCAGCGATACGCCGGTGACGAACGATGCGTCGCCTTTCTTGATGCCTACGCCGGGGTCGCTGTCGTAGCGGTAGTTCAGGCCGGCGGTCAGGTTGAGGGTGGGTGTCATCGCCACCGAGATGCCGGTTTCCAGCGCGCCGCGGTAGGCGCCGCGGTCGGTCAGGTTGGGGTAGACGGTGACCTTCTGGCGGATGCGGGTGGTGTTGGTGAGTCGGTGGCTGGATTCCTCGGCCATCACCAGCTCGGTACGGCCGTACTCGGAGCGTACCTGGTCCAGCACTTCTATGGGCGTGACGTACTTGTCCTGGGTGTAGCCCAGGCCGAGCGAGATGTCGAGGTTGTTCTCGTCGCCGCGCAGCATGTGGCGGCCGACGCCGCCCGCCAGCGAATAGCGGTGGCCGATGTTGGAGGGCCGGTCGCGGATCAGATCGACCGCGCCGAAGCTGAAGCTGTTGCGCGAGATGTCGCGGTTGTACTGCGTTCCGAGCGAATAGCGCTGGGCCGATTTGCTGCCGTTGGCCTGGCCGTAGTTGAGCTGGCCGCGGGCGATCAGCTTGTCGTGTTCGGTGACGCGGGCCGCTTCGCCGCTGGCGTTGATCGCGGTGGTGTCGCTGTTGCCCTTGGTGGCGTTGCCACCGGCGCTGAACAGGTAGCGCCATTCGCCGTCGGGTTTCAGCGTGACCTGTGCCCGGGTGACGGCGGGCAGGCAGGCGATGGCTGCGGTGCAGGCGGCCAGCGTGATGACACGGAACTTCAAATCGGACTCCTTCCTCGTTTCTCGGGTCCGCAGACGCGCAACACCCGACTCTCTCATGGTGCACTGCAACAGGCCCGGGGTTCCCACCGGCAGATGTGCCAGTTGTATCAAGTGATAACACCGCCCTGCGGGCATCGTCCCTACAGTGCCGCACCTGCCTCGCCGGGTCGCGGTGCGTACCGCCACCGTATTTTCCCTCAGCCGATGAACCGTTCATGAACCTGGACCCTCTTCGTTCCCCCGCCCGCCGTGCGGGCCTGCTGGCGGCCGCGGCCACGCTGTTGTCGGGTTGCAGCGGCGCCCAGGTGCTCGACCGGCTGGTGCCGCGCAGCGGTTACCGGCTGCAGCCCGGCATCGCCTACGGCCCCGATTCGCGCCAGAAGCTCGACGTGTACCGGCTGCCCGAAGGCGCCCGTACCGGCGGCAAGCCGCCGCCGATCGTCGTTTTCTTCTACGGCGGCACCTGGACGATGGGCGAGCGGGCCGACTACCGCTTCGTCGGCGAAGCCCTGGCCGCGCACGGCGCGATCGCGGTGGTGCCCGACTACCGGCTGAGCCCCGGCGTGCGCTATCCCGAATTCGTGCGCGACAGCGCCCGCGCGGTGCGTTGGGCCTTCGACCATGCGGCCGAGATCGGTGGCGACCCCGCCGACATCGTGCTGATGGGCCACAGCGCCGGCGGCTACAACGCGGCGATGCTGGCGCTCGATGCGCGCTGGCTGCAGGAGGTCGGCCTGGCGCCGCGGCAGCTCAAGGGCTGGATCGGCCTGGCCGGCCCCTACGACTTCCTGCCGATCGACAACCCCGACACCCAGGTCGCCTTCCGGTGGCCCGACACACCGGCCGATTCGCAGCCGCTGGCCCATGCGTCGCCGGCCGCGCCCCGCACCCTGCTGGTCGCCGCCGACACCGACAGCGTGGTCAACCCGCGTCGCAATACCTTCGCCCTGGCCGAGAAGCTGCAGGCGGCGGGCGTCGACGTGACCTTGCGCCACTACGGCCGCATCAACCATGTGACGCTGGTCGGCAGCCTGGCCGCGCCGCTGCGCTGGCTGGCGCCGGTGCATGCGGACGTGCTGGCGTTCCTGGGCCTGTCGCCCGCCTGACCCGGCCGCCCGCCGCGCCCGGCCCTGGCGGTGTTCGCTGACAGCCGGCCGGGGCGTCGGCCGCTAAAATCGGAAGGCTACCGTCGGATTACCGCGCCGCATGCCGATCGCGGCCCGCCGGCTTCCAACCCCTACTTTGGATCACCACCATGGCATTAGTCTCGATGCGGGAACTGCTCGACCACGCCGCCGCGAACGGTTACGGCATTCCAGCCTTCAACGTCAACAACCTCGAGCAGGTGCAGGCCGTGATGGAAGCCGCCAAGGAAACCGGGGCGCCGGTGATCCTGCAGGCCAGCGCCGGTGCCCGCAAGTACGCCGGCGAGGCGTTCATCAAGCACCTGATCCAGGCCGCCGTCGAGCAGTATCCGAACATCCCGCTGGTGATGCACCAGGACCATGGCCAGAGCCCCGCCATCTGCCGGGGCGCGATCGACCTCGGCTTCTCGTCGGTGATGATGGACGGCTCTTTGCGGGAAGACGGCAAGACCCCTGCCGACTTCGACTACAACACCGACGTGACCCGCAAGGTCGTCGAGATGGCGCACAAACACGGCGTCACCGTCGAAGGCGAACTCGGCTGCCTGGGCAACCTCGAGACCGGCGATGCCGGCGAGGAAGACGGCATCGGTGCCGATGTGAAGCTCGACCACAGCCAGATGCTGACCGATCCGGAAGAGGCCGCCGCCTTCGTCAAGGCCACCCAGCTGGACGCGCTGGCCATCGCCATCGGCACCAGCCACGGCGCCTACAAGTTCAGCCGCCCGCCCACCGGCGACATCCTGGCGATCTCGCGCGTCAAGGAAATCCATGCCCGGATTCCCAACACCCACCTGGTGATGCACGGCTCCTCCAGCGTGCCGCAGGACCTGCTGGCCATCATCAACCAGTACGGCGGCAAGCTGAAGGAGACCTACGGCGTGCCCGTCTCGGAAATCCAGGAAGCCATCAAGTTCGGCGTGCGCAAGATCAACATCGACACCGACATTCGTCTGGCGATGACCGGCGCGGTGCGCAAGTTCCTGTCCGAGAATCCCGACAAGTTCGACGCGCGCGAATGGTTGAAGCCCGCCCGCGAAGCCGCCAAGCAAATCTGCAAGCAGCGCTACATCGAATTCGGCTGCGAGGGCCAGGGCGCCAAGGTCAAGGGCGACAGCCTGCAGGTCGTCGCCGCCAAGTACGCCAAGGGCGAACTGGCGCAGGTCGTCCAGTAATGCCCGCGGGGCCCGCCGCCCGGCGGCCCCTGTGGCGATAATGCACCAGCCCGCCGCGTCTTGGCGGGCTTTTTTCTTGCCGTGACGACCATGACCGCTACCGCCCTCCATACCTCCGCCCTCCACTCCCTGCCGCTGCTGGCCCGCGGCAAGGTGCGCGACAACTACGCCGTCGGCGACGACCGCATCCTGATGGTCGCGAGCGACCGGCTCTCGGCCTTCGACGTGATCATGGGCGAGCCGATTCCCGGCAAGGGCGTGCTGCTGACGCAGATGGCGCTGTTCTGGTTCGACAAGCTGGGCGACATCGTCCCCAACCATCTGACCGGCGGTGCACCCGAGAGCGTGGTGAGCGCCGCCGAGGTGCCGCAGATCACCGGCCGCTCGATGCTGGTCCAACGCCTGAAGCCCATTCCCGTCGAGGCGGTGGTGCGCGGCTACCTGGCCGGCAGCGGCTGGCAGGAGTATCAGGCATCGCAATCGGTCTGCGGCGTGTCGCTGCCGGCGGGTTTGAAGAACGCCAGCCCGCTGCCCGAGCCGATCTTCACCCCCGCCGCCAAGGCCGCGATGGGCGAGCACGACGAGAACATCACCTACGAGCGTGTCGTCGAGACGGTCGGCCCCGATCTGGCGGCCCGGATCCGAGACGTGAGCATCGCCATCTACAAAAAGGCCGCCGCCATCGCCCGCGAGAAGGGGATGATCATCGCCGACACCAAGTTCGAGTTCGGCCTGGACCCGGCCGGCCGGCTGGTGCTGATGGACGAGGTGCTGACGCCCGATTCGTCGCGCTACTGGCCGGTGGAGGGCTACGACGCGGCCTTCGCCGCCGGCATCAACCCGCCGAGCTACGACAAGCAGTTCGTCCGCGACTGGCTGGAGGCGGTGCGCATCCACGGCAAGGCCTGGGACAAGACCGCGCCGGCACCGCGCCTGCCGCAGGACGTGATCGAGAAGACGGCGGCCAAGTACCGCGAGGCGTTGGAACGGCTGATCGCCTGAGCCGGCCCGCCCTGTTCGGTCAGCTCAGCACGACCGAACTGAGCCGCCGACGGTAGGTCGCCACGACCGGATCGTCGGGCGGGATCTGGCCGTCGGCGACCTTCGGCTTCGGCGGCTCGATCACGTCGAGCACCGCGATGTAGGTCTTGCGGGCCGCGTCCTCGTTCCACGACTTGTCGCGCATCAGGATCTCGAGCAACTCGTCCATCGCGGCGGTCCACTGCTGCTGGGCGATGAGCAGGCGGGCGCGGCCGAAGCGGGCGTCGAAATCGCGCTTGTTGGCGGCGATCTTCGCATCGAAATCGGCCGCAGCCGGCGCTGCATGCGGACCACCTGCTGCGAAATCGATAGCATCAATCCAGCGCTGCAGGGAGTCGAAGCGCCGCACCAGGCCGGTCCGGGCGATCACCGGCGCGAAGGCCACCTTGGCATCGTCGGTGCGGCCGAGCTGCAGCAGCAGCTTGACGTAGTCGAAGCGGGCATCGTCGTTGGCCGGGTCGGCGGCCACCGCGTGCTGGAGCTTTTCCAGGGCGGTCTCGGTGTCGCCCTCGGCCAGCGCGTCCTGGGCGGCGAACTCTTCCTGCTCGGCCTCGACTTCCTCGGCACTCGGCACATGCTTGTCGAGGAATTCGCGGATCGTCGCCTCGGGCTGGGCGCCGACGAAGCCGTCGACCGGCTGGCCGCCGACGAACATCACGCAGAACGGGATGCTGCGCACGCCGAACATCTGCGAGAGCTGCTGCGAGATCTGCGGCACCTTGTCGGCGTCGAGCTTGGCCAGGGTGAAGCGGCCGGCGTAGTCGGTTTCAAGCTTCTCCAGCACCGGGCCCAGTTGCTTGCATGGGCCGCACCATTCGGCCCAGATGTCCAGCAGCACCGGCCGGGTCATCGAGCCGTCGATCAGATCGGACTGGAAATTCTGAAGGGTGATATCGATCATGGAAGCCAGGTATACGCCTAAAAGTAAAATTCAAGGTTGCATCAATCGCGGACGGCGCATACCGCTCCCTCTATGACACCCCTCTCCATTGGCGTGGTCATGGGTTCCAGCTCCGACTGGGACACCATGCAGCACGCGGTTCAGATTCTCCAGCAATTCGGCGTGCCGCATTCTGCGCGCGTCGTCTCGGCGCACCGCATGCCCGACGACATGTTCGCCTACGCCGAGTCGGCCACCGCCCAGGGCCTGGCCGCGATCATCGCCGGCGCTGGCGGCGCGGCCCACCTGCCGGGCATGCTGGCCGCCAAGACCACCGTGCCGGTGCTGGGCGTGCCGGTGGCCAGCCGCCACCTGCAGGGTGTCGATTCCCTCCACAGCATCGTGCAGATGCCCAAGGGCATTCCGGTGGCCACCTTCGCCATCGGCGCGGCCGGCGCGGCCAACGCGGCGCTGTTCGCGGTCGCGATGCTGGCGGTGGGCGATCCGGCCCTGCGCGCGCAGCTCGACACCTTCCGGGCCGAGCAGACCGCCGCCGCCCGGGCGATGGCGCTTGCACCGGTGGGCTCCGCCGCATGACCGACGCCCCCGCACCGCTCGCCGCGGCCGACGATGTCGCCTGCCCCGTGTTCCTGTCGCTGCCCGGGGTGGTGCCACCGCCCGACGGCGCCGGTGCCGTGGCGGCGCCCGCGGGCCAGGCCGGCACTACGCTGGGTGCCGAGATCGAGGCGGTGCTCCACGGCCTGGCCGACACCCGGCCCGGCCCGGCCCCTGCCGGCGCTGCCCTGGGCCATGTCGCCGGCAGCCATGCCGAGGTGACGCTGGGCGTGGTGGGCGGCGGCCAGCTGGGCCGGATGTTCGTGCACGCGGCCCAGTCGATGGGCTATTTCACTGCGGTGCTCGACCCCGATCCGTCCAGCCCCGCCGGCCGGGTCAGCCACCACCATGTACAGGCGGGCTATCTGGATCCGGACGGTCTGGCGCACATGGCGCAGCTGTGCGTCGCCGTCACCACCGAATTCGAGAACGTGCCCGCTGCCGCGCTGGCCACCCTGGCCCGCAGCCTGCCGGTGGCGCCGGCGGCCTCGGCCGTCGGCATCGCGCAGGACCGCGCGGCCGAGAAAGCCCATTTCGACCGCTGCGACGTACCGTGTGCGCCCTACGCGCTGATCGACACACCCGAGCAGCTGGCCGCGGTCGATGCGTTCCTGCTGCCCGGCATCCTGAAGACCGTCCGCATGGGCTACGACGGCAAGGGCCAGGCCCGGGTGGTCGACCGCGACGCGCTCACCGCCGCCTGGGCGCAGCTGCAGCACGTGCCTTGCGTGCTGGAAAAGATGCTGCCGCTGGCCGCCGAATGCTCGGTGATCGTTGCGCGCGGCGCCGACGGCACCACCGTGCACTTCCCGGTGCAGCGCAACCTGCACCGCGACGGCATCCTGGCGGTGACCGAGGTGCACGAAGGCAACATCGATCCTGCCCAGGCGCAGCAAGCCGTAGATGCTGCGAAATCGATAGCAGACGGCCTGGGATACGTCGGCGTGCTCTGCGTCGAGTTCTTCCTGCTGCAGGACGGCCGGCTGGTCGTCAACGAGATCGCGCCCCGGCCGCACAACAGCGGCCACTACACGATCGACGCCTGCGACAGCTCGCAGTTCGCGCTGCAGGTGCGCACCATGGCCGGTCTGCCGCTGGCAGCGCCCCGCCAGCACAGCCCGGCGGTGATGCTGAACCTGCTGGGCGACCTGTGGCAGTTGCCGCAGGTCGAGGGCCAGGTGTCGCCGGCGCAGCGTACCCCGGCCTGGGACCGGGTGCTGGCGCTGCCCGGCGCCCATCTGCACCTCTACGGCAAGCATGCCGCGGTGCCGGGCCGCAAGATGGGCCACCTGACCTTCACCGCGGCCACCGCCGTGGCCGCACGCGAGGCGGCGCTGGAGGCCTGCGCCATCCTGGGCATCGCGCCTTTCTGAGCGCCGCGCGCGGCACCGTTCTTTTCCTTCGACCAGCACCCCATGATCCTCGACGGCCACGATCCCGCCGCGGTCGCGCAGGCGGCCGACATCCTGGCCGCCGGCGGCCTGCTCGGCATGCCGACCGAGACCGTCTACGGCCTGGCGGCCGACGCCACCCGCGCGGACGCGGTGGCTGCCATCTTCGCCGCCAAGGGCCGGCCGAGCGACCATCCGCTGATCGTGCATGTGGCGCCCGCGGGTCCCGGCCAGGCGCTGCCGCCGGGCGTGGACCATTTCACGGTCGACGTGCCGGCCTTCGCTCGGCGGCTGATCGCAGCCTGCTGGCCCGGCCCGCTGACGCTGATCCTGCCGCGCCGGCCCGGCGTGGCCACCGCCTCGGCCGGCGGACACGCCACCATCGGCATGCGCTGCCCGTCGCACCCGGTGGCGCAGGCGCTGCTCGCCGCGTGTGCCGCACGCGGCATGGCGGGCGTCTCGGCTCCCAGCGCCAATCAGTTCGGCCGGGTCAGCCCGACCACCGCCGCCCACGTGGCCGCCGAGTTCGATGCCGGCCTGGCGGTGCTCGACGGCGGGCCTTGCGCCGTGGGGATCGAATCGACCATCGTCGACTGCTCCCGTGGCGTGCCGCTGCTGCTGCGGCCGGGCGCCGTCACCCGCACCCAGGTCGAGGCCGCCTGCGGCATGGACCTGGCCGAGCCCGAGACGCTCGATGCGCCGGCGCCGCGGGCCTCCGGCACGCTGGAGGCCCACTACGCGCCGCGGGCCAAGGTCCGGCTGATGAATGCCCGGGCCCTGCAGACCGGGCTGGACCTGCTGGGCGCCGAGGCGGCGCACCTGGCGGTCTACGCCCGCGCCGAGGTGACGCCCCGCTCGTCGAAGGTGGTGGTGCGCCGCATGCCCGACGATGCGGAGGCCGCCGCCCAGCAGCTCTTCGCCGCGCTGCGCACCTTCGACGACCAGGGCGTGCGCCTGATCTGGATCGAAGCGCCGCCCGACACGCCCGCCTGGGAGGGTGTGAACGACCGGTTGCATAGGGCCGCCGCCGCTTGAAACACTCGTTCCGGCGGTCCCCCGACCGCCGGTCGCTACACTTCCCCCACATTTCTGGAGAGATTCCCATGACAGCAAATTGGTTGCGCCGCACTGCCGTGCTGGCCGCGTGCGCATCGGCGGCCGTGCTGGCCGCCTGTGGTTCGAGCAACGTGGAGTCGGCGGTCTCGCCCACCCGTTTCGTCGCGTTCGGCGACGGCCTGAGCGATTTGGGCGAGAACGGCTCGCGCTACACCGTCAACGACGGCAGCACCAACATCTGGACCCAGCAGCTCGCCGCCAGCTATGGCAGGACGCTCACGACCGCCTCCGCGGGCGGCACAAGCTACGCCACCGGCAATGCGCGCATCGCGCTCAAGCCCGACGCGGCCGGCAGCAACGCCACCCGCACGGTGACCGAACAGGTCGACGCCTTCCTGGCCACGAACACGATCAGCCAGACCGACGTGCTCGTCATCAGCGGCGGCACCTCGGACGTGCTGGCCAACTACGCCGCCTTCCAGGCCGGCACCCTCACCAGCGCCCAGTTCCTCGCAAACATGGTTACCGCCGGCCAGCAGTTGGCGACGCAGACGCGCCGACTGGTGACGGCCGGTGCGCGCTACGTGGTCGCCAGCGGCACCTACGACCTGAGCCGTTCGCCCCTGGCCATCGGCCGCGCCAGCACCGACATCCTGGGTCAGGCCAGCACCGAATTCAACAAGGCGCTGCTGCTCAACATCGCCGACCTGGGCAGCAACGTGCTCTATGTCGACGGCGCTTACTACTACAACCTGCTGACCGGCCTGCCGGGCAACTACAGCCTGAACGACGGTACCACCTCGGTCTGCACCTCGGTCGATTCCGGCGCCGGCATCGGCACCGGCATCGGCCAGGTCAGTTCGGCCCGCTGCAACACCGGTACGCTGAAGGCCGGCCTGGACTACTCCAAGTACGTGTTCGCCGACAGCGTGTACGTCACGCCGCAGGCGCAGCGCCTGTTCGGCACCTACGCCTACGACCGGCTTCGCACTAGATTCTGATCCCCCGGCTTCTCACGGCGCTGCCGCGCCGTGTAGTTCGCCACCCCCTGAGGGGGAGGCTCCGCCTGGGCCAGGGGGACCCTGGCCCGGCTGGGGCTGGGGAAGGCAGGGAGGTTGCGGCTGAACGCTGAGGCGCTGGGTTTCAGCGGTTTTGTGTCCTGCGTCTGTCTGCCGTGTGCCAGGTTCGAGTGACAGGGCGACCCTCCCGGTTCAAGGTCCAGCGGCCCAAGAGTCGCTCTATCTCTGGCGCCGGACATCGGCTTCGATGAAAGAAACCCCCCGCAGGGCTCGCGCCTGGCGGGGGTTTTCGTTGGGGGTGCCGGTAGCCGGCGCGGGGGTCAGAAGCGGTAGGCGGCGGTGACCGTCAGCACTACGGGGCGGAACTTGATGTCGACTTCTCGGGCCGCGCCGGCGGTGGTGGCGACGAGGTGGGTCTTGATCTTGGCGGTGGCCACCGAGGTGTGGATCGACCAGCGCTCGTTGATCTTGTAGTCCACGCCGACCTGGGCTGCGAGGCCCCAGGAGTCTTCCAGTTCCAGGCGGGTCGGGCCGCCGTTGAGGCCGTTGCCGGCCGCGGTCGAGGTGCGCTTGTCGAAGTTGGTGTAGTTCACGCCCACGCCGACGAAGGGGCGCCAGGTATTGGTCGATGGACCGAACGCGTAGTTGACGAACAGCGTCGGCGCCAGCTGCCGCACCATCGCGACCGTCTGGCCGTTGTAGCCCTGCACGTTGGCGGGCAGGCTGGACGACAGCTGGGCGGTAACCGGGTGGGTGGGCGGATAGCCCATCGCCAGCTCGACCTCGACGTTGTCGTCGAGCGCGCGGGCCACCGAGAAGAAGGTGGTGTATTTGTCCTCCACCTTCAGGCTCACGCCCGACGGCGGACCGGGCAGCAGCGGTCCGGTGGCCTGCGAGGCGCTGGAACGCGGCGCGATGTGCGTCACGCCGGCCCGCACCGTCCAGGCGGTGGAAGGCGTGGGCGAAGACAGCGAGGCGAGGAAGGATGCGCCGGCATTGTCCTGCGCCAGTGCCGCGCCGGCGGTGGCCAGCAGGGCGCCGGCGGCGGCGAGGGATGCGATCTTGTGCATGGTGGGAATGCTCCTGGGGTCGGGTTGCGGGGCGGAGCGGGTCAGACGCCGGCGGCCAGCACCTGCTGGAAGAAGCCGCGGGCGGCCGCGTTGCAGAACGGCGGAACCAGGGAGCCGTGGTAGGCGGTGGTGACGGCGGCAGCCGCGTTGGCGCCGTTGGCGGCGGCGGTGGCCGCCTTGGCCTGGGCGAAGCCCGCCTTGGCCGCGGCGAACGGATCGGCCGCGCCGGTGGCCGCCGTCTCCAGGTCGAGCACCGTCAGTGCGCTGGCCGGCAGGCCGCGGGCGCTGAAGAAGCCGGCCGTGGCGCGGGTGCTTTCGAAGTTCACCGTCGGGTCGTTGGCACCGCCGCAGAAGAAGGTGGGACGGTTCGGCACGAAAGTGCGCAGGTCGTTGGCCACCGCCGCCTTGCGCAATCCAGTGGTCGGTGCGCAAGCCAGCGGCGTGGTGCTGGCGCGCGACGCCGCCGTCGGCGGGAATGCGTTGCCCGGGCATGGGTTGCGCAGCGTGTCGGCGGCATTGGCGGTCAGGAAGGTCTGCGTCAGCAGATTGTTGGCGCCGTAGAAC
Source organism: Xylophilus ampelinus (assembly GCF_003217575.1). Classification (GTDB taxonomy): domain Bacteria; phylum Pseudomonadota; class Gammaproteobacteria; order Burkholderiales; family Burkholderiaceae_C; genus Xylophilus; species Xylophilus ampelinus. The sequence goes on along the minus strand of NZ_QJTC01000022.1, from coordinate 57,735 downwards.
GGCGCGAACGCCGCCGTCGCCGGGCCGGGCACCGCGTTGGCCGGATACAGCGCCAACTGCGGCAGCCGGCCGGTGGAGAACAGGGTGGAGACGGGCGTGGTGCTCGGCAGCAGCGTCTCGATGTTGGTGGCGTACTGCGCCTCGTAGATGTCGCCCGGCGCGCTGTACACGTTGCCGAACTGCTTCTGCCAGCTGGTGGTGATCAGCGGCAGGAGCACGGTGCCGCCGAGCGGTGGCGCGCCCAGGGAGCCGTAGTCGAGCAGCAGGCTGATCGCCGACGGTGCCGACAGCGGTGCGGACGCGGTGACGGTCTGGCCGGCGGCCTGCATCGCGCGCTGGGTGGCCAGGGCCGCGTAGCCGCCTTGCGAATAGCCGGTAATCAGCAGCTTGCCGGAATCGGTCGCGCCGCCGAGAGCCGGCAGCGCCTTGCGGGCGGCGGTCAGCGAGTCGATCATGTCCTTCGATTGCTGGTCGGCGTTCAGGTAGGGGTGGTAGGCCAGCTTCGAGATTTCGTAGCCGGCGTAGTTGGGCGCCACCACGATGAAGCCCTGGGCCGCGTACAGCGCCGCGATCAGCGAGCCTTCGCTCGCGCCGGGGCGGGTGCTGTCGGTGATGTCGGCGATGTTGTAGGCCTTGTCGGTGGTGGTGCCATGGGCGTATAGCACGATCGGGCGGCCGCCGGCGCAGGCCGGGTCGTTGCCGGTCGGGACCATCAGCGCGCCCGAGGCGTTGGTGGCCTCGTCGACGCCGCCGACGGTGCCGTACTGGATGTAGTGAAAGTTGACACCGCACTTCGGCGTGCCGGCCACCTGCAGCAGCTGCTTGCCGGCGGTGGTTTCGTTGAGGCGGGCATTGAACTCTGCTGCGGTCAGCGCGGTGACCCGCAGCGGCGGGTTGAAGGCCAGCGCACCGCGCGCGCCGCTGTTGTCGACCGTCTCGGGACCGCCGCTGTCGGAGCCGCCGCCGCCGCAGGCGACGAGCAGGGCGGCGGCACTGGTGATCGCCAGCAGGTGGTGTGTTTTCATGGGCATTTCCTGGTGGTTGTCGGGATAAAAAGAACGGTCGTTCTATTTAGGGTCGGCCGATAGTAGTCAGGTGTACCCCGCCCCGACACGGGGTTACTACGGAGTGAGGCGGGAAGGCAACGTCCGCAGGCGAGATGCGGGGCGTCACCGCGCCTGCGGCTGGCGGGCCGTCCAGTCCACCAGCGCGTCGAACGCGGGCCGCGCCGCGCCGGCGTTGGGATGGTTGGCGATGGCCACCAGCACGAAGCGCCGGCCGTCGTCGGCATGGACGAAGCCGGCGATCGCCTGCACGTCCCGCAGGCTGCCGGTCTTCAGGTGCGCCGTGCCGGCGCGGGCCTTGCTGCGGCGCAGGGTGCCGTCGATGCCGGTCATCGGCAGCGAGGCCATCAGGTCGGGCATCAGCGGCGAGAGCCAGGCCGTCTGCAGCATCCGCGCCAGCCCCTGGGCGGTGATGCGGGCGTCGCGGCTCAGGCCCGCGCCGTTGTCCGCGGCCGGTGGCGGCTCCGACGCGCCGAAGCGGCTGCGCCACCACTGGTCGACCACCGCCCGCGAACCGTCGAAGCTGCCGGTGCCGCGCGTCTGCAGCGACAGCGTCAGGAAGAGCTGCTGCGCCATCACGTTGTTGCTGAATTTGTTGATGTCGCGCACCACCTCGGGCAGCGGCGGCGACACCACGGTGAAGGCTGGCTGCAGGCCCGCCGGCACCCGGCCGTCGCGCACGTGGCCGGCAAGGCGCCCGCCCATGCTGCGCCAGAGGCCGGCGATCGCGCGGCCGGCGAAGGCGTTGGGGTCCGCATACGCCACCGGCCACTGCTTCTCGCCGCAGCTGGCGGGGTAGCTGCCGGTGAAGCCGATGCGCGCCGGGTCCTGCAGGCCGGCCTGCAGGCCGGTACGCCAATCGCCGCAGGCGGTGCCGGCCGGCGCCAGCGGCACCCGGGCCTGCAGCCGCACGTCGGCCAGCGGCGGGTCGAGCATCACCGTCGCGTTGCCGCCGGCCGCATCGGGCACGAAACCGAGGGTGACCGACTTGAAGTTGACCAGCAGCGCGTCGGGCGCCGCGTTGTACGGCCGGGACGGCTCGCCGTCGAAATCAGCCGGGTTGTGCGGCGGCAGCACGAAGGCGCTGCGGTCGAGCACGATGTCGCCCGCGATGGTGCGCACACCCTGTGCCTGCAGCCGCCGCAGCAGCAGCCAGAGCCGCTCGACCACCAGCTTCGGGTCGCCCTGGCCGCGGATCACCAGGTCGCCCTGCAGCGTGCCGTCGGCGTCGACCGGCCCGCCGAAGTAGACCGGCGTGTTCCAGGTGTAGACCGGCCCCAGCAACTCAAGCCCGGCATAGGTGGTGACCAGCTTCATCACCGAGGCCGGGTTGACCGGCTGGTGCGCCCGGAAATCGATCCGCGGCGCGCCGCCCGAGGCCTCGGCCACCACCACCGACAGCGCCTCCCGCGGCAGCTTGGCGCGCAGCAGGGCGGCATCGACTTCGGGCGGCAATGTTTCGGCCGGCAACGCCTGGGCGACAGCGGCCAAGCTGCCCAGGGCCAGCGTCGCCACCGCGGCGAACGCGCGCAGCCGGCGGAGGGATGGAACGACGTGCGTCCGGGCGAAGCGCGGCGCAGGCAGGGCAGGGAATGGATTCACGTTCGGGCGTTTTCTGGTCTGTAAGGGCGATGGTAGGCGGCCCCGCGACCTGCGGGCGGGCAGATCGGCCGGCCAAAGTTTAGGCGCATGCGGTGCCGACGGCAGGGTGGCCCGCGGGGCCTGGGTGAATTTTCGGAAGCGCCCGCAGGTCCGATAATCCCGGTAATGCAGATTGATTCTTCCGCACCGTTGCTGGCCTTCGACACCAGCACCGACACGCTCTCCGTGGCCCTGCGCCATGCGGGCCGGGTGCAGGTGCACACCGGAGCCGGCGGCGCGCGGGCCTCGGCCACCTTGGTCCCGGTGGCGCGTGCGCTGCTGGAGCAGGCGGGCATCCGCTTCGGTGATCTGGGTGCGATTGTCTTCGGCCGCGGGCCGGGCTCCTTCACCGGCCTGCGCACCGCCTGCGCCGTCGCCCAGGGCCTGGCCTTCGGCGCCCGACCGGGCGGGTTGCCGGTGCTGCCGGTCGATACGCTGCTGGCAGTTGCAGAAGAAGCACGGGCGCGGCACGGCACCCGGCAGGTCGTCGCCGCGATGGACGCCCGCATGGGCGAGGTCTACAGCTGCGCCTACCGCTACGACGCGGCCTCCGGCCGGTGGCAGACCGCCGGCGAACTGAGCGTGGCCGCGCCCGAGAATGTCGCGGTGCCCTCCGGCTGGACCCTGGCCGGCAATGCACGTGCCGCCTATGGCGAGCGCCTGGGGCCGGGCGCCACGTCGGTCGCCGTTCTGCCCACCGCCGAGGCCTTGTTGCGCCTGGCGCCCGTCCTGGTCGCGGCCGGCGGCTTGGTCGCGGCCGCCGATGCGCTGCCGCTCTACATCCGCGACAAGGTCGCCAAGACCACGGCCGAGCGCATGGCCGAAAAGGCGGCGGCGTGAGTGCGCTGCCCCGCTCGCCCGAGGCATGCTTCGCGCCGATCACGCCCGCCACGCTGGATGCGGTGCTGGCGATCGAGCAGCAGGCCTATACCCATCCGTGGACCCGCGGTAATTTTCTCGACTCGCTGCGGGCGGGCTACCAGGCCCGGCAGCTGGTGACGGAGGGAGCGGTGATCGGCTACTTCGTCGCGATGAAGGGGGTCGACGAGGTGCACCTGCTCAACATCACCGTCGCACCCGCCTGCCAGCGGCAGGGCTGGGCACGGGTGCTGCTGGATGCGCTGCGGCTGTGGGCGCGCGGCCAGGGGGCGCTCTGGCTCTGGCTGGAGGTGCGCACCGGCAACCTGCGGGCGCAGTCGGTCTACACCGCGCACGGTTTCCAGCGGGTGGGCCTGCGCAAACGCTACTACCCCGCCGCCGACAACGAGCGCGAGGACGCGGTCGTGATGAGCCAGCGCCTCTGATCCGGCAGGACCGCATCTCCATGGGACTCGACCTCGATCCGCGCCAGCGCGCGATGTTGCAGGAAATGGGCGTCACCGTCTGGCAGCCGGTGCAGCGTGCGCCGGCCGACGTGCCGGCCGATGCGTCCGTGGCACCCCCCGCACCCGCCGCCGCACGCGTGGCGCCGCCACCGCCTGCCCCTGCACCGGCCGGGGTGCCGGTGCCGCAGGTCCCCGTGGCCGCACGGACGCCCGAACGCACCGCCTCGGCGGCCGTGCCGCGGCCCGCCCCCGCCACCCCGCTGCTCGGCCCCTGGCGCGCCCTGCACACGGCCACGGCCGATGTCGGCGACCTGCCGGTCTGGCTGGTGGTGGCCGAATGCCCCGAAGGCGACCTGCTGGCGGGCGATGCGGGCCGGCTGCTCGACAACATGCTGCGCGCCGCGCAACTGCACCGCCAGGCGCGGGTGGTCGGTGCGGTGCTCTCCCGTGGGGGCACCCTGGCGTCGCCCGACGCGGTGCCGGTGGCCGCCGGCCTGCAGCAGGCGCTGGCCGCGCACCGGCCGGCCCTGGTGCTGGCGATGGGCCGGCTGGCGGCGCAGACGCTGCTGGGCCGCGCCGAGCCGCTGGGTCGGCTGCGCGGACAGGTGCACGACCTGCACGGCACGCCGGCGGTCGTCACTTACGACGCGGCCTACCTGCTGCGCGCCCAGGCCGACAAGGCACGCGCCTGGGAGGACCTGTGCCGCGCGCTGGACGCAGTGCCCCCGCCGCCCTCCCCGGTCTGAGCCCGCGGCCCTGCGGGCCTGGCACGGCCGCTGCGTCCAAGGCGCATCCGTAGAATCGCCGCCCATGACTTTTCTCGACATGCTGCGCCGCGCCGAGCGCCAGAACGGCTCGATGCTGTGCATCGGCCTCGACCCCGAGCCTTCCCGTTTCCCGGGTGCCTGGCAGGGCGACGCCGCCCGCATCCACGACTTCTGCGCGGCCATCGTAGAAGCCACCGCCGATCTGGCGATCGCCTTCAAGCCGCAAATCGCCTACTTCGCAGCCCACCGGGCGGAGGACCAGCTGGAGCGGCTGATGGCCACGATGCGCCGGCTGGCGCCCCAGGTGCCGGTGATCCTGGATGCCAAGCGCGGCGACATCGGCTCCACCGCCGAGCAGTACGCCAAGGAGGTCTTCGACCGCTACGGCGCCGACGCGGTCACGCTTTCGCCGTTCATGGGGTTCGACTCGGTCGAGCCCTATCTCCAGCGCGAAGGCAAGGGCGCCTTCCTGCTGTGCCGCACCTCCAACCCCGGCGGCGACGACCTGCAGGCCCAGCGCCTCGCCTCGATCGAGGGCCAACCCCTGCTCTACGAGCACGTGGCGCGCCAGGCCCAGGGGCCGTGGAACCTCAACGGCCAGCTCGGCCTGGTGGTGGGCGCCACCTATCCTGCGGAGATCGAGCGGGTGCGGGCGGTGGCCCCCACGCTGCCGCTGCTGATCCCCGGCGTGGGCGCCCAGGGCGGCGACGCGGTGGCCACGGTGCGGGCCGGCTGGCGGCCCGATGCGCCGATCGTCGTCAATTCGTCGCGCGCCGTCCTGTATGCCAGCAGCGGCGACGACTTCGCCGCCGCGGCCCGGCGCGTCGCCACCGAGACGCGCGACCTGCTGCAGGCGGCCCGGCCCGCGAACCCGATCTTGCCGACATCGCCCTGACCGGCATGCGCTCGTCGCCCGCGACGGATGGGCGGCGTAGTGTGTCGTTTCGGCGGAATTCGGCCGCGCTGATCGGGTTTCCAAACGCAGTAAGACTCTTGCGTTTTTCGACTATTCCCGGAGGATCGCACCGCTGTCGACCAGTACGCTGCGACGCTCGCGCCGGTTCGGCGTGTCGGACGCCGAGCCGGTCGGCATCCTGCCCAACCTGCAGCACTTCGGCGCCGCGGCCGGCCCGGCTGTTCGATCGACCGCGACTCCCCGGGCGGATGCCCCCGCCGGTTAGGGATTCCGGCTGGCTTCCAGGTGCGCGCGGGCGCGCTGGGCCAAGGCCATGTCGCCGGGCGTTTCGGGGTTCCAGGTGTCGACCGGGATCGGACGGCCGTGCGAATCGACCGAGACGAAGACGATCAGGCATTCGGTCGTCTTCTCCATCCGGCCGCTCTTCATGTCGCCGCTGCGCACCTCGACCGCGATGTTCATGCTGGTCTTGCCGGTGTAGGCCATGCGGGCCTCGACCTCGACCAAGTCGCCGATCATGATCGGTCGGTGGAAGCGGATGCTGCCCACCGACACGGTGACGCAGTAGCGCTTGGCCCAGCTGGTGGCGCATGCGTAGCCGGCCTCGTCGATCCACTTCATGACGGTGCCGCCGTGCACTTTTCCGCCGAAATTGACGGCGCTGGGTTCGGCAAGAAAGCGCAGGGTGATGCTGGACATGGCGTCGGATCCGTAGACGGGAAGGTCCGCCATTATTCCCGAGCGGTAGGAAAACGCCGACATGCTTTGGCTCGGCCGTGCGACAGCGGTGCGGCGCGGTGCGGGCCAGCATCCGCGCCACAACAACTGCAAAGGAGTGGCGATGTCGTTCGCGATCTACATGGTGGGGTTCGTGATCTTCCTCGGAGGCCTGATCTGGGGCGCGCTGGCCGCGGGCGTGCCGCACCTCTACATCGGCATCGGCACCCTGGTGCTGCTGGGCCTCGGCATCTTCAGCGGCGTGGGACGCACCCGGAGCAAGGATCCGTCCTGAGGGGCGGTCGGGCAGCGGACGGCTCTAGGCATCCGCTGCGCCCGCGACTTCATGGGACGAGGTAGGGCACCAGAACAGCGCTGGCCTCGTGGCCGACGGACTGCAGCCATTCGCGGGTGGAGCGCTCGCCCAGGCGCTTGAGTTCGGCCTGAAGCTGGGCTGACGGCCTTTCGATCGCCATGCCGTGCGCCTTCAGATCGGCGGCGGCGCTGCTCGTCTGGGACTGGCTCATGGACCAGCCGCGCTCCTCGGCGACCTGCGCCGCTTTTTCCACCGCCACCTGCACGGAAGGTGGCAGGGCGAGGAACGCGCGGCTGGAGACGAACACCGCATTCTTCGGAAAGAACGCATTGATGCGGTAGTAGTTGTGCATACGCGACCAGGCGTGCGTCTCCGAGCCGGTGACGGCGGAGCTGATCATCGCGTCGATGCTGCCCTGCGCCAGTGCGTCGCGCAGATCGACCATGGCGACATCGACCGGCGATGCGCCGACCAATTGCGCAATGCGCAAGGTAGTCGGATCGAAGGTGCGCATGCGGACGCCCTTGAGATCGGCGGTGCTGACGATCGGCTTGTGGGTGTAGAGCCCCTGGGGCGGCCAGGGCACCGCGTAGAGCAGACGCAGGCCGCGCGCGGCGAACTGCCGCTCGAGCAGCGGCCGCTGCGCGGCCCACAGTCGACGCGCATCGTCGTAGCTGCAAACGATGAACGGCACGCCGTCCACGCCCGCGATCGGCACCTGCGGGGCGATCGCGGTCAGGATCGTCTCGCCCGCCTCGATACCGCCCGCCTGCACTGCGGGAAAAATTTCGCGCAGTTTGAAAAGCGCATTGTTGGGATGCACGGTGATTTGGAGTGCGCCCAGGCTCGCACGTTGCACGTCCTCGGCGAACAGCATGAGGTTTCGTGTCTGGAACGACTCGGCGCGGTAGCCGGTGGCGAGGCGCCATGCGATCGGCGCCGGCTGCGCGGGGGCGGACGGCTGGGCCCAGGCCGTCAGGCTCGCCAGCGACGCAAGGATGAGAATTCTGCGAATTAACACGTCGTGTGTACTCCCGGAATGATGAGGTGCCGTGAAATCCGGCCCCAATCCATCGCCGAACCTCTGTGGGGTCGATTATCGTCATGGACCGGGGTGGTTGGAGGCCGGCGCGAGTTGTACTTGCGTAAACACGCGACGTATTCTAGTAGCCGTCGTGGACGCCAGGCAAGCGCTGTCGAGCGGCCTGCGGGTTACCGACCCCGACCCCGATGCGGCGCCTGATTGCTACAAAAATAATAGCCAAAGGTCGTTGTGGAACGGTGGCTGCAAGCCCGATGGGGCATGAGCCGGGCCGGAAAGCCCGGTGCCGGGCCGCTGGCGGCCTACCGCGGCACCACTTCGAAGGCCAGCAGCTGGGTGATCTGGGTGCCTGTGAAATTGTTGTCCGACACCACTGCACCGCCGAGAAGCCGGCGGCGTCGTACCGCAGCCGCGCGGTGTAGAAGCGCGCCGGATTCTTCTCCGAGCGGTCGTCGCTGATCAGTATCCAGGTGCCGCCGGCGATGTCGTAGTCCAGCCCCGACAGCCCGCCGACCCGGGTGCCGCCGACCGTTTGCGCATCGGAGACCGTCTGTTGGCCGATCAGCCGCAGGCCGAAGCTTTGCGGGGTGTCGCCGAAGCCGTCGCCACAGCCGGTGGCCAGCAAGGCGGCGAGGAGGGCGGAGGCAAAAAGGCGGCGCATGGACAGGGCTCGAGGCAAGGCGGAGCCGGGCCCGACGATGGCGTGGCGATAAACCCCTCGCTGTCGGTCCGTGCGATGACAGGACGATGGCAGCGCGCGCGGCCGCCGGTCAATCCGGAATGCAAGCCCCGTCGGCCCGCAACCGCGCTTGCAGCCGCATCACGTCCGTCGCCTGCAGCGGCGCTCCGCCCGCATGCGCCGCCGCCGTGCCGGCCGCCTGGCCCATCACGAAGCAACCGCCGCTGGCCCGCGCCGCCGACTGGCCCTCGTGGGTCATCGACGCGCAGCGGCCTGCGACCAGCAGGTTGTCGATGCCGCGGGGCACCAGCATCCGCCAGGGCAGGTCGTTGTAGGCGCGGCGTTCGTCGCGGGGAAAGCCCCAGTCGATCCGGCCGTCACGGTGCAGCTCCATCGGCCAGGCGTTGATGCCGATCGCGTCGTCGAAGCGGGCCGACGACAGGATGTCCTCGCCGGTGAGGGCGTACAGGCCCTCGATACGGCGCGTTTCGCGGATGCCGATCTGGGCGGCGATGTCGACGATGCGCGCCGTCTCGAAGCCCGGCACCTGCTCGCGCAGGAAGCGGAAGTATTCGACGATCTGCCGCCGGCCTTCCAGTTCGCCGGCGCTGAGTTCGCGCGCATCGACCCCGTTCATCGCATGGCCCGCCGCGTTGCGCACCTGGGTGACGTTGGCGCGCCATTCGCGCGGGTCGATCTGCGGCCGGACGATGGCGCCCTCGCGCGGGAAGCGGTAGCGGCCTGGGTGCGCCGCCTCGGCCCGGGCCATGACGTCGTCGATCGCCTTGAACTCGCCGATCGCGGCCAGCGCCGGCGCCGGCTCGACATGGCCGACGCGGAACATGGTGGTCGGGAACAGGCCGCTGCCATGGCCGTCGCCGACCGCGTACCGCACGCCGGCGAAGGCGGCCACGTCGGCGTCGCCCGAGCAGTCGACGACCGCGTCGGCGCGGATCGCCAGCCGGCCGGATTTGGTCTCGACCACCACCGCGGCGATGCGGTTTCCGTCCTTCAGCACGGCGGCGGCGTGGGCGTGGAACAGCAGCTCGACGCCGGCCGACTGCAGCAGCTGGTCGGCCGCGCACTTGAGGGCCGAGACGTCGTAGGAGCGCACCCGGATGCGGCCCTGCATGCCGTCCTGCGGCGCGTTGAGGCCGCCGAGGGCCTCCAGCCGGGCGAGCAGGTCGTCGGCCACGCCGTGCACCAGCTGGCGCATCTCGCCTTCGTGCCGGCCGTACAGGCCGGCGAAGTTGGTCACGCCGCCGGCGGTGCCCATGCCGCCCAAAAAGCCGTAGGCCTCCACCAGCAGGGTGCGGGCGCCGTGGCGTGCCGCGCTCACCGCGGCGGCCAGGCCGGCCGGGCCGCCACCGACGACCACCACGTCGTATTCGCCGAAGACCGGCAGGCTGCGCGCGGGCTCCTCCATCCACGCCGGCGACGTCGGGGCCGCCGTCATTCGATCCGGATGTTCCGGCTGGCGATGATGTTGTGCATGATGGCGGACTCTTCCTTCACCCGTGCCTGCAGCGCCTGGGCGGACGCGGTGGCCGGTGCGGACCAGCCCTGGTTGAAGAGCTGATGGCGGGTTTCGGGGTTCTGCAGGATGCCGGGCAGCACCTGCGCCAAGCGGGCCTGCGCGGCCTGGCTCAGCGTGGCCGGGCCGACCAGCGCGGTCCAGACCTCGAGCCGGAAATCCTTCACGCCGGCATCGGCCAGCGGCGGCACGTCGGGCGCCAGGGTGCTGCGGCCGCCGGTCACGCCGATCGCCTTCAGCTTGCCGGCCTTGATGTGCGGCAGCGCCACGCCGGGCGGGATCAGCGCCATCTCGACCTGCTGGCCGAGCATCGCGTTCACCACCGCCGGATTGCCCTGGTAAGGCACGTGCACCGCGGTCATGCCGGGCACCTGGGCCTTCAGCAGCTCCATGCCCAGGTGCGCGACCGAGCCGGTGCCGACCGAGCCGTAGTTCCATTTGTCGCCGGCCGCGCGGGCCGCGTCGAAGAAGGCCTTGCCGCCGGGCGCGTCGGGCCTGCCCACCAGGATCAGCGGCGCGGTGCCGACCAGCGTGAGATAGGTGAAATCGGTCGCGGGGTCGTAGGGCAGCCGCGGGAACAGCATCTTGGCCGAGGTCAGGTTGCCGTTGATCACGATGCCCAGCGTGTGGTCGTCGGTCGCCTTGGCGATCAGGTCGGTGGCGATGTTGCCCGAGGCGCCCACCTTGCTCTCGACGATCACCGGCTGGCCGAGCGCGCGCGACAGCGGCTCGGCGATGGCCCGGGCCGCCGCGTCGGGCGAGGAGCCGCCGGGGAATCCGATCAGCAGGCGTACCGGCTTGGTCGGCCAGGCCGGGGGCTGGGCGAAGGCCGGCGCGGCGGCCAGGGTGAGGGCGGCGCAGGCGATGGCGCCGAGCCAGGCGCGTTTGGGCAGGGAAGGCGAAGGCATGGGGTCGGTTTTCTCCGGATCGGTTCGTTGTGTCAGTCGGGGGTGCGCCACGGCCGGCTGCACGGTGGGGGCGCCAGGGCCGGGCAGCGCATCGTAATGACTTCGGCGCGGCCGGGCCGCTGCGGCCGAACTGCGGAAGTAACCGTGCGGGCGCAGGCCGGCGGTGTCGTGGGCGTTCATGCGACGGGGGCTGCGGTCTGCAGCGAGGCGAAGGAGGAAGCGAGGGGCGGATGCGAGAGGTTCATGCGTGTCTACGGGAAAAGGCAAATCTACAGCGTGCGCGGCGAGGCGACCGCGACAGCGCGTGACGCGCTTCGCGCGGCAGGTTCCCCGGCGAGATGCATGTCTGCCGTGGTGCGAGTATCGTTTCGGCCATGCCCACCCCTGTCCCACCCCGCCTGATCCGCTTCCACAAGCCCTACGGCGTGCTCAGCCAGTTCACCGGCGAGGGCCGCTGGCGCGGGCTCAAGGGCTTCATCGACCTGCCCGGCGTGCATGCCGCCGGCCGGCTCGACGCCGACAGCGAAGGCCTGCTGCTGCTGACCGGAGACGGCGGGTTGCAGGCCCGCATCGCCGATCCGCGCTTCAAGACGGAGAAGACCTACTGGGTGCAGGTGGAGGGCGAGCCGACGGCCGCCGCGCTGCAGGCGCTGTGCGACGGCGTGGTGCTCAACGACGGCCCCACGCGGCCGGCGCGTGCCGAACGGCTCGATGGCCCGCCCGACCTGCCCGCACGCTACCCGCCGATCCGGGTGCGGCAGCGCATCCCCACTGCCTGGATCGCGCTCTCGATCCGTGAAGGCCGCAACCGCCAGGTGCGCCGCATGACGGCGGCGGTGGGCTTGCCCACGCTGCGGCTGGTGCGCGCCGCTGTCGGCCCGTACACCCTCGACGGCCTGGCGCCGGGCTGCTGGGAGGCGGTGGACGTCGTCGACTGAAGGCCGTCGCCGCATCGGCCCCGTCACGCCCATGCGGCGTTAGTTTTTCACCTGGGTCCGGATGGCCGCGCAGCGTCGGTGCGGCGTGCGTCAACCGGTTACGTGCCCGGTCCGGGCCGCCATGACACTGGCCGCCTTCGCCCTCCACCGCCCACCATGAGATCGCTCCGCAGCCAGTTGATTTTCTTTTGGGTAATACTGTTCGCCATCTGCGCCACCCTGGCGGTGGTGATGGTGTCGGTCTATCGCGGCAGTGCCGGTGCGCAGCTGGCTGCCGGCCGCACGGCGGTGGAGCGCGCGTGCGGCGCCATCGCGGCGCGCTATGCACGCTCGGTGCCGCAGCCGCAGCCGCCGCAACCGCAGATCGACCTGCTGCAGGTCCTGCTGCAGCTGGTGCTGGTGGAGGCGCCGCACGTCGAGGGCGGCATCTGGCAAGGCAAGGGCGGGTTCCTCGCCTACGCCTATCCCACCTACGAGGGCAGCGGCGTGAAACGCGACATTCCGGCCGCCGAGCAGCCGCTGCTTCTGGAGATAGCCGCGCTGGCCGCCCGTACCCGCCAGGTGCAGACCGACGTGGTGCGCGGCAGCCGCGAGGCCATGATCGTCACCGCCTGCCCGCTGGCGTCGCCCGACGGCGACTTGGTCGCCTGGACCATGACCCGCACCCATGCCGGCGCCTTGGCGGCCGAGAACAGCCTGCGCGTCGGCCTGGGGATGCTGCTGGTGGCGGTGGTGGCGTCGGGCGGCTGGCTGGGGTTGATCCTGCTGCGCGGCCTGCGGGCGGTGCAGCGGCTCGAGACGCGCCTGGCCGCGGCCGAGGGCGACGCTGTGCCGGTGCTGGAGCCGACCGGCGTGCGCGAGATCGACCGCATCGTCGACGGCTTCAACCGCTACCGCCTGCGCTTCGAGGAGACCCGGGTCCAGCTGCGGGCCGCGGCCCAGCAGCGCAGCCGCGACCAGCGCCTGGCCGCGCTCGGCCGCATGACCGGCGGCCTGGCCCACGAGATCCGCAACCCGATCGCCGCGATGCGCCTGAAGGCCGAGAACGCGCTGGCGGCCGCGCCCGATCGCCAGCCCGCCGCGTTGCGCGCGATCGTCGGCCAGATCGACCGGCTCGAAGGCCTGGTGCAGAGCCTGCTGGCGCTGGTGCAGCCGCTGCACCTGGCCCCGCAGCGGATCGACCTGCCGGCCTGGCTGCAGGAGCGGCTGGACGCCGTGGCACCGCGCGCCGCCGAGCGCGGCGTGGCGCTGGCGCTGCGGCCCGGCGCGCCCGGCCATGCGGTGTTCGACCCGCAGCACCTGGCGCGCGCCATCGACAATTTGCTCGACAACGCGGTGCGCCATGCGCGGCAGGGCGGCACGGTAGCGCTGGGCGCAGCGGTGGAGCCCGCCGACCGGCTGGTACTGCAAGTGGACGACGACGGCCCGGGCGTCCCCGAGGCGCTGCAGGCCCGGCTCTTCGAGCCCTTCGCCACCGGCCGCGCCGACGGCACCGGCCTCGGCCTGGCGCTGACCCGCGAGGTGGCGCTGGCCCACGGCGGCGACCTGCAGCACGTGCCGCTGGGCGGCGCCGCCGCCATCGCCGCCTCCGATTCCCCCACCGCCGACGGCGCGGATGCCGCCCTGCCGCCCCGCGGTACCCGCTTCGCACTGGAACTGCCATGGCACGCCTCCTGATCGTCGACGACGACGATGCCTTCCGCGAGACCCTGGCCGAGACGCTGGAGGGCCTGGACCACACGGTGGACCGGGCCGCCAGCGGCGCGGAGGCGCTGGAGCGCATGCCGCGCCAGCGCTACGACGCGGTCTTCCTCGACCACCGCATGCCCGGCATGGACGGCCTGCAGACCCTGGCCGCGCTGCAGGCCCGGCTGACCCGCCTGCCGCCGGTGGTGGTGCTGACGGCCTACGCCAGCGGCGCCAACACGATCGAGGCGATGCGCCTCGGAGCCTTCGACCATCTGGCCAAGCCGATCGGGCGCGACGCGGTGATCGAGGTGCTGGCCCGTGCGCTGCGCCAGGAGAAGGCCTGCCCCGGCACGGCACGCCCGGCCGTGGGCGAAGAGGCCGAGGACGAGGGCTCGCTCGTCGGCCTCAGCCAGGCGATGCGGGAAGTGCACAAGCGCATCGGCCTGGCGGCGGCCAGCGCGGTGCCGGTGCTGGTACTGGGGGAGACCGGCACCGGCAAGGACATGGTGGCCCGCGCATTGCACCGCCATTCCGACCGGGCCGACGCGCCCTTCGTCGCGATCAACTGCGCGGCCATCCCGCCCGAGCTGCTGGAGAGCGAACTGTTCGGCCATGTGCGCGGCGCCTTCACCGGCGCCACCGGCGACCGGCCGGGGTGTTTTCGCGCAGCCGACCGCGGGGTGCTGCTGCTCGACGAGATCGGCGACATGGCGCTGCCGGTGCAGGCCAAGATCCTGCGGGTGCTCCAGCAGGGCGAGGTGACGCCGCTCGGCAGCCACCGCACGGTGAAGGTGGACGTGCGGGTGGTCGCCGCCACCCACCACGACCTGGCCGCCGCGGTGCGGGCCGGGCGCTTCCGCGAAGACCTGTACTACCGGCTCGACGTGCTCTCGATCCGGGTGCCGCCGCTGCGCGAGCGCCTGGCCGACATCGTGCCGCTGGCCGAGCATTTCCTGCGCCGCGCGGCCGGCGCCGCAGCGCCCAAGGCACTCTCCTCCGACGCGGCGCAGGCCCTGCTCCAGTACCGCTGGCCGGGCAACGTGCGGGAGCTGCGCAACCGGATGGAGCGCTGCCAGGCGCTGGTACGCCATCCGGTGATCGGCGCGGCCGACCTGCAGGGCGATCTGGCGCAGGCGGACCCGGCGGTCGATGCCGGCGGCAGCGGCGCGGATGCGGTGGCGGCGTTGCCGCCCGAATGGTTCGATGCCGAACTGCCGGTGGCCGTGGAGCGATTGGAGCGGCTGATGGTCGAGCGGGCCCTGGCACGCGCCCAGGGCAACCGGGCCGAGGCCGCGCGCCGACTCGGCATCCACCGCCAGCTCCTGTACCGCAAGCTGGCGCAGTACGGGCTGGAATAGCCGGACGGGCGGCAGGCCGCGCGAGCGGTTCGGCCCGGTGCTCCATCGACCCCTGCGATGCTGCCGCCTGTCCCGGCAGCGGACACCTCCTGTCCGCATTGCATCCACCCCAATCCCACGCGCAGCCGGCGCCGCCCGGCCATTCCCCGGTGTCGGCCTACGGGCACGGCTCTTGAGTGCCACCACACTTCGTGCGCGCCGCAGGGCGTGCCCCGTCGTTCCGTTTTTCTCTTTCCCATGACCGATTCTTCCGTCCGTCCCGCTGCCTCCTCCACCGCCGGATCGGCATCCACCACTGCATCGTCCGAGGATGCGCCCGCGGGCGGCAACGGCCTGCTCTGGGTGCTGCTCGCGGTGGCCGGCCTGTTCGTGGTGCTGCGGCCCCGCGCGCCGATGGACTACCTGCACCTCGTCGACTGGCAGACGGTGGGCGCGCTGGCCGGCCTGCTGGCGATCACCCAGGGCGTGGAGAAGAGCGGCATGCTGCAGGCGACCGCGCAGCGGCTGCTCGGCCGCATGACCGACCTGCGCAGCCTGGCCCTGCTGCTGACGGCCGGCGCCGCCGTGCTGTCGGCCCTGGTGACCAACGACGTGAGCCTGTTCCTGCTGGTGCCGCTGACCCGGGTGCTGGCCACGCAGGCCGACCTGCCGCTGGCCCGGCTGGTGGTGCTGCAGGCGCTGGCGGTGAACGCCGGCTCGGCCCTCACGCCCATCGGCAATCCGCAGAACCTGTACCTGTGGCACCGCTCGGGCGACAGCTTCCTGGGCTTCATGGGGATGATGGCGCCCACCGTCGCGATCATGCTGTTCTGGCTGTTCGTCGCGGTCTGGGTGCTGGTACCCCGCACCGCCATCGCGCTGCGGCCGGCCGGCGAGGCGCCCGCGGTGCAACCGCGCATGCTCGCCCTGGCCGGCGTACTGTTCGTCGCCTTCGTGGTGGCGCTGGAGCGGCACTGGCTGCCGGCCGGCCTCGGGCTGGTGTTCGGCGCTTTCCTGGTGTTCTACCCGCGGGTGCTGAAGGGGGTCGACTGGGCGCTGCTCGCCATCATCGCGCTGATGTTCGTGGACCTGCGCCAGCTCGCCGAATTGCCCGCGGTGGCCGATTTGCTCGAGCATGCTCCGATCGCCGAGGGCTGGCGCGCCTACCTGGCGGCCATCGTCGCCTCGCAGTTCATCAGCAACGTGCCGGCCGCGATCCTGCTCGACGGCCCGGTGCGCGACCTGCCGGCTCTGGCGGCCGGGGTGAGCGTCGGCGGCTTCGGCTGCGTGCTGGGATCGCTCGCCAACCTGATCGCGCTGCGGCTGGCCCGGCTGCCCCACGGGCTGCGCGAGTTCCACGCGCTCAGCGTTCCGTTCCTGCTGGTGTGCGCCGTGTCTGCGGTGCTGCTGCGGCTGGGATGAGCGCTGTCTTCAAAGCGGACGCAGCGGTGTCCTCCGGACATGCACGGGGCTTGCAGGGAACGCCGCAAGTCGTTGATTCGCAAGGGCCGCAAGGCTGGCACGTGTTGTGAGTGGCATTCGATAGCTTATTTTGTGGAGAGCCCCATGCGATTCCGATTCCGTCCCGTGGCGCTGTGCGCTTCCGTTCTCGTGATGGCGACGGCATGCGCCCAGTTGCCACCGCCGCCGTTGGCACCCAACGGCGCACCGCCTGCGCCTGCCGGCGCGCTGCCGCCACCTGCCGGCGTGCCGCCGGTTCCCGGCATGGCGCCTACGCCTCCGGATGCAGGGGCCGACGCCATGTCGCCGGTGACCTCGGGCCGTTTGCAGCGCTGGCTGGTCACCCCCAACGGCACGGTGGACGGCTTCCTGCTGTCCGACGGCACGCAGGTGAATGTCCCGCCGCACCTCTCCGCCACGCTGCTGCAGTCCGCCAGGACCGGCGACACGGTGCAGGTGTCCGGCTGGCGCACGCCCCAGGTGCCGGTGCTGCGCGCCACCCGCCTGGCGGTCGGTGGCCGCACGATCGAAGACACGCCGCCGGCCGTCGGCATGCCGCCTCCGGTGCCGCCCGAGGCCGGCGCACTGGCGGCGCTCAGCGCCAGCGGGCGGGTCGAGCGCCTGCTCTACGCACCGCGCGGCGAACCGAACGGCGTGCTGCTGGACAACGGCAGCATCGTGCGGTTCCCGCCGCATGTCGGCATGGCGATGGGTGCGTCGCTCCAGCCGGGCAGCACGGTCTTCGCCCGCGGCTGGGGCAGCCGGTCGGCGCAAGGCACGGCCCTCGAAGCCACGGCCCTCGGCCCGACGGCCGAGACGGCGCGCGAACTCTTCGCGGGTCCCGGTGTCGAGCCGCCGGTCGCCGGTCCTCGCGATGCGCGTGGCCCTCGCGGCCCGCGCGATCCCGGTCCCGTCGGTGCCGCGGGAATGCCGCCCCCGCCGGTCGGCGGTGCGCCAGCGGTGCCCCCCGTCGGCGATGCGCCCCCACCCCCACGGCCCGCATCCTGAGCCATGCCCCGCGCCGTGCAACCCCGGCGCGGACCTTCGACGCCTTTCCGCTCCCTTTCTTTTCATTTCATACGAGGATTTCCATGAACGCTCATTCCGCCGCTACCGCTACTGCCAACGCCCACACGGATACCGAAGCCAAGGCCAACGACAAGGCCAAGGCTCCCGCGAAGGACGATGCCAAGAAGGCCGCCCCCGCCGAAATCGACGTCTGGTCCGTAGAGGGCACCTTCCAGCACCTGGTCTACAGTCCGAAGGGCACCGTCGAAGGATTGGTCATCGAGACCGACGGCGCGCCGGCGCAGTTCGTCTGCGACGGTCACGACCCGGCCGCTTCGGCAGGCCTGGGCGAGCTGAAAACCGGCCAGGCCGTGGTGCTCGAAGGCACCGCGGCCGAGCCCTCGCCCAAGGGCAAGCCGGCCCACGAGGTCTACCGACTGGAGCGCCTGGTGTCGGTGGACGGCAAGCCCGTCGCACCGGCCCACAAGCCGGCCGACGTGTCGGGCACGGTGGTGCGCTTCAACTATGCCAAGCACGGCGCGCCGAACGGCGTGGTGCTCGACAGCGGCGACTTCGTGCACACCAAGCCCGACGGCCTGGAGCGGCTCGGCCTGAAGCTGGGCGACACCGTCAAGGCCGAGGGCGACGCGCGTCCGCTGGCCGGCGGCGCCGGCCGGGTGGTCGATGCCCGTACCGTCAACGGCAAGCCGGTGGCGGCGCCCCGTGGCTGACGCCGCCGTCGCGATGCCCGGCCGGCCCGCGCCGGCCGGTGCTTCCACCGGCAACGCCGGCGGATCTGCCGGCGGCGCGGCCCTGCCGCGGTCGCTGATGGCCCTCACGCTGCTGGCCTTCTTCATGGCCGACGTGCGCGACGGCCTGGGGCCTTTCCTGACCACCTATCTCCAGGAACACAAGGTGCAGCAGGAGCTGATCGGCTACACCATGACCGCCGGCGGCCTGGCCGCGGTGGCGATGACGCCGGTGGCCGGCGCCTGGGTCGACCGCTCCACCGCCGAGCGCACGATGACGGTGGCGGCGGCGCTGGCGATCCTGGCCGCCAGCGCGCTGGCGTTCTCCACGCTCGACGGCCGCTGGCTGATCGCTTCGCAGGTGGTGACCGGCGTGGCCGGCGCGCTGCTGGCGGCGACGATGGCGGCACTCACCCTGGGCCTGGCCCGCGCGTCGGGCTTCAAGCACCAGACCGGCCGCAACGAAGCCTGGAGCCATGCCGGCAACATGGTGTCGGCCATCGGCGCAGGGCTGGTGGCGCACCTGCTGGGCGCCCCGTGGATGCTGACCGTGATGGGCACGATGACGGTCGGCGCGGTGCTGGCGGTGTTGTCGATCCGAGCTGCCGACATCGACCACCAGGCTGCGCGCGGCTGCGAATCAGCCGAGGCGGTGGGCGAATCGGTCGAGCGCGACGGCAACGGCGGCTGGAGCGCGCTGCTGGCCAACAAGCCGCTGCTGTTGTTCGGCATCACCTGCCTGTTCTTCCACCTGGGCAATGCCGCGATGCTGCCGCTGCTCAACCAGCGCCTGGCCGCCACCGTCGCCGATTCGGCGCCGCTGCTCTGGACGGGCATCGCGATCGTGGTGGCGCAGGTCACGATGATCCCGGTGGCGCTGTGGGTGTCGCGCAGCAAGCGCTTCGACGTGGCGTGGTTCGTCTACGCCGCGATCCTGGTGCTGCCGGTGCGCGGCGCGCTCGCCTACCTGATCGCCGCCGACTGGGGCAACGTGCCGGTGCAGATCCTCGACGGCCTGGCCGCCGGGGCGCTGGGCGTGGCCACGCCGCTGCTGGTGCAGCGCTTCACGCAGGGCAGTGGCCGGTTCAACACCGCGCTGGGCTTCGTGATGACGCTGCAGGGCGTCGGTGCGGCGCTGAGTCCGACGCTGGCCAACTCGGTGGTCGGCGCCGACCAGCGCTTCGGCCTGGCCTTCATGGTGCTGTCGCTCGCCGCGCTGGTGGCGCTGCCCATGTTCTGGTGGGTGCAGCGGCACGCACCGGCGGTGCAGGACGCGCCGGGCCGGCTGCTACAAAAATAATAGCTGGAAGCCGGCCAACAGCGCCGGCTTCGGCTACTTTTCTTGCAAATACCGCTGCAGGTAGCGGCCGGTGTGGCTTGCCGGGTTGGCGGCGATGTCCTCGGGCGTGCCTTCGCCCACCACCAAACCGCCACCGGCGCCGCCTTCGGGGCCCATGTCGACCACCCAGTCGGCGGTCTTGATCACGTCGAGGTTGTGCTCGATCACCACGATGGTGTTGCCCGCGTCGCGCAGCTGGTGCAGCACCCGCAGCAACAGGTCGATGTCGGCGAAGTGCAGGCCGGTGGTCGGCTCGTCGAGGATGTAGAGGGTGCGGCCGGTGTCGCGCTTGCTGAGTTCCAGCGCCAGCTTCACCCGCTGCGCCTCGCCACCCGAGAGGGTGGTGGCGGCCTGGCCCAACGTGATGTACGACAGGCCCACGTCCAGCAGCGTCTGCAGCTTGCGGGCGATGGTGGGCACCGCGCCGAAGAAGGTGTTGGCGGCCTCCACCGTCATGCCCAGCACCTGTGCGATGTTGCGGCCCTTGTACTGGACCTCCAGCGTCTCGCGGTTGTAGCGGGCGCCGTGGCAGACGTCGCAGGGTACGTACACGTCCGGCAGGAAGTGCATCTCCACCTTCACCATGCCGTCGCCCTGGCAGGCCTCGCAGCGGCCGCCGGCGATGTTGAAGGAAAAGCGGCCCGGGCCGTAGCCGCGCTCGCGGGCGGTGGGCACTTCGGCGAACAGCTCGCGGATGGGGGTGAACAGGCCGGTGTAGGTGGCGGGGTTGCTGCGTGGCGTGCGGCCGATCGGCGACTGGTCGACGTTGATGACCTTGTCGAAGTACTCCATGCCCTCGATCGCGTCGTGCTCGGCCGGCTCGTCGTGAGCGCGGTAGAGCTGGCGCGCCACCGCGGCGTAGAGCGTGTCGTTGACCAGGGTGCTCTTGCCCGAGCCCGACACGCCGGTCACGCAGGTGAGCAGGCCCACCGGAAACTCGACGCTCACGCCGCGCAGGTTGTGGCCGGTGGCGTTCACCACCCGCAGCGCCTGCAGCGTGCCCTGCGTCGCCTGGTGGGCGGCCTGGCGCTCGGCCCAGGCCACGGCGGCGGCGCTGGCGCGGCCGGTCTTCTTGGCGACCTTGGCCTCGGCCTTGGTACCGCTCTGCAGCACCGGCAGCCAGGCGGTGCGGTGGGCGGGCACCTCGATCCGTTTGGTGCCCGCCATGTACTGGCCGGTGAGCGAGTCGGGGTTGGCCTGCAGCTCTTCGCAGGTGCCTTGGGCCATCACCCGGCCGCCGTGCACGCCGGCGCCGGGGCCCATGTCTACACAATAGTCGGCGGCGCGGATCATGTCCTCGTCGTGCTCGACCACGATCACGCTGTTGCCGATGTCGCGCAGGTGGCGCAGCGTGTCGATCAGCCGGTCGTTGTCGCGCTGGTGCAGGCCGATGCTGGGCTCGTCGAGCACGTACATGACGCCTGTCAGGCCCGAGCCGATCTGGCTGGCCAGCCGGATGCGCTGCGCCTCGCCGCCCGAGAGGGTCTCCGCGCTGCGGTCGAGGCTCAGGTAGTTGAGGCCCACGTCGTTCAGGAACTTGAGCCGCAGCCCGATCTCGCGGACGATCTTGTCGGCGATCTCGGCCTTGGCACCGGTGAGCGTCAGGCCGCCGAAGTAGGCCTGGCTGTCGCGCAGCGTCATGTGGCTCACCGTCTGGATCGGCAGGGCCTCGGGGCCTTCGCCCAGCCGCACGTGGCGCGCTTCCAGGCGCAGCCGGGCGCCGTGGCAGGCGGGGCAGGGCTGTGTGCTGCGGTAGCGGGCCAGTTCCTCGCGCACCACCGTCGAATCGGTCTCGCGGTAGCGGCGCTGCATGTTGGGGATCACGCCCTCGAACGGGTGCTTCCTGCTGAGCTTCTTGCCGCTCTGCGGGCCCGATTCCAGGGTGTAGCTGAATTTGATGTCCTCGGTGCCCGAGCCGTGCAGCACCACCTGGCGCACCGCCGCCGGAAGCTCTTCGAAGGCGGTGTCGAGCGCTAAGCCGTAGTGGGCGGCCAGGCTCTCCAGCATCGCGAAGTAGAAGGCGTTGCGCCGGTCCCAGCCCTTGATGGCGCCGGCGGCCAGGCTCAACGTCGGAAAGGCGACGACCCGTGCCGGGTCGAAGACTTCCTGCAGGCCCAGGCCGTCGCAGGCCGGGCAGGCGCCCACCGGCGAGTTGAAGGAGAAGAGCCGCGGCTCCAGCTCGGCCAGCGACCAGGCGCAGACGGGGCAGGCGAAGCGGGCGTTGAAGAGATGCTCGACGCCGGTGTCCATCTCCAGCGCCACCACGCGGCCGGCGCCCTCGGCGCCGCCCACCCGCAGCGCGGCCTCGAAGCTCTCGGCCAGGCGTTGCTGCATGTCGGGCCGCACCTTGATCCGGTCGATCACCACGTCGATGTCGTGCTTCTCGGTCTTCTTGAGCACCGGCAGGTTCTCGTGCTCGTAGACGCTACCGTCGACCCGGAAGCGGACGTAGCCGCCGGCCTGCATCTCGGTGAACAGCTCGGCGAACTCGCCCTTGCGGGCCCGGGCCATCGGGCACAGGATCATCAGCCTGGTGTCCTGCGGCAGGGCCAGCACGCTGTCGACCATCTGCGAGACGGTCTGCGATTGCAGCGGCACGCCGTGTTCGGGGCAGTGCGGCGTGCCGGCGCGGGCATACAGCAGGCGCAGGTAGTCGTGGATCTCGGTCACGGTGCCGACGGTCGAGCGCGGGTTGTGGCTGGTGGCCTTCTGCTCGATGCTGATCGCGGGCGACAGGCCCTCGATGACGTCCACGTCGGGCTTGTCCATCAGCTGCAGGAACTGCCGCGCATAGGCCGAGAGGCTCTCGACGTAGCGGCGCTGGCCTTCTGCGTACAGCGTGTCGAAGGCGAGGCTCGACTTGCCCGAGCCCGACAGCCCGGTGATCACCACGAGCTGGTGACGCGGGATGTCGAGGTCGATGTTCTTCAGGTTGTGGGTGCGCGCACCGCGGATGCTGATGCGCTGCTCGCGCAGTACCCGTGCCAGGTGACGGCCTTCGTCCCCGGGCGCGGTGGCCGCGGCCCGCGGCTGCGGCGGCGCGTCGTGTCGTGCGGAAGTCAAGGTAGGTGCGCCCGAAAAAGTAAACCGACCATGATAGGGGCTCGGGCCTTCGCCGGCACCGGCCGGCCCGATGCCCGGCCGGCACTCCGCCGAGCCCCGCCGGACCGGGCTCAGGCCGCGTCGCGGCGATCCTCGGCGACGGCGGCCAGCACGCGGTTGCGGCCGGCGCGCTTGGCGCGGTAGAGCGCCTCGTCGGCGGCGCCCATCAGCTCGGCCATGCCCGAGAACGCCGGGAAATGCGCGATGCCGGCGCTGAAGGTCACCGAGAAGATGCCTTCCTCGTAGGCGTGGTAGAGCCGGCCGAAGCTCTCGCGGATGCCGTCGAGCATCCGCTCGGCCTCGGTGGGCGGGCAGCCGTAGATCACCGCCGCGAACTCCTCGCCGCCGTAGCGGCCCACCACGTCGCCGACGCGCAGCCGTTGGCGCAGCATCCGCGACAGGGTGCGGATCACCATGTCGCCGGCGGCGTGGCCATAGAGGTCGTTGACCCGCTTGAAATGGTCGATGTCGACGATGGCGTAGGTCAGCGGCTGCCCGTCGCGCGCGGCCGACTGCAGGCACTGCTCGAGCATCGACTTGGTGGCGACGTGGTTGTAGAGGCCGGTCAGGCTGTCCTCGACCATGCGCTTGCGCAGGCCCCGGTAGCGCTCGGCCTTCTGCAGCACGGTGCTGACCAGCTGCTCGTCTTCCACCGGCTTGGTGAGGAATTCGTCGCCGCCGTGCTCCATCGCGCGGCGCTGGGCGTCCTTGCCGGTGTCGCCGGTCATGAAGATGATCGGGACCGATTCGAAGGCCCGGTGCTGGCGGATCATCTTCGCCAGCTCCATGCCGGTGCAGCCCTCGAGATGCACGTCGAGCAGCAGCACGTCGGGCACGAAGTGGTGCAGCACGTCCAGCACCTTCTCGGGCTTGCTCAGGATGCCGAGCTGGATCGGGTGCGGGCGCAGCGCCTTGCGGACCGCCGACAGCATGGTGCGGGAATCGTCCAGCACCAGCACCCGGTAGGGCGCGACACGCGCCGGGAAGGCCAGCGGGTCGAGCACCTCGACCAGGCTCTCGATCGCGAGCGGCGTGACGAAGAAATAGAGCGCCCCGCGCCGCACCGCCTCCAGCCGCAGCTCGTAATCGCCCCGCTCGGCCACGGCGCACCACTGCATGCCCCGGCGCACGATCTCGTCGACCAGCTGGCGGACGGCGGGGGTGAAGCCGCCGTCGATCACCAGCAGCACCGCGGCCGCCCGGTGCTTGACGGCGTAGGCCAAGCCGATGCGGGTGTCGGTGAAGAGCTGGAACTGGTAGCCGTAGTGCTCCATCTGCAGCAGCACCGCGTGGGCCTTGGATTCGCACATGCCCAGCACGGCGACCACCGGCGGGCCCTTGCTGCGCAGGTTCTGGCCGCGCGGCGGGGGGCTGGGCGCTGCGTCGAGTGCCTGGCCGACCGCCTGCAGCAGGTCGGGCAGCAGGCCGGCGATCGCCTCGGCCTTCTCGGTGCCGGGGGCGTCGACGGTGTCGAGCACCTCCAGCACCGGCGAGAGGGCGGCCGAGATCTCGGTCATGCCGAACTGCTGGGCGACCGTCCAGACCTGGTCGCAGTGGGGCATGAGGGTGGCCCAGTTCTCGAGCACGTCGGGCGCTTGACGCGCCTGTTCCCAGGTGCGGGCCAGGCCCTCCCACGCGGTGTGCAATGCTTCGACGTCCCTCATGGAACCGCATTACAGCATTGCGGATGCAATTTGAAACGGCAGCTTACAAATAAGTCGCTGCCTGACACGAGGCAAACGTTTGCGCAGGACATTCCGCCCGGATCGCGGTGCCGCAGCCGCCCCCGGTGCCTGTCGCGAAAATGCTATCGAAACAATAGCTGGTAGCCGGCGCGAAATGACGGCTGCAGGCACTTTTGGCTCTGAATCCCAGGCCGCGGGCCCGCCGGTGCCGGGGCGCCGTACGGATGCGCGAGAATCGCGCTCTCCCGCCTCCGGGCGCCGCCATGCCGAATTCCTTGCCGTCCATTTCCACCCCGGGTTCCGCCGCGGCCGAGCCCGCTCCTTGCGCCGCGTGCCGCATGACACCGCAAGAGCGCCGTTCCAGCGCATCGCTGGCGTCGATCTTCGCCTTGCGCATGCTGGGGCTGTTCCTGGTGCTGCCGGTGTTCGCGCTGGAGGCGGCGCGCTACCCGGGCGGGCAGGACCCGGCGCTGGTGGGCCTGGCGATGGGCGTCTACGGACTGACGCAGGCCTTCCTGCAGATGCCGTTCGGCATGGCCTCCGACCGGTTCGGCCGCAAGCGGGTGATCGTCTGCGGGCTGCTGGTCTTCGCGCTGGGCAGCGGCGTCGCGGCGGCGGCCGACAGCCTGGCCTGGCTGCTGGCCGGCCGGGCGCTGCAGGGCGCCGGTGCGGTCTCGGCCGCGGTGACCGCGCTGCTCGCCGACCAGACCCGCGACGCGGTGCGCACCAAGGCGATGGCGCTGGTGGGCGGCAGCATCGGGCTGATGTTCGCGCTGGCGCTGGTGGCCGGCCCGCTGCTGGCGGCGCGGATCGGGCTGGCCGGCCTGTTCGGCCTGACCTGCGTGCTGGCGCTGGCCGGCGTGGCGGCGGTGGTGTGGTGGGTGCCGCCCGAGGTACCGCACGCCGGGCCGAGCGAGCGGGGCCGGCTGCGCGACCTGTGGGCCCACCGCGATCTGCTGCGGCTGAACCTGGGCGTCTTCGTGCTGCACACGGTGCAGCTCGCGATGTGGGTCGCGGTGCCGGCGCTGCTGGTGCGGGCGGGGCTGGACAAGGCCCACCACTGGTGGATCTATCTGCCTGCGGTGCTGGCCTCTTTCGGGGTGATGGGTGCCACGTTGTTCCCGATGGAGCGGCGCGGCCGGCTGCAGTGGGCGCTGCGCGGCGCGGTCGGGCTGGTGGTGCTGGTGCAGGCGGGGTTGTGGGCGGCGGCCTCCGGTGCCGCGCACGGCGCGCCGTGGGGGCGGGCGACGCTCGGCCTGCTGCTCTTCGTCTTTTTCTGCGGCTTCAACGTGCTGGAGGCCAGCCAGCCGAGCCTGGTGTCGCGCCTGGCACCGGCCCGGCTGCGCGGCGCTGCGCTGGGGGTCTACAACACGCTGCAGTCGCTGGGGCTCTTCGCCGGCGGAGCGCTGGGCGGTGCGCTGGTCGGGACGGCCGGGCCGCAGGGGCTCTTCGCCGTGACGCTGGCGCTCAGCCTGGTGTGGCTGGCGGCGACCTGGGGCGTTCGTCCGCCGCCGCCGGGGGCGCGCTGACCGTGCTGCCCCCTCCACGCGCCGGCCCTTCCCGGGGCCTGCCGGCAGGGCGGTGGATGCGGCACAATCGGGCGTTTCGGCGCGCCGGCTCCGCCGCACCGCGCCCATCGCGAACAAGGCAGCACCCCATGGCATCCGTCAACAAAGTCATCATCGTCGGCAACTTGGGCCGCGATCCCGAAACCCGCACGTTTCCGAGCGGCGGCCAGGTCTGCAACATCCGCGTCGCCACCACCGACCGCTGGAAGGACAAGCAGAGCGGGGAGATGCGCGAGATCACCGAGTGGCACAGCATCGTCTTCAACGACCGGCTGGCCGAGGTCGCCGCCCAGTACCTGCGCAAGGGTTCGCAGGTCTACGTCGAAGGCCAGCTGCGCACCCGCAAGTGGACCGACAAGGACGGCGCCGACCGCTACAGCACCGAGATCCGGGCCGACCAGATGCAGATGCTCGGCGGCCGGCAGGGCCAGGGCGGTGGCGGCGGCGGCCAGTCGTCCGAGGAAGACGGCTACGGTGGCGGAGCGGGTGGCGGCGGCTACGAAGCCGCGCCGCGCCGCGCGGCATCCGCACCGGCCCCGCGCCCTGCGCCGGCTCCGCGTGCGGCTCCGGCACCGGCACCCGCCGCCAACCGCGCACCCTCGGGCTTCGACGACATGGACGACGACATTCCGTTCTAAAAACGGCGCTTCCGTCTCCCACCGCGTGGCGCGGCAGCATCGGCTGCCGCGCCACGCGTCGTTTGCAGGCCCGAAAGGCCGGTCGGCCCCTACCCCGGCCCTATACTTTTACCGGCCAGGATGCCGGTTTCTACCCGGTTCATATCTAATCGGGGCGTCACCATCCGTCCAACAGGGTTCACGACATGGCGTCTCCTGCCCCCACGACCCGGCCCGCAGCCTTGGCCTTGCGTTCCTTCTGCCTTATGCCGCCTTCTCCGCGCTTGCGCCGACCCTCCCGGCCGCCCCTGCCCACGATCGCGCGTCTGACCTCCCTGGCGCTGGTGCTGGGCCACATGCCGCCGGGCGGTGCGGTATCCGCGGCGACGAAGCCTGCGGTGGTGCGCCATGCGGCCGCCGACGATTCGGGTCTGCGGCTGGTGCTGTCGATGCGGCTGGAGCGGCTGCCCGGCGAACGGGCGGCTTCGCTGGCGCCTGTCGGCGGTGGCATGGCGGGCGCGGGTCTCGTGGCCGCCGCGCCCGCCGCGCCCGCCGATGGCGCAACTGCGGCGGTCCCGTCCGGTTCCGCGCCCGGCGACGAGCCCGCGCTTGCGCTGCGCCCGATGGTCGTCCTTCCCCCGCGCGGCACAGGCGGCAAGTTGCTGCTGACCGGTGGCGTCTCGCAGGTCGAAGGCGCGGCCGGCGGCGGCCTGGTGCCCTGGGCGGTGGTCGGCGGCTACGGCGCGGCCGGGCAGTGGGGCGCCAACGTGCATGCCACCCGTGTCAGGACCGGCGCCTTCGCGCTCGACACCTACGGCGTGACCGTCGGCGTCAACGATCGGCTGGAGCTGTCGCTGGCCCGCCAGAGCTTCGACACCCGCGCCGCCGGCGCCGCGCTGGGCCTGGGCGCCGGCTTCAAGTTCGAGCAGGACATCGCCGGGGCAAAGGTGCGGCTGCTGGGCGATGCGGTGCTCGATGCCGACCGCTGGATGCCCCAGGTCTCGGCCGGCGTGCAGACCAAGCACAACCGGCAAGGCGCGGTGGTGCGCTCGGTGGGAGCGCACAGCGATTCGGGCACGGATTTCTACCTGTCGGGCACCAAGCTGCTGCTGGCGCCGGGCGTGCTGCTCAACGGCACCGTGCGCTGGACCAAAGCCAACCAGTTCGGCCTGCTGGGCTTCGGCGGCGACCGCAACGACCGCTACCGGCCGCAGGCCGAGCTGTCGGCGGCCTACCTGCTCTCGCGCCACTGGGCGGTGGGCGGCGAGTTCCGCACCAAGCCCGACAACCTGCGCTTCGCCCGCGAGCAGGACGCCTGGGACGCCTTCGTCGCCTGGGCGCCGACCAAGAACGTGTCGCTCACCCTGGCTTACGTGGCGCTGGGCGATATCGCCACCGTGCGCAACCAGCGCGGCTGGTACTTCTCGGCCCAGACGGGCTTCTGACGGAGCGGCGTCCATGACCCATTGCATCCCGATCCTGCGCCGGGGCTTGGCGGCCCTGTCGCTCGGCCTGGCCGCCCTGGCTGCGGCACCGGCCGTGCGTGCCGACACCGCGCTGTACGAGGCGTTCGGCGGCGAGGCCGGCCTCGCCCGTATCGCCGACGACTTCCTCGCCAACGTCACCTCCGATCCCCGCACGCAGCCGTACTTCGCGAAAGCGTCGCGAAAGCGGCTGCGCGCCAAGCTGGCCGAGCATTTCTGCGTCGAGATCGGCGGCCCCTGCACCTACACCGGAAGCTCCATGGCCAGCGTGCACAAGAACCTGCAGATCGACCGGGCCGCGTTCAACGCGGTCGTGGAAAACCTGCAGGACGCGATGGACAAGAATGGCGTAGGCTTCGCCGCGCAGAACGCGCTGCTCGCACGCCTGGCGCCGCTGTACCGCCAGATCGAGACGCGCTGATTGCAGCGCATCGCCTCGCCCTGCACCGCCCCGTCGTTTTTCCATCACCGCCGCATGACGCCTCCACCCGCTTTCCTATTCCTGTGCCGCGCGGCCTGCGCCATGGCCGTCCTGGCGTCCTGGCTGCCGCTGGCGGCCCATGCGGCGGCCGCCCCGGTGCAGGTGCTCGACGCCCGGGGCCGGCCGCTGGCCGATGCGGTGGTCTATGCCACGCCCGCCGGTGCCAAGCCCGCGGCGGCGGCGCCCGGCGCCACCGCGGCGATCGACCAGATCGACCGCGAGTTCGTTCCCCTGGTCTCGGTGATCCAGACCGGCACCAACGTGCGCTTTCCCAACAAGGACGACGTCGAGCACGACATCTACTCGTTCTCGCCGGCCAAGCGTTTCGAGATCAAGTTGTACTCGGGCGTGCCTTCCAAGCCGGTGCTGTTCGACAAGCCGGGCCTGGTGGTGCTGGGCTGCAACATCCACGATTCGATGGTGGCATACGTGCTGGTGGTCGAGACGCCGTACTTCGGCCGCACCGACAAGGACGGCCGCTTCAGCTTCGAGAACCTGCCGGCCGGCAGCTACCGCGTCGCGGTCTGGCACTACAGGATGCGCGACCCGAACGCGCAGCCGACCAGCACAGCGCAGGTGGCGGCCGGCGGGGCATCGCCCGCGCTCAAGTTCACGCTGACCACCGAAGGAAACTGACCATGCGCTTGCCGAGGCTGCGCATCCACCGCCTCCGGACCCGCATCGCGCTGGTCTTCACCGCCCTGGTGCTGGTGGTGCAAGTGCTCGGCTATGTCTCGGTCAGCCGGTTGATCACCTCGGCCGCCCGCACCAACACCGACGAGCAACTGCAGGTGGCCGAACGAGTGTTCGGCCAGATCGTGCAGGCCCACCGCGAGCGGCTGGCGCAGGCGGCCACGGTGGTGGCGGCCGACTTCGGCTTTCGCGAGGCGGTGGCCACCCACAACGAATCGACCATCGGCTCGGCGCTGCGCAATCACGGCGACCGCATCCAGGCCGATCTGGTGATGCTGATCGGGCTGGACGGCAGGCTGATCGCAGACACCACGCTGCAAAATTCCGAGCAGAGCCTGTTCCTCTATCCCGACCTGATCGCCCGCGCCCGGCGCGAGGGCAGCGCCTCGTCGATCGCGCCGCTGGACGACAGGCTCTACGAGTTGGTGGTGGTGCCGGTGCGGGCGCCGGTCACCATCGCCTGGATCGTGATGGGCTTCCGGGTCGACAGCCGGGTGGTCGATCTGCTGAAGTCGACCACCACGCTCGACGTCTCCTTCGTCAGCCGCACCACCGCCGGCGGCTGGCAGGTGTTGGCTACCTCGCTGCCGGCCGATACCGCCGCCAGGCTGACCGCTGACCTGGGCGACGAGCTGCGCTCCACCGGCCGCAACACCGACCTGCGGCTCGACGGCGACGATTACGCGGTGCGTCTTGTGTCGCTCAACCGGGGCGACGAGCCGGTGGTGGCGGTGCTGCAGCGGTCGCTGGCCGAGAGCATGGCGCCGTTCCAGCGGGTGCAGTCGACCCTGCTGCTGGTGAGCCTGGCCGGCCTGCTGGTGTCGGTGGTGGCCGCCATCCTGACCGCTCGCAGCGTGACCCGGCCGATCGGCGTGCTCAGCAGCTTCGCCCGCGGCATCGGCGAGGGCCACTATCCGCCGCCGATCCCGGTGCCGCACCAGGAGGACGAGCTGGGCGACCTGGCCCGCACCTTCAATCGGATGCGCGACGGCCTGCTGGAGCGCGAGCAGCGGATCACCGGCCTGGCCTACGAGGACGCGCTGACCCACCTGCCCAACCGCGCCCGGTTCCACGAGTACCTGGAGACAGCCATCGTCCGGGTGCAGGCGGAAAAGGGCGGCGCCCAAAGCTCGCTGGCGGTGATGGTCATGGACCTGGACCGCTTCAAGTACGTCAACGACACGCTGGGCCATCCGATCGGCGACCAGCTGCTGGTCGAGGTGGGCCGGCGGCTGCTGGCCACGCTGCCCGGCGGCGACACGGTGGTCGCCCGCCTGGGCGGCGACGAGTTCGCGGTGCTTTTGCCCTGCGGCGACGCGGCCTCGGCCTTCGCCATCGCCCGGCGGGTGCTGTTGGTGCTGGAGCAGCCCACCACCGTCGAGGGCCAGGTGGTCGACATCGGCGCGAGCATCGGCATCGTGGTCTGCCCGCAGCACGGCACCGACGTGCCCACGCTGATGCGTCGCGCCGACATCGCGATGTACGCCGCCAAGCGTACCGGCGCCGGCTGCCTGCCCTACGACAGCGGCCACGAGACGGTGCAGCCCGAGCGGCTCTCGCTGATGGGCGAGCTGCGCCGCGCGGTCGAGCACGGCGACCTGGCGCTGCACTACCAGCCCAAGATCGACATGGCCAGCGGCGAGGTGCATTCGGTCGAGGCGCTGGTGCGCTGGGAGCACGCCACCCGCGGCTTCGTCGCGCCCGACCGCTTCATCCCCTTCGCCGAGCAGACCGGCTACATCAAGGCGATCACCCGCTTCGTCGCGGGCAGCGCGATCGCCCAGTGCGCCGCGTGGCACGCGGCCGGTATCCGGATCGCGGTGTCGATCAACGTCTCGGCCCGCGACCTGCTGGGCGACGAACTGCCGGCGCTCTTCGCCAAGCTGCTGGAAGAGCACCGGATGGAGCCCGGCTGGATCTGGATCGAGGTGACCGAGAGCGCGGTGATGGACGATCCGGCCCATGCGCTGGCCACGCTCGATCAGCTGCACGACATGGGCCTGCGCCTGTCGATCGACGACTTCGGCACCGGCTACTCGTCGCTCGCCTATCTCAAGCGCATGCCGGTCGACGAGATCAAGATCGACAAGTCCTTCGTCATGAACATGGCCGACGACCGCGACGACGAGATCATCGTCCGCTCGACCATCGACCTGGGCCACAACATGGGCCTGAAGGTGGTGGCCGAGGGGGTCGACAACGCGCTGGTGCTGCAGCGGCTGCGCGCGCTCGACTGCGACATGGTCCAGGGCTACCTGCTCGCCCGGCCCCTGTCGCCCAAACAGTTCGAGACCTGGTTCACGCTGTGGGCCGACAAGCGCAGGACGCTACCGATTTGGTAGCAGGTAGTCGGCGTGCAGCGCGGCTTCCGGCGACGAATCGCTCGAAGATCAGCCGGCGCCCGGGCTGTCGCTGGAGGCGATCACGCCGCCGCCCAGGCACACTTCGCCGTCGTACAGCACCGCCGACTGGCCAGGGGTGGCGGCCCACTGGGCCTCGGGGAAATCGAGCGCGAAGCGGCCGTTGCCCGCATCGGAGAAGGCGCAGGCCGCATCGGCCTGCCGATAGCGCGTCTTGGCGGCCAGGGTGGGCGAGGGCGCCGGCGGCGTGCCTGCCACCCAGCTGATGTCGTCGGCCACCAGCCGGTGCGACAGCAGCCACGGATGGTCGTGGCCCTGCACCACCCGCAGCACGTTCTTCTCCAGGTCCTTGCGCGCCACGAACCAGGGCGCATGCGCGCCGCCGCCGCGCGGCGTGCCCTGGTCCTTCAGCCCGCCGATGCCCAGGCCCTGGCGCTGGCCCAGGGTGTAGAACGACAGGCCCTGGTGCCGGCCGACGGTGCGGCCGCGCTCGTCCTGGATCGCACCCGGCGCATGCGAGATGTAGCGGTTCAGGAATTCGCGAAACGGCCGCTCGCCGATGAAGCAGATGCCGGTCGAGTCCTTCTTCCTCGCATTGGGCAGCGCGATGTCTTCGGCGATGCGGCGCACCTCGGTCTTGTGCAGCTCGCCCACCGGGAACAGGGTTTTCGACAACTGCGCCTGGTTCAGCCGGTGCAGGAAATAGCTCTGGTCCTTGGCCGGGTCCAGGCCCTTGAGCAGTTCGTATCGCCACCGGGGGTCGAAGGCGCCATCGCGTGCGGTCGCGTGCGATTCCATCCCGGAATGCCCACCGGGCGTCGCGCTCGGAGCCGCCGCAACGCGGCGGACACGGGCGTAATGGCCGGTGGCGATTTTCTCGGCGCCGAGCCGCATCGCATGGTCGAGAAAGGCCTTGAACTTGATCTCGGCGTTGCACAGCACGTCGGGGTTGGGCGTGCGGCCGGCCTGGTACTCGCGCAGGAACTCCGCGAACACCCGGTCCTTGTAGTCGGCCGCGAAATTGACGTGCTCGATCTCGATGCCCAGCACGTCGGCCACCGCCGCCGCATCGACGAAATCGACGTTCGACGAACAGTGCTCGCTGTCGTCGTCGTCCTCCCAGTTCTTCATGAAGATGCCGACCACCTCGTGGCCCTGCTGCTTCAGCAGATGGGCGGTGACGGCGGAATCGACCCCTCCGGAGAGGCCTACGACGATGCGGTGGTGTGACATGAGGTGTGCGATTATCCCGGCCCGTCTTTCGCCTTGCCCGGCTCCGGGCCATCGCCGGCCGGCATGGCGCTGTGCCGACGCCGTGGCGTCCGGCCTGCGCGGGCGGTCGGAGCTACTGCTGCGCGGAGAGCTACTTCGACGTTGCGGCCTGCATCGGCACATGGTCGCGCCGGTGCTGGAGGCGGTTGGCGTCGTCCACGAACACGAGCCGGGGCCGATGTGCCGCGACTTGCGCCTCCGGGACCGTCGCGAAGGCGGCGATGATGATCAGATCACCGACGGATGCCCGTCGCGCCGCCGAACCGTTGACCGAAACGACACCGCTGCCCCGCTGTCCGCGGATCGCATAGGTCACGAAGCGCTCGCCGTTGTTGACGTTCCAGATATGCACCTGTTCGTTCTCGGCCATGTCGGCCGCATCGAGCAGATCCTCGTCTATCGCGCACGACCCTTCGTAGTGCAGTTCGCAATCCGTGACGGTCGCGCGGTGAATCTTCGACTTGAGCAAGGTACGAAACATGGCATGAGTTCCTTCGGTGTCCACTGAAGCTGGTAGCCGTCCCTAACGGCCTATTGATCGGGCGTCACCACGCATGAAGCGCATCGACGGGAAACGCACCGGACTTCACCGCCTCCACGTAGCCCTGCATGGCGGCGTCGATGCTGCCGCCCTTTTGCAGGAAGTCGGCGACGAACCGGGGCGTGCGCCCCATGGAGAGGCCGAGCATGTCGTGCAACACCAGGACCTGCCCGTCGGTGCCCGAACCGGCGCCGATGCCGATCGTCGCGCAACGCTGCAGGTCTTGCGTGACGTCCCGGGAGAGATCGGCGGGAACCACTTCGAGCACGAGCATCGTCGCCCCGGAAGACTCGAGTCGTCGTGCATCCGCGATCAGCGTGTCCGCCTGTTCGCGCGTGCGGCCCTGGACGCGGTATCCGCCGAGCGCATGGACGCTCTGCGGGGTCAGCCCGAGGTGCGCGCAGACCGGTATGCCGCGCGCGACCAGGAACTCGACCACCGCGCAGACCCATCCGCCTCCTTCGAGCTTGACCATGTGCGCACCTTCGCACATCAGCTCCGCGGCGTTGCGAAATGCCTCTTCCCTGGACGTCTGGTAGGAGCCGAACGGCATGTCCGCGACGAGCAGGGGCCGGCGACCGGCCCTGGCGATGCCGCGCGCCACCGAACGCGTGTGGTAGCCGATGTCGCTCAGGGTCACCGACAGGGTCGAATCGTCGCCCTTGCAGACCATTCCCAGAGAATCGCCGACCAGCAGGCAGTCGATACCCGCGTTCGACGCCGCGTGGGCGAAGGTCGAATCGTAGGCGGTGAGCATCGTGATCTTCTCCCGCCGCGCCTTCATGTCGTGCAGCGTGAGCACGGAAACCGTCGGGCTCCTGGCGGGCGTAGGTGCGCCGTAGGGCGCGGATTCATTGCTTGTCATGGTGGTGGGCTCCGATGCCATGGGGAAAAGACACGCCTGGATGCCGTGCCAGCGCCGGCCGGCATCCTCAGCCGCCGGTCACGCTCGGGTCGCTGTAGACCGCCTCCAGCGGCAGGCGGCGGCCGGCCAGGTAGTCCTCCAGGCAGCGCAGCAGCAGGGGGCTGCGGTGGCGCTCGGGGCAGGCGCGGATCTCGTCGGCCGTCATCCAGACGGCACGCACGATACCCTCGTCGAGCGGCTGCTCCGGAAAATGCTCGCCCACCTCGCCGCTGAAGGCGAAGCGCAGGTAGGTGATGTCCTCGCCGTCGCCGCTGCGCTGGAAGCGTGAGATGTAGACGCCGACCAGTGCGGTCGGGGTGAAGACGTAGGCCGACTCTTCCAGCGCCTCGCGGGCGCAGCCCTGGGCGGGTGTCTCGCCCAGGTCGAGGTGGCCCGCCGGATTGTTGAGCTTGAGTCCGTCGCCGGTGTGTTCTTCCACCAGCAGGAATCTGCCGTCGCGCTCCATCACCGCCGCGACGGTAACGTTGGGTTTCCAGCGGGGGGCTGCCGTAGTGTTCATAGCGGGCATTATCCCGGGTGCCATGCGCGAGAGGATCCAGTAAGCTCCGTCTCGCGCCATCTCGACAACACGGGTAGAAGCCATGCGGATAGGCGTACCGCCGGGGACGACGGCGGGGAGACGCCATCGGGCACGGTCGCGCTTTCCTGCACATTCGGCCGGCCGAGGAGACACCGCACCCATGGACAAGACCTGGCTTTCGCAGTATCCGCCCGGCGTACCGCACGAGATCGACACGGCGCAGTACCGCTCGCTCGTCGCCCTGATGGAGGAGAGCTTCGGCCGTTTCGCCGACCGCCCCGCCTACAGCTTCATGGGCCGGGACGTGCGCTATTCCGAGATCGACGCCACCAGCCGCAAGCTGGCCGCCTACCTGCAGTGCCTGGGCCTGGCCAAGGGCGACCGGGTGGCGATCATGATGCCCAACGTGCCGCAGTACCCGGCGGCGGTCGCGGCCATCCTGCGGGCGGGCTGCATCGTGGTCAACGTCAACCCGCTCTACACTCCGCGCGAGCTGGAGCACCAGCTGAAGGACTCGGGCGCCAGGGCGATCTTCATCGTCGAGAACTTCGCCCGCACGCTGGAGCAGTGCATCGCCGCGACGCCTGTCCGGCACATCGTGCTGTGCGCGATGGGGGACGCGCTGGGCTTCTTGAAAGGCGCCGTCGTCAACTACGTGGTGCGCAGCGTGAAGAAACTGGTGCCCGCCTTCCGGCTGCCCGGCGCGGTGCGCTTCAAGGATGCGCTGTCGCGCGGCGCGCGCGGCCGCTTCACCGCGCCCGAAATCGCGCCCGACGACGTCGCCCTGCTGCAGTACACCGGCGGCACCACCGGCGTCAGCAAGGGCGCGGTACTGCTGCACCGCAACGTGATCGCCAACGTGCTGCAGTCGGAAGCCTGGAACGACCCGGCGATGCAGAAGGTGCCCGACGGCGAGCAGACCACCGTCGTCTGCGCCCTGCCGCTCTACCATATCTTCGCCTTCACGGTGAACATGATGCTGGGCCTGCGGATCGGCGCCAAGACGGTGCTGATCCCCAATCCGCGCGACCTGACCGGCACCCTCAAGGAGCTGGCTCGGCACCGTTTCCACAGCTTCCCGGCGGTCAACACGCTGTTCAACGGCCTGGCCCGCCACCCGGATTTCGACAAGGTCGACTGGAGCCACCTGGCGGTGTCGGTCGGCGGCGGCATGCAGGTGCAGGCGGCGGTGGCCGAGCTGTGGCTCAAGAAGACCGGCTGCCCGATCGTCGAGGGCTACGGCCTGTCGGAGACCTCGCCCTCGGTCAGCTGCAACCCGAGCAACAGCACCGCCTATACCGGCACCATCGGCCTGCCGCTGCCCTCCACCGAGATGAAGCTGGTCGACGACGACGGCCACGAGGTGCCCCTGGGCGAGCGCGGCGAGATCGCGATCCGCGGCCCGCAGGTGATGGCCGGCTACTGGCAGCACCCCGACGAGACCGCCCGGTCGATGACGGCCGACGGCTTTTTCAAATCGGGCGACATCGGCGTGGTCGATTCGCGCGGCTATTTCCGCATCGTCGACCGCAAGAAGGACATGATCCTGGTGAGCGGCTTCAACGTCTATCCGAACGAGGTGGAAGAGGTGGTCGCGGCGCTGCCCGGCGTGCTGGAATGCGCGGCGGTCGGCGTGCCCGACGACAAGACCGGGGAGGCGGTCAGGCTGGTGATCGTGCGCCAGGATCCGGCCCTCACCGAGGCGCAGGTGGCCGAATTCTGCAAGGCCCACCTCACCGGCTACAAGCGGCCCCGCGTGATCGAGTTCTGCGAATCGATGCCCAAGACGCCGGTCGGCAAGATCCTGCGGCGCGAACTGCGCGACAAGCGCTGACCGCCGTGCGGCCGGGCCCGCCGCCCGGCGCTGCGTCGGCGCCGCGGCGCCGGGCGCCGGCACGCTGACGCCGCGGTGGCGGCGCAGGCGAACCGGCATGCGATCATCGACGCGATGACCACCGCACCCGTTCCCGGCGCCTCCGCGCCCGCCCCGTTCCCCTCCTCAGACACCCCCCGCCCGCTGGCCATCCTCAGCGCACTGCCCGAGGAGCAGCAGGGCCTGGAACAGCGCCTGACCGACCCGCAGCCGGCCGCCACCCATGCCGGCCGGCGCTTCGTGCGGGGCCGGCTGCACGGCCGGCCGGTGGTGCTGGCGCTGTGCGGCATCGGCAAGGTGGCCGCCGCCACCACCGCCACCGTGCTGGCCGAGCGCTTCGGCGTGC
Organism: Xylophilus ampelinus; assembly: GCF_003217575.1. GTDB lineage: Bacteria > Pseudomonadota > Gammaproteobacteria > Burkholderiales > Burkholderiaceae_C > Xylophilus > Xylophilus ampelinus. The sequence goes on along the minus strand of NZ_QJTC01000022.1, from coordinate 20,838 downwards.
GGGGCATCGTCTTCACCGGCGTGGCGGGCGGGCTGGGCGAGGGGGTGCAGTTGGGCGACATCGTGGTGGCCGCGGCCTGCGTGCAGCACGACATGGACGCATCGCCCCTGTTTCCGCGCTTCGAGGTCCCGCTCTACGGCCGCGCGCTGTTCGAGACCGACCCGGCGCTGACCGGCCACCTGGCGCAGGCCGCGCACGCCACCCTGGAGGACCTGCCGGCCCTGGTGCCCGCGGCCGACCGCGACCGCTTCGACCTGCGGACACCCCAGGTGCACTGCGGCCTGCTCGCCAGCGGCGACCGCTTCGTATCGTCGCACCGGGAGGCCGCGCTGCTGCGCTCCGCGGTGCCCGACGCCCTGGCCGTGGACATGGAGAGCGCCGCCGTCGCCCAGGTCTGCGCCGACTACCGCGTCGCCTTCGCCGCCGTCCGCACCGTCTCCGACCGCGCCGACGAAACCGCCCACGTCGACTTCCCCGCCTTCGTCACCGCCGTCGCCAGCCGCTACGCCGAAGCCGTCGTCGGTCGTTTTCTCGGTTTGCTACAAAAAGAATAGCTGGATGTCGTCATACAGAGCCAACTACAGCTCTTTTTCTCTTGGATTTTTCTGCGGATTTCCACACGACGCGTGAAGAGGTGGAAGAGGCGTAGCGAGCAGCCCCGAGTGCGCGCCGAGGACCGGAGCCGTACTTCTGTACGGTGAGGACCGCAGGCGCGCAATCGGGGCGCGCAGTAGCCTATTCCACCTCTTCACCCCAGCCAGCCGCGGCGGCGGAAGTACCACATCGGGCCGACGGCGCTGGTCACCATCAGGGCCAGCACGTACGGATACCCCAGCGTCCAGTCCAGCTCCGGCATGTACTTGAAGTTCATGCCGTAGATGCTCGCGATCAGCGTCGGCGGCAGCAGCGCCACGCTGGCCACCGAGAAGATCTTGATGATCTTGTTCTGGTTGATGTTGATGAAGCCGACGGTCGCATCCATCAGGAAGTTGATCTTGTCGAACAGGAACGCGGTGTGGTTGTCGAGCGATTCGATGTCGCGCAGGATCTGGCGCGCTTCTTCGAACTGCTCGGCGTTGAGCATCTTGCTGCGCATCATGAAGCTCACCGCGCGGCGGGTGTCCATCACGTTGCGGCGAATCCGGCCGTTCAGGTCTTCCTGCCGCGCGATCGCGCCCAGCACCTTGCCGGCCAGCTCGTCGGTCACTTCGCCCGACAGCACCATCGTGCTGGCTTTCTCCAGCGCCTCGTAGATGTTCTCGAGCGTGTCGGCCGAGTATTCGGCGTCGGCGTCGAACAACTTCAGCAGCACGTCCTTCGCGTCCTCGATCAGGCCCGGGGCGCGGCGGGCGCGCATCCGCAGCAGGCGGAAGGTGGGCACGTCCTCGTCGTGGATGGTGAACAGCACGCCGCGGCTCTTGTGGCCGCCGTTGTACTGGTTGAGGATGAAGGCCACCCGCACCGAGCGCGGCTCCTCGTCGTCGTCGATCAGGAAGTCGCTGCGGACATGCAGGTCGCCGTTGTCTTCCTCGTAGAAGCGGGCCGATTCCTCGATGTCCTCGCCGGTCGCGTCCTCAGGGATCGACAGGGCGTAGTGGTGCTTGATCCAGCGCTTCTCTTCGGGCGTGGGGGCTTGCAGGTCGACCCAGATCGGCTGGAACCGGGTGAACTCTTCGAGCGACTCGATCTCTTCCTGGACGAGCCGGCCGTTGACGAGCGAAAAAATGTTGAGCATGGCGAACTCCCGTGGCGGGTTGCATCGGTCGGGTGTGGGCGGGGGCAGGCTTCCAACCCCCGGCCGCGCGAGGCACGCCACAGGAGTCGGAAGCTACCGACTGGGAAGGGATTCCAAGGTGCTTTTGTCTGAAAAGTCAGGCCGGGATTATGGCACTGCAGCATGCGGCGGCGCCCCGAAGCGGTGCCTGCCCGTGCCACGGGCCGCAGCCCCAGGCAACCCCGCTTGCGCATCGGGTATTGGCTCGCGTCCCGCCGCTCCGGTCGTTTTTTACATTCTCGTGAAACTAAAAAAATAGTGTTGAATATCAACGACTTGGCGTAGTGGCGCGCTGCTTTTCAGGCGTTCCGCGATTGATTTATGCTTAGCCGGGGCGCATCATGGATTTGCCGGCACACATGCGTTCGTTCCGCCTCCGAACGGCGGTTATTTCCACTGGAGTTCGTTTTCCTGGAGGTTACTTATGAATCTGACGATCAGCGGTCATCACCTCGATGTCACCCGGGCCCTGCACGACTACGTCACGGCCAAGATGGACAGGATCTCGCGGCACTTCGACCAGGTGGTCGATGTCAAGGTTTTACTCCGCGTGCAGAAGCAGAAGGAAAAGCAGGGGCGGCAACGCGCCGAATGCAACATCAACGTGAAGGGCAGCAGCATGTTCGCCGAGTGCGCCCATGCCGATCTCTATGCCGCCGTCGACGAACTCGTCGACAAGCTCGATCGCCAGGTCGTCCGCCACAAGGACCGCGTCCAGGACCATCACCACGCAGCGCCCAAGCGCCTGATGTGAGTCCGTGCGGGCCCGGCACCGGCTGTTGCGCCGCTGCGCCAGCCGTTTGGCAAGGGGAGTGGGTTGTTGCAGTGCGAGGTACATAATCCGCTCTCACACCATGAACCGTCTCGCCTCCATATTGCCGGCCGCTCAAGTGCTCGTGAGCGTAGACGCCACCAGCAAAAAGCGTGCATTCGAAGAGGCGGGACTTCTTTTCGAAGAGCTGCACGGCCTGAGCCGCGCGCTCATCACCGACAGCCTTTTCGCTCGCGAGCGCCTCGGCTCCACCGGCCTGGGCCACGGTGTCGCGATTCCCCACGGCCGCATAAAGGGCCTCAAGGCGCCGATGGCCGCAGTGTTCCAGCTGGCCCAGCCGATCGGCTTCGACGCGCCGGACGAGCGGGCGGTGGCCCTCCTCATCTTTCTGCTGGTGCCGGAGGCGGCGACGCAGAAGCATCTCGAAATCCTCTCGGAGATCGCGGAGCTGCTGAGCGACGCGCCGCTGCGCGAGAAGATCAAGACCTGTGGCGACGCCACCGAGTTGCACGCGATCATCAACGCCTGGCAGTCGACCCAGGTCGCCTGAGCCGCCTTCCTGCTTCCCGCGTCCGCCACCGGCCCGACCGTTTGAAACCCACCGTCGTCAGTGCCGACGCCCTGTTCGAGGAATTCCGCGGCTCGCTGCGCTGGGAATGGATGGCGGGCCTGAGCGCGTCGGAGCGCAGCTTCGAGGCGGTGGCGGTATCGGCTGCCCGCTCGGGCGCCGACCTGGTCGGCTACCTCAACTACATCCATCCGTACCGGGTGCAGATCCTGGGCGAGCGCGAGATCGCCTACCTGACCAACGCCACGGCCGAGGACTGCGCCCGCCGCATCGCCCGCATCGTCACGCTGGAGCCACCGGTGCTGATCATCACCGACGGCCAGACCGCGCCCGACGCGCTGGTGTCGATGTGCGAGCGGGCGCAGATCCCGATGTTCGCGACGCACGAGCCGGCGGCCTTCGTCATCGACGTGCTGCGTGCCTATCTCTCCAAGCACTTCGCCGAACGGGTCACGATGCACGGCGTGTTCATGGACATCCTGGGCCTGGGCGTGATGATCACCGGCGAATCCGGCCTGGGCAAGAGCGAGCTGGGGCTCGAGTTGATCTCGCGCGGCAACGGCCTGGTGGCCGACGATGCGGTCGATCTCTACCGGATCAACCAAACAGCGATCGAGGGCCGCTGCCCTGCGCTGCTGCAGAACCTGCTGGAGGTGCGCGGCATCGGGCTGCTCGACATCCGCGCGATCTTCGGCGAGACGGCGGTGCGCCGGAAAATGCGGCTGAAACTCATCGTGCACCTGGTCCGCAAGGAAACGATGGAGCGCGAGTACGAGCGGCTGCCGTACGAGCCCCTGACGCAGGACGTGCTGGCGGTGCCGGTACGCAAGGCGGTGATCCAGGTGGTGGCGGGCCGCAACATCGCCGTGCTGGTGGAGGCCGCGGTGCGCAACACCATCCTGCAGCTGCGCGGAATCGATACTTATCAGGAATTCGTGGAGCGCCATCAGCGCGCCATGGAGCGCGGCGAGCCCGACTGAGAAGATATGAGAGAACCTACTACGCGACCCGATTGCGCAGCTGCGGTCCTCACCGCACCGAAGTACGGCTCCGGTCCTCGCCGCACACTCGGGCCGCTCGCTACGGTTCTTTCACACCTTCTGCGCCTTCGATTCCTGGCATGGGTTGCGGGGCTTCGCCTCCTTGCGAATGCGGGGCGGCCGCCCGGCCGGCGTCAACGCTGCGTTTGCTTGACGACCGCGTCCGGCGACAGGCCGAACAGGATCACCGTATGGTCCTGCAGCACCCAGCCGCGGGCCTTGGCGATCGCCTGCAACCGCTTCTCGATCTCGGCATCGTGGAACTCCTCGACCTTGCCGGTGCTGGTGCAGATCAGATGGTCGTGGTGCTCGCCTTCGTTCAGTTCGTAGACCGCCTTTCCGCCCTCGAAGTGGCGGCGGCTCAGGATGCCGGCCTGCTCGAACTGGGTCAGCACCCGGTAGACGGTGGCCAGGCCGATGTCGGAGCGTTCCTCCAGCAGCACCCGGAACACGTCTTCGGCCGTCAGGTGGCGCTCGACACTCTTCTGGAAGATTTCCAGGATCTTCAGGCGAGGCAGAGTGGCTTTGAGTCCGGTGCTCTTCAGATCGTCGATGTTGGTGGGCATGGGCTGCGGGTCTCCAAGGCAGTCGGGTTCGGTGTGCAGCGGGCCGCGCGGGTGTCGGCCGGGCCGGGTGGCCGGGGTCTGCCGTGGCCTGCATCTACAATGGTTCGATCATATCGCCAGCACCTCCAGACATGCCTGATCTTTTCCGTCGCGTCGCGCTCGCCGGCGCAGCCGCTGCAGCATGCGTCGTCCTGCCGGCCTGCGGCTCCTTCGACAACGCGAGCAATCGCGTCGCCAGCATGGTCACGCCCTACAAGATCGAGGTGGTGCAGGGCAATTTCGTCTCGAAGGAGCAGGTCGCCGCGCTGCAGAACGGCATGAGCCGGCTGCAGGTGCGCGAGGTGCTGGGCACACCGCTGATGACCAGCGTGTTCCATGCCGACCGCTGGGACTACGTCTTCACCATCAAGCGCCCCGGCGTCGAGGCCCAGCCGCGCCGGCTCAGCCTGTTTTTCAAGAACGATCTGCTCGAGCGCTTCGAGGGCGACGAGATGCCGAGCGAAGCCGACTTCGTCGCGTCGCTCGACACCCGCAACCGCGCATCGGGCAAGGTGCCGGTGCTGCAGGCCACCGAGGACCAGCTGAAGAAATTCCCCGGCCCCAAGGTGCCCCCACCCGAGTCGGCCACGTCGGACGCCGCCGAGCCACCATTGCCGACCCGCTACCCGTCGCTCGACGCGCGGCCCTGATCCGCGGCGCCGGGCGGCACGCGTGCCGCGGCAGCGACCGCCGACCCGCCGGCATCGCCGTCCGGTTCCCGATCTTTCTTCTTCAGGATTTCGCATGAGTGCGTTGCCTTCTTCCCAAAACCCGGTTCGCGTGGCGATCGCCGGGGCCTCCGGCCGCATGGGCCGCATACTGATCGAGGCGGTGCGCGCGTCCGACGACTGCGTGCTGGCCGGCGCGCTCGACGTGCCCGCCAGCCCCGCGATCGCCTCCGATGCATCGGCCTTTCTCGGCATCGCCAGCGGCATCGCGATCACCGCCGACATCGCCACCGCGATCGCGGATGCCGACGTGCTGATCGACTTCACCCGCCCCGAAGGCACGATGGCCCATCTGGCCGCGTGCCGAGACAAGGGCGTGGCGCTGGTGATCGGCACCACCGGCTTCACCGCCGCGCAGAAGGCCGACATCGGCTCGGCCGCGCAGCAGATCCCGATCGTGATGGCGCCCAACATGAGCGTCGGCGTCAACGTCACCCTGAAGCTGCTCGAGATGGCGGCCAAGGCGCTCTCCACCGGCTACGACATCGAGATCGTCGAGGCCCACCACCGCCACAAGGTGGATGCGCCCTCGGGCACCGCGCTGAAGATGGGCGAGGTGATCGCCGGCGCGCTGGGCCGCTCGCTCGAGGAGTGCGCGGTGTACGCCCGCGAAGGCGTGACCGGCGAGCGCGACCCGTCCTCGATCGGCTTCGCGACGATCCGCGGCGGCGACATCGTCGGCGACCACACGGTGCTGTTCGCCGGCACCGGCGAGCGCATCGAGATCACCCACAAATCGGCGAGCCGCTCGACCTATGCGCAGGGCAGCCTGCGGGCGGCACGCTTCCTGGCCGGGCACAAGAGCGGCCTGTTCGACATGTTCGACGTACTGGGCCTGCAGGACTGAAGCCGCAGGAGCACACAAGATGGGAATCGCACGTTTTCTGGCCCAGGGCGACACCGTGTCGCGCAGCGTGGCCGTGTCTTTGCTGGCGCTGTCGGTGGCCAGCTGGGTGGTGATCGCCTGGAAGGTCTGGATGCTGCGGCGCGCCGGCGGCGACGTGGCCCGCACCGTGGCCAGCGTCTGGCAGTCGCCCACGCTCGATGCGGCGCGGGGCGCGGCCCCGGCCTTCGACCGGCATGCGCTGGTCACGCCCTTCCTGGCGGCGCTCGGCGTACCGATGGCCGGTGCCACGCTGGCGCATGCCGGCGACACTTCGCAGCAGCGCACCCGGGTGCTGCGCGGCGCGCTGCAGGCGGCCTCGGTCCGGCTGCAGTTCGGCCAGGTGCTGCTGGCCACGGTCGGCGCGGTGGCGCCCTTCATCGGGCTGCTCGGCACCGTCTGGGGCATCCACCATGCGCTGGTCGATATCGCGGGCGCCGGCCAGATCACGATCGAGCGGATCGCCGGCCCGGTGGGCGAGGCGCTGGTGATGACGGCCGCCGGCCTGGCGGTCGCGATCCCGGCGGTGCTGGCCTACAACCTCTTCGGCCGCCGCATCGCGCGGATCGAGGCCGAGCTGGAAGGCTTCGCGCAGGACCTGCGCGACCTGCCCGGCACCGTGGCCGCCGGCTCCTAGGCGCACGCCATGGCTTTCGGACGACTCGACCGCAACGCCTCCGGCGGTCCGATCAGCGAGATCAACGTCACGCCCCTGGTCGACGTGATGCTGGTGCTGGTGGTGATCTTCCTGCTGACCGCGCCGCTGCTGGCCAGCAGCATCCGGCTCGACCTGCCGCAGGCCGCATCCGCCGCGCCGGCCACGGTCGAGGCGCCGGTGGTGGTGGTGATCGACAAGGCCGGCAAGGCCTTCCTGGCCGACCAGCCCGCCGACGACCCGGCCCTGGCGGCCCGCTTCGCCGCGGCGATGCGTGCCAACGCCCAGACCGAGCTGCAGCTGCGCGCCGACGCCGGCGTGCCCTACGGCCGAGTGGTCGAGGTGATGGGCCTGGCGCAGAAGGCGGGCCTGACCCGCATCGGCTTCATGGCCGAGCCGGCGCCCGCTGGACCGGCACCCGCCGCCGCCGGCGGGTAGCAAGCCCCCTAAAATCCCGTCCTTGCTCGTCGCCCTGCGGCGGGGCCGCGCATTGCCGTCCCGGCGGGCGCCGAATCCTCCAGCTTCCATGCAAGACAAATACCTTCACACCGAGGTCGAGCGCGCCGCGCAGAGCCACTGGACCGCCGCCGACGCCTACCGCGTGACCGAGGACGCCGCGCGCCCCAAGTTCTACGCCTGCTCGATGCTGCCCTACCCCAGCGGCAAGCTGCACATGGGCCATGTGCGCAACTACACGATCAACGACATGCTGACCCGCAGCCTGCGGATGAAGGGCTACAACGTCCTGATGCCGATGGGCTGGGACGCCTTCGGCCTGCCGGCCGAGAACGCCGCGCTCAAGAACGGCGTGCCGCCCGCGCAGTGGACCTACGACAACATCGCCTACATGAAGCAGCAGATGCAGGCGATGGGGCTGGCCATCGACTGGTCGCGCGAGGTCGCCACCTGCGACCCGGGCTACTACAAGTGGAACCAGTGGCTGTTCCTGAAGATGCTCGAGAAGGGCATCGCCTACCGCAAGACCCAGGTCGTCAACTGGGACCCGGTCGACCGGACGGTGCTGGCCAACGAGCAGGTGATCGACGGCAAGGGCTGGCGCACCGGCGCGGTGGTCGAGAAGCGCGAGATCCCGGGCTACTACCTCAAGATCACCGACTATGCCGAAGAGCTGCTCGGCCATGTGCAGACGCAGCTCCCCGGCTGGCCCGAGCGGGTCAAGCTGATGCAGGAGAACTGGATCGGCAAGTCGACCGGCGTGCGCTTCGCGTTCCCGCACACGATCGCCGACGAGACCGGCGCGCTGATCGGCGGCGGCCGGATGTACGTCTTCACCACCCGCGCCGACACCGTCATGGGCGTGACCTTCTGCGCGGTGGCGCCGGAGCATCCGCTGGCGCTGCACGCGGCCAAGACCAATCCCGAGGTGGCCGCCTTCGTCGCCGAATGCAAGGCCGGCGGCACCACCGAGGCGGAGCTCGCCACGCAGGAGAAGAAGGGCGTGCGCACCGGCCTGACGGTGACCCACCCGTTCATGGAAGAGCCGGTCGATGTCTGGGTCGGCAACTACGTGCTGATGAACTACGGCGACGGCGCGGTGATGGGCGTGCCGGCCCACGACGAGCGCGACTTCGCCTTCGCCCTCAAGTACGGCCTGCCGATCCGCCAGGTGGTGCTGGTCGACGGCGAACACTACGACTACCACCGCTGGCACGACTGGTACGCCGACAAGACCGAGGGCGTGACCGTCAACTCCGACACCTTCAGCGGCATGCCCTACCAGGAAGCGGTCGATGCGGTGGCACATGCCCTGCAGGTGCGCGGCCTGGGCGAGAAGAAGACCACCTGGCGGCTGCGCGACTGGGGCGTCTCCCGCCAGCGCTACTGGGGCACGCCGATCCCGATCATCCACTGCGACGAACACGGCGCGGTGCCGGTGCCCGAGGCCGACCTGCCGGTGGTCCTGCCGGTCGACCTGGTGCCCGACGGCAGCGGCAATCCGCTCGTCAAGTCGGAGGCGTTCCACGCCGGCGTCGTCTGCCCGGTCTGCGGCAAGCCGGCCCGGCGCGAGACCGACACGATGGACACCTTCGTCGATTCGTCCTGGTACTTCATGCGCTACTGCGATCCGAAGAACGACCGGGCGATGGTCGGCGAGGGCGCACGGTACTGGATGCAGAGCCCGGGAAATGCCGCTGGCGGCAGCGGCATGGACCAGTACATCGGCGGCATCGAGCACGCGATCCTGCACCTGCTCTACGCCCGCTTCTGGACCAAGGTGATGCGGGACCTGGGCCTGGTCGAGATCGACGAGCCCTTCGCCAGGCTGCTGACCCAGGGCATGGTGCTCAACCACATCTACTCGCGCCGCACCGACAAGGGCGGCAAGGAGTATTTCTGGCCGCACGATGTCGAGCATGTGCAAGACGACACCGGCAAGGTGGTCGGTGCCAGGCTGGTCAAGGCCGTCGGCGCGCTGCCGGCCGGCACGCCGATCGACTACGAGGGCGTGGGCACCATGTCCAAGTCGAAGAACAACGGCGTCGACCCGCAGGAGTTGATCGGCAAGTACGGCGCCGACACCGCCCGGCTCTACACCATGTTCACCGCGCCGCCCGAGGCGACGCTCGAGTGGAACGACGCGGCGGTCGAGGGCAGCTACCGCTTCCTGCGCCGGGTCTGGAACTTCGGCGCCAGGCTCGGCGCTATGGATTTGGAAGCGGTCGGCCGAAGCGCCGCGCTGGCCAGCAGCCTGAAGGACGTCGAATTCGGCCCCGCCGCCAAGGCGCTGCGCCTGGAAGTGCACACCGTGCTCAAGCAGGTCGACTACGACTACCAGCGCATGCAGTACAACACCGTCGTCTCCGGCGCGATGAAGCTGCTCAACGCGCTGGAAGAATTCAAGGCCGGCGGCACGCCCGGCGCCGAGGTGGCGCTGATCGAAGGCTTCGGCATCCTGCTGCGGGTGCTCTACCCGGCCACGCCGCACATCGCCCACGGGCTGTGGTCCGACCTGGGCTACGCCACCGCGCTGGGCGACCTGCTCGACACCGCCTGGCCGCAGGTCGACCCCTCGGCCCTGGTGCAGGACGAGCTGGAGCTGGTTCTGCAGGTCAACGGCAAGCTGCGCGGCGCGCTGCGCGTCGCGGCCGGCGCGAGCAAGGCCGAGATCGAGCAGGCCGCGCTCGCCTGCGAGGACTTCCGGAAGTTCGCGCCCGGTGCCTCGCCCAAGAAAGTGATCGTCGTTCCCGGCCGCTTGGTCAACATCGTGATCTGATGGACCTCCCCCAGTCTTCGCGCATTGCGTGTCGCTACGCCAACCCCCTCACCGGGGGCAACACCAGCGGCCCGGCAAAGCCGGCTCCGCGGTGTTCCTGGGTTATGCGGCTTCGGAAGCGGACGATGCACACGATGCCGACGCGGGGTTGAAAATCGAGATGAAACTGAAAGCTCCCATGCAACGCCGCGCACTCGTTCTTTTGCCGCTGGCCGGCCTCGCCCTGGCGGGTTGCGGCTTCCATCTGCGGCAGGCGCCCAACTTCGCCTTTTCGACTATCTATCTCGCGACCACGTCGCCGATGGGCATCGAGCTGCGGCGCAACCTGGAAGCGGGCGACCGGGTCCGGGTGATCCGCGACGCTGCCGCGCGCGACAGCGCGGACGCGATCCTCGAAATCCTGCAGGACCAGCGCGAGCGGGTGGTGCTGGGCTACAACTCCAGCGGCCAGGTGCGCGAGTTCCAGCTGCGCACCCGGGTGCGGTTCCGGGTGCGTACACCCGCCGACATCGAGCTGCTGCCCTCCACCGAGATCCTGTTGCAACAGGACCAGAGCTACGACGAAACCCTGGCCCTGGCCAAGGAGGCCGAAGCCCAGCTGCTCTACCGCAGCATGCAGACCGACGCTGTCCAGCAGATCATGCGGCGCCTTGCGGCGATCAAGACGCTCACGCCCTGATGCAGCTCGCACCCGCCCAGTTGGCGGCCCACCTGCAGAAGGGCCTGCGGCCGCTCTATGTGCTGCACGGCGACGAGCCGCTGCTGCAGCAGGAGGCGGCCGACGCTATCCGCGCCGCGGCGCGGGCGGCGGGCCCGGCCGAGCGCGCCGTCTACACCGTCGCCGGCGCGCACTTCGACTGGAGCGAGGTGCTGGCCGCCGGCGGATCGCTGAGCCTTTTCGCCGACCGGCAGATCGTCGAGATCCGCATCCCCTCCGGCAAGCCCGGCAAGGAAGGCAGCACCGCGCTGCAGCAGCTCGCCGCCGACGCCGCCACGCAAGAGGGCACGCTGACCCTGGTGATGCTGCCGCGACTCGACAAGGCCACCCGCACCGGCGCCTGGTTCGGCGCGCTGGAGCGGCACGGCGTGTCGGTGCAGATCGACCCGGTCGAGCGCGGTGCCCTGCCGCAGTGGATCGCCCAGCGGCTGCAGCGCCAGGGCCAGCAGGTGGCGCCGGGCGACGAAGGCCAGCGCACCCTGCATTTCTTCGCCGACCGGGTCGAGGGCAACCTGCTCGCCGCCCACCAGGAGATCCAGAAGCTCGCCTTGCTCCACCCCGCCGAGCCCGGCGGCGCGCCGCGGGTGCTGACGCTGGAGCAGGTCGAGGCGGCCGTCGCCAACGTCGCCCGCTACGACGTGTTCAAGCTCTCCGAGGCGGTGCTGGGCGGCCATCCCGCCCGGGTGCAGCGGATGCTCGACGGCCTGCAGGCCGAGGGCGAGGCCGAGGTGCTGGTGCACTACACCCTGGCCGAGGACATCCGCGCACTCAAGCGGGTGAAGGACGCGGTGGAAGCCGGCCGCCCGCTGCCGATGGCGATGCGCGAGCAGCGCATCTGGGGCGTGCGTGAGAAGCTGTTCGAGCGGGTGCTGCCCCGCATCGAGCCGCGGATGCTGGCCCGGCTGCTGCAGTCGGCCCACCAGGTCGACGGCATCGTCAAGGGCCTGCCGCAGGACGGCTGGCCGCGCAACGGCTGGCAGGCGCTGCACCGGCTGGCGCAGCAGCTGTGTCGGGCGTGCGCCGGGCCAGCACCGCGCGCGCGGAGTTGATGCTACTTTATCGATAGCTAGCGGTCGGCGTCTATCAATGATTCCAGAACCATTCATATCTGAAATCGTTTCTGCATAACGGCATTCAGCTATGAAATTAGAAGTCACACCGCCGCCCCAAAAAGGGTGAAAGAACCGTAGCGAGCGGCCCGAGTGTGCGCCGAGGACCGGAGCCGTACTTCGGTACGGTGAGGACCGCAGGCGCTCAATCGGGCCGCGCAGTAGGTTCTCTCACCCTTTTTCGGCCGGCGCGACCGAAGCGCCCTGGATGCCGTGCAGCGCCAGCGCATCGGCCACGAAGCCGCTGGCCTTCTGCGCTTCCACATAGGCCGCAAGTTCCGCCGCCGCCTCGGCACCGCGCCCCTTCGGCAATCCCATCGCCTGCCGGATCACCATGAATCGCCCCGGCAGCAGCCGCAGGCCGGGCAGGCGGCGCGCGTCGGCCTCCAGCTGCTGGCGCACGCCGGCGGCGACGTCGAGGTGCTGGGCAATGAAGGTATCGACCACCGCGGGCGAGGAGGGCACCCGCACGATCTCGGCGGCCTTCAGTTCGCGGCTCAGATACAGGTCGTAGGCGCTGCCCTTGCCGACCGCGACGCGGTGGCCGGCCCGGTCGATCTCGTCGTTGGCCCGCAGCGGCGAATTGCCCTGCACCAGGTAGCTGCCCTCGATCAGCACATAGGCCGCGGTGAAGGCGATGCCCGCGCCGCGTACCGGGTCGATCGCGAAGAAGCCGATGTCGGCCTGCTCGGCCGTCACCGCGTCGACCGATTGGCCGGCGGTGTCGAACACCACCAGCTCCAACTCCACGCCCAGCCGCTCGGCGAACCCCCGGGCCAGGTCGATCGACACGCCGGCCGGCCGGCCGGCCGCGTCGGTGCCCGCCAGGATCGGGTTGCCCCGATTGATCGCGGCGCGCAGCCGGCCGGTGGGGGTGAAGGCGGCGCGCAGGGCCGGGGATGCGGGCATGGAAGGCTCCAGTCGATGGGTCGGACCGCCATGCTAGAGCGTGTTATGCACTTTGACGTACCCGCGTGGGTCCCGCAGGCGGGCGATCGCAAGGCGCGGGCCGCCGCCAAGGCTTCGTGCCTCGGCAAGGGCCGCAACGCCGCGAGCACCTGCCTGCGGGACCCACCCTTCGGGAAAGCCGGGGAGAGGCCCGGCTGCCGCGTTGCAGTCCGCTTGCGGTATTCATACCGAAGCGCGTCCTGCGCCTTGCCGCCGGGCCTCTCCCCGGCTTTCGCGGGCACGTCACAGTGCATAACACGCTCTAGCGGGGCGCCGGTGCCAGCCCGCCGCGCCGTCGGGACCGGGGCGGCATGGGAAAATGCGCTCCATGAACGCCCTGAACATCGCCGAATACGTCCACACCCTCGGCCTGCAGGCCCGCGCCGCATCGGCCGCGATGGCGCGCGCCGACACCGCCACCAAGAACCGCGCCCTGCGCACCCTGGCCCGGCTGCTGCGCGAGAGCGGCCCGGCGCTGGCGGCCGAGAATGCCAAGGACCTGGCCCGCGCCGAGGCCGCCGGCCTGGCCGCGCCGATGGTCGACCGGCTGCGCCTCACGCCCCAGGTGCTGGAGACGGTGGCCCAGGGATGCGACCAGCTGGCCGCAATGCCCGAGCTGGTCGGCGAGGTCACCGGCATGCGCCAACAGTCCAGCGGCATCCGGGTAGGGCAGATGCGGGTGCCGCTCGGCGTGTTCGCCATGGTTTTCGAAAGCCGGCCCAACGTGACGATCGAGGCGGCCAGCCTGTCGATCAAGAGCGGCAACGCGGCCATCCTGCGGGGCGGATCGGAGGCGATCGATTCCAACAAGGCCCTGGCCGCGCTGGTCCGGCAGGCCCTGGAAGACGCGGGCCTGCCCGCCGACGCGGTGCAGATGGTCGCCACCACCGACCGCGCGGCCGTCGGCCACCTGATCGCCATGCCCGAGCATGTGGACGTGATCATCCCGCGCGGCGGCAAGGGTTTGATCGAGCGGATCAGCCGCGAGGCCCGGGTGCCGGTGATCAAGCACCTCGACGGCAACTGCCACACCTACGTCGACGACCCCTGCGACATCGCGATGGCGGTGGCTGTGGCCGACAACGCCAAGACCCAGAAGTACAGCCCCTGCAACGCCAGCGAGGGCCTGCTGGTCGCCCGCGGCGTGGCGGCGGCCTTCCTGCCGGCCATCGGCGCGGTGTACGCCGCCAAGGGCGTCGAGATGCGCTGCGATACCGAAGCCCGTGCCCTGCTGGCCGAGGTGCCGGGCGCCCGGCTGGCCGACGCGACCGAGGCCGACTGGTCGGAGGAGTACCTGGCGCCGATCATCAGCATCAAGGTGGTGGCCGGGGTGGACGAGGCGATCGCCCACATCAACCGCTATTCGTCGCACCACACCGACGCCATCCTGACCCGCGACCACGTGCATGCCCAGCGCTTCCTGCGCGAGGTGGATTCGGCCAGCGTCATGGTCAACGCCAGCACCCGGTTCGCCGACGGCTTCGAATACGGGCTGGGCGCCGAGATCGGCATCAGCACCGACAAATTCCATGCGCGCGGTCCGGTAGGGCTGGAAGGGCTGACCTCGCTCAAGTGGGTGGTGCTGGGCGACGGCCAAGTCAGGGGTTAACCCGCCGAGTCGCCTTGCGGCGCCTCCCCCCCTGGAAGGGGGGCTGCCGGCGGACCGGCGGAGCCGGATCCGCGGTCGCCCTGAGGTGGGCGGGTGCCTCATCTTGGGGAGCGCTGCGGACGCCCTGGGCGGCTTACTCTTTCACACCGGGTCAATGGCCTCATATTCCTAGAATTCGTTTGGTTATTACGCTCCCATAACAACAGAGGGCCGCATGGTTCCGCATCTCATCACGGCACTCACCGGCCCGATCAACGAACTCGAGCAGCGGGTGATCGACTCCATGCCGGCCATCGAGCGGTGGTTCCGCCTGGAATGGATGGAGCACACGCCGCCGTTCTACAGCTCGGTCGACGTGCGCAACGCCGGCTTCAAGCTGGCGCCGGTCGACACCAACCTGTTCCCCGACAACTGGAACCAGCTCACGCCTCAGATGCTGCCGCTGGCGGTGCAGGCGGCGATGGCGGCGATAGAGAAGATCTGCCCCGAGGCGCGCAATCTGCTCGTCATCCCCGAAAACCGCACCGACAGCCCCGGCTACCTGCAGAACGTGGCGCAGCTGGTGCGCATCTTCCACCTGGCGGGCCTGAACGTGCGGGTGGGCTCGGTCAACCCCGACATCAAGGAGCCGACCGCGCTGGCGCTGCCCAACGGCGACCGGCTGACATTCGAGCCGGTGGTCCGCAGCCAGCACCGACTGGGGCTGCAGCATTTCGACCCGTGCACCATCCTGCTCAATACCGACCTCTCGGCCGGCGCGCCGGGCATCCTGGAAGACCTGCACGAGCAGTACCTGCTGCCGCCGCTGCACGCCGGCTGGTCGGTGCGCCGCAAGAGCCACCATTTCCGCAGCTACGAAGAGGTCTCGAAGCGTTTCGGCAAGCTGCTGGGCATCGACCCGTGGCTGATCAACCCGATGTTCAACACCTGCGGCGAGGTGGATCTGGCCCACGGCGCGGGCATCGAGTGCCTGACCAGCAACGTCGACACCCTGCTGGCCAGGATCAAGCGCAAGTACAAGGAATACGGCATCAACGAGAAGGCCTTCGTCGTCGTGAAGTCCGACAACGGCACCTCCGGCCGCGGCGTGGCCACGGTGCGCGACGTGAAGGATCTCGATGCCCTGGTGCGCAAGGCGCGCGCGAAGGCGCCGGGCGATGCGGCCGGCACCAGGGCCGACATGATCATCCAGGAAGGCGTGCTGACCAACGAGCGCATCGGCAAGTCGGTGGCCGAGCCGGTCGTCTACATGATGGACCGCTACGTGGTCGGCGGTTTCTACCGGGTGCACGGCGAACGCGGCGTCGACGAGAACCTCAACGCGCCCGGCACCCGCTACCAGCCGCTGGAGTTCGACGACAGCGCCCACCTGCTGCAGCCCGGCGGCAAGTCGGCGGCCGACGCGCCCAACCGCTTCTACATGTACGGCGTGGTCGGCCGTCTGGCGATGCTGGCGGCCAGCTACGAGATGGAGGCCACCGACCCGTACGCCGAAGTCTACGAATAGCCCGCCCGCCCGCCCGGTCGGTAGACCCGATCGGCTTCGGGGGCCGCGGTTTCTGCGGTTGTTGCGCCGCAACATGGTCGGGGTGGATGCCCCTTTGCAGTGCGGACGGCGCACAATAGCGGTCCCCCAGCAACCTCGACGGTGTGCCGCACGGGCCGCGGCAGCGCCGCTGCACGGCAGGTCGCCGCCGCCGCGACCGCCGTGTCTGAATCGTCGTCCAAATCCTCCCTCTCCGCGTTGACACTGGGGGCCATCGGGGTCGTCTACGGCGACATCGGCACCAGCGTCCTCTACGCGGTCAAGGAAGTCTTCTACACCGGGCACGTGCCGTTCACCCACGCGAACATCTACGGCATCCTGTCGATGTTCTTCTGGACGCTGGTCGTCATCGTCGCCCTGAAATACGTGGTGCTGGTGCTGCGGGCCGACAACAACGGCGAAGGCGGCCTGGTCGCGATGCTGGCCCTGGCCTCGCAGGCGGTCAAGGACAATCCCCGGCTGCGCAAGGTGCTGCTGCTGGTGGGCATCTTCGGCACCTCGCTCTTCTATGGCGACGGGGTCATAACTCCGGCCATCTCGGTGCTGTCGGCGGTCGAGGGCCTGGAGGTGGTCTCGCCCGAGTTCCGCCACTATGTGATCCCGCTGACCCTGGTGGTGCTCTTCGTGCTGTTCGCGGTGCAGAAACGCGGCACCGGGGGCATCGGCAAGTTCTTCGGCCCGATCACCCTGGTCTGGTTCCTCGCGATCGCGGCCCTGGGCGTGATGCACATCATGGGCCACCCCGAGATCCTGAAGGCGCTCAGCCCCTACTACGCGATGCAGTTCATCTGGCAGCACCCCGGCATCACCTTCATCATCCTGGGCGCGATGGTGCTCTGCGTGACCGGTGCCGAGGCGCTCTACGCCGACCTGGGCCACTTCGGCAAACGGCCGATCCGGCTTGCCTGGTTCAGCGTCGTGATGCCCTGTCTCACCCTCAACTACTTCGGCCAGGGCGCGCTGCTGCTGGCCGATCCGTCGGCGGTCGAGAACCCGTTCTTCCGTATGGCGCCGGCCTGGGCGCTGGTGCCGCTGGTGCTGCTGGCGACGATGGCGACGGTGATCGCCTCGCAGGCGCTGATCTCGGGCGCCTTCAGCATCACCAAGCAGGTGATCCAGCTGGGCTATCTGCCGCGCCTCAACATCCAGCACACCAGCGTGCGCGAGGCCGGCCAGATCTACATCCCGTTCGTCAACTGGGGCCTGTTCGTCGCGATCGTGCTGGCGGTGGTGCTGTTCCGCTCGTCGACCAACCTGGCGGCTGCCTACGGCATCGCGGTCACGCTCGACATGCTGATCACCACCATCCTCACCTTCTTCGTGATCCGTTATGGCTGGCGCTATCCGCTGGCGCTGTGCATCGTCTCGACCGGCGTGTTCTTCGTGATCGACCTCGCCTTCTTCAGCTCCAACATGCTCAAGCTCTTCGCCGGCGGCTGGTTCCCGCTGATGATCGGCGGCGCGGTGTTCACCCTGATGGTCACCTGGAAGGACGGCCGCGCCATCCTCAACAGGAAGATGCGCGCCGACGCGATCGAGCTGCCTGTTTTTCTGGAGGCGGTCTTCGTCAGCCCGCCCACCCGGGTCGAGGGCACCGCCGTCTTCCTGACCGCCGAGCGCGGCACCGTGCCCAACGCGATGCTGCACAATCTCAAGCACAACAAGGTGCTGCACGCGCAGAACCTCTTCGTCACCGTGCGCAGCCACGAGAAGCCCTGGATCGCGCCCGAGCAGCGGCTGGAGGTCGAATCGCTCGGCCATGGCTGCTGGCAGGTGGTGGTGCACTACGGCTTCAAGAACGATCCCGACCTGCCGCAGGCGCTGGCCCGGATGCGCGGCCAGGGCTGCGAGCTCGATCCTATGGTCACCAGCTACTTCCTCTCGCGCGACACCGTCATCCCCACCATCGGCAGCGGCATGGCCGCCTGGCGCGAGAAACTCTTCGCACAGATGCACCGCAACGCCAGCGGCGCCGCCGACTTCCTGCACCTGCCCAACAACGCGGTGGTGGAGCTGGGCTCGAAAATCGAAATCTGATTTGCTATTAAATTGATAGCTGGATGTCGGCGGTCTGCGGTGGCCTTGGCTACTTTCTTGCCTGCATCTGGGGACGGGACGGGGCCATGCGGTTTTTCAGGGACTCGAGCGTTTCGGCGGCGACGGCGGGCTTCGTGGCGGTGCTGGTCGGCTTCACCAGCTCGGTGGCCATCGTGTTCCAGGCGGCACGCGCCTTCGGCGCCGGCCCCGAGGAGATCGCGTCGTGGGTCTGGGCGCTGGGCATCGGCATGGGACTGTGCTCGGCGCTGCCGTCTCTCTGGTGGAGGAAGCCGGTCATGGTCGCCTGGAGCACGCCGGGCGCCGCGGTGCTGGCCTCGGCCGGCGCGGGCTTCGGCATGGGGCAGGCGGTCGGAGCCTTCATGGTCTGCGCCGCGTTGATCATCGTGGCCGGCGCCACCGGCTGGTTCGAGCGGGTGATGAACCGCATCCCGATGGCGATCGCCGCCGCGCTGCTGGCCGGCGTGCTGGCCCGTTTCGGCATGCAGGCGTTCACCGCGGCGCAGACCGCGCTGCCGCTGGTGCTGTTGATGCTGCTGGCCTACCTGCTGGCCCGCCGGCTGGTGCCGCGCTATGCGGTGCCGCTCACGCTGGTGGTGGCGGTGGCGTACGTCGCGCTGCGCGGCCAGCTCGCCTTCGCCGACCTGCACTTCGCCATCGCGCGGCCGGTCTTCGTCGCGCCGGTGTTCAGCTGGCAGGCGGTCGTCAGCCTGGCGCTGCCGCTGTTCGTGGTCACGATGGCGTCGCAGAACCTTCCCGGCGTGGCGGCGATCCGCGCCGCGGGCTATGCGCTGCCGATCTCGCGCATCGTGACCATCACCGGCGTGGCCACTCTGCTGCTGGCGCCCTTCGGCGGCTACGCGCTCAACCTCAGCGCCATCACCGCCGCCATGTGCATGGGGCGCGAGGCGCATCCCGATCCGGACCGGCGTTACACCGCGGCCGTGGTCTGCGGCGTTTTCTATGTCGCCATCGGCATCTTCGGCGGCGCGGTCGCCGGACTGCTGACCGCGTTTCCGGCCGAGTTGGTCGCGGCCATCGCAGGGCTGGCGCTGCTCGGCACCATCGCCGGCGGCTTGGCCGCCGCGCTGCAGGACGAGCGTTATCGCGAGGCTGCCATCATCACCTTCCTTGTCACGCTCAGCGGCGTGGCAATAGCCGGCATCGGCTCGGCGTTTTGGGGCGTGGTCGCCGGGGCGCTGGCGCTGCTGGTACAACAATACCGGTCGCGGCCGCCCGCCTAGCGCCGCCGCGCACCCCGTTCACCCGCCACGCTTTCCCACCGCCCGCCATGCATATCCTCTTCATCGCCGATCCGCTCGAGTCCTTCAAGATCTACAAGGACACCACCTTTGCGATGATGCGGGAACTGCAGCGCCGAGGCCATACGCTCGCCGCCTGCGGCCCGCAGGAACTGGCGTGGCAGAGCGGGGGCGTCGTCGAGGCGCAGGTGCGCACCCTGCGGCTGACCGGCGACGCCACCGACTGGTTCGAGGCCTCCGCCGCCGATGCACCGCAGCCGCTACGCAGCTTCGACGCAGTGCTGATGCGCAAGGACCCGCCGTTCGATTCCGAATACTTCTACGCCACCCACCTGCTGGAACAGGCCGAGCGCGAAGGCGCCCGCGTCTTCAACAAGCCACGGGCATTGCGCGACCACCCGGAGAAGCTCGCGATCCTCGAATTCCCGCAGTTCATCGGCCCGACGCTCGTCACCCGCAGCGCGGCGGCGTTGCGGGCCTTCCATGCGGAGCACCGCGACATCATCCTGAAGCCGCTCGACGGCATGGGCGGCATGGGCATCTTTCGCGTGAAGGACGACGGGCTCAATCTCGGCTCGGTCATCGAGACACTGAACCGCGACGGAGCCGAAACGGTCATGGTCCAGAAATTCCTGCCGGCCATCGCCCAGGGCGACAAGCGGGTGTTGGTCATCGGCGGCAAGCCGGTGCCTTTCAGCCTGGCGCGCATCCCGCAGGGCGGCGAGGTGCGGGGCAACCTGGCAGCCGGCGGCAAGGGCATGGCGCAACCGCTCTCCGCACGCGACCGGGAAATCGGCGAAGCGTTGGGCCCGGTGCTGTTCGCACGCGGCCTGTTGCTGGTGGGCGTGGACGTCATCGGCGACAGCGTTACCGAAATCAACGTTACCAGCCCCACCTGCTTCCAGGAAATCCAGCAGCAGACCGGCTTCGACGTGGCCGCCATGTTCGTCGATGCGCTGGGGTCGGCGATGGCTGTCACACCCGCGAAATAAGTTTTTGCATGTCTGTAGGCCGGTGCCGCAAGTAGCTGTGCTACAGTTCACCTCCTTTGCAGCGGCAGGTCATTTCAACGATCGGCCCGTAGCTGCGAAGAGCCGAACAATGTGCTTCGGGATCGCAAGATGCCGCTGGGCGGCTTTGAGTTCCGGTGTACGATTGAGGTCTGCGCGGGATTCGGCGGTCTGGTTGCGGTGCTACTTCGGTGGCGGTGTGGCGAGGTGGTTGGAGGAAGCGGAGAGCGAAAAGAGTTTGACGGTGTTTAAGAAGCCGTGCTAGAATTTGAGGCTCTGCTGATCGCAGCGGGGTTGGTGGGTGAGGCGAGAGTCTTGCTT
>NZ_QJTC01000021.1 GCF_003217575.1 Xylophilus ampelinus | reverse complement strand
TCGCCAAGGAAACCGCCAACCTCTCGCGCGCCCAGATCCTGCAGCAGGCAGGTACCGCGATGGTGGCGCAGGCCAACCAGCTGCCGCAGAGCGTGCTGTCGCTGCTGAAGGGCTGAGCGTCGGCCGGGCGGTGGGCGGTTTCGCGCATAAACTGCCCGCTGCGCGTCCTCCGGTGCGCTGAACCGCAAAACCACAATTCCACCGTTCGGGAGAAACCATGCCCACGCCCACCATCGACCATTTCATCGACAACTTCCTCATGGCGGTGGACTTCCAGGACCCGGTCGAGGTCACCGCCGAGACGGAACTGCGCAGCCTGCCCGAATGGGACTCGCTGGCAGCGCTGGCCACCATCGTTCTTTTCGATACGGAATACAACAAGCAGATCGTGGGCGACGACATCAAGAACGCCACCACGGTCGGCGACCTGTACGCGCTGCTCGGCTGAATCATGGGTCTGTCCACCCTGCATAACGTCCGTTTCGCGGGCATGGCGACAGCGGTGCCCAAGCGGATTTATCACAACGTCGAGGATGCTCCGCCCAAGATCCGGGCCGACCGGGAACGGCTGGCGCGCAACATCGGGATCTGGACACGGCGTTATTGCCCGAAATGGCAGACGTTTTCCGACCTCGCCTTCGAAGCCACAGAGAAGCTGCTGGTCGAACTGAAGTGGGACAAGTCGGAGATCGACGCGCTGGTCGTCGTCACCCAGTCCCCGGATTACCTGATCCCCTCGACGGCCATCATCCTGCAGGACCGCCTGCAGCTGCCACAGACAACCATCGCTTTCGATGTGAACCTCGGCTGCTCGGGCTATCCTTTCGGGCTGCATCTGCTCGGCAGCATGATCGCTGCCGGATCGGTCAAAAAGGCGCTGCTGCTGGTAGGCGACCGCTCCTTCAACGAGCATGCCCCCCTGTTTTCCGATGCGGGAACGGCCACTGCGCTGGAGTTCGATTCGACCGCACCTCCCATGTATTTCGATCTGAACAGCGATGGATCAGGCTACAAGGCCATCATGAAACCCGTGGGCGGCGACCGCGAACCCTGGTCGCACGTCCATTCGATGCCTACCGGACGCAACGAGGAAACAGGCCAGTACACCTTGCCGGGAGACCTGATCCTGGATGGATCGGCGGTCCTGGTGTTCTCGACCCGCAATATTCCGCCCGCCGTCGAAAAGACCCTCGACTACGCGCGCATGTCGAAGGACGAGATCGACTACTTCGTATTCCACCAGGCGAACAGGATGATCAACGAGACGATCCGCAAGAAGCTCGGCCTGCCCGAGGAAAAAGTGCCCAGTACGCTTCATGATTTCGGCAATACGAGCGGTGCGTCCTTGCCGGTCACGATGACCGTGCGCCTGCACGAAACCCTAGCGAAGAAAAAGCACCGCCTGCTGCTGAGCGGCTTCGGCATAGGCCTGTCATGGGGAACCTGCATTCTCGATGTCGAGAATGCCGTGCTTCCCGCACTGATCGAATCATGAGCGTTGCACCCCATCCGTTTTCACTGCAAGGCAAACGGGTTCTGGTCACGGGTGCTTCATCGGGGTTGGGACGCGCCATTGCCATCGGCGCCGCGGCAGAGGGAGCCGAAGTCGTACTGACCGGCCGTGATGCTGGCCGGCTGCAGGAGACGCGCGAGGCCATGTCCGGCGAAGGGCATCTCTGCGTGCCTGCCGATCTCACGGAAGCCGAGCAACGCAATGCGTTGGTGCGCCAGACCGGAACCATCCACGGCCTCGTGCACTGCGCGGGAATCGCCGCCGTTCGACTGCTGCGCCAGGTCGACCAGAAGTTCATCGACCAGGACTTCGGAATCAACTTCGATGCACCCATTCTGCTGACGCAAAGACTGCTGGCCAGCCGGCAGATCGCCCAGGGCGGCTCCATCGTTTTCATCGGCTCCATCGCGGCCCACATCGGTACGCTGGCTTCCAGCATTTATTCCGCGAGCAAGGGTGCCTTGAAGCCGGCGGGCCGTGCACTGGCGTTGGAGCTCGGCCCCAAGCAGAAAATCCGGGTCAATTACGTGGCCGTCAGCTATGTCGAGACGCCCATGCTCGTCCGGCTCGCGGAGCAGGGCATGGGCAGCAGCATGGAAGTCCATACCGAGCCTCCGCTCGGCAAGGGTACGCCCCAGGACGTCGCCAACAGCGCCGTCTTCCTGCTGGCAGACGCGTCCCGCTGGATCACCCGCGCCACGCTCTATGTCGATGGCGGCCTCACCTGTCAGATAAGCGCGCAATGAACGTGGCTTCCCCTTTTTCCCTGAGCGGCAAACGCATTCTTGTCACGGGAGCATCTTCCGGACTCGGCAGGCAGATCGCCATCGTATGCGCTGCCAGTGGGGCACAGATGGTCATCTGCGGCAGAAATTCGGACCGTCTGCAGGAATCCCTGTCACAGCTGGCAGGCGAAGGCCATGTCACGATCACCGGCGACCTCACCGATGACGCCGTCATTGCCTCCACCGTGGAAAGTGCAGGTTCGATCGACGGTGTCGTGCACTGCACAGGCATTTCAATTCCGATGCCGGCCCGCATGGCCCGGCGGGAGTTCGTGGAGCGCCTCTACAACATCAACGTGTTCACGCCGCAGCTGCTGACCAACCAGCTGCTGGCAAGGAACAAGATCAATCGCAACGGCTCCATTCTGTTCATGTCCTCCAGCGCCGCCGTACGTGGCGTGCACGGAACGAGCATCTACGCAGGTACCAAGGCGGCCCTGATCGCGGCGGCTCGCTGCATTGCCCTGGAAACCGCCAAGCGCGGCATCCGCGTGAATTGCCTGGCTCCAGATCTGGTCGAAACTCCCATGCTCTACGGATCCGGTGCGAACATGCCGACAGACCAGTGGCTGGAGGAACAACGGGCCATCCACCCATTAGGACTGGGTACACCCGACGATGTCGCGAACGCGGCCGTCTTCTTTCTTTCCCCCGCCAGCCGCTGGATCACAGGAACTACGCTGATCATGGATGGAGGAATCACACATTGACCGCTGCCATGCAGTCTGGACTTCTGGAGCCACGTTTCTACACCGACCCGCAGCACCGGATGCTCGAACTCGAGACCCTGTTCAGCGAATCCTGGCTGTTCGCAGGATTGAGGCTCGAACTGCAGGGCCGCTCGCATATGGGCGTGCAGCCGGGCAAATCCGCATTGTTGCTCCAGATCGACGACAAGGACCGGCCACGTGCCTTCCTCAACGTTTGCTCGCATCGTCATGCGCAACTGTGCGAACCGGGCAGGCATGAAGGCGTAGTGCGTTGTCCATACCACGGTTGGGTCTATGACCGGCAAGGCGTTCCAGTCGGCATTCCCTCCAAGCAGTGCTTTCCCCACGTCGTGGCCGATCCGGTCCAGCACCGTCTGAGCGAATTCGCCTGCGAGGCCGTGGGCCAATTCATCTTCGTGCGCCTGTCTCCGCACGGGATCGGCCTGCACGAATATCTGGGAAATCAACGCGAATTCCTCGAACGTGCCAGCGTAGGTATGGCGGACGTGCAAGATGAGTTCCGAGAAGACGTGCCCGCGAACTGGAAGGTTGCGATCGAGAACGCGCTGGAGGGCTACCACGTGCCCGCCGTGCACAACAAGACATTCATGCAGGTCGACGGGATGAGCAAGGAAGCAGCAGCGCCGGCGTTCTTCCTGGACGACCCGCGGCACTCGCACCTGGAACATGCCGCCAATGCCGAATGGGTGAGCAGCTTCGGCCGCATGGAAAAGAAGATCGGCCGATGGCCCTGGCGCTTCGAGCACTATACCCACCACCTCGTCTTTCCCAACCTCACGGTGACCTCGTTCATGGGCTACAGCTTCCACATCCAGCGCTTCGATCCCGCTGCGCCGGAAACCACCAGCGTCCATTCCCGGACGGTCGGCGTCGAGTTCGCCGATGCCACCGAGATGGGCCGCAAGATGATGGAGCGCATCCACGACGATGGCCATGCCTTCACACGCAAGGTCTTCGCCGAAGATGGCGGCATCTGCGCCAAGGTGCAGGCAGGTTTGCGCAACGCGCAACGGCTGGCGGTGCTGGGCGAAGGCATCGAAGATCGTGTACTGCACTTCCAGCGCGCGTATGCAGCGGCTATGAGATGAAGAAACTCATCATCATTGGCGCAGGCGGATTCGGGCGCGAGGTTTTGATGATGGCGGTCGACAACCCTTGCAATGGCGCCGATTGGGCCATCAAGGGCTTTCTCGACAATCGCCCTGACATCCTCGACGGGTTCCAGCAGGATGCAAACGAGGTTCCCTACGCCATGGACTATTCCGAGGAGAAGCGCGCGCGCTATCGGCGGGATTACCCCATCGTGGGCGACCCCCTGACCTATGAGCCAGAGGAAGACGATGTTTTCCTCTGCGCACTGGGTGATCCCGCTCAGCGGCAGAAATACGCCGAGCCCCTGCTGGCTAAAGGCGCCGCGTTCGTCCGCCTGGTGCATCCGCTCGCAGTGGTTTCTGCCTTTGCCAGTGTCGGGCTGGGCAGCATCGTTGGCGCCTACGTCAGTCTCTCTCCCGACTGTCATATTGGCCAGCACGTCACCGTCAGCTACGGCGCTGTGTTGGGGCACGATACCAAAGTCGAGAATTGGGCGGAGATCGGCACGCATTGCCTGATCGGCGGCAATGTCAAGATCGGCCGCGCCGCTCGCGTCTATCCGGGCGCGATCATCACCCCGAAGGCGCACATCGGCGAACACGCCGTGGTCGCCGCGGGCAGCGTCGTTTTTAAATCTGTCAAAGCGAATACCACGGTGATGGGAAATCCCGCACGGGTATTCGATTGGCGATAAGGACTTTTATGTCTCTCGGTCTCAGCGAACATGATTTGGGCGACGCTGCCACGCAAAAAGCACGGGAAAAGCTGGTCGAGGTCGTCGAACTTTGCCGGAATGATCGCTATGCATTCTTCCCGGATGCCGCGATCGGAATGGTCACCGGCCCGACGCCGCTGCGCGTGGTGGTGTTCAGCACCCGCGGACCGGATTGCGGTCATCATGTCGAACAGATTTCGGCTGCAGCCCGGCTCAAGGGCGGCCATATCGAGGCACTGGTGCATGACACCAGCGATACCGAGAACCGCGGCCATCCAGCCTTGGCGGCCTACAAACAGATCACGCTG
This sequence comes from Xylophilus ampelinus, assembly GCF_003217575.1. Classification (GTDB taxonomy): domain Bacteria; phylum Pseudomonadota; class Gammaproteobacteria; order Burkholderiales; family Burkholderiaceae_C; genus Xylophilus; species Xylophilus ampelinus. The sequence continues at coordinate 69,796 of NZ_QJTC01000021.1, read as the reverse complement.
GAAGCGTTTTTTAGCAATACGGCGGCTTTCGCCGGCTGCCTGATCGTCGACCGTACCAGCACTTGGTATCCAGCCGTCCGCTACAAGACCCGGCTCAAGCAGGCCGGCTTCAACGTACTGCGACAGGAGCAGTTCCTGAATGCGCCCGGCCTGGAGACCAGTGGGGGCTTCTACCGCGAACACGCCGACGTGATGCTGGATCGGTTCGAGGAATTCCTGGCGCTGGAAAGGCTGTGGGGCGACGCCCACTCGCGCCAGACCTACTACTACGCGTTGGCATCGTTCATCAGCATGAACTACCAATATTTCGCCTTCCATTGCGGAGACTACGCGCAAAGATATTTTGCGCCGGATATCGATCTGAAACTGGGACCCGACACGGTCTATGCCGACTGCGGTTCCCACGATGGAAAGGAAATTCTTATCTTTTCCGACAGGGTCCAGCACCGGTTCAAAGCCGTGCATGCATTCGAACCTGATCGCCGGAACTTCGTTCTGTTGTCAGACACCGTCAACCGCCACATCGCACAGCACGGCGCCCTGCCGATCTACTGCCATGAATTGGGCGTTTTCGATCGCGACGGCTACCTGCAGGCCGAAGGCCATGGCACGCAGGTGGTCATCACGGAAAAGGCGGAAACGGCCGGTTCGGGGCTGCATGTGTGCAAGCTGGACAACATGCTCGACGACCTCGGACACCTGCGCCTGGAAATAGAAGGCGCGGAATTGGCCGCCTTGCACGGCGCGCGCCAACTCATCCTCGAGCACCGCCCCACCATGACGGTGTCGGTCTACCACAAGGCCACCGACTTCCTGGAACTGCCGCGTTTTATCGAAGAGACCGGCCTGGACTATCAACTCTCCCTGCGCCATCAATCGCTGGAACCCGGCGTGCTCTGCATGTACGCGGTGTGAGAAAAACATAGTCATGCAGCCCCTGCTCAAACCCTTCCACTACACCGATGGCGACTGGTTCACGCAAGAGCAGTCCCGTCTTTTCGGTCGTGTATGGCTGCTTGCGGCGGTCAAGCCGATGTTGGCCAAACACCGGGACTACCGCACGCTGGCGCTGGCAGGCAAACAGCTCGTGCTGCAAAACCATGATGGCGTCATCCGTGCGTTCAGCAACATCTGTCGCCATCGCATGGCCCGCATACAGAACGAAGAGTTCGGCAACCGCGCGCTGGTATGCCCTTACCACCATTGGGCCTACGACGAGTGCGGCAAGCTGATCCACACCCACCGCGACCCCTCGGTATTCGGCTTCACATCCGAGGAAACCGCCGACATCCGCCTGCCGCAATATGCGGTGAAAACCATCGGCAATCTGGTGTTCGTCAACATGAGTGACGACCCTATGCCGATAGAAGAACAGTTCGACGACCACACGCGGGAACTGCTGGAACGCTACACCGCGGAGATGGACAGCAGCTTCATCTATACCCGCTACGACGGCGCCTTCAACTGGAAAACCGGCATGGAGAACATCAAAGACGCGCTGCATGTCCCCTGCCTGCACAAATCGACTTTCCCTACCTACTTCCGTGTGGACGTCACCGGCGACGAAGCGCTTCGCGGTCGCGACAGTCGCTATCAGCCACACGACGCCAGCCTGCGGCAAGCGACCTCCAGCGGCGGCCTCCGTTTCGCCCAGGGTGGCGGCACGCCTGCCCACGAGTGGAAGCGGCTGGTGCGTCGCCTGGACAGCCAGGGCCACTACCTGACGTTCCATCTTTTTCCTAATGTCAATCTGATGATCGTGGACGGCAGTTCGTTTGCCATCCAGGTTTACAACCCACTCGCTGCGGGGCGAACCGAAATGCAGATGATGGTGGCATTGACCAGGCCCGTGGACGATTTCTCGTACAAGCCGGTCGTGCTCTGGGAACATCTGGTCAGCGACATGACCGTATTGCAGGAAGACATCGACTGCCTGGAAGCCTTGCAAGTCGGGATGGCATCCACGCAAGACATCGGTTTCATCCCTGGTGCCTACGAAACTGGCATCCTGGATTTTCAGGCGGCGTATCTAAGGCAGATGCAGGTTGCGGAGAAAGAGCCGTGAAGAAATTGTGGCTCTTCCATACAGGTGGCGACCTTAAACAGATACGGCACGAAATCGTGCGGGATGCGCAGTACGAAATAGCCGGCGTGCATCTGCTGGAGAAGGGTGGAGATGACATGCCATCGCCCCCGATAAAAGCCCTCCTCGCACAAGCGCGCCAAGATGGCGATGCCTGCTTCGTCATCGGCGACGCGCGGCTGCTCAATCAATCCCGCCTCGCGGCGTACATGGCGATAAAAGCCGCGGGGGGCCGGATCATCCCGCTGAAAGCATCCAGTGCATCTATCGCGGATGGCGTCAGACTTCGCGAAAATGTCTGGGTCGACCATGCCGCACGGGTGTTGCCCGGTGTCAGCATGGGCGCAAACACCTGGATCATGCACAACAGCGAATTGGGCACCCACTGCAAGGTCGGCAGCTCCTGCTGGATAGGGCCGCATTGCCAGATTTCCGAACGCGCGACACTGGGCAAGAATTGCACACTGGGGCATGGTACCGTCATCGGCCCGGATGTCGTGCTGCCAGACTGGAGCACCATCGGCAGCAACGTCACCATCACGCACTCCCCCCATACCACGCTGTTCATCGACTCACGCTTTCGGGCGCCGGTCCACATTTTTAATTCATAAAGCGGCATGATTTCATAATCATTCTCCGAAAATTCGGCATATCGAATGCGAATTCAGTTCGCATTCGATCCATAAAAACACCGGCGCATATATTTTTACGCTCGTCCAAACCTCGAGTGCAGAAGTAAATTCGGCTGCCGGTTTTTATATTCCGTGATCAACTGACAAAGAAACGAACCATGAAAACCGACATCGATGACCTCAGAAAGAAAGTGGTTCAAGCTGCATCAGCGCATGGTGATGCCCATCGGAAAATCGAAGGCCTTGCCGAGCGCCCGGTTTTCCTCATGGCACCCACCTCGATCATTGGCGGGTTGTTCGGCAAACAAGTGGCAGCCGCGACGCGGGTGGTCGCCGCGATAGACGACATTTCGACCGAACCGGTGGTTCATGGAGCGCCGCGCTGGACAAGCGCAGAATTTTTGGAGCGCGCCAGGCAATACCCCAATGCCGTCGCCATTGATTTTTCCGGCGGCCCCTACGTGCGGTGGATGGTCACCCGTCTTTGCGAGGAAGCGGGCAGGATGGAGCGGCAGGATTTTGCCATGGTGGCGGGGCAACTCAAGCTTGGGGCTGTCTATGAAACGTGCGATTTATATCGTGAACGCACTTTGGCACGCTTGGACGAATTTCTCGCTGTCGCGGATCGATTCACCGACGATTTCAGCCGGGCAACTTTGTATTCCAATCTATTGTTCCGCCTGACTTACGATCGCGATCATTTGCTGCCAGTATGGAACCCTTACGATGAATATTTTTCGAAACACGATCTAGGTCAGACAACCACTTTCAAGCCGGGGCTGAACGAGCATTTTGTGGATTGCGGCGCACACCAAGGCACGATCATTCACAGGCTGCTGGGAGCAACGGGAGGGCGCTACAAAAGCATCACCGCTTTCGAACCGGATCGCCTCAACTTCGAAAAACTCAAGAGTCTGGCGCCGGTGCCTTTGGCCAATTATTACCTCATCAACAAAGCGGTTTCCAATAAGCACGAAGAGCTTCGATTCGTCGAAACCGGCACGATGTCGAGTTACGTTTCCACCGAGGGCAACACCATCGTCGAAACCACCACGATGGACGACGAGGTCGAGCAAGCCACCTTCCTCAAACTTGATATCGAGGGCTTCGAGAGCAAGGCATTGCAAGGTGCCACCCGATTGCTGGCGCAGCGACCGCGCGTGGCAGTTTGCGTATACCACCTCGCACACGATTTGCTGGATGTGCTGAACGTGCTGGACAAAAAGGTCGAGAACTATCACTACAAACTGCGCCAACATTACGCGGGCTGGTATTACGACTTGGTCTTGTATGGTTCGCCGGTCGATGGAGTCAATGCGCCGTCATGGGCCGCTTGAACGCCACGCACTCCTTGAATTGGCCCGATCGTCCGGGCGCCCCGTCATTGCGAAACGCGTGTTGTCTGGCTAAACACCATCGGCATCGGATATCGCGCTGCAGGATAGGTCGGTCATCGACCGATGTATTCTCATCGATGGTCGGCGACCATCAGCTTCCTCAATCTCCGGTGCGCGCCCCTGTATCCGTTTGGCAGGACCGTGCGCTCAAGGATTCACTACGGAGGCCATCAATCCCACGATCTTCTGGTTAAGTTCTTCGCGCATCCCAGGGTAAAACGGGAGCCCCAGCATGTCCGCAGCGATGTCGTCCGCAGTCGCCGTCGGCAACAGCACACAACGCTCCGTAATCGCCAGCATGGTTCCAAGCAAGGGCTGGTACCATTGCCGGGTACCGACACCCGCAGCCGCACACCGCGCTTCGACCTCGGCACGCAAGGCGGCCGAAGGCAAGCGTACGCACAACATGGTGGGCGCAGCCTGCGGTTGCGCGAGTGCCTGCCAGCGCAGGAGGCCTCCACACGCCGCATTGAGCTCGGCCCGCTGGGACGCATGCAGTTTGCCACGCAACGCAGCACGCTCCTCCCACACCTCCAACGATGCAAGGGCCACGGCCGCATGGAACTCGCTCATCTTGGCATTGGTACCCACGCTGGCCAGGCAACCGACCGGCATGTCGGAGTCGGGATCCAGGTTGATGCCGAAGTTGGACAGTTGGCGGACCTTGTGCACCAAGGCGGCATCGGTGGAGACGACGAAACCGCCCTCCCCTGCCGGCAAGGATTTCGTGGCATGCAGGCTGAAGACGGCGGTGCCGGTGCTTCCCGCCAGCCACTGGCTGCCGTAAGCACCCGCGGCATCCACGATGACCGGTACGCCATGCGCCTGCTCGAAACGGTTCCAGCCGCGCATGTCTTGCGGCGCCCCGAAAGAAGCGACAGGCATCACCACGTCGAAGGGCGTGGTGCGCAATGTCTCTTGCGCGATATCGGGTGTCAGCAGCCAGGTGTGCGGGTCCACGTCGGCAATGACCGGCACATGCCCGATACGCAGGACGGCCGTGGCCGTGGCCACGAATGTCAGGGCCGGCAGGAGCACGCGCAACGGCCGGGGCCGGTCGACCGTCGCCAGGGCCAGCTCCAGTCCCAGGGTCGCATTGGATACCGTGGTCACGCTGACCGACGGTCCGCCCGGCGCTTGGAAGCGCTCGGCCAGACGCGCTTCCAGTTCGCAGACCAGCGGACCGAAGTTGGAGTAGTGGCGGCTTGCATGGATACGCGCCAGATAAGGCACCAACACTTCCGGTGCAGGCATGTCGGGCACGAGCAGCGGAATGGCAGAAACAGGACGCATGAACTGGAAGTCTAGACGTGTAGAGGGCAAGATTCCAGCGGCCTACGACAAAGTGGCGGCAGTACCGCCTTGCACGTCGAGCGACAGTGGCGTACCGCCCAAGTAGTCCACCCACATGCAGCGAAACGCCTGCTCGAGTTCGGCGGTGCGCACTGCGTAGTTCATCAGGGGGCTGGATCGCAGCTTGTCACGGCACGATCCTCTGTGCGCCCGCAGCGCCTGGGCATCGTCCATCAACTCCAGCGCCTTGGCTACATAGGCATTCTCCCCCTGTACGACCAGGTCGCCGAAGCCCAGGCCCTGCAGCGTGCGCGCACTGGCGGCGTCTATGCCGCGTACCGCATCCAGCGCCACCACGGGCAGACCCATCCAAAGCGCATGCAGGGTCGTGGTTCCACCGGAGATCGGCGCGGTATCGAGTGCCACGTCTGCGATGTGGCCCAATTCCATGAACTGCTCCAGCGGCTGCTGGTGCAGCACGAACACACGGTCGAGAGGCATTCCGGCGGCCTGGATGCGATGCTGCATAGCGTCCTGGGCGGCTTCGGCGGTCTGTTCCTTCACCATGACGATCAGCCGGGCGTCGGGACGCGCCTCGAGGATGCGCGTCCAAAGCAGCAGCATTTCGTGCGTGACCTTGACCGAGTTGTTCAGCGAGATCAAGGTCGGGTAGCCGTGCTCCAGCATCGGCGGATCGTCGCGCAGAGGCGCATAGGGCGGCGGCGCATAGCTGGCCATGCAGCCGAGCCGGAACAGCTTCTCGCTGTAGAACCGCTCGCTGCCGAGGGGGCAGATGCCGTAGTCCGTCAGCCGGTAGTCCATCGCCTTCATGCCGAGCGTGTTCATGAAGCCCAGCCATGTCACCTGTACCGGTGCCGCGCGGCGTGCGAACGTCAGGAGCCGATGCCCGAGCGTGTGTCCCGACAGATCGACCAGCACGTCGATGCGCAGCGCCCGGATGTATTCGCACAGTTCGTCGTCGGCCAGGTCGGCGACGTTGTGCCAGTGCGGTACGTGTTGTTGCAGCAGGGGCGTCAGGTCGTCGGCGCGTCCGCTGGAAAAGACATGCACGTCCACTTCCTGCGGCCGATGCTGCTGCAGCACCGGCAGCATGAAGAACGCGACGGAATGCCGGCGGAAGTCGGCCGTGACGTATCCCACGCGCAGGACACGGCGAGGGTCCCGATCCAGCACCTTCAGCGGCTTGGCCGTCCGCGTCAGCGGATCGGCGATGCGCCGGCCCCAGTCGCAGAACACCGCACGGGTCCGAGCGGGATCCTTGTCGAGGCTGCTGAGGATCCAGGCGCGCAGCACCCAGACGGTCGAATCGTTGCTTTGCCGGGCGGCGCGCTCGATCGAGGCCCGCGCCTGCTCCATGCGTCCGAGGTTGAAATCCGCATAGGCCTTCAGGTACAGCGCCTGAACCGAACGAGGGTCCAGTTCCAGCGCGGTATCCAGCGCTTCGATGCCGCGCTGCCAGTGCAGGCCCGTCAACAGGATGGTCGCCACGCGTATCCACGATGGCACATGGCGTGGGTCGTGCGACAGGGCATGGGTGTACTTGACGAGCGCCTCGGACAGCTCCTGGCGCCTTTCGTGCTCCTGCGCCTCGGCGATCGCACGGTCGAATTCGTGCCCGGCCTCGCGCATGGCGACCGCGGACATTCCCGGGCTAGATGGATGAGCGTCGGTCAATGGGTGGCCTTTTTCACGAAACGGAAGTGTGTCGGTGTGAGCGGGACATGATGGTCGAATCTACCGGCCAAAGTCATCGCTTTTCATACGCGCGGAAATCCGGACGTAAGTTAGCATTCAGATACACAAACTCCGGCCCCCCGTCGCGTTCTCGCCGCGACGCTGCCTCGCAGGCCCCCTCTCCATGCTCGTCATCATCGGTTACGTCGTCTGTCTCGCCTGCATCTTCGGCGTGTATGTCGCCCACGGCGGCAATATCGCTGTGATCCTGCATGCGCTGCCGTTCGAGATCATCACCATCCTGGGCGGTGCCCTGGGCGCGTTCGTGGTGAACAACCAGGGCAAGGTGCTGAAGGCGGTGCTGAAAACCCTGCCGCATGCGTTCAAGGGCTCCAAGTACACCAAGGCGCGCTACATGGAGCTGATGGCGATGCTCTATGACATTTTGCAGAAGGCCCGCAAAGACGGTCTGATGGCGATAGAGAGCGATGTGGAGAACCCCGAGGAATCGGAAATCTTCAAGAAATATCCGGCGGTGGGCACCGACCACCACGTGATCGAGTTCACCACCGACTACCTGCGCATGATGGTGTCGGGCAACCTCAATTCGCACGAGATCGAGTCCCTGATGGACAGCGAGATCGAGACGCACCACCAGGAAGCGCACGCGCCGGTGGCCGCCTTGGCCCGGCTGGCGGGCGCGCTGCCGGCCTTCGGCATAGTGGCGGCCGTGCTGGGCGTGGTGAACACCATGGGTTCGGTGGGCCAGCCGCCGTCGGTGCTGGGCGGCATGATCGGCTCGGCGCTGGTGGGAACCTTCCTGGGCATTCTTCTTGCCTATGGTGTGGTGGAGCCGCTGGCCGGCCTGCTGGACCAGAAGGCCGAGGACGGCAGCAAGGAGCTTCAGTGCATCAAGACCACACTGCTGGCCAGTATGCAGGGCTACAACCCCACCACTGCGATCGAATTCGGTCGCAAGGTGCTGTTCTCCGACGTGCGGCCGAGTTTCGCCGAGCTGGAAAGCCACGTGAAGGGCAAGAAGTAGGCGGGTTTCCCCATGGCAGACAAGAAACTCCAACCGATCATCGTCAAGCGGATCAAGAAGCAGGGCCACGCGGCCCACGGCGGCGCGTGGAAGATCGCCTATGCCGATTTCGTGACCGCGATGATGGCGTTCTTCTTGCTGATGTGGCTGCTGGGCTCCACCGCCAAGGGCGAGCTCCAGGGCATAGCCGCGTACTTCAACTCGCCGCTCCAGGTGGCGATGGCCGGCGGCAACGGCGCGGGCAACAGCTCCAGCATCATCCCGGGCGGCGGCAACGATCTCTCCAAGGTGCACGGCCAGGTGCGACGGTCGGACTCCGACGCCGATAAGAAATCGCGCATATCGCCCGAGGCGGCTAAGGCCGAGGTCGCCAAGCAGGACGCCAAGCGCATGCAGGCGCTGCAGGCCAAGATCGAATCGCTGATCACCGAAAGCCCCAAGCTCAAGGAATACAAGTCGCAGATCCGGATGGAGATCACGCCCGACGGGCTGCAGATCCAGATCGTCGACGACCAGAACCGGCCGATGTTCGACAGCGGCAGTGCCCTGGTGAAGCCCTACATGCGCGACATCCTGCGCGAGGTGGGCGCCGCGCTCAACAACGTCGAGAACCGGGTGAGCCTGGCCGGCCACACCGACGCCTCGCCCTACGGCAACGGCGACCGGGGCTACAGCAACTGGGAACTCTCGGCCGACCGGGCCAACGCCTCCCGCCGTGAACTGGTGGCCGCCGGCATGCCCGATGCCAAGCTGGTGCGGGTGGTAGGCCTGGCCGCCAGCGACCTGATGGAGCCCGACAAGCCCAATGCACCGATCAACCGGCGCATCAGCATCACCGTGATGACCCGCGAGGCGGAAAGCCGTCTGTTGGGGAACGGCCACAAAAGCACACCCGCGGCCGCCGAGATCGCAGACGTGATCCAGGAAGCCGACCGCTTCGTTGCACCGGTGCCCGTGCAGGGCTTACCATCCGCCGCACCTCCTGTCGCCGCGGTGGCCGACGCTGCACGCCCGGCCGATGCGGCGGCAACGCCGCGCGCGCCTGCGCCCTCATCGGCACCGCCCGCACGCTAGCATCGGCAAGACCCGTCGATTTACCAACAACACTTTCCTCCCTACCGAAAGGGTTTTCCGTGGCCACTGCCCTGCGCTTTCTGATCGTCGACGATTTTTCGACCATGCGGCGAATCGTCCGCAATCTGCTCAAGGAGAGCGGCTTTTCCGACGCCGACGAGGCCGAGGACGGCGTTGCAGCGCTCAACAAGCTGCGCAACGGACGCTTCGACTTCGTGGTGACCGACATCAACATGCCCAATATGAACGGTTTCGAACTGCTCAAGCAGATCAAGGCCGACGACAAGTTGAAGCACCTCCCGGTGCTGATGGTGACCGCCGAGGCCCGCAAGGAAGACATCGTGGCCGCCGCGCAGGGCGGTGCGGCCGGCTACATCGTCAAGCCGTTCACCAAGGCAACGCTGGAGGACAAGGTTCTCAACATTCTGAAGAAGACGGGACTGGCGGTATGAGCCCCGACGATGCCGAGAGCACGGGCGCGGCCCCGGCCGACGTACACACCAAGATTGGCCAGCTGACCCGGCAGCTGCACGACTCGCTCAATGCGCTGGGCTACGCCGAGAAGCTGCGCGACAGCGTGGGCGAGCTGCCCGACGCCAAGAGCCGGCTCTCCTATATCGCCCGGCTGACCGGCGAAGCCGCCGAGAAGGTGCTCAACCGGGTCGACCAGGCCAAGACCCAGCACGCCTACATCGCCGACGAGACCCGTCGCATGGTGACCGAACTGGTCAAGGACCCGGTCGCGGCGGTGGCCACCGGCCAGATCATGAACTTCCTGACCGACATGGAGCGGGTCACCAAGGAAGCCGACGACCATCTGACCGAGATCATGATGGCGCAGGACTTCCACGACCTGACCGGCCAGGTGATCGCCCGGGTGGTGAGTCTGGCCGCCACCATCGAAGACCAACTGGTGCAGCTGCTGATCCAGACCGCCCCACCGGGCAGCGCGCCCCCCGCTGCTGCCGCTGCCGCCACCGCTGCGACGGCTGCCGCCGCCACCGCTGCCGCCGCCACCGCCACCGCGGTCGACGACGGCGAGCTGCCGCCTATGCCCCCGGTGCCCACGCCCAAGCTGCAGGGCCCGGTGGTCGATCCCGAGAACGCCTCCGACGTGGTCACCAACCAGTCGGAAGTCGACGACCTGCTGGCCAGTCTGGGCTTCTGACGCACCTGCGCCGGGGCTGCTGGCGCTCCTGGGCGGCGCCGCTGCACGGGCGACCGAGCCGCTGCCCGATCTGCTGGAGATCGGCGGCGAGACTGTGCCGGTAGAGGCGCTGCCGACGGCGGGCCGCCGCGGTGCCGGCTGGCTGGATTTGCCGCCCTCCCACCTGCTGCGCGACATGGCGCATACCGAGCGTCGCGCCGCGCTGGGCGGCCCGCGCGCGTATACCGGGTGGGCGGCCGCCGCCTGTGGCTGATGCGGCTGCGCCGCTGCGACGGCGCCACCGAGGCCGACAACCGCAACAGCCCGGCCGTCCCCGGCATGTCGCCCGGCGCCCGCCGCGCCCTGCCCTGCCGGCCGACCGGCGGTGCCTCATGACCCGGCGGCACCGCGGGAGGCGGCACCGGAACCCCGGGCCTGCATGAACAAGGACGGCGAAGCCCGGCTTATCGGCCTTTAGGAACGGCGCGGGATTCCGACAATGGGCGGCACCCCACACCGCCATGAGCTCCAGCCAAGACCGCCAACTACCCGCCACGGAGCACAAGCTCCAGCAAGCCCGCAAGGACGGGCAGGCCGCCCGCTCGCGCGACTTGTCACACCTGGCGGTGCTGGGCGCCGGTGCAGTCGCGGTGCTGCTCCTGATGCCGATCGTGTTCGACCGCCTGAAGCTCGGCCTGGGCCGGCAGCTGGCCTTCAACGCGGTGACGCTGCAGGACCCGGGCACCATGCTCAACCGCATGCAGGACTTCGCGGTGCTGGGCCTGCTGGTCGCGATGGCCTTCGCCGTGTCGGTCGGTGGCGCCGCGCTGCTGAGCACCGTGGCCGCCGGCGGCTGGGTGACCAGCCTGAAGCCGCTGACGCCCGACGTCGGCCGGCTCAACCCCTTGAAGGGCATCGGCAACCTGTTCAGCAAGCAGCAACTGGTCAACGTCGGCAAGCTGGTCTTCATGACCGCGGTGCTCGGCTGCGTCGGCTGGTTCTACCTGAAGGACAGCATCCAGAAGGTCGCCAGCCTGATGCTGCAGCCCTCCAACCTGGCGCTGCACGACCTGGGCCAGTGGTTGGTCTCGGGCGTGTCGCTGCTGCTGCTGGTGGTCTTCGCCGCGGCGATCGTCGACGTGCCGCTGCAGGCCTTCTTCCACCGCTCGCGCCTGAAGATGAGCCACGAGGAAGTCAAGCAGGAGCACAAGAACAGCGAAGGCAGCGCCGAGGTCAAGAGCCGCATCCGCCAGCTGCAGCGCGAAGTGGCGCAGAGAAAGAGCATCGGCAACGTGCCGAAGGCCGACTTCGTGCTGATGAACCCGACCCACTACGCGGTGGCGCTCAAGTACGACGAGAAGACGATGGCCGCGCCCCAGGTGATCGCCAAGGGCGCCGACCTGCTGGCGATGCGGATCCGCGAAGTGGCCAAGAGCCATGATATTCCGGTGCTGCAGTCGCCGATGCTCGCCCGGGCGCTGTACGCCCATGCCGAGCTGGAGCAGGGCATTCCCTCCACCTTGTACGCCGCCGTGGCCCAGGTGCTGGCCTATGTCTACCGCCTGAAGGCCGCGCTGCGCGGCGAGGGCGCGATGCCGACCGCAGAGCCGCGCCCCGAGCCGCTGGTGCCGCCCGAGCTCGATCCGCACCACAAGCCCGCCGCCGCCGCATCCGCCGGCGACGGCACCCCGGTCGCCCCGGTGGCACCGCTCTCGTCGCCGGGAAGGATTGACCGATGAACGCTACTCTCGGCAACGCCCGCAACTGGCTGGGCAAGAACGCCGCGATGATCCAGGGCATCGCGGCGCCGCTGTTCGTGGTGATGATCCTCGCCATGATGGTCCTGCCGATGCCGACCTGGCTGCTGGACGTCTTCTTCACCATCAACATCGCCGTCGCGCTGATGGTGATGATGGTGGCGGCCTACATGGTCAAGCCGCTCGATTTCATCGCATTCCCGTCGGTGCTGCTGCTGACCACGCTGATGCGGCTCTCGCTCAACGTCGCCTCCACCAGGGTGGTGCTGCTCGAAGGCCACACCGGTGCGGGCGCGGCCGGCGCGGTGATCGAGGCCTTCGGCCACTTCCTGATCGGCGGCAACTTCGCGGTCGGCCTGATAGTGTTCGCGATCCTGGTGGTGATCAACTTCGTGGTGGTGACCAAGGGTGCCGAGCGGATCGCCGAGGTGTCGGCCCGCTTCACGCTGGATGCGATGCCCGGCAAGCAGATGGCGGTCGACGCCGACCTGAACGCCGGCTTGATCGACGAGGCTACCGCCCGCAAGCGCCGCGCCGAAGTGGGCGAGGAAGCCAACTTCTTCGGCGCGATGGACGGAGCCAGCAAGTTCGTGCGCGGCGACGCGATCGCCGGCATCCTGATCCTGTTGATCAACATCGTCGGCGGCTTCGCCATCGGCATGATCCAGCACAACCTGTCGGCCGGCCAGGCCGCCGACAGCTACATCCTGCTGGCCGTCGGCGACGCGCTGGTGGCGCAGATCCCGGGCCTCCTGATTTCGGTCGCCGCGGCGATGGTGATCTCCCGCGTCGGCAAGGAGCAGGACGTGGGCGGCCAAATCATCGGCCAGCTCTTCAACTCGCCCAAGGTGTTGGGCCTGACCGCCGGCATCCTGATCCTGCTGGGCCTGATCCCCGGCATGCCGCACCTGGTGTTCCTGGGCGTGGGCGGCGTCGTGGCCTGGATGACCTGGCGCCTGCACAAGCGCCCACCGCCGCCCGATCCGGCCGCAGCCGCCGCCGCGGCCCCCCCGCCCGACGGCGAAGCCAGCTGGGACGACCTGCAGCCGGTCGACCTGCTGGGCCTGGAGCTGGGCTACCGCCTGATCACCCTGGTCGACAAGAACCGCCAGGGCGACCTGCTGACCCGCATCAAGGGGGTGCGCCGCAAGTTCGCGCAGGAAGTCGGCTTCCTGCCGCCGGCCGTCCACGTGCGCGACAACCTGGAGTTGAAGCCCAGCGGATACCGCATCACCCTGCGCGGAGTGGTCATGGGCGACGGCGAAGCCTTCCCCGGCATGTTCCTGGCGATCAACCCCGGCGGCATCACCACCCCCCTGATCGGCACCGCCACCACCGACCCCGCCTTCGGCCTGCCCGCCCACTGGATCGACGAACGCCAGAAGGAAGCGGCACAAATGGCGGGTTTTACCGTCGTTGATTCAGAAACCGTGATGGCCACGCATCTCTCACACTTGATGCAAGTGCAGGCCGCGAAGTTGCTGAGCCGCACCGAGACCCAGCAGCTCGTCGAACACGTGGCGAAGCTGGCCCCCAAGCTGATCGAGGAAGTGGTTCCGAAAATGGTGTCCATCGCCGTGTTCCAGAAGGTTCTCCAGCTGCTGCTGGAAGAGTCGGTGCACATCCGCGACATCCGCACCATCGTCGAGACCCTCGCAGAACACGCCGGCGGCGTGCAGGACCCGGCCGAGCTGGCCCGCCGTGTGCGCGTCGCCCTGGCCCCGGCCATCGTCCAGCAGATCTACGGCCCGATCCGCGAGCTGGCGGTGATCGCCATCGAGCCGGGCCTGGAGCGGCTGCTGGTACAGGCCCTCGGCAACGCCGCCGGCCCCGCGCTCGACCCGGGCGTGGCCGACGTGCTGACCCGCTCCGCCGCCGAAGTGGCCCTGAAGCAGGAAGAGCTGGGCCTGCCCGCCTGCCTGCTGGTGCCCGACGTCATCCGCTCCGCCATCGCCCGCCTGGTGCGGCGCGTGGCCCCCCGACTGCAGGTGCTCGCTCACAGCGAGATCCCTGAGACCCACACGATCCGCATCGGTCCCATCCTCCGAGGTGCTTGAGCATGAACATCCAACGTTTCCACGCCGCCACGTCCCGCGAAGCCCTGGCCAAGGCCCGCGCCGCCTTCGGCGACGGCACGCTGATCCTCTCGAACCGCCCGACGGCGACCGGGGTGGAGGTGGTGGCCACGGCCGAGGATGCCCTCTCCGCGCTCGACCAGGAGCCGCTGGCCGCCGCCGCGCCGGCCGCCGCCTCGCCCTCGCCGCTGCAGGCCCGCGCCGCCGCCCAGATCGACAAGCCCCTGGCCAAGGCCAAGCCCAAGCCCACGCCCAAGCCGGCAGCCCGCAACTTGGTGCAGGAAGATACCGAACAGCTCGCGATGAGCACCCTATCGTTCCAGGACTATGTGCGCGAGCGTATGCTGCGCCGCCGCCACGAGGCCCTCAACGGCCAAGCCGACGGCCTGCGCACCGACGAAGCCCTGGCCGACATACCCGCCGCGCCGGCCCCGGCACCTGCCGTCGCCGCTCCGGTCGCCCCTATTACCGTGCGCCCGGCTGCCGCTCCCGCCCGTCCCGCGCCGGCCCGCCAGGTGCAGCACCAATTCGAGGCTCCGTCCCCCCGCGCCCGCGCATCCGCACCGGTGATGGCCTCGGCCCCGGCCCCGGCCCCGGCCCCGTCGCAGCAGGGCATCGTCGACGAGCTGCAGGCGATGAAGGAACTGATCGAAGACCGGTTCAACACCCTCTCCTGGCTCGGTCAGGCGCGCCAGGACCCGATCCAGTCGAACCTGATGTTGAAGCTGATCCGCGCCGGCTACTCGCCCGCACTGGCCCGCGCCGTGCTGGAGCGCATGCCGCCCGACGCCGATGCCGGCGAAGCCGTGCGCTGGCTGATGGACGTGCTGGAGCGCAACCTGCGCACCGACGCCGAAGCCCGCCCGCTGGCCGAGGAAGGCGGCATCTTCGCGCTGGTCGGCGCCACCGGCGTCGGCAAGACCACCACCGCCGCCAAGCTGGCCGCCCAGTGCGCCCGGCTCTACGGCCCCGCCAGCGTCGGCCTGATCACGCTCGACACCTACCGCATCGCCGCCCACGAGCAGCTGCGCGCCTACGGCCGCATGCTGGGCGTCGTGGCCCACCTGGCCCACGACCGCGCCGCCCTGCAGGACCTGCTGGGCCTGCTGGCCGGCAAGAAGATGGTCCTGATCGACACCACCGGCGTGGCGCCGCGCGACCCGCGCAAGCGCGACATGCTCGACGTGCTGGACCTGCCCGGCGTGCAGCGCCTGATGGTACTGAACGCCGGCGGCCACGGCGACACGCTCGACGACGTCGTCACCTCGTTCAAGACCAGCGGCGCCCAGCAGGCGATCCTGTCGAAGACCGACGAGGCGGTGAAGCTCGGCCCCGCGGTCGACGCCCTGATCCGCCACCAGCTGGTGCTGCGCGGCGTGGCCAACGGCCAGCGCGTGCCCGAGGACTGGGAAGAGGCCGATGCCGGCCAACTGGTGCGCGCCTCGATGCGCTCGCCCGCCAAGTCGGCCTTCGACCCGAAGGCGGCCGACCTGAGCTTCTTCTTCTCGCAGGCCTCGTCGTCTTCCGCGGTAGCGCTGTCCGACACCCGTGGCCGGAGCATGCTCCATGCTTGACGCCTTGCTGGACCAGGGAGCCGGCCTGCGGATGCAAACGCCCCATGCCGCCACCCGCCTGGCCGCGCTCGTCGCCCAGGGCGATGCCGATACCGAGCTGCCGCTGCTGTGGCAGATCTGCGCGGCGCTGCAGGCGCTCGGCTACCAGGTCGCGGTGCTGGACGGCACCAGCGCCGAACACCTGCATTCGCCCGGTCTGCTGCAGCTGCTCGACGGCAGCATCGGCGCCGACGACGATTTCGATCCCGCGTCCGCACCCTGCGGCCTATCGGTCTTCCCCGCCGCCCTCGGCCTGAAGGCGATGGCCGACGAGCACAACCTGCGCGCCGAGGATGCCCTGCGCTTGGCGCGCCTGTTGCGGCCGCACGACATCGTACTGCTGTACGCGCCGGCCGAGGTGGTCGCCCACTGGGCGGCCGACTGCGCCATCGCCCCGGTGCTGCCGGCCGCGCCCCTGCAGTCGGGCGTGCTGGCGGCCTACCGGTCGCTGCGCACCCTGCATGCGGCGGGCATCGCGCCGACGGTCGCCTCGGTCGTCACCCGCACCGGCATGGCCACCGCCGCCAGCGCCCAGGCGGCACGCGAGAACCTGGCCCGCTGCGCCGAGACCTGGCTGGGCCTGCAGATCGAAGTGCTGCGGGTGCGCGCGGTGCCGCTGGAAAGCGGCCTGCCCGCCGCGTCGGGCGACGTGCACCGGCTCGCGCTGCGGCTGATCGAAGGCGCGGCCACCCTCGCGGCGCACGCTTTGCCTTTCCCTGCGCCCGCCACAGGCGCACACTACGCGGCTGAACGTTTTGTCCGGAGTCATTGATGTACACCGCCAAAGGCCAACTCGACCGCGAGGCCATGATCCGCCAGTACGTGCCGCTGGTGCGTCGGTTGGCGCACCACATGATCGCGAAGCTGCCGCCCAACATCGAGATCGACGACCTGATCCAGGTCGGGATGATGGGCCTGGCCGAAGCGCTCTCGCGCTACGAGGCCAGCCAGGGCGTGCAGTTCGAGACCTTCGCCACCCAGCGGATCCGCGGCGCCATGATCGACGAGCTGCGCGAGGGCGACTGGATGAGCCGCGGCTCGCGCAAGAGCCAGAAGGACATCGAGCACGCGGTGCGCCGGCTGGAGCAGCGCCTGGGCCGCAGCCCGCTCGAATCCGAGATCGCCGCCGAGCTGGAAATGACGCTCACCGACTACCAGAGCCTGCTGGCCAAGGTGCGCGGCACCCAGCTGGTGTACCTGGAAGACATGGGCGCCGGCCAGGACGACGACAGTTTCCTCGACCGCCATGTGGCCGACAGCGACGCCGACCCGATGCAGCAGCTGCGCGACCAGCGCCTGCGCACCAGCCTGGTCGCCGCCATCGAGGGCCTGCCCGAGCGCGAGAAATTCATCATGAGCATGTACTACGACGACGACATGAACCTGAAGGAAATCGCCGCGGTGCTTGGCATCACCGAGTCTCGGGTGTGCCAGCTGCACAGCCAGTCGATCGCGCGCCTGCGGGCGCGGATGAGATCGCACTGACCTCCCCCAGGCCGCGCGCGTCTAGCCCATCGCCTCACTCGGAGGCCAACACCGGCGGACCGGCCAAGCCGGCTCCGCTGTGTTTCTGGGGGGTGGGAGTTGACAGGGCGGCTTTTTCTTGCTGTATCGTGCGTCGAGTGCTATAGTAGTTGCCTAGTCGGAAACGGCTACTACTTGGCGTCCAAAAGCGCCCCATACTACTATCGGTGCCAACCGCACCTCTACTTCGGTGCCCAAAAGCACCTTTAAAGAGCGCTTCTAGGCGCTCTTTTCACGTCTGCAATATGCAAAGAATCGCAGTTTTCATAGATGCCGGTTATTTTTGGGTGCAATTGTGCAAAACCATCACCGGCAGCTATGCTTCTCGTGGACAGGTAACGGTGGATTACGCCGCTCTTCGGAACCGGTTGCTGACGGAAGTGTCAAGCCAGTTTCCAGCAAGCGACCTTTTACGCGTTTACTGGTATGACGGCCCTGGCAACATGACCGGCACCAAAACAGCGTAACACCTGTCGATCGACGCGCTGGACGACTTCAAATTGCGTTTGGGCACGCGCAACATCCCAGGTCAACAAAAAGGCGTCGACGGCCTGATGATCGCCGACCTCATCAGCTTGACTCAGCAGAGGGCTATTAGCGCCGCGTTGCTTGTCTCAGGGGACGCAGATACTGCGCCTGGCGTGGTGGCCGCTCAAGGAATGGGCCTGCGGGTGCACCTGCTAAGTCTAGGCACTACTGCAGCTACTTCGCCATTGCTCGCCGCTGAGGTGGATATGAAGCGTTCCTGGGCTTTGGCGGACGTCGCGATGTTTGCCAGCCAAACTGCGGCCTCCGTCGTCGTGACGGCTCTCGCGCCGAGCGGAGTAACGGTGCAAGCCCCGGCCTCTCCCGTGGATTTTTCTGCGATTGCTCGTATCGCGCATACAAACATTACAAGCGGGCCACTGGCTGCATTGGTGGCAAGTTGGCCGCCCGGCACTTTTCAAATTCCAGCGGATATCGATCGGGCTCTTTTGTCAGATGCCAAGTCTCAACTCGGCAGAGCGCTTCACGATCGCGAAAAACCGCTGCTGCGAAATGAGTTTCGCGCATTGCGCGCCTAATTTCGCGACAGGCGGGCGGGATTCGCGATGTTTCCAGGAACCGATGCCTGAAAAATCGATGGCTGCGGCGGCGATTGCATCGCGCCGCTGGTGATCCACTGGCTATGGCTTTTTTGCCGCAGATCCTGCATCCCGTTTTTTTCAGCATCCCGGACTGCTTATGGCCAGCGCCTCGCTCGTCGGATTCAACTGCGAACTCAAACGAAATGGGGCTGTAGCCGGCATTCCGCGCCAACCTCCAGCTATCAAAATAATATCAGTCAGCCGAAGCGGCTGCGCATCGCACCGCCGGCGCCGTAGGTGACGGCTTTCTTGGCGGCGACGTCGGGGAGCAGGGAGGCGACGGCGCGGTCGACGATGGCCATGCGGCGGGCCATCTGGGTGCGATGCTGGGCGAGGGCCGTGCCGGCCTGGCGAACGCGGGCCTGAAGCGGGCTGCAGGCGGCGACGGCCTGGGCGGCGCCGGGAACGTCGAGGCAGCGGGAGAAGTCGGCAGCGGCGTTGCGCAGCGCGGTGGCTGCGGCCTGCAGGCCGTCGGGGTGACCGGACACCATTGCCTCGGCCATGGCGGCCAGCTGCACCTCGACCGGGGCCAGGCCTTGCGCCACGAAGGCCTGGAGGCGTTCGGCGGAAGGGGCGGCGGGCGTGGAGGCTGCGGTCATGGCGGTGAAAGCGTCGGGCGCTGGGGGGTGTCAGGCGCCGCCGGCGTCGGAGCGGTCGGCGTCCGATGCGTTGCGGCGCAGCACCTGCTGGGCGTTGGACAGGAGCTTGTCGGCTATGGCGCCGGCATTGACCTTGTAGGTGCCCTGGGCGATGGCGGCCTTCACTTCGGCCACCTTGGCGGCGTTGAAGTCGCCGCTGGTGTCGGCGGCGACGCCGGCGGCGGCCCGCGTCTCCATCGAGCGGGCCAGGTTCGACACGGTGACCGTCGCGGCGGGCGCTGCCGCAGCCGTGGCAGTGCTGCCGACGGCGGGCGCGGCGGCCGCACCCGTTCGGGCTGCGGGCGCCTTGAGCAGGTCGGCTTGCAATGAGGGGTTGATCTTCATGGCTTTTCTCCATCGCCTCGCAGGGTAGGAGGCGGCACAGGAGTTGTTTCGGCGGTCGAGGCCGGAACTTTAGGGCCAATTGCAACTTTTTGCAGCGCCCGGGGCACGCCCGACGGCCGGCGCGAGGTCGTCAAAGAGAGTGGGCTGTCGGTGCGGAGCGCCATAGTTGTCGTATCGACGCCTACAGCGCCATCTGTACCGTCTGCGAATCGACCACGGTGCCGTTCATGATCCGGCCGTTGTCCATCCGCACCCGGACCTGCTGGCCGACGAAGCCGGCGTTGATCGCCTGGCCGCCCGAGGTGACGGCGAAGCCCGGGCCCTGCGCCACGATGCGCACCTGGCTGCCGGCACCGAAGGCCTGCGGCGCCCGCACCAGCGACTGGCGCAGCGCCTGGCCGGGTTGCAGGGCGCGGGTGACGGTGGTCCCGATCCACTGGGCCGGGTCGGAGACGATCGGCGAGGCGTCCTCGGCCCAATCGACCTCGGCCTCGACCGCGTCGCCCGCGGCCAGCGTGGTGCCGGGCGCAACCGCCCCCTGCACCACCCAGGCCGGGCCGAAGGCCTTCACCGTGACCGGCAAAAAGACGTTCCAGCGCACCGCTCCTTCCAGGCAGCGCAGGCCGAGCCGCGTCTTGCCCCAGAGACGCATGCCGGGCGGCAGGTAGGGCTCGACCCGGGCGCAGGGCGCCAGCCGCAGCCGGCTGTCGAGCGCGCCGAGGCTGACTTCCATGCGCAGCGGCATGTTGGCGGCGGCCGGCGCCTGGGCGACGGCGGCATCGAGGAATTGGCGGCTAGCGGCGGCGATGTCGGGTACGGCCTCCAGGCCCGGTGCCACCGGCACGGCGGCCGGCGGTATCGCGGCGGCGGCGGCATGCACGGCCGCGGCAGGTGCCGCGGGCACGGCGACGCCGATCGGCGGCATCGGGTAGGCGGGCGCCATCGGGGCGGCGGACGCGACCACGGCGACCGGCGCCTTGGCGGACGTTGCGGCTGCGGCCGGCTGCGCTTTGGTCACCGCGGCCAGCTGCGCCGCCTGCATCGCCTGGACGGATGCCGGGATCTGAATGGGCCTGGCCATCCCCGCGGCGGCGGGCGCCGCGGGGATGGCGGGCTCGGCCGCGGCGGCGACGCCGGCCGGTAGGCAGGCCGCCGCCAGCAGGCAGAGCGAAGTCGAAAAAGGGGGGTGCATGGCGGTGGTCTCCCACAGTGGCCGGGACACCGACTGTAGGGCGGCCCGCGGCGGGCGAGCGGGCGAACTGCGGCGGCTTCACCCCCTTCATTCCGGGTTCGGCCGCGGCTTCGGTTTTCATAATTACTCCCACGTGGAGAACCGTGCCGCCCCCGGTGCCGCCCTCCTGCCCATCCACCCTACGCCGACGACGGCCGCGCCCATGCTCGACAAGCTCACACAGGCAATTGATTTCCAAGGCAAGGCCCTGGTGATGCGCGCCGAGCGTCAGCGCAACATCGCCAGCAACATCGCCAATGCCGACACGCCCGGCTACGCCGCCCGCGACTTCAAGTTCGCCGACGCGATGCGCGACGCCACCGGCAACGGCGGCACCGCCCTCGGCGCGCTGCGCCTTGCGGCGCCCCAGTCGGGCGGTGGCGTAGGCGGCAGCACGGTGGCGATGGGCACCGGCGCCGGCCACATCCCGCTGACTAGCTCGACGGGCTCGCTGCAATCCGGCTCCGGCCCCAGGATGGACTACACGGTGCAGAGCCAGCCCAGCATGGACGGCAACAGCGTGGACCTCGACCGCGAGCGCGCGGCCTTCACCGACAACTCGGTCCGCTACGAGGCCACGCTGCGTTTCATCAACGGTTCGGCCAAGACGATGCTCACGGCCATCCAGGGCCAGTAGGCCTCGCCGCACGGTTCACCCAGGAGTTTCGCCATGTCGATGTTCTCTATCTTCAATATCTCCGGCAGCGCGGTCGGTGCGCAGTCGCAGCGCCTGAACGTGGTGGCCAGCAACCTGGCCAACGTCGACGCGGTGGCCGGACCCGACGGCAAGGCCTACCAGGCGCGCCAGGTGGTGTTCCAGACGGTTCCCTACGGCAACGAAGGCAGCGCCGGCGTGAAGGTGTCGTCGATCTCAGAGAACACGTCGCCCGGCCGCAAGCTGCTCGACCCGAGCAACCCCGCCGCCGACGCGCAGGGCTACGTGACGCATTCCAACGTGAACGCGGTCGAGGAGATGGTCAACATGATCTCGGCCTCGCGGGCGTACCAGAACAACGTCGAGGTGATGAACACCGCCAAGTCGCTGCTGCTCAAGACCTTGCAGATGGGCCAGTAGGCCCTCAGCCCACCCAGACACCACCGGAGACCGCCATGGCCACCACCAACAACGTCGCTGCCGCCACCTCCAGCAGCACCTACACCTACACGCCCACGACGGACGCCAGCAAGGCGGCCACCGGCGCGGCCGCCAACGTGGCCAACGACCCGGCCACGGCGCAAGACCGGTTCCTGAAGCTCCTGGTGGCGCAGCTCACCAACCAGGACCCGACGAATCCGATGGACAACGCGCAGATGACCTCGCAGATCGCGCAGATCAACACCGTCACCGGCATCACCCAGCTCAACAGCACCGTCAAGGACATGGCGGCCCAGCTGGCGGCCACGCAGGGCCTGCAGGCGACGGCGCTCGTCGGCCGCACGGTGCAGGCCGAGGGCGACACGCTCTCGATCGACAAGACCGGCAAGACCGGCACCGGCGGCTTCGAGTTGTCGGGAGCGGCCTCCAGCGTGGTAGTCAACATCGCCACTGCCAGCGGCAAGTCGCTCGGCAGCATCAACATGGGCACGCAGAGTGCCGGCGCCCACGACTTCAGCTTCGACACCTCGGGCTACACCGGCACCGAGCCGCTGAAGTTCACGGTCGAGGCCACCAACAAGGGCACCGCCGTCAGCAGCACCTCGCTCACCAGGAGCACCGTCACCAGCGTCGGCTCCGACAGCAGCGGCGCGCTGACGCTCAACCTGGGCAACGGCAGCAGCGTCGCCTACGGCAAGGTCAAGGCGATCAGCTGACCGGCCCCGCCGCACCGTTCCGAACCACACCCCCACTCCCTATCACACCCGCCACGGCCACCATCCACCAGGAGCACCGACCATGTCATTCCAGCAAGGGCTTTCGGGCCTCAACGCCTCCAGCCGCAACCTCGACGTCATCGGCCACAACATCGCCAATGCCAACACCACAGGCATGAAGGCCTCGCGCGCCGAGTTCTCGGAGCTGTACGCCGGCAACATCGGCACCTCGGGCGGCACCGCGGCGGGCATCGGCGTGGCGGTCAGCACCGTGTCGCAGCAGTTCACCCAGGGCAACATCACCACCACCGGCAACAGCCTCGACGTGTCGATCAACGGCAGCGGCTTCTTCACCGTGGCCCAGCCCAACGGCGACCTGGCCTACACCCGCGCCGGCAACTTCAAGCTGGACGCGACCGGCAACATCATCACCAACGACGGCGCCAAGCTGCAAGGCGACATCATCGACCCGGTGACCGGCGCGATCAGCAAAGGCGCCCTCACGGTACCCACCGGCAAGGGCGTGGCGGGCAAGGAAACCACCACCGGCAAGCTGGAGCTGAACCTCGACACCCGGGCCCCGGTGGCCTCGGCCCAGGTGCCGCCCACCCCCACCACCACCTACGGAACCTCGCTCAACGTCTACGACAAGCAGGGCGCCGCCATCCCGGTGAACCTGTACTTCGTGAAGACCGGCCCCAACGCCTGGAACGCCTATACCAAGCCCGACGCCAGCGACACGCCCACCGCGCTGACCTTCGACACCAGCGGCAAGCTGCTGACACCCAACCCGGCCACGATGACGCTGACCGGCCTGCAGAACGCGGGCAGCACCAGCGACCCGGTCTCCGTCGCCTTCGACCTGAGCGGCATGACGCAGAACGCCTCGTCGTTCGCGGTGTCCGACCTCGCTCAGAACGGCTACGCGCCCGGCCAGCTCACCGGCATGTCGATCGAGAACGACGGCACGCTGACCACCCGCTACTCCAACGGCCAGACCCAGTCGGCAGGCCGGGTGACGCTGTCGAACTTCCGCAACGTGCAGGGCCTGGAAGTCTCCAACGGCGGCTACTGGAAGCAGACCGCCGCCTCCGGCGCGCCGATCACCAGCAACCCCGGCTCGGGCAGCTTCGGCCAGCTGCGCTCCGGCGCGCTGGAAGACTCCACCGTCGACCTGACCGGCGAGCTGGTGAACATGATGACCGCGCAGCGGGCCTACCAGGCCAATGCGCAGACGATCAAGACCCAGGACCAGGTGATGTCAACCCTGGTGAATCTGAGGTGACATCCCCCCAGGCTGCGCGCTGCGCGCTTCGCCTACCCCCCCTTCCGCTGCGCGAAGGGGGGCGACGACGGCGGCCAGGCGGAGCCTGTTCCGCGGCGTCCTCTGGGACGGAGCCGCATCGGTGGTCTATGCGATGCGCGCGGGCTACGCGTTTCGTATCGCTTTCTTAAAGGTTGTGCATGGACCGTTTGATCTACACCTCGATGACCGGCGCCAGCGCCGCTGCGGCACGGCAGACGGTGCTGGCCAACAACCTGGCCAATGCCTCGACCAACGGCTTTCGGGCCGAGCTGTCGCAGTTCCGGGCGGTGCCGCTCAACGGCAGCGGTGCCAGCACCCGGGTGTTCTCAGTCGAGACGACGGCGGGCTTCGACGACCGCCGCGGCGCGATGCAGCCCACCGGCCGCAACATGGACGCGATGGCCCAGGGCAATGCCTGGTTCGCGGTGCAGGGGCTCGACGGCACCGAGGCTTACACCAAGAACGGCACGCTCGAGGTCAACGCCCAGGGCACCCTGGTCAACAGCGTCGGCCTGACGGTGCTCTCCGACGGCGGCGCGCCGATCGACGTGCCGCCGGGCGCGCAGATCGCGCTGGGCCAGGACGGCACCATCACCGCCAAGACCGACGGCCAGCCGCCCGCCACGCTCGGCCGCCTGAAGCTGGCCACGCCCACGCCCGAAGACCCGATGAAGCGCAGCGACGACGGCCTGTTCCGCGCCCGTTCCGGCGAGCCGGTGCCGCAGGACGCGCTGGCCCGCATCCAGACCGGCGCGGTGGAGAGTTCCAACGTCAACCCGGTCGAGGCGATGGTCGGGATGATCGCCGCCGCCCGCCAGTTCGAGCAGCAGATGCGCCTGATGCAGAACGCCGAGACCAACGACAAGACCGCCAGCAAGTTGCTGAGCATGCAGGGCTGATGCCCGTCCCGCCCGCCCCCCATTCCCAAGGTAGCCCGCCATGATCAATTCGCTCTGGATCTCCAAGACCGGCATGGAAGCCCAGCAGACCCAGCTGGACGTCATCTCGCACAACCTGGCCAACGTCTCCACCAACGGCTACAAGCGCGCCACCGCGGTGTTCGAGGACCTGATGTACCAGAACCTGCGCCAGGTGGGTGCCAACAGCACCGAGCAGGCGCAGCTGCCGACCGGTCTTCAGCTCGGCCTGGGCGTGCGCACCGTCGCCACCAGCCGCTCGTTCGCCCAGGGCAGCCTGCAGCAGTCGGGCAACGTGATGGACGTGGCCATCAAGGGCAACGGCTTCTTCCAGGTGACCCAGGCCGACGGCACGCTGGGCTACACCCGCGACGGCTCGTTCCAAGTCAACGCCCAGGGCCAGCTGGTCACCGCCACCGGCCTGCCGGTCGCCAGCGGAGTGACCATCCCCGCCAATGCGCAGAGCGTCTCGATCGCGGCCGACGGCACGGTGAGCGTCACCACGACCGGCGCCGCCGCGCCGCAGCAGGTCGGCACCATCGCGCTGGCCAACTTCATCAATCCGGCCGGCCTGGAGCCGCGCGGCCAGAACCTGTTCACCGAGACCGCCGCCTCCGGCCAGCCCCAGCAGGGCACCGCCGGCCTGAACGGCCTGGGCTCGCTGATGCAGGGCTACGTGGAAACCTCCAACGTCAACGTGGTGCAGGAACTGGTCACCATGATCCAGACCCAGCGCGCCTACGAGATGAATTCCAAGGCCGTGACCACGTCCGACCAGATGCTGCAAAAGCTGGGACAACTGTGATGAATCTCCGCACCCTCCTCTCTCCCGCGCTGGCCGTCGCGGCCGGCCTGCTGCTCGCCGGCTGCGAGACCACCCGGCCGCAGGTCGACATGGCGATCACCTCGGCCCCGCCGATCACCTACACCACCGCGGCCAAGCCGCCGGTGACCGGCGGCCTGTTTCACGTCAGCCAGTTCCGCCCGGCCTTCGAGGACCGGCGCGCCCGGCTGGTGGGCGACAGCCTCACCATCCTGATCTCGGAGAACGTCTCGGCCAGCCAGAAGTCGTCGTCCACCGCCGACCGGGCCAGCAGCAACAAGGCGGGCATCACCGCGCTGCCCTTCTTCGGCGCGGCCTCGCTCGCGGCAAAGACCGGCATCGGCGCCTCGACCGAGAACACCTTCGCCGGCAAGGGCGGCACCGAAAGCGCCAACACCTTCACCGGCACGATCACCGGCACCGTGGTGCAGGTACTGCCCAACGGCTATCTTATGATCGCCGCCGAGAAGCAGATCGGGGTGAACCAGAACGTCGACGTGATGCGCTTCACCGGTACCGTCGATCCGCGGGCGATCCTGCCGGGCAACGTGATCCCGTCCACCCAGGTGGCCAACGTGCGGGTCGACTCGCGCGGCCGGGGCGCGCAGGACGAAGCGCAGACAGTAGGCTGGTTTTCCCGCGTCTTTTCCAGCTATAGCCCTTTCTGATCGTACGCAGAATGCAGCCATGGCACTGCATTCCCCCATCGCTTCCGTCGCCGCCGCTTCCCGCGGCGCATCCGGCCTGCTGCAGGCGGCCCGGCTGGCCGCCGCGGCGCTGCTGGCCCTGACGGGCCTGGGCCTGGCCCTGCCGGCCCAGGCGATCCGCATCAAGGAAGTGGCCCAGATCGCCGGGGCCCGCAGCAACAAGCTGACCGGCTACGGCCTGGTGGTGGGCCTGGACGGCACCGGCGACCAGACCACCCAGATGCCGGTCACCACGCAGAGCCTGTCCAACTACCTGCAGCAGCTCGGCATCACGCTGCCGTCCGCCTCCCTCTCCCAGCTCCAGCTCAAGAACGTGGCCGCAGTGCTGGTCACCGCCGAGATGCCGGCCTTCGCCCAGCCGGGCCAGGCGATCGACATCAACGTGTCGTCGATCGGAAACTCCAAGTCGCTCAAGGGCGGCACCCTCATCGTCACGCCGCTTCGCGGGGTGGACGGCGAGATCTACGCCCTCGCCCAGGGCAACATGGTGATCGCCGGTGCCGGCGCCGCCGCCGGCGGCAGCAAGGTGCAGATCAACCACCTGAGCGCCGGCCGCATCCCCGGCGGCGCGCAGGTCGAGCGGATCATCCCGTCGCCGCTGCAGGAAGGCACGACGATCAACCTCGACCTGAACGCCACCGATTTCCAGACCGCCCGCCGCGTCGCCCAGATCATCAACAGCCGCATCGGCGCCGGCACCGCGCAGGCGCTCGACGGCCGCACGGTGCAGGTGCAGGCGCCGCTCGACCCGAGCACCCGTGTCGGCTTCATCGCCGACCTGGAAGAGCTGCCGCTGGAGCTGTCCACGCCCGCGGCCAAGGTGGTGGTGAACGCCCGCACCGGCTCGATCGTGCTGAACCAATCGGTCACGCTCGGCCCCTGCGCCATCGCGCACGGCAACCTGGCGATCACCATCAGCTCGACCCCGGTCATCAGCCAGCCCGGTGCATTCTCCGGCGGCCAGACGGTGGTGGCGCAGAAGAGCGACATCCAGATCAAGCAGGAGCCCGGCACACTGCTGACGCTGCCCGCATCGCCGCAGCTCGCCGACGTGGTGCGGGCGCTCAATTCGCTCGGCGCCACGCCGCAGGACCTGCTGGCCATCCTGCAGGCCATCAAGGCCGCCGGCGCGCTCAATGCCGAGCTGGAAGTGATTTGACGGGAGCACCTGCATGGCCATCTCCTCCGCTGCCTCCTCCGTGATGTCCAACGCGTCCCTGCTCGGGACGGGTGGGCAGAACGCCGTTTCGTCCAACTCCCTGGCGGCCGATGCGCGTAACCTCAACTCGCTCAAGGCCCAGGCCGGGCAGGACAGCCCCAAGGCGATCCGCGAGACCGCCAAGCAGCTCGAGTCGCTCTTCATGCGCGAGCTGTTGAAGAGCATGCGCGAGGCCACGATGAAATCGGGCCTGACCGACAACGCCGGCAGCGACCTGGGCACCGACATGCTCGACCAGCAGTTCGCGGTGCAGATGTCGGGCCAGCGCGGCGGCCTGTCGGACCTGATCGCCAAGCAGCTCTCGCGGCAGACCAACGGTGCGGATGCCGACGGCGACGCCGCGCCGATGGAATTCAAGGTTCCCTCGACCCTGTCGCTCGGCCGGTTCGACGCCAGCGGCATCACCGGTGCGGCTGGCGCCGCCGCGGCCACCGTGGCACCCGCCAGCCGGGTGCGCACCACCCAGACGCAGGCGGGTTTCGTGGAACAGCATGCCGACGTGGCCGCCCGCGTGGGCCAGGACAGCGGCATCCCGGCGGCCTTCATGGTCGGCCAGGCCGGCCACGAGACCGGCTGGGGCAGGAGCGAGATCCGGATGAAGGACGGCAGCAACTCGTACAACCTGTTCGGCATCAAGGCCGGCGGCGGCTGGACCGGCAAGGTCGCCGAGATCACCACCACCGAATACGTCGGCGGCAAGGCGCAGAAGGTCACGGCCAAGTTCCGGGCCTACGACAGCTACGAGGATTCGTTCCGCGACTACGCCCGGATGATCAACGAGAGCCCGCGCTACGCCGCCGCCCGCGGCAAGACCGATTCGGCCCTGGGCTACGCCACCGAACTCAAGCGCGCAGGCTACGCCACCGACCCGGCCTACGCCAGCAAGCTGAGCCGCGCGATCAAGAGCACCGAGCAGCTGCAGCGCGCCCAGCAGGCGCAGGCCACGGTGCCGACGCCTGCGGGCGGCATCGGGACCGGGACCTCCACCGTCTTCGCGGGTACAGCGGCATGACACCGCGCGCCACCACCCGGTCGAGCCGCCCGACCGCCGCCCTGCGCGGCGCAGGGGCTGCGCCATGAGCGGCCTACTGAACGTCGGCACCCGGGCGCTGCTGGCCAACCAGGCCGCGCTCTCGACCACCGGCCACAACATCGCCAACGTCAACACCCTCGGCTACTCGCGCCAGACGGTGGTGATGGGCCAGGTGCAGGGCCAGAACACCGGCAGCGGCTACATCGGCAAGGGCGTGCAGATCGTCACGGTCGACCGTCAGCACAGCGACTTCCTGATCAAGCAGAGCACCGCGGCCAATTCGGTCGCCGCGGGCGACACCGCGCGCGCCACCAAGCTCTACCAGATGGAGGACGTGTTCCCCGGCGGCGCGTCCGGCCTAGGCGCGGCGATCACCGACCTGATGGGCGCCTTCGGCGACGCGGCGATCACCCCCACCGACCTGACCGCTCGCTCGGTCGCGCTGGCCCGCACCGACGAGCTGGCGACCCGGTTCAACAACGCGTCGGCCAGGCTCGACGACCTGGCCAGCTCCACCAAGCAGGAGCTGACCTCGGCCGTGACCGCGGTCAACCGCCTCACCGCGCAGATCGCCGACGTCAACGAGCAGATCGCCCGCGCCACCAGCAGCGGCCACGCGCCCAACGACCTGCTGGACCAGCGCGACCAGTTCATCAACGACCTGAACGGCTACGTGCAGACCTCGCAGCTGGCGGCCGAGGACGGCACCGTCAACGTGTTCCTCGGCAGCCAGCCGCTGGTGCTGGGCGTGGCGGTGACGCCGCTGACGCTCAACACCGACGACCCGACCGGCGCCAAGCTGACGATCGTGCGCGACAATGCGACGACGGTGCTCGACGAGAACGCCATCGGCGGCGGCAGCATCGCAGGCCTGCTGAAGTTCAACAACAGCGATCTGGCCGACGCCCGCAACCAGTTGGGCCGGATGGCGGCGACCGTGTCGTCGCTGGTCAATGCGCAGCATTCGGTGGGCGTGGACCTGAACGGCAAGCAGGGCACCGCGCTCTTCACCACGCCGCAATTGGACAACGTCTACGACAGCACCGGCGTGAAGAGCACCGCGGTGGGCGTGACGCTCACCGACACCACCGCGCTGAAGGCGACCGACTACGAGCTGCACTTCGACGCCGCCGGCACCGGCGGCACGCTGATCCGCACCTCCGACGGCAGCAAGGAAGCGTTCACCGTCACCGGCGGCACCCTGACCTTCGCCGGCGGCACCGCCGCCACGCTCGACGGCCTGCGCTTCGCCGTCGGCACGCCGGCGCCCGCGGGCAACACCACCCTCACCGCCAAACCTTTCGAGGTGGCGGCCGCCAAGATCAAGAGCACCGTCTCGGATCCCCGCGCTCTGGCCGTGGCGAGCCCGATCCAGCCGACGCTGGGTGCCACCAACACCGGCACGCTGACGGTGGCCTCGATCGCCGCCACGCCGGCGCTGGCGACGCCCACCAGCAACCTGACGCTGACCTTCGCCAAGGCGGTGGCCCCGGCGACGCAGGACACCTATAGCTACACCGACGCCGGCGGCGCCACCGTCACGGCCAACTACGTGCCGGGCCGGGCGATCGTGGTCGAAGGCCGCAGCATCACCCTGAAGGGCACTCCCGCGGCCGGCGACACCGTCACCATCGGCGCGGCCACCGCCGCCTACCGCGGCACCAGCGCCGGCAACGCGAGCGCGCTGGCCGGCATCGCCGACGTGGCGGCGTTCGACGGCGCCACCGTCTCCGACGGCTACTCCCACATCATCGCCGGCGTGGGCCTGCGGGTGCAGAACGCGCAGTACGCGTCGCAGGTGTCGTCGTCCATCGCCAAGAGCCTGACGGCCGACAAGACCGCCATCTCGGGCGTCAACCTCGACGAGGAAGCCGGCAATCTGCTGATGTACCAGCAGGCCTACCAGGCGTCGGCCAAGCTGATCCAGGTGTCGCAAAGCATCTTCGACTCCCTGATCCAGACCATGGGCCGCTGACGCGCCGAACCGCAGGAGACCCTCCCCGTGACCGCACCCTTTTCCCGCATGGGCACCGCCAACTCCTACGAGACGGCGCTGCGCAACCTCTCGGCCCGGCAGAACTCGCTCGTGACCCTGCAGGGCCAGATGAGCGCCAACAAGTCGGTGCTGCGCGGCAGCGACGACCCGACCGCCGCCGCTGCGGCCGAGCGCGCCACCACCCGACTCTCGCGCATCGACTCGGAGCAGCGCGCACTGGCGGCCCAGCGCAACACCATTCAGAACGCCGAGAGTACCCTCGGCAGCGTCAATTCGGCGATCCAGGATTTCCGCGAGCTGGTGGTGCAGGCCGGCAGCGGCGTCTACAACGCGACCGACCGGGCCAGCATCGCCCAGCAGCTCACCTCGCTGCGCGACCAGATCCTGGCCTATGCCAACGAGAAGGACACCAACGGCCAGCCGCTCTTCGGCGGCCTGGGCAGCAGCGTGGCGCCCTTCGTCGACGGCAGCGGCAACGTGAGCTACGACGCGGTGGCCGGGCAGAACGCCAGCGCCGGCAACGCGATCTCGAACACGATCGACGGCAAGGCGACCTTCATGAACGTGCCCACCGGCAACGGCGTGTTCACCGTCGACCTGGCCAAGGACGCGTCCGGCAAGGTGACCAACACCGGCACCGCCTCGACCGATGCCGGCAAGGTGACCGACCCGTCGGCCCTCACCGGCAACGGCTACACCATCAGTTTCGCGCTCGACGCGGCCGGCAAGACGACTTACACCGTCACCAACACCACCACCGGCACCGCCGCGCTCACCAACCAGCCCTACGTCGCCGGCAACGCGATAGCGTTCGACGGCATCTCGTTGACCGTCAAGGGCAACCCGGTGGTGGGCGACACGATCAACGTCGGCACCAGCACCACCAGCAACCTGTTCAAGACGCTTGACGACGCGATCTCCACCATCGGCAAGGCGGGCGCCAACGTCGGCGCGATCGGCCAGGCGGTGACCAACGCGCTGGTGCAGCTAGACGCGGGCCTGACCCGCACCTCGGCCAGCCGCGGCTACGCCGGCGAGCTGCTCAACCGGGCCGACCGGATCAGCGACGTGCAGGATGCGCGCACCACGCAGGTCACCTCCGACCTGTCGGTGGCCGAGGGCTCCGACCAGGACAGCCAGATCAAGCGCATCTCGGATTTCCAGAACCAGCAGACCGGCTACTCGGCCGCGCTGCAGTCGTACGCGCAGATCCAGAAGCTGTCGCTGTTCAACTTCATCGGCGGCTGATCGTTTGCTCCGGGGCCGCAGGCCGGGCCGCCCGGCTACGATGGCGCACTCGATCCGATCCCACGCCTCTGCGCCGCGCACTGCATGACCGCTTCCGTTCTCGACAGCATCACCCTGGGCTATCAGCCGCTCTGGGGACCGCGCCGCACGCTGGCGGGCGTGGCGCTCTTCGTGCGCACCGTGGACGCCGGGGTGGACGCCCAGCACCTGCTCGACGCGATCCAGGACCTGCTGCCGGCCGAGGCACCGCCCCTCTTCCTGGTGGTGCAGTCGCAGCGCCTGCTGATCGACCTGCTCGACCATGCGCGGCCGCCGCTGCCCGCCGGCCGCACGCCCACCTTCTCCACCAACGGGCTGTTCGCGCCCACCATCGTCGTGATGGCCGGGGCCCTGACCCGCCCGGGCGTCGCCGAATCGGTGCGGCGCGCCTACCGCCGCGGGCTGCAGATGGTCTGGAAGGGCGACGCCGCCCTGCCGCCCGACCACACGATCGCCAACTGCTTCGCCCGCCACTGGCTGACGCTGCCGCCCGGCATGGCCGCGCAGGCGCTGCACGAGGCGCGGCGTCCGGCGCCCGACTACGGCAGCGGCCAGGCCGTGCCGCCCGGCATCTGGCCGCCGGGCCACATCTTCGGCGAGCTGCCCAACCTGGCCCTGGCCGACTACTGCCTGCAGCGCTGCGGCGCGCTGGCCGTGGCCGGCTGGCCGGCCGAGGACACCGTCTACCACCTGCGCCACAAGCCGCTGGAGCCGGAGCACGCGGTGGTGCTGGCGACGCTGCAGGCGCTGGAGGCCGACCGCCCGGCCGAGCAGGTCGACCGCATCCTTTGCGACGACCCGCTGCTGGCCTACCGCTTCCTGGTCTATGCCAACTCGCCGGGCGTGGGCCTGCGCGGCGCGGCCGAGTCGGTGCGGCATGCGCTGATGATGCTGGGAACCGCGACCCTCGCACGCTGGCTGGCCGAGCAGCTGCCCCATGCCACCCACGACACCGCTCTGCGGCCGGTGAAGGCCGCCCTGGTGCTGCGCGGCAGGCTGATGGAGCACCTGCTCGAGTCGGGCGTCGAAGGCGCGCTGCGCCGCGAAGTCGCGATGTGCGGCCTGTTCTCCGGCCTGGACCAGCTGCTCGACCAGCCGCTGGGCGCCATCCTGCACAGCCTGCCGCTGTCGAGCAGGCTCTACGATGCCGCGGTACTCCACACCGGCCCCTATGCCGAGGCGCTGCAGATGGCGATGGCGCTGGAATCGGCCGACACGCCGGCTACCCATGCGCTGGGCAAGCGCCACGGCATGGCGGCCGAGGACGTCAACCGTTCGCTGCTGCGGGTGGTGGCCGGCCTGCAGGCGGACGCGCTGCTGATCTAGGAGGCTGCCCGGCAGAAGGATCGTCGGCTACGAAGCGACCGCAGCGGTCCATTTTTCACCGGCTTCTTGCCCCATAGCCTGCTATGCGGCAGCGAATCCGGCAAAAACTGTCCTCGCTGGGGTCGCTTCTCGCTATCGACGCCTTCTGCCGCGCAGCCTCCTAGCCGGCCGGTTGTTATGCTCGCCGGCCCCTCACCCGGCAGACGGCGCATGACCCCCACTTCCTCCCCCATCGAGATCGAGACCGGCCCGCAGCCGCGCGCCAGCATCGTCGTGCTGCACGGCCTGGGCGCCAGCGGCGAGGATTTCGTGCCCTTCGCCGACGAACTGGACCTGGCCGCCGTCGGCCCGGTGCGCTTCGTGTTCCCCTTCGCGCCGGTGCAGCCGGTCACCGTCAACGGCGGCTATGCGATGCCCGCCTGGTACGACATCTTCCCCGAGGTCGGCGGCCGGCGGCAGGAGGACGACGCCGGCCTGCGCCGCTCGCAGGCGCTGCTGGAGGCGCTGATCGCGCAGGAGAAGGCCCGGGGCGTGCCGGCCGGCCGCATCGTCGTCGCCGGCTTCTCGCAGGGCTGCGCGATGGCGCTGATGACCGGCGTGCGCCATGCCGAGCCGCTGGCCGGCATCGTCGGCCTGTCGGGCTACCTGCCGGTGGCGGCCACCACCGCCGCCGAGCGCAGCCCCGCCAACCAGCGCACGCCGATCTTCCTGGCCCACGGACGGCAGGACGGCGTGGTGACCATGCCCCGGGCCGAGGCGACGCGCGACGCGCTGCAGGCGCTGGGCTATTCGGTCGAGTGGCACACCTATCCGATGCAGCACAGCGTCTGCCCGCAGGAAGTGGCCGACCTGAACCGCTTTCTTCTGCAGGTTCTGGGCTGAGCCGGTGCTCTGGATTGCTGGCCCGAAGAGGCTGTAGTCGTTGCTGTATGCCGGCTACTAGCTACATATTTAATAGCGTGCATCCGCCATGGGGCGGGCATTGCGCCGAATGCGGGCGCAAAAGGCCGGCCAGTGTTACCGTGCGTGCCAGCAAATGACAAGAATGAAGAAACCATGGGCGAACTGCAACAGCGGCTGGAGGCACTGACGCCCGGCAGCCTCACCGGCATCCGGCGCGGCATCGAGAAGGAAAGCCTGCGATCGCGTGCCGACGGCAAGCTGTCGCTCACGCCGCATCCGGCGGTGCTGGGCTCGGCCCTGACGCATCCCCACATCACCACCGATTTCAGCGAATCGCAGCTGGAGCTGATCACCGGCGTGCACGCCGGCGTCGAGGCCTGCCTGGACGAGCTGCACGAGGTGCACCGCTTCGTCGCCCAGTCGGTCGCGCCCGGTGCCGACGAGCTGATGTGGGCGTCGAGCATGCCCTGCGGCCTGCCCTCGGACGAGACGATCCCGATCGGCCGCTACGGCACCTCGAACGTCGGCCGCGCCAAGAGCGTCTACCGCATGGGCCTGGGCCACCGCTACGGCCGGCGTATGCAGACCATCTCGGGCATCCACTACAACTGGTCGATGCCGGGCCTCTCCAGCGCGCAGTATTTCGCGCTGATCCGCAACTTCCGCCGGCACGCGTTCCTGCCGCTGGTGCTGTTCGGCGCGTCGCCGGCGGTGTGCGAGAGCTTCGTCGAAGGCCGGCCGCACGCGCTGCAGCGCATCGGCGACTACACGATGCACATGCCCCACGGCACCTCGCTGCGCATGGGCCGGCTGGGCTACCAGAGCGAGGCGCAGGCCTCGCTGTCGGTGAGCTACAACGGCCTGGAAGGCTACGGCGCCTCGCTGCACGAAGCCCTCACCCGACCGTACCCGGCCTACGAGACCATCGGCGTGCGCAACCTGGGCGGCGAGTACAACCAGCTGGCCACCACGCTGCTGCAGATCGAGAACGAGTTCTACGGCACGATCCGCCCCAAGCGCACCATCTTCCCCGGCGAGCGCCCGCTGCATGCGCTGCGCGAGCGCGGCGTGGAGTACGTCGAGGTGCGGCTGATGGACCTGGACCCGTTCGAGCCGCTGGGCATCGGCCCGCGCACCGTGCGGCTGCTCGACGTGTTCCTGCTGCACTGCCTGCTGGCCGACAGCCCCGACGACAGCCCCGAGGAGATCGCCGAGATCGGCCACAACCAGCACCTGGTCGCCGCCCGCGGCCGCGAGCCCGGCCTGCGGCTGCAGCGCCGCGGCCGCGCCGTCTCGCTGATCGACTGGGCCGCCGAGATCCTGGCCGAATGCGTGCCCCTGGCCGCCGCGCTGGACGCGGTCGACGGCGGCAGCCTGCATGCCGAGGCGGTGCGCGCCGCCGAGGCGTCGCTGGCCGCGCCGCAGACGCTGCCCTCGGCCCGGGTGCTGAAGGCGATGGCGCAGGACCACGGCAACTCCTTCGTCGACTTCATCCGCAACCGCTCGCTCGCCACCCGCGACGCGCTGCTGGCCGCGCCCCTGCCGGCCGACCGCCAAACCGCGTTCGCCCAGATGGCGCAGCAGTCGGTCGATGCGCAGAAGGCGATCGAGGCGGCCGACACGCTGCCCTTCGAGCAGTACCGCGAGCAGTACGTGTCGCCCGCGCGGCTGATGCCGCGGGCGATGCAGGCGCGGGCCGCGCAGCCGGCCTGAGAAGGGGTGCGCACTCCGCACTCGAAAAATAAAGCGCCTTAAATCGATCGCAATACGTATAATGTTCGATATGACGAACACCTACTGCTTCGACTTATCACCATGAAAGTGCAGCAATCGGCAGTCTTGGCATCGCATCTGCTGCAGGAAGCCAGCCAACTCGGCCATCTTTTCGCCCGCTTGCGCCACGCACGCAAGATCAAGCAGGCAGATGCGGCACTGCGTGCGGGCATTTCGCGCAACACCGCCTACCGGCTGGAAAAAGGCGATCCGGGCCTCGCCATCGGCCAGTGGCTGCGGTACCTGGACGCCATCGCCCCGGGGGCCACTTTGGCAGACCTCCTGATGCAGACCGATCCCGCACTGGCCGCACTGCAGGCCCACGAGGCGACCCGGCGGGTGCGCGACCTGAGCGCCGCCGAACGGGACGAGCTGAACTTCTGATCGCGTCCCCGCGGCGATAGCCCTGTTTCCTGCGCCACCCCATGCCGGCAAAAGAACGCAAGTTGATCGCCTTCGCCCACCTCGGCGAAGACTGGGCGCCGTGTGGCCAGCTCACCCTGACCTAGCAAGGCCCCGAACTGCTGACATCGCGTTTTGCCTATGGCCTCAACTATCTCCAGCGCCCCGATGCGCTGGAGGTCGATCCGGTCAGCCTGGGCATCGGCGGCCCGGAGCCGGTCAGAGGCAGGCTGCTGCTGCCCATTCACAACCTGACGGGCTTCGGTGGCATCCGTGATGCCGCGCCGGACTCCTGGGGTCGCCGGGTGATCGAAGCCAAGCTCAAGGTCCCGGCGAACAGCCTGCCCGAGTCGCAGTACCTGCTGCATGCGGGAAGCGAGCGCGTCGGCGCACTGGACGTCCGCACCGGCCTTGCGGAAGCGCCCACCGGTACCACCGGCGACGTGCACACGCTCGCCTACCTGATGGAAGCGGCCGAGCGGATCGAGGCAGGCGAAACGGTCCCCGCGCATCTCGACCCGATCTTCGTGGCAGGCACTGCCCTCGGGGGTGCCCGGCCCAAGGCGTCGGTGCGCGATGGAAGCGGGACGCTCTGGCTCGCCAAGTTCCAGAGCCGACACGACGCATTCGACATTCCGGCAGTCGAGTGCGCTGCTTTGGTACTGGCCCGAGAGACGGGGCTGCAGGTGCCCCCGGTTGCCACGCGCATGCTCGGCGATCGCCGCATCATGATGATCCGTCGTTTCGACCGCTACTGGCTGGCGCACGACACGCGGCCCGACGCATCGACCGATCTCATGGAGGCAGGCGGACGGACCGAGCGCCGTATGGGTTTCGTCAGCGGTCTGACCATGGTGGGATGCGACGAGACCGAATCGCGCATCAAGTCCTATGCAGACCTGGCGGCTGCCGTGCGCCGCTACTGCCATCCGGATGCGATCCGGGCGGACAACGAAGAGCTTTTCAAGCGGATGGTCTTCAACATCTTCGCCAGCAACGACGACGACCACCTGCGCAACCACGGTTTTTTGTGGGACCCCCGGCTACCCGGCTGGCGGCTGAGCCCGCTCTACGACGTCCTGCCGCGCCCGAGCCACGCGGCCGAGCGTTATCTGCACCTGGGCATCGGGCCGCAGGGCCGTGTTGCGACGATCGACAACGCCTTGGCCGGACATGCGATATTCTCCTTGGGCCGGGCCCGCGCATGCGCCCTGATCGGCGAGGTGTGGCGGGCCGTGCGGGAGTGGAAGGTGTCGTTCGGGCAGTCCGGCGTCGCGGACCACGACATCGCCAAGGTGGCGACCGCGTTCCGGCATCTGGACGACATCAGTACCGTGAATACGCGCAAGCTGCTGCCCTGACGCAGGGGGATCGAGCCGGGGCCGGCAGCTTCGAGGCGATGCACATTGCCTTCGCGCTCGTGGGCGATCTGGCCGGTGCGTACTCACGGCGCATCGCTATCCAGCATCGCTTGGTGTACGAGGTCATTGCGCAAGAGCACACGGTTCGGGTGCTACGAATGTGGACGCACTACGAGCGACGCACCAACCCGGCCACCTCACTCGCCCCGCACCGCGTCCCGCATCTTCTCGAACGCCCGCCAGAACTCCGCCTCCTGCGTATTCGCGAAATTGATCCGCATCAGCGTGCTGGGCGCGCGGGTGGCGTGGAACAGCGCCCCCGGCGCCAGCAGCCAGCCGTCGTCGAGCATGCGCTGGGCCAGGATGTCGGTGTCCACCCCAGTGTCCACCCAGCCGAAGATGCCCATCGGCTCGGCCACGAAGCGGCAGCCGGCCGCCTGGGCCAGCTTGACGCTGCGGCTGCGGGCGGTGTCCAGGCGGGCGCGCACACGCTGGGCGTGGCGGCGTAGCTGGCCCTGCTCGATGCAGATGGCCATGGCTTTCTCCAGCAGCGACGGGGTGGTGAGGGTGGCGAGCAGCTTGGTGTCGAGCATCCGCTCCAGCAAGTCCGGCGGCGCGGCCAGGAAGCCGATGCGCCAGTTGGGCGCCAGGATCTTGGCGAAGCCCCCCACGTAGAGGGTGCGGCGCAGGCCGTCGAGTGCGGTGACGCGGGTGGCGTGTTCGGGCGCGATGTGGCCGTAGGTGTCGTCCTCGACGATGTGGAAGTCGTGCTTGGCACTCAGCTCCAGCAGCCGGTGGGCGCTGCCGGGCGAGAGGCAGTAGCCGGTCGGGTTGTGGAACACGCTGACGCTGACGAAGAGGCGCGGCGCATGGGCCTCGCAATAGCGGGCCATCACCTCCAGGTCGGGGCCGGCCGCGTTGCGGGGCACCGGCAGCACCCGCATGCCGAGCGAGGCCAGCCGCGCGAACTCGACCGACCAGCCGGGCTCTTCCACCATCACCGGGTCGCCGGCCTTCAGCAGGGTGCGGCTGACGATGTCGAGCGCATGGGTGGCGCCCACAGTGGTCATGATCTGCGCGGGCGGCGCCTCGATGCCGATCTGCGCCAGGCGGCGCGAAAGCACTTCGCGCAGGCCCGCGTCGCCCAGCGGCTCGCCGTACTGCAGCGCACTGCGGGCCCAGGCGGCGCTGGCGACCACCTTGCGCACCGCGGCGGGCAGCGCGGGCAGGTCCAGCCAATCGGGCGGCATCACGCCCGAGCCCGGCTGGGCGCGGCCCGAGGGCGTGTGGAACATGCCGCGGATCAGTGCGGTGGCCTGCATCGGCGAGGCATGGAGCGGGCGCAGCGGCTGCGCGGCCTCTGCTATTTTTTTAGTAGCTGAAGGCCGGCCCGTATCGCCGGCTTCGGGCCTTTTGGGCCCCGAATCCCGCACGAAGAAGCCGCGCTGGCGTTGCGCCTCCACCAGGCCCTGGGCCAGCAGCAGGTCGTAGGCGGCGACCACCGTGTGCGGGCTCACGCCCTGCTGGCGGGCGCATTCGCGCACCGAGGGCAGCCGGGCGCCCGGCACCAGCAGGCCGGAGCGCACCCGCTCGGCCAGGCGTCCGGCCAGTTGTTCGGTGAGGGTCTGGCTGGGGGTGCGGGTCAGCATGGTGAAGGGCGTCGTGTGCCAGTGGATCGTCCGGTACAGATAGGCCAATTGATCGTCCATCTGTACCGGTACTGTGATGGCTATGCACTTTAAAGTAGCGGCCGTGACCTGGCAAGAATTCAACGTGCCGCACGGCCACGCCCGTTTTTTCTCACCGGTTCCGTCTCGACGCCTCCCACGTCCCACCCGAAGGATTTCGACATGCACTGGACCCTGGCCGCCCGCACCCGCAAGATGACCTCCTCCGCGATCCGCGACCTGCTCAAGCTCACCGAGCGGCCCGGCATCATCAGCTTCGCCGGCGGCCTGCCCTCGCCCGAGGCCTTCCCGGTCGAGGCCTTCGCCGAGGCCTGCCGGAAGGTCTTGAAGGACGACGGCCGCGCCGCGCTGCAGTACGCCACCACCGAAGGCCTGCCCGCGCTGCGTGAGGCGGTCGCGGCCGGCCTGCCCTGGAACGTCGACCCGGCCGACGTGCTGATCACCACCGGGTCGCAGCAGGGCCTGGACCTGGCGGCCAAGGTGCTGGTCGATCCGGGCAGCCGCATCCTGGTGGAGACGCCCACCTATCTGGGCGCGCTGCAGGCCTTCGCGCCGATGGAGCCCGAGGTGGTCGGGGTGGCCAGCGACGCGGGCGGCATCGACGTGGACGATCTGGCCGCCAAGGCCGAGGGCGCCCGCTTCCTCTACGCCCTGCCCAATTTCCAGAACCCCACCGGCCGCACGATGGACGAGGCGCGCCGCATGGCGCTCTCGGCCCGCGCCGCCGCACGCGGCGTGCCGATCCTCGAGGACAACCCCTACGGCGAGCTGTGGTTCGACGCGCCGCCGCCCGCCTCGCTCACCGCCCGCAACCCCGAGGGCTGCATCTACATGGGCTCGTTCAGCAAGGTGCTGGCGCCCGGTCTGCGCCTGGGCTTCATGGTGGCGCCGCCCGAGCTGCACCGCCGCCTCACGATGGCCAAGCAGGCCGCCGACCTGCACAGCGCGAGCTTCAACCAGCGGGTGGTGGCCGAGGTGATGAAGGACGGCTTCCTCGACCGCCACGTGCCCACCATCCGGGCGCTGTACAAGCGCCAGCGCGACGCGATGCTGGCCGCGCTGCAGCGCGAGATGGGCGGCCTGGGCGTGGAGTGGAACACCCCCGTCGGCGGCATGTTCCTGTGGCTGCGCCTGCCCGCCGGCATGGACGCCACCGCCTTGCTGCCCCGCGCGGTGGAGAAGGGCGTCGCCTTCGTGCCCGGCCTGCCCTTCTATGCCGGTGCCGGCGATGCCCGCGCGCTGCGCCCGTCCTTCGTCACCGCCAGCGTGGCGCAGATCGATACCGGCATCGCCGCCCTGGCCGCCGCGGTGCGCGAATCGCGGCCGCGGCGCGCGGCGCTGGCCGACGCGGCGGCGTGATGGTCCCGTCTCCTGCCGCACCGCCCCGCGCGCGGCCCTTCCAGCAGATCGATGTCTTCAGCGCCGAAGCCGGCCTGGGCAATCCGCTGGCGGTGGTGGTCGACGGCGACGGTCTGTCGAACGCGCAGATGCAACGCTTCGCCGGCTGGACCAACCTGTCGGAGACCAGCTTCCTGCTGCCGCCGACCACGCCCGAGGCCGACTACCGGGTCCGCATCTTCACGCCCGGCGGCGAGCTGCCCTTCGCAGGCCACCCGACGCTCGGCAGCTGCCACGCCTGGCGCGCCGCCGGCGGCACGCCCCGCCGCCCGGGCCTGGTGGTGCAGGAATGCGGCGCGGGCCTGGTCCGCATCCGCCAGACCGGCGACCGGCCCGCCTTCGCCGCCCCGCCGCTGCGGCGGCGCGACCCGGCCCCGTCGGTGCTGGCCCAGGTGGCCCGGGCGCTGGGCCTGAAGCCGCAGGAGATCCGCGGCGCGCAGCTGCTCGACAACGGCCCGGTCTGGCTCGGCCTGCAGCTCGACAGCGCCCACACCGTGCTGGCCCTGGCGCCCGACCATGCCCGGCTGAAGCAACTCGACGTGAAGGTGGGCGTGGTGCACGTCGACCCGCAGCCGGCGCCCGGCGCGCATGCCCTGCTGGTGCGCGCCTTCGCCGCGCCGATCGGCGTACCCGAAGACCCGGTCACCGGCAGCCTGAACGCGTCGCTGGCGCAGTGGCTGATCGCCGAGGGCGCGGTGCCGCGCGCCTACCTCGCGTCGCAGGGCGAATGCCTGGGCCGCGCCGGCCGCGTCTTCGTCGAGCAGGACGACGACGGCACCACCTGGATCGGCGGCGACGTCGCGCCGTGCATCCAGGGCACCGTTCTGCTGTGAGGCGGCCACAGCCCGTTTCTTGAACAAAAGTAGCCGCAGCCGGCGCAGTACGACGACCGCCAGCTATTTATTCGATAGCAGAGCGACGGCACACCCGGACGGACTCACAGCTGCGCCGCGAGCAGCGCGGACGCCCGCTCCATCAGCTTCTCGTTCCACGGCCGGTCGAGCCACTGCGCCATCGTCAGTTGCCTGGCCACGGCCAGGTCGCGTTCGAAAATGGCGTTCTGCTCGGCGGCGAAGGCTTCGTCGTAGAGGTTGAGGTTGGCCTCGTCGTTGAGCCGGAACGAGCGGTTGTCGAAGTTGGTGGAGCCGACCGAGACCAGCAGGCCGTCGACGATCAGCACCTTGCAGTGGTACATCGTCGGCTGGTATTCGCGGATTTCGGCACCGGCGGCCAGCAGCGGGCCCCAGAGCGCGCGGGAGGCGCTGCGCACCGTCTGCGCGTCCATGATCGGGCCGGGGGTGACGATGCGCACCTGCGCCCCGCGCCGCATCGCGGCCACCAGGGCGCGCACCGTCAGCTTGTCGGGCACGAAGTAGGCGCTCGACAGATCGATGCGGCGCTGGGCCGCGGTGATCGCCATCAGGTACATCAGATGCATGCTCTCGCTGCCGCCCGAAGGGGAGCTGCTGAACATCTGTACGCGGCCCTGGCCGGCGGCGATGCCCGCGATCGGCTGCAGCGCGGGGAAGTACGGCTCGCCGTGCAGCACCTCGCCCGAGGCCTTGGTCCAGTTGTGCATGAAGACGGCCTGCATCTGCGCGACCACCGGGCCTTCGACGCGGAAGTGGGTGTCGCGCCAGTGCTCGGGGCTCTAGGCGTCGCCGGTCCATTCGGGGGCGATGCCCACGCCGCCGGTGAAGCCGGTGCGGCCGTCGACCACCAGCAGCTTGCGGTGGGTACGGTTGTTCATCCGGCCTCAGTGGTACCAGTGCGGCTCGTGGAACTTCTGGATCTCCACGCCGGCCCCGCGCATCTGCTCCAGGAACTCCTCGTCGATCTTGGCGCTGCCCAGCCAGTCGAGCAGCACGTGCACCTTGACCCCGGCGCGGGCGCGCTCGGTGAGCGCATCGGCGAAGGCACGGCCGATGTCGCCCGACCAGTAGATGTAGGTCTCGAAGGTGATCGTATTCTGCGCGCCGCGGATCGCCTCGAGCATCGAAGGGAAGATGCGGTCGCCGTTGACCAGCGCCTGGGTGCGGTTGCCCTCCCGGATCGGCGGGCCGAGCAGCACGCCCATGGCGCGCTGGTATTGCGGATCGTGCAGGTCGTAGAGGCGCGGCAACTGCTCCTCGAGTTTCTTCTCGCCCGAGCTGAAGTTGAGCAGCAGCAGCGTGGAGGCCAGCGTCAGGAAGAAGGTGATCAGGATCGCCTTCAGCGGCAGGGAGCGAGGATGCATGCGGGGCGATCGGTGGGGCGGCGGGGGGGGGCGGTGCCACTCTAGGGCCCGCAGGGGCGGGATGCGCAAGCAGGCGTTACCAGAAAGCGGGATATTCGCCACAGCCGGCTGTCGGCCGGGCCGCTATCATTGCGCGCCCCGCCAGCCGCTCGCACGGCCGGCGCCGCGGCCCGGCCCCGGCCGACCCATTCCCCCTTTTTTGCTGCAGCCCCCGCCCCTTTGCGCTCCATGTCCGCCGGCCTGAACCTCGCCCAGCAAGAAGCGGTGAACTACATGCACGGGCCCTGCCTGGTGCTGGCGGGCGCCGGCTCGGGCAAGACGCGGGTGATCACCCACAAGATCGGCAACCTGATCCAGAACGGCGTGGCGCCCAAGCGCATCGCCGCCATCACCTTCACCAACAAGGCCGCCGCGGAAATGCGCGAGCGGGCCAAGAGCCTGATCGGCCGGCAGGCCAAGGACGTGGTGATCTGCACCTTCCACGCCCTGGGCGTGCGGATGATGCGGGAAGACGGCAAGGTGCTGGGCCTGAAGCCGCAGTTCAGCATTCTGGATTCCGACGACGTCACCAGCATCCTGAAGGACGCCGCCGGCGGCACCGCCGATGCGGCCACCGCCCGCCAGTGGCAGTGGGTGATCAGCAAGTGGAAGAACGCCGGCATGAACTCGGCCGACGCCCTGGCCCGGGCCGCCGACGACAACGAGCGGATCATCGCCCAGGTGATGGCCCGCTACGAGGAGCGGCTCTCGGC
This sequence comes from Xylophilus ampelinus, assembly GCF_003217575.1. Taxonomy (GTDB): domain Bacteria; phylum Pseudomonadota; class Gammaproteobacteria; order Burkholderiales; family Burkholderiaceae_C; genus Xylophilus; species Xylophilus ampelinus. Next base: position 26,181 of record NZ_QJTC01000021.1, on the reverse strand, counting down.
CTACCAGAGCGTCGATTTCGACGACCTGATCGGCATGCCGCTGAAGCTGCTGAAGGACTACCCCGACGTGCGGATGCGCTGGCAGCAGGCGATGGGCCATGTGCTGGTCGACGAGTACCAGGACACCAACGCCACCCAGTACGAGGTGCTCAAGCACCTGGTGGGCGAGCGCGGCCGCTTCACCGCGGTGGGCGACGACGACCAGTCGATCTACGGCTGGCGCGGCGCCACGCTCGACAATTTGAAGAAGCTGCCGGTCGACTTCCCGCAGCTGAAGGTCATCAAGCTGGAGCAGAACTACCGCTCCACCAGCGCGATCCTGCGCGCGGCAAACAACGTGATCGGCCCCAATCCGAAGCTGTTCCCCAAGACCCTGTTCAGCGAACTGGGCGAGGGCGACCCGGTGCGGGTGGTCGATGCCGACACCGAGGAGCACGAGGCCGAGCGCGCCGTCGCCCGCATCCAGAGCCTGCGCGCCGGCACCTCGGTGGTCACCAGCGGCGGGCAGTTCCAGGAGTTCCGGCACTTCGCGATCCTCTACCGCGCCAACCACCAGGCCAAGGCGTTCGAGAAGGCGCTGCGCCGGGTGCAGATCCCGTACAAGGTCTCCGGCGGGCAGAGCTTCTTCGACCGCGCCGAGATCAAGGACCTGTGCGCCTGGTTCCGGCTGTGGGTCAACCACGACGACGACCCGGCCTTCCTGCGGGCGATCACCACGCCCAAGCGCGGCATCGGCCACACCACGCTCGGCAAGCTGGGCGAGTTCTCCGAGAGCTACCGGCAGAGCATGTTCGCATCGCTCTTCAGCGCGTCGCTGCCGTCGATGCTGCCCGAGCGCGCCATGGGCAGCCTGCTGGAATTCGGCCGCTACGTGAACGACCTGGAGTTCCGCGCCCGCCGCACCGTCGGCGCCGAGGACGCCAAGGCCTTCATGCTCGAGTGGCTCAAAGAGATCGGCTACGAGCAGCACCTCTACGACGGCGAGGACAGCGAGAAGGTCGCCGCGGCCCGCTGGACCAACGTGCTCGATTTCTGCGACTGGATGAGCCAGCGCTGCGGCGGCCAGATCGAGGACGCCTCGGGCGCTGGCGCCGCGACCGAGGCCAAGACCCTGCTGGAAGTGGCGCAGACGATCTCGCTGCTCTCGACCATCGGCGAGCGCGAGCAGGACCAGGACGTGGTGACGCTCTCGACCCTGCACGCCTCGAAGGGCCTGGAGTGGCCGCACGTCATCCTGGTCGGCGTGACCGAGGGCATGCTGCCCTTCAAGCTCGACGACGACGAGGGCCGCCAGAAGGTGGTGAGCGACGACACCACCCAGCGCCTGCAGGAAGAGCGTCGCCTGATGTACGTGGGCATCACCCGCGCCCAGCGCAGCCTGGCCGTCAGCTGGACCCGCAAGCGCAAGAAGGGCCGCGAGATGGTCGCCGCCCGGCCCAGCCGCTTCATCGCCGAGATGGGTCTGGACCAGGCCACCACCCGCGAAGACCCCCGCGAGAAGCTGCGCGCCCTGCGCGCCGAATTCGCCATGAAAGCCGACGCCTCGGCGCTGGCCGCGGCCGCCTCCGCCCAGCCGGCCGCCTGAAAACCCACACGCGATGCCCCTGCCCTTGCCCTTGCCCCTGCGCCTGCAGCTGCGCCTTCGTTCCCGCCACCACCGCCCGGCCGCCCTTCTTGCGGCGGTGCTGCTGATCCTGCTCGCGTCAGTGTCGTCGGCCGCCGTACACGCGGCCGACGCCGCCTCCGGCGCGCCGCTTGTTTCGCCCCCCGCGGCCGCCGCACCGCCGGTCGCACCGCCCGCGGTCCGCACCGCCGCCTGCCCCGCCGCCGAGAAGGTGGGCCAGGCCGAACTGCTGGGCCGCTGGGAGGTGCGCTTCGCCAATCGGCCGGACCGCGGCACCGTCGACTTCGTGGTGCATCCGGATTTCGATGGCGCGGTGCGCGGCACCGTGGCCTACGGCGATGCCTCGGGCACCGTCGCCGGCGACGTGGACGAGGGCGTCTTCGCCGTCGACGCATCGTCGGATGGAAAGAACCTCACCGCCCTCTGGGAAGGGCATGTCACCGCCGGCAGTTGCGGCAGGAAGATCGAAGGAATATGGACCGACTCAGCCACCAACAGCAAGCGCCCGTTCGTGCTGCAGCGCCCCGCCGCCGCACGATGAAGAAGGCCTCGCTCGTCCTGGCGTTGCTGGCCGTCGGCTCCGCCGGCGTGGCGCATGCCCAGACGCAGACACAAACGCAGAAGGCGCGCGCCGCCACCGCCAAGCCGCCGGTCGCCCGGCCCGGTGCCAAGGCCGCGCCGCTGGCGCCCGTCACCGAAGGCCGGGTCGCCACCGCCACCGCCTGGCAGCAGTGCGCCACCCTGGCCGACGACACCGAGCGCCTGCTCTGTTTCGACCAGTGGTCGAAGTCCCAGCAGAAGATCGTCGATGCCGTCGAGGCCCGCTCCACCGAGGCGGCCGGCACCGGCACCGCGCCGCCCGGTGCCGCGCCATCGGCCCTGCGCGCGGACGTCGCCGCCGCCCTGGCCGCCACCCAGCCGGCCACGGCCGAGGGCGGCAGCGTCACCGCGTCGGCGGGCATCGTCGGCGTCGGCCTGGAGCAGGGCTGCAAGGACCGCCAGTTCTCGAACCTGTCGCGCTTCTGGGAGCTGGAGTCGGGCAGCAACTGCCCCACCTTCAGCCTGCGGGGTTTCCGCGCGAACAGCCTGTCGGTCGTCGGTGCCAATTCGGTCAACCGCATGCCGCGTTCGGAAAACGCCAACAACAACGCCACCACCGCGCTCGACTACCGTAAGGAAGAGCTGCGGCTGCAGCTGTCGATGCGCACCAAGGTCGCGGGCGGCCTGTTGACCCCCGCCGGCTCCACCCTGCGCGACTCGCTGTGGGTGGCCTACAGCCAGCAGTCGTACTGGCAGTTCTTCAACAGCGGCCTGTCGCGCCCGTTCCGCAGCACCGACTACGAGCCCGAAGTCATCTACGTCTACCCCACCACCGCCGCCCTGCCCGGCGGCTGGAACTGGCGCTACAGCGGTGCCGGCCTGGTCCACCAGTCCAACGGGCAGAGCGACCCGCTCTCCCGCAGCTGGAACCGCTTCTACCTGATGACCGGCTTCGAGAAAAGCAACGACTTCAGTCTGCAGGCCCGCGCCTGGAAGCGGCTGTACGAATCGGGCTTCAAGGACAACAACCCCCAGATCGTCAACTACATCGGCCGCGGCGAGCTGACCGGCACCTGGCATTACGACGCCAAGAACACCTTCGTCGCCACCGCACGCAGTTCCTTCGGTGGCACCCAGCGCGGATCGGGCCGGATCGAGTGGCTGCGGTCGCTGGGCGACGGCGCAGGAAACACCTTCAGCGGTTTGCGGCTGCATACGCAGCTGTTCAGCGGATACGGGGACAGCCTGACGGATTACAACTTCAAGCGGACGGTGTTCAGCGTAGGGTTGAGCCTGGTGGACTTTTAACCCGGTATCCGGGGCGGCGACCGGGCGGGCCCGCGCGTGCCTCGGAACGCACGTCCCGGTGAGCCGCACTAGTCGGTAACATTCCGCTCGAACTGCAACTCAGAGCCGGCAACCTTCCGCGCTTTCGTCCAGATTCCTACAATTGTGTCGCCAACGGTTTAGTCCGCGACCCCGGTTCCACCAGGGTTGCCCGCTTTCATCGGCGGAATTGCCCCGCATTCCGACCGTTTCTCTACCCCTCCCCGGTGGAGCCCGCTTGGACAATCCAACCGAGGAGATTCCAGATGGACCTGCAATACCAATTGAAATCCGGCAGCTACTACCTGTACGACATGGGCGACGCCCCCAGCGTTGCGACAGGGGAGCGCCGTTGGCGGCTGAAGACGGACAACGTGGCGATCGCGTTCGATGCGAGTACCGGGACGGTTCACCAGCACGGGAGTCCGGCGCGGATTCAGTCGTGGGCTATCGGCGCACGACGCCGACTGCGGGCTGAAGGTGCGCAAGCTGCTGCGAATGATATTGTGGTCGTGTCGGGGCCACTGCCTGTGGAAGAGATTAATAACTGCTTGCGTATTGCAGGCTATAGCCGACGGCTTTTTCGACGCCTTGCTACCATGCCGCACGGAAAAAGAGACAGATCAGTTCGCACGGCTCATTAATTAAATACCATACAAAAAGGGCGCCGAGCGCCCTCTTTGTATATTATCCTTAATAAAGCACACTCATATCGGAAATCAAGTGCTATTATGTAGCAGTACTGGTGCAAGCCTTTGGAGCGTATTTTTGTGCCGCGCTGGTAGTGCAAGTCCAAACATTCGAGCCTTTATCAGCGTTACTCAGCGCCAGGGTCAAGGTCTTACCTTGAATGCCCTTAGAGGCAGTTGATGAGCTAATAAGAGCCACGATTGTGCAACCGCCGCCAGTCGCTGCAGCTCCGCCAGTGGTCACCGAATCAACATATTTTCCTTTGATATCGGCTGCAGGCGCGATACCGTCGCTGCCATTGACGGGGCAGCTGCCGTTTTGTGCGAAAACTTCGCTGATAGCGACCTTAGGACCAGATGCCAACGTGAGTGCTTCAGACATTTGTGCACGAGCAACATAGTCTTGATAAGCTGGAAGCGCAACGGAGGCCAAAATACCGATAATCGCCACGACGATCATCAACTCCATCAACGTGAAGCCCTTCTGGGCTTGCTGAATACTGCGGGACATGTAACGCTTCATGGGAAACTCCTAGAGGTGGGGGGGGGGGGGAAGACGCTCCTTATCAGCAGCTTCCATGCCAGCAGCAAAACACGCGGTTACAAGCGACCGTCGCCTCCGAACCGACAACTTCGCGCGCCGAGCTTGTCACCAGCACCGCGACAAAGATACGAGTTGACACTTTTGTCCGCCTCCTTGGATCGATACGCGACATGTTGACACTGTCGACGCCGACGTGTGCCCACGGGCCTTGGTGCCAGCGCGCAACGTCGGCAGCCGGCCCTGGCGAACAGACGGCCGCCGAACGGCCCCGAGCACCCCCCTACCGGCTGTCGAACCGATACGCCCCGTCCCAATCCGCCATCGGAGGTCTTTGCCGCGCCGCTTCGATCCGGGAGGCATACAGATCGCGCAGCGCCGACCCGACCGGCTGGAGGGCCAGCAGGGCGGACGCTTCGTCCCAGCGGCATTCGCGGTACGCGTGCAGCATCTCGGGCCAGGTGTCGTCCTCGGGCATGTCGGCGACCGGCATGTAGACGGTGACGGCCTGCTGGCGGCCCCGCACCACCACCCGGTCCAGTTCCCGCCAGGCACAGAGATCGGCCGCCCGGGCCTGGGCGCGATCGCCGACGACGATCTGCACGCCGTACAGTTTCGACAAGCTCTCCAGCCGCGCGCCCAGGTTCACCGCATCGCCGATCACGGTGTAGCTGCGGCGGCTGTAGGAGCCCATGTCGCCGACGCACATGGTGCCGGTGTTGATGCCGATCCCGATGCCGATTTCCGGCAGGCCGCGCTGGCGGTGTTCGGCGTTCAGGACCTTCAGCTCTTCGACCATGTCCAGGGCGGCGGCCACGGCCAGGCGGGCGTGGAGGGGGGTTTCCAGCGGGGCGCCCCAGAACGCCATCACGCAGTCGCCCATGTATTTGTCGATGGTGCCGCGGTGTTTGCGGATAATGCGGGTCAGGCGGCTGAAGACGGTATTGAGCAGGGCCTGCAGGGCGAGCGGCTCCATCTGCTCCGACAGGGCGGTGAAGCCGCGCATGTCGCAGAACATGACGGTCATCTCACGGTTGATCGCCTGCATGTTGTAGCTTTCGGGGTCCTTGACCATCTCTCGGACCAATTCGCGCGGCACGTAGTTGCCGAACAGGCGGGCGAGCTGCCGGCGGGAGCGGCTTTCCACGAAATAGCCGTAGCCGATATTGAGCGTGTATGCCGCGACGACCATCAGCAATTGCGCAGCGACCGGCATCACGAGATCGTGAGCGCGGTAAAACCAGAAATTGAGTCCGGCCAGGCTGGCCGCGACCGCGATCGCCAGCAAGGTGCCCGACAGCACCGACAGTAACGGCAGCGCCAGCGCCAGCAGCAGGCCGGCCACCAGCAGCGCCGCGGCGTCGTAGCCGCGCGCGTAGTCGGGGCGGATCAGGCTGCGGCCGTCGAGCCAGCCCGAGATGACGTTGGCGTGCGTCTCCACGCCGGGATAGGTTTCGCCGACCGGCGTGACCCGCAGATCCAGCAGGCCGGGCGCGGTGGAGCCGAGCAGTGCGATCTTGCCCTGCAGGGAGCCGGCGGGCAGCTGGCCCTTGAGCACGGCCGCGGCGGAGACGTAGCCGAACGACCCGCCCCGGGCGCCGCCCGGCCCCCGGTACGGCACCAGGGTGGCGGCGCTGGCGTCGACCCGCACCGGCAGCAGGGCGCCGGGCGTCTGCAGCAGCAGCTTCTCGACGACCCGCAGGCCGCTGTCGCCTTTGACCGCCGGCACCAGGACCGGCAGCAGATCGGCCCGCCCGTGGACCAGGCGGAACATCGCCAGCGCCAGCGATTCGTAGTAGTGGCCCCGGTACTGGGCGATGACCGGCACGCTGCGCACCACGCCGTCGGCGTCGGTGATCGAATTGAAGAAGCCCGCCAGCGGCACGGCCGACACCAGTCCCGCCAGGTTGGCGCCGTAGCCGTTCCAGCCATAGGCCTGCAGGGGCGGCACGACCGGCCCCTGCCCCCGAGCGAGGGCGGCGTATTCGGCACCGCGCAGGACCGGCGCCGGCAGCACGCCCTTGGTCCGGCCCTCGCGGTCGCTGGTGAAGTAGTAGCCGAGCACGGCGGGGCGCCTGGCCAGGGACTGGGCGAAGCGCCCGTCGTAGTCGAGCGCCGGCTCCAGCTGGCGCAGGCTCTCTGCGAAGCCGGGGTGGCCGCGCAGGGGTCCCTCGGCCAGCTGGCGCAGGCTGCCCAGGCCCGAGCTCTGGTCGGCTTCGGCGAACAGCACGTCCATGCCCAGGACGGCGGCCTTCTGCCGGTCGAACAGCTCGTCGACCAGCCGGGCGACCTTGTCGCGGCCCCAGGGCCAGTGGCCGATCTCGTCGAGGCTGCGCTCGTCGATGTCGACGATGACGATGCGGTCGTCGCGGGTGCCGGGCATGGTGGCACGCAGCCGGATATCGTAGAGGGCGGCGTCCAGCCGGTGGATCGGCGCCCATTCGGTGGCGAGTGTCGCATGCCACAGGGCCAGCACCACCGGCACCAGGGTGACGGCGATGCGCGGGCCGTGGCGGCGCAGGAAATTCATGCGGCCGGCGGTACTGCCACGGCGGCCGTGCGGTGGCTCAGGCGGCCTGGTCGAACTGCATGCGGATGCCCGCCAGTTCGATCAGGTCGCCGGGGCGCAGCATCACCGGGACACGGCGGGCGCTGACGCCGTTGACGAAAGGCATCGCTTCGCCCTCGACGTAGGCGAGGATGAAGCCCTGCGGCCGGCGGGTGATCGCCGCCACGCCGATGCCCGACTTGCCGATGGTGGTGACCACCTTGTGCAGGTCCACCGCGCGGCCGGCGGCGGCGCCCGACAGGATGCGGATGGCCGCCGGCCGCACCGGGGCGGCGCCGGAATCGGGCGCCGTGGCGGTCTCGGCGAAGAGCGGGATGCCGGCCAGCGCCGCATCGCGTTCGGCATCGGACGCGGCCTGGGCGGCGGCGGCATCGGCGCGGCCGGATCGGCGCGCCGCGCCGGTGCTTCCGGGCTCTTGGTCGAAGGTCAGCGTCAGCCGGCCGATCTCGACCACGTCGCCGTGCTTCAGGTTCTGCCGCAGCACCAGCACGCCGTTGACCACGGTGCCGTTGACGCTCTGCAGGTCCTCGATCGCCGCCTGGCCGTCGGGCGCCAGGTGGACGACGGCATGCTCGCCGCTCACCACCGGGCTGTCGACGACGATATCGCTGTAGGGCCGGCGGCCGATGGTGGTGCGGTCCTTGACCAGCGCGACCTCCCGGATCGTGATTCCCTCGAGGGACAACAACAGCTTGGCCATGCCGATTCCTGCTCCGGTTCTTCTTTTCTGCTAGCTGCCGCGCGGCGAGCGGCCCAGCAGGCGCGCCCAGCGCCCGAGAGGGGGCGAGGCGCCCTCGGCCTGCGCCAACAGTACGCTGACATTATCGCGCCCGCCCGCGGCGTTGGCGGCGTCGACCAGCGCGGCCGCGGTGCTCTCCATCGGCATCCCGGCGCCCAGGATCGCCGCGATCTCGGCGTCGTTCAGCATGTCGGTCAGGCCGTCGGAGCAGATCAGGTAGCGGTCGCCGGGCGCGGGGGCGTGCTCGGCCACGTCCAGCTGGGCGCCGCTGTCCACGCCCAGGGCGCGCGTCACCAGGTTGCGGTAAGGCACCGTACTGGCCTGCGCGGCGTCGACCAGGCCGGCGTCGATGTGCTCCTGCAGCACCGAATGGTCGCGGGTCAGGCGCTGCAGCTCGCCGCCGCGCAGGCGGTAGCAGCGCGAGTCGCCGATGTGACCCACCATGATCCGCTGGGGCAAAAACAGGCAGAAAACCAGGGTGGTGCCCATGCCGCGGTAAGCGGGCTGCGCCTCTGCCGCCTCCAGGATGGCCCGGTTGGCTTCTTCCGCGCAGATTTCCATCGCGCGGCGCAGTTCGCGCGGGCCGGTCGCCCGGCCGTTGCCATGCGCCCGGATCCAGGCGCCGAACGCGTGCTGCACGAAATCGGTGGCGATGCCGCTGGCCACCTCGCCGGCGTTATAGCCGCCCATGCCGTCGGCCAGAAGGGCCAGGCCCAGGGATTCGTCGTGGGCGACCGTGTCTTCGTTGTTGCCCCGCACACGGCCGGTGTCGCTCAGGGCATGGAACTCGTAGTGCATGAATGCGGCAATCGCGGTCGGCGGGAACGGCCCCCCAAGGAACCGGCTGGCCGGATGATAGAGCAGGCGACGCCGCCCCCACCCGGCAGACCCGGCACATGCGCCCGCCGCACCGGCCCCGCGCCGCTGCCCGGCCAGGGCGGCCCGGCGCCCCGGGAGGCTCAGCGCGCCGCGTGGCGCCGCGCGGCGCGGGCCTGCAGCGACTTGCCCACCGCCACTACGAAGCCTGCGCCGATCGCGGCCGCCACGTAGTGCAGCCACGGATTGGCGGCCAGGACGCCACGCATCGAGACGTCGTTGACGATGGTTTCGCCGCCCACCCAGCCGATCAGGGCCGCGCCGAGCAGCACGATGATCGGGAAGCGCTCCATCAGCTTGATCATCAACGTGCTGCCGAAGATCACCAGCGGGATGCTGATCGCCAGGCCCAGGATCAGCAGCGTGGTGTTGCCCTGCGCGGCGGCCGCCACGGCGATCACGTTGTCCAGGCTCATGACCAGGTCGGCGATCAGGATGGTGCGCACCGCGGCCATCAGGTTGCCGTATTCCTTGGATTCGCCGTTTTCTTCCTCTTCCTCGCCGAGCAGTTGCACGCCGATCCAGAGCAGCAGGCAGCCGCCGACGATCTGCAGGTACGGCAACTCCAGCAGCTTGGCCGCGACGACGGTGAGCGCGATCCGCAGCACCACCGCGGCGCCCGAGCCCCACAGGATGGCCTGCTTCTGCTGGTGCGGCGGCAGCGAGCGCGCGGCCAGCGCGATCACCACCGCGTTGTCGCCCGACAGGATGATGTTGATCCAGACGATCTTGAGAAGACCGATCCAGAAATCGGGGCTGTGTAGAACTTCCATGCTGGCTGGCTCCTGTTGTCATGAATGCAGAAGCGCCCCGGGAATATTCCAGGGGCGCTTCTATTTATGCAGCGGAGTGTAGCGGCACCGGGGCCCGGGCCGGTGCGTAGTATTGCGTACGCGCCGGCCGAGGGTGGCGTCGGGGCACCGTGCCGGTCAGGCGCGCTTGAGCAGGCCCTGCAGCAGCTTGCCCATCTCCGACGGGTTGCGGGTGATGGTGAAGCCGCACTCTTCCATGACCGCCAGCTTGGCGTCGGCCGTGTCGGCACCGCCCGAGATCAGCGCGCCGGCGTGGCCCATGCGCTTGCCGGGAGGGGCGGTGACGCCGGCGATGAAACCGACGATCGGCTTCTTCATGTTGTCCTTGCACCAGCGGGCGGCGTCCGCCTCGTCCGGTCCGCCGATCTCGCCGATCATGATGACCGCGTCGGTATCCGGATCGTCGTTGAAGGCCTGCATCACGTCGATGTGCTTCAGGCCGTTGATCGGATCGCCACCGATGCCGACGGCGCTCGACTGGCCGATGCCGAGTTCGGTCAGCTGTGCGACGGCTTCGTAGGTCAGCGTGCCGGAGCGGCTGACCACGCCGATGCGGCCCTTCTTGTGGATGTGGCCGGGCATGATGCCGATCTTGATCTCGTCGGGCGTGATCAGGCCGGGGCAGTTGGGGCCGAGCAGCAGCGTCTTCTTGCCGCCCTTGGCTTCCTTGGCCAACATCTTGTTGCGCACTTCGAGCATATCCCGCACCGGAATGCCTTCGGTGATGCAGATCGCCAGGTCCAGGTCGGCCTCGACGGCTTCCCAGATCGCGCCGGCGGCGCCGGCCGGCGGCACGTAGATCACCGAGACGGTGGCACCGGTCTGCGATGCGGCCTCCTTGACCGAGGCGTAGATCGGGATGTTGAAGATCGACTCGCCGGCCTTCTTCGGGTTCACACCGGCGACGAAGGCGTTCTTGCCGTTCGCGTATTCCTGGCACTTTTCCGTGTGGAACTGGCCGGTCTTGCCGGTGATGCCCTGGGTGATGACCTTGGTGTCTTTGTTGATGTAGATCGACATGACTTCAGTTCCTTACTTGGCCTTGACGGCTGCAACCACTTTTTGGGCCGCTTCGGCCATCGAATCGGCGCTGATGATCGGCAGGCCCGATTCGGCCAGCATCTTCTTGCCCAGTTCTTCGTTGGTGCCCTTCATGCGCACGACCAGCGGCACCGACAGGTTCACCGCCTTGCAGGCGGTGATCACGCCGGTGGCGATGGTGTCGCACTTCATGATGCCGCCGAAGATGTTGACCATGATGGCCTCGACCTTCTTGTTCTTCAGCATGATCTTGAAGGCTTCGGTGACCTTCTCGGGGGTGGCGCCGCCGCCCACGTCGAGGAAGTTGGCAGGCTCCGCGCCGTAGAGCTTGATGGTGTCCATCGTGGCCATGGCCAGACCCGCGCCGTTGACCAGGCAGCCGATGTTGCCGTCGAGGCTGATGTAGGCCAGGTCGAACTTGCTGGCTTCGATCTCGGCGGCGTCTTCCTCGTCCAGATCGCGCAGGGCGACGATCTCGGGCAGGCGGAACAGCGCGTTGCTGTCGAAGTTGAACTTGGCGTCCAGGGCCAGCAGCTGGCCCTTGCTGTCGACGTTCAGCGGGTTGATCTCGACCAGCGACGCGTCGGTCTCCATGTAGCAGGTGTAGAGCTTCTTGAAGATGTCGACGGCCTGGGCGGTGGAGCCGGCCGGGATGCCGATGGCGTCCGAGATCTTCTTGGCCTGTTCGTCGCCCAGGCCGGTCAGCGGGTCGATGTACTCGGTGACGATCTTGTCGGGCGTGGAGTGGGCCACTTCCTCGATGTCCATGCCGCCTTCGCTCGACGCGATGAAGGCCAGCTTCTGCGTGGCGCGGTCGGTGACGATGGACACGTAGAGCTCGTTCTGGATGTCGGCGCCGTCTTCGATGTAGAGGCGACGCACCTTCTGGCCTTCGGGGCCGGTCTGGTGGGTCTTGAGCTGCATGCCCAGGATCTCGCCGGAGATACGCTTGACGTCCTCGATGGTCTTGGCGACCTTGACGCCGCCGCCCTTGCCGCGGCCGCCCGCGTGGATCTGGGCCTTGACCACCCAGACGGGGCCGCCGAGCTTCTGGGCGGCTTCGACCGCTTCCTGCACGGTGAAGGCTGCCTGGCCGCGGGGCACGGGCACACCGAATTTGCGCAAGATTTCCTTGGCTTGGTATTCGTGAATCTTCATGAGGGTTCTCTCAGGAGAAAAAGAGGGGAGGCAGACCCGGCGGCCGAGGGAAAAGTGCGAAATCTGTGCTGGCAGCGGGCATGGGACACAGCGGGGCCGACTGTATCATGGGCGTTTTCCGTAGCTGCCGAGCGCCCCGGCAGCGCCGTGCCCGGCCCGCGCCCGCGCCCGCGCCCCTCTCCCACGACAGCCAGGACACCCTTCCATGCCCCAGGTCTTCATCGATGGCGAAGCCGGCACCACCGGCCTCCAGATCCGCGAACGTCTCCAGCGGATGCCCGAAGTCGCCCTGGCCAGCATCGACCCGGCCCGCCGCAAGGATCCCGAGGCCAAGCGGGCGCTGCTGGCGCAGGTCGACCTGGTGGTGCTGTGCCTGCACGACGACGCGGCCCGCGAGACGGTGGCGCTGGTCGACTCGCTCGACGGCCGCAGGCCCAAGATCATCGACGCCTCGACCGCCCACCGCACCGCGCCGGGCTGGGTCTACGGCTTTCCCGAGCTGGACGCGGGCCAGGCCGCGGCCGTCGCCGCCGCCGACCGGGTGGCCAACCCCGGCTGCTACGCCACCGGCGCGATCGCCCTGGTGCGGCCGCTGGTCGAGGCCGGCCTGCTGCCGGCCGATTTTCCGATCGCCCTGCCCTCGGTCAGCGGATATTCGGGCGGCGGCCGGGCGATGATCGAGGCCTACGAGGCCGGCCAAGCCGCGCCCTTCGAGCTGTACGCCCTCGGCCTGAAGCACAAGCACATCCCCGAGATCATGGCCTGCACCGGCCTGACGCGGCGCCCGGTCTTCGTGCCGTCGGTGGGCAACTTCAGGCAGGGCATGCTGGTGCAGCTGCCGCTGCACCTGGACCTGCTGCCCGGCGCGCCCCGCGCCGCCGATCTGCACGCCGCGCTGGCCGCGCACTATGCCAGGAGCAACACGCCCGAGCATTTCGTGAAGGTGCTGCCCGTCACCGACGACGGCAAGCTGGAGCCCGAGGCCCTCAACGATACCAACCGGCTCGAGATCCGGGTGTACCCGAACGACGATCACCACCACGCGGTGCTGGTCGCGCGCCTGGACAACCTGGGCAAGGGCGCCGGCGGCGCGGCGGTGCAGAACCTGAAGCTGATGCTGGGGGCATAGGCACAACGCCGATGGGCCCTGGCGGGCCGGGGCTCTGTCGCAGGCCGGTGCCGGTACGCTCGCCGTCCGCATCGGCGAGCCGGGAACGCCCGCGCGAAACGCCTGCCCTCCGCTCGGCGCTCCGGACCTGGCCGCGAATTCGCCTCAAAGCACATGTCTTCGCCCGGGCGCCTGACGGAGCGAAATACCTGTCGAAGAATCGGTGCCCGGTGACGATCCCCTGCGATGAGACGCACGCCGCGTGCGGCAGCCTCCTGTGCCCCCCAAAAAAAAGAGCAACCGAGATACCGATGAAACCAGAAGTTCGTCCCTTCGTTCAAACCCTGAGCGTCCTGTGGGACGGCCCTGCCGTTCAAGCCCGGGCATCGAAAGGGGTAGCGGTCGCCGCGGTGGCGATCGTCGACCCCGCGCTGGCAGGCTTGCCTCCTGGGAAAGCGTGCTCCTGTCCGCCACGCAAGGCCCCTGTGCCTGCGGTGCCGGATGGCGGTGCGGGGGGTGGTGGCGGATCGAACGCTTCGCCGCGGCGCATCGGCCATTGGGCGAAGGGCGTCGCAGCCGCGATCGGCGCAGCGTATGTCCACGAGAAGGTCGGCGACGATTTCTTCCTGTCGACCACCACGTTGAACGACGGCAAGCGCGGATTCACCGGCAACGCGCGGCTCGCCCTGGCACAGGAGGACGCGCGGGCGTATCGCCAGCGCTACCTCGCCGGCGCCCCGGCGCAACGGATGCACGACAACCGGCCGCCCACCTTTGTCCGAAGGGTCGGGAACAACGAGTTCGCGACCATGGTCGATTTCCGCGCGGCGACCAAGGTCCATCTTGCCGAGACGACGAATACCCCGGAAGCCTACCGTTCGCTGTCGACCAGCCTGGACTGTTTCACGGGTCGGCGCATCAGGCCCGACGTGGTCGCCCGGTACAAGCCGTCGCAGGTTCCGGCGGAGTTCGATCTGACCAAGAGCGCGCGGTTCAGGGAGAAGAACCATTACGCGCTGACGGGCGTTCCCAACGAGGAGACCGGTGCCAGCGGATACGCCTCCCGGTCGGTGACGCACCCGTTCCTGAACAACGGAATGCAGCACTACAAGGACGAGTCCGAAGCCAGGGGCCTGTCGCCGGAGCAGTGCCAGAGGTCGTTCGAGGCCGCCCTGGAGGGCAGCGCCACGCTCAGCCCGGCGGCACAGTTCGCCGCGGGCCAGTTCATCCTGAACCTTCGGCAGGTGTATGCCGCCGACGAACATTGGGGCCACTCCGAAAATGTCGTGATGGCGGACCTGAAGGCGCTCGGCCTGCTGTCGCAGGCGGAAACCGACAAGATCGACGCCACCCTGCTGTTCGAGGATCCCTCGAAGAACGTGCTCAAGCGAAACACCAGCCTGGCCGGCCCGCGGCTGCATAAGATCGATACCGGCATCCAGAGCATTCGCCTGAGAAACGATCCCGAGGCACTCGCGGACATCAAGGCCATGGTCGGACATAAGAACATCGAGAATCTGCCCATCGTCCATTTCAAGCTGAACGAGGAGGGCAACGGCTTCGAGGACTGCTCGGGGCTGGGCGACTCGTTCACCAGCGCCAATGCCACCGCATGCATGAACCACGCACGGTTGATGAGCGGCGAGGAGCGCCTGTCCCGATACGACGTCGGGGTGATCGTCGCCTGCCTCAACGCGGTGTACGACGACGCGAGCAGCCTTCGGCATACCTTGCGCGAGATCGCACGAGGCTGCTTCGTGGGCGCTGGCTACACCACCGAGGATGCCGACCATTTTTACGCGGACCTCTGCAGCCAGGCCAGCCAAGAGTTCTACGGCGGCAAGAAGCTGCCGCCCGTCGCTGCCGCGGACCTCCACCGGCAAGGCAGGTGACTTCCTGTCGGTCGGACTCCGGCATCGGCAATTGCTATTAATTCTATAGCTAGAAGTCGACGATCCACGCCGGCTGCAGGCACTTTTTACTCTGGATTTCTCCAGGCACGCCGCTTCTACGCCAGCGACCGCCCCAGACGGTGCAGAAAGCCCTCGCAGGCCTCCAGCTGGTCGAGCGCCACGAACTCGTCGGGCTTGTGGGCGTGCTCGATGTGGCCCGGGCCGCAGATGACGGTGGGGATGCCGTATTGCTGGAACAGGCCGCCTTCGGTGCCGTAGGCGACCTTGCGGGTTTCGCGGTCGCGGGTCAGCGCGCGGGCCAGGGCGACGATCGCCTCATGCTCGGCGGTCTCCATGCCGGGGGCCGAGGCGCCGACGGCGATGTCGATGCCGGCCTCGGCGTATTCCTTCTGCATCTTCGGCAGCAGCTCGTCGCGCACGTACCGCTCGACCCGGGCGTGGATGCTGTCGACCGACATGCCCGGCAGGTTGCGGAATTCGTACTGGAACTCGCACAGCTCGGGGATCGTGTTGACCGCGATGCCGCCCTGGATCTGGTTGGTGGTGAGGGTGGTGAAGGGCACGTCGAAGAACTCGTCGTACGGGCCGTGGGCGCGGTAGTGGTCGGCGATGTCGCGGATGCGGCAGATCAGCCGGGCGGCGTACTCGATCGCGTTGCAGCCGCGCGGGGTGAGCGACGAGTGCGCCGCCTTGCCGTGCACCCGGCAGCGGTAGAGGTTGATGCCCTTGTGGGCCACCACCACCTGCATGCCGGTGGGCTCGCCCACCACGCAGCCCTCTACGCGCAGGCCGCGCTGCTTGAGTTCGGCCAGCATCACCGGCGCGCCGACGCAGCCCACTTCCTCGTCGTACGAGTAGGCCAGGTGAATCGGCTTCTGGCGCGGCATCGCGAGGAACCCCGGCACCAGGGCCAGGGTGGTGGCGATGAAGCCCTTCATGTCGGCCGAGCCGCGGGCATAGAGCTTGCCGTCGCGCTCGTCGATCCGGAACGGGTCGCTGCTCCAGTCCTGGCCGTCGACCGGCACCACGTCGGTGTGGCCCGACAGCACGACGCCGCCGTCGGTGCGACCGTCGGTGGCGGGCAGGGTGGCGAAGAGGTTGGCCTTGCGGCCGTCGGGCGAGGCGATGACTTCGGCCCGCACGCCGTGCCCGGCCAGGCCCTCGCGCACGGCGTCGATCAGGTCGAGATTGGAATTGCGGCTGGTCGTGTCGAAGGCGACCAGCTGTTCCAGCCATTGGCGGGTATTCATGGACGGAGGCACCGGGGAGAAGAAGACATGAAGCCGCCAGTGTAGGCCGGCGCCCCCGCACACGCGCCCCCCGGGTATCGACCGCCGCCCCGCCGCGCGCTACCGGTTGGTGAAGCTGGCGTTGCCGAGCCCGGTGCCGACCGTCAGCACCGCCCAGCGCTTGACGTCGTTCATGAAGGGCAGTTCCGACAGGCCCTGCACCACCGCGTCGTTGTGCAGCCGCACGTGCGTGGGCTCGCCGCCGATGAGGGGCAGTTTCTCGCACAGGTGGCGCGGCAGGTGGAACCGGGTGCTCTCCCAGTTGCCGGGCAGGTTCTGGGTGCCGCCGGCGATCGAGCCGTCGGGCCGCACCATGCCCGGGCAGGCCACGCCGACGAACGGCGCGAGCTTGATGCCGTCGCGCTTGGCCTCGCGGATCAGGTCCTCCAGCATGCCGGCGATGCCCTGGACCAGGTCGTCGCGCTTCTTCACGTCCTCGTCCTCGGCATGGCCCCACTTGTCGCGGCCGACCACCTCGGCGCGGGTCGGGTCGGGGCCGTTGCCGCGCACCCGCACGATGCCGCAGCGCACGTTGGTGCCGCCGATGTCGACCGCCAGCAGCGCGTCGTGCCGCTCCAGCACCTCGGGCGGCGCCACGTGCAGCCAGCCGATCAGGCCGCCCTCGTCGGCATGGTGGTGCAGGGTGCGCAGCGAGACGCCCGCCTTCGCCTCGGCCAGCAGCTCGCCGGCGCGGCCCACCGCCCGCTTGCCCAGTTCGCTCTGCTGGAAACCGCCGCCGATCACCACCCGCTCGACGCCCTGCCACGACTTCTGGCGCTGGAAGCGGCGCACCACCTGGGCCAGCTGCACCGCGTAGTCCTCCGACGCGGCGCGGATCGCCGCGGCCGCCGGGCCGTTTTGCGCCAGCAGCTCGTCGAGCCGGCGCTTGCCGATCTCGGCGGTCGGCTTGGCGCCGAAAGCGTCCTTGCCGTCGTTCATCTCGGCGAACAGGCTGCGCCAGAGGGCGAGCATCTTGCCGAAGGCGGTGCGGCTCGCGCGGTCGCCGTAGAAGCCGCCGGTCTCGCTGTCGCGCACCTCCAGGCTGTAGCTCTCGATGGTGACGGCGGGCAGGGTCAGGTCGCCGTGGACCGGGGGCGCGACGTCGGCGGCGGTGTCGTCGGCGGGGCGGGAATCGGTGCGCGGGGAGCGGGGCATGGCGGTGTCGGAGGTTCGGCAGGGGGCGAAGGGGGCGGTGCGGCGGCGACCGGGCAAAGGGCCGGGCGGCCGGGCCACCACCGGCCGAGACCGCGTCGCATGCCGACAGCATGACCGACAAGCGCCGCGCGGCTGCATCCAAACGCAAGGCGCTCCGTCCGCCTACGCCTCGCCCCGATCCGCACCGACACGGCGGGCCAGGCGTGCCCGCACCCACTGTGCTGTCCGGCCCGCACACCTTCGTGGTACGTGCCGTGGCCGGCGGCGGTGCGTTCGCACTACCGCGAACACCCCCGTCATCACCGCCCAAAAGGAATCCACCATGGCCGTCAAGACCCTCGAAGACCTGTTCGTCCACGCCCTGTCGGACGTCTACAGCGCCGAAAAGCAGCTGACCAAGGCACTGCCCAAGATGGCGCGCGCCGCGACCAATCCGGCGCTGGCCGCCGCCTTCACCCTCCACCTGGAAGAGACCCAGGGCCAGATCGAGCGGATCGACCGCGCGGTGGAAGCCACCGGCATCAAGTTGAAGCGCATCAAGTGCGCCGCGATGGAAGGCCTGGTCGAGGAAGGCGAAGAAATGATCGAGGAAGTGGAGAAGGGCCCGGTGCTCGACGCCGGCCTGATCGGCGCGGCCCAGAAGGTCGAGCACTACGAGATCGCCACCTACGGCACCCTCTGCGCCCTGGCCAAGCAGCTCGGCTACACCGAAGCGATGCAGCTGCTGCGCGAGACGCTGGAAGAGGAAAAGTCCACCGACGAAAAGCTCACCCTGCTGGCCGAAAGCGGAGGCAACGCCGCGGCGGCCGATGCGGGAGGCGAATCGGACAAGGATTCGGTCCCCGCCCGCCGCGCACCGACCGAGAGCGCCAAGACCCCTGCCGGTCCGGCCGCCAAGACCCAGGTGCCCGCCACCCGCAAGGCTCCGGCCCGCAAGACCGCAGGCTGACCGCACCGGCGGCTCAGGTCGCGCATGCTACAAAATAGATAGCTACAGGTCGGCGCGCAACGTCGGCCGCAGCTATTTTTTTGGGCGGATGCGAGAGCCAAGGCATGCTCTTTGCATGAAAGGCGAACCCGCCACAGGAGCCTTTTTCATGAGCCGCAACGACGTCACCGAGAAAATCATCACCGCCAAGGTCCTGAAGGGGATCAGCTGGGCCGGCGTGGCCGAGAAGGTGGGCTTGTCCAAGGAATGGACCACCGCCGCCTGCCTGGGCCAGATGACGCTCACCGCCGCGCAGGCCGCCACCGTCGGCGACATCTTCGACCTGAGCGCCGACGACCGCAAATGGCTGCAGGTGGTGCCGTACAAGGGCTCGCTGCCCACCCCGGTGCCGACCGATCCGCTGATCTATCGCTGGTACGAGCTGGTGAGCGTCTACGGCACCACGATCAAGGAGCTGATCCACGAGGAGTTCGGCGACGGCATCATGAGCGCGATCGACTTCTCGATGGACATGCAGCGCCAGGAAGATCCCAAGGGCGACCGGGTGCGGGTGGTCCTGTCGGGCAAGTTCCTGCCGTACAAGACCTACTGAGGCCGGCTCCCGGACGGCCCGCGACGCGGCGATGGCCTTGCGTGCCGACACGCGATAGGCGTCTGGCCGTACATCCGGCGCGGGTCGGCGGGCCCAGTCTTGCGGCATTCCTGCGGCGGCGGGGTCTTGTCGGCATCGCCCCGCTTCTATTCGCCTTTGCCGGAGTTCCACCATGGCCCCTCTCACCGCCCTCTCGTCCTGCCTGCTCGCCGCCTTGGCCTTCACCGGTGTCGCCGCCCACGCGGCCGACGAAGCGAGCCACCCGGCCGCACCCGAGCGCAGCCAGCGCGCCCAGGCCGACAAGCCCGGCGCCCGCAACCACAACCCCGAGGGCGAAGGCACGACCAAGTCGGCGCCCTCGGCCATCAGCAAGGCCGACCGCGACTTCGTCACCAAGGCCGCCGGCGCTTCGCTCTACGAGATGGAAGCCGCCAAGCTCGCAGAATCCCGCGCCGCCGATCCCCGGCTCAAGGCCTTCGCCCAGACCCTGCAGCGCGACCACCGCCGCGCGATGGACGGCCTCAAGCAGATCTCGCTCGACCACAACTACCCGCTGCCCGAGCACGCTCCGCAAGACAAGGCCGCGATCCTGGCGCGGCTGCAGTCCCTCTCGGGCAAGGAGTTCGACACCGTGTTCCGGCTGCAGGTGGGCATCGAGGACCACAAGGACGACATCGAGCTGCTGGAGCGGGCCCGCCGCGCCAGCCGCACGCCCGACATCCGCGCCTGGATCGAACAGTCGCTGCCGGTGATGCGCCGGCACCTGGAACAAGCCCAGGCGATGTAGCCGCACCGCGCGACGGTCTTGCGGCGCCGGGCCAGAATGCAGGCCCGTTCCTTGCGGGCCGCGCGGCCCGCCCGCCCCACGCTCCGCCGCCCTCGTCTTCTTCCGGATCCCGACATGCACGATCTCACCGCCTTCCCGATCACCGCCAAGTGGCCCGCGCAGCGCCCCGACCTGCTGCAGCTCTATTCGCTGCCCACGCCCAACGGGGTGAAAGTCTCGATCCTGCTGGAAGAAACCGGCCTGCCGTACGAGCCGCACCTGGTGGATTTCGGGCAGAACGACCAGACCTCCGCGGCCTTTCTCTCGCTCAACCCGAACAACAAGATCCCGGCGATCCTCGACCCCGACGGCCCGGACGGAAAACCGCTGGCGCTCTTCGAATCCGGCGCGATCCTGGTCTACCTGGCCGAGAAGACCGGCCAGTGCATGCCGGCGGATGCGGCCGGCCGCTACGAAACGCTGCAGTGGCTGATGTGGCAGATGGGCGGCGTCGGGCCGATGTTCGGCCAGCTGGGCTTCTTCCAAAAGTTCGCCGGCAGGGACTATGAGGACAAGCGCCCGCGCGACCGGTACGTGGCCGAATCGAAGCGGCTGCTGGCGGTGCTGGACAAGCGCCTGGAGGGGCGCGACTGGATCATGGGCGCCGGGCTCACCATCGCCGACATCGCGGTGCTGCCCTGGGTGCGCAACCTGGTCGGGTTCTACGAGGCGCGCGAGCTGGTCGGGTTCGACGATTTCCCCGCGGTGCAGCGAGTGCTGGCGACCTTCGTGGCGCGACCGGCGGTGGCACGCGGGCTGGAGATTCCGAGGCGGGCCTGAGCCGCCGCACCGACCGACGTCGCGGGCGGATCGGTTCGAGGACGTCAGCGTGCCCCTGGCGCGCGACGGGGCCGAGGCGGTGGAAGTTCGTCTGCAGGCATGGGCGCACCGGCGGCGCTGGTCCCGAGGCGATACGGCGCGTAGGCCGCTGCCCACAGGCAGGCGGCGCGCGACGCCCTGGCGCCGCATGGTCGCGGCCGCGAAAAATGGCGGGCCGACCCGGCCCACCGGGCACCACGATGACATGCCGCCGAGCAGAAGGATCCCCATGGACCAGGCCGTTGTTTCCCCGCGCCCCGCACCCGCGGCCGCGCTTCTTCCTCCCACCCAGACCCTGCGCTTCGTGCTCAACGGCCACCCGACCCAGGTGGAGGTGGCGCCGTGGACCACCCTGCTCGACCTGCTGCGCGAGGACCTGCGGCAGAGCGGCACCAAGAAGGGCTGCGACCACGGCCAGTGCGGCGCCTGCACCGTGCTGGTCGACGGCCGGCGGATCAATTCCTGCCTGACGCTGGCGCTGATGCACGAGGGCGCCGACGTCGCCACGGTCGAGGGACTGGCCAAGGAGGATGCGCTGCATCCGCTGCAACAGGCCTTCATCGACCACGACGCGTTCCAGTGCGGCTACTGCACGCCGGGCCAGATCTGCTCGGCCGTCGGCCTGATGAACGAAGGCCATGCGCACGACGCCGAGGACGTGCGCGAGCAGATGAGCGGCAACGTCTGCCGCTGCGGCGCCTATGCCGGCATCGTCTCGGCGGTGGTGCAGGTGATCCGGCAGCAGCCGGCTGCCGATCCCGGCGCGGCGAACGCGCAGGAGTCCGCACGATGAACCCGTTCGCCTTCGAACGCGCCGCCTCCGCCGCCGACGCGGTGGCCCGCGTCGGCGCCCGCCCATGCGACGTACGCTTCATCGCCGGCGGCACCAACCTGCTCGACCTGATGAAGGAAGGGCTGACCGCGCCCGACACGCTGGTCGACATCAACGCCCTGCCGCTCGGCGGCATCGAGGACGCCGAGGGCGGCGGCCTGCGCATCGGTGCGCTGGCCCGCAATGCCGACACCGCCTGGCACCCCGCGGTGCGGCAGCGCTATCCGTTGCTGGCCCAGGCGCTGCTGGCGGGCGCCTCCCCGCAGTTGCGCAACATGGCGACCACCGGCGGCAACCTGCTGCAGCGCACCCGCTGCTACTACTTCTACGACGCCTCGGTGCCGTGCAACAAGCGCAAGCCCGGCAGCGGCTGCCCCGCCATCGGCGGGGTGAACCGGATCCACGCGATCCAGGGCGCGAGCGACTCCTGCATCGCGGTGCACCCGTCCGACATGTGCGTGGCGATGGCCGCGCTCGACGCCACGGTCCAGGTCCAGGGTGCGCAGGGCAGCCGCGGCATCGCCTTCGCAGACTTCCACCGCCTGCCCGGCGACCGGCCCGACCTCGACACCACCCTGGCACCCGGCGAACTGATCACCTCGGTGGACCTGCCCGCCGCGCCGCTGTTCACGCGCATCGCGTACCTGAAGATCCGCGACCGCCGTTCCTATGCCTTCGCGCTGGTGTCGGTGGCCGCCGCGCTCGACCTCGAAGCCGACGGCCGCACGGTGAAGTCGGCCCGCATCGCGCTCGGCGGCGTCGCGCACAAGCCCTGGCGCCTGCCCGAAGCCGAGACGCTGTTGGCCGGCGCCACCGTCGGCGAAGAAGCCTTCGGCCGCGCCGCCGACGCCCTGCTGGCGGGCGCCCGCGGCCAGGGCGACAACGATTTCAAGATCCCGCTGGCCCGCCGCACCGTCGTGCGCGCCCTGCTGCAGGCGGCCGGCCAGGAGGCGGCCGCATGAGCGCCCGCACCTTAGCATCGACAGCCCGCCCCCTGCCGCACGCCCGCACCGAGGTACTCCCATGAACAGCACGTCCACAGCCCCCGCCACCGCCCGCGCACCCCGGCCCGAGGTGAACCTGCCCGGCCCTTTCGGCACCCCGGTGCCGCGGGTCGACGGCCGCGCCAAGGTGACCGGCGCCGCCCGCTACGCGGCCGAGCATTTCGCCGACGGCATGGTCTACGGCGTGGTGGTCTCGGCCACCATCGCCCGCGGCCGGATCGCGCGGATCGACACCGCCGCCGCCCGGGCCGTGCCCGGCCTGGTGGAGGTGATGCACCACGGCAACCGCCTGCCGATGTCGCGCCTGGACCTGATGCACAAGGACATCGTCTCGCCCTCGGGCTCGCCGTTCCGGCCGCTGGAAGACGACCGGGTGCATTCCGAGGGCCAGCCGGTCGCGCTCGTCATCGCCGAGACCTTCGAAGCCGCGCGCCACGCCGCCCGGCTGGTGCGGATCGACTATGCGGCCGAGCCCCACCGCAGCAGCCTGCACAAGCGCCTGGACGAGGCGCGCAAGCCCGGCCGGCTGAAGTTCGGCTTCACCCCGCCGCCCAAGCCGAAAGGCGATGCGGATCGCATCTTCGCGGCCGCCGACATCAGGGTCGCGGCCGAGTACCTGGCCTCGTCCGAGTACCACAACCCGATGGAGATGTTCGCCACCACCGCCGTCTGGGACGGCCCGGGCAGGCTCACCGTGTACGACAAGACCCAGGGCGCGCAGAACTCGCGGATGTACCTGGCCCATGCGCTGAAGCTGAAGAAGGAGAACGTGCGGGTGCTGTGCCCCTACGTCGGCGGCGCTTTCGGCTCGGGGCTGCGGCCGCAGTACCAGTCGCTGCTGGCGTCGATGGCCGCGCTCAAGCTGCAGCGCCCGGTGCGGGTGGTGCTGACCCGCCAGCAGATGTTCACCTTCGGCCACCGGCCCGAAGCGGTGCAGACGATCAGGCTCTCCTGCACGCCCGACGGCCGGCTGACCTCGGTGCAGCACAGCGCGGTGACCGAAACCTCGCGCAACGAGGACTACGTGGAGGTGATCGTCAACTGGTCGGCCCTGCTCTACCCGTGCGACAACGTGGCGCTCGATTTCAAGGTGGTGCCGCTCGACCGGTTCACGCCCATCGACATGCGGGCGCCCGGCGCCGTCACCGGTGTGCATGCACTCGAATGCGCGATGGACGAGCTGGCCTACGCCGCCGACCTCGACCCGCTGGCGCTGCGCCTGTGCAACTACGCCGAGCGCGACCACGGCGAGGACAAGCCCTTCTCCAGCAAGGCGCTGCGCGACTGCTATGCCCAGGGCGCCGAGCGTTTCGGCTGGGCGCGCCGCTCGGCCGCGCCGCGCTCGATGCGCGACGGCCGCACCCTCGTCGGCTGGGGCATGGCCACCGGCGTCTGGGACGCGATGCAGATGCCCGGCGCCGCCCGTGCGGTGCTGCAGGCCGACGGCACGCTGGCGGTGAGCAGCGCCACCACCGACATCGGCACCGGCACCTATACCGTCATGGCCCAGATCGCCGCGGCGAGCATCGGCCTGCCGCTCGACAAGGTGGTGTTCACCCTGGGCGACTCCACCCTGCCGATGGCGCCGATCG
The DNA here is from genome assembly GCF_003217575.1 of Xylophilus ampelinus. Lineage (GTDB taxonomy): Bacteria > Pseudomonadota > Gammaproteobacteria > Burkholderiales > Burkholderiaceae_C > Xylophilus > Xylophilus ampelinus. The sequence continues at coordinate 2,187 of NZ_QJTC01000021.1, read as the reverse complement.
AGGGCGGCTCGATGACGGTCGCCACCATCGGCACGGCGGTGCAGGCCGCCTGCCACAAGCTGGCGCGTACCCTGTTCCGCATGGTGCGGGTGCTGCCCGACGCGCCGCTCGGCAAGCCGCTGTTCGAGGAGGTCGAGTTCGCGGACGGCTGCATCCGACTGGTGGCCGACCCGGCACGGTACGTGGCCTTCGACGACCTGCTGCGGCGCAGCGGCAAGGACCGGGTCGAGGAAAAGACCCTGTCGCTCGCGCATTTCCTGAAGCAGCGCAAGTTCACCCGCTCCACCCATTCGGCGGTGTTCGCCGAGGTGCGGGTGGACGAGGACTTCGGCACCGTCGAGGTGACCCGCATCGTGAGCGCGATAGCCGCCGGCCGCATCGTCAACCCGCGCACCGCCACCAGCCAGATCCAGGGCGGCGTGGTCTGGGGCATCAGCCATGCGCTGCACGAGGAAGCCCTGCACGACCACCGCCTGGGCAAGGTGGTGAACCACAGCTTCGCCGAGTACCACGTGCCGGTGAACCGCGACATCGGCGAGATCGACGTGCTCTTCGTGCCCGAGGAGGACGACGTGGTGAACCCGCTGGGCGTCAAGGGCGTGGGCGAGATCGGCATGGTGGGCGTGTCGGCCGCGATCGCCAACGCGATCTTCCACGCCACCGGGCGGCGGCTCTACAGCGTGCCGATGACGCCGGAAAAGGTAATGGCGCCGGGTGGCTAGCAGCGCCCCGCAGCCTGTCGGCGCCGACGCCTGCGCCCCGGACGGCCTGCCGCCCGCGGCCCGGCGACGGGCGATGGCGGTCATCATCCTGGGCATGACGCTCAGCGTGCTCGACGGCAGCATCCTGAACCTGGCGCTGCCCGGCATCGCGCACGACCTGGGGGCCGATGCGGTCTCGTCGATCTGGATCGTCAACGCCTACCAGGTGGCCACGCTGGGTCTGCTGCTGCCGCTGGCCACGCTGGGCGACACGATCGGCTACCGGCGGGTGTACCTGGGCGGCCTGGCGCTGTTCACCGTCGCCTCGGTCGGCTGCATCCTGGCGCACACGCTGGGCCAGCTGGTCGCGGCGCGGGCGGTGCAAGGCGTGGGTGCCGCCGGGATGATGGGCGTCAACGCGGCGATGGTGCGGCTGGTGTATCCGCGCAAGCTGCTGGGCCGCGGCGTGGCGATCAACTCGGTGGTGGTGGCCACCGCCTCGGTCGCGGGGCCGACGGTGGCGGCGGCGGTGCTGTCGGTCGCCAGCTGGCCGTGGCTCTTCGCGATCAATCTCCCGCTGGGGCTGATGGTGTTGCTGGGCGGCCGTGCCCTGCCGCGCAACACCGCCCAGGCGGCGGGCGCACGGCTCTCGGTGGTGGACGTGCTGCTCAATGTGCTGATGTTCGGCCTGGTGTTCCTGGGCGCCGACGCACTCGGCACACGCACCGCCGGCACCACCGGCGGCGTGGCCAGCGGCGTGGCGCTGCTGGCGGCCGGCCTCGCGGTCGGCTTCTTCTACCTGCGCCGCCAGAGCCGGCTGCCGCTGTTTCCGGTCGACCTGCTGCGGATCCAGGTGTTCGCGCTGTCGATGTGCACCTCGGTCGCGGCCTTCGCGGCGCAGATGCTGGCGTACATCGCACTGCCGTTCCTGCTGCTGGGCAGCTACGGCCGCAGCCACCTGGCCGCCGGCCTGCTGATCACCGCCTGGCCGCTGGCCATCGTGGCGATCGCGCCGGTGGCCGGCCGGCTGATCGGCCGGGTGCCCGACGGGCTGCTGGGCGGCATCGGCCTGGGCATCCTGGCGACCGGCCTGGCCCTGCTGGCCGCGCTGCCGGCCCAGCCGTCGGATATCGACGTGGTGTGGCGCATGGCGATGTGCGGCATCGGCTTCGGCCTGTTCCAGTCGCCCAACAACCACACCATCGTGACCACCCCGCCCGCCCACCGCTCGGGCGGCGCCAGCGGCATGCTGGGCACCGCGCGGCTCACCGGCCAGACGCTGGGGGCGGTTCTGCTGGCCATCGTGTTCAGCATCGCGCCGCCCGGCGAGGGACGCGGCCCCATCGTGGCGCTGGGCCTGGCCGCGCTGCTGGCGGCCGGGGCGGGGGTGTTCAGCATGCTGCGGCTGCGGAAGAAGAAGGCCGGCTGAACGAATTGCTATTTAATCAATAGCATGAAGTCGTTGCAGGAAGCTGGGGGGGGGGGG
>NZ_QJTC01000020.1 GCF_003217575.1 Xylophilus ampelinus | reverse complement strand
GCGTGGCCGATCTGGAGCGCTCCATCCGGCAATACATCGACCGACATAACGCCGACCCGAAACCTTTCATCTGGCACAAGAGCGCCGATACGATCCTCGCAAAGGTCGCTCGGGCTGCCCACAAACTTAGTTCGGCTTATTTTTGAGACACCACACTAGGGATGCCAGCGTTACCAGTGCTCTCGCCATGACGCACGAAGATAGTTTTCAATTTTTCCCTGCCGCGTGCGCAGCCCTAAGCTAGACAGACTTGAGGAGCGCGCGCGCGAGGGCGGCGGCGCGATCTTTTTTTGGATGGTTGATTTTTTTGAAGATCCAGTGTTTGTAGTGCGCCTTGGCCGCCCATCCATTGCTCGCGGCAACATCAACCATGAAGCCTTCAAGGTGCTCGCCAACGATCGCTTCGCCACTGTGCGCGCGAACGTGTTGAACCGCATATGCGTCAGCGCCTTTGCGCTCGAGCTCGATGAAGTAGTGCCAGCTCTGACCGATGTACAGCCGTGCAACGACATATGCGCGCGGCGAGGCACCGGGTAGGTCGGATACCAAGTGCCACGATCGATTGCCCCTGATAGCACGGGGAAGAAAATTGACGATTCCAGGGCCTGTCTCGCTTCGACGATAGCGCTGTGCAATCGCAATGGTCTCGGCCGCGTGGCCTTGCTCTCGCAGAATGTCTATTGCATCGAAGAATTCGCCAAGGGTGATCGGAATTTTTGGCGTTTCCTCAGGATGTAGATCGACTTCCACAACGCCGGCCGCGTTTGAGCCTGCCAGTCCGGTAGTCCCGGTGCCTGAAGCCTGGACGCCATCTGCGTTAGTTCGGCTCATACCGCTGTACTGCTGAACTTCCTTCGGCTCATCAATTCTTGTGAGACCTACTGCGGTGAAATCGCCGGCGGCTTCCAACGCCCACTTTTCCAGTTCTATGGAGGGATCGTCACCGGAATCGACAGGTTGATCGGGCTCTGGAAAATCCGGCTCGACCTTTGAGAGACCGGGCCATGCCTGCGGCAAGTCGGGATCGTTCGAGTTTTTTCCCTTCTTTGCGTTGTTCTTGCGCCCGATCACGAGGTTGTCAAAAGGCAGCCGCGTAGTCAGTTCGAGAATTTGCGTGACCAGAAATCCCCACTTTAGGGGGGCATCTTCGTCGCTCTGATTGTGGAACGGCAGGCGCTTTCCGAGCGCGACGAATTTGATGGGGTTGTCAAATGGAAAGCCGAGTTTCAGCTGAGGTAACGAGCTCTGTCTTGACCCTGCATGCTGATCAGCTCTTTCACGCACCAATTCGTTGCGCATCCTTGTGTACTCACGCCGCCCAGCCTCAGCGGCCTTTAGGTTGGCGATGGCCTTAGCCTCACCATCTCTGAAATCCTTGAAGAGTTCGACGTAGAACTTGCTGTCTTCGTCGTCGATGAATCCACTTGAGGGGTCGACGATTTTGTCGATTTCACCAAAGACCAGGCGCCGCACTGCTTTCGGCGAAGTCGCCATGCATTTTTGAAAAATGACCGTGGATGGCACGGCCACAAGTTCGTAACCAGTCGTCGGTGCATATGCGACGGCCAACCAAGAATTCGCAAGCGCCTGCGCAGCTTCGCTGCTGACGCGGTAGCGGCGAGACGCCATCAGCGGGTACCACTGGCCACCAACCAGAACCTTGCTGTTGAAGCGCATCAGTTCAAATGCAGCAGGATCCAGCTCAAAGGTCTCCTGCCGAGGCGTTATATCTGGAGGGATTTCCACCCCATCTCTCCAAACCGAGCCAAGCTTCAACAGCGATAGCTGCCCGACCTTTATGTGCGCGACCGCATGCCGGCGAGGCTCGGCCAGCGAGGGGTTCATTAAGGGATCGCCACCGCGCCTGTCGAGCTCAGATAAGAAGACCTGAATCTGCGGCTCGCTTTGCCTGGAAGTGGCATCCTGCAGACCACCTAAGTAGTCAAGCCTCCACGGATTTTGGTCGAATCGGAATTCTTGAAGTTGTGCTGCCATCCCTGCGGCTCTTTGCTGTTAGTCGCAGCTAATGTGCCTTGGTTGCATCGAATTTGAAAGAGTCGCGTCTACTGAGAAGACTTACACCCGCGCCTCCTTCACCTCCACGTCGGCCAGTCCCACCAGCGTGAAGCTGGGCAGGCCGTTGGCCAGGTGCACTTCCACCGTCACGGCGGCGGCGTCGAGGCCCTGAAGGGCACGGCTTTGGACGGTGGCGAGTGCCATCGGATTTCCTGTATGCAAAAACAGTGATTCTGCCTGTCGCAAAGGCGTCACCACCGCCTTTCAGCGGATTGCGACCGTTGCAGAAAGCAGATCGCCCTGCTTGTACTTGGCGGTGCATCCGAGCCTGCCTTGGTGCATGCACTCGTGTGGTGCTTTGACCCGTGGCGACCTGATGTTCGACACTTTCGATGCGCCTGCCCGGTGCATTTTTTTTCGCGGTCCGTAGACCCCGGTGGTACCTGCGGCGCCGGCATCGGTCACTGGCACGGTTCGTGCACTCGTCGCTGTGCCAATTTGTCACCGCCGTTCAAACCATTCGGAGAACAAGAGCCATGAAGAAAACCCTGCTTGCGATAGCTGCTGCCGCGGCTTCGGCCGCCGTTTTTGCGCAGACCGCGGCCGAGCCTGACTACACCCTGTCGTACAACGTGGGCGTGGTTTCCGACTACCGCTTCCGTGGCATCTCGCAATCGCGCCTGAAGCCGGCCCTGCAGGGCGGCATCGAATTCGCGCATGCAAGCGGTTTCTACCTGGGTTTCTGGGGCTCCACGATCCGCATCCTGGAAGATATTCCCGGCGGCAAAGGCCCGGCCGAGCTCAACTTCTACGGCGGCTACAAGGGCAAGGTCAACGAGGACTTCTCCTACGATGTCGGCCTGCTGCGCTACCAGTACCCCCGCGAGAACTTCGCCACCACTCCCAACACGACCGAGCTGTACGCCGCAGGCACCTGGAAGATGCTGACGGTCAAGTACTCGCACAGCCTGGGAAGGGAAACCTTCGGCGTGCCGGACAGTCGGGGCAGCGGCTATCTGGAAGCGGCTGCCGCGTTCGACCTGGGCGAAGGTTTCTCGCTCACGCCGCACGTCGGCCGCCAGTATTTCAAGGACAACGGCTACGCCTCGTACACCGATTATTCGCTGGCGCTCGGCAAGGATTTGGGCAACGGCCTCTCGCTGTCGGCCTCGGTCGTCGGCACCAACGCCGACAAGGTCTTCTACGCATCGGGCGCCAACGGCAAGTTCCTGGGCAAGACCGGTCTGGTGCTCGGCGCCAAGTACAGCTTCTAACTACGGAGCCACCCAACAGGACACAAGGCTTATGAAAATCGTCACCGCCATCATCAAACCCTTCAAGCTCGACGAAGTGCGCGAAGCACTCTCGGCCATCGGTGTGCAGGGCATCACCGTGACCGAGGTGAAGGGCTTCGGCCGCCAGAAGGGCCACACCGAACTCTACCGCGGCGCGGAATACGTCGTCGACTTCCTGCCGAAGGTCAAAATCGAGGCCGCCATCTCCGACGACCTGGTCGAGCGCGTGATCGAAGCCGTAGAGGGCGCCGCCCGCACCGGCAAGATCGGCGACGGCAAGATCTTCGTCCACAACCTCGAGCAGGTCGTGCGCATCCGTACCGGCGAGACCGGCCGCGAGGCGCTCTGACGCCGGCAGAATGCAGAAAGAAGACCCGACATCATGAAAAAATTGCTTGCCTCCCTGTTGCTGGGCATGAGCCTGCTGGCCGGTGGTTCGTTCGCCGTGGCGCAAACCGCCGCGACGCCGACCGCCGAAGCCGCCGCGCCCGCGTCCCCCGCTCCGGCCGCCGCGGCCCCGGCCGCCGCGGCCCCGGCCGCCGTCGTCGCGGCACCCGCGGCCACCCCGGCCGCCCCCGCCCCCGCCCCCGCACCCGCACCCGCGGCCGCCGGCCCCGTCCCCAACAAGGGCGACACCGGCTGGATGATGGTCTGTACTCTGCTGGTGCTGATGATGGCCGTCCCGGGCCTGGCACTGTTCTACGGCGGCCTGGTCCGCAGCAAGAACATGCTGTCGGTGCTGATGCAGGTCATGGTCACCTTCTCGCTGATCGTCGTGCTGTGGTTCATCTACGGCTACAGCTTGGCGTTCACCGAGGGCAACGCCTTCATCGGCGGGTTCGACCGGTTCTTCATGAAAGGCATCTGGGACAACACCGCCGGCACGTTCGCCAACGGAGCGACCTTCAGCAAGGGCGTGGCCATCCCGGAGATCGTGTTCGCGGCATTCCAGGCGACCTTCGCCGGCATCACCTGCGCGCTGATCGTCGGCTCCTTCGCCGAGCGGATCAAGTTCTCGGCGGTGCTGGTGTTCATGGCGATCTGGTTCACCTTCAGCTACCTGCCGATGGCCCACATGGTGTGGTTCTGGCAAGGTCCCGACGCCTACACCGGCAAGGAAGTGGTCGATTCGCTCAACGCGAAGGCCGGCCTGATCTGGCAGTGGGGCGCGCTCGACTTCGCCGGCGGCACCGTGGTGCACATCAACGCGGCCGTGGCCGGCCTGGTCGGCGCCTTCGTGGTCGGCAAGCGCATCGGCTACGGCAAGGAAGCCCTGACCCCGCACAGCCTGACGCTGACGATGGTCGGCGCCGCCCTGCTGTGGGTGGGCTGGTTCGGCTTCAACGCCGGCTCGGCGCTGGAAGCCAACGGCACGGCCGCACTGGCCTTCGTCAACACGATGCTGGCCACCGCCGCCGCCGTGCTGACCTGGTGCCTGGGCGAAGCGATGCTGCGCGGCAAGGCCTCGATGCTGGGCGCTGCGTCCGGCGCGGTGGCGGGCCTGGTGGCGATCACGCCGGCGGCCGGCAACGTCGGCATCGGCGGCGGTCTGGTGATCGGGTTGCTGGCGGGCTTCGCCGGCCTGTGGGGCGTGACCGGCCTGAAGAAGATGCTGGGCGCCGACGACTCGCTCGACGTGTTCGGCGTGCACGGCGTCTGCGGCATTCTGGGCGCGATCCTGACCGGCGTGTTCAACGCGCCGGCCCTGGGCGGCCCCGGCTACGTGGCCGACTGGGTCACGGCCACCGTCATCACCTCTGCCGACTACTCGATCGCGTCGCAGGTATGGGCGCAGTTGAAGGGCGTGTTGGTCACCGTCGTGTGGTCCGGTGTGGTGTCGTTCATCGCCTTCAAGGTGGTGGACCTGACCATCGGCCTGCGTGTCTCGGAAGAGTCCGAGCGCGAAGGTCTCGACATCACCTCCCACGGCGAAACCGCCTACAACCGCTGATGCTGCGGGCCGCTGGCACGGCCCTTGCAACGTTGCCACTGCTGCAGGAATTCTTGTAGCGAGAGTCTCCTTTGGATGTTGGGCCCGCAGCGATGCGGGCCTTTTTTTTGGGGGCGACGGGGAGGCTGCAAGAGGGCGGCGGCACCGGCGTACCGCGCGGCCCGTTTGCTACCCTGTCGTGCCGTCGCCACCCGCCGCGGCACCGCCCCTGGAGGAACCCGTTTGCGCCGCCTGCTCCACATCGCCGACCGCCACCGCACCCCCGCCACTACTCGGCTGCTCGGCTGGTTCCTGGCGTTCAACGCGGGCGCGGTGAACGCTGGCGGCGTGCTGGTGGTGCACATGTACACCTCGCACATGACCGGCTTCGCCTCGCAGGTGGCCGACAGCCTGGTGCTGGGGCACGGCGAGCTGCTGCTGAACGCGATCGGGGCGCTGTTGGCCTTCACCTGCGGCGCGGCCAGCACCGCGATCATCGTCAACTGGGCGCGGGTGCACCGGCTGCGCAGCGCCTACGCCCTGCCGCTGCTGCTCGAGGCCGGCCTGCTGCTGCCCTTCGGCCTGATGGGCGCGATCACGCTCACTTGGTCCACGCCCTTCGCGGTGCCGCTCACGGTGCTGTTGCTGTCCTTCATCATGGGGCTGCAGAACGCGCTCGGCACCAAGGCCTCGGCCGGCCTGGTGCGCAGTACCCACATGACCGGCAACGTGACCGACCTGGGCATCGAGCTGGGCAAGTTGCTCTACCACAACCGCAGCGGCACGCCGCCCGAAGCGCGGGTGCGCGCCAACCGGGCCCGGATACGGCTGCACGGCGGGCTGCTGCTGGCTTTCGTCGGCGGTGGACTGTTCGGCGCCGCCGGCTTCAAGTACGTGGGTTTCCTGTGGGTGGTGCCGCTGGCCGGGCTGCTGCTGACGCTGGCGCTGCCGCCCTTCCTGCACGACCTGCGCCGCCATACCCACCTGCGCACGCTTATGCTGGCATCGCGCGGCCGGCTGCAGCGTCTGTGGCAGCGGCCACCATCGCCGCCGACGCAGCCACCGAATTGAGCGGCCGCACCGGCAGGCCGGGACCGCCGGGCGTGCAGCGCCAATGGTGCCTCACAGGCTGTCGGCGGTGAAGACCAGCCGGTTGCCGAACGGGTCCTGGATCACCATGTCGTGCGAGCCCCAGGGCGTCGCCTCGATCCCGGGACGGGCATAGGCATACGACCTGGCGGCCAGCTCGGCATGCAGCCCGGCCAGGCCGGCCGTCGCGATCCGCAGCGCGGCACCGGGGCAGGCATCGCCGTGGTGCTCGGTCAGATGCAGCACGCAGCCGTCGCGCGCGATCTGCAGGTACAGCGGAAAGCCCGGCTCGAAGCGGTGCTCCCGATTCACCCGGAAGCCCAGATAGTCGAGGTAGAACGCGCGGGCCTTCGCTTCGTCGAAGATCCGCAGCAGAGGAATCGGGGCCTGGAGTTGCATCCCCGGATTGTGGCGCGCACGGCACCCGCCACGGGCACCGCCAGGGCGCCTCCGGGCGCCGATTCGGTGCAGGACCATATCGCTGGCATGATCGCGAATTCGCCCTTTTGCTCCATGCCATGACAGATTCCGTGCCCGACGCAGCCGCCGCTCCCGCAGAACAGGTGGTTTCCCCCGCCGTGCAGGACCCCCGCTCCCGCGCCCCGCAATCCCGGCGACCCGCCGACAAACGCCGTTCGCAACAGGGCGGCGGCGGCCGTGGGCCGGGCCGGCGCCCCGCGGCCGGCAGCGGCAACGCCTCGGGGCCGTCGCGCGCGCCGCATCCGGCGCTGGAGCAGCTGGCCGGCTTCTATCCGCAGCTGTTCGGCGCGGTGTTCCGACCGCTCAAGCGCGGCATCTTCCAGGACCTGCTGGCCGCGCATCCCGACGTGTTCGAGCGCGAAGCCCTCAAGACCGCGCTCGGCCTGCACACCCGTTCCACCCGCTACCTGCAGAGCGTGGCCGCGGGCGATGCGCGCCGCGACCTGCAGGGTGCGGTGGTGGAAGACCTGGCGCCCGAGCATGTGCACCACGCCCTGGTCGAACTCTGGCGCCGCCGCGAAGGCCGCACGCCCGAAGCCGACCGCCCCGCGCTGCGGGCCCAGTGGCGCGACCGCATGGTGCAGGCCTTCGAAGCCTCGGGCCTGACCCGCGAGGACTATGCCGAACGGGTGCGCACCCGCAACGAAGCCGCCACCGGCCTGCTCGACGAAGCCCTGGCCGAAGCCGGCGCCCGCGCCGCCAAGGACGAGGCCCTGCTGCGTGCTTTCGAATCCGGCAGCGCGACCGTCGAGGCCTTCGCCGACATGTACGGCCTGGACCCGCGCCAGGCCGGCCCGCTGCTGGAACGTGCCCGCAGGCGCCGTTCGGCCGCAGTTGCCGCTGCCGCCCATGCCCGGCCCGTTCCAGAAGGCGCCGCTGGCGGTACGCCAGCGTCGGAGGCGGCCGAGGTGACCGGGTCCGCGGCGCCGCGAGAAACTTCCGTCGACAGCGGCGATGCGCCGGCGACGGACCGGCCCGGGCACGACCAGCACTGAATCCGACGTCGCTCCGCGTAAGAGGGGGCGGCATCCACCCGCCGTCGGCCGGCCCCACCACCGAGAACGCAGAGAGCACGCAGGCCGGGAGGGTTGGCGATGCCCCCCGGATGTGGGCGACGGCGTTCGCGGCCCTCGGCAGCCGCCTTGAGCGGCCCAGGCCGACAGGCGTGTCGCGCGCCGTCCGACCGCGGTAGGGCCCGCGTGCGTCGACCCTGAAGGACCCAGCGACAGGAGACCCCATGGCCGCATCCGCGCCACTGTCGGCCGCACCCCGCGCCGGCTTCGTCAGCGTGCGCGGCGCGCGCGAGCACAACCTGCAGAACGTCGACGTCGACATCCCGCGCGACGCGCTGGTGGTGTTCACCGGCGTCTCGGGCTCGGGCAAGTCGTCGCTCGCCTTCGGCACGCTGTACGCCGAGGCGCAGCGGCGCTACTTCGAATCGGTCGCGCCCTATGCGCGGCGGCTGATCGACCAGGTGGGCGTGCCGCAGGTCGACCGGATCGACGGCCTGCCGCCCGCCGTCGCCCTGCAGCAGCAGCGCGGCACGCCCACCGCGCGCTCCTCGGTCGGCAGCGTCACCACCATCGGCAGCCTGGTGCGGATGCTGTATTCCCGCGCGGGCCGCTACCCGCCCGACCAGCCGATGCTCTACGCCGAGGATTTCTCGCCCAACACCGCCGAGGGCGCCTGCCCCGAATGCCACGGCCTGGGCCGCATCTACGCGGTGACCGAGCAGTCGATGGTGCCGGACCCGACCCGCACCATCCGCGAGCGCGCCGTCGCCGCCTGGCCCACCGCCTGGCAGGGCCAGAACCTGCGCGACATCCTCACCACCCTGGGCCACGACGTCGACCTGCCCTGGCAGGACCTGCCGAAGAAGACCCGCGACTGGATCCTCTTCACCGACGAGCAGCCGACCGTGCCGGTCTACGCCGGCTTCGACCGCGCCGAGGTGCGCGCGGCCGTCAATGCCAAGATGGCGCCGAGCTACATGGGCACCTTCACCGGCGCCCGGCGCTACGTGCTGCAGACCTTCGCCACCAGCCAGAGCGCGCTGATGAAAAAGCGGGTGTCGCAGTTCATGGTCGGCACCGTCTGCCCGGTGTGCGAGGGCAAGCGCCTGAAGCGCGCCGCGCTGTCGGTCACCTTCTGCGGCCACGACATCGGCGCGCTGCAGCAGATGCCGCTCGACGCCCTGGCCGAGGTGCTGCAGCCCGCCGCCGAAGGCCGATTCGCCGACGAGGACGCGGTGCGGGCACAAGGCGCCGGCACCCGCTCCAAGGCCGCGCACCGCGCGCATACCGACAAGCGCGTGGCCGCCGGCGGCGCCTCCCATGCCGCCGCGCCCGACGTGCGCCGCACGCCGCACCTCTCGCCCGAGAAACGCATCGCCGCCCAGCGCATCGCAGGCGAGCTGCTCGGCCGGGTGCGGCAGCTCACCGACCTGGGGCTCGGGTACCTCTCGCTCGACCGGGCCACGCCGACGCTCTCGCCCGGCGAGCTGCAGCGGCTGCGGCTGGCGACGCAACTGGCCTCGCAGCTCTTCGGCGTGGTCTATGTGCTCGACGAGCCGTCGGCCGGCCTGCACCCGGCCGACGGCGAGGCGCTGCTGACCGCGCTGCAGCGGCTGAAGGCGGCCGGCAATTCGCTCTTCGTGGTCGAGCACGACATCGCCACCATGCGCCGGGCCGACTGGCTGGTCGACGTCGGTCCAGAGGCGGGCTCGCGCGGCGGGCGTGTGCTCTACAGCGGCCCGCCTGCGGGGTTGGCGGAGGTGGCCGAATCGCAGACACGGCGCTATCTTTTCGATAGCGAGAGGTCGGCGTCCCGAGCTGTGCTGGCCCCCGAAGAGTGGTTGACGGTGGAAGGCGTCACCCGCCACAACCTGCGCGGTGTGGACGCGGCCTTCCCGCTGGGCCGCCTCACGGCGGTGACCGGCGTGTCGGGCTCGGGCAAGTCCAGCCTGGTCAGCCAGGCGCTGCTGGAGCTGGTCGCCGCGGCCCTGGGCCAGCCGGTGGTCACGGACGCGCCGGCCGACGACGGCCCGCCCGATGCCGCCGCCGGCGACGACGACCCCGGTGCCGGCAGCGGCCTCAGCGTGCCTGCCGAGCGCACGGCGGGCCGCATCGCGGGCGGCATGGAGCGCATCCGCCGGCTGGTGCAGGTCGACCAGAAGCCGATCGGTCGCACCCCGCGCTCCAACCTCGCCACCTACACCGGTCTGTTCGACGCGGTGCGCAAGCTCTTCGCCACCACGCCCGACGCGCGGCGGCGCCGCTACGACGCCGGCCGCTTCTCGTTCAACGTGGCCAAGGGCCGCTGCCCGACCTGCGAGGGCGAGGGCTTCGTCAGCGTCGAGCTGCTGTTCCTGCGCAGCGTCTACGCGCCGTGCCCCGCCTGCCACGGCGCCCGCTACAACCCCGAGACGCTGCGCATCGCCTGGAACGGCCTGACCATCGCCGACGTGCTGGGCCTGACGGTGGAAGCCGCCTGCGACGCCTTCGCCGACGAGCCCGCCGTGCTGCGCCCGCTGGCGGTGCTGCGCGACATCGGCCTGGGCTACCTGCGCCTGGGCCAGCCCGCGACGGAACTCAGCGGTGGCGAGGCCCAACGGATCAAGCTGGCCACCGAGCTGCAGCGCACCCAGAAGGGCGACACCCTCTACGTGCTGGACGAGCCCACCACCGGCCTGCACCCGGCCGACGTCGACCGCCTGCTGCTGCAGCTCGACCGGCTGGTGCGGGCCGGCAACACGGTGGTGGTGGTCGAGCACGAGATGCGCGTGGTGGCCGCGGCCGACTGGGTGATCGACATCGGCCCCGGCGCAGGCGACGCGGGCGGCCGCATCGTCGCCTGCGGCACGCCGCGGCAGGTGGCCGCGGCCGAGGGCAGCCGCACCGCGCCCTACCTGGCGGAGGCTTTGCCGCTTCGAGCTTGACAGATGCGATTACGGACGCGTGTGGTGAATCCAGTCGGTCAAACAATCGAGGTCATGGGCCCAGAACAACGACAGGCCCCGACGCTGCGCATCTTCTAAATTGTGCAATTTGTAGACACCACTCAGCACTGCAGAAGGAACAACCTGACGCGTGCCGAAATCCTCGCGCCATGCTTCGGCCTTTGCTGCGGCATCGTTGTTCAAGCGTTTGACAGAATTGGTGGAGGAGTTGGACACTTTGCATTCGATAGCCAATACCCGGCGGTCCCACAATCCCACCAAAACATCTGCTTTGCGGCCGCCCAGATCACTTTCAGCACAGAATTGTCCTGGTGCGGGCGCATCTCCCAGCACATGTACCCTTCTTGACCGCACTTGTTCAAATCCCATGATTTTTAAAGAGGCATGCACAGCCGCCTCTTGCTCTTGTTTGCCATCGCTACGGCGGCCTGTCTCCAGGCGACGTGTGGCGATCAGTGCCGCCGACGCAATCACCGCAGCTTGTCTCTCTGTCTCGGTTGGCTCACGTTGTTGCACTACCACGGAAATCGGCGGCGATCCAGGCCGCTCAAAACCATTTGGCGAATACGGGTGACCATCGCGGAATCGCGCTCCAAGCGCTGCTTGGAAAAAACTGCTTCGGCCACTACCTTGAGATCGTCGCTTGATATCGGCGGACCGGCAAGATACCGAAAGGCTTCCATCAATTTGGGCGCGGTCAGAACATGGACAAGGTTACTGTCGAGGTCTGATAGGTCAACAGTTGATTCCAACAAATCTTCTACAACACCTTGGTACTCATCAAAATGTGCGAGATATTGCTCTAGTGGCTCTTCCATCCGACGATTGCGAAATATGAAGACTGCTTCCAGTCTTTTCAGCTCAAGCTGTTCTGCAGTCCATACAGGTGGTTGGCTCATGCGCCGATCTCTTTGAGAAGATTCGGCGACGGGACATATAAGCGTTCCATTTCACCGGGCTCGAACTTGGTAAGGCCGCCCGCATAAGTTCGTCCGTCAAGCACGCTTATGCCAGTACACAGATAGTTGACTAAGTTGCGCATCTGAATCTCGGAAAGATTTTCACGAGGGTAGAGTCCATGCGCAATATTGATGTGGCGTACCGCTGCGGCATTGCGCACGAACGTAGGCGCGCTACGTGCCATGTAGGTTGCGAGGATTGGAGCGGGGGCACGCATGCCGACCGACCACCACGCACGCCTGTTGCGTGCGACGTAACCTTGGTGGGCTCCATGGGATCGCGCCGCCGCAAGAAAGCGCTCTACGCCTGAACGTTCCTGCGCATCAAGCAATTCGAGATCGTCTGGAAGATCAACAACACATCGCAAAGACGAGGCGTCTGCCAACACGCGCCCCGCAGCAATCAACTCACGTGCTTTCGTAATGCTTCGCAACTTGTAGCGATCGGGTACTCCAGTTGCATCGGAGTTAGAAATGAACACGGCGTTTGCACCCGTCACTGTTCCACGGTGAACTCGACAAAGCTCCCCAAGCTCGACAAAGCCGTCGGGGTAGGCACGTTCTGCATGAGTAAGACGAGACCATCGCGATTCGGCTACCAATCTTTCCCGGCGAACTGCTTTGCCTCCACTTAAATTGACCAAATCTTTCATGCTCTTAACCCGCCGCAATCGCATGGAAGAAGCTTGGGAGCCAATTTGGAAGGTCGTTATTGCGGCGGTGGTGGCAGCATCTGGAAAGGGCTCTGCAGTAGGCTCGACGATAACGATGCCTTTGCCTCCCAACGGCCCCAGAAAAAGTTCGCGTAGTACTTGGCCGTAATTCACATCCAACCATTCGGCAGCCGTGATAAACGCACCAACATCTCCGGTCTTTGCGCGAAGAACCGTTGCAAGAAAGAAGTAAACGTGCAGTCCTGCCAATTGACTAGCCTTCAATTGGTAACGTGCAGCCGACTCAACCAGCCACTTTTTCCACACTGAATCTATTAAATGATGGCGAACATATGGGGGATTGCCAATGAATAAAGTCCTGCCCTCAAATGGCGCAGCAGGTACTCGGTAATCCAGCATATCAACACGCGCGCGCCCAGAAAATCCGAACACGGCCAAGTTGGCACGTGCCATGAGCGCAGCAAGCGGGTCGGTTTCCAAACCTAGGAGGTTCGTATTTGGGAAGGTTGCCCCGGCTACACACAGAAAGCGGGCCGAACCGACCCCCGGGTCAACTACCCGGTCCGGTGATGGTTGCGCCGCTGCCCAAGCCATCATTGCGTGCACGATTCCGGTTGGCGTATAAGTTGCGCCAGACTCGCGTCGCAAATCTGGACTGCGTAGCCGCGAAAACGCCAAGCCCAAAGGATCTTTTCCCGCAAGGATTTCTTTGCGGAGTGAAGCTACAAGCGATTTCGTTGTGGTGGGCACTCGACTGAAAAGATGTTTCTCTGTATCAGATAGCCCATCGACATCTGCTGCACCTAGCGCGAATGCTGCAGATACCAATGACGATTCGGAAATGAGTGCATCTGCGGCGCTAGAGTCGCCGCAAAAAAGTTCCGTTTGTTTAGGGTTAGTTTGTTTCATGTCATCACCCCATCGGCTCTTGCACCAGCACTGGTTAAAACTGTATAAATGTACAGTATTCCTCTTCGCCTACTACTCGTAGCACGGCATGCACTTGCTCAACCATGGAAAGTGGTAGCGGACTCCCGACATTCAGAACCACTCTGTTCGGTTGCTATCAATAGCATAGCTTGAAACCATTGGAAATACAGAGCTTCAGGCATTTTTGCAGACAACTATACCTTGCACACGTCGAACGCACAGTGCCGGCACAATCGCCGGCCCATGCACGTCTACTACGCCGACCATTTCGTCTTGCCGCTGCCGGCCGGCCACCGGTTCCCGATGAGCAAGTACGGCGCGCTGCGTGACCGGCTGGTCGCCACCTGGCCCGAGGCGATCCGGCTGCAGGAAGCGCCCGAGGCCACCACCGGCCAGCTGGCGATGGCGCACACGCCGGCCTACATCGCCGCGGTCGCAGACGGCAGCCTGACCGCCGCGCAGCAGCGCGAGATCGGATTTCCCTGGTCGCCAGCGATGGCGGCCCGCGCGCGGCGCTCGGTCGGTGCCACGCTGGCCGCGCTGCGCATCGCCCGGCACGAAGGCGTGGCCGCCAACATCGCCGGCGGCACCCACCACGCCACCGCCGACCGGGGCGGCGGCTTCTGCGTCTTCAACGACATGGCGGTCGCAGCCCGGGTGGTGCAGGCCGAATGGGGCCGCACCCGCCGCCGCGCCTGCCAGGTGGCGGTGATCGACCTGGACGTGCACCAGGGCAACGGCACCGCGAAGATCTGCCGCAGCGACCCGACCCTCTTCACCCTGTCGCTGCACGGCGCGCGCAACTACCCGTTCCAGAAAGAGCCGGGCGATCTCGACGTGGAACTGCCCGACGGCTGCGAGGACGGCGACTACCTGCGGGCGCTCGACACCGCGCTGGCGGTGCTGGACGACCATTTCGTGCCCGACCTGGTGCTGTACCTGGCCGGCGCCGACCCGCACGAGGGCGACCGCCTGGGCCGGCTGCGCCTCACCGATGCCGGCATGCGGGCGCGCGACCGCCGGGTGTTCGACTGGGCCTGGCAGCGCCGCCTGCCGCTCGCCTTCGCCATGGGCGGCGGATACGGCCGCGACATGGAGAGCACGCTGCGGGTGCAGATGCAGACCTACGAGGAAGCACTGGCCGCGCACGCCCGCTGGACCGGGGCGGCCGCAGCTGCGGCCCCGCGCGCTTGAAGATCCGTCCGGCCACCCCGCTGCAGGGTTGCGCAACCTGCAAAGCGCGCCAGGGCCCTGCGGCCGCTTTCGTCCCTCGGCGTGCCGGAAAAGTTCGGCGCTATGTTTTTTATAGCTTCAGGTCGGCGCATATCGCCGGCCGCAGGCACTTTCCTCTATGAATCGGCGTGCCGCTTTCAGGCGGAGTCGTGGTCGCGGGCGACCACCACACCGACCCGGCGCTGCACGCCCCAGCGCCGGCGGCGCGTCAGGAACGACACCCAGCCCAGGGCCGCGCCGGTGTGGCGCAGCAGCTGGAAGGTGAACGGCTCGGCCAGTGCCGCCAGCAGCCCCTGGGCCAGGCTGGCCGGCGCGGTGTCGCCCACCCAGCGGCGGTAGAGGCGGATCGACCAGAGGTGGAAGGCCAGGTCGATCGCCAGCTTGGTGCCGATCACGCCGGCCGCCGCGCCCAGCAGGCTCGGCCGGCCCGCGGCCAGGTAGTACGCCAGCAGGAAGAACGCGGTGAGACCGTAGAGCGGCTGCAGCGTGTCGAAGGCCTTCACCGGCAGCATCGCCACGCCCAGCCGGCCGTAGCGCCGGTCGCCGACCATGTCGCGGTAGTGCCACTGCGTCTGCAGGAAGCCGCCGAACCAGCGGCGCCGCTGGCCGAGGAAGGCGCCGATGCTGCCCGGCGCGTCGGTGCGGGCGCAGGCGGTGCCCAGTACCCGCACCGTCCAGGGCAGGCGATGGGCCACCGCGTGGCGGCGCAGGCGGTGGGTCAGCTCGTAGTCCTCGACCATGCTGTCGGGATCGAAGCCGCCCACGGCCAGCAGCGCGCTGCGCCGGTAGCCGGCGAAGGCGCCCGAGACCAGCAGCAGGCTGTCCATCCGCATCCAGGCATGGCGCGAGAGGAAGTTGCGGATGTACTCGTACGTCTGGAACCACTGGAACACCCGGCCCGAGAACGACGGTCCGCACACCGGCACGATGACGCCGGTGGCCGCCACCAGCCCCGGCTCGGCCGCGAAGGCCCGGCGCATCGCGGCCAGCGCGGTGGGCGCCAGCAGGGTGTCGCCGTCGACCGTCAGAACCACGTCGGTTCCGGTGCGCGGCAGGGCCGCGTTGAGGGCGCGGGCCTTGCCGCTGTGCGGCAGAGCGAGCCAGCGCAGGGTGGGGTAGGCGAGACTGGGCAGCCCCACCGTGCCGGGGGCCGGCAGGGCCAAGCCGTAGTGGCGCACCAGCAGGTCGGCCGTGCCGTCGGTGGAGCCGTCGTCCACCACCATGATCCGCTCGGGCGGATCGGTCTGCGCCAGCAGGGCGGCGATCGTGAGCGGCAGGGCGCCGGCCTCGTTGTGCGCGGCGACCAGCACGCAGACGCTGGTGCGCACCGCGGCCGGCGTCGCGCCACCGGTCCCGGGCACCACCGCCGCGGGCCGCAGCAGGTCCCGGGTGCGCCAGCCGACGAAGGCGAGCAGCACCGTGTCGTACACCACGTACACCACGCCCACCGACCAGGCCAGCACGCCGCCCACCGCGAAGGCCATGCAGAACAGGATGCCCCACAGCAGCAGCGCCCCGCCGTGGATCAGCACGCTCGGCAGCGGCGTGCGCCAACCCGGAAGGTTGGGCGTGGCCCGCAGGCGGGCATCGCGCAGGGAGGTATCGAGCTGGGAGGTATCGGGCGGCATCTCGGTGGTGGGCGTGGGTGGCGAGCAGTCTGACAAAGGCGGAGACAGGCAGTGCCCCGGCGAAGCTGCAGGCACGTTCCGAGAGAAGACCCATCGGGGCGGGGCGGGGCGCTCTGCCATGCGGCAGCGGACGGCGCCCGGGCGGATGTCGCACCCCTGCGCCGCCCGCTGCCGCACGCCGATCGGCCATGCGGCACGGCACCGCCGCCGATCGCAGCCACCGCATGTCGGGCCGGTGTAATGCTGCGGCCTGGAGCGCGGGCTCGTCAAGCCGCGGCGCAGGCCCTATATTGCCGAGCCATGAACCCCCGCACCCCCGCCCAGGCATCGCCGCCCGCTGCCGCCCCTGCGCAGCGCTACACCCGCATCGCCGTCGTCTTCCACTGGCTGATCGCGCTGCTGATGTTGGTCAACGTCGCGCTGATGCTGACGGTGGGATGGTTTCCCGACGCGTTGGTGCGGCCGGTGTTCGACACCCACAAGTCCATCGGCGTGACGGTGCTCGGCCTGGTGCTGCTGCGGCTGCTGTGGCGCCTGTCGCATCCCGCGCCGCCGCTGCCGGCCGCCTACCCGCGCTGGGAGCGGCTGTCGGCCCATGCGGTGCATGTGCTGCTCTACGGCGTGATGCTGTGGATGCCGCTTTCGGGCTGGCTGCACGACTCGGCCTGGAAGGACGCGGCGGCGCATCCGATGCGCTGGTTCGGCGCCTTCGAATGGCCGCGCATCGGCTTCGTCGCGCAGAAGGTCGCCGCGTCGGACGACAAGGAAGCGCTGCACGACCTCTTCGGCCGGATGCACAGCGCCGGCGCCTACGTGCTGTACGCGCTGTTCCTCTTGCACCTGGCGGGCGCGCTGAAGCACCAGTTCGTGGACAAGGAGCCGGTGCTGCGGCGCATGCTGCCATGAGGGCCGGATCCGGCGTGGTCCGCGTCGCCGCGGACCGCGGGCACGGATCATGCCCCGACAGCCCGCGTGCCCACCGGGGCGGGCGCATTCCCTGCAGGCGGACCTTGCCTCTGCGCCGCCAGGGTGATCGGAAAAATGCCGGAAAAACATGGGTCGATCCGCGCATCGTGGATCGCGGCCGAAGTTTATTCCGCGTCGTCCTTTTCGGCTTCTTCGGCCGGCTCGTCGTGGTGCAGCGCCGGCTTCTGACCGGGCCGCGGCGCATGGATCGCACCGGGTGCGACCTCTTCGCCGTGGTTCTTCTTTTCCTGCTGCACTTTTTTGTCGTGCGCGACATTGCGTGGATCGGTCATGGAGCGACCATGGCCGCGTGTCCCGTCGCAGCGAGTGGGACGGGGCGCTGCCTCGAACGAGGCAGTGGCCTACCTGCCCGCATATCTGAAAAAATGCGGGCTTCGGGGTGAAGCGACCAAGGACGGGACGAGAGTGGAAATCAAATACCAATTCGCGGCGCAGCACTATTTGGCGCTTTTGTTGTTCGCGTTGGTTTGCCAGGGCTATGGGCGTGCAGCGAGCGCGCGGACACCGCTGGCAACGCTGTCCGACGCGGTCTTGCGCGGCACCCTGGAACTCGCGCTGGGAACAGGTGTCGTCATCTGTCTGCTGCAGATCGCCGGCGCTGTCGGCGCTCTTTTGCCGGTCGTCATCTGCGGCATCGGCATCGTGGGGCTGGTTCTGGCGCTGTGGCAGCTCCGAATCCCTTCGGCGCAATCGTGGAAATGGCCGCACTGGGGCAGCTGGATCGTTCTTCTGGTCGCGACCTCGACCATGGTCTATCCGCTTCGCATCCCGCTGGCGTGGGACGAGCTGGCATACCACCTGCCCCATGCGCGCGAGTGGGCCGAACAGGGGCGGCTGCAGATCAATGCATCCATTCGATATGCATGGTTCCCGTACAACTACGATCTGCTGTACGCCGCAGCGCTGAGCGTCTACGACGACGTCATGCCTCACCTGTTGCACGGGTACGCAGGGTGGTTGACCGCCGTGCTGGTGCATCGCTGGACGATGTCCATCGCCGGGCGGGCGGCCGCCTGCGCCGCCAGCGTGTTCTGGCTGCTGCTGGCGCAGGCCGAGTTCGCGACCGCGTATGTCGACATGGGCCTCGCCCTGTTCGTCTGCGCGGCCTTCGTCGTACTGCACCTCTGGCGCGAAGCGATCGCCGAGCGCCGGCTTCTGTACATGGCCTCGTTTCTGCTGGGGGTGGCGATAGGCTCCAAATACCAGGGGCTCACGTTCCTGCCCCTGTTCGCCGGGGTCGTGGTGCTCGCGGATCGACGTCGGGGCACTTGGCTGCGCAGTGCCGCCTTCGTCGCCATCGCGTGCGTCTACTGGTACGCGCGCAACGCCTTGATGACCGGAGACCCCTTCCATCCGCTGGGGGGCAGGATCTTCGGATTCACCGAGTGGAACGCGGGCGACTATGCCGCCCAGCTGAGCGACATCAAGGCCAATTTCGGTTGGCCTCCCGCCTGCCTGCTGTTGGCCGCGGCGGCCCCGCTTCTGGCATGGCGCAACCACCGGGCCGGCCGCATCTGGGCCACTGCGGCTTTCTCCGCGTACGCCATGCTCGTCTGGGTTTTCACTTCCCACTACCCCCGGTATCTCCTGCCTGCCTACCCTGCCTTGTGCGTGCTGACCGGCGCGGTGCTGTGGGCGAGTGTCTCGACCGCATGGGCCCGGATCGAGCGCGAGCGATTCGCCTTCTTCCACCGAGGCTACGGATGGCGCGCCGTGCAGCTCGTGGTCCTGGTCGCCGTTCTGGTGGTGGCGCAACGCAGATATCACTTCAAAGGCGACTACGAATGGTCGCTGGTATCGCCGACGGTCGCAGAGCGGCACGCGGCCTTGAAAGATAATCTGCCCCGCTATGGGGGCGTGCTTGCGTATTTGCGCGAGCATCCCGCGCGGCGCATCTATCAAATGAATCTGGAGGCGGTGCTGTATTACCTGCCGCGCCCTGTGATGGGCGACCATTTCGGGCCGTGGAGGTATCGCGACTACGCGCAATTGGCGCCGCAACCCTTGGCGGAACGCTTGCAGCGAGAGGGTTTCGATACGTTGGTGGTCAGCCTTCACGAAAACAGCCTGTCGACCTCGCCGGACCTTTCTCGCTATTTCGACCGCGTCTACGCCGACTCCGATATGCATGTCTACAAAATCCGTTCCCATGTCCGCTGATTTTTCCGTCCCCTCGCCCCGTCGTCCGGGAGATGCGCCGGCCCCTTCCATCGCGGTCATCCTCCCCTGCTACAACGAGGCCGGCGGCATCGGCTCGGTGGTCGACCAGTTCCGGCGGGCGCTGCCCGAGGCCGCCATCCACGTCTTCGACAACGCCTCGACCGACGGCACCGCCGCCGAGGCCGCGGCCCACGGCGCGACGGTGCACCGGGTGTCGCTGCGCGGTAAGGGCAACGTGGTGCGCCGCATGTTCGCCGACGTCGAGGCCGACATCTACGTGATGACCGACGGCGACGCGACCTACGACGTCTCTAACATCCGCGACCTGATCGCCGGCGTCTGGCAGGGCGGCTGCGACATGGTGGTGGGCGCGCGGGTGGACGACGGCAGCAACGCCGCCACCTACCGGCCCGGGCACCGGCTGGGCAACCAGATGCTGACCGGCTCGGTCGCCGCGATCTTCGGCGGCCGGTTCACCGACATGCTTTCGGGCCACCGCGTGTTCTCGCGGCGCTACGCCAAGACCTTCCCCGCGATGGCGCACGGCTTCGAGACCGAGACCGAGCTGACGGTGCATGCGCTGGAACTGCGGATGCCGACCATGGAGCTGCCGGTGTCCTACGGCTCGCGGCCCGAAGGCACGGCCAGCAAGCTGTCGACCTACCGCGACGGCTGGCGCATCCTGCGCACCATCGTGCGGCTGTTCACCAGCGAGCGGCCGATGGCCTTCTTCTGCCTGCTGGCGGCCCTCTTCGCGCTGGTGGCCCTGGGACTGGCGGCGCCGCTGGTCGCCACCTACCTGCACACCGGTGCGGTGCCCCGGTTCCCGACCGCGATCCTGGTCACCGGGCTGATGCTGAGCGCCTTCATGTCCTTCGTCTGCGGCATCGTGCTGCACAACGTGGCGCTGGGCCGAAAGGAGCTGAAGCACCTGGCCTACCTGGCCGTGCCGTTGCGCCGGGCCGGCTAGCGGAAGAAGGGCCGGCGCCGCCGTGGAAGCGGGCGAAGTCGGCATCGAGGCCCGGGTGCCGGCGGTACCGCCGTCGATGACCAGGCAGTCGAAATGGGCTCTGCCGTGCGTCGTGTGTCTACGTTGCCGCGCTGTGCGCTGATGCCGCGCACGAGTGTGGCCAACCCGCGGCCGGCGCGTCAGTGAGTTTTTTTGCACGGCGGCCCTGCAAACCGCACCGTGTCCGCCCGTCCGCCGCGTTACCCTGCACTTCCCTTCTGCCGACGATGCAGCCCACACCCATCCCGATCCGCACCGAATGCCCGCCCGGCGCCTGCGTCTGCGACCGGGAGGCGCTGCTGGCCGCGCCGGGCGCCGACCTGCGGGTGCTGCTGCTGACGCGCGAGGAAGAGCGCCGCCTGCTGGAGCGGCTGGAGAACCTGCAGAGCCTGGCCGAGCTGCGGCGCATCGAGGCCCGCATGGCCGACCAGCTCGGCCTGCGGCTGCGGATCAGCTTCAGCCCGAACGAGGTGCGCAGCCTGCGCGGCATCGCGATCGGGGTGCTGGAGCAGCCGGGCCTGTGCAGGAAGACCCGGCAGAGCATCCCCGCCGCGATCCGCAAGAGCCTGGAGCGCCGGCCACAGATCGCCTTCGATCTGCTGGACGACGGCGGCTTGTTCGGAGGCGAGGGGGCGGGGGATTCGCCGCAGGGCGGGCTCGCCTAGCGGGCGCGCGGGTGCAATCCATGCGGACTATCCGCAGAGCGCGGGTGTTGCTGCGAAATTCGTAGCTAATGGTCGACGTGTGTAGAGGATTTCGGCATCTTATGTATCTGAAAGAATTGTTGGACGCCGACTATTTGCTATCAATTTTGATGCAGCGCCCTGCTGTGGACCGCCGCTCGCATCGGCTTTGCATCGTTCGCGCAAGCCGCCCTCCCCGGTGCCTCGCCGTCAGGACCGAATCGCCCCGCAGCGGCTCTCGCTATCGCCCGTCTTCGTCCACCGCGCCGTCGCCGCGCTTGCGGCCGTGCACCATCGCCGCGACCAGGTTCTCGCGCTGGTGCCGGCCGGTGAACACCACGCCCGCCACGTGGAGCGCGACCAGCGCCAGCACCGCCCAGGCCAGCGCGCGGTGCAGCGCGTCGAGCCAGGCCATGCCCCAGAACGCGTCGGTGGTGTAGAGCCAGCCGGTGATGCCGGTGGCGGCCACGGTGGCCAGCAGGGCGACGGCCATCCAGCCGCCGAGCGGGTTGTGGCCCAGGTAGCGGGGGGCGGTGCCGCGCAGCACCTGCGCCCCATAGCGCGCCGTCGCGGCCGGGCTGCGGACGAAGGCGCCGAAGCGCGCGAAGCGGCCGCCCCGCGCACCCCACGCCAGCCGCGCCGCCACCGCCGCCAGCCCGGCCCACCCGGCGGCCTCGTGCCAGCGCAGCGTTTCCTCGCCGGTCAGCCAGGCGCCCGCGACCGATGCCGCCAGCACGATGTGCAGCAGCCGCACCGGCAGGTCCCAGACCCGCACCACGGGGGCGGGCGACGGCGTCGGGCGCGGCTCGCTCACGACGGCTGCTTGACTTCGCCGATCTTCTCGAACGTCTTGGGGTCGAAGAACACCTCCATCCGCTCGCCCTGGTGGTTGAAGCCGTAGACCTCGTAGCAGCCGTTGAAGGTCTTGACCTGCCGCACCTTCCAGCCCTCGGCCACCAGTTTCTTCTGCAGCTCCATCTGCGGCCGCATCTCTTCCTTGGGCACCGGGGCGCACTTCACCGTGTCGTGGTTCACGATCTGCGCCGCGGCGCCACCCGACGCCACGGCCGCCGCCAGCGCGGCGATGCTCAGGAATAGTGTCTTGGTCATGCTTGTCTTTCGTTGAATGGCGTTGCTACACGTCCAGCCACATGCGCAGAAGGTTGTGATAGGTGGAGGTGAGGCCGATCACCGACGGATCGGTCTCGCCCAGATGCGCGCCCGAGCGCAGCCGGCGCAGGTGCTTGTCCATCTCGAACAGCAGCCGGCGCTGCTCGTCGCCGCGCACCATGCTCTGGATCCAGAAATAGCTGGCGACGCGGTGCCCGCGGGTCACCGGTTCCACCCGGTGCACGCTGGTGCCGGGATACAGCACCAGGTCGCCGGCGGCCAGCTTCACCCGCTGCTCGCCGAAGGTGTCCTCCACCATCAGCTCGCCGCCGTCGTACTCGCCGGGCTCCGACAAAAACAGGGTGCACGAGATGTCGGTGCGCACCCGGCCCGCGCCGTTGCGCAGGTAGCGCACCGCGCTGTCGACATGGTTGCCGAAGCTGTTGGCCGCGCCGCCGTAGCGGTTGAACAGCGGCGGCGAGATCTGCTTGGGCAGCGCGGCCGAGAAGAACACCGCGTGCCGCTCCAGCCCGCGCAGCAGCAGTTGCTGCACCGCCCGCGTCGCGTCGCAATCCTCGGGCAGCTGCTCGTTGTTCTTCGCCTCGGCCGACTGGCTCCCCGCGGTGATCCGCCCGTCGCCCCACGGCGCCCCGGCCAGTATTTCGCGCGCCCGCGTCACTTCGGCCGGGGTCAGGACTTCACGTACGTGCAACAGCATGGTGTCGAATTATCCGGGGCACATCGCAGCCACGCGCCAGCGCCTCCCGTATTCCCAGGGACACCGCGGGACCGGCTTCGCCGGACCGCGGGTGTCGCCCCCGGTGAGGGGGGAGGCGGAGACACGAAGTGCGTAGCCTGGGGGAGAGCTAAAACCTCACGCCAAGGGTCGCCAGCACCTGGCGCTTCGGCCCCAGGATCGTGAAGCCCGGGTACAGCTGGTCGCCGTAGGCCTTGTTGCGCAGGTTGTTGACGTTGATCTGGGCGAACACGTCGGGGGTGAACTTGTACTCGGCCATCGCGTCGGCGACCATGAAGCCGGGCACGCGGGCGGTGGCCGAGGCGGCGCCGGTGGTGCCGGTCAGCGGCCGGTTCTCGGTGGCGCCGTGGCCGCCGAGGGCCAGGCGCAGCTTCGGCGTCGCCTGGTAGCTGACCCACACCGCGCCCGACTGCTTGGGCGTCAGGCCCACGCGCTGGCCGACCGAGGCCTGCGCACCGGCGGCGACGCCGGCCGCGTCGATCTTCGCGACCGGCACCCAGGTGTAGGAGCCGTAGACCTCCCACTGCGCGCCGATGCGGCCGACCACGTCCAGCTCCAGGCCGGCGGTGTGGCGCTTGCCCGAGAGGGTGTAGGCGGTGCCGGCGAAGTCGGCGTCGGTGGTGCGCTCGTTGTACTTCTCGGTGCGGAAGATCGCGCCGCGGGTCGAGAGCTTGCCGTCCAGCCAATCCAGCTTGGCGCCCAGCTCGATGTTGCGGCTCTTCTCCGGCGGGGTGTTGGCGTTCTGCGGGGTGACGTACTGGTAGGTGTCGGCCGAGGTGTTGAACGAGGTGCCGTAGGAGAGGTGGTACGACTGCGTCGGCGAGGGCTGGAACAGCATGCCGCCGCGGTAGCTCCACGGCGACTCCTTCAGCCGGGTGCGGGCGATGTTGGTCAGCGCGCCGTTGGCGCCGGTGGCATAGGCCAGCTGCTCGAAGTCGCCCTTGAAGTTGTCATAACGCACGCCGCCCAGCAGCTTCCAGGCCGGTGCCACCTGCACCAGGTCCTGCGCGTACACGCCGAAGGCCTCGGCGGTGTAGTTGCTGGAGTTGCGCCACTGCGGCGACAGGCGGGTGCCGACCAGCCCGGCCCCGTCGTCGGGCGTGCCGACCGTGGTGGCCGGCCGGGTGCCGAGGGTGCTGCCGTTGTTCTGGAAGCGGGCGGCCTCTTCGTGCGCCGCGTCCACGCCGGTCAGCACCTCGTGGCGCAGGCCGAACCAGTCGAAGGTGTTGCTGTAGTCGCTCTGCGCATACGTCGCCTTGTAGCGGTCCTTGCGCGGCGTGAGGCCCGAGCGGGTGAGGAAGGTGTCGGGGTCGAGCGAGGTGACCGCCGGCGCGCCGGTGGGACAGGCGCCGGCGGCCGTCGGCGCCGCGCCGCAGAAGCCGGCCGCGGTGCTCCACTGCGCGCGCTCGAACACGCCGCTGCGGATCTGGCTGCGCAGCTCGCCGCCGTGGTCGAACACGTGCTTCCAGGAGCCGTGCAGGTAGTTGGCCTCGCCGTCGACGAAGTCGGCGCGGGTGCCGTAGAAGTTGCCGGGCTTGACCGGTGCCAGGCCGCCGTTGAGGTAGCGGATCGCCGACATCGGCGTGTTGTTGTTCTTGAGGTGGAACAGGCCGACGGTGAATTCGTCGGCGGTGCCCAGGCCCCAGCTGAAGCTGGGCGCGATGCCGTTCTTGTCGATGTCGGCGCCGCCGTTGTCGGCCTTGTTGACCATCGCGTTGATCCGCAGGGCCGAGGTCTCGCCGGTGCGGATGTTGAAGTCGGCGGTGGTGCGCAGGTAGCCCGCGGTGCCCACGGTGCCGACCACGTCGGTCTGGTCGGCCAGCAGCGGTTTCTTGTTGACCTGGTTGACCACGCCGCCGGTGGAGCCGCGGCCGAACAGCATCGAGGCCGATCCGCGCATCACCTCGACCCGGTCGAGGTTGAAGGTGTCGCGGTCGTAGTGCGACGGGTCGCGCATGCCGTCGATCATCAGATCGCCGGTGCTGGCGATCGGGAAGCCGCGCAGGCGGATGTCCTGGTCGGTGCCGTTCTCGGTCGCGGCGAAGGTGATGCCGGCGGTGTAGTGCAGCGCGTCCTTGAGCGTGTCGAGCTTGATGTCGTCGATCAGCTTCTCGGTCACGACGGTGATCGACTGCGGGATGTCGCGGATATCCTGGTTGCCCTTGCCGATGCCGCTCCTGGTGGTCTGCAGCGCTTCCTTGCCCTGCGGCGCCTCGGCCTTCTCGGTGACGGTGACCGGCTGAAGCGATGCGTTGCCGGCCGGCGCCGACTGCGCCCAGCTGCCGACCGAGGCCGCCAGCATCAGCGCGCTCAGCGGGAACAGCGCCGGGTCGGCGGCGCACGGCAGGGCAGACGGTGTGTGGCGGGCGGGCCACCGGGACAGGGGAGCGGAGCGAGCGGAATCGGTCAAGGCGAATCTCGTCTGGAATGGTGTGTGGAAGCGCAGGCGCTGTTTGGCCGGATGTGACGCCGATTGCGCATCTTAACAATAACCAGTCGTATTTGCAGATGACGGGCGGCGACTTCGATATTCGATACACCGTTTCGTAACCGGCCTGCGCGGCGAAAAAATAACTCCTTACATTGGCGGTCCCCGGCCTGTCCGCCCAGGGCAGGCTTTACATGTCAACCGGCTCCGATGCTGTCCGTGGGGCGGCCGGCGGCCTTTTACAGGCGGAGATCGCATGCCATCTACCACCCTGAGCCCCTCCAACGTCGGCTTTTCACCCGAAGAAACAGCACTCGAAGCGCCGTTCCTGGAGACCGAGTGCCCGGCCCATTCGTCGACCCTGCCCGGCCGGAACGGGACAAGCGAGCTGACCGAGGCCTTGCAGCGGCAGCCCTCCCAGGAGGCATCCTCCAGCAGCGCCGCGTCGAGCGCCATCCAGCGTCCGCGCACCGGGAGCCTGCGCGAGTTGTTCCTGAAGGGTCTGAAGGAGGCCGAAAAAGACCGGCTGAACCAGCAGCTCGCCATGGCCGATGGGCTTCCTACCAAGCAACTGCGCCGCGAGGCGCGGACCGAGGCCAATCTGACGGGGATGCTGCGTCTGGGCATGCTGGAGGCGCAACTCCAGAAGATCCAGACCGCAGAATATCGTGCGCAACTGCGCCAGATCGTCAATACCGACAGGTTCAGGCAGCCGGAGGCATTGAAGGGCGCCGTCGCGCGCGGGGACGATGGCCTCCTGCATTCTCCGGACAAGGCCATCGACGCGGTGCTGCAGTTCGTGCAGATCAAGCCGGCGTATCGGGAGGCGGCGGCACAGCTCACGTTGCCGCCCGACGCGGAATTGCGACTGCCCCTGGAGGCCGACATCCTGCTGAATGCATGGGAGTTCGCCGCCGGCTGCAAGGTGCGCGAGTTGCATCTGGGCGGCGACGGGTCCGAGCCGGAAGAAGCCGATATCGATCTTTCCACCTATGCCGCGCGCGAAGCGATCAAGAAGGGTGCCAAGGCCTTCGGCGCGGATGCCAGCTTTCGGCCGATCACGATCGAGGACGTGACGGGCGAGTCCGACGTCGATCAGGAGACGCGCGCGCTCGTCGAGGGCCTGGGGCCCAATCCGCAGAACGCGCCGTTCTCCTTCCTGCAAGGCGTGCGCTACCGGGCGGACTCCAACGACGAAAAGCTGAAGGCGCTGGTCGGCCAGGCGCTCAGCGACCACGATCCGGCCACCCTTGAACTTCGTGGTCGCATGGGCGCACAGGCGGTCAATGCGGTGCTGACGCAAAAGCACCTCACCCCGGAGCTGGGCTGGGCGATCGCCGCCAGCCTGATCGGCAGCGGCGGGGTCGCCTTCGCACTGGACGTGCTCGCCTGGTCTGCCGTCCGTGCCGCCGTGGCGAAGACCTACGGTGAGGACCATCCGATCACGAATATGACCGAGGTCGTCCTGGCCTCGCTGACCGCCGCCGTGGCGGAAACCGCGGACTCCTGCGTGATCAAGCGCTTGCTGGGCCACTTCCGGGGCGAAGCCCTGATGCCCAAGTCGTTGGCCGAAGTCCTCAACGACCTCAAGGAATCGGCCATCTCCGGCGGCATCGCGGCGATCGGCGCGATCCCCAACAATGCGGCTGCCCTGACGCAACGCTGGGCCTCGCCGCAACTCTGGGCCATGCAGCCGGTGAGCGCGGTGACCAACCAGATCGCGGTGTCGACCTCGGGCGCCATGGTGCCGCGCGAGGTGGCCGCCGGGCATGAGGAGATGGCGGCCGGCGCGCTCGAACGGATGAACGAAGGCTTCTTCCCCGCACCCCAGCTGACGCTGCAGGAAGACGCCAGCGATGCGCAGCTGCACCGCGCTCTGGCCGAACACGTCAAGGAGGACACCAGGGCCGCCCTGGAGGTGGCGCCGGGCCATGGACTGGCCATCAATTCGATGGGCATCGGCTCGGTCATCAGCCTGGTCACTGGCTTTCTGCCCTTCGACACGTTGGCCCGCGCCAAGGTGGTGCCGGAAGTGGCCCAGAAGATCGTCACCATCATGGTGAACACACCGACCGAAGTGCTCAGCCTCGGTGCCGGCCTTCTGGGCGGCCAGTATTTCGGTGGCATAGGCGGCAAGTTCACCACAGACGAGGAGAAAAACCGCCTGATCGTCGAACTCATCGCCAAAAAGGCGGTGGAGCGTTGGTCGCAGGCCGAAGGAGGGACGGCGCCAAGCGTCGAAATCACAGAAAAGGAGCTGCGTGCGATCGAGCATCCGTCGCTGGCGCTGACATTCCCTGCCGGTCGCGCCATTGTCAACACCCTGAACGGTGTGACCGACTTGCTGGCCCGCACCTGGGGCGCCATCCGGGGAACGCCTTCCCAGGAGCTGGCAGAGCAGGTGAATGTCGATACGCTGCTGTCGCAGATGCCGGTGAACCGCCCGGCCTGAGTTCCGGGCTTTCGGCGGGCCGCGTTCCCGGAGTCGTCCCGCGCGGCCCGCGGTGGCTACAGTGCCAGTCGCGCCAGCACCGCCAGCGGAGCGGTCTCGGCCCGCAGCACCTGTGCGCCCAGCCGCACCGCTTTGAAGCCGGCCGCCAGGGCCGCGGCTTCTTCCTCCGGCGCCAGGCCGCCTTCGGGGCCGGAGAGCACGGTGACGGTGGCGCCCAGATCGGCGGCATCGGCCACCGCCTGCGCCAGCGGCACCGCCTGGGCGTGCAGGGAAAGCAGCAGGCGTGGGCCGCAGGCCTCCGACAGCGGCGGCAGGGACGCGAGCCACGCGGAGAGATCGGCCACCGGCGCCACGGCGGGCACCCGGTTGCGGCCGCACTGCTCGCAGGCGGCCACGGCCACCGCCTGCCAGTGGGCGATCTTCTTGTCGGCCCGCTCGCCCTTGAGCCGCAGCACGGTGCGGGCGGTGGCCAGCGGCTGGATGCCGGCGGCGCCCAGCTCGGTCGCCTTTTCAACCAGCCAGTCCATCCGCTCGTTGGCCGGCATGCCGACCGCCAGCACCACCCGCTGCGGTGCCTCGCGCTCGACGGCGGTGTGCGCACCCACCTGCACCTCGACTTCGTTGCGGCCCATGCGCAGTACGGCGCAGTCGTACTCGCCGCCCCGCCCGTCGAACAACGTCAGCGCATCGCCCGGCTGGTGGCGCAGCACCTGCACATGCCGCGCGGTGCCGGGCGGCAGCGACAGGGTCGCTCCGGTGGCGAGCGGCCCGGGGCAGTGGAAACGGGGCATGGTCAGACCCGGCCGAAGGCGAAGCCGGTCGAGGTCTCGATCTTCTCGACCTTGTCCACCAGCCGCAGCAGCGGCAGCAGCTCGCGGTAGCGGCCGGCGGTGGCGCGGATGTAGGCGATGAAGCGTGGCGTGTCGGCTAGGTACTTCGGCTTGCCGTCGCGCAGAGTGATCCGGGCGAAGATGCCGGCCACCTTCAGATGGCGCTGCAGGCCCATCCATTCCACCGCGCGGTAGAAGTCGCCGAAGTCCGGATCGACCGGCAGGCCGGCCTTGCGGGCATGCTCCCAGTAGCGCACCGTCACCTCCAGCACCATGTCCTCTTCCCAGCTCAGGAAGGCGTCACGGGTCAGGCTGGCGATGTCGTAGGTGATGGGGCCGTAGACCGCGTCCTGGAAATCGAGCACGCCCAGCGGGCCCGTGGGGTCGGCATCGTCCACCATCAGGTTGCGGGGCATGAAGTCGCGGTGCACGTAGACCGGCGCAGCCCTCAGGTTGTGTGCGACCAGGGTGTCGAAGGTGCTGGTCAGCGTGTCGGCCAAGTCGCCCTCGATGGCGACGCCGCGGTGGCGCGACAGGTACCAGTCGGGAAACAGTTGCAACTCGCGGTGCAGCAGCGGTGCGTCGTAGGCCGGCAGTTCGCCCGGGCGCGATGCGCTCTGCCAGGCGACCAGCGCCTCGATGGCGCGCAGGTAGCAGGGCAGGGCGCCGGCGGCATCGGCCGGGTCGATCGTCTCCAGCACGGTGCGCCGTCCCAGGTCTTCCAGCAGCATGAAGCCCTGCGCCGCGTCCCAGTCCAGGATACGCGGCACCCGCACGCCGGCCGCGTCCAGCAGGCCGGCCACGTGCACGAAAGGCCGGCTGTCTTCCAGGGCGGGCGGGGCGTCCATCACGATCGCGGTGCCGCCGCGCACGCCCGATGCGTCGAGCCGAAAATAGCGACGGAAGCTCGCGTCGGCCGAGGCCGCGCGCAGCGTCTCGGGGCGCACGCCGTGCGCCTGCGACTGCGCCGCGAGCCATCCTGCGAACGCGGCGCCGCGCGCCGGATCGGCCCAGGCGACGGGCCCGGTGTCCGCAGGAGAAGAAGAGGTCGCGGGGCCGGCATGGGCGCCGGGTATGGGCAGGCCGGCGGCCGGGGAAGCGGATGGGGTCATGGATAATCCCGATTCTACAAAGCCGACCCCCGGGCGCCGGCCTGCGAATCCTTGCCGACCTTCCCCCTCCCCGCACGCAGCGCACCGCCGATGGATGTCCCGACCGATGCATGACCTGACGACGACACCATCGGCTCCGCGCCCCCGCCGCGGTCGCCGTGGCGGCCCTGCGCGCCTCTCGACCCGCCTGACGCCCCTGGCTCTGGTGGCCGCCGCATTGCTGCAGGGCGCCCCACTGCGGGCGCAGAACATCGGCGAGGCACCGGTGGCCGACGCGCCGGCAGGTGCGGCGACCGCTACGGCGGCCAACAAAGCAGCCAGCACCGCGGCGAACGCCCTGGCCGCTCCCACCGGCAACGCCGTGGCCGACGCGCCCCTGGTGCTGCGCCGCACGCCGCTGCTGCGCGAGACGATCGACGGCAACGAAGGCAAGCAGCGCCCAAGCTTCGTCACCGGCGACAGCATCGACGGCACCGCCGACTTCAACACCATCGTCAAGGGCAACGCCGAGCTGCGCCGCGGCCTGCTGGTGATCCGCGCCAACCAACTCGAATACACCCAGCCCGACGACCTGGCCAAGGCGCTGGGCGACGTCTACATCAACCGCGGCGGCGACATCTTCCAGGGCCCGCAGCTCGAGCTGCATGTCGACGCGTTCGAGGGCTTCTTCGTCCGCCCGCGCTACGTCTTCATCAAGAACGACGCGCACGGCGAGGCCGAGCGGGTCGACTTCATCGACGAAGAGACGATGGTGATCCACAGCGGCAACTACACCACCTGCGTGCGCCGCCCCGGCGCCGGCTGGGTGCCCGAGTGGATGGTCACCGCCCGCACGATCACGATCGACCAGCGCGCCGAGACCGGCACCGCCGAGGGCGCGGTGGTGCAGTTCAAGGGCCTGCGCACGCCGGAACTGCCGAGCGTGACCTTTCCGCTGTCGGAAACCCGGCAGTCGGGCCTGTTGCCGCCGGTCTTCGGCATCAACAACGTCAGCGGCGCCGAGACCACGGTGCCCTACTACTGGAACATCGCGCCCAACCGCGACGCCACGCTCTACCCGACGATCATGAGCAAGCGCGGCGTCGATTTCGGCGGCGAATTCCGCTACCTGGAGAGCAACTACCGCGGCCAGATGCGCGGCAACTACATGCCCACCGACAAGCTGCGCGAGCGCGAGCGCTGGGGCATCGCGGCGCAGCACTTCGACACGATCGACACCGGCATCGCCGCGATCGGCACCGTCGGCATGAACCTCAACCTCAACCAGGTGAGCGACGACAACTACTGGCGCGATTTCACCCGCACCGTGGGCTCGCTCACCCAGCGCCTGCTGCCGACCGACCTGACCTTTCTCTGGGGCAAGGGCGACTTCTCGGCCTCGGCCCGCGCCCTCAAGTGGCAGGTGCTGCAGGACGTCAACTCGCCGATCACTCCGCCCTACGACCGGCTGCCGCAGGTCACCGCCAAATATGCCAAGGTGGACTACGGCGGCTTCGATTTCTCGGTCGATGGCGACTACACCCAGTTCCAGTCGCGCACCGCGCTCACCAACCAGCCCAACGCCAACCGCAGCGTCGCGATGGCGCAGGTCAGCCACCCGTGGGTGGCACCGGGCTGGTTCATCACGCCCAAGGCGCTGATCAACAGCGCCAACTACAAGTTCGACAGCCCGCTGGCCTCGAACAACCAGACCACCGCCAGCCGCACCGTGCCGACGGTGAGCCTCGACAGCGGCCTGGTCTTCGAGCGCGACACCCGGCTATTCGGCCGCAACCTGATCCAGACGCTGGAGCCGCGCGCCTTCTACGTCTACACGCCCTTCGTCGACCAGAACTACCTGCCGGTCTACGATACGACGCGGGCCGACTTCAACTTCGCCTCGATCTACACCGAGAACGCCTTCGTCGGCCAGGACCGGATCTCCGACAACAACCTGCTGACCGTCGGCACCACCACCCGCTTCATCGACGCCGACACCGGCGCCGAGGCGGCACGCTTCGGCATCGCGCAGCGGCTGCGCTTTCGCGACCAGCGCATCGTGATGCCCGGCGAATCCACCGTCACCGATCGGCTGAGCGACATCATGCTGGGCGCCTCGATCAACTGGACGCCGCGCTGGGCCTTCGACTCGACCGTCCAGTACAACCCGAAGACCGACCGCTCGGTGCGCTCCTCGATCGGCGGGCGCTTCAACCCCGGCGACTTCCGCACCATCAGCGCGGCCTACCGCCAGCAGCGCGGCACCAGCGAGATGATCGACATCGGCTGGCAGTGGCCGATCAACGACCTCTGGAGCTGGGGCAACCGCGACATGACCCGCATCGCGGGGCGCGGCCTGGGCCCGGGCAACGTCTACGCCGTCGGCCGCATGAACTACAGCATGCTCGACAGCAAGATCGTCGATTCGGTCGTCGGCCTCGAGTACGAGGGCGACTGCTGGATCGGCCGGGTGGTGCTGGAGCGGCTGCAGAGCAGCAACACCACCGCCACCAAGCGGATCCTGTTCCAGGTCGAGTTCTTCGGCTTCTCCAGCGTCGGCTCCAACCCGCTGCAGGTGCTGCGCCGCAACGTTCCGCGCTACCAGTACCTGCGCGAGGACATCGCCACCCCGAGCCGTTTCAGCCGCTACGATTGACCGCACTGCCGGAAGCCCCCGGCGGGCGGCCATCGACGACACCCTCACCGATCGCTCCTCCAGAATGCAACTCCTGCCCCGCCCTGCGAGTCCTACCGCCATGAAGATCCGTGCTCACGTCCTGCCGCTGGCCTGCCTGGCGACCCTGATGGCCTCCGGCGCGCTCGCGCAGGGTCTGCGACCGTCGGGCTCGCCCGGCATGGGGCTGCCCCGCGGCGCCGGTGCCGACGCGATCGCGCCGGCCATGCCGGTCGGCTCCTCTTCCGGCAGCCCGCGGGGCGCGGCCGGCGCGTCTTCTTCCGGCGCGTCGCTGTCGTCGTCGTCTGCCTCGCCGCAGCAGGCCGACTACATCGTCGCCATCGTCAACTCGGAGCCCATCCTCAACAGCGAGGTGCGCATCCGCGCCGAGCGCGCCGCCCAGCAGGCGGCCCAGGCCGGCAATCCGCTGCCGCCGCGCGACGTCTTCGTGCGCCAGGTGGTCGAGCGGCTCATCAACGAAAAGGCCCAGCTCCAGCAGGCCAAGGACACCGGCATCAAGGTCGACGACGCGGCGGTCGACCAGGCCGAGCAGAGCGTGGCGCGCCAGAACGGCGTCGAGGTGGCCGAGATGCGCCGCCGACTCGCCGCCGACGGCATTCCGCAGGCCCGGTTCCGCGAGGACCTGCGCAACCAGCTCACCCTGCTGCGGCTGCGCGACCGCGAGGTCGAAGGCCGGGTCAAGGTCAGCGACCTGGAGGTCGACCAGTACATCCGCGACCAGCGCGGCAAGCCCGCTGACCCCGCCAGCGTCGAGATCAACCTGGGCCACGTACTGGTCATCGTGCCCGAGAACGCCACGCCCTCCGAGATCGCCACGCTGCAGGCCAAGGCCCAGCGCGCCGCCGACCGGGTGCGCGCCGGCGAGGACTTCGGCAAGGTGGCCGCCGAGATGTCGGACGCGGCCGAGCGCACCAGCGGCGGCCAGCTGGGCCTGCGCAGCAGCGACCGCTATCCGCAGCTCTTCGTCGACGCGGTCAAGAACGAGGCGGTCGGCGGCATCGTCGGCCCGATCCGGTCGCCCGCCGGCTTCCACGTGCTCAAGCTGATCGAGCGCAACCAGGGCGGCATCGGCACCGGCGTCGTCACCCAGACGCATGCCCGCCACATCCTGCTGCGCGCCGGCCCGCAGCTGACCGAGGCCGCCGCCATCTCGCGGCTGCAGGACTACAAGCGCCGCATTCAGTCGGGCCAAGCCGATTTCCAGTCGCTGGCGCGCGAATATTCGAGCGACGGCAGCGCCAAGGACGGCGGCGACCTGGGCTGGGCCAACCCCGGCCAGTTCGTGCCCGAGTTCGAGGAGGCCCTCGACGGCATGGCCCCGGGCGACATCAGCCAGCCGGTGGTGTCGCGCTTCGGCGTCCACTTGATCCAGCTGGTCGAGCGCCGCCAGCACACGCTGACCCAGCGCGAGCAGCGCGACCTGGCCCGCAGCGCCGCCCGCGAGAAGAAGCTCGACGAGGCCTTCGTCACCTGGGCGCAGGAAACCCGTGGACGGGCCTACGTCGAGTTCCGCGAGCCGCCCCAGTGGTGAGGCCGCACCGCGCATGAGGCACATCGCACGCAAGCGCTTCGGCCAGCATTTCCTGTCCGACCGCGGGATCATCGAGGACATCGTCCAGGTGATCGACCCGCAGCCGGGCGACCCGATGGTCGAGATCGGCCCGGGCCTGGCGGCACTGACCCAGCCGCTGGTCGAGCGCCTCCGCGGCAAGCTCACCGTGATCGAGCTCGACCGCGACCTGGCGGTGCGCCTGCGCGCCCGGCCGCAGCTCGACGTGATCGAATCCGACGTGCTGAAAGTGGACTTCACCGAAGTCGCGCAACGGCTGGGCGCTCCTAAATTGAGAGTGGTGGGCAACCTGCCCTACAACATCTCGACCCCGATCCTGTTCCACCTGCTCGACCAGGTGCAGGTGGTGCGGGACCAGCACTTCATGCTGCAGAAGGAGGTGATCGACCGCATGGTCGCCCGCCCCTCCACCGCGGCGTACGGCCGGCTGTCGGTGATGCTGCAGTGGCGCTATGGGATGGAGAACGTGTTGTTCGTGCCGCCCGAGAGCTTCGATCCGCCGCCGCGGGTCGACAGCGCCGTGGTCCGCATGGTGCCGCACGAGGCCCCCGCCGCGGTGGACGTCAAACGCCTCTCCGCCCTGGTCCAGGCCGCCTTCAGCCAGCGCCGCAAACTGCTGCGCCATTCCCTCGGCCCCTGGCTGGTGCAGCAGGGCTTCGCCGGCAGCTTCGACCTGCAACGCCGCGCCGAAGAGGTGCCGGTGGACGAATTCATCGCGCTGGCCCTCAGCCTGCCCGCAGCCGCGGAGCGCTGAGCACAAGGCCCGGTCAGCCGCCTTCCCCTAACCAGGCGCCCAAAGAAAAACCCGCTTCGGCGGGTTTTTCTTTACCCAGGGCTGCCACCGATCCGGCTCCGCCGGTCGGCCGGCAGCGCCCCCAAGGGGGAGGCGAAGCGCAGCGCAGCCTGGGGGTTGGCTCTACGGCCGCCTTCAGGCGGCCGAGAGCCAATAGCCCGCATTGAATGGACTGCTCATCCGCAACGCCAACGGCGACACGTCGACGAGCTTGTCGGTCGGCATCTTTTCTGCCGGCTCGGTGGCGGCATCGATCGCGATGCTGCCGGGCACGGCTTCCGCCGCGGGGGCCTCGTTCGCCCGTTCTGCTTGGCTGGTGGATGCAGAACGGGCTACAGAAAAGAATAGAAACACCGGAACGGTATCTTTCGGTCCCCCCAATAGTCGGACGCCTCGCGGAAGATGTCGAGCAGCTGTTCGCGCGCTTCCTTGTCGAACTTCGCGTGAGCCGGGATCTGCTCCAGTACCACGATGAAGCCCGGCTGCGGGCCCGATTTATGCAAGGGATCGGTCATGCAATCGTACAACGCGTCGAAATTCTTGCCGAAGTGCGACGGGAAGGTGAACTGGGCTGCGATCGTGTCGAGCACATCCTGCTTGGACTGCGACTCGGCCAGGTTGGCGTAGAGGAAGTGATGGCCCAGGCTCAGTGCGGCATCGCGCAGGTCGGGCACGCGGAAGGCGCGGATCGACTGCACGATGTTGTTCCGGACGCCGCGCAGGGGGGCATCGTTATCCTTACGAAGTGGCGTATCCATCTCCGCTGCTCTTTCTTCTCAAAGGGTCCAAAAATCCAGGCGCGGCCATGTGCCGCCCGTCCTGCCGGTGCGCTCCGCTCCGTGCCGCCCTCAGGGCATGATCTCGCGGAAGCTCGTGTAGTGATCGTCGGTGTAGTAGCAGCGGTCGGGCGTGCGGGGCGCACCGCCGCATACGATGCGGTGCGCTCCCCGGTTGCGGGCCCGCGGCGTTTCCACGGTGTACTCTCGGTAGTGGCCTCGGGTGCGGGCCGGTAGAATCCGCTCGCGATTGCCGAAGACCGAGCCGTCCTTGTCGTGCCGGAACGGCCCGCCCGCCAGGATGCGCGAATAGGTATCGCGTCCTTCGAGAGGGAGCTGGGCAAGGGGGACGGCAGCCGTCGGCGCATCTGGAAGCGGGGACCGGGCCAGTGCCGCGTCTGCAGCCACAGTCGCCAGCAAGACGAGGGCACCTGTGCGCGCCGCCGCCATTGCCGTGGAGAACGCATCGGACGCCGTTCTCCGCACCCCAACTCGCACCATGAAAACACACCTTTCGGAAATTCAGGGTGCCTGCGGGGCCTGGACGGCCCCTACGGGTTAACCCCAAAATTCAATCTGGTAGTGTGACGGAAAGCGGCCCGCAGTGCAAGTATTCACTTGCTGCTGCAGGCTGCGGACAGGGCTTTCGCGGAGTATTTATCCGCCTGAAAAACCGGCTCGGCGCCGCCCGGCGCGCCTGGTGCCGGACCGGCTTTCAGCGCGACGCGTTGGCGTCGGCGACGGTGAGGGCGGTCATGTTGACGATGCGGCGCACGGTGGCGCTGGCCGTCAGGATGTGCACCGGCTGCGCGCAGCCGAGCAGCACCGGCCCGATCGCAATGCCGCCGCCGGCCGCGGTCTTGAGCAGGTTGTACGAGATGTTGGCCGCGTCGATGTTGGGCATCACCAGCAGGTTGGCGTCGCCCGCCAGCGAGCTGTGCGGCATGATCTGCGCGCGATGGGCGCCGTCGAGCGCCACGTCGCCGTGCATCTCGCCGTCCACCTCCAGCCAAGGGGCCTGGATGCGCAGCAGCTCCAGCGTGTGGCGCATCTTCAGCGCGCTCGGCTGGTTGCTGCTGCCGAAGTTGGAGTGGCTCAGCAGGGCGGCCTTGGGCTTGAGGCCGAAGCGCACCATCTCCTCCGCCGCCATCACCGTGATCTCGGCCAGCTGCTCGGCGGTCGGATCGTAGTTGACGTGGGTGTCGACCAGGAACACCTGGCGCTCGGGCAGCAACAAGCCGTTCATGCAGGCGAAGGTGTTGACGCCGGCGCGCTTGCCTATCACCTGCTCCACGTAGTGCAGGTGCATCTGGGTGTGGCCCCAGGTGCCGACGATCAGGCCGTCGACCTCGCCCTTGAAGAGCAGCATCGAGCCGATCAGCGCCAGTCGGCGGCGCATCTCGATCTTGGCCGTCTGCACCGTCGTGCCCTTGCGCTCGGTCATGCGGTGGTAGGTCTGCCAGAAGTCGCGGTAGCGCTCGTCGTGCTCGACGTTGACGATGTCGTAGTCGCGGCCCTGCACCAGGCGCAGGCCGAACTTCTCGATCCGCTGGGCGATGACCGCCGGCCGGCCGATCAGGGTGGGGCGCGCAAGGCGCTCGTCCACCACGATCTGGGCGGCGCGCAGGACGCGCTCTTCCTCGCCCTCGGCATAGGCCACGCGCTTCTTGGTGGCGGAGGCCGCCTTCGCCGCGGCGAAGATCGGCTTCATCATCGAGCCCGAGGCGTAGACGAAGCTCTGCAGGCTGTCGCGGTAGGCGTCCATGTCCTTGATCGGGCGCAGGGCCACGCCGCTGGCGGCGGCGGCTTGGGCCACGGCCGGGGCGATCTTGATCATCAGCCGCGGATCGAAGGGCTTGGGGATCAGGTATTCCTTGCCGAAGGCCAGCGGCTCGCCGGCATAGGCGGCGGCGACCACCTCGCTCTGCTCGGCCTGGGCCAGCTCGGCGATGGCGTAGACGGCGGCGATCTCCATCTCGTCGGTGATCGTGGTGGCGCCGGCATCGAGCGCACCGCGAAAGATGTAGGGGAAGCACAGGACGTTGTTGACCTGGTTCGGGTAGTCGGTGCGGCCTGTGGCCATGACCACGTCGCCGCGCACCGCATGCGCGTCTTCAGGGGATATCTCGGGGTTGGGGTTGGCCAGCGCGAAGATGACCGGGTGGGCGGCCATCCTGGCGACCATCTCGGGCTTGAGCACACCGCCGGCCGACAGGCCCAGGAACACGTCGGCGCCCTCGATCACTTCGTCGAGCGAGCGGGCCTCGGTCGGCTGGGCGAAGAAGGCCTTGTCCTCGTCCATCAGCTCGGTGCGGCCTTCGTAGACCACGCCGGCCAGGTCGGTCACGTAGACGTTCTCGCGCTTGAGGCCCACCTTCAGCAGCAGGGTCAGGCAGGCGAGCGCCGCGGCGCCCGCGCCCGAGGTGACCAGCTTGACGTCGCCGATGTTCTTGCCCACCACCTTCAGGCCGTTGAGCATGGCCGCGGCCACGGTGATCGCGGTGCCGTGCTGGTCGTCGTGGAAGACCGGGATCTTCATACGCTTGCGCAGCTCGCGCTCGACGTAGAAGCAGTCGGGCGCCTTGATGTCCTCGAGGTTGATCGCGCCGAAGGTGGGCTCCAGCGCCGCGATCACCTCGACCAGCCTGGCCGGGTCCTTCTCGGCGATCTCGATGTCGAACACGTCGACGCCGGCGAACTTCTTGAAGAGCACGCCCTTGCCCTCCATTACCGGCTTGGAGGCCAGCGGCCCGATGTCGCCCAGGCCCAGCACCGCGGTGCCGTTGGTGATGACGGCCACCAGGTTGCCGCGGCTGGTGTACTTGAACGCGTTGTTCGGGTCCTTGACGATCTCCTCGCACGGGGCCGCCACGCCGGGCGAGTAGGCAAGGGCCAGGTCGCGCTGGTTGGTCAGTTGCTTGGTCGCGGTGATCGCGATCTTGCCGGGCCGGGGGAACTCGTGGTACTCGAGCGCCGCGCGGCGCAATTCGGCACGCCGCTCTTCCAGGTGGGTCTCTGCGGAGGTGGGCGTGGGGGTGGAAGGCGTGGACATTCGGGCATCTCCTGCGGCGGCGGCGAAGAGGCCGCTGCGCGCCTGGGCGCGGCCCGTGGCCTCCGGGTGAAAGCGATTGTAGACACCGGTTTCAAGCCGGCCGGGCCGGGTTTCCGGCCGACCGTCGACGCGGGGCCGGCAGTATCATCCGCGGCACTGCCACCACCTGCACCGGAGCAATGCCATGGCCCTGATGGATTTCATCAAGAAGCAGTTCATCGACATCCTGCAGTGGGCCGAGGAGGGCGACGGCACGCTGGCCTGGCGCTTCCCGATGCGCGACCTGGAAATCCAGAACGGCGCGACGCTGGTGGTGCGCGAATCGCAGGTCGCGATCTTCGTCAACG
Source organism: Xylophilus ampelinus (assembly GCF_003217575.1). Lineage (GTDB taxonomy): Bacteria > Pseudomonadota > Gammaproteobacteria > Burkholderiales > Burkholderiaceae_C > Xylophilus > Xylophilus ampelinus. The sequence continues at coordinate 41,061 of NZ_QJTC01000020.1, read as the reverse complement.
AGGGCCAGGTGGCCGACGTCTTCGGCCCGGGCACCTACGAGTTGACCACGCAGACGCTGCCGGTGCTGACCTACCTGCGCAACTGGGACAAGCTGTTCGAGTCGCCCTTCAAGAGCGACGTCTACTTCTTCAGCACCCGCCAGCAGACCGACCAGAAGTGGGGCACACCCCAGCCGATCACCATCCGCGACGCGGACTTCGGCGCGGTGCGGCTGCGCGCCTTCGGCAACTACAGCTACCGGGTGGCCGACCCGAAGCTGTTCCACACCGAGATCTCCGGCACCCGCGCCGACTACGCCACCGGCGACCTCGACGGCCAGCTGCGCGGCCTGGTGCTGCAGAACATCAGCAACGCGATCGCCGCCAGCGGCGTAGCCTTCCTCGACCTGGCCTCCAACCAGACGATGTTCGCCGACGCGCTGAAGACGCAGCTCCAGCCCGCGTTCGCCAGGATCGGCCTGCAGCTCGACACGATGACGGTGCAGAACCTCTCGCTGCCCGAAGAGCTGCAGAAGGTCATGGACCAGAAGATCGGCATGGGCATGGTCGGCAACGACATGGGCCGCTTCATCCAGTACCAGACCGGCCAGGCGATCCCGAAGATGGCCGAGGGCGCGGCCGCGGGCGGTGGCATCGCGGGCGACGCGATGGGCCTGGGCGCCGGCGTGGCGATGGGCCAGATTCTCGCGCAGAACCTGCAGCAGGGCCTGCAGGGCGCGGGTGGTCCTGCCGCACCTGCGGCGGCCGCCGCCACAGCAACAGCGCAGCCGGTGCGCGCCGAAGACGTGATGGCCACGCTGGAGAAGCTGGGCGAGCTGAAGGCCAAGGGCATCCTGACCCAGGAAGAGTTCGACGCCAAGAAGGGCGAGCTGCTCAAGAAGCTGGTGTAGCCCGGCGTGCAAAAGGCTTGCGCCCCGGCCGGGTTCGCGTTCGCGTTTGCTATCGATTTAGTAGCTGGCAGTCGGTTCCGGACTTCGGCTCCAGGCACTTTTTGCTGGAAAACGAGCGTTCCAAGGCGGCACCATGGCTGAGCCGGCCGCCCAGCGCGTCTACCGGGCGCCGTGCCCCGGCTGCGGCGCGCCGGTCGATTTCCGCAGCGCGCAGTCGACCCACGCGGTCTGCGCCTATTGCCACAGCACGATCGTGCGCAGCGGCGAGCAGCTGGCGCGCATCGGCCGCATGGCCGAGCTGTTCGACGACCACAGCCCGCTGCAGTTGATGGCCTCGGGCGTGCATGCCGGCCAGCCGTTCACCCTGGTCGGCCGGCTGCAGTACCGCTCCGACGCCGGCACCTGGAACGAATGGCATGCGGCGATGGCCGACGGCAGCTCGGCGCTGCTGGCCGAGGACAACGGCAGCTACGTCTTCGCCCGCCCGGTCGTGCTGCCGATCGACGCGCCGCCGCCCGAGGCGCTGCGCCTGGGCGCCCGCACCGCCGTCGCCGGCCAGAGCTACAGCGTCGCTTTCCAGGGCATGGTCACGCTGCTGGCGGCCGAGGGCGAGCTGTCGCACATCGCGCCGCTGGGCACGCCCTTCCCGGCGGCCGAGCTGCGCAGCGACGACGGCGCGGTGTTGTCGCTCGATTACTTCCAGCAGCCGCCCGAGTCCGCGCGCGGCACCGCGGTGCGGCTGGAGGACCTGAAGTTCTCGGGCCTGCGCGACGCCGTGTCGGAGAAGACCGAGACCGCCCGCCGGTTCGCCTGCCCCAACTGCGGCGCGCCGGTGCAGGTGCAGCTGGAGGACAGCAAGGCCGTCACCTGCCCGAGTTGCCGCAGCATCATCGACCTGACCGCCGGCATCGGCGGCGAGTTGCGCCACGCGCTGCAGGACGAGCCGCTGCGGCCGCTGATACCGTTGGGCAGCATCGGCCAGCTGCAGGGCGCGCAGTGGCAGGTGGTGGGCTTCCAGCACCGCATGGGCCGCGAGGCCGGCGACGACGAGAGCTTCGGCTGGAGCGAGTACCTGCTCTACGAGCGACGGCGCGGCTTCAGCTTTCTGGTGGATGCGGAAGACGGCTGGAGCCTGGTCAAGCCGATCACCGGCGCGCCCAAGCTCGGCCGCGGCCAGGCGCAGGCCAAGTACCTCGGCACCGCCTACACGCTGCGGAGCCGCTACGATGCCGAGACCACCTACGTGCAGGGCGAGTTCTATTGGCCGGTCGAGCGCGGTCAGAAGACCGCCAACGCCGACTACCTCTACCACCGCCAGCTGCTCTCGATGGAGCGCAGCCGCAGCGAGGTGACCTGGTCGGCCGGCAGCCGGCTGGAGGGCCGCACCGTCGCCGCCGCGTTCAAGCTGCCCGAGGAGAAGCAGGCCGTCATGGCGCGCGGAGAAGGCCGGCTCACCGCGGGCATCGGTTTGGGCGGCATCCTCATCCTGGTGCTGCTGCTGGTCCTGGTCGTGCTGCTGGTCGGCCGCTGCAGCAGCTGCGACCCGCGGCGCGAGAACTGCGGCAGCGGAGCGCGCAACTCGGGCGGCGCCTGGGGCGGCTATTCCAGCGGCGGCGCGCACAAGTAGCCGGTGCCCAACGCACGGCTGCGCCACTGCCTATTCACCATCCAACGCGTTTCCCACGGAGGCTCTTCATGCACTTCATCGAATGGTTCAGACCCGCCGCTTTCGTCGGCTCCATCCTCTTCGCGCTGGTCGGCGTGGTGGTGTTCTGGGTGTGCTTTCTGATCATCGATAAGATCACCCCGGTCGACCTGTGGGCCGAGATCGTCGAGAAGCAGAACGTCGCTCTGGGCCTGGTGGTGGCCGCGATGTGTCTCGGTATCTCGCTGATAGTGGCCGCGGCGATCCATGGGGGATAAGGGACGCGGCGGGCTCTATCGCCAGGCCCGGGACAACGCGTCGCGCCGTACAACATCTTGTAATTGAATGAAGATACTGTTTAAAAAGGGGAATTAAACGACGTTAGTGCTGGACAGAAGGTGTTTCCTCGCGGGATAGTGTCGGTGTTGTCATACAACATATTACAAAGCGGTCATACCGCAGAAGGAAACACCATGGAAAAGTACCGTCCCCCCACCACCATCGCCGCATCTTCAGGCCTGTATGCGGACCGCCGCGGCTTTTTGCTGGGCGCCGGCACCGTCGTCGGCGGCGCGCTGTTCGGCGGCCTCGAAGCCTTTGGCCGCACGGGCAATGCAGGAGCCGACGAAACAGGTGCCACCGACCCCGGCGATCCGATCTGGGGCGTTGCCGGTGCGGCCACACGCATCGTCGAAGCGCTGCGGTCGGTGTCGCAGGCCGCATTTCCGGCGCGCGATTTTTTGGTAACCGATTTCGGCGCACTGCCATGCACCGTGGTGGATTCACCCAACCCGTACACCAGCGCCACGCTGTCGCCCGCCAGTGCGGGTTCTGGCACAACCCATGCACCCAGCTCCTTCGACGCGCGCCCGGCGTTTCTGGCCGCGATCCGCGCCTGCAACGCCGCCGGCGGCGGCCGGGTGGTGGTGCCGCCGGGCACTTGGTACTGCGCCGGGCCGATCGTGCTGCTGAGCCATGTCAATTTTCACCTGAGCGCCAACTGCCAGATCTATTTCAGCCCGCGGCCCGCCGACTATGCCAAGGACGGCCCGGTGGACTGCGGCGCGAACGGCCGGCTCTACTACAGCCGCTTCCAGTCCAACGACTGCCTGAATTTCGGCTCGCCGGTCTATGCCCATAACCAGACGCAGGTTGCGATCACCGGTACCGACCGGACGTCGATCCTCAACGGGCAGGGCATGACGCCCTTCGCCGGTACCGGAAACACGTCCACCTGCTGGTGGACCTACAAGGGCAGCAAGGGGCAGTACGGCTTCGTCGATGCCGCCACCACGCCGTCGGCGGCCTCCAACAACCCGCTGAACATCGACCTGCGCACCAAGGTGCCGGGCATCAGCGACACGCTCTACCAGCAACTGACCGACCCGGTCACGCCCTGGCAGCAGGACCAGAACTACCTGCCATGCCTGTCGGAGGCGGGCGTGTCGATCGAGCAGCGCATCTTCGGACTGGGCCACTACCTGCGGCCCAACATGGTCACCTTCATCGGCTGCACCGACGTGCTGATGGAAAACTACCAGACCCGCAACACGCCGTGCTGGCAGCACCACCCGGTCGCCTGCCGCAACGTGGTGATCCGCGGGGTGCTGGTCGATAGCACCGGCCTGAACAACGACGGCTTCGACCCCGACGCCTGCGACATGGTGCTCTGCGAGAACGTCGAGTTCAACACCGGCGACGACTGCATCGCGATCAAGTCCGGCAAGAACCTCGACGTGCAGTACGGCCCGGCGCAGAACCACGTGATCCAGAACTGCATCATGCAGAGCGGCCACGGCGGCCTGACCCTCGGCAGCGAGATGAGCGCCGGCATCCAGAAGGTCTATGCCCGCAACCTGGAGATGCGCAACATCTACTGGGCAACCAACGCACTCAACATCGCGATCCGGATCAAGACCAACATGAATCGCGGCGGCTACGTGCGCGATCTCTACGTGGACAACGTGATCCTGGCCCACGGCGTCAGCCTCTCGGGGCACGGCTACGGCTCGTCGATGCTGGCGGGCAGCCCGATCAACGGCACCGTGCCGGCGGGCGTAGCGACCGCCACGGCGGCCAATCCGGCCGCATCCGAGGGCGGCATCATCACCTTCGACTGCGATTACCAGCCCTCGAAGGACGCGATCCGCAGCCGGCCTCCCTCGGTGCAGAACATCCAGATCTCGCGCGTGAGGGCCGGCAATGTCACGGTGGGCGGCGCCACGGCGTCGTGCTTCCAGGCGATCGTGGCGCAAGGGCCGGTCAAGCAGGACTACAACGGCCCGCAGCCGGTTCCGGCCGTCCCGGCGATCACCGGCGTGACGATCAGCGACTGCGATTTCGGCACGCCGGTCGCGGTCGGGCCGGCCAGCGCCACCAAGCCGGGGCCGGTCTATGCCTTCAACGTGCACGACATCGTATTGAAGAACGTGAAGATCGCCGGCACGGTCTACAACACCACGATCAGCGACGCCCGCTGACGGGCCCTGCCGCCGGCGGCGATGGCGGCCGGCGGCTAGAGCGTGTCCCACCACAGCCCCGCGCAGAGCGCCATGCCCACGGCGTACAGCAGCCAGGTGCGCGACACCGCGTACGGATAGAACATCAGCGCCGCGCCGATCCACGTCGACGCGCGGCGCCCATCCCGCCGCCCGCGCCGCCACGCCCACAGGCCGACCAGCCCGAAGACGATGCTGCCGACGATGTAGGCGGGCGTGGGCAGTGCGATGCCCAGGGCGGTGAGGGTGTCGAGCGGTTCCATGGTGGGAGTTTGAACGATGGGCGCGGCTTGGTGCTGGCATGGCTCTCACGTTCGATCTATTGCCCGGGTCGTTTAGGAAATGGTCATCCGCAGGTAAGCTCAAACGCACGTTGGCAGCAGCAAGCCGCGCTGAAGGACGTGGCTTTCGAGGCTACAGCGAGAACACTGCTGTCGTCGAGCTGATGCCACGCAGCCGTTCTGTCCTTTTCTACAAAGCCATCGACCTCCTGAAATCCGTGATCGCCGACATCCGCAAGACACTCTGGGCCACCGCAGACAAGCTGCGCGCCAACATGGACGCCGCCGAATACAAGCACCTGGTGCTCGGCCTGATCTTCGTCAAATACATTTCCGACACCTTTTCCGCCCGCCGTGTCGAGCTGACCGCCCGCCTCACCAACCCCGACGACGAATATTTCTACGGCGACGCCGACCCCGCCGACATCGAAGCCGAGCTGGAAGACCGCGACTACTACAAAGAGGCCAATGTCTTCTGGGTGCCCGAAGGCGCGCGGTGGGAGGCCCTGCGCAATGCCGCCAAACAGCCCGACATCGGCAAGCGCATCGACGACGCCCTGACCCACATCGAGGTCGAGAACTTTAAGCTCAAAGGCATCCTGGACAAGCGCTACGCCCGCGCGCAACTGCCCGACGGCAAGCTGGGCGAGCTGGTCGACCTGGTCTCCACCATCGGCTTCGGCGACGACTCGGCGGTGGCCCGCGACGTGCTGGGCGAAGTGTACGAATACTTCCTGGGCATGTTCGCCAGCGCCGAAGGCAAGCGGGGCGGGCAGTTCTACACGCCCGCCAGCATCGTCAAAACCCTGGTCGCCATCCTGGCCCCGCACGAAGGCAAGGTGTACGACCCCTGCTGCGGCAGCGGCGGCATGTTCGTGCAGTCCGAGAAGTTCATCGAAGCCCACGGCGGCAAGCTGGGCGACGTGAGCATCTACGGCCAGGAAGCCAACCCCACCACATGGCGCCTGGCCGCGATGAACCTGGCCATCCGCGGCATCGACTACAACCTGGGCCGCGAGCCGGCCGACACCTTCATCCGCGACCAGCACCCCGATCTGCGGGCCGATTTCATTTTGGCCAACCCGCCCTTCAACGTCAGCGACTGGTGGCACGGCAGCCTGGAAGGCGACCCGCGCTGGGAGTACGGCGACCCACCCCGCGGCAACGCCAACTACGCGTGGCTGCAGCACATGCTGCACCACCTGCGACCCACCGGCCGCGCCGGCATCGTGCTGGCCAACGGCAGCATGAGCAGCAGCCAGAAAAACGAAGGCGTGATCCGCGCCGCCATGGTCGATGCCGACGTGGTCGAAATCATGGTGGCCCTGCCCGGCCAGCTGTTCTTCAACACCCAGATCCCCGCCTGCCTGTGGTTCCTGGCCAAGCGAAAGGCACGCGAGGGCGAGGTGCTGTTCATCGACGCCCGCAAGCTGGGCCGCATGATCAGCCGTGTGCAGGCCGAGCTGACCGACGAGACGATTGCCCGCATCGAAGCCTTGGTGGCCGCCTGGCGCGGCGAGCCGGGCGCGGGCAGCTATGAGGATGTGAAAGGCTTCTGCCGCAGCGTGCCCTTGGCCGAAATTGCGCAGCATGGCCATACGCTTACTCCTGGCCGCTATGTGGGCGCGGAGGAGGCGGAAGACGACGGCGAAGGCTTTGCCGAGAAGATGATCAAGCTCACCGAGAAGCTGGGCGAGCAGATGGCCAAAGGTGCGGAGCTGGATGCGGTGATTAGGGCGAAGTTGGGGGGGCTGGGGTATGAGTTCTGAGTGGCCGACGAAGCGGCTCGCAGATATCTCCGAGGTAATTACGGGATTTCCCTTCAAGAGTGAAAATTACCTACCACCGAAACATGGTGTTCGTGTTGTTCGTGGCGACAACGTCACAGAGCGGTATGTAAGGTGGGGCGAAAAGGAGAAATGCTGGTCAGATATAACAGACGATCTCAAACCATACGCACTTCGATCTGGTGATGTCGTTATAGGTATGGATGGGTCAAAAGTTGGAAAGAACTTCGCGGCAATTTCTCCTAATGACGAGGGCTCACTGCTGGCGCAGCGAGTGTCTCGAGTGAGGGCGCAGGAAGGTGTTAGTCAAGACTACCTCCGCTATGTCATCTGCAATGATTCATTCACACAGTACGTACAAGCGGTTCACACCGGCACTTCGATACCTCACATCAGCAAAGGGCAAATAGAAAATTTTGAAGTCGTTGTTCCGCCGCTTGAAGATCAACTACGAATAGCTACGGCCCTCATATCAATCGACGACCGCATCACCCTCCTACGCGAAACCAACGCCACCCTCGAAGCTATCGCACAGGCGCTGTTCAAATCCTGGTTCGTCGATTTCGACCCCGTGCGCGCCAAGATGGAAGGCCGCACGCCCGAAGGCATGGACGAGGCAACCGCTGCGCTCTTTCCCGATGGGTTTGAACCGTCGGAGTTGAGGGATGTGCCGAGGGGGTGGGGAATTGGCAGCGTCTACGACATTTCAAAGGTTATCTATGGTGCTCCCTTCGCTTCCAAGCTCTTTAAGGCCGCGTCACCTGGAAGGCCGCTGGTACGCATCCGAGACCTCAAGGATGAGCGTCCAGGCATATTCACTGAAGAGATTCATCCCAAGGGTTACTTACTAAAGCCCGGTGATATAGCAGTCGGGATGGATGGTGAATTTCGTGCGTATGTCTGGGGGGGCGAGACCGCTTGGCTCAACCAGCGAGTGTGCGTGTTCCACCCGATTAACGGCGCCGGTTCGGCTTTCGTGCGTCTCAGCGTTGCGCCACTGTTGGCAGCAGTCGAGGCATCGGAAACTGCAACAACAGTTATTCATCTTGGCAAGAACGATATTGACCGCTTCAGAATCATCTTGCCTTCTTCTACTGTGCTTCACGCATTTGCAAGCGTTGTTGAGTCGGTGTACGAGAGATTGGTGTTGAACAAACAGGAAATCAAAACCCTCTCCACCCTCCGCGACACCCTGCTCCCGCGCCTGATCTCCGGCCAGTTGCGCCTGCCGAAAGCCACATTCAATGACGAGATCGCATCAAGCGGTTAGCTGCAAGCATGACCGCTCTGTTTTTAATAGCTGGTTGCGCGCGCAGTACATCGGCCACGAGCTCCTTGGGCACGTAACCTCACCCCTACCAAACCATGACACCTTCCGGAACGCAATACGCGCTTTTCGAGTCGGTTGAACCCACGCCGGTGGAACACGCCCCGAAGGAGCCTGCCGTTCGCCGCTTCAGCGACTACGTGGTGTATGTGGACGAAAGCGGAGACCACTCCCTGGCCAGCATCGACAAGGACTACCCGGTATTCGTGCTGGCGCTGTGCATTTTTCACAAACGGCACTATGCAGAAAAGATCGTGCCTGCGGTGGAGAAGCTCAAGTTCAACTACTTCGGCCACGACAGCGTGGTGCTGCACGAGAACGAGATTCGCAAGCAGAAGGGCGACTTCGCCTTCCTGGCCCACCGTGCCACGCGCGATGCGTTCATGGCGGGGGTGACCTCCATCATGGAGGCCAGCAACTTCATCCTGGTTGCCTGCGTGGTGGACAAGGCCCGCGTGAACTGTGCTGCGGGGGCTGCCAGCAACCCGTATCACATTGCGCTGGGCATGGGTCTGGAGGCACTGCGCAGCTTTCTGGCCGAGAAGGGACAAGACGCGGTGAAGACCCATGTGGTCGTGGAGTGCCGGGGCAAAAAGGAAGATGCCGAGCTGGAACTGGAATTTCGCCGCATCTGCGATGGCGACAACCCGGGCAACCGGGTTTTGCCGTTCGACGTGGTGTTTGCCGACAAGAAAACCAACTTGGCGGGCCTGCAGCTGGCAGACCTGGTGGCAAGCCCCGTGGGCCTGAACTACCTTCGCCCTGCCCAGCCGAACCAGGCATTCGAACTGCTGAAGAAAAAGTTTTTCTGCGACGGTGGTCGCGCTGGCGTGGGCGCGGGGTTCGAGGACATCGGTCTGGTGATCTATCCGCCCCAGAAAGCGAAAAGCCCCGATGAACCCACCGAGGCTGTAGCGCCGACCAGGAACCCCCAATCCACTTAGGCCGCGAGTTTAGCCTAACGCTTGCATTGCTGCCAACAAAATGGAACTGTTCGAAAACAGGGCAAGAAAAGGGCATTTCGACGACGAACCTGTTGCAAGGCAAGCCCCTACCAGCGCTCCATCGCGTCGATGAAGTCTGAGCCTGACAAGAACGAGAGCGAGCCATGACCGAAGACCAACTCGAACGCGAAACGCTGGCCTGGCTTCGCGACGTGGGCTACACCCACCGGCACGGCCCGGACATTGCCCAGGATGGCGCCACGCCCGAGCGGGCCGACTACCGCCAGGTGCTGCTGCCCCACCGCCTGCGCGAAGCCGTGGTCCGGCTCAACCCTGGCGTGCCGTTGGCGGCGCGGGAGGACGCGTTCAAACAGGTCGCTGATCTGGGCATTGCGTCGCTGCTGCAGGCCAACCGCGCTTTCCACAAGCTGCTGGTGGGCGGGGTGCCGGTGCAGTACCAGCACGACGGCGAAGCCCGGGGCGATTTCGTGCGGCTGGTGGACTGGGCTGCTCCTGAGAAAAACGAGTGGTGGGCGGTGAGCCAGTTCACCATCAAGGGCCCGCACAAGACGCGGCGGCCCGACATCGTGCTGTTCGTCAACGGCCTGCCGCTGGTGCTGCTGGAGCTGAAGAACCCGGCCGACGGTAACGCCAGCATCTGGAAGGCGTACCACCAAATCCAGACGTACAAGGAGCAGATCGCCGATGTGTTCCAGTACAACGAGCTGCTGGTGATCTCGGACGGTACCGAGGCGCTGATGGGATCGCTCTCGGCCGATGCCGACCGCTTCATGGCCTGGCGGACGATCGACGGTGTGACGCTGGACCCGCTGGGGCCGTTTCAGGATCTGCAGACGCTGGTGCGTGGCGTGCTGGCACCCGCGTATTTGCTGGACTACCTGCGCTACTTCGTTTTGTTCGAGGACGACGGGCAGCTGGTCAAGAAAATCGCGGGCTACCACCAGTTCCATGCGGTGCGCGCGGCCATCGACGAAGTGGTGGCCGCATCGCGCCCGGGCGGCTCGCGCAAGGGGGGCGTGGTTTGGCACACGCAAGGCAGCGGCAAGAGCATCACCATGACCTGCTTTGCCGCCCGCGTGATGCAGGAGCCCGCGATGGAGAACCCCACCATCGTGGTGATCACCGACCGCAATGATCTGGACGGGCAACTGTTTGGCGTGTTCAGCCTGGCGCAAGACCTGCTGCGCGAGCAGCCCGCGCAGGTGCTGACGCGGTCCGACCTGCGCGCCAAGCTGGCCCATCGGCCCTCGGGGGGCATTGTGTTCGCCACCATCCAGAAATTCATGCCGGGCGAGGACGAAGATACTTTCCCCTTGCTGTCGGAGCGCAGCAACATCGTGGTGATCGCCGACGAAGCCCATCGCACGCAATACGGTTTCAAGGCCACGCTCAAGACCCGGCAGCGCGGCTTCGATCCGAACAGGACTTTGGTGCTCGATGGGCACGCGCCAGCAGCTACGAAAAGCCTGGTGACCAGCGATGCCGGCAGCAGCGCTTTCCCCGCCGACTTCGAGCCCCCAGCGTACAACCTGAGGCGGGGCGTGGCGCCGGACGCAGGCCTGCAATCCACTTGGCAAGCGGGCTACGCCCAACACCTGCGCGATGCGCTGCCCAATGCCACCTTCGTCGGCTTCACCGGCACGCCGGTGAGCAGTGCCGACCACAACACCCGCGCGGTATTCGGCGAGTACATCCATGTCTACGACATGCAGCAGGCCAAGGAAGACGGCGCCACGGTGGCCATCTACTACGAGTCCCGGCTTGCCAAGCTGCGTCTGCGGCAAGAAGATTTGCCCACTATCGATGACGAGGTGGACGAGCTCGCCGAGGACGAGGAAGAGGGCACGCAGGCACGCTTGAAGAGCCGCTGGGCAGCGTTGGAAAAGATCGTGGGCGCGTCGCCCCGTGTGGCCAGTGTGGCGGCCGACCTGGTGGCCCATTTCGAAGAGCGCAGCACGGCCCAGACGGGCAAGGCGATGGTGGTGGCCATGGGCCGCGAGATCTGCGTGCATCTGTACGACGAGATCGTGCGGCTGCGTCCCGACTGGCACGACACCGACCCCGAGAAGGGCACCATCAAGATCGTGATGACCGGTACTGCCAGCGACAAGCTGCTGCTGCGCCCGCACATCTACGACGGCAAGGTGAAAAAGCGGCTGGAAAAGCGTTTCAAGGACCCGGCGGACCCGCTGCGTATCGTCATCGTTCGCGACATGTGGCTTACGGGTTTCGACGCGCCGTGCGTGCACACGCTGTACGTGGACAAGCCCATGAAGGGCCACAACCTGATGCAGGCGATTGCCCGGGTGAACCGCGTGTTCAAGGGTAAGCAGGGCGGGCTGGTGGTGGACTACATCGGCATCGGCAACGAGCTCAAGGCCGCGATGAAGGAGTACACCGCCAGCAAGGGCCGCGGCACGCCCACGGTGGATGCCCACGAGGCCTACAGCGTGCTGATGGAAAAGTTGCATGTGCTGCAAACCCTGCTGCACGGCTGCGACTACGGCGACTTCCTGACCGGCGGACACAGCGCCCTGGCGCGGGCCGCCAACCATGTGCTGGGCCTCAGGCCCGAAGGCGGCCAGGACGGCAAGCGCCGCTTTGCCGACACCGCCCTGGCGCTGACGCTGACGCAGGCATTTTCGCTGTGCTGCACCCTGGACGAGGCCAAAGCGGTGCGCGAGGAAGTGGCTTTCATGCAGGCGGTGAAGGTGCTGCTGACCAAGCGCGAGCTCATTGCGAAAAAGCGCACCGACGAACAACGCGACGAGGCCATCCGCCAGATCATCAGCAACGCGGTGGTGTCGGACCAGGTGGTGGACATCTTTGACGCCGTGGGGTTGGACAAGCCCAATATCGGCCTGCTCGACGATGGCTTCCTGGCACAGGTGAAGAACCTGCCTGCGAGGAATCTGGCAGTGGAGCTTTTGGAGCGGCTGCTGGAGGGGGAGATCAAAAGCCGCTTTGGCAGCAACGTGGTACAGGAAAAGAAGTTTTCGGACCTTCTGGGCAATGTCATCAAGCGCTACCAGAACCGCTCCATCGAAACCGCCCAGGTGATGGAAGAGCTGGTGGACATGGCCCGAAAGTTTCGCGATGCGGCTGGGCGCGGCGAACAGCTGGGACTGTCGGATGACGAGATGCGCTTCTACGACGCGCTGGCCGTCAACGAGTCGGCCGCCCGGGAACTGACCGACGAAACCCTGAAAAAGATCGCCCACGAGCTCACCGAAAACCTGCGCCAGAACCTGAGCGTGGACTGGAGCGAGCGCGAGAGTGCGCGCGCCAAGCTGCGGCTGATGGTCAAGCGCATCTTGCGCAAGTACAAATACCCGCCGGACGCGTCGGACGCAGCGGTGGAACTGGTGCTGCAGCAGGCCCAGAAGCTCGGCGAGGCGTGGGTGGCATGACAGTGACACAGGCATCACCCGACACAGCCCCCGGACACACTGGTCCCCGCCCCATCCAGGTCGCCCTGCTCGCCAGCGTCTTCGTCATCGCCGCCTGTGGGCTGCTCTACGAGCTGGCGGCGGGGGCGCTGGCCTCCTACCTGCTGGGCGATTCGGTGCTGCAGTTCAGCACGGTGATCGGCACCTACCTGTTCGCGATGGGGGTGGGCAGCTGGCTGTCGCGCTACCTGGAGCGGCAGCTGCCGGCGCATTTCCTGCGGATCGAACTGCTGGTGGCGCTGGCGGGCGGGCTGCTGCCGGGGCTGCTGTTCCTGGCGCATGCCTGGGTGCCGGGGGCGTTCCGGCTGCTGCTCTACGGCCTGGTGTTCGCGGTGGGCGTGCTGGTGGGGCTGGAGATTCCGCTGGTTATGCGGATCCTGAAGCGCAACGTGCAGCTGAAAGACCTGGTGAGCCAGGTGCTGACCTTCGACTACCTGGGCGCGCTGGCGGTGTCGTTGGCCTTCCCCTTGCTGCTGGTGCCGCACCTGGGGCTGGTGCGCACCGGGCTGCTGTTCGGGTTGCTGAACGCGGCCGTCGCGTTCTGGGCGCTGTGGCTGTTCCGGCACGAGCTGCCGCGGCCCGGCGCGCATGCGCTGGCCTGCGCGGGAACGGCGGCCGTTCTGGCGGCGGGCTTCGCCGGGGCCGAGCGGATTACCACGCTGGCCGAGGACCGGTTCTACCAGGACGGCATCGTCTTCGCCGCCACCTCGCCCTACCAGCGCATCGTGGTGACCCGCGGGCGCGGCGGGCACCGGCTGTTTCTCAACGGCAACCTGCAGTTCGCCGAGCGCGACGAGTACCGTTATCACGAGGCGCTGGTGCACCCGGCGATGGCCGCGCACGGCGCGCCGAAGCGGGTGGCGGTGCTGGGCGGCGGCGACGGCATGGCGGTGCGCGAGATCCTCAAGTACCCGTCGGTGGAGCAGGTGACCCTGGTGGAGCTCGACCCGAACATGACCCGGCTCTTCGCCGAGCACCCGACGCTCGCCGCGCTCAACGGGCATGCGCTGGCCTCGCCCAGGCTGAAGATCGTCGACGCCGACGCCTTCGGCTGGCTGCAGCAGGTGCAGGACACCTTCGACGTGATCGTGGTCGATTTCCCCGACCCGACCAACTTCGCGATCGGCAAGCTGTACACCCAGTCCTTCTACGCCCTGCTCGACCAGCGGCTGTCGGCCAGCGGCTACGCGGTGGTGCAGACCACCTCGCCGCTGGTGGCGCGGCGCAGCTTCTGGACGGTGGTGCGGACGATCGAATCGACCGGCCTCTCCGCCACGCCGTACCACGCGCATGTGCCCAGCTTCGGCGAATGGGGTTTCGTGATCGCCAGCCGCCGGCCGTGGCACCTGCCGACCGCGCTGCCGGCGGGGCTGCGGTTCCTCGACCTGCCGACGCTGCCGCTGCTGTTCGACTTTCCGCGCGACATGGCGCGGGTGCCGGCCGAGGTGAACCGGCTGTCGAACCAGGTGCTGGTGCGGACGTACGAGGACGAGTGGGGAAGATGACGATCGCCCCCAGGCTCCGCACTGCGTGTCTGCGCCTCCCCCCGCTCCGGGGGCGATACCGGCGGACCGGCGAAGCCGGACCCACGGTATCCCTGAGCGGGGCGCGGGCCGGCGTGGGGTGGCAGCCGCAGGGAATCGCGCATGCGGCGGCGTGAGCTGCTGAAGCAGGCGGGTGCCGCGCTCGGCGGCGGGTGGGCTGCGAGGGCCGCAGCCCGGACGGTGTGCCGGGCGGATTCGCCGGCACGGCGGTGGAGCGGGGCCACCTGTTGCGCACGCCGCGCGACTGGCCGGTGCCGGCGGTGGTGCGCCGCACCGGGGTGCTGATCGCGGGCGGCGGCATCGCCGGGCTGGCGGCGGCGCGGGCGCTGCGGCTGCGGGGGCAGGGCGATTTCGCGCTGCTGGAACTGGAGGACGCGGCCGGCGGCAACAGCCGTGGCGGCAGGGTGGGCGGCATCGCCTGCCCGCTGGGCGCCCACTACCTGCCGGTGCCGGGCGACGAGGTGCCGGCGGTGCAGGACCTGCTGGAGGAGCTGGGCCTGCGCCGCCGGGTGGCGGGCCGGTGGGAAGTCGACGAGCGCCACCTGTGCCACAGCCCGCAGGAGCGGCTCTTCTTTCGCGGCGAATGGCAGGAAGGCCTGCTGCCGCTGCAGGACGTGGGCGAATCCACCCTGGCCGCCTACCGCGGCTTCGCGCAGCGGGTGGCGGCGCTGCAGCGGGCGGCGCGCTTCGCGATCCCGGTGCAGCGTTCGGCCTTCGCGCCGGTGCAACTGGCGCTCGACGCGATCACCTTCGACACCTGGCTGCAGCAGGAGCAGCTGCCCGATCCGCACCTGCGCTGGTACCTCGACTACTGCTGTCGCGACGATTACGGCGCCGGGCTGGCGCAGGTGTCGGCCTGGGCCGGCATACATTACTTCGCCAGCCGCCACGGCTTCCACGCCCCGGGCGAGGCCGAGGCCGAGCGCGACCCGGTGCTCACCTGGCCCGAGGGCAACGGCTTCCTGACGCGGGCGCTGGCCGCGCCGCTGGGCGACCGGCTGCGCACCGGCCGCACCGTGCTGCGCATCGAGGACGGCCGCCACGGCGTGACCGTCGACGCCTGGGACCATGCCGCCCGGCAGGTGGAGCGCTGGGAGGCGGCGCAGTGCATCGTGGCCCTGCCGCTGCACGTGGCGGTGCGGGTGGTCGCCCAGCCGCCCGAACTGCTGCGCACCGCCGCCGCCGCCACGCCCCACGCGCCCTGGCTGGTCGCCAACCTGCACCTGGACGCGCCGCTGCACGACCGCCCCGGCGCCGCGCCCGCCTGGGACAACGTGGTCTACCACGAGGCCGTGGCCGACGACACCGGCGGGTTCGTCGGCCGCGGCCTGGGCTATGTCGATGCCCGCCACCAGACGCTCGACCCGACGCCCGGCCCGACGGTGCTGACCTGCTACCGCGCCCTCGGCGACCTGCCAGGCAGCCGCGCAGCGCTGCTGGACCGGCCGTGGCAGGCCTGGCGCGACGCGGTGATCGCCGAACTGGCGCTGCCCCACCCCGACATCGCCGCGCGCGCCACCCGGATCGAGATCACCCGCTACGGCCACGCGATGGCGGTGCCGGTCCCGGGAACCTTCAGGCGAATCGGCCTCCAGCCGGCGCGGGACGCCGGCAAATTGCTCTCAAAAAGAGAGCACTCCGGCACGGTGTACGGCCGGCTGCGGTTCGCGCACAGCGACTGGTCGGGCTATTCGGTGTTCGAGGAAGCGTTCAGCCGCGGGCATGCGGCCGGCGGCGACGGCGCCTGACGCGCGCGCCTCCAGGCGAGCCGATCGACAGAACATGGCCCGGTCTGCCCGTGATCGCCGGGCGCGGCTTCGCCCGCACCGACGGCGAGACCGTGCAGTGGGAGCCGGGCGACGCCTTCTTCGTCCGCGGGCGGCCGGCCGGTCACCTTCGGCGCCGGCGATGCAGATCGTGCAGGACGACGGGCTGCACTACCACGCACGCCCCATGGGTTTCGCCTTTGTCGGCGATTTTTGAGCTGAAAGTACCTGCAGCCATTGTTCCGCGCCGACATGCTGCTATATAATTAATAGCATCACGACCCTTTGCCCCGACCGCCCGGCCGACGGACGGCCGTGTCTGGTCAGCTTCCGTTCAGGCGCGGTACCCTACGCTGCGCACCCTTCAGCCAGCCAGCCACGCGCCCGCGCAGTAGCCAGCCGTTTCAGAACTTTCCACGGCACAAGGTACTTCGTCATGCATGGCTTCGCGCGGCTCGGCCGCACCCCTCGCACTTTCCGGCCGCGTGCGGTCTCGCTGGCTGCCGCCGGCCTCTTCGCGGGGCTCGCGGCGCTGGCCGCGCAGGCCCGGGCCCAGGCGCTTCCGCAGGTCGACGTGTCGGCCGGGCAGGAGCACGGCGCGCAGTACGCGCCGGCCAACACCGCCACCGGCGCCAAGGTCGATGCGCCGCTGCGCGACATTCCGCAGTCGGTCAACATCGTCACCCAGGAGGTGATGCGCGACCAGGGCGCCCGCAGCGTGCAGGACGTGATGAAGACGATCCCCTCGGTGGGCCTGGCCACCGGCGACGGCCAGCGCGACGCGGTGGTGATCCGCGGCTTCACCGCGCTCAGCGACATCCTGCTGGACGGCGTGCGCGACGATTCGCAGTACTTCCGCGACCTCTACAACATCGAGCGGGTCGAGGTGGTGAAGGGCCCGGCGGCCGCGCTGTACGGCCGCGGTTCCTCGGGCGGGCTGATCAACCTGATCACCCGGAAGCCGGGCTTCGCCGCGGGCGGCGATGCGGGCATCACTCTGGGCAGCTACGGCCTGAAACGCAGCGACCTGGGGCTGAACCGGCCGGTGTCCGACACCGTGGCGGTGCGGCTCGACGCGGCGGTGGAGGACTCGGGCAGCTACCGCACCAACGGCTACCTGCGCAGCCAGGCCGTCTCGCCCGGCATCCTCTGGAAGGACGGCGACCAGAGCCTGCTGCTGCAGACCAACTACCAGCACCAGGAGCGCGGGATCGACTTCGGCATCCCGGGCCTGCTCTCCACCGGACGGCCGGCCAACGTTCCGATCGGCACCTACTACGGCGCGGCCGACGCCTACGGCCTGGACCACACCCGCTCGACGATGCAGACCAGCACCGCCCAGTACAAGCTGCGCCTGTCCGACACCACCGGCTTCACCGACACGCTGCGCTACTACGACTATTCGCTCGACCGCCGGCACACCCGCATCGGCTCGGTCAACGACGGCAACGGCACGGTGCCGCAGGCGCTGATGCTGCGCGGCGCGGTGCAGCGCTACGAGCACGGCTGGTTCAACCAGAGCGAGTTCACCCACGACATCGCCTGGGGCGGCGCCGGCCACAAGCTGCTGGCCGGCGCCGAGTTCGGCGAGCAGGACCGCCACCAGGCGATCACCAACGCCGCCACCAACCGGGCCGGCTACTCCTTCGCCACGCCGGTCTTCGCGCCGGTGGGCCGCAACCTGCCCTACGAGGTGCCGGTGGCGCAGTCGCTCTCGCCCGCGGTGGGCACCACCGTCAACACGACGCGCAGCGTGTACCTGCAGGCCCTCTCGACCTGGACGCCCACCGTCAAGAGCCTGCTGGGCCTGCGCTACGACGCCTTCGGCCAGAAATACGACGACGAGCTGCCCGCCGCCGCCAACCTGGCGCGCACCGACCGCAACCTCTCGCCGCGCGCCGGCCTGGTGTGGCAGCCCACGGCGGCGCAGAGCTACTACGTGTCGGCGACGAAGAGCTACCAGCCCTCGGGCGAGGCCGGTCCGCTGGCGACCACCAATGCGCAGCTCAAGCCCGAGCAGAGCGTCAACCTGGAGCTGGGATCGAAGACCGACCTGTTCGACGGCGCGGCCTCCTTCACCGCCGCGCTGTACCAGCTCACCCGCAGCGACGTGAAGTACACCGATCCTGTACTCAACAAGCTGGTCAACGTCGGCGAGCAGCGCGCCCGCGGCCTGGAGCTGACGCTGGCCGGCCAGGTCGCCGCCGGCTGGCAGGTGCTGGCGGGGTACTCGTACCTCGATGCGCTGGTCACCAACGGCGTCGGCACCGTCACCGCGCCGTTCGGCTCGGCCCGGCCCACGCCGCTGCAGGGCAAGCGCCTGGCGCTGGCCCCGCGCCACACCTTCAGCCTGTGGACGCTCAAGTCGCTCGACGCGCTGCTGCCCGGCGTGCAGGCCGGCGCCGGCATCAACGCGCGCACCGCCAGCTTCGCCAACGTCGACAACACGGTCTCGCTGCCAGGCTACGCCACGGTGGACCTGGCGCTGTACTGGCGGCCCGCACCGAAGGGCTGGAGCGCGGCGCTCAACCTGAAGAACGTTTTCGACCGCCGGTATTTCATCTCGGCTAACAACGACATCGGCATCCTGCCCGGTGCGCCGCGCACGCTGGAGCTGAGCGCGCGCTACGCGTTCTGAGCCCCTCGGTTTTCACACCGCGCGTGTATTCGCCCACGCGGGCTTCGTACCGTTTCGACGGTGCGCCGCCCACCCTGGATTCCTGTTCTCTTCCGTCCGGGAAACCATGGCCTGGGCCCCGCCTCGTCGGCGATGGCGTTCATGGGGTCTCCGAAAAATGCCAGGACCCGAGCGCCCGGCGGGTCAGCCACGACATGGCGGCGAACAGCACCACGCCGGTCAGCGA
This sequence comes from Xylophilus ampelinus, assembly GCF_003217575.1. GTDB lineage: Bacteria > Pseudomonadota > Gammaproteobacteria > Burkholderiales > Burkholderiaceae_C > Xylophilus > Xylophilus ampelinus. Next base: position 22,045 of record NZ_QJTC01000020.1, on the reverse strand, counting down.
GATCAGCAGCAGCGCGGCGAACATGCGCGGAATATTCAGCTGGAATCCCGCCTGCAGGATCTGGTAGGCCAGCCCCGCGCCGGTGCCGCCGGTGCCGGCCACGAACTCGGCCACCACCGCGCCGATCAGCGCCAGGCCGCTGGAGATGCGCAGCCCGCCGAAGAAGTACGGCAGCGCGCTCGGGATGCGCAGCCGCACCAGTTGCTGCCAGCGGCTGGCCCGGTTCAGCTGGAAGTAGGCCTGCAGGTCGGGGTCGATGCTGCGCAGGCCCAGCGTGGTGTTGCTGATGATCGGGAACAGCGCCACCAGCGTCGCGCAGATCACCATCGAGGCTAGCGGGTCGCGCACCCAGATGATGATCAGCGGCGCCACCGCCACGATGGGCGTGACCTGCAGCAGAACCGCGTACGGGAACAGCGCCGTCTCGATGCGCCGGCTCTGCACGAAGACGAAAGAGATCAGCACGCCCATCACCGTGGCCGCGATGAACGCCAGCAGCGTGATCTTCACCGTCACCCACAGCGCCAGGCCCAGCGGCGCCCGGTCGGCGAACAGCGTCTGCAGCATCAGCAACGGCGAAGGCACCAGGTAGGGCGGCAGCTCCAGCCCGGTGACCAGGGCCTGCCAGACCGCCACCAGCACCACGCCGACCAGCAGCGGATAGACGACGCGCTGCACCCGGAGCTGCTGCATCGGCGGCACCCGCACGGCTGCGCGGGCCGGCGGCTTCCAGCCGGCCGGCGGTGCGCGGAAGACCGGTGCGGCGGGCACCGCGGGGACCGGCACCGCGGCCGCCGCAGGGGCTGCCGACGCGGCCGGCGCTTCCGCCGGGAAACCGTGGTTCTGCGCCGTGCTCATGCCGTTTCCCCCTCGGTGCTTTCGCTGGCCCGCAGCAGGCTGTCCTGCAGCTGCCTGGCATAGCGGGCGAACGGGGGCGAGACCATGAAATCTGCGGTGCGCGGGTAGGGCGCGTCGATGGCGAACTGCTCCACCACCCGGCCCGGCCGGGCGGCCATCACCACCACGCGGCTCGACAGGAACACCGCCTCGTGGATCGAGTGGGTGACGAAGACAACGGTGAGTTTCCTGCGCCGCCACAGGTCGAGCAGGTCTGCGTCGAGCTTGTGGCGGGTGATCTCGTCGAGCGCGCCGAAGGGCTCGTCCATCAGCAGCAGATCGGGCTGCGTGACCAGGCCGCGCGCGATCGAGACGCGCATCTGCATGCCGCCCGACAGCGCGCGCGGCAGCGCGTCGGCGAATGTCGCCAGGCCCACCAGTGCCAGCGCCTCGGTCACGCGGGTATCGGCCGCCTTGCGCTCCACGCCCGCCAGGTCCAGCGGCAGCCGCACGTTGGTGCGCACGCTCGCCCAGGGCATCAGCGTAGGCGACTGGAACACGAAGGCCATCTTGCGGCCGGTCGCGTCCAGCCGCTCCACCGGCATGCGCCACAGCAGCAGTCGGCCGTCGGTGGGCTCCAGCAGGCCGGCCACCATCTTCAGCAGCGTGCTCTTGCCGCAGCCCGAGGGGCCGAGCAGGGTGACGAACTCGCCTTCCTCGATGCGCAGGTCCACCGGCAGCAGCGCCTGCATGCCGTTGGAGTAGATCTTCTCGACGCAGAGGCATTCGACGGCGGGTGCCGGCGCATGCGGTTCGGTCGTCGGCAGCGCGGCGGGCGCGCCGGTGGCGGCGGGTTTCATGGGAGCCTTTCGGTGCGGGGCGCCGCCCGAGGGGGCGGGCGGTGCGCCCCGTGCGGTGTCGGGGCCGCAGCGGTGGAGGAGCGGGGCAACGGGCGGCGCCGCGCTTACGGCAGCACTTTCGCGTCCTTGATGAACGATGTGGTGTAGGTCTTGGCCAGCTCGGTCTTGGCCGGGTCGAGCAGCTGGGCCGACACCAGGAAGTCGTAGCTCGCCTTGGCGCGCGCATCGGTGATCGTGCCGATGCCCTGGGTGGCCGCGTCGCCGCCGGTCACCATGCCCAGCTCCTTGAGCTTGGCGACGCCGTAGGCCAGCTGGTCGTCGGTCATGTTGGGGTTGTCCTTCTTGATCAGCGCGTTGCCGGGCGCGGGGTCGGCCAGATAGCTCTTCCAGCCCTCGGCCGAGGCCTTCACGAATGCGGCGACCGCCTTGGCGCGGTCCTTCAGCGTCTTGTCCATGCAGGTCACGGTGGTGGAGTAGGCCGGGAAGCCGTGGTCGCTGAGCATCAGGATGTTGGCCTTCACGCCGGCCTTCTGGACCGCGTAGGGCTCCGACGTCAGGTAGCCCTGCTGCGCGGTGTTCTTGTCGGCGACGAAGGGCTGGATGTTGAAGGTGTAGGGGCGCGTCTGGCTGTCGGTGAAGCCGTACTTGGCCTTGAGCCACGGCCAGTAGCCGCGGTTGGCCGACTGGGCGATCAGGATCGTCTTGCCCTTCAGCTGCTCGAAGGTGGTGACGTCCTCGTGCGCGATCAGCACCTGCGGGTCCTTCTGGAACACGGCGGCGACGGTCGTCACCGGCACGCCGCCCTCGCGCACCTGCATCATCTGCAGGTCGCTCGATCCCATCACGCAGTCGGCCTGGCCGGCGGCCATGATCTGCACGATGTTAACCTGCGGGCCGCCCATCTTCACCGTCACGTCGAGGCCCGCCTTCCGGTAGAGGCCGGTGGCGATCGCCTGGTAGAAGCCGCCGTGCTCGGCCTGCGCGTACCAGTTGGTCATGTAGACGAACTTCTCGGGTGCCTGTGCCTGTGCCTGTGCGGCGCCGGTGGCGGCAGCCAGTGCGAGGGCGAGGGTGCCGAGGCGGAAAGCGGTGCGGTTGCGCATGGGACGGCCTTTCGGTGGAACGTGGAGGGGTGGGAAGGATACGGGGTGCGATGCGAGGAGCGCGCCGTTCAGGCAGGCGCCGCGAGCCCCGCGGCGGTTTGGAAGAAGCCGATGCGGCGGTCGCGCTCCCAGGCGGACTCGGTGCGCACCACCCAGCGCAGCGCATGCGGCTCGGTCAGCACCTGCACCCGGCTGGCGGCCAGCGTCTCGAAAATCTCCTTGCCCTGTTCCGCCGTGGCGGTGGGCCGATCGCCGTTCACACCGGTGGGGCCGAACGCGCGCGCCGTCCAGGCGCAGGCCGGGCGTTGAGGCCGGCCGCCGGGTCGACCGGGATCACGCCCGAGAGGTAGACCGTGTGGCCGATCCGGCGGCAGGCGGCATGGCGGGCCACGGATTGTGCGCCGGTCATGTTAAAGCTCCTTCTGTCGAGACCATCGAGGGGGGCGCGGCGGTGGTACAGGTGGCGGTGACACCCGCCGGCACGCCGGCACGCCAGACGGTGCGCGGCTGGCTGCGCGAGGGGAAGCTCCAGGCGTCGGCCGCGGTGAAGACCACCAGGTCGGCCGGATCGCCCGGCCGCAGCGGCAGCCGGCCGGGGCTGCGGCCGAGCCAGTCGGCGCGGCAGAGCGCATCGGTCCAGGTGTCGAAGGGCTGGCCCAGCTGCGCGGCCAGCACGCCGGCGGCCAGCGACTCGACCGGGTCGTAGCTGCCGACCGGGCAGAACGGGTCCTGCACGTTGTCGCTGGCCACCAGCACCGGGATGCCGCGGGCGCGCGCTTCCTTCACCAGTGTCAGGCCGCGCTGGCGCGGGCTGCGGCCGGCGACCGCGTCCTGCAGCAGCAGGTTGGTCAGCGGCAGGGTGACCAGCGTGATCGGCGCGTCGGCCACCGCGTCCAACACCGCCAGCGCCTCGGCCTCGGGCTTGGCCGCCAGCGCGCAAGTATGGCCGCAGACCGCGCGGCCCCGATAGCCGATGGCCTTCAGGTGGCGGGCGATGTGCAGCAGGCCTTGCGCGCCGGCGTGCAGTTCCTCGTCGACGTGCAGGTCCAGGTCGAGGTCGTGGCGCGCCGCGGCGTCGAGCAGATGCACCAGTGCCTGCGGGTCCCAGCGGGTCGAGTGCACGAAGCCGCCCAGCAGGGCGCCGGGGCCGCTGTCGACGACCTTGCGGGCCAGCATGTCGGCGGTGGCTGCGTCGGTGAACAGGTGCAGCGGCATCAGGCTGACCCGCTCCAGCACGATGCGGTCGCGCCATGCCTCGGACAGGCCGCGCAGCACGTCCCATGCGACCGGCACCGCCGCGGGTTCCCACCAGTCGCAGTGGGTGCGCAGCTGCGTTACGCCTGCCTCCCAGGCCCACTGCAGGGCCTTGGAGGCGCGGGCTTGGACGTCGGCCGGCGTCCAGTGGGCGCGGTCGGCCTTCATGGCGTCGATCGCGCCCAGCAGGCCGGGCTCGACGGTGCCGATGCGGGGCAGGGTGAAGGATTTGTCGAGGTGGGTGTGGGCGTCGACCAGGCCGGGGAGGACCGGGGCGCCGTGGAGGTGGTGGATGCCGTCGGCCGGCGGCGCCTGCTCCTGCGCGGGGGTCGTGCGGGCGATGCGGCCGTCGGCGGTGAGGTGGATGTCGGCGAGGGTGGGGTGGCCTGACGGGAGGCTGGGCCAGTCGGGGGGGAGAAGCCAGCGGGGGAGGCGGGCCTGGTGGAGCAGGGTGGCGGGCATGGCGGTGTTTCTTGCTGGCGGCGGCGTGGGGTGGGCGGGCGGGCGGTTGGCGCCAGGGGCTGGCGGTCAGTTGGCGGTGGCCGGGTGCCGGGTGCTGAAGCTGGCACCTGCACCTGCACTTGCACTTGTACTGATGCCGGCAGCTGGTGGCTGGTTGTTCGCTCCCTCTCCCTCTCCCTCCGGGAGAGGGTTGGGGTGAGGGCCGCGCCCGGCTGGCCATTGCCTGACGCCTGTCGAGTCAGCGGCCCGGCTTCCATGTCTTTTAACCTCTCCCATGGGAGAGGGAACAAGTCAGGGCAGCGCCGCAGAGCGGCTCGACAGCCCCTCATCGCCAACCCCGAACGCCCGCCCCACCCGTGCCAGGAACCCCTCCAACGCCTCGGCGTGCGGGCTGGCGTGGTAGCTGGTCTCCACCGGGTGGCAGCAGACGACGAGGATGCGCATCTTTCCGACCGTTTGAACTGATCGAACGGCCCGATTCATGCAAGCGGCGTGCCACGGAAGGTGGGCGGCCGGCTACCGCGGGCGTGGGGCGCCAGCGCGGCGCCGTGGCGTCAGTCTGGCGCGGGGCCGCGGGCCGGCAGCGCGGAATCGGTGATCTGGCGCACGATGGGGGCATGCTCGATCGGGGCGTCGGGCGGCAGGGCGGACAAGGGCCGGATCCAGTGCGCATATGCACCTACGTCGCAGTGCATAACACGCTCTGAACACGAGGCCGCCGCTGCCCGGTGCCGGCCCGGCACACCGTGCAACACCCCTGCGCGGGCCGCGGGGTATGCTGCGCCCCCACCTCCCGACGCCTGCCCCCCCATGACCATGAAACGCTTCACCCAGTACTTCCTCCGCGGTTTGATCACCGTGCTGCCGGTGGTACTGACCCTCTACCTGCTCTGGCTGTTCCTGAGCGCGGTGGAGGACCTGGCGCTGGTGGTGCTGCGGCCGATCATCGGCAGCTTCTACGTGCCGGGCATGGGGCTGGTGCTGGCGGTGGCCTTCATCGTGGGCGTGGGTTTCATGGTGTCGAAGGCACGGGTGCGGCGGTTGCTGCACTACGTGGAGCTGCCGTTCACCAACATCCCGGTGGTCAAGAGCGTGTACTCGTCGTTGAAAAGCTTCGCCGACTACTTCACCCCCTCGGGCAACAAGCAGGCCGGCCAGCAGGTGGTGCTGCTGCGCTGGCCCGGCGACCAGCTGGAGATGGTGGGCCTGGTGACGCGGCGCGGCATGCACGGCCTGCCCGACGGCTTCCTGCCCGGCGACCGCGTCGCGGTGTACCTGCCGATGGGCTACAACATCGGCGGCTACACCGTCTTCGTGCCGGTGGAGTGGGTGCACCCGATCGAGATGTCGGTGGAGGAAGCGATGCGCTCTTCGCTGATCGCCTGGATGGCCCGTGCCACGCCGGCTGCAGGCGCCCCTGCGCAGCCGGATGTCGACACCGACGTCGACGCGGTGCCGCCTCCCTTCCGGACCGGGCCGCGCTGAAGGCGAAGCTCCTATTTTAATAGCGTAAGGTCGATGTGTGGAGCCGGCTGCGGCATGGTGCGGCATCTGGAACGGGCCGCGCTCCCGCGGGTTCGGCACGGCGCGCACTGGCCTCCACCATGCGGTGGCTGACGCACCACTGCCGTCGCACCGACAGGACGCCCGGCCGACGGACGACGCAAAGGAGGGCTTGCCACGCGCAGGACCGGCGCTGTCGCCGCGTTCCTATGCACGGGTCGAAACCATTCCATCCGAAAGCCACAACTCCATGACCCTCAACCTCTCCCTACGCTCCATCGGCGCCGCTGCCGCCGTCGCCGCCTTGACGGCCGCCTCCCCCGCCTCCCCCGCCGGCACGCCCGACGCCGACATGCAAGCCGTGCTCGACGCCCAAGCCAGCCTCAAGCCCAAGCCGATCGACACCCTGACCCCGCCCGAAGCCCGCAAGCAGCCCACGCCGGCCGACGCGGTCAACAAGCTGCTGAAGGCGCAGGCCCAGCCCACCAAGCCCGAGCTGCTGGTGCCCGGCATCGTCGCCAAGGACACCAACGTCGCCGGTGCCACCGGCCAGCTGCCCGCCCGCATCTACACCCCCCAGGGCCGCGGCCCGTTCCCGGTGATCGTGTACTTCCACGGCGGCGGCTGGGTGATCGCCGACCGCAAGGTCTACGACGGCGGAGCCCGTGCCCTCGCCAAGTCGGCCAACGCGGTCGTCGTATCGGTGGACTACCGCCGCGCGCCCGAGGCCAAGTTCCCGGCCGCCTGGGACGACGCCCTGGCCGCCTACAAGTGGACGGCCGACAACGCCGCCAGCCTGAAGGGCGACCCGGCCAAGCTGGCCCTGGCGGGCGAGAGCGCCGGCGGCAACCTGGCGGTGGCCACCGCCATCGCCGCGCGCGATGCCAACCTGCCGAAGCCGTTGCACGTCCTGTCGGTCTACCCGGTCGCGCAGACCAGCCTGGAAACCCCGTCGTACAACGAGTATGCCGCCGCCAAGCCGCTCAACAAGCCGATGATCGAATGGTTCGTCAAGCACACGACCAACTCGCCGGCCGATCTGAAGGACCCGCGCATCTCGCTGGTCGACGCCAACCTGGCCGGCTTGCCGCCGGTGACCATCATCAACGCCGAGATCGACCCGCTGCGCGACGACGGCGCCCAGCTGGAAGCCGCCCTGCGCAAGGCCAACGTGCCGGTCGAGCGCAAGCTCTACGACGGCGCCACGCACGAGTTCTTCGGCATGGCCGCCGTTGTGCAGAAGGCCCGTGACGCCCAGGCCTTCGCCGGTCAGCGCCTGAAGCAGGCCTTCGGCACGCCGTAATCCGAAAGCCGAAAGGCTCGAGAAAAAACCCGCTCGGTGCGCAGGCCCCGGCGGGTTTTTTGATGAAGTCGTCCGGCTCAAATACGCAAATTCTCAATTACCTACCGTCATAGGATGGCACGCGCACAGTCGTTCCGGGTATATAGACAAAAAGTGGACACATTAAGCCAGGAGCGTCGCTCCGCCATCATGAGCAGCATCCGTAGGTCGGGAACAAAGCCTGAGCTCATTCTCCGTAAAGCTCTGCACAGGCGCGGTTTTCGTTACATCATCGGCGATAAGCGGTTGCCAGGCTCCCCCGATTTGGTCTTTCCAAAATACAAAGCTGCGGTTTTCGTGCACGGCTGCTTTTGGCATGGACACGACTGCCGCCAAGGGCAGACTCCAGCGACCAATACGGAGTTTTGGGGGGCCAAAGTTTTGGGCAACCGAGCACGCGACGTCAGGAAGGAGCAGGCGCTGCGCGAGCTGGGTTGGAGGGTATTCACCGTCTGGGAATGTGACCTCAAAGCCACTAAGAGCGGCTAACACAACCCAGCGAAGCGGTTCTGGCTAGGCGCCGCATCGCAGACAGTACGAGTAGTACGACAAGGTGCGGCAACGACGCCAGAAGGGTTGTGTTAGCCGCTCTAAGCGCGAGGCGCTTGTCGCCAACTTGGATGTAGCCTTGAAGACCCCCTCGTCAGACTCTCTGGTCGAAGGCCAGACGGTCTCCGCTCAGATGTCGGTCTCTTCGTTGCTCGAAGCCACAGGTGGAGGCACGGGCAAAGCGGGAGCCACTTCCACGAGTTGCGACGTGGGGATGGTGAAGTCCCGCAAGTAGCTTTCGGCTTCGCGCGCGATCTCCTCTGCGGAGACCGGCTGTTCTGCCAGCGCCAAGGCCCACGGCCGACCTGGGTGGAGCTGGTCCCATCGGGGTTTAGCCCCGTTGTTCCGGCCCTTGCCGGGCGCGTGATTGCCAAAGCCCGCTACCGTCGTATTCCACACGGGCGCGAACTTGGCGATCAAAAGGGACTCACCCAGAGGGATCCAGATGTCCTCCACCACCAAGTAGCGGCAATGGAAATCCGCAACGTCGAGGTTCTCGGCCTGGGCGACGCTGCGAGCATGCTCGCGCAGCCGTTTTTGCAGATCGGAGCCCGCTGCCCCGGTTCCGCCACCAATGCGCGCGCCTTCCGGTACCGCTTTGCCCACGTAGATCGGCAGGGCGAAACGGCCCTCCTGGTTAGCCGAACTCAACGCCGCGTAGCAGGCGAAGGGACCGGTGTAATAGATCGCATAGATGCCCGCTCCTTCGAACTGTGGCAGGTTGGCGAGCGGCTGCGCGGGCTGTGCCAGCATCGCTTGAGCTACGCTGGCTCCGAGATGTTTGCGTTCCAACGGATTGAACGGGACGACGTTGCTTGCCACGCTCACGCGACGCCTCTCAGACGCAGTTGCCGCGTCGACAGGCTGGAAAGGTCCTTCGCGATCAGGGCCTCTGCCACGGAGCGCGCCACCACATGGCCGAGGACGACAGGCACTGCGTTACCGAGTTGGCGCATAGTCTCAGTCCACGAGCCGTGGAAGACAAAGCCATCCGGGAAGGTTTGCACGCGGGCCGCTTCGCGAATCGTCAGATACCGCGGCACGCCGTTGTTGTCCACAAGCATGTTCTCGCCGCCAGGTACACCGTGGCCGCCAGCCTTGAGCGTCTTGGACGGCAAGTCTATCGGGCTGCCCGTGTGACCGGGGTAAGAGCGCGCTCCGCCTTGGAAACGATGGTCCTTGAATGCTCGCGCCGCCTTCGACTGGGGATCGGGCAAACCCACGAGCGCGTCGCGAATCGTGCGCCAAGGCCTCGCGGATTCGAACGGGAGCCGGTGCTGGACCGTGCGCGATTGAGCTGCGACGCTTTCTGGAGCGGCGGGGCGATCCTTTTCGGCGACCTTGTGGCGATCCCAGTATTCGCCAGTGATCCACTGGTCGCGAAACAGCGCGGCTTGGCTATGGGTCTCCTCCGGAAAGCTCCAATCCACACTCAAGTCGCTGCGGAAGCCCACCAGAAATATGCGTTCGCGCTTTTGAGGAACGCCATAGTTCGCGGCGTTCACCAACGTGGGAATGATGTTGTAGGCCAAGCCGGTCGAATGCAGCTTGCCGGAGCTGTGCTCAGCTTGTAAGCGCATTAGATGGTCGAACCACGTCTCGTTCTTGCGCCGCTTGACCTCTGGGAACTCCAGTTGGAACTGAATGTATTGGAAATAGCTGGCGAACGAGGCGCGAGTCAGGCCTTTGACGTTCTCGATGATGAACGCGCGTGGCCGCAGTCGACGCACGATTTCCACCGTAGCGGGGAACATGTCTCGGGTGTCGTCGTGGGCCTTGTGCTTGCCGCCCATGGAGAAGGGCTGGCACGGCGGGCCGCCGGCGAGCAGGTCGACCTGTTCATTGACGGTCGACCAATCGAAATCGCGGACGTCGCCTTCCTGAAGCGGCCAGTCGGCGACGAGGGGGTAGCCTCGCTCTTGGTTCTGTCTGATCGTGTCGCAGGCCCACTTGTCCCACTCCACCACGGCGAGCGGCTTGAAGCCCGCGAGTCCAACGCCAAGAGCCAGTCCACCAGCGCCAGCGAAAAGCTCAACTGCCTTCATGCGAGGGTTCTCCGAATGTATGGTCTTAGATGGCGTCGAACTGTATAGGAATCCAGCTCTCCAGACGCCCCGCGCTACGAAAAACCGCATGAACTCGCAAGAAACTACGTCACCGCTTGGCGAGTTCGAAGGCATTCGCTTTAATCGGCCACCGGGGAGGGATTAACATCTTCGCGCCAAGCGCCGCGGCTCTAGCGCCGCCGTCCAGGAGGCCTGTATGTCCGCTGTCGAGGGGTTGCTCAAGAGAGTTCTACGCACAAAACCGACGGTGGTGACGCGCGCGTTTTTGTGGAAGATTCGGCACAACACCGCGCGCGAGGACATCCGCCTCAAGATCGGCCGCTACAAGAAGTCCGGCTGGTTCGATGTTCCGGAGGAAGTCGAGAACACGCAGCCCAAGTCCGAGCTGACGCTCGACCACGAAGAGTTCCAGGCGTTGATCGGTTTCTTGCAGGAGAGTTACGAGCCATTCAAGCAGGGCGTGAAAGCCTTCATCCCGCTCGACCGGCCTTTCGATCCGTCCAACGCCGAACAGATCAAGGCGCTCTTTTCGCTGCCAGCCAAGGCCGACTTGGTCCGATTCATTTTGAATAACGAGATCATTCCCGACGAGTTGGAGGAGGGGCTCAGGCAAGCCCGTAGAGTTCGAGCCGTCAAGGAGCTCCGAGCCATGCTCGACGCCGATCTTGTGGAGCAGCGTTGGCAAAAGTGGTTCGAGCAAAACAGCTGGGTGCTCGGCAGCGACTTCGTCCGCATCCTAGACGAGCGGCGCATCGACGCGCGCAACATCTCAGATTTCTTGATGGAGGCCTACGACGGCTTTCTCGACGTGGTCGAAATCAAGCGACCGGGCGGAGGCATGCAGTTCTGGGCCGCGACGCTGGACCATGGCAACTCGGTCCCGTCCACCGACTTGATCAGGGCCATCACGCAGTCGTCGCGTTACCTTCACGAGATCGAGCTCGAGGCCAACAGCGACAAGTTCATTGCTAGCGTGGGCGGCGTGAAGACGGTCAAACCCCGCTGCGTGCTCGTCTTTGGCCGATCGGTCGACTGGACCGGGGAGCAGTGCGAGGCCTATCGGATCCTCAACGCGAGCTTTCACAACATCAACATCCTGACTTATGACCATGTTCTCGCGCGCGCCGAGCGGATCGTCGACATTGGCGAGCGGTCCGCAGCTCATTTGACTCGACCTGTCGGCGCAGTCGCGCTGACTAGTCACAGGGACGATGGCGTTGGGACGACTTGGAGCACTTGTGATGGGAAGGATGGGCGTGTGCAGGCTATGAGACAAAAAGGCCGATCTCCAGTCAAGCCACATCATTCCAACGTTCGCGTTCGAGCGGCAGCGAGCGTCCTCCGGCAACGGGCATGTAAGAAGTTCGAACGAGCCCAATGCGATTTAGCTAACTCTCTTCGGCCAACGCACTACGTCGACCGGCGGCGACATATCAACCGCGCATCAGCGCCTCGATCTCGTCGGCCTGCACCGGCACGTCGCGGGTGGTCAGCTCGCAGCCCGACTCGGTCACGATCGCGTCGTCCTCGATGCGGATGCCGATGTTCCAGAAGTCCTCGGGCACGCCCTCGGCGGGGCGGATGTAGAGGCCCGGCTCGATGGTGGTGACCATGCCGGGGCGCAGGATACGGCTCGGCCGGCTCTGCAGTATTTCGCCGCTCAGCGGGTCCTTGCGCTCGGTGAATCGGCCGGCCTCGCTCGGCTCCACGTAGCTGCCGCAGTCGTGCACGTCCATGCCCAGCCAGTGGCCGGTGCGGTGCATGTAGAACGGGAAGTAGGCGCGGTTCTCTATCACGTCGTCCACGCCGCCGGCCGCGTCCGCTTTCAGGATGCCCAGGTCCAGCAGGCCCTGCGACAGCATCCGCACCGTGGCGTCGTGCGCATCGGCGAAGCGGGCGCCGGCTTTGGTCGCGCCGACGGCCGCGGCCTGGCTGGCCAGCACCAGGTCGTAGACCGCGCGCTGCGGCCCGGTGAAGCGGCCGTCGGCCGGGAAGCTGCGGGTGATGTCGCCGGCGTAGCCTTCGTATTCGCAGCCGGCGTCGATCAGCACCAGCTCGCCGGCGCGCAGCGGTGCCACGTCGGCCCGGTAGTGCAGCACGCAGGCGTTCGCGCCGGCGGCCACGATCGAGGTGTAGGCCGGAAACTGCGCGCCGCAGCGGCGGAACTCGTGCAGCAGCTCGGCCTCGAGGTGGTACTCGCGCGCATCCTCGCCCGCCCGCAGCATCCGGGCCGAGGTCCGCATCGCGCGGATGTGGGCCTGGGCGCTGATCCGGCCGGCGCGGCGCATCAGCGTCAGCTCGTGCGCGTCCTTGGTCAGCCGCATCTCGTCGAGCGGGCCGCACAGGTCGCGCTGCGTCTCGGGGCAGATCGCGCCCATCCGCACCCGGGCCCGCACCTTGGCGAACCAGCCGTCCACCCGCGTCTCCAGCCCGGCATGGGTGGCGAAGGGGTACCAGACGGCGTCGCGGTTCTCCAGCAGGCGCGGCAGGCGGGCGTCGAGTTCGGCGACCGACACCGCGGCGTCCACGCCCAGCGCCTCGGGCGCGGCGTCGGGGCCCAGGCGGTAGCCGTCCCAGATCTCGCGCTCCAGGTCCTTCGGTGCGCAGAACAGGGTGCTGCGGCCGTCGCCGGTCAGCACCAGCCAGGCGTTGGGCTCGGTGAAGCCGGTGAGGTAGTAGAAGTAGCTGTCGTGCCGGTAGGGAAAGTCGCTGTCGCGGTTGCGGCCGCGCTCCGGCGCGGTGGGTACCACGGCGATGCCGTCGGCGCCCAGCAGGGCGGCCAGGCGGGCGCGGCGGTCGGCGTGGATCCGGGTGTCGAGGGGTGCGGTCATGGGGTGTTGAGCAGGGCGAGTCGTTCGGGCGTGCCCACGTCGGTCCAGCGGCCGGTGTAGAGCGAGGCACCGATCCGGCCATTGTCCATCGCATGGCGCAGCAGCGGCGCCAGCGGCTGGGCCAGGCCCTGCGGATTGCCCGCCGCGATGCCGCACCAGGGCGGCATGAACAATTCGCGCCGGTAGAGGCCGATGGTCGAGAAGGTGTGGCGCGGGGCGGCCGGGTCGGTGGGTGTGTTCACCGCCAGCCCGTCGGGGCCGATGCCGAAGTCGCCCTGCGGATGGTGCGGCGGGTTGGGCACCAGCCAGAGATGGGCCAGGCGGTCGCTGGCGACGAAACGATCCCGCTCGGCCTGAGCGAACGCGAAGTCGGGCGCGAACACGTCGCCGGCCGCCACCCAGAACACGTCGTCGAGCAGCGGCAGGGCACGCACGATACCGCCCAGCGTCTCCAGCGCGTAGCCGAAGTCCTGTTGCTCGCGGGAGTATGAAATCGATAGCGGGTGGTCGGCGTCCAGCGACGGCTGCGGGCCGAAATGGTCTTCGATCTGCTCGCCCAGCCAGCCGGTGTTGACCGCCAGGTGCCGGCAGCCGCCGGCGGCCAGGGCCTGCATCGGCCATTGCATCAGCGGCCGGCCGCGCACCGGCAGCAGTGGCTTGGGACAGGTATCGGTCAGCGGCCGCATGCGCTCGCCGCGGCCCGCGGCCAGCAGAAGTGCGCCGGCCAGGGCGGGGACGGCGGAGTTGGGAACAGGCATGGTCCGCGATTATCCGGAGTGCGGCGGCGCGTTGCGCGCGCACCGGATGCCGGTCGTCGGCCCCGGGCCCGCCGGATGCGAAACCGGCCCGCATGCGGCGAGTGCATGCGGGCCGTTTCCGGTAAGGCCCGGGCCCCGCCGTTGCGGACGGCGGACCCGGGCTCGCTACGCCTTCGCGTCAATGCAGGAAGAGCGCCAGCAGGATGATGATCGGGATCGGAACACCGAGAAAAAGCAGCAGAAGTGAGCGCATGGGAATCTCCGGAAAATGAAGGAAGAAGGGAAGTGCGTATGTGGCGGCGGATCAGAGATCGCGCTGGCGGCCACCCCAGGTGGCGGCATAGCTGGCGACGAAGGCACCGATCAGCAGCGAGACGAAGAGCCACAGAGCGGCGGCGGCCGAGGCCTTGCGCGCCTTGTCGGCGGCTTCGCGGGCGGTGTTCTCGGCATCCTGCAGCTTGGCCTTGGCCTTGGCGTAGGTGTCGTTCACCCGCTTCTCGGAGGCTTCCTGGCCCATGCCGGTGCGCTGGGCGATCAGGCTGGCGACATAGCGCACGTCGTCTGCCGGCATCGATTCGGCGCGGATGCTGTTGACCATGATGCGGCCCACTTCGGCGGCGGTCGAGGCGGCCACCGGTTCGGTATTGCGCGGTGCCGTGGCGGCCGGCATCGCCGCGGCGGCGGGGGCTGCCGGGTCGGCACCGGCGGCGGCAGGTGCCGTGGCAGCCTGCGACGCGGCATCGGGGCGGAACAGCGAATCGACGAAGTAGCCGTAGACCGACGAATTGCCGCCGCCCGAGGACGAATTACCTGCACTGCTGCCGATGGCGGCGCCCGCGGCACCCGCGGTGGTCACCGCGGCGCCGGCCACCGATGCACCGGCCTTGGCACCCATGCCGACCACGTTGCCGATGGCCGACGCCAGGAACGCGGCCGTCACCAGCGAGGCCACGGCCCAGGCCAGGAAGCCGTGGGCGGTGTCGCGGAAATACACCTCGTCGGTGTGCACGCCGGCCCAGCGGGTGCGCAGCCGGCCCGCCAAATAGCCGCCCATGCCCGACGCCGCTAGCTGGGTGAAGGTGATCCAGAACACGCCGGCAACGCCGAGCGTCGTCGCGCTCGCGCCCTGTGCCGACCACGGCGAGGCGGACGACAGGCCCAGGCCCGAGCCGAGCAGCAACAGGATCATCGACAGGGCGGCGGCGGCGATCGCACCGGCCACGATGGCGCCCCAGGAAACGGCGCTGCCGGTGGCGGACGGCACGCCCGGGGCGTGGACCGCGACTGCGCCAGGCAGGTCGGTGGCAGGAGGGTGGTTGTAGTTCATAGATGTGGCCCCGGGAAAGATTGGACTTGCACCTTGGCTTTCTCCCCGGAAAGGGAGTGTGGGTAACCGGATGCATCCGGCGTAGGCGGGCGCCCCGTAGCGGTGCAGCGGTCGCGGGCCTGCCGGCTGCCGGCCCGGCCAGGGCAGTGTGTCGCCCTGCAGGCGGCGCCATAGCCGCTGCAGCCCGGCCTTCACGTCCGGCCGGTTGGCAAGGTCGCGCGGCGGTGGCGCCACGAGGCGGCCGCCCTCCCGCTGCGCCACCCCGAAGCTGAAGCGACCGAACGCGGACCCGTCGAAGTGCATAACACGCTCTAACCCGGGACCGGTGGCACCGCGCCGCGCTCCAGCGCTTGGCGCACCGCCCGCACCGGCTGGAACAGTACGATCAGCGCCGCCTCCAGCGCCCTGGCCTCGGCGGAATGGTCGCCACCGAAATTGCAGACGTACACGTCGAGGGTCACTGCCCGGCGCTCGGGCCAGGTGTGGAGGCAGAGGTGCGATTCGGCCAGCAGCACCGTGGCGGTGACGCCGCCCGGCCCGTCGGCCGTCGGCGGAAAGCCGTGCGCCAGCCGCGCCACCGGCTGCAGGCCGGCGGCGATCGCCCGGGCCTCGCAGGCAGCCAGAAGCGCGTCGGCATCGGTCAGCCAGTGTGCGTCGCAGCGGCAATCATGGAGGTCGGCGGTGAGGTGCAGGCCGTGCATGGCGGGCACTGTAGCGGAATGCGCGGCGGGTGGTCCCGGGCGACGCAACGCCGCGCGGCCGCGCCCGGCCTGTAGCGCGGCGATACGTGCCGCGCGCGCCCGCCGGTAAAATGCCGGGTTGCCCGCAGATACCTGCCTGTTTCCTCCTCTCACTTCCGAAGCCTTTCCGGAGCCGCCGCCGATGGCCATCAACGAATCCCCCGCGTCCGTCCCTTCGTCCGAGGTCCAGCCTCCTGCCGCCGTCGCCGTGCGCGACGTCGCCTCGTCGCCGGCCTCCGCCGCGCCCGACGTGGCCATGGCCAACGCGATCCGCGCCCTGGCGATGGACGCGGTGCAGCAGGCCAACTCGGGCCATCCCGGCGCGCCGATGGGAATGGCCGACATGGCCGTCGCACTGTGGGGCCGCCACCTGCGCCACAACCCGGCCAACCCGCAGTGGGCTGACCGCGACCGCTTCGTGCTCTCCAACGGCCACGGCTCGATGCTGCTCTACGCGGTGCTGCACCTGACCGGCTACGACCTGCCGATCCACGAGTTGAAGAACTTCCGCCAGCTGCACAGCAAGACCCCGGGCCACCCCGAAGTCGGCTACACGCCCGGCGTCGAGACCACCACCGGCCCGCTGGGCCAGGGCATCACCAACGCGGTCGGCTTCGCGCTGGCCGAGAAGCTGCTGGCCCGAGAATTCAACCGCGCCGACCACACGATCGTCGACCACCACACCTACGTGTTCCTGGGCGACGGCTGCCTGATGGAAGGCATCAGCCACGAAGCGGTGGCGCTGGCCGGCGCCTGGAAGCTCAACAAGCTGGTCGCGCTGTACGACGACAACGGCATCTCGATCGACGGCCAGGTCGCGCCCTGGTTCGTCGACGACACGCCCGCCCGGTTCCGCGCCTGCGGCTGGAACGTGGTCGGCCCGGTCGACGGGCACGACGCTCAAGCGGTGGCCGCGGCCATCGCCAGCGCCAGGACATCGGCCGACAAGCCGACGCTGGTGGTGTGCAAGACCGCCATCGGCAAGGGCTCGCCCAACCGCGCCGGCACCAGCAAGGCCCACGGCGAGCCGCTGGGCGCCGACGAGATCGCACTGACCCGCCACGCCCTGTCGTGGGCCCACGTGCCCTTCGAGATCCCGGCCGACGTGTGCGCCGCCTGGGATGCGAAAGAGGTCGGCGCCCGGGCCGAGGCCGACTGGAACCAGCGCTTCGCCGTCTACCAGACCGCCTATCCCGAGCAGGCCGCCGAGTTCACCCGCCGGATGCGCGGCGAGCTGCCGAAGCACTTCGCCCAGACCGCGGTCGACACGGTGATCGCCGCCCACACCAAGGCCGAAACGGTCGCCAGCCGCAAGGCCAGCCAGCTCGCGCTGGAGAGCTTCACCGCCGCGCTGCCCGAGCTGCTCGGGGGCAGCGCCGACCTGACCGGCTCCAACCTCACCAACACCAAGAGCACCCCGCCGCTGCGCTTCGACGAAGCCGGCAACGTGGTGCAGGTCGAGTCCGCCGTCGGCACCCCGGTCGGCGGCCGCCACATCAACTACGGCGTGCGCGAGTTCGGCATGGCCGCGATCATGAACGGCGTGGCGCTGCACGGCGGCTTCATCCCCTACGGCGGCACCTTCCTCACCTTCAGCGATTACAGCCGCAACGCCATCCGCATGGCCGCGCTGATGAAGCTGCGCGTGGTCCACGTCTTCACCCACGACTCGATCGGCCTGGGCGAGGACGGCCCCACCCACCAGTCGATCGAGCATGCCGCCAGCCTGCGCCTGATCCCCAACCTCGACGTCTGGCGCCCCGCCGACACCGCCGAGACGGCCGTCGCCTGGGCCGTGGCGATCCAGAACCAGGACCGCCCGACCGCGCTGCTGCTCTCGCGCCAGAACCTGCCCTATGCCGCCAAGGACGACCTGGGCGAGATCAGCCGCGGCGCCTACGTGCTGAGCGAGCCGGCCGCCGTCGGCCTGAAGGGCAAGAAGGCCCGCGCGGTGATCCTCGCCACCGGCTCCGAAGTGCAGCTGGCGCTGAAGGCGCAGGAGCTGCTGGCCCGCGACAGGATCGCGGTGCGGGTGGTCTCGGTGCCCAGCACCACCGCCTTCGACCGCCAGGACGCGGCCTACAAGGCGTCGGTGCTGCCCGCCGGCCTGCCCCGCGTGGCGGTCGAGATGGGCGTGACCGACGGCTGGTGGAAGTACGGCTGCGACGCGGTCGTCGGCATCGACCGTTATGGCGAATCGGCGCCGGCCAACGTGCTGTTCCAGCAGTTCGGCTTCACGCCCGAGAACGTGGCCGCCACGGTGCGCAAGGTGCTGGCCACGGCCGGCCGCAGGTAGAAGAGCAAGACCGCCGCGGCGCCGCCGGCTGCAGGGCCGGGCGTGCCGCCGGCGGCAGGGTTTCGTGAACGGTTTCGCAACATCCAGGAGCAAGTGACATGAGCATCAAGATCGGCATCAACGGCTTCGGCCGCATCGGACGCAACGTGCTGCGCTCGGCCGTGCAGAATTTCTCGGACATCGAAGTCGTCGGCATCAACGACCTGCTCGAGCCCGACTACCTGGCGTACATGCTGCAGTACGACAGCGTGCACGGCCGCTTCGACGGCAGCCTCGCGGTCGAGGGCAGCACCCTGATCGTCAACGGCAAGAAGATCCGCCTGACCCAGGAGCGCGACCCGGCCAACCTGAAGTGGGACGAGATCGGCGCCGACATCGTGCTGGAAGCCACCGGCCTGTTCCTCGACAAGGCCGGCGCCGGCAAGCACCTGGCCGCGGGCGCCAAGAAGGTCATCATCTCTGCCCCGTCGAAGGACGACACGCCGATGTTCGTGCGCGGCGTCAACTGCGGCAGCTATGCCGGCGAGGCGATCATCTCCAACGCCTCCTGCACCACCAACTGCCTGGCGCCGCTCGCCAAGGTGGTCCACGACAAGTGGGGCATCAAGCGCGGCCTGATGACCACGGTGCATGCCACCACCGCCACCCAGAAGACGGTGGACGGCCCGTCCAACAAGGACTGGCGCGGCGGCCGCGGCATCCTCGAGAACATCATCCCGAGCAGCACCGGCGCCGCCAAGGCGGTGGGCGTGGTGATCCCCGCGCTCAACAAGAAGCTGACCGGCATGAGCTTCCGGGTGCCGACCTCCGACGTGTCGGTGGTCGACCTGACCGCCGAGCTGAGCAGCCCGGCCACGCTCGACGAGATCAAGGCCGAGATCAAGGCCCAGTCCGAAGGCGCGCTCAAGGGCATCCTGGGCTACACCGAGGACAAGGTCGTCGCCACCGACTTCCGCGGCGACACCCGCACCTCGATCTTCGACGCCGACGCCTCCATCGCGCTCGACAGCACCTTCGTCAAGCTCGTCGCCTGGTACGACAACGAATGGGGCTATTCGAACAAGTGCCTGGAAATGGTCCGCGTGGTGGCGGCGAAGTAATTCGCGCCTCCCGCCCACGAAAAATGCGCTCTCGGGCGCGTTTTTTCATGGGGGCGACTGCCGGGCGATTTTTTGCCCGAACAGGGCTGCAGCCGTTGTCGAAGGCCGGCCTCCAGCTATCGAAAAAATAGCGCGGATCGGGCGCTAAGCCGGCGTTTCGTCGGCCGCTTCGGGCGGCCAGTCGAGCAGTTCGGCCAGCCGCCGCACCACCCAGCGGGCTTCGACGTGCAGCAGGCCCGCCTCGGGCACCGCCAGCGTCGCGTAGAAGCGCTGCAGCAGAGCATGCTGCTCGGCGAAACCGTCGGGCTGCAGGGCCAGGGCCTGTCCGGTCAGGTGCTGGGCCAGGTCTTCGCAGAGTTCGTAGCGGCCCTGGACGGCGGCCAGCGGCGCAGTGGGGCGCTGGCGCTCGTCGAGGTAGAGCGCGTGGAAGGAAGGCGGCAGCGACAGCTGGTTTTCGTCGTAATCCATGCGCAAGCCTATCACCCGCAGGGGCTTCGGCTCACCCCCAGGCTGCGCGCTTCCAGTCTTCGCCCACCCCTGCGAGGAGACGCTACCGGCGGCCCTGCGGAGCCGGTTCCGCGGTATCCGGGATGGGGCGGCCTTCGCGGTGGCCGCGATCGTCAGATGAAGTTGTCGCCGTCGTCGTCGGCGAAGCCGCCGTCGTCCACCAGCCAGCTCCCGCCGCCGTCGTCGGCGACGGTTTGCCGCGAGGCGTCGGCGTCGTTGCCGTTGTCCGAGAGGAACGGACTGGCGGAGCCGCTGCCGGCCAAAGCATCGTCGCGCGGGCCGAGCGCATCGCCGATGCGGTGGTTGGCGGGGTCGTCGTGCCCGCCGGCCGTGGACGGTGCGAGCGACGATTCGTCCACCAGATGCTTCGCGGCGCCGCCGGCATGCTCGCCCCAGTGCTGCAGGCCGTTGAACAGGAACATGCCGCCGGCCACGCCCGCCGCGGTGGCGGCGGCCTGGCCCAGGAAACCGGAGCCGCCGCCGGCCGGGGCGGCCTGCATCGGCGCCATCGGCGGCTGGCCTGCGGACGGCGGGGCGCCGAAGAGCCGCTCGCGCCAGCCGCCGGCCGGTGCCGATGGCGACTGCACCGCCGCAGCGGGCGGAAAGCTCGCAGGCGGCGGCATGTAGGTCTGCGACGGCGCGCGGCCGAAGCCCGGCTCCGGCGTGGGCGCGGGAGAGAGGAAGCTGCCTTCGGCCGGCGCCGTGGCCTGCTTCAGCTGCGCGATCTGCCGCTGCGCGTCGTCCAGCGCCTGCTGCAGCAGCAGGGCGCGCTGCACCAGCAGATAAGGCGCGTCGGGCTGTACCGCCAGCCGTTCGCGGATCAGGGCGTCGGCGGCCGGGTCCTTGGCGACGCTTCCCACCCGGGCCAGCCGGTCCAGGAAGTCGTCGAGCATGCGGTGTTCTTGGGGCGTCATGGTGCGGGCATCCTTGTGTCGTGAACCGTCCGGGACGGCGGGCAGGCGGTACGACTGTCGCACGCGGCGGATGTTCCGCGGCCCACGGCCGGTTAAGCCTGGTCTAAGCGAAGGCCACCCGGCACGGCTGGCGCTCGACGAGGCCTGGGCCCGGCGCGCGGTGCTGCGCCGCACCCGGCCGGGCCAGACGCTGGCGCCCCCGGCGCGCGCAGCGATGCGCGCCCTTTGCCTACACGCGGTGCGGCGGGGCTTCCGTACGGTGCACCGCTTCACTGATCCACGACTTCCAGGACACCGGCATGACCACTTCCACCACCGGCGGCACCCAGCCCGACCGCATCGACATCGCAGACCCCGGCGCACGCGCCGAATGGGCCGAGAAATTCGACGTGAGCGAAGACCAGCTACAGGACGCGGTGAAGGCCGCCGGCGACCGCGCGACCGATGTCGAGATGCACCTCAAGGGATCGCGCAGCATCACCAATGCCGACCGTGTGGACGAACTCGGCGCCGGCAACTGAGCGGGTGCGAGAAGACCCGCTGCGCGACCCGATCGCGCGGCTGTGGTACTTACCATAGGGCCGTGCTGCTCGCCACAGTTCTTGCGCAGCTTTTAGAGCGGCTAACACAACCCAGCGAAGCGGTTCTGGCTAGGCGCCGCATCGCAGACAGTACGAGTAGTACGACAAGGTGCGGCAACGACGCCAGAAGGGTTGTGTTAGCCGCTCTTAGAGGGCTTCGACACCTCCAGCCGGCCCCGCGGTGCGGCTGGCTTTTTTATGTCGCGCGCCGCAGCGGCAAATGCGCCAGCACTTCCACCTGTCGCTGTAGCACTCATGCCTGCGCTCCCATCAAACGCCCCCGCGCCATCCACAAGTTGGACAACGTACACAAAGTGTGCAGCTGCGCGGTGTTCTTGGTCAGACCCGGCAGCGCACCTTTACGTGTCCGAACTAACGCTTGATCATCCGAAACGGATGTTCGACTTAGCCTGGATGATGGCCTTGAGGCGTTCAAGTCGGATGGTAAGGTCTTCAGCAGTTTGCAGTTGTCCAGCAGTTTGCGTTTGCCCGGCCGCATCGCAATGTTCGCGCGCACGCCGTCCTTGGCGTCGGGGAGCTGGTTGGCGCCCTGGTAACCGGCATCGCCCCAGGCTTCGGTTTCCTCGCCGTGCAGTGAGGTGTGGGCCCGACCACATCGCTGACGCCGCCGGCGCTGCCGCGCACGGTATGCACCAGGCCCGGGTCGGCATCCACGCCGATGTGGGCCTTATTGGCCGTTGTACACTGATTGCTCTCCTGGCTTTGCCTCATCTGCGGGTCGCGTTCTCCAGAGCCGTTCGTGGTCGAATTGGGCGCGGCGATCAACTTGGCGTCCACCACTGTGTCGGCGCGCAGCAAAGGCCTTTAGCGCTAATCAGTTCGCTGATGAGCTCCAGGATCTGCGGGGCCAGCTGCGTCAAGCAGCACATTGGCGCGAGTTACGCAGACCTGCCTTAAGGAAGGTCTGCATAAATCCCTCGCGCCCATGGTTGGCATCTGCGCCAAGTGCTGAGACGATAGAGGCATGAAGCAAACAAGCCTTGTGGTGGGTACA
>NZ_QJTC01000019.1 GCF_003217575.1 Xylophilus ampelinus | reverse complement strand
CTCTGTTTGCTGTCGTAGCGGGCGGTGTCCTGCAGGCTTTCGACGGTGAGGTCGCCGCCGATGTCGGCCGTCACCGTGTTGGCGGCGACGGTTGCACCGCGCAGGGTGGTGTCGCGACCGCTGTCGATGCGGGCGGTGTGGCCGGCGGCGATGCGGGTGCCGGTGAAGCCGGTGTCCGATCCGTCGGCCTGGCCCCTTGCGCTGCTGGCGGCAGCGGTGACGCCGTAGGCCAGTTTCGGGCCGAGGGCGATGCCGACGCCGATGCTGGCGCTGCTGCTGTTGTCGCCGCTGTGCTGCTCGCTGTCGTTGCGGGCAGCCAGCAGATTGATGTCGCCGTCGGCTTTGAGGTCGACGTCGCGGCCCGCATCCGCCTGGACGCCCTGCAGGGTGATGCCGCTGTCTTTGCCGGCACCGGTGGCGACGATGGCGATGTCGCCGCCGGCGTTCAGGGTGCTGGCACGTGCGGTGTCGCTGCTCTGGCTGGTGGTGCTGCTGCTCTTGCTGCCGCCCAAGGTGATGTTGACGCCTGCGCCGGCCGCTTTGGCGACTTCGCCGGCGCTCTTGCCGGCCTCCATCGCCGCGCCGGCTCCTTGCAGGCTGCCGATGGCGGTGTTGGCGCTCATGGCCGCGCTCGCCATACCGAGGGCCTGCATGCGGCTGCTCTTTGTGTTGCCGCTGGCGTCGAGGGTGCCGCCGGCGCTTTGCAGGGCGGCCATCGCAGGGGCGGTGACGGCGAGGGTGAGGCCCGACTGCTTGACGGTCTGCCGGCTCTGGCTGCTGGCGGTGTCTCTGGCTTCGGTGATGGCGACGCTCTTGCCGGCGATGGCGATGTCGCCGGCCGGGGCGACGAGGTCGCTGCCGACGATGCCGACACGGTTGCCGGCGACGATGCTGACGTTGCCGCCGATGCTGCCTACGGTGCTGGCCACAGCCGTGGTGCTTGCGCCCTGGTTGTTGATCGTCTGCGACTGGCTGCCGAGGGTGACGCCGATGCCGCTGGACATCACACCGCTCTTGCTGCTGCTGGCGCTGGCGGTTTGGGTCTGGGTCTGGCGGGCGGCGGCGATCGCGATGTCGCGGCCGGCGAAGAGGCTGGCGTTCCGGTCGGCGACGATGCTGCTGCCGGAGACGCCCAGGTCGCGGCCTGCCGCGATGGCGACCGTCTTGCCGTCGAGGCTGCTGCCCTGGACGCCCTGGAGGTCGCTGTGGCTCTGGCTGCGGCTGGTGGCGGTGCTCACGAGGCCGCTGCTTTTGCTGTAGGTCTCGGTCTGGCGGCTGGTGGCGGTGCCGGCGGTGCCTATGGCGATGTCGCGGTTGGCCTGGAGCGCGAGGACTCCGGTGCCGGCACTGAGGCTGGAGCCGCGGATGGCGATGTCGCCCTGGCCGTCGGCGGCCTTGCCGTTGGCGACGATGCGCAAATCGTCGCCCGCGCCGATGCGCGATCCCGCTGCGGTCTGCGCGCTGCCGGCGGCGTTCTGGTAGCCGTGGTTGCTGACGGCCTGCAAGGAGACGCTGCGGGTGTCTGCTGCCGCGCCGATGGTCACATCGGCGCCGCCGAGGGTGGCGTTGCCTACAGCCGCGATGGCGCTGCCGGTGATGCCGAGCTGCCGGCCGGCGGCAAGGCTCATGTCTGCCTGGGCGGCGAGGGCGCTGCCGACGGGGGTGGTGCCGGCTTCGCTGTAGGCGGTGCCGCGGCCCTGGACGACGGGGCCGCCGGCGTTGGCGATGCCGAGCTGGTAGCGCTCCTGGACGGTGCCGACGACGAGGTCGCGGCCGGCGCTGGCGACGAGGGTGCCGCTGTGCTGGGCGGCGTCGCCGATGGCGCCGACGGTGGCGCCGCGGGCGATGAGGTCGCGCGCGGCCTGCAGGTCGATGCTGCCGCCCTGGACGGTGGCGATGCGGTCGAGGTTGGTGCGGCTGCTGGTGCTGGTGGCGGTGACTGCGCTGCTGCTCTGGGTGGTGGTTTGCAGGACGAGGTCGCGGCCGGCCGACAGCGCGATGGTGCTGCCGGCGCCCTGGCCGAGGATCTGGCCGCCGAGGTTGCCGAGGTCGTTCTGGGCGCGGACGGCGATGGCGCCGCCGGCCAGGGTGCCGCTGTTGGCGACGTTGCCGGCGGTGATGCGGAGTTGGCCGTTGTCGCCGGCGGCGTTGCTGCCTGTACCGCCGCCATAAGCGTGCAGGCTGGCGCTGTTGACGATGTCGCCGGGGGTTTTGAGGGTGATGTCTCTCGCGGCGATGAGGGCGCCGGAGGGCTGGAGGTCGCCGTTCTGGGGCTGGCGCAGGTAGACGCGGGGGACGAGGGCCTGGGTGGTGGTGCCGTCGGGCAGGCGGACGGTCTGGGTTTCCAGCCAGACGATGTCGGTGGTGAGCCGGGCCATCTGGGTGGCGCTGAGCGCGACGCCGGGGGTGAGCTGGAACTCCTTGGCGTAGGCGACGCCGGAGTCGATGAGGGCGGCGTACTGGGCCTGGCTGTCGGCGTAGCCGTCGAGGAAGCGGCGGCCGGAGAGGGCCATGACCTGGTCGTCGACGAGGCGCTGTTCGCCGAAGCCGTCGGCGTAGCGTTTCATGCTGCGCTCGGGGTCGAGGTCGAGCTGGGCGAGGTAGTCGTCGGAGTCGAGGTAGTGGCGCTCGTCGGTGAAGGCGGGGTCGGTTTCGACGAGGTAGCCGGCGCCGGGGCGCGAGGGGGCTCGGAAGAGCTGGCTGGCGGGCAGGCCGAGGCGGCCGCCGGAGGCGACGGTGGTGTAGCCGGCACTTTTGACCTGGCCGCGGGCGGCGGGGGCGCCGGGATCGGCGCCGTCGAGCGTGGCGGCCTTGGGGCTGTCGCCGGTGCCGCCCACCACGGTCTGCGAGACCGGGCGGGCGGCGGCGATCTGGGCGAAGTTGCTGCGCACCTGTTCGATGGCCACGGCCTGCACAGCCCGCGCGCCGGCGGCGATGACGCTGCCGGGCAGGGGTGCGTCGACGGCGGCGCCCTGGGTGAGGCGGTCGGGGCCGTCGAGGCGCAGGGGCCGTGTGGTGAGCTGGGTGCTTCCTACCGCGGGGGTGGTGCCGACGTCGAGGACGCCGGGGGTGCCGGGGTTCTGGGCCGCGACGACGACGGCGCCGTCGACCTGCAGGGGTTGCGCGACGGCGTGGATGCTGCCGCCTTGCGGCGCGAATGTGCCGGGGTTGGCCTGCGGGCCGCCGGTGCCGCTGGCGGGGCGGCTGGCGCCGAGGGCGACGCCGACCCGGGGGACGACGGCGGGCTGGCCCGCGGGCGGGGCGGGGTTGTCGGCGGCGGGGGGGCTGCCGGCCGCGGTGTTGCCCAGCGCCTGCAGGACGTCGAGGTTGTGGGTGGTGGTGGTGGGGGCGGCGGTGAAGGGGGTCCAGGGGTCGGTGCGGCGGCAGTGGTGGTCGAGGCCGCAGCTCTCCAGGTGGGAGAGCCGGGAGCGGCCCGATTCGGTGACTTGCTGCTGGCCGGGGGTGGCGAGGTTCTGCACGCTGCCGCCGCTGAGCGCGCCGCCGGCGAGGATGACGCTGTCCTGGTTGAGGCCGTCGCCGAGGGTGATGTTGCCTCCGGCGGTGATGCGGCCGGGGGCGCTGGCGAGGACGGTGGTGCGGGTGGTGGTGCTGCCGGTGACCTCTATCGAATAGACGTCTTCGAAGGTGCGGCCGGCGAGGTCCTGGTTGAAGGCGGAGAGGGCGGCGTCGAGCCGCTGGCCGGCGTCGGCGCGGCGCTGGTCGTGGGCGGTGTCGTAGGCGTCTTTGTCGCTCCAGTAGGCGCCGCAGGCGCCGTCGGTGGAGCGGACGGGTCGGCTGCCGCCTTCTTGGAAGCTGCTGCAAGAGGGGCCGGCAGGGGGAGTGGGCTCGGTGAGGCCGGCGTAGTCGGGCCGCGCGACCTGGAAGGTGTCCCAGACGGGGTCGTTGTCGGCGTAGCGCAAGGAGGGGGCGGTGGCGCACCGGGGGTCTTCTTGGGTACCGCAGAGCAAGCCGGCGTCGGGCGGGCGCGCGACGGCGCCGAAGCGGTCGAAGGGGTAGCGGCTGCTGGGCATGACGTAGCGGCCGCCGTCGTCGTCGAGATAGCGGACGTCGCCGGCGTTGTAGCGGTCGGTGGTGCCAGCGGGCATGAGGGTGGCGGCGCCGGGGGCGGTGCTGCTGACGGTTTCGGTGCCGAGGACGAGGCCGGCGTTGAGGTTGTCGAGGCGCCCGCTGACGCCGAGGTCGCCGCTGGCGCTGACGGCGCTGCCGATGTTGCGCAGGCTGCCGTCGACGGTGAGGTTGCCGAGGCTGAGGAGCTGGGCGCCGCCGGTGTTGGAGACGCCGCCGGTGAGCGTGAGGTCGCCGTGGCGCGAGGCGATGACGGCGCCGCCGCTGTTGGCGATGCTGCCGGCGGCGATGGCGACGCTGTCGCCGTAGATGCGGCCGGTGTTGTCGAGGGCGCCGGCGGTGATGGCGGTGGGGCCGGCGGTGGAGTTGATGAGGCCGGCGTTGGCGAGGGTGCCGGCCACATCCAGCGTGGTGCGCTGCGAGACGATGCGCCCGCCGGCCTGGTTGTCGAGGGAGGCGGCTTTGAGGGCGAGGTCTTGCTCCGCGCTGACGGTGCCCTGGTTGGTGTAGCGGCCGGTGGTGGAGATCTCCAGGTTGCCGCGCGCCGACACGGTGCCGGTGTTGGTGTAGTCCTGGTCCATCGTCAGGGCCAGGGTGCCGCTGCTGGCGATGACGCCGTCGGCGCTGAAGCGCGGGGCGCGCACGACGACGCGCTCGGCGCCGTCGATGCGGCCGCCCGTGTTGACCAGGTCCGCGGTGTCGACGGTGACGCGGTTGCCGCCGATTTGGCCCCCGGCGCTGTTGTCGAGGCGGGTGCGGGCGGTGATGCCGGCGTCGCCCAGGGCGACGATGGCGCCGCCCCGGTTGTCGAGGGTGGCGGCGGTGACCGAGAGCTTGCCGCCGGCGAGCAGACCGTGCCGGTACTGGCCGTCGCGGGTGCCGCTGTTGTCGATGCTGTCGGCGGTGACCTGGAGGTCTCCGCCGGCGAATACGAGACTGGAGCCGCCGGAGTTGAGCAGCCGGCCGGCATCGAGGCGCAGGGCGCCGCCGGTGGCGACGGTGCCGCCCCGGTTGTCGAGAGTGCCGTGGGCGGAGACGGTGCCGTTGCCCAGGCCGAGCAGAACGCCGCCGCGGTTGTCGAGGTCGCCTGCGGCGGCGGCGTCGATCCGGCCGTCGGCACCGGCGTAGCCGCCCTGGTTGTCGATGCGGGCAGCGCGCAGACTCAGGTCGCCGGTGGTGACGATGCCGCGGGTGCCGCCGCTGTCGCGGTTCGACAGGGCGTTGTCGCCGGCGTCGATCACGATGCCGCCGGCGCCGGCTTCGATGACGCCGGTGTCGTTGACGACGCCGCCACCCGATATCCGGACCGAACGGGCGCCCGACACCACGCCGGCCACGTTGCGCACGCTGCCGGCGAGCACGACGTCGGTGCCGGTGGTCTGGCCGCCGCTGTTGTCGAGCGAGGCCGCGCGGACGGTGGTGTCGCCCTGGGCGGAACCCAGCTTGCCGCCGCGGTTGTCGACCGCGCCCTGGACGCCGACGTGAAGGCCGCCGCCGCCGAGGATGCTGCCGCGCTGGTTGTCGAGCGCGGCACCCGCGACCTCGACCTTGCCGGCGGCGGCGATGGCGCCGTCGGCGTTGCGCACGGTGCCGGTGCCGGCGTCGAGGCGCAGGGCGGCCCCCGCCGACAGCGTGCCTGCCTGGTTGTCGACGCCCTGCGCCGTCACCCCGAGGTTGCCGGTATTGGCCACGATGCGGCCACCGCCGCTGTTGTCGAGCGCGCCGCCCAGGGCCACGGTGAGCGCGTTGCCCGCGACGGCGCTGCCGCCGCGGTTGTCGAGGCTGCCGCCCGCCACGGCCAGGTCGGTCGCGGCGCTGAGGGTGCCGCCGCGGTTGTCGATCGAGGCGCCGGCGACGCGCGCGGCACCCTGCACGCTGTAGATCTTGCCGCTTGCGTTGACCAACGCACCGCTGCCGGCATCGACCACGATGCCGTCGTTGGCCGCCATGGCCCCGCCCTGGTTGCCGATGCCCGCGCCGCGCGCCTCCAGCGTGCCCGAGGCATTGAGGCTGCCGCCGGTGTTGTCCAGCATGCCGCCGCCCGCATCCAGGCGGAGGTTGCGTGCGGACAGCGTCGTGCCGGCGGTGCGGATGCCCTGGGCGCGTACGTCGAGGTCGCGACCGAACTGGTAGCGAAAATCGGGTGCGGAAAAATCGACGCTGCCCGACACGCCGACGGTGAGGTCGCGCCCCGCCATCAGCTCCGCGCCGGAGGTCTGCGTCGCTGCGCCCGGTGCCGTCGCCCCCGTGGCCGACAGATCCTGGCCGGCGCGGACCGAGGCGCTGCGCAGGTCGAGGTCGCGGCCGGCCACGATGTCGACATCGCCTTGCGACGCGACATTCGCCGCCTGCAGGCTCACATCGTCGGCACGCACCGACACGGATGCATCGGCGGTGACGGATGCATGCTGCAGAGAGGCCTGCGCAGCCTGGATCGACACCGCGTCGTGGGCCGCGATGCCGACGCCGTCCGCCGCCAGCCGACCGGAGGCATTCACCGCGACGCTCGCGCCGGACTGCAGCCGTGCATTGCCGGCCGCCAGGTCGGCTGCCGAGATTCGCAGGGCTCCGCCCGCGGTGGCCTTCAGCCGGGAGATGTCTGCCGAGCCCGATCGCAGCGCGAGTGCGGCCTGCGCGTCGAGCGTTCCATCCTGCATGTCCAGCGCGCCGCCCTGGGCGTCGAGCGAGAGGTTGCCGCCCGCGGCGACCTGCCCGCGCGCGCCGAGCCAGGAGGTGCTGGTGACCGCGACCGAACCCTGCCCGGTAACGCTTCCCGCGCGGTTGTCGAATGCCCGACCCGTTACGTCCACGCCGGCGCCCGACTGTATCTTTCCTTGCGCGTTGCCGATGTCGCCCGCGGCCCGCAGCGTCATGCCCTGGCCGGACTGCAAGGTGCCCTCGCGGTTGTCGATGCCGGCGTCACGCGCCACCGCCTGCACGCTTGCGTTGCCGCCGACGAGCCCGCCACGGTTGTCCAGCGATGCGACATCGAGCGCGGCATTTCGTCCTGCGCCGACGGTGCCCGCGCGGTTGTCCAACCCGCCGCCGGCGACGACGGAAAGATCGCGTCCTGCACCGAGGCTGCCTGCCCGGTTGGTCACGACGCCCGCGGCAGCGACGGAGAGATCTCCCGCCGACGCGATGCGTCCGCCCGTGCCCGACGCCGCGTCGTTGAGCACGTCGCCCGCATCGAGACGCACGTTGCCCTGCGCGCTGCGAATGCTGCCGGCCCGGTTGTCGAGCCGGCCCGTGCCCGCGGCAAGGGCCGGGGCGACATTGGCCAGCACGACGAGATCGCCGTTCGATGCGATGGCGCCCGCACGGTTGTCCAGGCCGTGGGAGTTCAGGGATGCCGATCCCGCCGCCAGCACTTCGCCTTCCTGGTTGTCCAGTGCCGCGGAACCCGCGTCGATGACCAGGTCGCCGCCGGAGCGGGTGTGGGCGCCCCGGTGGTCCACGCCCTGCCCTCGCAGTTCGACGGCAGGCACGGCGGCCGTGGCGGAGTCGGCCCCGGTGACGGTGACGGTGGCGCCCGCCATGGTCAGCATGCCGGCACCCGCGAGCGCCGTCACGCGGCCCGCTTCCACGCGACCCCGGTCGATCGCGATGCCTCGCGTCGCGACCACCGATGCGGTGGTGGTCGCCGCCATCGCGCTGCCCTGCAGGTCGGCAGCGCCGCGCGCATCGATCCGGAGAGCATCCTGCGCGGTCGCCTTCAGGCCGGCCGCCTGGAGCGCGCCGGTGCTCAGTCGCACATCGGCTCCGCTGTCGATCCGCGCGCGCCGCAGCGTGCTGTCCTGCGCCGTCAGGGCGACCGCGCCACCCGCCTGCAAGACGGCGTCGTCGAATCCTGTCGACGACGCATCGAGTCGCATCGACAGCGCACCCTCGCTCGCCACCAGGCGGGCACCCTGCGCCTCCACCCGGCCCGAGGTGCCGGCGTTGTCGATCGCAATATCCTTGCGGGCTCCCATTTGCGCCTGCCGGAGGTCCAGCGCGCCGGCGTTCAGGTCGATACGGCCGTCCTGGCTCGATACCCGGCCGCCGGCGCCTTGGAAAGCAGCGCCCGCCGTGTCGATGCGGACGTCGCCGGCACCGGCGATCCGGCCGCCGGTGTTGTCGACCGCTCCGCCGCGCAGGCCGAGCGCGCCCGCGGCGGACAGCGTGCCGCCGCGGTTGTCGGTTCGGCCGGCCCGGATGTCCAGTGCCGCGCCCGATTCGATGGCTCCGCCCCGGTTTTCCAGCGCGGCCAGAGCGGCGCCCGATTGCGGGTTGAGCACCAGGGCTGCGCGGGTGGCGATGCGTCCGCCGTTGTTGACGACGGCGCCACCGCCGGTTTCCAGGGTCAGCGCCTGCGTGGCATCGACCACGCCGCCGGTGTTGTCGAGGGAGGTCCCGGTGACGGTGGCCGTGCCCCGTGCGGCCAGCAGGCCGCCCCGGCTGGTCACCGCGCCCTGCGCCTGGACCACCAGGTTCCGGCCGGCTGCGGCCGTGCCGCTGGACAGGTCGATGGCCCCGCCCGACTGCAGCAGGATGTCGGTCGCTGCCAGGAAGCCTGGCAGCGCGGCAGAGGGTGGTGGCGGGGCCGATGCGGCCTGGATAGCGCCGGCGCGCGCATGAATGGCGCCATCGCGGCTTCGCACCGTCGCGTTGCCCGCGGTCAGCGTTTGTGCGCCGGCGTCGAGCGATACGTCGCCGACCGCCGCGACGCGCGCGCCGTCGAGGGCGATGCCCTGTGCCGCGACCTGGAGCGCTCCGCCCGACCGCAGCTCGGCGGCCGAGAGTTCGGCCGCGCCCGACGTGGCCTGGATGTCGAGCATCCCTCTGCCGGAGAGCGATGCGCCCCGGGCCGAAACCCGTTCGGCCGACACCCGGTTGGCGCCGTCTGCCACGACCCGGGCGCCTGTCAATGTCAGAGCCGTGCCTGCTGCGATTTGCGAAGCGCCCACTGCCGCGATGTCCGCTCCGGCGGCGTCGAGCATTCCGGTCGCATTCAGCTTCAGGTCTGCATCGGCACGGATGCGGACGCCCCGCGCATCGACCTGGGTGCCGCGCACATCGACGGCCTGCGCGCCTGCGCCTTGCACCGCGATCCGTGCGGAGGAAATATCGAGCACGCCGTCGGAGCGCAGGTCGAGCGCACCGGCGGCATCGACGCCGGCACCGGACGCCCGTATGTCGGCCGCGCGTATCGTGAGATCGTGGCCCGATGCGAGGGTGGCATCGGCGGCACGCAGTTGACCGCGAACCTGGAGGTCGACCCCCCGCCCGCCGGAAACCCGGCCACCGGAAACGTCGAGCTGGCCGGCCTGGATGCGCACGTCCCGATCGGCAGCGATGACGCCGCCCGCACTGGCGATCGTTCCAGCGCCGGCCCGGAGTGCCAATGCACCCTGCGCCATGAGGCGCCCGCCGGTGTTGTCGAGCGTTTGCCCGTTCGTATCCACCAGCAGATCGCCGCCGGCGGACACGACGCCGCCCGCGTTGTCGAATGCGCCGGAGCGCAACGCGAGCGAACCGCCGGTACCGACGCTGCCCCCGCGGTTGAGCAGTTGCGAAGCCGTCAGCTGCAGAACGCCGCCCGCCTGCAGAACACCCCGGGTATTGTCGAACGCACCGGCTCCGGCGGAGACCAGTGCATCGCCGGCGGTGGAGATCGTTCCGCCGCC
Organism: Xylophilus ampelinus; assembly: GCF_003217575.1. Classification (GTDB taxonomy): domain Bacteria; phylum Pseudomonadota; class Gammaproteobacteria; order Burkholderiales; family Burkholderiaceae_C; genus Xylophilus; species Xylophilus ampelinus. The sequence continues at coordinate 72,439 of NZ_QJTC01000019.1, read as the reverse complement.
GTTGTCGATCTGCCGGGCGCGCAACGTGAGGCTGCCGCGGCCCGCTTGGGTGGCCACGATGCGGCCTTGGTGGTTGCGCAGCCGACCCTGCCCCGCGTCCAGCACCACCGTCCCTGCACCGACCTGTGCGGAGCTGGTATCCAGGCCGTTGCTGCGCACTTGAAGGACGGACCCTGCGACGAGGGCGCCACCGGAAACATCGACCATGCCCGTGGCATTCACGTCCAGCGTGCCTTGCGCCGACCAGGCGCCGCCACGCAGGGTGTCGGTCCGGATCGCGGCCCGGCCGTCGGCCGCGATGCGCGCGCCGTCGGCCTGGATGGCGGTCGCCTGCAGGTCGAGGTCGCGTCCGCTGGCGACGACCGCCTGGGTCAGGTCGGCATTTCCGGCCACGGCGATGTTCATGTCCCCGCCACTGCCCATCCGTGCCTGGGCAGCCTCCAGCACGCCCGCGCGGATGGAGAGGTTCTTGCCGGCCGTGAGGGTGCCGCCGGCGGTTTTCGCGCTGCCTACGTCGATCTGCAGATCCTGGCCGGTGGCGATGGTGCCGCCGCGGTTGCTCAGCTCCGCGCCGGCGAAAGCCAACGATCCGCCCGAGCCGATCGTGCCGCGGTCGTTCGCGATGGCGGAAGCCTCCAGGGATAGTTCGCCGTTGGCGCGCAGGGTGCCGCCAACGTTCCGGATGGCGCCGGACGTGGCGGCCACCGATGCATCTCCGGCCGTGGCGAGCACGCCGTCGGCATTGTCGATATCGCGGGCCCGAACGACGAGGCTGCGCGGGCCGACGCCCGACGCGACGACACGCCCGCCGCGGTTGTCGAGCTGCGCGTCCGCGGCGTCCAGGCGGATGGAGCGGCCGGATACGGCCCCCCCGGCCAATGCGATGCCCCGCGCACCGATATCGACCGCGTCTTGCGCGACAAGCGTGGCGCCGCTGGCCAGAACCTGGCCCGCGGTCCTGACGGAGAGGTCGCCGGCGGACGATATCTGTGCGCCCGCCAGGGCGGCGTCGGAAACAGATTCGATCTGCAGGTCGCGACCACTGGAGACATGTGCGTTCTCCAGATGGGTCGCTGCGGCGCCGACCTGCATGTCGCCACCCGCCACGAGGATGGCTTCGCGCGCGCTCAGATCGCCGGCCGCGATTCGCAGGTCGCCGCCCGAGACGACCGTGCCTTTCTCGCCGAGCACCGGTCCGGCGCCGCTGTTCAGAAGAAGCGCGCCCCCGCGCGCAGAACGCCGCCACGGTTGTCGAGCGCCGCGTCGCGGGTGTCGAGGGCCAGCCTGCCTTCGGTCTGCACCGTGCCCCCACGGTTGTCGAACCCTTGCTGCCGAAGCGTCAGGTCGCTGCCGGTGACGAGTACGCCGTTGGCATTGGTCCACTTTCCGAGTTGCTGCAGATCGGTCCGACCGGCGACGACCGCCCCACCGCTGTTGTCGACCGCACCCCCGTGCGCCTTCAGGACCAGGGTCCCGTTGGTGCGCAACTGTCCACCGCGGTTGTCGATGCCGGCCGCCTCGATGGCGAGCGCGTCGCCACCCGCGCCGGATGCCTGTATCCGGCCATCGCGGTTCGACAATGCGGCGGCTCCGGAATCCAGGGCGATGCGGGTGGCGCCGACCTCGGCTCCGTCCAGGGCGATGCCTTGCGCCGCGATGGAGACCCGATCCCGCGCGACCACGCGGCCTCCCGACAGCGCGGCGCCTTCCAGCGCGCGCAGATCCGCATCGCGGCCCGACCGCACGACGGCGCGGTCCATCGACAGGGACCGGCCACCGACCTGTACGCCGCCGTCCGCCGACACATCGGAGCCGCCGAGCGAAACCGCTCCCGTGCCGGTCAACGAGACGACGCCGGCCGCACGCACCGTGCTCTCGCCCAACCCCAGCGTGGCCGCAGCGACGGTGACGTCCCGATCCGACGCGATTCGCTGGTTCGACAGGCCGACGCCCGTGGCTGCGATATGCAGGTCGCCGGCGGCCAGGATCCGCCCGGGCGCGGCGGTGCCGGCGGCGCCGGAAAGCGTGCGCGTGTCGATCCGCAAGCCGGCTCTCGACTGGATCGTTCCGGTGTTGCGGATGCTCTCGCCGGCGGAAACCACCAGATCGCGATCGGAGACGCCCTGCGTGATGGTTCCGCTGTTGACCAGCCGCGGCGTTGCCAGTCGCAGGCTTCCATCGGGTTGCAGGGTGCCGCGGTTGTCGATCTGTTCGGCCGAATCGACCGAGGCATTCCCGCGCGCGGAGGTCAGCCCGGTCAGCAGGACGCTGCCGGGCGTCGCGAGCCTCACGTCGCCCGCGGCATGCGTGTCGTGCAGTTTCAGGTCGCCCGCGGCCGACAGCTCGATGTTGCCTTGCAGCGCGGCCATGCGGCCTTCGCTGTTGACGCCCAGGCCCTTTTCGTTCGCCACCAGGAAAATCTGGTTCGCGTACATGCCGCCCAGGCTCTTGATGTCGACGGCGAACACCGGTGCCGCGCCCGCGCCGGCGATCGGCGTGGAAGCCAGGGTGCCGTACAGCACCTTCTGCGGACCGGTGAGCGCCTGCAGGTTCTGCGCCCACACCTGTCCTTCGATGACCAGCCCGCGCGCCACGAGATCCAGCTGTTCGAGATTGGTCGCGTTGAGGCCGGCGGCGCCCACCCCGATCTGTCCTTGGGTGACGTTGAAGCCTTCAAGGGCGCCTTTTGCTCCGAACTGCGCAACCCCCGTCGTCAACGTGGCCCGGCCGGCGGTGTTGAGAAAACCGCAGCCGTCGCACTGGATGCCGTTGGGATTGGCGATGACGATATCGGCGCGCTGGCCGGCGATCTCGATCGTGCCTCGCAAGGAGCTGGGCCGGGTCGACACCACTTCGTTGAGCACGATGCGCGCCGGTGTCATGCCGAGTTGCAGGTTGCCGCCGACGTACCCACCCAGCTGCGTCTGCACCGTCTTGCCGCTGTTGTTGAGGATGGCGCCCTGCTGGCCCACGTCGAACTGGCCGAACTGGTTGCGGCTCACACCGGCGACACTCGGCGGCGCGATATGGACGATGGGGACGCCATTGGCCGCTGCGTCGATGAGGGGTCGCTGTCCGGCCGGCGCGCCCGGCGCGGCGACGAGTTGGGCCATCGCCGGTGCGCTGCCGAGCACCGTCTGCAAACCGAACAGCACCACCAGCACCCGCGCGAAGCGGCGTGCCCGGCCGGCCGGACTCGTCGGCGGCACACGAAGCTGCTCCGGCAGGCTCGGGCGGTCACGGCGGTCGCGGACGTTCGTGTGGACAGTGCGAGGCATGGAAGGATGCGACATGGAATACCGCGGGCGGATACCCGCGCTTCAGAAAAGGTAGCTGAGAGAAAACGTCGGCACGAGGCTGCGCCCGCGAAAACCGGCCGGCCGCCGGACAGGCACGCCGAGCGCCAGTTCGAAGACGAGAAACCTGGCACGGCCTCGGGCGCCGACGGCGGCGCCCGTCAGGCGACGACCCGGCAACAGGGCGGCACTGGGTCCCGCGACGCGGCCAAAATCGATGGCGCCGAACCATTCGAGGGATGCGCTCCAGAGCGCAGGCAATGCACCCGACAGCTCGTTTCGGATATAGAAACCCTTTTCGGCGAGCAGGACCGTATCGCCGGTGAAGCCGCGCACGGTGCCTCGCCCGCCGATGGCGATCTGGTCGATCGACAAGGTGGTGTCGGGGCTGTACTGGCCCCGTACCGCCAGGGTGTGCTGCAGGTTTCGCGGTCCGCCCGACGCCGTCGTCGGCCCCGGTATCGACGGTGCGGCAAAGGACGTCGCCAGGCTTGCTGCGAACGTCGCCACCCGGGGGCGCAAGGTCGGCCCGCCTTCGCGCGCGCCGACCAGATCTTCCTGGGCCTTGCCCCAGCCGACACCGCGGCGGAGCGCCAGTTCGCCGTCGAAGACCGATTGCGCCCATAGCTGCTTGTAGGTGAGCCCGAGTTCGAAGGCCGTAGTCCGGCGTCGCTGCACCAGGACCTCCGTATCGTCGAGGTAGCTTCTGGCATGGCGCATGGAAACGGCGGCTTGTACGCCTACCTTCGCCGATGCGCTGCGCCACGCGACATGGTGCCAGCGCGCCTCGGCGGTGGCGCTGGTGCCGCTCGACAGGAAACGGGCTGTCGTCCCCTGTACATACTGCGCGAAACGACTTTGCGATCCACTGACCGTGAAGGTGTCGTATCCCCAAGGAATGCTGTAGTACGCGGCCGCGGACTGGCTGCGATGCGCGGACGACAGTTGCTCGCCGTTGCTGTTGACGCTGATGCCGACCAGATCGGACAAGCCCAGGGGATTGTCGAGCGCGAGGTTCCCGGCGAGCTGGGTGCGTCCCAGAACCGCGGTGCCGGAGTTGTCCACGGTGATGCCGCCACGCAGCCGCTCGGCCAGCGTCGGGACGTTGCCTTCCACCACCACCTGGCTCGTGTCGGGCGGTCCACCCGGCTCCAGGCGGACGGCGACGGTGGTGCTGGGCAGGCGCCGCGCCTGCTCGACGCCCTGCTCCACGTCCCGGATGTTGAGGAGCTTGCCTGGTGCGATCGGAAAGGCGTTGCGTCCGCGCAGGAGCACGGCCGGATCGGTGCCTTCGCCGCGAGCCGCGGCCCGCATCTCGAGCGTGTCGATCCGGCCTGCGTGCAGCCGCAGCAGGAGGTGTCCGGACGCCAGGTTCTGCTCCGGCAAGGAAATCTTGCTGGTGGCGAAACCGCGGCTCAACAGGTGCTGGTCGAGGCTGGAAACCAGCCGGCGGATACCTTCGACTCCCAGGCAGGACCGATGGTCGAGATCACCCTGCGTCAGCACCCACGCGAAGTTCGCCGCGTCGGGACCGGTGAGTTCAGCGGTGCGGATGGGGAAGCACGGCGTCTCGACCGTGTCGGGGGCGGTCGCCGCAGGGCTCTCGGGCGGCCGCAAGGCACTGGCCTCGGGCAGCCTGTCGGCCTGCCGTAGCCGCTCGGCCTCGCGCCGCAGTCCATCCTCGATGGCACGCAGCGGTGCGCCGCTGTTCGCTTGCTGCGCCTGGGCCGCCGAATACGAAAGCGAAAGACCCACCACCAACCCACGGCAAATGCGCAACCCCGCGTTCGTCCCGCCCAAATCCACACTCCCCGCTCACTTTTTAATGGGCAAATTATTGTTTCCTCGATGATGGAAGTGTCATGATTTGTATGCTAACATTGCAAAAATAGGCGGCTCTGTTGCAGATCTGCAGCAGCCGCGTGCGCCGAGGCGGCGCAGGTCCTTTCGACCAGATCTCCGCAGTGTTCAGGACAGCCGCTCCACCCCGGGCAGTTCGCAGGCGTAGATCGCGTTGCGCAGCGCCGCTATCGCCTCGTAGCGGGTGAAGCTGCGGCGCCAGGCCAGCACCACCCGGCGGCTGGGAGGCGTGCCCTCGAACGGGATGTAGCGGATGTACTGCGCGGCCTCGGCGGCCGCCTTGCCGCGCTTGTTCGGCCGCGGCGCCAGCGCGTCCTTGGGCACCGACAGGCGGGGCACCAGGGTCACGCCCATGCCGGCGGCGACCATGTGCTTGATCGTCTCCAGCGAGGAGCCTTCGAAGCTCTTGCGGATGCCTTCCGCGTTGGCCGAGAAGCGGGCGAACTCGGGGCACACCTCCAGGACATGGTCGCGGAAGCAGTGGCCGGTGCCCAGCAGCAGCATGGTCTCGCTCCTGATCTCTTCGGCGCCGATGGCGCTGCGCCCGGCCAGCGGGTGGGTGCTGGGCACCGCGATCATGAAGGGCTCGTTGTAGAGCGCGGCCATCGCCAGGCCGGTGTCGGGAAACGGCTCGGCCATGATGGCGCAGTCGATCTCGCCGGTGCGCAGCATCTCCAGCAGCCGGGCGGTGAAGTTCTCCTGCAGCACCAGGGGCATCTGCGGCGTGTGGCCGATCGCCTGGCGCACCAGGTCGGGCAGCAGGTAGGGGCCGATGGTGTAGATGATGCCGAGCGCCAGCGGCCCGGCCAGCGGATCCTTGCCGCGCCGGGCGATCTCCCGGATGCCGGCGGCCTGCTCCAGCACGCTCTGGGCCTGGCGCACGATCTCTTCGCCCAGGGCGGTGACCGCGACCTCGTTGGCGCTGCGCTCGAAGAGCTTGACCTCCAGCTCTTCCTCGAGTTTCTTGATCGCCACCGACAGCGTCGGCTGCGACACGTGGCAGGCCTCGGCGGCCTTGCCGAAATGCCTTTCGCGGGCGACGGCGACGATGTACTTGAGTTCGGTCAGGGTCATGCGGCGATTGTCCCGCAAGCTCCGGCGCGCGACGTCCACGCGCGCGCGGCCGGATCGGCGGGCACGGCGTCAGGCCTTCAGGTACTCCGACCTGGTGCCCAGCCAGCGCGCGACGTGCCGCGCGGCCAGTCCCGGATCGCGGTCGAGCATCCGCGGTGCCAGGTCGCGGGCCCATTCGAGCAGGTCGATATCGGCCTCCAGGTCGGCGAAGCGCAGCAGCGCGGCGCCGGACTGGCGCGCGCCCAGGAATTCGCCCGGCCCGCGGATCGCCAGGTCGCGCCGGGCGATCTCGAAGCCGTCGTTCGTCTCGACCATCGCCCGCAGCCGCTCGCGGGCGGTCTCGCTGACCCGGCCGCCCTCGTTGGTGGCGTAGAGCAGCACGCAGGCCGAGGCCGCCGCGCCGCGCCCCACCCGGCCGCGCAGCTGGTGCAGCTGGCTCAATCCGAAGCGCTCGGCATGCTCGATCACCATCAGCGAGGCGTTGGGCACGTCGACCCCCACCTCGATCACCGTGGTACTCACCAGCACGCCCATCCGGCCGGCGGCGAATTCGGCCATCACCGCCTTCTTCTCGGCGGTGGGCATGCGCGAATGCAGCAGGCCGATGGCGGTGCCGGGCAGCGCCTCGACCAGGTCGGCATGGGTCTGGGTGGCGTTGGTCAGGTCGACCGCCTCGCTCTCCTCGATCAGCGGACAGACCCAGTAGACCTGCCGGCCTTGCGCCATCTGGGCGCCGATGCGGGCCACCACCTCGTCGCGGCGGCTGTCGGCGATCAGCTTGGTGACGACGGGGGTGCGGCCGGGCGGCAGTTCGTCGAGGGTGGAGACGTCCAGGTCGGCGTAATAGCTCATGGCCAGCGTCCGCGGGATCGGGGTGGCGGTCATCATCAGCATGTGCGGCTCGCGGCCCTCGCCCTGCAGCTTGCCGCGCAGGGCCAGCCGCTGCGCCACGCCGAAGCGGTGCTGCTCGTCGACCACCGCCAGCGCCAGCCGTTTGAACACCACCGGCCCCTGGATCACCGCGTGGGTGCCGATCACCAGCGCGGCGCCGCCGCTGGCGATCGTCTCCAGCGCCCGGGTGCGCTCCTTCTTCTTCTGGCTGCCGGTGAGCCAGGCGACCTGCAGGCCGCGCGCCTCCAGCAGCGGCGCCAGCCAGCCGACCAGTTTCTGGAAATGCTGCTCGGCCAGGATCTCGGTGGGCGCCATCAGGGCGCACTGCCAGCCGGCGTCGATGCAGATGCAGGCGGCCAGCGCGGCCACGATGGTCTTGCCGGCGCCCACGTCGCCCTGCAGCAGCCGGTGCATCGGCACGGCGCCGGTGCCGTCGGGCGCCAGGCGCGCCATGTCGTGCGCGATTTCGGCGACGACGCGGCGCTGCGCGCCGGTGAGCGCGAAAGGCAGGAGGGCCAGCAGGGCGTCGGACAGGCTGGCCGGGGCTGCGGAGGGCCCATCGTTGGATCGCGCAGACGGCACCGGCATGTCGTGGTCGCCGGGCGGCGACTGCAGCAGGGGCGCCCGCAACCCGTCGCGGGCACGCTTGGCCTCTAGCTGCGAGAGTTGCTGGGCCAGCAGCTCTTCGGCCTTGAGCCGTTGCCAGGCCGGGTGGCTACGGTCCTCCAGAACGGCCAGCGGCGTATCGGGCGTCGGATGGTGCAAAAATGATAGCGCAGAGTCCAAGCTCCACCACGGCCGAAGCCCCGTTTCCCTATGAATCGCGGCACCGGTCGGATACGGCGGCGCGTCGGGCGGCAGCGTCTCCGACAGGTCCACCCGCGCCAGCGCCGACTGCACCGCCCGGCGCAGATAGGCCTGCGGCAACTGGGCACTGGTGGGGTACACCGGCGTCAACCCCTCGGGCAGCGGCGCGTCGGCCGGCTTGAAGGACGGATGCAGCATCGTCCGCCCGATGAAGCCGCCGCGCATCTCGCCCCGCACCCGCACCCGCCGGCCCTCGGCCAGCGCTTTCTGGTGCGACGGATAAAAGGTGAAGAAGCGAAGTTCCAGCGTGTCGCTGCCGTCGTCGATCAGCACCTTGAGCTGGCGGCGCGGCGCGAGCTGCACGTCGCTGTGCACCACCGTGCCGGCGACCTGCGCCGTCTCGCCGTGGCGGGTGTCGGCGATGCGCAAGATGCGGGTCTCGTCCTCGTAGCGCAGCGGCACGTGCAGCGCCAGGTCGATGTCGCGGCGCAGGCCGAGCTTCTGCATCGCCAGCTGGGCCGGGCTGGCCGCCGCCTTGCGGGCAGGGGCAGCGCTGGGCGCGGGAACGGGGGAGTTGGCGACGCGCGGCATGAGCCCCGATTTTGCCTGCGCGCCATGTCCCCGCGGATGCAGGAACGATCCGCGGCGCCCTGCCACAATCGCGGCCTTTTCCGATCGACTCCTTCCTTGGAACGGACGCGTCCCGTCCTCGAGCGCCATGCCCTCTCCCGCCCCTGCCGCACCGCGCGACTTCACCGTCGCCGATTTCGACTTCGCCCTGCCCGCGTCCCTGATCGCCCAGCACCCCGCCGCCGAGCGCAGCGGATCGCGCCTGCTGGACGGCACCGGCGACGCACCCGCCGACCGCGCCTTCCGCGACCTGCCCGGCCTGCTGCGCGCGGGCGACCTGCTGGTCTTCAACGACACCCGCGTGGTCAAGGCCCGGCTCTTCGGCGAGAAGCCCACCGGCGGCAAGGCCGAGCTGCTGGTCGAGCGGGTGCTTCAGGGCCCCGAGATCGTGGCCCACGTCAAGGTCAGCAAGAAGCCGCCGGTGGGCACCACGCTGCGCATGGTGGGTGGTTTCGGCGCCACGCTGCTCGGCCGCTGGCCGGCGGAAGACGGGCCGCTGTTCCGCTTGCGCCTCGACGGCCCTGCCGGCGAGACGCCCTACGACCTGATGGAGCGCCACGGCCATGTGCCGCTGCCGCCGTATATCGAGCGCGACCAGCAGCACGAGGGCGTGGCCGACGCGGCCGAGGACGAGCGCCGCTACCAGACCGTCTTCGCCCGCGCGCCCGGCGCCGTGGCCGCGCCCACCGCGGCGCTGCACTTCGACGACGCCGTACTCGCCGCGCTGGAGGCCCGCGGCGTGCGGCGCGCCGCCGTCACCCTGCACGTCGGCGCCGGCACCTTCCAGCCGGTGAAGGTGGAGCGCATCGCCGACCACCGCATGCACCACGAGCGCTACGACGTGCCCGCCGCCACGCGGCAGGCGATCGCCGATTGCCGCGCCCGCGGCGGGCGGGTGGTGGCGGTCGGCACGACCACGGTGCGCACCCTCGAATCCTGGGCCGGCAGCGGCGAGCCTGAGGGCGACACCGACATCTTCATCACGCCGGGCTTCCGCTTCCGGGTGGTGGACGTGCTGCTGACCAACTTCCATCTGCCCCGGTCGACGCTGATGATGCTGGTCAGCGCCTTCGCCGGCTACGAGCGGGTGATGGGGCTGTACCGCCACGCGGTGGCGGAGGAATACCGGTTCTTCAGCTACGGGGATGCGATGCTGCTGCGGCGCAGCCGCCAGGCCCGCGCACCCGTTCCCGGCATGCCGGGTCATGCGGGATAATCCAGGCGTATCGCGCGGCCGGCTCCCGGCTCCCAGCGCCCCTTCCCTTCCCAGCCCAGACGCACGCACTCCGGCGACCGCGTCCTTCCTGCACGACGCCCTTCCCCATGAGCAGTTCCGCGACATCCCAAGACCGTCTTCTTCCGCGCCTGACCAAGATCGAGCAGCTGATTGCCAGGCGCGCCCTGACCGACGCGGCCAAAGAATTGAACAAGGCAGCCCAGTCCGCCCCGGGCGACCCGCGCGTCTACATCCTCGGCTCGCGCCTGGCCGAAGCGGCGGGCAATCCGAAGGACGCCCTGGCGTCCATGCGGCGTGCGGCCAGCATGGCCCCCGACTGGCCGGTGGCGGTCATCGAACTCGGCTTCCTGCTGGCGCGGCAGAACCAGTTCCAGGAAGCAGTGGAGCAGGCCGAAAAGGCCATGGCGCTGGCTCCCGAGGAGGGCGACGTGGTCGGCCGCGCGATCGATATCGCCCACCGCGCGCAACACTTCGAGCGGGCTCTCGACTGGCTGCGCTTAGCCGTCCGGACCCGACCCGACAACCTGCACCTGCAGCAGATGATCGCCCGCGACCTGGGCCTGCTGGGCCGGCACGGCGAATCGCGCGACGCTTACACCGCGCTGATCGAATCGGGCAACGAAGACGTCCAGCCGGCGGCGCTGATCGGGCGCATCCAGGCGGTGCTCAAGCAGGGCAGGAAGCGCGAGGCCCAGAAGGATGCGAAGGCTCTGCTCGCCCTCGATCCGGACCACGAGGAGTACCGCTTCTGGAACGAGCTGGCGCAGGGCCGCACGCCGTCCACCCAGCCGGCCGCGCTGGTGCGCGAACTCTACCGCGGTTTCGCCGACCTCTACGACCAGCACACGGTGCACGGCCTGCGCTACCAGTTGCCGCGCCAGGTGGCGCAGCGCATTTTGGCGCTGCCGGCCGACCGCCGCCGCAACGTGCTCGACCTGGGCTGCGGCACCGGACTGCTCGGCGCCTGCCTCGGCCGCCCGGAAGGCGCGCTGGTCGGCGTGGACGTGTCCCGCGAGATGGTGGAGCAGGCGGCGCGGCGCAACGTGTACGACAAGTTCCACAACGTCAACCTGCTGGACGCCCTGCGCGAAACGCCCGCCGGCCTCTACGAAGTCATCACGGCGTGCGACGTCTTCATCTACGTGGGCGACCTGACCGAGGCGATTCCGAACGCCTACCGCGTACTCGCGCCCGGCGGGCATTTCATCTTCTCCTGCGAGGCCGCCACCGACGAGGAAGGCGATCTGGCATTGCGCACCACGATGCGCTATGCGCACGGTGTCGAGCATGTGCGCAGCCAGTGCAAGGCCGCCGGATTCGCCGACGTGTCGATCGAAGAGACCGAACTGCGCCTGGAAGACGAGCTGCCGGTCGAGGGCTTCATCGTGATGGCCCGCAAACCCGACTGAGCCGACGCCCCCTGCCAGCGACGCATCCGATGCTTTCCTTCGACCTCCTCGCCACCGACCCCGCCAGCCACGCCCGCCGCGGCACGCTCACCCTGAACCACGGGGTGGTGCAGACGCCGATCTTCATGCCTGTGGGCACCTACGGCACCGTCAAGGGCGTGATGCCGCGCTCGCTGGAAGAGATGGGCGCGCAGATCATCCTGGGCAATACCTTCCACCTGTGGATGCGGCCGGGCCTCGACGTGATGGCGTCGTTCGGCGGACTGCACCCGTTCGAGAAATGGAACAAGCCGATCCTGACCGATTCGGGCGGTTTCCAGGTGTGGTCGCTGGGCGCGATGCGCAAGATCTCGGAGGAAGGCGTGAAGTTCGCGTCGCCGGTCAACGGCGACAGGCTGTTCCTCACGCCCGAAGTGTCGATGCGGATCCAGACGGTCCTGAACAGCGACATCGTGATGCAGTTCGACGAATGCACGCCCTACGACACCCAGGGCCACATCACGACGGAGGCCGAGGCCCGCACCTCGATGGAGCTGAGCCTGCGCTGGGCCAGGCGCTGCCAGGGCGAGTTCGCGCGGCTGGAGAACCCCAACGCGCTCTTCGGCATCGTGCAGGGCGGCATGTTCGGACACCTGCGCCAGGAGTCGCTCGACCGGCTGGTCGAGATGGACTTCCCCGGCTACGCCATCGGCGGCGTGAGCGTGGGCGAGCCCAAGGAAGAGATGCTGCGCGTCATGGCCCACACGCCGCACCGGCTGCCGGCGCACAAGCCCCGCTACCTGATGGGCGTGGGCACGCCGGAGGACCTGGTGCAGGGCGTGGCCGACGGTGTCGACATGTTCGACTGCGTGATGCCGACCCGCAACGCGCGCAACGGGACGCTCTTCAGCCGCTACGGCGACCTGAAGATCCGCAACGCCCGCCACAAGACCGATCCGAAGCCGCTCGACACCAGCTGCACCTGCCACGCCTGCGCCGGCACCACCGGCGTGTCGTGGGACGACGGCGGTCGCGGGGGCTTCAGCCGCGCCTACCTGCACCACCTCGACCGCTGCGGCGAGATGCTGGGGCCGATGCTCACCACCATCCACAACCTGCACTACTACCTGCAGCTGATGCGGGAGATCCGCGACGCGCTCGACGCGGGCCGCTTCGCCGCGTTCCGCGCACAATTCAAGGCCGACCGGGCGCGCGGCGTCTGAAAAAGGCGGGGCCGCATCGGCGCGCAGCCGCAGGTCACGACGCCCCGGGCGAATCCCCTTTTCACCAGGAGACACCCCATGATCCGCCGCCATTTCACGTTCGCCTGCCTGTCGCTGCCGCTCGCCGCCGGCGCCCACGCGCAGACGGCCTATCCCCACAAGCCGATCCGGCTGATCGTGCCCTTCCCGCCCGGCGGCGGCACCGACATCCTGTCGCGGCTGGTGGCCAACAAGCTGACCGAGGTGTCGAAGTGGACGGTGATCCCCGACAACCGCGGCGGTGCGGGCGGCACCATCGGCATCGCCGAAGCGGTGAAGGCGGCGCCCACCGGCTACGAGATGGTGATGGGCCAGAAGGACAACCTGGTCGTCGCGCCCTGGCTCTACAAGAGCCTGAGCTACAACCCGACCACCGACCTGGTGCCGGTGGCGCACGTGGCCTACACGCCGGTGGTGATCGTCACCGCAGTCGCCTCCAGGTACAAGACGCTGGCCGACGTGATCGCCGCGGCCAAGGCCGCGCCCGACAGCATCACCTACGGCTCGCCCGGCAACGGCACTACGATCCACCTGGCGGGCGAGATCCTGAAGACCACCGCCGGCATCCAGATCCGCCACGTGCCCTACAAGGGCTCCAACCCCGCGATGATGGATGCGCTGGCCGGCAACATCGACCTGATGGTGTCCTCGGTCCCGTCGGCCATCGGGCAGATCAAGTCGGGCAAGCTGCGGGCGCTGGCGGTCACCTCGGCCCAGCGCAGCAGCTCGCTGCCCGACGTGCCCACGGTGGCCGAGTCGGGCTACAAGGGCTTCGACGTGAGCACCTGGTACGGCCTCTTCATGCCGGCCGCGGCGCCCAAGGATGCGATCGCCCGGATGCACGACGAGGTGAACCGCCTGCTGGCAATGTCCGACATGATCGCGGCGATCCAGGCCCAGGGCGCCGAGCCCAAGGCGATGGGCGCCGACGCCTTCGCACAGCTGCTCAAAACCGACTACCTGCAGTGGCGCGACATCGTGCGCAACTCGGGCGCGACGGTCGAGTAAACACCGCCCGCCAGCTGCGCGAACCGAAAAAACATCCTTGCGAATCCGGTAGTCGTACTCCATAGCTGCAACCGCGCCACAAGCCTGGCCACACCTGTGCTGCGCCACGCCCCGTGCCGGGTGCGAATTCCCGCATCGATACTTTTCCGCGCTACAGGCCCTTAGAGCGGCTAACACAACCCAGCGAAGCGGTTCTGGCTAGGCACCGCATCGCAGACAGTACGAGTAGTACGACAAGGTGCGGCAACGACGCCAGAAGGGTTGTGTTAGCCGCTCTTACCCCGGCCTGAGATTCGGCGCCCAGAATCGAAGGCCCTGCAACTCCTACCGAAAGCTCCCGATGGCGCAACCGAACGTGGCCGAAGTGTTCGTCGACACCCTGCGCGAGGCGGGCATACGGCGCATCTACGGCGTGGTGGGCGACAGCCTGAACGGCATCACCGAGGTACTTCGCGCCCGCGGCGACATCGACTGGGTGCATGTGCGCCACGAGGAAACCGCCGCCTTCGCCGCCGGGGCCGAGGCCCACCTGACCGGCCGGCTGGCGGTCTGCGCCGGCTCCTGCGGCCCGGGCAACCTGCACCTGATCAACGGCCTGTTCGACGCCCACCGCAGCCGGGTGCCGGTGCTGGCGATCGCGGCGCAGATCCCCACCGAGGAGATCGGCTCGGGCTACTTCCAGGAGACGCGGCCCGAGGCGCTGTTCCGCGACTGCAGCGTATTCTGCGAATCGGTGTCGGACCCGTCGCCCATGCCGCGCATCCTCGACTTGGCGATCCGCGCGGCGGTGGGCCGGCGCGGCGTCGCGGTGGTGGTGATCCCCGGCGACATCGCCCTGCTGCCGGCGGTGCGGACCGCCGTCTCGTCGCGCGCCTCCCTGCTGCCGGTGCCGCCGCTGGTGCGGCCCGACGACGCGCAGCTCACCGCGCTGGCCGCGCTGCTGGAAGGCGCCGGCAAGGTCACCATCCTGGCCGGCCGCGGCTGCCTGGGCGCGCATGCCGGGCTGTTAGCGCTGGCCGGCCGGCTGCAGGCGCCCATCGTCCACGCCCTGGGCGGCAAGGAGATCGTGGAATACGACAACCCGTTCGACGTCGGCATGACCGGGCTGATCGGCTTCTCGTCGGGCTACCACGCGATGATGGAGTGCGACCTGCTGCTGATGCTGGGCACCGATTTCCCGTACCGCCAGTTCTTCCCCGAGAAGGCGAAGGTGGTGCAGATCGACCTGCGCGCCGAACAGCTGGGCCGGCGCACCGCGCTCGACATGGGCCTGGTGGGCGACGTGAAGACCACGCTGGAAGCGTTGCTGCCGCACCTGTCGCAGAAGCCCGACCGCGGCCACCTGGAGGCCTGCCTGCAGCACTATGCCGAGGCCCGCGCCGGGCTGGACGAACTGGCGGTGCCGCCCACCGACGGCGCCACCGCCCAAATCCACCCGCAGCAGGTGGTGCACGAACTGAGCCGCCTGGCCGCCGACGACGCGGTCTTCACCGTGGACGTGGGCACGCCCACCATCTGGGCCGCGCGCTACCTGAAGATGAACGGCCGGCGCCGGCTGATCGGCTCCTTCGTGCACGGCTCGATGGCCGGCGCGATGCCGCAGGCGATCGGCGCGCAGGCGGCGTTCCCGGGCCGGCAGGTGATCGCGCTGGCGGGCGACGGCGGCTTCACCATGCTGATGGGCGACCTGCTGACGCTGGCGCAGGAAAAGCTGCCGGCGAAGATCGTCGTCTTCAACAACGGCTCGCTCGGCTTCGTCGAGATGGAGATGAAGGCCGCCGGCCTGCTGGAGACCGGCGTGGCGCTGCAGAACCCCGACTTCGCCGCGATGGCGCGCGCCGCCGGAATCCACGGCGTGCGGATCGAGCATCCGGGGCAGCTCGATGCCGGCCTGCGCGGCGCGCTGGCGCACGACGGCCCGGTGGTGGTCGACGTGCTGGTGGCGCGGCAGGAGCTGTCGATCCCGCCCAAGATCACCGCGGCCCAGGCCAAGGGCTTCGGCCTGTACGCGCTGAAGGCGGTGATCGACGGCCGGGGCGGCACCCTGCTGGACCTGGCGAAGACCAACCTGCTGCGCTGACGCAGCCGTGGTGGCGCTGGCGCTTCAGGCCTTCGCGGCGGATGCGGCCAGCAACTGCTGCACCCGCGCCTGCAGCAGCTCGGGCCGCACCTGCGCCGCCGGCAACGGCGCGCCCACGTCCAGCCCCACCCGGTTGAAGAAGCCGCGCCGAAACGGCTTGACCATGGCCCGGCGCGTGCCGCCGCGCAGCTCGATCCGGCTGAAGAAGGAGCCCCACAGGTTCGACAGCGCCATCGGCACCACCGGCACCTCCAGCCCGTCGGCGCGCGCCTGCTCCAGGATCTTCATGATGCCGCCCTTGAAGGGCTGGAGCGTGCCGTCCTGCGTGATCGCACCCTCGGGAAAGATGGCGACCAGCTCGCCTTCGCGCAGCGCATGCGCCACCCGGGCGAAGGCGGCCTCGTAGATGGCCGGGTCTTCCTTCTGCGGCGCGATCGGGATCGCCTTGGCCAGCCGGAACAGGGCGCCCAGCACCGGCGTGGCGAAGATGCGGTGGTCCATCACGAAATGGATCGGCCGGGGGCTGGCGGCCATCAGCAGCACCGGATCGACGAAGCTCACGTGGTTGCAGACCAGCACCGCCGCGCCCTGCAGCGGGATCCGCGCGTCGCCCCGGATCCGGAAGCGGTAGACGAAGCGCGAGGCTACCCAGGCGATGAAACGCAGCAGGTACTCGGGCACCAGCAGGAAGATGTAGGCCGCCACCAGCGCGTTGGCGATGCCGGTCAGCAGGAAGATCCGCGGCACGGTGGCGCCGGCCGCCAGCAGGCCGCCGGCGATCACCGAGCTGGCGATCATGAACAGCGCATTGAGGATGTTGTTGGCCGCGATGATCCGGGCACGGTGCGTCGGCTGGCTGCGCAGCTGGATCAGCGCGTACATCGGCACGCTGTAGAGGCCGGCGAACAGGCTCAGCAGCGCCAGGTCGGCCATCACGCGCCAGTGCGCCGCTTGCGACACGAAGGCCGAGAGGCCCATCACCGGCACCGCAGGCAACCCGCGCGAGGCGAAGTACAGGTCGATCGCGAACACGCTCATGCCGATCGCGCCGAGCGGCACCAGGCCGATCTCGACCTGCCGGCGGCTCAGCACCTCGCAGAGCAGGGAGCCGGTGCCGATGCCCACCGAGAACACCACCAGCAGCAGCGAGGCGACGCGCTCGTCGCCGTGCAGCACCTCCCTCGCGAAGTAGGGGAACTGGCTCAGGAACACCGCGCCGAAGAACCACATCCAGCTGATGCCCAGCAGCGAGCGGAACACCGCCGTGTTGCCGTGCGCCAGCTTCAGGTTGCGCCAGGTCTCGGTGAACGGGTTCCAGTTGATCCTGAGCTGCGGATCGGTCGCCGGCGCGCGCGGAATACCCTGCGCCACCAGCCGCCCCGCCAGCGCCAGCGCGACGCAGGCGCCCGCCACCCAGGCGTGCCCCACCTGCGGCACCGCCACCAGCAGGCCGCCCGCCACCTGGCCGAGCAGGATCGCGACGAAGGTGCCCATCTCGACCATGCCGTTGCCGCCGGTCAGCTCGCGCTCGTGCAGCACCTGGGGCAGGTAGGCGAACTTCACCGGCCCGAAGAGGGTGGAGTGCAGGCCCATCAGGAAGGTGCAGACCAGCAGCACCACCACGTTGCCCAGCACGAAGCCGGCGGCGGCCAGCAGCATGATGGCGATCTCCAGGTTCTTCACGAATCGGATCATCTGCGTCTTGTCGTGCTTGTCGGTGAGCTGGCCCGAGGTGGCCGAGAACAGCAAAAACGGCAGGATGAACAGCGCGCCGATCACCAGCCCGGCCAGCGCCGGCGGCATCCACGACACCGACAGCTGGTAGGTCACCAGCACGGTGAAGGCGAACTTGAACACATTGTCGTTGGCCGCGCCCGCGAACTGGGTCCAGAAGAACGGGCCGAAGCGGCGCTGGCGCAGCAGGGCGAACTGGTTCGGGTGGACCGGCGCGTCGGGGGCCGCGGGAAGCGTGTCGGGCATGCAGGGCTCCAGTGCATCGGGCCCGCCGCGGGCCGTGTGCGGCGGATTGTGCAGGATCGCCCGAGCGCCGAAATCGCAGCGATGTTTCTCGCCCACCCGGCTAGAATCGCCGCTGCAGGAGAGCGAATGGTGGCCACGCCCCATTCCACCGAAGGCGCAAACTCCCATGAACGCTCAGGTGGGCCGTCACGCAAGACGGCCTGGGTACTGCAACATCTAGTAGACAGCCGTCTGGAGAGACGCCGCAGCGCACCCCGGTGCCGCTGGCGGCGCACCGAAGGAGCAAGCACCGCAACCGTTGCGGTGTGAATCTCTCAGGTACCGAGGACAGGGGGAGCGGCAACGGGACGCGTGCGTCCGGTTGCGCCACCACTTTCCGCAACCGCAACCGCGCTCCTTGCAGAAAACCTGAAAGGATTTCGCCATGCGCGTCGTCGTCCTCGGCTCCGGCCTCCTCGGCCTCACCTCCGCCCACTACCTGCAGCAGCTCGGCCACGAGGTGACGGTCATCGACCGCCAGCCCACGCCCGCGGCCGAAACCAGCTTCGCCAACGGCGGGCAGATCTCGGTCAGCCACGCCGAGCCCTGGGCCAACCCCTCCGCTCCGCTGAAGGTGCTGCAGTGGCTGGCCCGCGAAGATGCGCCGCTGCTGTTCCGCATCCGCGCCGACATGCGCCAATGGCTCTGGGGCCTGCAGTTCCTGCGCGAATGCACCCCGGCCCGCACCCGCCACAACATCGAGCAGATCGTGCGCCTGGGCACCTACAGCCGCGACACGCTGCAGCAGCTGCGCGCCGACACCGGCCTGGAATACGCCGAGCGCACCCAGGGCATCCTGCATTTCTACACCAGCCGGAAAGAGTTCGACGGCGCCGAAGGCCCGGCACGCCAGATGCGCGCGCTGGGCTGCGACCGCCGCGTGATATCGGCCGACGAGGCCCTGCGCATCGAGCCCGCCCTGGCCCATATCCGGCCGCAGCTGGCCGGCGCCACCTTCACCGCGGAGGACGAATCGGGCGACGCCCACCGCTTCGCCCGCGGTCTGGCGGCCCGTGCAGAGGCGGCCGGCGTGCAGTTCCGCCTGGGCCACACGATCACCGCGCTGCGCGAAGTGGGCGGCCGCATCGACCATGTCGAGGTGACCGACCCGGACGGCCGCTTCCAACGCATACGGGGCGACGCCTTCGTGCTGGCGATGGGCTCGTTCAGCCCGCTGCTGACCGCGCCTTTGGGCATCCGCCTGCCGATCTACCCCGCCAAGGGCTATTCGGTCACGATGCCGGTGGCCGACGCGTCCCGCGCGCACCAGGTCTCGCTGACCGACGACGAATACAAGCTGGTCTTCTCCCGCCTGACCACGCCCGACGGCGTCGACCGCCTGCGCATCGCCGGCACGGCCGAACTCAACGGTTACGACCGCAACCTGAACCCGGTGCGCTGCGACGCCATCGTGCGCCGGACCGAGCAGCTCTTCCCCGGCGCGGGCGACGCGTCGCAGGCCCAGTTCTGGACCGGCCTGCGCCCTGCCACGCCCAGCAACCTGCCGCTGATCGGCCGCACCACGCTGGGCAACCTGTTCCTCAACACCGGCCACGGCACCCTGGGCTGGACCCACGCCTGCGGTTCGGGCAAGTCGATCGCCCGCATCGTGAGCGGCCTGGCGCCCGAGGTGGATTACGTGTTCACCGGCATGGAGCGACCCGCGCCGCGGGCGGAGGCGGCGACCGTCTGAACACGTTCGCGCCTCGGGGGCGGCCTCGCCCGGTTCGCGCCGCGCGCGCACGGTGCGGCCGGTCGCCGGACCGGCTCCACTGCGCCGGGACTTGATTTCAAGAGAATAGTGCCAGCAGCCGGCGCCAATCAACGACCACAAGCTATTATTTTTATAGCAAACTAGGTTGCGGGTTCGTCCGCCGTTACGAATACCGTCAGCACGCCGGTGTAGCCGTAGACGTGGTGCCGGGCGATTTCGCCTCCGGCGAAGAAGCCCACCAGCGGCACGTCGCCCAGCGCGTGGCGAAGGATCTGCAGTTCGGCGCTCGGCCCGCCGAAGTGCGGGCCGCCGCGGCCGGCGCAGCTCACGTACAGCGCGCCCGCGATGCGTCCCGCCAGGTGCGGCCGGGATTCGGCCTCGGGCGCCGACAGCGCCTCGGCGGTCACCAGCGGCAGCTCCTCGGGCTCCAGTTCCTCGCGGATCTCGGCGCAGATGCGCACCAGGTCGGCCCGGGCCGCCTGCAGGTTGCGTTGGCAAAAGGCCATGCGCATGCCGGCCTCGACCCGCTCGGCCACCGCCACGCCCTGGCGTGCAGGATCGAGCCCGACGATGTGGCGCACCCGGGTATCGACGCCGAAGTTGCCCGCCCGGCCCACCAAGTCGCTGGCGCCGCCGTCCTGCGGAGACTGCAGGCCGACCAGGGTGGCGCGCACCTTCTCCAGCGCATGCTGCGGATCGTCCATCGACACGCCCAGCTCGCGCAGCAGCACCTCGAGCGCCGGCTCGCCGTCGAGCCGGGTGATGACGTTGTCCTGCGCCGCGGTGACCGCATGGCCGCGCGCCAACGGCAGGCAGCCCTGGGTGACACGCGAGACCAGCTGCACGCCGGGGCCGAAAGCGACACCGCTCAGGCCGCCCTTGAACACGCCGCCGGCCGCGCCCTGCCCGCGGATGTTGCCGTTGCCGCCGACGGCGAACTGCACCGCGCCGTGGCGGCTGGCGGCCAGGCCGCCGAAGAGATAGCCGGTGGCGGTGCGGTCGGCCAACTCGCCGATCAGCTCGTTGAGGTCGGGCATCTGCGCATCGGCATGCAGCAGCGCGGTATGGGCGTCGAAGCTGCCGGTGGCCAGCGAGCCGAGCGGCGCCACGCCGGAGAAAACGCGGTACTGCTCGGGCGGCAGATCGCAGAGCATCACCGCCAGCGCCGGCTCGTCGAAATACTCGGCGTTGTTGACCGCCACGCCGACGCCCACGGTGCCGGCCCAGTCGGTCACCTCGGGCAGCTCGGCGCTCAGCGCATCGAGGATCTCCGGCGCGTCGGGTGCGTAGTGGTCGGTGATGTAGAGCAGCGCCAGCGGGGGCGAAGACGCGTGGTCGGGCAGTGCCATCTGGGCATGCAGCTGTGCCAGTACCAGGCCGACCGCCATGCGCCACTGCGGGTGGGTCGCGTGGCCGTAGGGGAAGAGTTTCATCGTTTGCGGGTGGGGCGCGACACGGCGGGCGCCGCGGCCGGTGGAGAGGCGCGGCGCGTGATACGCGGCGCCGCGGACGATGCCGCCGGTGCGTGGGGCCCGGCGACCGGGCGGGGCGCAGGCGCGGCGGCTCGCGGCGATGGAGACGGCGCCTTGGGGACGCGGGGCGTCGGTGTGCGCGGCGTGACCGGCGACTTCGCGCGGCCCGGTGCCGACGGCGTCTTGCGTGCGGTCGGCACCGCCCCCGCGGGAACGGCTGCCGCAGAGGCCATGCGGGTCGCCGCGTCGACCATCACCGGCGGCGCGCGCGTGGCGTCCTGCAGCGCGGCGGCGGCGATCTGCTGGAACTGGTCGGTGAGGGCGTTCCACCACTGGAGCGGATCGACCACGCCGGCCGGACCCGGGCCGGCCGTGGCCGCCTGCGGCGCAGCGGACGGCGCGGCAGCGTCGGCCTGCGGCGCGGAGGCGGCGGGCGCAGGCGACGGCTCGTCAGGTACCGGCGCGGGCTTCGGCGCCACAGCAGCGGCGCCAGCGGTGAACATGTCGTCGTACGGCCCGGGCGCGCCCGCGGCCCGCGCGGCCGGGGCGGGCGCCGCAGGCGGAGCCGAAGCCTGCGCGCAGGCTTCGGCGGCCGGAAAGCCGAAGGCAGAGGCCAGATCGCCCATCTGCACGTTCATGCTGCGCAGGGTGGCGAGCGACATCTTCTGCACCTCGAGTGCCTGGATCGTGGCGGCCAGCGCGCGGGCGTTCTGCTCCAGCCAGAACTGCACCGTCTTCAGCTCCTGGATGCGCTTGTCGAGTTCTTCGAGCCGCAGCGTGGGCGCGACCCAGGCCGACCAATCGGGCAGCCCGGCGGGCGTGGCGCGCGGCATGCCCTTGGCGGCCGACGCGGCCAGCGTCTGGAGGAAATCGAAGCCCGGAACGTACTCTCCGAAACCGAAGGCGGTGGGCTCGGGCATGGCTGTCTCCTGGTATTGTGGGGTGGCGCCGACAGGCAGCCAGCTTACCGCAAGCAGCCCGTGTTGCACTCCGTGCTCAACACGGTGTTTCCGCATGTAATCCCGGGCATCGGCCACGTGGCGCGGGGGCTGGCGCGGAGTAAGCTCGATCGGCCTACAGGCTTTGAACACGTAATCGAGCGACATGCTTATGGAGCCGCCGTTGTCCCTGTCGTCCTGCCCCGCACCGCCTTGCGTCGCGTCAACGCTCCGCCGCGGCCTGGCCTGCGGCCTGGGCCTGCTCCTCTGCGGATCGGCATGGGCCGTCCAGGACTGCGACCTCAACGGCGAATTCGTCAGCCCGATCGGCGGCAGCAGCCTCCAGGGACGGACCGGCACGATCCGCTGCCGGGAGCGGGGCACTGGCATGCCGACCCGCGAGCAGGAAGTGCAGGACGGCAAGTTCATCGGCCAGGTGCGCTATTTCAGCGAAAACAGGTTGTCGCGTGAACATGTCCTGAACGAGCGCGGCAACATCCACGGCCGGGCCCGCGAGTTCGCTCCCTCGGGCCAGGTGCTGCGGGACACCGTCTACGACGACGGCCGCCAGGTCGGAATGGCGCGCAACTTCTACGCCAACGGCCTGTTGCAGCGCGCGAGTTTCAGCAATGCGAAAGGCGAGATCGCCTCGGCCGAATTCAACGCCCACGGCGAACTGCGGCGACTTCAGTGCGCCGACCGGCCGGTGCTGGCCCC
Source organism: Xylophilus ampelinus (assembly GCF_003217575.1). GTDB lineage: Bacteria > Pseudomonadota > Gammaproteobacteria > Burkholderiales > Burkholderiaceae_C > Xylophilus > Xylophilus ampelinus. Next base: position 50,046 of record NZ_QJTC01000019.1, on the reverse strand, counting down.
GGTGGTGGACGACGCGCGGCTCTGCGGCTTCGCAGGCAAGCCGTCGCAGATCGCCTTCTATTCCGAGACCGGCGTGTTGCATGCCCGCGGCACCTACGCTGCCGGCAAGCGGGTGCGCTACGAGACGCTGCAGGAGAACGGCCACGTCTCGCAGCAGGAAGAACTGAGCGCCACCGGTCGTATCGAACGCAGCTTCGACACCGCAGGCACCAAGCGCCGCGAGGTGATCTGGAGCATGGCCGGCGGCAAGGCGGTGCGCGAGCGCGAGCAGGAGTTCTCGCACACCGGCGTGCTTTTGCGCGAACGCCGCTGGACGCAGGGAGAACTCAGCGGCGAATCGACCTTCTTTCCCAACGGCCAGCGGCGCAGCGTGGCGCAGTACGACGTCGCCGGCACCGCCCGCGTCCTGGACACCCGCGAGTTCTACGACAACGGCACGCTGGCGGCCGAGAGCCGCTACATCGACACCGGCCGCTACGCCCCCATCCCCACCGGCATCCACCGCCGCTTCGACACCCAGGGCCGGCTGAGGTCGGAATCGGTCTACGACGCCCGCGGCCGCCTCAGCCGCGCACGCACCTACGACGAGGCCGGCCGGCTCGTGCGGGACGACGAGGTGGAGGAAGACGGGTCGCGCCGGGCGATGGCGCGGTAGGCGTACGCCGGGGCCTCGATCAGGCGGCGCTCGGCGCGTCGGCGTACCCGGTGGCCACCACATGCTGGTCGATCGCCCCGAAGACGCTCTGCCCGTCGCGGCCCTTCATCTCGATGCGGATGGTGTCGCCGAAGCGCATGAATTCGGTCTTCGGTGCCCCGTCCTGGATGGTTTCGATGCAGCGCTTCTCGGCGATGCAGCTGTAGCCCTTGGGCCAGTCCATGCGGCCGTTCTTCTCCATCCCCTTGTTGCTGACGGAGCCGCTGCCGACGATGCTGCCGGCGCGCACGTTGCGGGTTTTGGCGATGTGGGCGACCAGCTGGCCGAAGTGGAAGGTCATGTCGGGGCCGGCGTCGCACATGCCGACCTTGCGGCCGTTCCAGGTGCTCTGCAGGGTCAGGTGCAGGCGGCCGCCCTGCCAGGCCTCGCCCAGCTCGTCGAGGGTGACGGCCACCGGGCTGAAAGCGGTGGCGGGCTTGCTCTGCAAGAAGCCGAAGCCCTTGGCCCGCTCGGCCGGGACCAGGTTGCGCAGGCTGACGTCGTTGGCCAGCATGACCAGGCGGATGCCGTCCAGCGCCTGCTCGGGCGTGGCGCCCATCCGCACGTCGGCGGTGACGACGGCGATCTCGGCCTCGAAGTCGATGCCGAAGGCCTCCGACGGCACCACGACCGCGTCGCAGGGGCCGGCGAAATCGTCGCTGCCGCCCTGGTACATCAGCGGGTCGTCATAGAAACTGGCGGGCACCTCGGCGCCGCGGGCCCGGCGCACCAGCTCGACATGGTTCAGGTAGGCCGAGCCGTCGGCCCACTGGTAGGCGCGCGGCAGGGGCGCCATGCAGCGGGCGGGCTCGAACGGGAACGCGTGGCGGGCGCGGCCGGCATTGAGCTCGTCGCTCAGGTCCTGCAGCTGGGGCGAGAGGAAGCTCCAGTCGTCCAGCACCTGCTGCAGGCGGCCGGCGATGCCGGTCGCATAATGGGCCGAGGCCAGGTCGCGGGATACGACCAGCAACTGGCCGTCGCGCGATCCGTCCTTGTAGGTAGCAAGTTTCATGGCAGCAAGTATCCCTGGAACCGTTCCGCGGAGCCCCGCGGGCGGCATCCCCGTGCGCCCCCTGGCCGCCCTGACCGCAGCCGTGCTGGCGGCCCACCTGGCCGCGCTCGGCTGGGTGCCGCCGGGCCTGCCCGACGCGCCGCCGCCCACCAGCGCCACGCCCTTCGTCACCCGGATGGTGTCCCCTCCCGCGCCGCCCGACCCGGTGGCACCGCCCCGGCCGCCGGCCCCGCCGCCCGCGCCACCGCCCGCCCCTGCGCCGACACCCAAACCGAAGCCGCCGCCGGCACCGCCTTCCGCGCCGGCGCCCGAGCCGGCGCCTTCGCCACCGGCCGCCGATCCGCTGGCGGCGGCGTCGATCGGCCCGGTCGCCTCGATCGGGCCGTCGGCCTCCGTCGGGCCGGGCGCGTCGGTCGGCCCGTCGGCCGCCGCGGGCACCCCGGCCGGCGCTGGCGCTTCGGCGGGCGCGGGCGGATCCGGCACCGGCACCGGCGCGGCAGGCCCGGCGGGCGTGGCGACGGCCCCTGCGGCGACCGCGACTCCCGGGCGGTATCTGCTGGAAGGCCCGCCGTGGAGCCCGCCCGTCGGCGTACCGGCCTCGGTGCGGATGCTCTACAGCGCCGAGGGCAATGCCAAGGGCATGACCTGGCACGCCAAATCGGAACTGCTCTGGCAGCAGGAGGGCGACCGCTACGACGCGCGGATGGAGGTCAGCGCCTTCCTGATCGGCTCGCGGGTGCAGACCAGCACCGGCAGGATCGACGCGACCGGGCTGGTGCCCGAGCGCTTCGGCGACAAGGCGCGGCGCAGCGAGCAGGCGGCGCATTTCGACCGCGACAAGGGCAGTGTCGTCTTCAGCTCGAACGCGCCCGAGGCACCGCTGCATGCCGGCGCGCAGGACCGGCTGGGCGTGTTCATGCAGCTCGGCGCGCTGCTGGCGGGCGATCCGACGCGCTACCCCGAAGGCTCGTCGATCGCGCTGCAGACCGTCGGCACCCGCGACGCGGAGGACTGGAGCTTCACCATCGCCGCCCGCGAACCCCTGGACCTGCCCGCGGGCAAGGTCGACGCGGTGCGCCTGGAGCGGGCGCCGCGCAAGGAGTTCGATACCCGGGTCGAGGTCTGGTACGCCCCGGCGCTGGGCTACCTGCCGGTGCGCATCCGCATCACCCAGCAAAACGGCGACTATGTCGATCAGAAGCTCGACAGCCTGGGCAAGCCGTGAGGGCCCGACGCCCGAACGGCGCAGGGCGCCATGTCTTACGCGCCAAAGCGATAAAAAGAATGGCGCTGCGGCCCCCCTACACTTGAAACTGGCATCCATGCTGCCAAATGCCAGAGAGTTCTGAACAGAAAAGGAAACCGCATGCAGATGCTTTACGACTCGGAGTCTTTCGTGGTTGTCCACATGGTGCCAGACACCACCGAGGACGACAGCACGGGTGCGGAAGTCCCACAGCTGGCGCGCCATGGTTTCGAGATCGTGGACAAGCGCTCTGGCAAAGAGGTCTACCTCGACGGCTCCTGGGCCGAGATGTTCCAGCAGATCATCCTCGACTGGCAGCGCAACACGCCTACGCAGGACGAGGTCGAGGATATGCTCGACAGCTACGCGGGCCTGGCGCAGAACCCGGTCGTCGTGCACTGATGCAGCAGGCGGCCTCTACCGGCCGCCCGTGCGGCCCTCGGTCTCTGACAAGTCGATCGACGCCACGGTCTTCCGTGGCGTTTTGCTTGGTGGGCAGGTCGTGCGGCGGCGCGGCGTCTTCCTGCTGCGGATAGAGCCGGCGGAACACCGGCTCCACCAGCAGCAGCACCGGCGATCAGCCTGCGCACCTGGAACGCGGTGATCACCGGCACCCCGGCTGCAGTACCTTGGCGATCGTCAACTGCGCCGCATTGCGCGCCGGCCCGGCGCTGGCCACCGGCGCGCCCGCCATCTCCGCCAGCGCGACGACGACCGGCGGCCCGACCATCCAGGGCGGCGGCGTGCGCAGGACCACGCAGGCCGCGGCCGCGGCGAAGGCGAGCGCCAGGGTGAACAGTTAGAGCGGCTAACACAACCCAGCGAAGCGGTTCTGGCTAGGCGCCGCATCGCAGACAGTACGAGTAGTACGACAAGGTGCGGCAACGACGCCAGAAGGGTTGTGTTAGCCGCTCTTAGCGGGCCAGCAGCATGCGATCGGGCAAGGCGAGAGAAAAGCGGCGCATGGGGAAACGAAGACGGAAAAGGCGGGCACGACCGGGCGCCCCTGTTCGGGACGGCGATTGCAACAGACCTCGCACCACCGGGACACCCCCGGGGCCGGCCGCATAGTATCGACGCATGACCGCCTGCGCCCCGCTCCGCCACCGCCTGTCCCGCCCGGGGCCCGCCGTCCGCCACGCGGCACCGATGCTGCTGGCGGGCGTGCTGGCGGGCTGCGCGGCCGGGCCGTCCGCGGTTCCGGCCAAGACGCCCGGCACCGCGGCGGAGCCGGCCTCACCTGCCGGCGCGGACGCCACGCCCGACATCCTGCTGATCGGCGAGACCCACGACGCGGCGGGCCAGCCCGAACTGGTGGTCGCCCAATTGCAGCGGCTCGCCGCCCGGGGCCGGCTGGCCGCTGTGGCGCTGGAGATGGCCCCGCTGGGCGCCACCACCGTCGCCCTGACGCCCGATGCCGACGACGCCGCCCTGCGCCGCGCATTGCGCTGGGACGAACGCGCCTGGCCCTGGGCACGCTATGCGCCGGTAGTGCGCGCAGGCCTGGCGGCCCGCGTGCCGGTGGTCGGCGCCAACCTGCCCGCCGACCAGATGCGCACCGCGATGGAGGACGTGTCGCTCGACGCGCAGCTGGCGCCCGACGTGCGCCGTGCGCAGGAAGAGGCGATCCGCACCGGCCACTGCGGCCTGCTGCCCGAGCGGCAGATCGGCCCGATGACGCGGGTGCAGATCGGCCGCGACCGGGCGATGGCGCTGACGCTGGCCGAATCGGTGATGCCCGGCCGCACCGCCTGCTGCTGGCGGGTGCCGGCCATGTCGACCGGCAGCTGGGCGTGCCGCAGCACCTGCCGACCCAGTGGACCGTGCGTAGCGTGGCGATGGTGGCCGGCGGCGCGGCGCCCGGCGGGCAGTTCGACGCGGTGTGGACCAGCCCGGCGATGCCGCCGGTCGATCACTGCGCCGGCCTGCGGCGGATGATGGCGCCGGCGCGGCGCGGTTGAGCGAAACGGGGCGTCGGTTGCCGGACGGCGCCTCTGAAAGCGGCCGCAGTCCTTGCTATAAAAATAATAGCTACAGGTCGGCGTTTTTCGCCGGCCAGAGGCACTTTTCGTTCATAAAACGGCCTGCGAGGGCGACCGGACAAGGCGCGGCGAACAGCTGCAGCGTGCGCTGGTTGACCCGCAGCACCCGCAGGGCGGACATGCCCTCCTGCACCGCCTCGGGATGCGCGTCCAGGTAGGCCCCGAGGTCGCGCACGCCCTCGGCCCGCAGCCGGTCGAGCAGCCGCTTCAGGCCGCTGAAGTCTTCGAGCCACAGGGAGACGGGGGCGAATTCGAAGGCGTGGCCCAGGTCGACGGAGTCGGACGGTGCGTTCATGGCAGAAAACTCGAATAAAAAATGCCTGCAGCCGACGTACCGCGCCGACCAGCAGCTATGAATTCAATAGCAAACGATGGGCGGCTCCCCCGGCGGGCGGCGCCGGCCGGCCGGTGCCGCCCGCCCCGTGCCGGATCCGCGGGTGCCCTGCCCATCGGCTACGACCGGATCAGCGGCCGGGCCGGCGCGCCCGCCGGTTCCAGCAGCGCCGGCTGGCGGCGCAGCAGCGCGGCGAATTCGTCGGGCGGCAAAGCGTGGCTGAGCAGGAAGCCCTGGTACATGTCGCAGTGCCGCTCGCGCAGGAAATCCAGCTGGGCCTTCGTCTCGACCCCCTCGGCGATGACCCGCATGCCCAGGCTGCGCGCCATCGCGATGATGGCCGCGCTGATCGCCATGTCGTCGGCGCTGCCGGGGATGTCGCCGATGAAGCTGCGGTCGATCTTGATCACGTCGATCGGGAAGCGCTTCAACTTGGCGAGCGAGGAGTAGCCGGTGCCGAAGTCGTCGATCGCGATCCGCACCCCGAGGGCGCGCAACTGCTCGAGGGTGTCGAGCGCCTCGTCTTCGCGCTCGACCAGCACGCCCTCGGTGATCTCCAGCTCCAGGCAGTCGGCGGGGAACCCGGTCGCCTCCAGCACCTGGGTGGCCTGGCCCACCACGTCGTTCAGGTGGAACTGGCGGGGCGAGACGTTGGCGGCCAGCGTCAGCGGCGGCAGGCCCTCGTCGCGCCAAGCGCGACCCTGGCGGCAGGTCTCGGCCAGCACCCAGGTGCCGATCGCGCCGATCAGGCCGGTCGATTCGGCCACCGGGATGAAACGGTCGGGTGGGATCCGGCCCGCTTCGGGGTCCTGCCAGCGCAGCAGCGCCTCGGCGCCGACGATGCGGCCACTGCCGATATCGACCTGCGGCTGGTAGTGCAGCTGCAGCGTGCCCTGGGCGACCGCGCGGCGCAGCTTGGCCTCCAGCTCCAGCCGGGCGCGGGCGCTGGCGGTCATCTCGTCGGCGAAGTAGCGGTAGACGCCGCGGCCGTCGCCCTTGGCGCGGTAGAGGGCCGCGTCGGCGCCCTGCAGCAGCGCCTCGGGCGTGGTGCCGTGCTGCGGGAACAGGCAGATGCCGGCGCTCATGCCGGTCGCCAGCTCCACGCCGGCGCGCGAATGCCAGGGCTGGGCCAGCGCCTCCATGCAGCGGGCGGCGCCGCTGGCCGCGTCCTCGCCGGTCGGCAGGTCGCGCATCAGCAGCGCGAACTCGTCGCCGCCCAGGCGGGCCAGCACGTCTGTCGGCCGGCGGCAGGCCCCCAGGCGCGCGGCCACCTGCTGCAGCAGCTCGTCGCCGGCCAGGTGGCCGTAGCTGTCGTTCACGTCCTTGAAGCGGTCGAGGTCGAAGAGCAGCACCGCCAGCATCTCGCCCTCGCGCTCGGCTTCGAGCACCACCTCCTCCAGCCGCAGCTGGAACATCAGCCGGTTGGGCAGGCCGGTGAGGGCGTCGTGGTGGGCCAGGTAGTCGAGCTTGGCCTCCGAGGCCTTCTGCAGCGTGATGTCGGTGAAGACGCCCACGTAATGGTTGACGTGGCCGGCACCGTCGCGCACCGCGGTGATCGCCAGCATCTCGGGGAAGATCTCGCCGCTCTTGCGTCGGTTCCAGACCTCGCCCTGCCAGCGGCCATGGGCGTCGAGGTCGGCCCACATCGCCGCATAGAAGTCGGGCGCATGCCGGCCGGACTGCAGCAGGCGGGGCAGTTCTCCCAGCACTTCGGCCGCGGCGTAGCCCGAAACGCGGCTGAAGGCCGGGTTGACCGAGACGATGCGCTGGTCGGCATCGGTGACCATCACGCCCTCGACCGTCTCCTCGATGATCGCGTCGGCCAGTCGCAGGTGCGTCTGGGCCGAGCGCATCGCGGTGACGTCCTCGACCACCGGCACGAAGTAGGCCGGCACGTCGTCCTCGTCCCGCACGATGCCGACCTTGACCTTCAACCAGCGCAGCTGGCCGTCGGTATGGCGGATCCGATGCTCGATCTCGTAATGGTGGGCCTCGCCGCGCAGCAGGATGCCGCGCCGCTCTTGCGCCGCCGCCGCATCGAAGGATTCCATCAGCTCGGCCATGCTGCGACCGACCAGGTCGGCCTCGCTGCGGCCGAAAATCTCGCATAGCCGCGGGCTGGCCGCCAGCATCCGGAAATCGACCGACATCCGGCCGATGCCGACGCCCGCGTGCTGCACCATGCCGCCCAGTTCGCTGCCGATGCGCAAGCTGGCCTCCCGCGCTCGCCGCTCCCGGCGCAGCAGGACCCACCCGAGCAGGCCGGTCAGCACGACGAAGACGAACTCGCCGGCGCCATGCAGACGCGCGACCAGGGCGGGATCGGTCACATCGAGCGTGCGCTGCAGACGTTGCGAGGCGAACATCCAGGCGGCCCCGACCACTATGTAGAGGGCGGCGACGGCGACCGGGCGCAGGCCCTGTTTCATGCGCGGCGGGCCTGGCGTGGCGAAAGGTTGCGGGAGCGAAGGCGGCAGCAGGTCATGGCGTAGAGAATCGGCGCGGGGAGACTGCAACCCGGCACACCGGCGGGCGAGCCCCCCGGCGGGGCGTGCGCCCCCAGCGTGCTGTGCGCCGCGCCTCCCAGATACAAATGCGGCAAGCGGCCATTGTGCATGCCCGCAGCCGCCCGACCGGCGACCGTGGCGGGGGGCCGACAGATTTTTGCCGCCCCTGCCTGCCGGCCCGACGATCGACTGCCCGGTCCGCCCCGGCCCCCGGACGCGCGGCGCGCGGCAGCCGGTCGGTCGGGTCGGTTGCCGGCGGCGGCATCGGTGGTTGCTGCGACAATCCCGCGGCTATGAACCACGCCTACGTCCTCACCCTGTCCTGCCCCGACCGCCCGGGCATCGTGCACGCCGTCTCGGGCTTCCTGTTCGAGCGCGGCGGCAACATCGAGGCCGCGGCGCAGTACAACGACCCGGCCACCGGCCTCTTCTTCATGCGGGTGCAGTTCGCCTGCGCCACGCTCGACCGGGCCGCGTTGCAGGCGGCGCTCGACGCGTTCTCGCCCTCGTTCGGCGGCCAGTGGCAGCTGCACACCCTGGCCGAGCCGGTGCGCACCGTGCTGATGGTGAGCAAGGAAGGCCACTGCCTCAACGACCTGCTGTTCCGCTGGAAATCGGGCCTGCTGGCCATCGACATCCGCGCCATCCTCAGCAACCACCGCGATTTCTACCAACTGGCGGCCAGCTACAACGTGCCCTTCCACCACATCCCGGTCACCGCCGCCACCAAGCCGCAGGCCGAGGCGAAGCAGTACGAAATCATCGAGGCCGAAGGCGCCGAGCTGGTGGTGCTGGCCCGCTACATGCAGGTGCTCTCCGACGACCTGTGCCGCAAGCTGGCGGGCCGTGCGATCAACATCCACCACAGTTTCCTGCCCAGCTTCAAGGGCGCCAAGCCCTACTACCAGGCGCACGACCGCGGGGTGAAGCTGATCGGCGCCACCGCCCACTACGTGACCGCCGACCTGGACGAGGGCCCGATCATCGAGCAGGACGTGGCCCGGGTGGACCACAGCAAGACGGTCGAGGACCTGACCGCCATGGGCCGCGACACCGAGAGCCAGGTACTGGCCCGCGCCGTGAAGTGGCACAGCGAGCGCCGCGTGCTGCTCGACGGCAATAAGACGGTGATATTCAAATGACCTCCCAGGACGCCGGCGCCTCCCCCGGCCCGGCACAGAAAAGCCCGGCATGAGCACCGGCCTGTGACGACGACGAAAGCCGCACCGTGAAGCCGATCGCCGGGCTGGCCTGGCTGCTGGTGTTCCAGTCGGTGGGCGAGGCGCTGTCGCACGTCTTCTCGCTGCCGTTTCCCGGGCCGGTGATCGGCATGGTGCTGCTCTTCGTGGCGCTGTTCCATCCGGCGGTCCGCGGTCCGGTCGGGGCATGCGCGGATTTTTTGCTGGCGCACCTGTCGCTGCTCTTCGTGCCGGTGGGCGTGGGCGTGATGACGCACCTGGGGCTGCTGGAGGCCTATGGCGCCCGCATCCTGGCGGTGATCGCGGTGTCGACCTGGATCGGCATCGCGGTGACGGCACTGGTGCTGCGGGCGGGGCGCGAGGGCGGTGCGGCGAACGGCGGCAAGGGCACGGCACCGGCCACGCCGCGGGAGGGCCGGCATGGCTGATGTCGTCGAGCTCTGGCTCTACCTCTCCTCCAGCCCGCTCTTCGGGCTGACCGCGACGCTCGCCGTCTACGTGCTGGCCCAGGGGTTCTACGCGTCGCGCGGCCAGGCGCCCTGGGCCAACCCGGTCCTCTGGAGCGTGCTGGTGCTGGCCGGCGGCCTGCTGGCGGCGCGCGTGCCCTACCCCACCTATTTCGCGGGGGCGCAGTTCATCCATTTCCTGCTGGGGCCGGCGGTGGTGGCGCTGGGCTGGCCGCTGTGGCAGCGGCGCGCCGCGCTGCGGGCGCGCTGGGGCCGGCTGATGCTGGCGGCGCTGGCCGGCGGTGCCGCGGCCAGCGCCAGCGCGGTGGCGCTGGCCTGGGCCTTCGGCCTGCCGCGCGAGGTGATCCTGTCGCTGGCGCCCAAGTCGGTCACCGCGCCGGTCGCGATGGGAGTCGCCCAGGCGATCGGCGGGGTGCCGGCGCTGGCCGCCGTGTTCGCGGTGCTGACCGGACTGGTGGGCGCGCTCAGCGGCAAGTACCTTTTCGCCCGGCTGGGGGTGCCGACCGACAGCGCCGGCTGGACCGCCCGCGGCTTCGCGCTGGGCACCGCCGCGCACGGCATCGGCGCGGCCCGGGCCATGCAGGTCAACGCCGAGGCCGGCGCCTATGCCGGCCTGGCGCTGGGCCTGCAGGTGGTGCTGGCGTCGCTGCTGATGCCGTTGGTGTTCCGGCTGTTCTAGCGGGCCGGCCGGCGCATCAGGGCGCCGCGGGCGGCGTCCGGCCGCCGAAGATCGCGGTGCCCACCCGCACCATCGTGCTGCCCTCGGCCACCGCCGCCTCCAGGTCGGCCGACATGCCCATCGACAGCGTGTCGAGCGGCAGCCCTTCGGCCACCAGCGCATCGAACAGCGCCCGGGTGCGGGCATGCACCGCCCGCTGCGCCGCCATGTCGGCCTGCGGCTCGGGGATCGTCATCAGGCCGCGCAGCCGCAGCCCGGGCAGCGCGGCGACGGCATGCGCCAGCGCCGGCAGGTCGGCCGGCGACACGCCCGACTTGTTGGCGCCGCCGTCGATGTCCACCTGCAGGCAGACGTCGAGCGGCGGCAGGCCCTCCGGCCGCTGGGCCGACAGCCGCTCGGCGATCTTCAGCCTGTCTACCGAATGCACCCAGTCGAAGTGGGTGGCGGCCAGCCGGGTCTTGTTGCTCTGCACCGGCCCGATGCAGTGCCATTCGATGCCGCTGCCGGCCAGCGCCTCCACCTTCTCCACGCCCTCCTGAAGGTAGTTCTCGCCGAAGGCCTGTTGCCCGGCCGCGACGGCTTCTCGCACATCTTGGGCGCCGAAGGTCTTCGATACCGCCAGTAGCCGCACACTGTGGACCGGCCGCCCCGCCGCGGCGCATGCCGCCGCGATCCGGTCGTGTACCTGGTGGATGTTGTTACCAATCGTTGTCATAATCGCCGAAGCGTCCGAAATGAAATCTTGAAGGATCCCCGTGGATATCACCCAACTGCTGGCCTTCAGCGTGAAGAACAAGGCCTCCGACCTGCACCTCTCGGCCGACCTGCCGCCGATGATCCGGGTCCATGGCGATGTGCGGCGGATCAACGTCGATGCGCTCGACCACAAGGCGGTCCACGCCATTGTGTACGACATCATGAACGACAGCCAGCGCAAGGCCTACGAGGAGTTCTTGGAGGTCGACTTCTCCTTCGAGATCGAGGGCCTGGCGCGCTTCCGGGTCAACGCCTTCAACCACAACCGCGGCGCGGGCGCGGTGTTCCGGACGATTCCCTCGAAGATCCTGACGCTGGAGCAGCTCAACGCGCCCAAGATCTTCGGCGACCTGGCCCTCAAGCCGCGCGGCCTGGTGCTGGTCACCGGCCCCACCGGCTCGGGCAAGTCGACCACGCTGGCCGCGATGGTCAACTACCTCAACGAAACCGAGTACGGCCACATCCTCACCGTGGAAGACCCGGTCGAGTTCGTGCACGAATCGAAGAAGTGCCTGGTGAACCAGCGCGAGGTGGGTCCGCACACCCACTCGTTCTCGGCCGCGCTGCGCTCGGCCCTGCGGGAGGATCCCGACGCGATCCTGGTCGGCGAAATGCGCGACCTGGAAACCATCCGCCTGGCGATGACCGCCGCCGAGACCGGCCACCTGGTCTTCGGCACGCTGCACACCTCAAGCGCCGCCAAGACGATCGACCGGATCATCGACGTGTTCCCGGCCGAAGAAAAGGAAATGGTCCGCGCGATGCTGTCCGAATCGCTGCAGGCCGTCATCTCGCAGACGCTCTGCAAGACCAAGGACGGCCAGGGCCGGGTCGCGGCGCACGAGATCATGCTGGGCACCAGCGCGATCCGCAACCTGATCCGCGAGGCCAAGGTCGCGCAGATGTACTCGGCGATCCAGACCGGCAACAGCGTCGGCATGCAGACGCTCGACCAGAACCTGACCGACCTGGTGCGCCGCAACGTGATCGCGCCGTCCGAGGCCCGGGCCAAGGCCAAGATCCCCGAAAACTTCCCCGGCTAGGCCGCTGCCTGCGGCCCGCCGCAGGCCAGCGCGACCACGCCCCCACCGCACGCGCATTCGACACAGCGCATTTGGAGCAGGCATGAAAGGCATTCTCGGGCTGCTGCGCAGCAAGACCCCGCAAAAAACCGGCGACGACCGGGCGGATTCGGTCTTCTTCTCCACCGCCTTCGCCGACCAGGGCGTCGACCCGTCGCGCCTGATCCCCTGGGAGGCCCGGGCGGTCGAGGTGGGCGCCAAGCGCCTGGCCTCGGCCCGCGGCGTGAAGCTGCTGCAGCAGCTGTGGGCCAAGGACCGGCACATGAACATGCTCGACACCGCCGCCGTCGGCCGGATGGAGCGCTTCTTCGAGTTCGCGAGCCTGCAGGCCAACCGCGACGTGATCCGCCAGGACGAGTACGGCAACTTCATGATCGTGCTGCTCTCGGGCACCATCGCGGTCGACCGGCTCCAGCCCTGGGGCGAGCGGCTGCGGCTGGCCGAGACCCGGCCCGGCGACATCCTGGGCGAGATGTCGCTGCTCGACAGCGGCATCCGCTTCTCGGCCTGCACCTCGCTCACCGACTGCGAGATCGCGGTGCTCAGCGCCGACGCGATGGACGAGATGATGACAGCGGAATCGGAAATGGCCGCCAGCCTGATCGCCCTTCTGGCGCGCAAGCTCTCGCTGCGGCTGCGCGTGGTGAGCGCGCGGCTCAGCGACAACAAGTAGCACGGCGCACAGCGCCCCTCCGAGGACGACCGAATGGAACGCGACCAGGCCAGTAAATTCATCAACGATCTGCTCAAGCTGATGAGCAGCCGGGGCGGCAGCGATCTCTTCATCACCAGCGACTTTCCGCCGGCGATGAAAATCGACGGCAAGGTGACCAAGGTGTCGCCCCAGCCGCTCGGCCCCACCCACACGCTGGCGCTGGCGCGCGCCATCATGAACGACAAGCAGGCCGCCGAGTTCGAGCGCACCAAGGAGTGCAACTTCGCGATCTCGCCGGCCGCCATCGGCCGCTTCCGGGTGAATGCCTTCGTTCAGCAGGGCAAGGTCGGCATGGTGCTGCGGACCATTCCCAACTCCCTGCCGACGGTCGACGGCCTGGGCGTGCCCCAGGTGCTCAAGGAGGTCGTGATGTCCAAGCGCGGCCTCTGCATTCTGGTGGGCGCCACCGGCTCGGGCAAGTCGACCACGCTCGCCGCGATGGTCGATTGGCGCAACGAGAATTCCTACGGCCACATCATCACCATCGAGGACCCGGTCGAGTTCGTGCATCCGCACAAGAACTGCGTGGTGACCCAGCGCGAGGTGGGCCTCGACACCGACAGCTGGGAGGCCGCGCTCAAGAACACGCTGCGCCAGGCACCCGACGTGATCCTGATGGGCGAGATCCGAGACCGCGAGACGATGGAACACGCCGTCGCCTTCGCCGAGACCGGCCACCTGTGCCTGGCCACGCTGCATGCCAACAGCGCCAACCAGGCGCTCGACCGCATCATCAACTTCTTCCCCGAAGAGCGCCGTGCCCAGCTGCTGATGGACCTGTCGCTGAACCTGCGCGCGATGATCTCGCAACGGCTGATCCCCAAGCAGGACCTGAAGGGCCGCGCCGCCGCGGTCGAGGTGATGCTCAACACGCCGCTGATCTCCGACCTGATCTTCAAGGGCGAGGTCTCCGAGATCAAGGAGATCATGAAGAAGAGCCGCAACCTGGGCATGCAGACCTTCGACCAGGCGCTGTTCGACCTCTTCGAAGGCAACACGATCACCTACGAGGACGCGCTGCGCAACGCCGACTCGCTCAACGACCTGCGGCTGCAGGTCAAGCTCAACAGCCAGCGCGCGAAGAACACCGACCTGGCCTCGGGCACCGAGCATTTCGCCATCGTCTGACAAGGGGCTTTCTACGCCTTGATGCGGTAGAGTACGCCTTCGAAGCGAACCGCTCCGTCGGCGGGCGCAGCGGACGCGGAGGAAGAAAAAGCGTCGATCAAACGAGAACCACCTACGAGACGAGGCCTCCTTCGCGTCCCCTGCGCCTGCAGCGGACGGATCGTTCCCCCAGGTGCCGTGGCCAGCCGCCTGCGGCTCCTTCGCCCCTCCCGACTCCTTCGCGGCGCTGGCTGCGGTCCGGCTTCGCCACCGCGGCCTGGCATGCGGATCGTCGTGCACGGAATTTTCGTACCATCGTTGCTTTTTACCGTCGGCCCCTCAGCCGTCTGCCCCCATGCCCGCTCTCGCCGTCAAGACCTACGCCGCCACCGCCTCGCAGACCGTCGCCTTCCTCGGATTGGGCGTGATGGGCGGCCCGATGGCCGGGCACCTGGCGCGCGCCGGCCACCAGGTCACCGTCTACAACCGCACCGCGGCCAAGGCCGATGCCTGGGCCGCCGAGTTCGGCGGCCGGCACGCCGCGACCCCGCGCGAGGCGGCGCGCGGCGCCACCCTTGTCTTCTGCTGCGTCGGCAACGACGACGACCTGCGCAGCGTGGTGCTAGGCGACGACGGCGCCTTCGCCGGGATGGACGCCGGCGCGATCTTCGTCGACCACACCACCGCCTCGGCCGACGTGGCCCGCGAACTGTCGGCCGAGGCACGGAGGCGCGGCCTGCGCTTCGTCGACGCCCCCGTCTCGGGCGGCCAGGCCGGCGCGCAGAACGGCGCGCTGACGGTGATGTGCGGCGGCGAACAGGCCGCCTTCGATGCCGCGGCGCCGGTGGCCGCCGCCTTCGCCCGCGCGATGACCCTGCTGGGCGAGAGCGGCGCCGGCCAGCTGGCCAAGATGGTCAACCAGATCTGCATCGCGGGCCTTGTGCAGGGCCTGTCCGAGGCGATCGCTTTCGGCATGAAGGCCGGCCTCGACATGCCGCAGGTGCTGGAGGTGATCGGCAAGGGCGCGGCCCAAAGCTGGCAGATGGACAACCGCGGCAAGACCATGGCCGAAGGCAAGTTCGACTTCGGCTTCGCGGTCGACTGGATGCGCAAGGACCTGGGCCTGGTGCTGGACGAAGCCAAGCGCAACGGCGCCCGCCTGCCGGTGACCGCGCTGGTGGACCAGTTCTATGCGGATGTGCAGCAGGCCGGCGGCAAACGCTGGGATACGTCGAGCCTGATTACCCGGCTGGGCTGAGCGCGGCAGAATCGACCAACAGCTGGCGGTCTTACTGGCCGCAGCGCTTCTTGCTCCCTCTCCCCGGGGGAGAGGATTGGGGTGAGGGAACCCGCCTGGAAGAGCCACCACTGCTTGCCAACGTCGCGCGGCCCTCATCCCAGCCTTCTCCCAGAGGGAGAAGGAGCAATACCGAGTCACGCGCCCAAAAAGGCGGGCGCTACAAAATAAATAGCTAAAGGCCGGCGTCCCGTGCGGACATACGGCATTTTTCATTCAAGTAACGCGCATGCGGGGCCGACCCGTTCTTTGCCGACGGACCCCGCACCGCGCGGTCCGTCTCCGGCACTTCAGCGGATTGGCGTCACCACCACCGCCGGCGGCGCATCGGTGATCGGGGCGGCATTGGCAGGGGCTGCTGCGGCAGGGGGCGGTGGAGGCGCCGGTGGCGCCGACGAGGTGACCGGTGCCGGCGGCTGCTGGCGGCCCATCTGGGCCAGCTCGTCCTCGCTGACCAGCTCGAACACCCGCACCACCTTCAGCACGCCGCTCACGCCGCGGGCGATCTCTGCGCTGCGCTTGGCTTCGCGGGCCGTCACCCGGCCGAGCAGGTAGACGACGCCGCGCTCGGTCACGACCTTGATCGCGCTGGCCGAGATGTCCTTCGCATCCACCAGGCTGGCCTTGACCTTGCCGGTGATGAAGGTGTCGTTGGAGCGCTGCGACAGCGTCGCCGGTGCCATCACGCCGATGTCGTTGACGACGGCGCGCACGTTCTCGACCCGCGCGGCCAGCTGTTCGGCCTTGCTGCGCTCGTCGGCGGTGGAGGCTTCGCCGGTCAGCAGCACCTGGCGGTTGTAGCTGGTGGCGTTGATCCGCACCCGGTCGCCGCTGAGCCCGGCCGAGATCGCGCGCTGGGTGCGGTTCTCGATCGCCTCGTCCTCGATCTGGGTGCCGGCGGTCCGGCGGTCGACGGCGGCGAAGCCCGCCACCGCGGCGCCCCCCACGGCCAGCGGGAAGCAGCCGGACAGCAGCCCGGCGAGGGTGGCCGCGGCCAGCGCCGCACAGCCGAGGCGCAGCGCGCGGGCGCTGCGGATGTTTGCTGGTGGGGTCATATCTGAATCTCCTGTTCGCCGAGAAGTTGCGCATCCACGCCGTCGCAGATGCAGTGGAGGGCCAGGGCATGGACCTCGAAGACGCGCGCCGCACGGTCGTGCTGCACGCAGATGTGGATGTCGGTCTCGCGCAGCATGCCGGCCATGCGGCCGCCGTGGCGGCCGGTGAGCGCCACCACGACCATCTCGCGCTCGTGCGCCGCGTCGATCGCGGCCACCATGCTGGCGCAGTTGCCGCCCGGGGAGATGGCCAGCAGCACGTCGCCGGCATGGCCCAGGGCCCGCACCGGTCGGGAGAAAACCGGCACCGCGTCGGGTTCGGCGCCGGGCGGGGCCAGCAGGGTGCCGTCGGTGGTCAGCGCGATCGCGCCCAGCGCGGGCCGGTCGCGCTCGAAGCCGCAGACGAAGGCCGCGGCGAACACCTGGGCCAGCGCGGCGGAGGCACCGGTGCCGCAGGCCAGCACCTTGCCGCCGCTGGTGACGCTGACCGCCATCGCCTGCACGGCCGCCGCGATCGGCGGGCTCAGCGTCTGGGCCGACTGGTACTTGAGGTCTGCGCTTTCGACGAAGGCGGTCTGGATACGTTGCTCGAGCATGGAGCGTGGATGATACCGGCGGGTTTTACGCGGCACCGCGCCAGATGTACCAAGCGGTTGCCTGCGCCGCCCCGCCGCTCAGCTCAGGCGCCGTCGGCGTCGAAGGCGGCCCGCAGCCAGGTGACGGCGCCGGCCTCGACCAGCACCGCGTCGAACCGGCAGGGCGGCGGCGCGCCGAGCCGCATCAGGTAGTGGCGCGCCGCGAAGACGATGCGCTGTCGCTTGGTGGCTCCGATGCTGGCGGCCGCGCCGCCGTGGCCCACGCCCTTGCGCTGGCGCACTTCGACGAAGACCAGCGTGCCGTCCCGGTCGCGCATCACCAGGTCGATCTCGCCTCCGCCGCGGCCGGGCGTTCGATAATTGCGGCTCAACAGGCGCAGGCCCGCCGCCTGCAGATGCGCCAGCGCCCGGTCTTCGGCCGCGTCGCCCGCGGCCTTGGTGGTGGTCGCGGTGGTGCCGCCGCCCCCGGTGCCCGCGGCCGCCGGCGCAGCGCCCGCACCGCACCGTTTTTCAAGGAATCCCATTGAGCGCCTCTTTCGTCCCTGCCCTGTCCGCCGCGCGCGAAGCCGCGGGCGCGCAGCATTATCCGCGGGGCACCCTCTACATCGTGGCGACGCCCATCGGCAACCTGGCCGACATCACCCTGCGGGCGCTGCATGTGCTGGAGATGGTGGACGCGGTGGCCTGCGAGGACACCCGCCACACCCAGCAGATGCTGCGCGCTTACGGCATCGAGCGGCGCGGCGCCCGGTTGCTGGCGGTGCACCAGCACAACGAGGCCGAGGCCGCGCAGGCGGTGCTGGTCCGCCTGCAGGCCGGCGAGCGCATCGCCTATGTCAGCGACGCCGGCACGCCCGCCGTGAGCGACCCCGGCGCCCGCCTGGTGGCGGCGGTGCGGGCCGCCGGCTCGGCGGTGGTGCCGCTGCCCGGCGCCAGCAGCGTGACGACCGCGCTCAGCGCCGCAGCGGTGGTGGCCCAGGGCCACGACGACGGCGGCTTTCTCTTCGCCGGCTTCCTGCCGACCAAGGCCGGCGAGCGCGCCACCGCGGTCGCCGCACTCGGCGCCCAGCAGCGCGCCGCGGTGCTGCTGGAGGCGCCGCACCGCATCGAGGAGATGGCGCGCGCCCTGGCGGTGCTGGGCGAGCGGCCGGTCACCTTCGCCCGCGAGCTGACCAAGCAGTTCGAGGAGATCGCCACCGTGCCCGCCGCCCAGGCCGCCGCCTGGCTGGCGGCCGGGCCGCAGCGCACCCGCGGCGAATTCGTGGTGGTGCTGCACCCCGCACCCTCGGTGGCGGCACAGGCCGGCGCCCTGTCGGTCGGCGATGCCCGCACGCTGCGGCTGCTGCTGGCCGAACTGCCGGTCAAGACCGCGGTGCGCATCGCCGCCGAGATCACCGGGGCGCCGCGCAACACGCTCTACGACGCGGCGCTGGCGCTGAAACGGCAAGCGGGAGGCGATGACGACGCGCAGGGCACGCCGGGCACCTCGGCTGCGTGACATCGCCGGCCGGCTTTCGGTGACCTGGCCGGGCGCCGTCCGCCGGCGGTGGCTCGTGCAACGCCCGTCACCGCCTTTACCCCAGCTTCGCACAGGCTAAAACTCCGGACAGAACTTGGACCCGACACTCCCCCCATGGCACCACGCTCCTCCCGTACCTCCAGAATCCTGCGCTATGCCGCGGCGGCCGTCGTCTTCGTGGCCGTCGCCGCGGCGATCCGCCACTTCTATTTCTCGGCCCCCAAGCCCGCCCGGTTCGTCACCGCCACCGCCACCACGATGGACCTGGAAGACGCGGTGCTGGCCACCGGCACGGTGCAGGCCTTCAAGCAGGTGAGCGTCGGCGCCCAGGTCTCGGGCCAGATCAAGATACTGCACGTGAAGCTGGGCGACACGGTCAAGAAGGGCCAGCCGGTGGCCGAGATCGACTCCACCACCCAGCAGAACAACCTGCGCAACGCCCAGGCGGGGCTCGAGAACGTGCGGGCGCAGCTCGCGGCCCAGCAGGTCGCGCTGATCCAGGCCGAGCTGAGCTACAAGCGCCAGAAGGAGCTGCTCGACGCCGATGCCGGCTCGCGCCAGGACTTCGAGGCGGCCGAAGCCACGCGCAATACCACCCGCGCCAACATCGGCGCGCTGCAGGCTCAGATCCGCCAGGCCTCCATCACCGCCGAGACGGCGCAGGTCAATCTGGGCTACACCAAGATCGCGTCGCCGATCGACGGCGTGGTGGTGGCCCTGGTCGCGCAGCAGGGCCAGACGGTCAACGCCAACCAGACCACGCCCACGATCATCAAGGTAGCGCAGCTCGACACCGTCACCGTCAAGTCGCAGATATCGGAGGCCGACGTGGTCAAGGTGCAGGCCGGCCAGCCGGTGTACTTCACCATCCTGGGCGAGCCCGACCGCCGCTACGACGCCAAGCTGCGCACGGTGGAGCCGGCGCCCGACTCGATCCTGACCGACACCACCTCTTCCTCGTCGAGCGGCAGCACCAGCACCTCGACCACCGCCATCTACTACAACGGCCTGTTCGACGTGCCCAATCCCGACGGCAAGCTGCGCATCTCGATGACCGCGCAGGTCTCGATCGTGCGGGCAGAGGCCAAGGGCGCGGTGGCGATCCCGTCGTCCGCGCTCGGCCGGCGCGAGCGCGACGGCAGCTACACCGTGCGGGTGCTCGACGCCGACGGCAATGCCCAGCCGCGCAAGATCAAGGTCGGCATGAACAACAACGTCAACGCCCAGGTGACCGAGGGCCTGGTGGTCGGCGACAAGGTGGTGCTGGGCGAGGCCGGCGCGCCGGGCACCGGCGCCGGCATGCCGGGCGGCCGCCGCCCGCCGATGCGGCTATGACGGGCCCGGCGCGATGAACCAGGCCCTCCCCCCGACAGCGGCTCCGCCCGCCTTCGACCGCAGCGCGGGCGCGCGCCGCACCGACGCCCCGCTGCTCGATCTGCAGAAGCTGCGCCGCGAATTCCCCGCCGGCGAGACCACCGTCGCGGTGCTCAAGGACATCGACCTGGCGATCCACGCCGGCGAGATGGTCGCGATCGTCGGCCAGTCGGGCTCGGGCAAATCGACGCTGATGAACATCCTGGGCTGCCTCGACCGGCCGAGCGGCGGCAGCTACCGGGTGCTGGGCCGCGAGACCGGCCGGCTGGCGCCCGACGAGCTGGCGGCCCTGCGCCGCGAACACTTCGGCTTCATCTTCCAGCGCTACCACCTGCTGTCGGACCTGACCGCGCGCGGCAACGTCGAGGTGCCGGCGGTGTACGCCGGCACGCCGTCGGACGCGCGCCACGACCGGGCCGCCGCCCTGCTCGGCCGGCTGGGCCTGGCCGAGCGGGTCGGCTACCGGCCGGGGCAGCTCTCGGGCGGGCAGCAGCAGCGGGTCTCGATCGCGCGGGCGCTGATGAACGGCGGCAGCGTGATCCTGGCCGACGAGCCCACCGGCGCGCTCGACACCGGCAGCGGCGAAGAGGTGATGAAGATCCTGCAGGAGCTGCATGCCGAGGGCCACACGATCATCATCGTGACCCACGACATGGCGGTGGCCGAGCATGCCGAGCGGATCATCGAGATCCGCGACGGCGAGATCATCGGCGACCGGCCCACCGGCCGGATGCAGGGCGTGGTGGACCGGCCCACGGCGCCGCAGCTGCCGCCACGCCCCGCCGCGGCCGGCGGCCTGGCCGCGCTGCGCGACCGTTTCACCGAAGCCTTCGGCATGGCGCTGCTGGCGATGAACGCCCACCGGCTGCGCACCTTCCTGACGATGCTCGGCATCATCATCGGCATCGCCTCGGTGGTGGCGGTTGTGGCGATCGGCGAGGGCTCGCGGCTGCAGGTGCTCAAGAACATCAGCTCGATCGGCACCAACACGATCGAGGTGTTCTCGGGCACCGGCTTCGGCGACCCCCGCTCGGCGCGGGTGCGCAGCCTGGTGCCGGCCGACGCCGACGCGCTGGCGCGGCAGAGTTATGTGGACAGCGTCACGCCCACGCTCAGCAGTTCGGTCACCGGCCGCTACCGCAACATCGAGGCATCGGTCACCGTGCTCGGCGCGGGCGAGCAGTACTTCCGGGTGAAGGGCGTCACCATCGCCCAGGGCAACCCCTTCGGTGCCGACAACGTGCAGCGGCGCGAGCAGGTGGCGGTGATCGACGACAACACCCGCAAAACCCTGTTCCCCAACACGCCCGACCCGGTGGGCGAGGTGATCCTCCTCGGCAGCGTGCCGGTGCGGGTGATCGGCGTGGCGGCCAAGAGCGAGTCGGCCTTCGGCAACACCGAGGCGCTGAACGTCTTCGTGCCCTACACCACCGCGATGAGCCGCATCGTCAACCAGAACTACCTGCGCAGCATCACCGTGCGGGTGCGCGACGACGCGCCCACCACCGCGGCCGAGGCCGGCATCAACGCGCTGCTGCTGCAGCGCCACGGCCGCAAGGACTTCTACGTGCTCAACACCGACAGCATCCGCCAGACGATCGAGGCCACCACCAAGACGCTGACGCTGCTGATCGCCTCGATCGCGGTGATCTCGCTGATCGTGGGCGGCATCGGGGTGATGAACATCATGCTGGTCTCGGTGACCGAGCGCACCCGCGAGATCGGGGTGCGCATGGCCGTCGGCGCGCGGCAGGGCGACATCCAGCAGCAGTTCCTGATCGAGGCGGTGCTGGTCTGTCTGATGGGCGGCGTGCTGGGCATCGCCCTGGCGCTGGCCATCGGCCCGGTGGTCGCCGGCGTGGGCGGCGATTTCCAGCTGGTGTATTCGACCGGCTCGATGGTGGCGGCCTTCGTCTGCTCGACGCTGATCGGCGTGGTGTTCGGCTTTTTGCCGGCGCGCAATGCGGCGCGCCTGGACCCGGTCGATGCACTCGCCCGGGATTGAGCACGCCTCCAGGCTCGCCCACTGCGTGGGGCCGCCCTCCCCCTCGCCGGGGGCGATACCTGCGGCCCGGCGAAGCCGGTTCCGCGGTATCCCTGGGAGATGCGGTGGGCCCGGGCGGCCGCGAGGATGGACCGGCGTTCTGCGCCAGACGAACGGAATGACATGAGCACAGGCCGACAGACTTTCTCCCTGGTATCCACCGCGCTGGCCGCCGCGCTGCTGGCCGGCTGCGGCACGCCGGGCGCCGACCGCTATGCCGCTCCCGAACTGCGCCTGGCGCCGCAGTGGCGCGAGACCGGTACCGGTGTGGTGCAGGCGCCCGCCGCCGCTGGGTCGCGGGCCCCGGCCTCCGCCGACGACCCGCCGGACGTGCGCGCCCTGCCGGCGGCCGCCGTCGCGGTGGACTGGTGGACGGCTTTCGGCGATCCGGGGCTCGACGCGCTGGTGGCGCAGGCCCAGCGCTACAACAACGACCTGGCCGCCACCGCGATCCGGGTGCGCCGGGCACAGCTCAATGCGGGGCTGGCGGCGGTGCCGTTGGTGCCGCAGCTCAGCGGCAACGTCGGCGCCAGCGCCTCGCGCGGGCTGGGCAACGGCAACCGCGGCAACGGCTCGGTGCGCTCGGCGTCGTCGAGCCTGGGCGCGAGCTACGAGGTCGATCTGTGGAGCCGCCTGGGCAGCGCCCGCGACGCCGCCCGCTGGGAAACCCTGGCGACGGTGCAGGACCGCGAATCCGCCGCCCAGGCGCTGGCCGGCACCACCGCCACGCTCTACTGGCAGGTGGCCCATGCCAACCAGCGGCTGGCGCTGGCCGCGCAGAGCATCGCCTATGCCGAGCGCACCGTGGCCCTGGTGCAGGCGCAGTACGCCGCCGGCGCGATCTCGGGCCTGGAGCTGGCCGAGGCGCGGCAGACGCTGGCTTCGCAGCGCGCCAGCCAGACCCAGTTGCGCCAACAGCGGGTGCAGGCGCTCAATTCGCTCGGCCTGTTGTTCGACGGCCGGCTGACCGTCGGTGGCGCACCGGTCGGCGAGGTGCCGCCGGTACCCGGCCTGCCGGCGCTGGCGGCGCCCGCCGGAGCCGAGGCGGTGCTGGACTGGCGCGAGCCCACGGTGCTGCCCGCAGGCCCGCTGCCGGCGGTCGAAGCCGGCCTGCCCGCCGACCTGATCGCCCGCCGGCCCGACGTGCGCGCGGCCGAGCTGCGGCTGCGCAGCAGCCTGAAGAACGTCGACGCCACCCGCGCCGCCTTCTACCCCGCGCTGACCCTGACCGGCGCGCTGGGCACGTTGAGCAACGCGCTGCTCAACCTGCTGCGGAACCCGGTCGCCAGCCTGGGCGCCGGCATCAGCCTGCCCTTCCTGCAGGCGACGCAGCGCAGCCTGTCGATCCAGGTGTCGCAGACGCAGTACGAGGAGGCGGTGACGCTGTTCCGCCAGAGCGTCTACCAGGCGCTGGCCGATGTGGACAACGCGCTGTCGGCCCGCCAGCAGTTCGAGGCGCAGGCCGCGCTGCTGGCCGAATCCCTGGCCGAGGCGCAGCGGGCCGAGCGGCTCTACGAGATCCGCTACCGCGCCGGCTCGGTCGCCCTCAAGCCCTGGCTCGATGCGCAGGAAAAGCGCCGCAACGCCGAGATCGCGGTGGCCGACAACCGGCTCAACCGCCTGGGCAACCATGCGTCGCTGTACCAATCCCTGGGTGGCCCGACGGCCGGCGCTGCGCTACAACTTCAATAGCAACATGCCGGCAAGGGATGCCGGCTGCAGGCACGAAAGCCTCATAATCGCGCGTTTGCGCATCCGGCGGCCGCAGGCGCCGCCGCAGCGCTGCGAAGGATTGGCATGAGAAAGACATTTGCGCTGGAGACCCCGGGCAAGCACCCCGACCGGGTGCTGGAAGCGACCAAGCACGAGATCCGCAAGTACGTGCAGCGCGAGCGCCGCAAGCCGCTGCCGGCAGGCGCCGACTTCTGGGATTTCGATTGCCGCGTCGGTGCCACCGCCGACGACGCCGAGGGGGTGCACCTGGCCGCCCTCACCGAGCGCATCGACGCGCTGGTGCAGCAGGGCCGCAAGGATGTCTACGTCGAGGTGCTGGCCCGCCCGGCCAACCGCACCCCCCGCGCTCCGGCCGGGGGCGACGTGCTGGCCGCGGAACTCGACGGCGGCGATCCGACGTCCCGCGCATGATGCTCGCCGCCATCACCGTCGCCCACACCTACAAGGGCAGGAAGACCGCCGAGCCGCAGACCTTCGCGATGCACCCGTTCGCCGAGAAGCAGGGCGAGCACGCCGGCTGCTACGAAATCGTGCACAGCCGCCGCGGTGCCGAGGCGCCCGAGCATTCCGGCTACGTGACCGACGACCAGCTGGCCGAGCTGTTCGCCCGCGGCCTGATCGAGACGCTGGGCCTGCGGCTGCGGCTGCAGCCCGCCGAGGGCCTGTATCCCGACTCGCTGCCCGCCAAGAAGGTGCCGCGCAGCAGCATCGCCGAGGGCTCCGACTTCGCCCGCCGGGTCGAAGCCTTCGAAGGCCGCGGCCCGGTCACCGCCGGCCTGCGCACCGTGCTGGCCGGCATGGGCCTGAACGTTTCCTAGCCGCCCTACCGCAGCTGCACGCTAGCGCAGCTGCACGCCGCCGGCATAGGCCAGGCCGGCCGCGACGCCGCCGAAGCGGTCGCCCTCGACCAGGGGCGTCTCGGGAAACCGCCGCCGCAGCATCTGCTGGAACGGCGCCAGGGCCGACGAGCCGCCGGTGAGGTAGATGGCATCCGGCGCACGCGGCAGGCCGGCGCGGCGCAGGCAGTCGGAGGCGCAGTCGCCCACGCTCTCCAACAGCGGCCGCAGGTGGCGGGCCACCGCGTCGGCGCTGAGCGACGCCGACAAACCCCGCTCCACGAAATCCAGGTCGATCGGCACCGCGCCCGCCGCCGTGGCGCTGGCGATCTTGGCCTCTTCCACCGCGGTGGCCAGGCGGTGGCCGTCGCGCTGCTCCAGCACCCGCATCAGCCGGGCGTGCAGCACCGGGTCGGCAAAGTCGCGGCGCAGCTCGGCCACCTTGCGGATCGACTGCGGCGCGTACAGCCACTGGATCAGGTGCCAGGTCGCCAGGTCGAAGAAGGTGGCGTTGGGCACCTCGCGGCCGCTGGGGCCGATGTGGTGCAGGCCCAGCAGCGGCATCACCTCGTCGAGGCTCAGGCGCCGGTCGAAGTCGGTGCCGCCGATGTGCACGCCGGTGGTGGCCAGCACGTCGTCCGTGCGCTCGGCGCGGGCCATGCGGTCGGGGCCCAGGCGCACCACGGTGAAGTCGGACGTGCCGCCGCCGATGTCGGCGATCAGCACCAGCGATTCCCGGGCGACGCGGCGCTCGTAATCCAGCGCGGCGGCGATCGGCTCCAGCTGGAACGCGATGTCCTCGAAGCCCGCGTCCTCGGCCGCCTGCCGCAGCGAGTCCTGGGCCTGCGCGTCGTGCGCCGGGTCGTCGTCGACGAAATGCACCGGTCGGCCCAGCACCACCTGGCGTGGCCGGGTGCCCAGCACGCCGGTCGCCCGGTCGGACAGCTCGCGCAGGAAGAGCGCAATCACGTCCTGGAAGCTCATCGCCTCGCCGTTGATGGAGGTGGTCTCCTGCAGCAGGCTGCTGCCCAGCAGGCTCTTGAGCGAGCGCATCAGCCGGCCCTCGGTGCCGGCCAGGTACTGGGCCAGCGCGTCGCGGCCGTAATGGGTGCGGCGGTCTTCGGCGTTGAAGAAGAGGGTGGTGGGCAGCGCGGTGGCGGTGCCCTCCATCGCCAGCAGCAGGGAGGCGCCGCCCGCGGCGCGGTAGGCGACGGCCGAATTGGAGGTGCCGAAGTCGATGCCCAGGCAGCCGGCGGAGGGTGGGGCGGTCATGCGCGTGAATCCTGGCAAAAAGCCGACGATGGTACCCGCAGCGGTGGCGCTGCTAACCTTGGCCGCCCACCCGCCCGCCATCCGCCCCCCCGCTGCCGACCATGGATGCCACCACCGCCGCCGACCACATGCGCGCCGCCCTCGCCGAAGGCCGCCGCGCCCTGCCCGCCTGCCTGCCCAATCCGCCGGTGGGCTGCGTGCTGGTGCGGGGCGGCGCGATCGTCGCGCGCGGCTTCACCCAGCCGCCGGGCCACCCGCATGCCGAGGCGGTGGCGCTGCAGCAGGTCGACGGGCCGCTCCGCGACGTGACCGCCTTCGTCACCCTGGAGCCGTGCGCCTTCCACGGCCGAACGCCGTCGTGCGCCAGGACGCTGGTGGCCCGCGGCGTGCGCCGGGTGTTCGTGGCGATGCTCGACCCGGACGCGCGCAACAGGGGCCGGGGGATCGAGATCCTGCGGGAAGCAGGCGTGGAGGTGGCGGTGGGCCTGATGGAGGCCGACGCGGTGCGCGACCTGTCGCCGTACCTGGCCCTGCCGGAGAACGGCGCGCCGCCGAAGGTGTGAGAGAACCTGCTGCGCGGCCCGATCGCGCGGCTGTGGTCCTCACCGTACCGAAGTACGACTCCGGTCCTCGCCGCACACTCGGGCCGCCCGCTACGGTTCTTTCGCACCTTCCGGTAGCCCTTGGCCGCCGCGCCGCTCCAGCTGCGCCACGGTATCGGCCGCGCCCATGGTGCGGGCCAGGTCGAGCGCGGTGAGCCCGTCGCTGCTGCGCGTGTCGGGCGACGCGCCGCGGGCCAGCAACAGGTCGACGATCGCGGTGCGGTTGAACATGGCGGCGAACATAAGCGCCGTTTTGCCGCCGGGCGGCGCGAACTCGGCCTTCGCGCCGTGTTCCAGCAGCAGCTCTGCCATCGGCAGGTTGCCCTTGAAGGCGGCGCCGGCCAGCGGCGTCTGGGCCATGTCGTTGGCCCGGTCGGGATCGGCACCGTGCTGCAGCAGCAGCCGGGTGGCCTCCAGGTGGCCGTGGTAGCTGGCCAGCATCAGCAGCGTGTCGCCCTTGTGGTTGCCCATGTTGGGCGGCAGGCCGCGCGCGAGCATCGGCTGCAGGCCCTCGGCATCGCCGGTGCGGGCGTAGTCGAACATCTTGTGGGCGAAGTCGAGCATGTCCTGCTCGGTCGCGGCGGTGACGGCGGGCGCCGCGGTGTCGGGTGTGGGCTGCATGGGCGTGTCTAGGAGGCATGGCGATGCGACCATTGGGCCACCGGTGCGAGCCGACCGTGTGAGTTTCCATTGCAGGTGGCATCGGCAAGGAGCTACACGGTATTGACGGTGCGGAGCGATACTCGCGGCGGTGCGAAATGGTTCGCGCCGCCCGGGCCGCACCACGGCCTCCCCTTCCGACGCCGCTGCCGCCCATGATCGAAGCACCTCACCTCATCGTCTGCGAGAGTTGCGACGCGGTGTACCGCCGCACGGCACTGCGCCCGCGCGAGGTGGCGCGCTGCTCCCGTTGCGGCGGCGAACTCGCCCGGCCGTCGGGCGAGCAGAGCCACCGGCTGCTGCCGCTGACGCTGGCGAGCCTGGCGATGTTCGTGGTCGCCAACGTCTTCCCGATCGTCGAGATCGAGCTGCGCGGACTGCGCAGCCGCACCACACTGACCGGCGCGGTGGTGGCGCTGGCGACCGAGGGGCAGCTGCTGGTCGCGTCGCTGGTGATGCTGACCACGCTGGTATTCCCGTTGCTGCAGATGCTGTCCCTGGTCTGGCTGCTGGTGCCGCTGGCGCGCCGCCGCCGGCCGGCGGGCTTCGTGCCCGTCGTCCAGACGTTGCAGACACTGCGGCCCTGGGGCATGGTCGAGGTGTTCCTGCTGGGCGTGCTGGTGGCGCTGGTCAAGCTCTCGGGCCTGGCCACGGTGCTGCCGGGTCCGGCGCTGTGGGGTTTCGTGGCGCTGACGGTGCTGATGACCATGGTGCTGTCCTTCGATCCGCGCGGCTTCTGGGACATGTCCCGGCAGCTCGGCTCAGAACCCGGCGGGTCCGCGGCATGACGGCGCAGCAGGCGCCGCGTCGCTGGCAGCCGGGCGAGGACGTGCTGGCCCGCCAGGACGAGGACCTGCAGGTCCCGACCGCCCGCGCCCTGGGCCTGCTGCCCTGCCGCCGCTGCGGCACCGTCTGGCAGGAGGCGCACGAGGGCGACACCTGCCAGCGCTGCGGCAGCCGGCTGCACACCTCCAAGCCCGACAGCCTGAACCGCACCTGGGCACTGCTGATCGCCGCCTGCATCATGTACCTGCCGGCCAACCTGCTGCCGGTGATGGTCACCCGCTCCCTGTTCGGCACCCAGCAGGACACGATCATGAGCGGCGTGGTCTTCTTCTGGCTGAGCGGCTCCTACGGCGTCGCCACCATCATCTTCGTGGCGAGCTTCCTGGTGCCGCTCTTCAAGCTGGTGGCATTGATCGTGCTGCTGGTGACCGCGCAGCGGCGCAGCGACTGGCGGCGCGCCGAGCGGGCACGGCTCTACCACGTGATCGAGTTCATCGGCCGCTGGTCGATGCTCGACGTGTTCGTGGTGGCGCTGCTGGCCGGCTTGGTGCGGATCCAGGGCTTCGCCGAGATCACCGCCGGGCCCGGCATCGCCGCCTTCGGCGCGGTGGTGGTCCTGACCATGCTGGCATCGCTGACGTTCGACCCGAAACTGAGCTGGTACTTCCAGCCCGGCCCACCGCGCCCGGAAAGCGCCACTCCATGACCGACCACGGCACCCCCCCCTCACCCCCCGACATCGCCGCCGACGCGGCCACCCCCCGCATCACCCGGCGGCGCAACTGGCTGCCCTCGCTGATCTGGCTGATCCCGGTGGTGGCGGCGCTGGTCGGCGTCGCGCTGGTGGCGCGAGCGCTGGTCAACCGCGGACCCGAGATCGAAGTGAGCTTCAAGACCGCCGAGGGCCTGGAGGCCGGCAAGACGGCGGTGCGCTACAAGAACGTGCAGATCGGCGTGGTGCAGAGCCTGCGCCTGGACCGCGACCGCTCCAAGGTGCGGGTGGTGCTGCAGCTGAGCGAGGACGCCAGGGGCTTCACCACCGAGGACACCCGTTTCTGGGTGGTGCGGCCGCGGCTCGACACCTCGGGCATCTCGGGGTTGGGCACGCTGCTGTCGGGCGCCTATATCTCGGCCGACCCGGGCACGGCGGAGAACACCGTCAGCTCCTTCGTGGGCCTGGAGGTGCCGCCGATCGTGACCCGCGACGCGTCGGGCAAGCAGTTCGTGCTGAGCGCGGCCGACATCGGCTCGCTGGATATCGGCGCGCCGATCTACTTCCGGCACATCCGGGTCGGCCAGGTGGCCTCGTACGAACTGAACCCCGACGGCCGCGGCGTCACCATCCGCATCTTCGTGAATGCGCCCTACGACACCTTCGTCGGCACCAATACCCGTTTCTGGCACGCGAGCGGCATCGACATGCAGCTCAGTTCTTCCGGAGTGACGCTGCGCACACAGTCGTTCGCCTCGATCCTGCTGGGCGGCATCGCCTTCGGCGCGCCAGAGGAGGGCGGCGGCCCGGTCGCGGCCGAGAACACCACCTTCGGCCTGGCCGGCGACGAGACCACCGCGATGAAGAAGCCCGACGGCCCGGCGCAGACGCTGCTGCTGTACTTCAACCAGTCGTTGCGCGGGCTGCAGCCCGGCGCCGCGGTAGATTTCCGCGGCGTGGACATCGGCGAGGTGAAGTCGATCGGCGCCGAGTTCTCGCGCACCGAGCGCGACTTCCGCATGCCGGTGCTGGTGCAGGTCTACCCCGACCGGCTGCGGCAGCGCAGCGGCGGCACCGCGCCCGAATCGAGGCGCACCCATGAAGAACGCCTGCGCATCCTGGTCGACAAGGGCCTGCGCGCGCAGCTGCGCAACGGCAACCTGCTGACCGGCCAGCTGTACGTGGCCTTCGACTTCTTCCCCAAGTCGCCGGCCGCGAAGATCGACCTGGCCAAGGTGCCGCTGGAACTGCCCACCGTGGCCAACAGCCTGGACGAACTGCAAAGCCAGGTGCAGGAGATCGTCGGCAAGGTCAACAAGGTGCCGATCGAGGAGATCGGCCGCGACGTGCGGGCCACCCTGGCCAAGCTCGACAAGGCCCTGGTCGGCGCCGAGACGCTGACGCGCACGCTCAACAACGACGTGTCGCCCGAGATCACCGCCGCGCTGAAGGATGCCCGCAAGACCATCGACAGCGCCAACCAGATGCTGGCGTCCGACGCACCGCTGCAGGCCGACCTGCGGCAGACGCTGCAGGACCTGTCGCGCACCGCCACCTCGGTGCGGGTGCTGACCGACTACCTGGAACGCCACCCCGAATCGCTTTTGCGCGGCAAGCCTGAGGACAAGAAGTGAAATCTGCATCCATCCCGTCCCGCCGGCCCGCATGGGGCCTGGCCCTCGCCGTCTGCGCCCTGGCCACCGGCTGCGCCGGTCAGCCCGACCGCTTCTACACGCTGTCCGACCCGGCTGCCCTGCGCACGGCGCCGGCCGTTGCCCCGCAGGCCGCTTCCACGATGGCCATCGAGGTGCTGCCGGTCGGCGTGCCCGAGCGGCTGGCGCGGCCGCAGATGGTGGTGCGCACCTCGGCCGCGAGCCCGGAGGTCCAGGTGCTGGAGCAGCACCGCTGGTCGGCATCGTTCGAGAAGGAACTGCGGGATGCCCTGTCGTCGGGCATCGCCACGCGCCTGGGCGCGATCGATGCCAGCAAGACGCCCGCCGCCGCCGGCCTGCGCCCGTGGCGCATCGCGGTGCAGGTGGCCCGGTTCGACGCGGTCGAGGGCGAGCGGGTCGACGGCGCCTTCACCTGGACGCTGCGCCGCGCGGGCACGCCGCAGCAGCTCGACTGCCGGCTCGACACGTCGGTGGCGGCGGGCGCCGGCATGCCCGCGCTGGCCAAGGCATCGGGAGAAGTGGCCGCCCGGCTCGCCGAGACCATCGCCGACGCGATCGCGTCGGCCGATGCGGCGGCGAGCGAGGCACGGACGCTGCGCTGCCCTGCGCCGGGCGGCATGTCCTGACAGTGCAGGGGTGACGAAGGCGGCAGCGCCTTCCCCTCCGACTGAAGGGTGACGACCCACGCATGGCAGGTGGTCGTCACCGATCGAAAAACTGGTGCGGCTGGCGGGGATCGAACCCACGACCCTTGGCTTCGGAGGCCAATACTCTATCCACTGAGCTACAGCCGCATGTGCCAGGCAAGAATCCGGGCAGCCCGGGATTATCGCCTATCGGAAGGCCCGTTGGCGCAAAAGGCCCGAAGCCACGACACGTCGCACCTCAAATAGGCGCCGGGCCCTCTGCCGGAACCGCCGCCGCGACCGCCGGCCCCAGGCCCATGCCGGCCAGGTAGATGTCGAACACCGCGGCGCCGGCGGCCTGCAGATCGAACTCGTCCGGCCGCAGCAGCCAGTTCTGGATCAGGCCGTCGACCATCGCGTGCAGGCCGTGGGCGGCCATCTCGCAGGTGATCGGCGGCGTCCGGCCGGCGCGGGCGAAAGCCAGGCGCAGACCGTCGACCATGCGGGCCAGGCATTCGGTGCGGACAGCCAGGTGCCGATCGCGCACCGCCCGCAGTTCGCCGACGTACTCGACCTTGTGGATCGCGATCTCGAACACGGTGCGGACCTGCGCGTCGTAGGTCATGACGCGCAGCGCATGCTGCAGCGCGTCGCGGATCTGCTGGATCGGGTCGTCCTGCGGATCCGCGCCCACCCGGTCGATGGCGTTCTCGAGCGGCAGGGTCACCCGCTCCATCATCGCGTTGAACAGGTCGGCCTTGTCCTTGAAGTGCCAGTAGATCGCGCCGCGGGTGGTACCCGCGGCGACGGCGATGTCGTTCAGGGCGGTGCGGGAGACGCCCTGGTCGTGAAAAAGCCGCTCCGCCGCGTCCAGCAACTGGGACCGGGTGGCGAGGGCGTCTTCCTTGGTTCTACGGGCCATGCGGCGGCTTTCGGTGTGAAATTTGCTTGGCTTTCGCCGGGGTAAATCCCGTTGCCTCGGGACGTGGCGGCAGCGATTGCCGTCTTTATACATTCACGATTGTATGTATACTGCACATGTTTTCCCTATCCCGATGGCAGCAGTGCGACTGGCACCGCTGCCGTCTTTCGTTTCCGCACTGTTCTGCCGACCCCCTGGAAGGATTTCCAATGCTTGCCTTGCGCGATGCCCCGCCCCGCCTGTCCCTGACTCCCACCACGCTCGCCGTCGCGGCGGTGCTGGTGCTGCTCCTGGCCGGCTGCGGCAAGAAGGACGCGGCGCCCGCCGCCGGCACGCCTCCGGGCGGCGGCATGCCGCCGCCCCAGGTCGGCGTGGTGACGGTGCAGCTGGGCGACGTGGGCCTGGTCACCGAGCTGCCCGGCCGGGTCGAGGCCTCGCGGATCGCGCAGGTGCGTGCCCGCGCCGCCGGCGTCGTGCAGAAGCGGCTGTTCAAGGAAGGCAGCGACGTGAAGGCCGGCCAGCCGCTGTTCCAGATCGACTCCGCCCCGTACGCCGCGTCCTTCCAGAGCGCGCAGGCCTCGCTCGCCCGCGCCGAGGCCAACCTGGCCCAGGCCACCGCGACGGCCGAGCGCTACAAGCCGCTGGTCGAGGCCAACGCGATCAGCCGCCAGGACTACGTGAACGCCCAGGCCACGCAGAAGCAGGCCGCGGCCGACGTCGCGGTGGGCCGTGCCGGGGTGCAGACCGCCAAGATCAACCTCGACTACGCGAGCGTCACCGCCCCCATCGCCGGTCGCATCGGCCGCGCGCTGGTGACCGAAGGCGCGCTGGTCGGCCAGGGCGAGAGCACCCAGCTGGCGGTGATCCAGCAGATAGACCCGGTCTACGTCAACTTCACCCAGTCGGCCACCGAGGTGATGAAGCTGCGCAACGCGCTGCAGAGCGGCAAGTTCAAGCGCGCCAGCGGCGCCGAAGCCGCCAGCATCCGGGTGGTGCTGGAAGACGGCAGCGAATACGGCCGCGACGGCCGCCTGCTGTTCTCCGACCTGACGGTGGATTCCACCACCGGCCAGATCACCCTGCGCGCCGAGGTGCCCAACCCCACCGGCCAACTGCTGCCGGGCCTCTACGTCCGGGTGCGTCTGGAGCAGGCCCAGGCCAAGAACGCAATCCTGCTGCCGCAGCAGGCGGTGACCCGCACCATCGACGGCGACACGGTGACGCTGGTCGACGCCGAGGGCAAGATGAGCAAGCGCCAGGTGGTGCTGGGCGACTCGAAGGGCGCCAACTGGGTGGTGCTCGACGGCCTGAAGGGCGGCGAGCAGGTGATGGTCGACGGCTTCCAGAAGCTGCAGATGCTGTCGCCCGGCGCACCGGTGAAGCCGGTGCCGTGGACTCCGCCGGCACCGCAGGGCGCCGCTCCCGCCGCGCCGGGCGCAGCCCCCGCGCAAGGCACCGCGGCCCCGGCCGCCGGCGCACCCGCCGCTGCCGATGCCGGCTCCGCCGCCAAGGCCGCCGAACCGGCCACCGCGCCGGCGACCAAATAAGGAGCGGCACCGATGGCAAAGTTCTTTATCGACAGGCCGATCTTCGCCTGGGTGATCGCCCTTTTCCTGCTGGTGGCAGGCGGCGTCGCGGTCACGCAGCTGCCGATCGCGCAATACCCGGCGGTCGCGCCACCCGCGGTGGTGGTCAACGCCACCTACCCCGGCGCCTCGGCCAAGACGCTCGAAGACAGCGTACTGGCGGTGATCGAGCGCGAGATGAACGGCTCGCCCGGCCTGCTCTACATGGAGACGGTGGCCCAGGCCAACGGCACCGGCTCGATCACGCTCAGCTTCGCGCCCGGCACCAACCCCGACCTGGCCCAGGTGGACGTGCAGAACCGCCTGTCCCGCGCCACGCCCCGGCTGCCCTCCGCGGTGACGCAGCAGGGCGTGCGGGTCGACAAGTCGCGCAACAACTTCCTGCTGTTCATGATGCTGTCGTCGGACGATCCGGCGCAGGACGTGATCAATCTGGGCGACTACGCATCCCGCAATCTGGTGCCCGAGCTGCAGCGGATCGACGGCGTCGGCCAGGTCCAGCTCTTCGGTACCGAGCGCGCCATGCGCATCTGGATCGACCCGACCAAGCTGACCGGCCTGAACCTGTCGGTGGCCGACGTCACCAGCGCGATCACCGCGCAGAACGCGCAGGTCTCGGCCGGCTCGATCGGCGACCTGCCCAACATCGCCGAGCAGGCGATCTCCGCCACGGTGGTGGTGTCGGGCCAGCTCACCTCGCCCGAGCAGTTCGGCAACATCGTGCTGCGCGCCAACACCAACGGCGCTACCGTCAGGCTGAGGGACGTGGCCCGTGTCGAGCTGGGCGCGCAGGCCTATGCCACCTCGGCCCGCTTGAACGGCAAGCCGGCGGTCGGCATGGGCGTGCAACTCACCCCCACCGGCAACGCGCTCGGCGTGGCCAAGGCGGTGCGCGCGCGCATGGTCGAACTCGAGAAATTCTTCCCCTCCGGCGTGAAGTGGCAGATCCCGTACGACAGCTCCGAGTTCGTGCAGATCTCGATCACCCAGGTGGCGCACACGCTGGTCGAAGCCATCGTGCTGGTGTTCCTGGTGATGTTCCTGTTCCTGCAGAACTGGCGCTACACGATCATCCCGACCATCGTGGTGCCGGTGACCCTCACCGGCACGGTGGCGGTGATGCTGGCGCTCGGCCTGTCGATCAACGTGCTGACGATGTTCGGCATGGTGCTGGTGATCGGCATCGTGGTGGACGATGCGATCGTGGTGGTGGAGAACGTGGAGCGGATCATGAGCGAGGAAGGCCTGCCGCCGCTGGAGGCCACGCGCAAGGCGATGTCGCAGATCTCGGGGGCCATCGTCGGCGTGACCGTGGTGCTGATCGCGGTGTTCATCCCGCTGGCCTTCTTCTCCGGCTCGGTCGGCAACATCTACCGGCAGTTCTCGGTGGTGATGGCGACCTCGATCGCGTTCTCGGCCTTCCTGGCCCTGTCGCTCACGCCGGCGCTCTGCGCCACGCTGCTCAAACCGGTCGAGGCCGGGCACCACCATGAGAAGAGCGGTTTCTTCGGCTGGTTCAACCGCCATTTCAGCCGTGGCGCCAAGCGCTACGAAGGCTTCGTGTCGCGGATGCTGCGCCGTACCGGCCGCTCGGCCATCGTCTACCTGCTGCTGCTCGGCGTGGTGGGCGTGCTGTACCTGCGCCTGCCCAGCGGCTTCCTGCCCAACGAGGACCAGGGCAACATCATCGTGAACGTGCAGCTGCCGCCGGGGGCGACCCAGCAGCGCGCGGTGGCGGTGATGGAGCAGGTCGAGGGCTTCATGCTGAAGCAACCCGAGGTGGCCAGCATGGTCGGCGTGCTGGGCTTCAGCTTCTCGGGCCAGGGCCAGAACGCGGCGCTCGCCTTCGTGACGCTCAAGCCCTGGGACGAACGCAAGGAGGCCGGCAATTCGGCCTCCGCCCTGGCCGGCCGCGCCTTCGGAGCGCTCTCGGGCATCCGCGACGCCTTCATCTACCCGCTGTCGCCGCCCGCGATTCCCGAACTGGGCACCGGCACCGGCTTCAAGTTCATGCTGCAGGACCGCGCCGGCAACAGCCACGAAGCCCTGGTCGCCGCGCGCAACCAAGTGCTGGGCATGGCGTCGAAGGACCCGGCCCTGGCGCAGGTGCGGCCCAACGGCATCGAGGACGCGCCGCAGCTGCGGCTGGAGATCGACCGCGACAAGGCCAACGCCCTGGGCGTGAGCTTCGCCTCGATCAACCAGACGATCTCGGCCAACCTCGGCTCGGCCTATATCAACGACTTCCCGAACAACGGACGGCTGCAGCGGGTGGTGGTGCAGGCCGAGGCGTCCGAGCGGATGCAGCCCGACGACATCCTGCGCCTGAACGCGGCCAACGCGCAGGGCCAGCCGGTGCCGCTGTCGGCCTTCGCGACGACACGCTGGGAAGCCGGCCCGATGCAGACGGTGCGCTACAACGGCTACCCGGCGATGCGGATCGAGGGCGACGCCGCCCCCGGCTACAGCAGCGGCGACGCCCTGCTGGCGATGGAGAAGATCGCGCAGAAGCTGCCCGCGGGCTTCGGCTTCGAATGGAGCGGCATCTCGCGCGAGGAAAAGCTGGCGGGCTCGCAGGCCTTCATCCTCTACGGCTTCTCGATCCTGGCGGTGTTCCTGTGCCTGGCCGCGCTCTACGAGAGCTGGTCGATCCCGGTGGCGGTGCTGCTGGTGGTGCCGCTCGGCGTGCTGGGCGTGGTGCTCGGCACCCTGCTGCGCAAGTACAACGCCGACGTCTACTTCCAGGTGGGGCTGATCACCATCATCGGCCTGTCGGCGAAGAACGCGATTCTGATCATCGAGTTCGCGAAGGACCTGCAGGCGACCGGCAAGGGCGTGGTCGAGTCGGCGCTCGAGGCGGCCCACCTGCGGTTCCGCCCGATCGTGATGACCTCGATGGCCTTCATGCTGGGCGTGGTGCCGCTGTTCCTGGCATCGGGCGCGGGCTCGGCCAGCCAGCGGGCCATCGGCACCGGCGTGATCGGCGGCATGCTGACCGGCACGGTGCTGGCGGTGTTCTTCGTGCCGGTTTTCTTCGTGGTGGTGCGCTCCTTCTTCAGGGGCAGCAAGCGCCAGCAACACATGTATGAAGAGCATGCCAAGCATGCGGGAATGGGGGGCGGCCATGCCAACGATGAACAAGTCTGATCGCCGGGTGTCGCGCGCGCCCCTTTCGCTGGGCCTGCTGGCGGCCGCCGTGCTGCTGGCCGGCTGCAGCATGATCCCGGCCTACGAACGACCCGAGGCGCCGGTGGCGGCAGACTGGCCGTCGAACGTGGCATTCGCCGCCGCCGGCACTTCGCAGGCCCCGGAGGCCCGCGCCGCCGACCTGCCGTGGCAGGACTACTTCGCCGACGAGCGGCTGCGCCGCCTGATCGGCCTGGCGCTCGACAACAACCGCGACCTGCGGCTGGCGATGCTCAACGTCGAGCAGGTGCGGGCGCAGTACCAGATCCAGCGCGCCAACCTGTTCCCGGCGGTCAACCTGTCGTCGACCGCGCAACGGGCGCCGAACGTCGTCAACGGCAACCTGACCAACTCCTTCAGCGTCGGCCTGGCCGTCAGCGCCTGGGAGATCGACTTCTTCGGCCGGCTCTCCAGCCTGAAGGAGCAGGCGCTGGCCCAGTACCTGGCGAGCGACGAGGGCCGCAAGGCCGCGCAGATCAGCCTGGTCTCGGCCGTCGCCAACGGCTGGCTGGCGCTGCTGGCCGACGAGGAGCTGATCGACCTGTCGCGCCGCACCGTCGCCACGCGGGAGGAGTCGATCCGCCTGACCAGGCTGCGACTCGACAACGGCGTCGCCTCGGAGCTGGACTTTCGCCAGGCGGAGTCGCTGACCGAGACCGCCCGCGCCACCCTGGCGCAGCAGCTGCGCCAGCGCGCCCAGGACGAGAACGCCCTGGTGCTGCTGCTGGGCCAGTCGCTGCCCGAGGACCTGCGCGCCGAAACCGCCCGCCTGCGCCTGGCCGATGCGCCCCAGCTGGCCGACTTGCCCGCCGGGCTGCCGTCGGAGCTGCTGGTCAACCGACCGGACATCCGCCAGTCGGAGCAGCAGCTGCTGGCCGCCAACGCCAACATCGGCGCGGCGCGCGCGGCCTTCTTTCCCCGGATCGCGCTCACCGCCCAGGCCGGCACCTCCAGCAGCGAACTCGACGGCTTGTTCAAGAGCGGCTCCTGGGGCTTCACCCTGGCGCCGCAGCTGCTGCTGCCGATCTTCGACGCCGGCCGCAACCGGGCCGGCCTGGCCTCGGCCACCGCCGGGCGCGACATCGCGGTGGCGCAGTACGAGAAGAGCATCCAAACCGCCTTCCGCGAAGTGGCCGACGCGCTGGCCGGACGGGCCACGCTGGGCGAGCAGCTTCGCGCCCAGCAGGCCCAGGCCCGGGCCGAATCGATCCGGCTCAACCTCTCGGACCTGCGCTACAAGAACGGCGTCTCCAGCTACCTCGACCTGCTCGACGCCCAGCGCTCGCTCTTCACCGCGCAGCAACTGGCGGTGCAGACGCGCCTGCTGCAGCTGCAAAACCAGGTGACGCTGTACCGGGTGCTGGGCGGCGGCTGGACCGAGCCGCCCGCGGTGCCGGTGGCCGCGGCGGCACCGGGCGCGCCGACCGCCACGCGCTGACCGCGCTTGGCCTGCTCCCGGCGACGGCCGGATGCAGGTGTCGTCTCCCCCTGGAACGCCGGCCCCGTGCCGGCGTTTCCATGTCCGGCACGGCGGCTTTCGCCCCTGCCGGCCCGGGGTGCGCGCACCCTGGGGGAGACCCGCAGAGGGCGCCAAAAGGGGGCGTTTTGGGGGGTCGCTGTCTATAATGAAAGGTTGATTTTTCAAAGCCCCCGATCCATATTGAGGACGCCATGATCGACACCATCCAGGAAGAAGTCCACAGCGGCCCGGTCAAGAATCCGAAGCAGTTGTTGATCACGGTGTTTTTCTCGTTCGTGATCCCGATCTTCATCATCATCGGCCTGGTGATGTTCGTGGTGTCCGCCAACAAGCCCGCCGCCGGCGCCGGCGACCTCGCCAAGGCGGCCGACGCCCGAATCCAGCGCGTCGGCACGGTGGAGATCCGCGACGCCAACCGCCCGCTCAAGGGCGGCGAGGAAGTCTTCAAGGCCCAGTGCGTGACCTGCCACGGCGCGGGCGTGGCCGGCGCTCCCAAGTTCGGCGACGCCGGCGCCTGGGCCGCCCGCATCAAGACAGGCTACGACGCGCTGCTGCATTCGGCCCTGGCGGGCAAGGGCGCGATGGCGCCCCAGGGCGGCGGCGATTTCGACGACGTGGAAATCGGTCGTGCGGTGGTCTACATGGCCAACGCGGCCGGCGCCACGTTCCCGGTGCCCGACCGTGCGGCAGCCCCGGCAGCGGCCGCAGACGGCGCCGCCCCCGCGGCTGCAACTGCGGCTCCGATGGCGGCGGCACCTGTCGCGCCCGCCGCGGCCGCCACCGCAGCAGCCACCGTCACCACGCCGGCCCCCGTGCCGGTCGCCGCGACCGGCGAGGCGCTCTACAAGCAGGCCTGCCAGCTGTGCCATGCCGCCGGCGTCGCCGGTGCGCCCAAGTTCGGCGACAAGGCCGCCTGGGCCGAGCGCCTGAAGGACGGCATCGACGGCATGACCAGGATCGCCATCGCCGGCAAGGGCGCGATGCCGCCGCGCGGCGGCACCCAGGCGTCGGATGCCGAAATCCGCGCCGTGGTCGAATACATGGCGGCGGCGGTCAAGTAGAGACCACCCCCAGGCTGCGCGCTCCGCGTCTTCGCCTTCCCCCTGCGAGGGGGCGATGCCGGCGGACCGGCGGAGCCGGATCCGCGGCATCCCTGAGGGGGGAGCGGCGTGCGGGACGGGGTTGGGGAAAAAGCCGGTCTTGCGACCGGCTTTTTCATGGGCGACCGCTGTTTACCCGGGTATGCCGGTGCGCTTGGGGGAGGGCTGTTTCGCAGGGCTGGGGATGTAGCCGAAGCGCTGCGGCAGATCCGCCGACCGCACCTCCTGCGGCACCCAGAGGCCCTGCTCCACCGCGTCGCCGACCAGCGCCATGTCGAGCGAATGCACCAGGCCGAAGCCGATGTGGGTGTCGAGGTAGACGCGTCCCTGCTCGTCGACCAGGCAGCGCCGCACCCGGGCCGGCGTGCCCGTGTGGGCGCTCACCGCCAGGCCCTCGGCCACGCGCCAGACGTAGGGCGTTGCCGCCAGCTCGACATAGACCCGCTGCGGCCCGTTCTGGAAGAACCAGCGGCCGTCGGCATCGGCCTCGTAGTTGCGCTGGATGAAGCCGACCAGCTGCTCGTGCCGCAGCAGCGCGCCGCGGCTGGCCTCGGTCGCGCCCGGCCCGGCGAACGGCCCCGCCGCCTGGGCGCCGTCGTCGCGCATGAACCACCGGCCCCGGGCGTCCAGGCCCAGCCAGCCGTAGCAGTCGGGTACGTTGGGCCACTTGGCGATGGCCTGCTTCACGATGTCGTCCATCGGACCATTATCGGCAGCGGGCCGGGGCGCGGCGGCATCAGATGGCTGCAGGGCGCTGGCGGACCTCAGCGCGCCGCCAACTGCCCCGCGAGCCAGCCGGCCACCGCCTCCGGCATCGCCCGCACATGCCCCGGCGGTGCGCCCGCCGGAAACCCGACGTGGCCACCGGTCGCGGGCCGCCAGAGCGTGACCGGTGCCCGTGCATCGCCCGGCGGCGGCGGCAGCGAGGCGACGGGCACGAACGGGTCGTTGGCGGCGTTCAGCACCAGTGCCGGCACCCGGATCGCCCCCAGGTGCGGGCCGGCGGAGCAACGGCGCCAGTAGTCCTCCGCGTTGCGAAAGCCGTGCAGCGGCGCGGTGAAGACGTCGTCGAAGGCGTGCAGGTCGCGGGCGGCGCGCAGGACCTCGCCGTCGAACAGGCCCGGGTGCTGGGCCAGCTTGGCGAGCGCCTTGGGCTTCATGCTCGCCAGAAACATGCGGGTGTAGACGTACCGGCCGAAGCCGCGGCCGATGGCGGCGGCGCCGGCCGCCAGGTCCAGCGGCGCGCAGACCGAGGCGACGGCCGCCACGGTGCGGGCGGCGCCCTCGCCCGCCTCCTGCGTCCAGCGCAGCAGCGCGTTGCCGCCGAGCGAGATGCCGACCGCCAGCAGCGGCCGGCCGCGGCCCGCGCGCAGCCGCTCCAGGATCCAGCCGATCTCGCCGAAGTCGCCCGAGTGGTAGGCACGCGGCGCCAGGTTCAGCGTGCCGCCGCAGCCGCGGAAATGCGGCACCACGTAGTCCCAGCCGCGCGCCGCGGCAATGGCGGCGAAGGTCTCGGCATAGTGGCTGCGCGAGGAGCCTTCCAGGCCGTGGAACAGGACTAGAAGCGGACGGTCGTCGGCCGTCGGCGCCGTGGTGGCCTCGGCGGATGCGGGCGACGGGAAGACCCATGTCGACGCGGACGCCACCGCAGTGCCCGACCAGGATGTCGAGGCGTGCCCGGCAGCCGCTGCCGCCCCTGCCCCGACCGCGAAATCCAGGTCCACGAAATCCCCGTCCGCCGTGTCCCAGCGCTCGCGCCGGTAGGCCGGCGGCGTACCGGGGCCGCGGTGGCCGTAGAGGGCGGCCCAGATGGTTTGCAGATGGCCGCCGGGCAACCAGACAGGCGCTACATAATTCATAGCATGTAGTCGGCGCCGGACGCCGGCTGCAGGCACTTTTTATTCAGAATTCTCTCAGTGCAACATCGGCGCCGCACCCAAGGGCGTGTGCTGGGCTTCCTCGGGGGTGCCGAGGCTGGCGTGGTGGGTCACCAGGCGCCATCCCTCGGCGGTCTTGTGGTAGACGTTGGTTGCCACCACGCAGGCCTCGCGCCGTCCGTCGGGCAGGTCCAGCACGATCCGCTCGACCAGGGTATGCACCGCGCTGGCCAGGGCCTGCACCCGGCGCAGGCCCTCGGTGCGGACCTGCAGCGTGCCGTGGGCGAACATCGCCTCGAAGGCGGCGCGGATCTCGCCGGCGCCGGTCATGCGGGGGCCGCCGGGGTGGACGCAGGTGATGTCGTCCTCGTCGGCCCAGCAGGCCATCAGCTGGGCGATGTCGCCCTTGCGCAGGGCGTCGTAGAAAAGGGCCTCGATGTCGTCGGCGGTGCCGCCGACGGTGGCGGCGCGGAGCGGTGCGGTGGTCATAGGCAGCGGGCGTGGACGGGGCGCGCGGTGCGGCGCCGGGGGGTGGCAAGGGCCACGAGTGTAGGACGACCCGACACAAATGGATGCGGCGGCCGCCGCCCGAAAACGGCAGAGTACGCCCGCGCCCGCTATCCTCTGCCCCTCCCGTTCGACAACACGAGTGAATTCCATGCGCCGTTTCTTCCTGCTTTTGCTCGCCACGCTCGCCCTTTCGGGCTGCGGCTACAACGACTTCCAGCGCCTCGACGAACAGACCAAGTCCGCCTGGAGCGAGGTGCTCAACCAGTACCAGCGCCGTGCCGACCTGATCCCCAACATCGTCGCCACCGTCAAGGGCCAGGCCAACTTCGAGCAGGACACGCTCACCAAGGTGGTCGAGGCGCGCGCCAAAGCCACCTCGATCCAGATCTCGCCCGAGACGCTGAACGACCCGCAGGCCTTCGAGCGCTTCCAGCAGGTACAGGCGCAGCTGACCGGCGCCCTCTCGCGGCTCCTGGCCGTCTCCGAGAACTACCCCACGCTGCAGGCCAATCAGGCCTTCCGCGACCTGCGGGTGCAGCTGGAAGGCACCGAGAACCGTATCACCGTGGCCCGCAACCGCTACATCCAGGCGGTGCAGGAGTACAACGTGAAGGCCCGCAGCTTCCCCACCAACCTCACCGCCAAGATCTTCGGCTACCCGCCCAAGCCCAGCTTCACGGTGCAAAACGAGGCCCAGATATCCACCCCGCCCGCGGTGGATTTCGGCCCCGCCAAGAAATAAGTGCCGATGCCTGCGACTTTTCATTTCGCATGGCCCCGGGCGCTGCCGGCGCGGCGCGTCCGGCCGCTGTTCGTGCTGGCGCTGGCCGCTCTGCTGCTGGCGCTGGCGCCGCTCGGCGCGCAGGCCCAGAAACTGCTGCCGGTGCCGCCCCTGAGCGGCCACGTGATCGACGGCACCAACACCCTGAGCGACGAGCAGAAGAAATCGCT
Source organism: Xylophilus ampelinus (assembly GCF_003217575.1). Classification (GTDB taxonomy): domain Bacteria; phylum Pseudomonadota; class Gammaproteobacteria; order Burkholderiales; family Burkholderiaceae_C; genus Xylophilus; species Xylophilus ampelinus. The sequence goes on along the minus strand of NZ_QJTC01000019.1, from coordinate 7,808 downwards.
GGAAGAGCGGCTGATGGTCTTCGAGCAGGCCACCGGCTCGCAGGTGGCGATCCTGATGGTGCAGAGCACCGGCACCGAAGACATCGCCGGCTACGCCAATCGGGTCGCCAACGCCTGGAAGATCGGCCGCAAGGCGATCGGCGACGGCCTGCTGCTGGTGGTCGCCAAGCGCGACCGCAAGGTGCGGATCGAGGTGGCCAAGGCGCTCGAAGGCGCGGTGCCCGACCTGGCCGCCAAGGAGGTGATCGACGAAGCCATCACCCCGGCCTTCCGCCGCGACGACTATGCCGCGGGCCTGGCGATAGCCCTCGACCGGCTGGAGGTCCGCATCCGCGCCGAGGCCCTGCCCACGCCCAACGCCGGCCGGCCCGATGCGGCCCAGGCCTCGATCGACGGCGAGCCGACCGAGCGCGAGCGCAGCCCGATCGGATTCCAATGGTTCGATGCGGCGGTGTTCCTGTTCGTGGCGGTGCCGGTGCTGGCGGCGGTGCTGCGTCGCTTCCTGGGCCGGCCGGTGGGTGCCATCGCCGGCGGCGCGCTGGTCGGTGCCATCGCCTTCCTGTTCACCCTGAGCCTGGTGATGGCCGGCATCGCGGCCGCCATCGCGCTGCTGTTCGGCCTGCTGGCCCGCACCGGCCCGCTGGGCAACACCCTGCCCGGCCATTTGGGCACCGGCGCCGGCAGCGTGGGCGGCTGGAGCAGCGGCGGTATGGGCGGCATGGGGAGCGGCGGTGGCGGCGGCGGTGGATTCAGCTCGGGTGGCGGCGGCGATTTCGGTGGCGGTGGCGCCTCGGGGGACTGGTGAGATGGGACTGATCAAAACCCTGGCGCGCATCCTGCGCCACCGCTGGCAGGACGACCGCGACACCCACCGGGCGATCCCGCCGGCGCTGGTCGACCGCCTGATGCGCCGCGTGGCCGCCAGCGAGAAACGCCACACCGGCGAAATCCGCATCTGCGTCGAGGCGGGCCTGCCCACCAGCTACCTGTGGCGCGGTGCCACCGCGCGGGAGCGGGCGATCACCCTCTTCGGCAAGCTGCGGGTGTGGGACACCGAGCACAACAACGGCGTGCTGATCTACCTGCTGCTGGCCGACCATGCCATCGAGATCACCGCCGACCGCGGCCTCAACCGCCATGTGACCAGCGCCCAGTGGCAGCACCTGGTCGCCCACATGGGCGACGCCTTCGGCGCCGGGCGTTACGAGGACGGGCTGACCCAGGCCTTGGAGGAAGTGTCGGCCCTGCTGGTCGAACATTTCCCGCTGGAGGCTACGCCCGCCGGCGGCACTGCCGTGCGGCCCGACGAGCTGCCCAACGCGCCGGTGCTTTCCGGCAATCCGCTATTGAAAGAGTAGCTAGCCGTCGGCGTCGGACGTCGGCGGCAGTCACTTTTTATGCGGGCTTCGGCGGCCGGTGCAAGGCGCAGAGCTTGTTGCCGTCCAGGTCGCGCAGATAGGCCAGGTACAGCCGACCGGACGGGCCTTCGCGAAACCCGGGGGGATCCTCGCAGGTACTGCCGCCCGTGGCGACGCCCGCTGCGTGGAAGGCATCGACCTGCTCCGGCGACTGTGCCAGGAAGCCGATGGTGCTGCCGTTGCGCGACAGGCCCGATTCTCGATCAGTGGCTCACCCCCGACGCGACCGGTGATGAGTAACCTATTGCTATCAATGGACTTTCGGTATAAAAGTTAAAAATAGCGAAACGTACCGAAATGATCGAGACCAGCCCTGCCATCGCCCGTCAATATACCGACGCCGTGTCCGTTTTCGAGGCGCTGGAGGAAGCCCAGGCAGAGGCAGATCAGGTACGCGGCGGCATGTACTGGCACGCAGGTCCGACGGCAGCACCCGACTCCCGATATCTCGTCCGTACCACCCCCGCCGGGGCCGAAACCAGCCTGGGCGCCCGCTCGCCCGAGACCGAGGCCATCTACCAGCGCTTTACCCAGCGAAAACGCGACAGTGCCGAGCGGCTGACGGGCCTCAAGGCCGCGCTGGACCAGCACCAGCGCCTGAACCGTGCGCTGCGGGTGGGCCGGGTGGACCCGCTGGTGGTGGCATTGCTGGGCCGACTGGCCAGCACCCACTTGAGTCCGCATTTCCGGGTGGTCGGCACCCACGCGCTGTATGCCTACGAAGCTGCCGCCGGTGTGCGCCTGGATTCGGATGCCCTGGCCACCCGCGATATCGACCTGCTGTGGGACACCCGCAAGCGCATCCTGTTCGTCACCCAGCTGGCGCGGGTCGACAGTTCGATGCTGGGTGTGCTGAAAAAGGTGGACAGCAGCTTTCGCATCCGCAAAAGCCAGAAGTACACCGCGGTGAACATGGACGGCTTCGAAGTCGACATCATCCGCCGCGAGCAAACCGGCGACGACCCGCGCCCCGTCAAGCTGAGCGAGGACGACGACGACTTCTGGGTGGCGCAGGCCCGCCGCGCCAATGTGCTCCTGGACTCGCCTGCCTTCTCTGCCGTCATCGTCGCCACCAACGGCACCATGGCGCGCATGCATACGGTGCACCCGGCCACGTTCGCAGCGTTCAAACGGTGGATGGCCGGGCAAGGCGACCGCGCCCCCCTCAAACGCCGCCGCGATGTGCTGCAGGCCGACACGGTGCAGGCGCTTCTAGCGCAGTACCTGCCTCAGCTGTGAACGATCAATAAGCGCCCATGAAATCGCGCTTGCCGATGACCAGACCGTTGTGGCGCAGCAGGGCATACGCCGTCGTCACATGGAAGAAGAACTGCGGCAGGCCGTAGTGGGCCAGATAGGCCTGGCCGCTCAACTTCTTCTCTTTGGGCGTGCCGGGGCGCAAGACGATCTCGGCGGTTTCCTTGCCTGCGAACCGGGCCGCGTCCACGCTGTCCAGAAACGCCAGCGTGAGCGCCAGCAGCGCATCGAGGTCGGCAAAACTTTTCTCGTCACCGTCGAACTTCGGCACCTCCACACCCGCCAGCCGCGCCGCGATGCCCCGCGCGAAATCGGCGGCGATCTGCACCTGCTTGAGCAGCGGAAACATGTCGGGCGCCAGACGGGCCTGCAGGAAGGCATCGGGCTCGATCGACTTGGCCGCGGCATGGTCGGCCGCCTGCGCGAGGATGGCTTTCAAGGCCTTCAGCATCTGCTTCAGGACGGGGACGGAGTGGGTGTAGAGGGTGGGGGTCATGGGGAGGGGCCGGTGGGTTGTTGGGTTTTTGAGGGTGAACAAAGAGAGGCGATACCGGCAGGCTGCCGTACTGCAGCGCAGGATGCGGGGCGCGGTGCGCAGCCGCTAGAGGATCACCGATAGGGAGGCCACTGTAGCCCGCGCCGGTGGGGCCGCAGTGAACAATGAAAGCACCCTACAAAAAACTTAGCAAAAACTTTGGCAAAAACGGAATAATTCATTCCGAATCAGGTACTTAATTCACTATCCATCTTGGCAAAATAGATTGATGTACACCGAAGTCCACCAGTTCGAACCCCTGCTACCCGCGGACGCCCGCATGGAGCCCCTGCTGGCCAAGGCGCACGACCTCTCTCGCCTGGCCACGGCCCTGGCGGGCACCCGGGCGCCGCCGGAACTGCGCAGCCTGCTGCGCAACATGAACTCGTACTACACCAACCGCATCGAGGGGCAGCACACCCGCCCACATGAGATCGACCAGGCGCTGCGGCAAGACTTCTCTACCGACGCAACGCTGGCCGCCAAACAACGGCTGGCCCTGGCCCACATCGAGGCCGAGCAGACGCTGGAACAGCGCTACGCCGGGCCCGAAGGCGCTGCCGCCCTGTATGCGCCGGCCGCACTGCAAGACATCCACCGCGTTTTGTTCGCCCGCCTGCCCGCCGCCGACCTGCTCACGCCCGCGCAAGAGCCCATCGCGCCGGGCACCCTGCGCCAGCGCGACGTGCGCGTCGGCCAGCATGTGGCGCCAGCGCACGCCACCGTGCCCCTGTTTCTGCAGCGCTGGGCCGCTTTTTACGGCGGCGTGCGCCGGGGCGAGGCGGCTTTGGTGGCGCTGGCCTGCGCGCACCAGCGCCTGGGCTGGGTGCACCCCTTCGTCGATGGCAACGGCCGCGTGATGCGGCTGCACACCCATACCTGGCTCACGGCCATGGGCTACACCGGCGGCCTGTGGTCGCCCCTGCGCGGCTTTGCCCGCAGCACCGAGCGCTACTACGCGTTGCTGGCCGACGCCGACAGCCTGCGCCGCGGCGATCTGGACGGGCGCGGCAACCTGAGCGAGCAGGCCCTGATCGCGTGGGCCGACTACGTGCTGGACACCTGCCTGGACCAAGTCCGCTTCATGCACAGCCTGCTCGACTTCGAGACCATCAAGAACCGCATCGAAGCCTGTCTGGTGTTCGAGGCCACCGTGCGCAAACAGGGCGTGCGTCAGGAGGCGCTGCGTGGCCTGCACTACCTGTTCTTGAGCGGAGAAGAGATGCCGCGCGGTGATTTCAAAGCCCTGCTGGGCATGAGCGACCGGGGCGCCACCGATGCGCTGGGCGCGCTGGTGAAGCGCGGGCTGCTCAATTCCGACTCGCCGCAAGGCAAGGTGCGCTTCGGTTTGCCGCAGCATGCACTGCGCTTTATGTTTCCGCAGCTGTGGCCGGAGGCCGAGGCGGATTCTGCGAATGTTTGAGGGCGAAATTGGCCTCTAGGCGTTATTTGATGCCGGCAAGTAGCTATCAAAAACAAAGCGGCGCCAAGAAAGCGATCAGCCCCGAACCCGCAGCTTCCACGCGGCGAATTCCGAGGGTCGCAGGCCGTAACAGGCTAGCACACCCTCGTGCAGGCGGCGCAGTTCATTCAAAATGGCGGCTTAGTACGGTCGCGCGGTCTGGCGCGGGCACGCGGTCGGTCACGGCATGAGCGATTTCGGTCAGTTGCTTCTTTCTGCGCACACGTCACCACCACTTGGATAGTCATCTTAATCACGTCGCGGTAGATTAAACAGATCGGGTTGGGCTCGACCAAGTCTTGCTTGCTGGCCAAGTACTCCTGCGGTGTGTATTCATATGCTCATATGAACACATCGCACGACTGTATGCCGCCTCGGGGTCCGTCCAAAAAAGGTCAGCGGACACAGGGGGCGTGGAACAACGGCACGTCGTCTATAAACTCTTTCATTGCCGGGTCGCTGAGGATGAACCTCTGCAGCATGGCAGTGGATACGCAGCGGGGATTCGACGTGAAACGGAAGTGGGCCGCGCGGGCCTTCGTGAAGATGCTACAACTAGCATTAAAAAGTCAGATCACGGCACGACGCGCTCCGTTTAACTTAAAAATTCACGCATACGGGTACGCTTAGTTGAAGATTGAAAGGCGAAGCTAGCTCATTCCCTTGACATAACGCCTTGAGCATTTCGCGCCAAGGCCAAGGATGAATTCGCTCGATATAATGACTTTATTTAATCCTCGGCAATTAACGGCTAAACAACCTCAGCATCAGGAACATCATATATGATATCTGTAATTTCACTTAACAAACGATGATCCAAGAGTATTTGCATAATTGTTTTAGCAGTGTTTCCGCAAGGAATTATTTTTCCCGTCATATCAAAATTAAGGCCAAAATTTCTAACCCCATTTACCATTTGCACTTTTTTTGAAAATCCAGGAAGAAGATATAATGCTTTTTTCTGGATAACGGTGATGCGTCGGAGTTGCATTGCGTTGGTCCCCACGTAGTCTTTCAGCGGTTGAATGTCTGAGAAGATTGCAACAAAACTCGGCTCAATAGTCAAGTCATTAAAATTCGTTTGATAAATCTTTTTATCTGACATCGAGCTTTCATACGAACGCTTTGCTTTAATAAAAATTGATTCATTAAAACAATAGAAATCAAAAAATGAATCGAAAGAAAAAGTTTCTTCCGGAGTTGCCGAAAGCTCTCCATTATGAAAAACCGCATTAATCAAACAGCTTCTAATTTTTGGACGCCAAGTAGGAGCGGTTTTTCGGATTGCATAAACCGTTTCATTTAGATTTTGAAATTTAACGGCATAACCTGCCGCACCTTTTAAATGCTTAAGCTTTGCGTCGACATTTTCATTTTCCGGCGCATCCACTTTTCCAAGAAGAGCAATCAAACCTTCGCTTTCACCAAGTGCTTGAGAGAGGCAGCTACTTTCATTGTTTTGGGAGATTGGGCTATAAGGAATTTCCTCAGTTGTTTTAACAACTTCATTTTTTATTGTTTCCCGAAAAAGCGACTCGATTTGCGTATCTGTCCTCACATGCCAAGCGCGGAATTTTGCAGTAGTCGTGCTTTTCTTGAAAACCCATAACTGCACATTCGCTGAATCGTAATCAAAATCTTTCCATTCAACAAAATCAGACATTGCAAGACTCTCCGTTTGTAATATAGTTACCCTGTATATCTCCACAGCAATAAATCCCAGGGATTAAAATATTTTTACTTAGTATTTTTACAATGCGCTCGTGCTTGTTTATCATAATTTTTGCCTCATATAAATTCCAGCCAAAAATTAACAAAATAGGATTCATGATGATTTGACTCGCTTTATATGTGATCAAAAAAAGCCAAACCAGAAACGCTGCAAGTCCAGCAATTCTCCCAAGAGAACCATAATCAACCCCCATGAACGAGACGATATAAGGGAAGCTGTAGCTTATAAGTTCGCTTGGTATTGATTTGGACTCAGATACATTGATTGTGTATTTGTGCCGAATTCTTGAAATTACGTTAAATGTAAGGATTAGACACAGCCCAGTCACAAGCACCCCCAACCCTGATAACCATGGATGCTCAAACGTTGGAAAATTACATTCGCCCCATTTTTGGCAGATGCCTCCAGCCCATGTTTTTTGACTTATATCCTGCGATGCGAGTATTAGTGCCAAAGGAAAATAAGAACCTAAAAACACCAAAAACGCCGGGAAAATTCTAAATTTCATATTCAATATTCTTTCAAATTTTCTTTGTACTAGTTGCGCTATATTTTGCCCAGTAGTTCTACGCAAACCAAACATGCAATTCAAAAGATGCCATACAAGACCTTCCCCTTCAATTCATTCCTAGCAGAATCGCAAGCCACTCTCCAGTCCAGCTCTGTACTCTCATGCATCGTCATCACCTGAATGACATATCCGTTAGGCCGGCAATCCCCTTTCCGCTTGCTAACCCATGTGGCAGCCAGTTGCGCATAAGCGTCGCAGAGCACATATCCACCTCACTGTGGTGTCGACACAGCACAGCCGTATTCAACCAGGCGTGCCCATGTGCATGCTGATCAGCCATAGCTCAGCCACCTTTGCCGTCTGCTTGAGCAACGTGGGCAGATCGATCAAGATGGGCTCAAAGCTTTCCCGGCTACAAAGGCCGCTGGCTTCGACCAGCTGAGGATCCCGCTCCAGCGCGTTGACCACTTGGATGTGGCAGTGCCGTGCCTGCTGCAGCGTGCTCATGACAACCTTGGGCTGGCCGTCGGGGATGATCTCGAACCGCTCTCGCGTGGCGCTGCGGATTGTGTCCAAGCGCCAGTCCTTGACCTCCAGAACCAGTGCACTGTGGCGGGGTGCAGCACCACGAAATCCGGGCGCGTCTGCTTGGGGCCGATGGGCACGTCCCACCAGAGCAAGTAGTCGTCTTCGAGCTTCTGCTCCAGCCGCTCGGCCAGCCGCCGTTCGCCGGAGGTCATGCGCCCGGCACAGCTGCCGATGGCGGGAATCAAGGTTGCCATGCGTGGATGCCCCTCCCTAGTGTGGTGTCTCAAAAATAAGCCGAACTAAGTTGACGAATGGTTATCCATGAGTTTCCAAGTCCAGGAAACTACAAAGATGACCAGATCAGG
>NZ_QJTC01000018.1 GCF_003217575.1 Xylophilus ampelinus | reverse complement strand
GATCGTAGAGGCCGGGTCGCACGACGCGCTCGCGCAGCGGCCCCAGGGCCTGTACGCCCACCTCTGGCGCATGCAGGACGGAAGCCACGCAACACCAGTCCGCCATCGCCGTCGATGGCAAGCAGATTCGCCTGGCCCCGGGCATGAACCTGACTGCGGAAATCAAGACAGGGAAGCGCAGGGTCATCGAGTTTCTGCTGTCTCCGATTCAAAGGGCGGGGAGTGAGAGCTTGCGCGAGCGGTGAGAAATGAGCAGGCGAATCTTGTTGGCTTGGGAGCACGGCCGAAACTTGGGACACATCTCGCGCATGCGGGCGGTTTCCAGGATGATCGAAATGCATGGCAGTACGCCCGTATGGGTCGTACCTCCCTCTTACCTCCACGCGCAGGCTGTAAGGGATTCAGGTTGTGAGGTGCACGCCGGGCCTTTGGTACAACGAAGTCCCCCCAATCGAACAGCTCGGGTCGATTCGTTCGCTGATATTTTGTTGCAGTTAGGTTTTGCTGATCGGCAAGCCCTCGAAACCCATGTTGAGGCGTGGATGGCCCTGATCGCGCGTATCCGCCCCGATCGCATCGTCTTGGACTACGCTCCTGCCGCCCAACTGGCCGCTTTATTTTTGAGAATCGCGTCATTTCAAATAACGAATGGATTCGACGCGCCACCGCCCGAGTGCCCTGTTTTTGGATTTTCTGTTCGCGGCCCCTACATAGAAAGCAAAAATGCGAAGGCTATCGAAACTCTGGCCTCCAACCTGGCAGCGCTGAAGGGCCTATCGTTCGATAAAAAAGCCAAAAGTTTGGCCGAGTATTTTTCTTACCCCAGGAAAATATACGATTGCATACAAGAGGCCGACCCTTATTCGCCGCGAACCGACGGAATATATGTAGGGCCGCTTGTAGCTAGTATCGAAAAATCGAAAGCCCAGCAAGATCCTTGGTCAGACACCCCCTTGCCGTCCAAAAAACACAAGATTTTTGCCTATCTACGTGGAATACCAGATCCCAGCGAACTCCTCGCTGCCATTTGTGCCTGCGAAGCAGACGTTGTTTGCGTGTGGCCTGATCTACCCGACGACGAGTTGATTGGGCATTGCACAGCCTGTGTGCGAGTTTTTCGGGATCCACTGGATATGCACCAGGCCATAAAAATTGCAGACGCCGTAATTAACTACGGCTCTGCAGCCACGGTTAATAAGACTTTGCTGATGGGCAAACCACAACTCATGATTCCAAACGATATGGAGAAAATAATAATTTCCCAGAAAGTCGCAAAACGTGGGGCAGGCATTGTTCACAACAAAAAAATTCCATACCGAGAAGAGATTATGGCACTAATAAATTCCCAGGCTTTGCTCAAGAGCGCGGTCGACATTTCAAAAAATTACGATGAAGAGCATTTTTTAATAAAAAGAAAAGAATTCCTGGTGGAACTCACTGCGGGGAAAATGAAAAATTCGATATGGAATTAATCTACATCGGCGGCGCCGGCAGCGACACGCTGGAAGGGCGCGTTGGCAACGATTATCTCGAAGGCAACGCGGGCGACGGCGCCATCATGGGCGGCATGCCAAAAGGCACGGCAGCTTATACAGAAGCGAATTGCCGATCCACAGCCTGGCCGAAAGTCCGATTTGGCATCCGTTCCAGGGCAAGGGCAAGGGCAAGGGCAAGGGCAAGGGCAAGGGCAAAAACTTTGTCCGCAAAACCGGCTCTTCGTCGTCTCGAGCGGCAATCGACTTCAGCCCCATGTCCGAGCGGACTTAAACCCATTCGTCTTTCAAGAAACATTATTTATGCGCAGAGCGATAGAAATAGTGGGTGTGCTAGTGGTACTTTTAGCATTGACCGCCTGCAAGAAATACAAGCCAGAGCCCAGCTGCCAAGAGACCGTGCAGGTTTTCGAGCACAATGGCCAGCGGGTTTTTCAGTCTCTCAATGGGATTTACTTGAAAGAGAGCTTTCCAATCTGGGCTTGTGCTAGCAAGCCGGATAGCAAAGACCCTTACCAACGAAAATTTGTCAACGCTGGGCGCGACAATTTTTATTGGCGCGAAGGAAAATTGTTTACCACCAAGGAGTACGCTGCATTGCTTCGTGAAGGAAAATGGTCGAAAGATTATTCTCCGTTCGTCCCCATCCGCATTAAATTTGGAACCGAAGAATGGGATAAAAAGATAGAACCATCCATCGACTGGTGGTTCCAGCCCGCCATACCTCATAAGCTTTATCCCCTTGATTTGCTACCGAACTTCGGGCTGGATGCTCCCGATCCCAACGCAGGCATTGGACCAATCAAGACCAAACCAACCGTGTATTGGGCGGTTCGCGGCACCAAGAACGCGGCAAGCGGGTTTCCGAATACAACATTTTGCAGTATGAAGTCACCACCGGAAAGATATAAGAATGATTATTCGCTGGAGGCAACAAAAGCAAGGGATATTGCTTGGCTTATTCAGGCTAAAACCTATGAAGAAGACATGGTAGGCAACACATGCAGAGGATATGTGAGCGCAGACAATGGAAAATCCATCGCGGCAATGGTGGATGTTCCCGGAGTCCTGGTAAAAGATATCGACAAGATATACAAGGCATTGGCAAGGCATCTTTCTGAATTAACCGTGGAGTAAATAAAATGACATACTTTTTCAATGAACAAGAACGTGCTGATATCGAGGCCGCGCGACTTCAAAGTGCTTCGGGCGATGATCCGCGCGATGTAAAAGCGGACGGCAACTGGGTCCCCTTCTATACAACCCTGTCCAACATGCTGGGCAAGCACCTTGCCGAGGGGCAGTTGGATGCCACCGACCAGAGCAATTTCCGAAGCGCCAAGCTGTGGCTGGATGTCGCCATCGGTGCCAATGCCGGGACGGGCATGCACAGTGCCTTCATCCGTGCCTACACCAACCGGCAAGGCGAACTGCGGCGCGGCAGTGCATTTAGAGCGGCTAACACAACCCTTCTGGCGTCGTTGCCGCACCTTGTCGTACTACTCGTACTGTCTGCGATGCGGCGCCTAGCCAGAACCGCTTCGCTGGGTTGTGTTAGCCGCTCTTAGCGAAGCGGAAATGCAGAAATCCTCCAACGGCGTCGCGCTGAATTTCTATCTCGATATCACGGGTCGCAGTGGAAATACGGACATGGTTCCTTGGACCGTTCCCGCGATCAGCACCATTGCCAGAGCCGACGCCAGCTCCATCGGGCGCAATCTTTTCGGTCCGGGTTCGTCCCAGCCTTTGGCGACGGGGGACGACGCCGTCGATTCCAATTCCGCATGGTCGGGCGCGCTCGGTTTCAATTTACTCGGAGGCGAGGCGCCTTTCGAGACATGGCGCCTGCTGAACGATCCGGCCACGGGCGATGTGCCCAAACAGGGCACCGTCAACACCCTTGACGATTTCAAGAACCTGCTGTTCGCGGTCGATTCTTACGGCAAGGCACTGGCGGCGGGGGTGGCCCAGGGCGGCGCGGATTTCGTCAACTACGTGGCGGCCAGTCTGTATGCGGCTCAGACCGGCGCTTGGCCCCATGACAACGCAGGCCCTCTGGCCGCGCAGGTCGCCGTCATGGTCAGCAGCGGCAACATTCTGGGGCTGGTCAAGGATGTGGCCGCCCGCACGCCGACCATCGGCCCGGTCGTGAATGCGATTGCCGATATCGGCCCGCGCACATTCCTCGACATGCTGATGGGGGTCGTTCAAGGCAAGAATCTGATCGGCAGCACGACGAGCGACGCGCAGTTCGCCACCCGCGCCCAAACCTTCTTCGGCGCGCTCGGCCCCGCCGATTTGCAGGCGCTCAAGGCCGAGCTGATGCCGCTGTCGGCCAGCGATCTGGCGCGCAAGGCCCTGGCCGATACCGCCGAAGGTGCCAGTACCCGGGCCGCGCTCGCGGCGCTGAGTGTGGTGGGGGTGCAGGTCAGCGACGATGTCGCGGCCAGTGTGAGCCTCTACGATCCCGCGACGGGCACCGGCCAGCTCAGCGCGCAGTGGATCACGGACCGGGCCGCGTTCACGACGCGCTACTACGAGCAGCAGCAGCGCGGGGGCGGCATTCTGCCGGGTAGCCAGAACATCGCCTATATCGATACCGGCAGCAAGACGCAGGTGCTGGTGGGCGCGGGCAGCGCGCAGCGCATCCAGAACGTGTTCGGGGGCGCGGGCAATGACACGGTCGAGGGCCAGGGTTTCGCCGACCACCTCTACGGCGGTGCCGGCAACGACGTGCTGGACGGGCGGGGTGGCAACGATTATCTCGAAGGCGATGCGGGCGACGACGTGCTGATCGGCGGTGCGGGCAACGACACCCTGCTGGGGGGCGCGGGCACCGATACCTACCGGTTCGACGGGGATTTCGGCAACGATACGGTCCTCGACAGCGACGGGGCGGGCCGGATCGTGCTGGGCAGCGATGCCGGTGCGGCGGCGCTGACGGGCGGCAAGCGGCTGGCCGACGGTACCTGGCGATCCGATGACCAGCGGGTGCTGTATACGCTGAGCGGCGGCGATCTGATCATCGCGCCCCACGGGACGTCGGCCAGCGGCTCGATCACGGTGCGCAACTGGAAGCCGGGCGACCTGGGCCTGACCCTGGAGGGCGCGGCGCCTGCCACGCAGCCCTCGGCGCAGGGCCAGGTGTACGACCTCGGCACCGCGGCGGGGCGCGATGCCTATACCCACGACCGGCCCTGGCAGAACGCGGACGGGCTGCAGATCCACAACGTGGCCACGCCTCGCGACATGGGCGCCCCTGGCGAGCCGATGCTGCGCAGCAGCGGCGCCAGCGGGGGGCGCGGCGACGATGTGATCGAGGGCGGCGCCACGGGGCCGGCGACCGACATCCTCATCGACGGGCGGGCCGGCGACGACCGGCTGTACGCGACGACGTTCGCCTCCCTGCAGGACGCGATCGCGCGCGGGGACGATCCCGCCACCCAGGCCCTCGCCACCAGCCGCATGGTGCTCGATGGTGGGGAGGGCGACGATGTGCTGGTCGGCGGCGACGGGCGCGATGTGCTGTTCGGCGGCCAGGGCGACGACACCATGGTCGGCGGCGCGGGAGAGGACGTTGTTTTTGCGGACGGCAACGCGGGTGGCTTGTCCGTGGGCGCGGGGTATGCGGGGGGGGACCGCGCCGCTGGTCGTCAATGGGCTCTCCACCGCCTTCGGCGATCCCTCCGTGATCGGCTCGGGTGCGATGCTGCGCATCGACCACGAGGGCATCGACCTGGGTGTCGGTGGCAAGGACGGTATGGGCAGGCAGACCAATGGCGGCCCCATATTCGCTGCCAATGCCGGTGAAGGCATCACGCGCACAGAATTATTTGCTATTAAAAAAATAGCATCATGCCGAAGCACAGCGGCGACCGGAAAGCGATTCGATGCCACGCCTGTGAATAACTCTCACCGGAGGTCGGCGACATGGGTGGGTTGATGTTTTTGGCAGTCGTAGCGCTGTGGCTCTACATCCTCAAATGGATCGTCGGAAAAATCGCGGGCAAGCTGCCCGACCGACCGTGGCGCGTCTGGGTCACGTGGCTCATATTCGCCCTGTTATTGCCGCTGCCTTTGATCGATGAGATTGTGGGTGGGTGGCAGTTTAAGAAATTGTGTGAGGCGAATGTGGTGTGGGTCAACGAAGAGGCTGCACGCGGGAAAAGTGTTTATCGAGAGCCTGGCAGCTATCGAATTCCGGTATCCCGAACTTGGGTAAAAATTTGGAAGACGACCTTTCGTTATTTGGACGTAGAAAACAATGCCCCGATTGTAAGTTTCGATCAGTATAGTGCTGAAGGCGGACATCTTTTCCCCGGCTTCGATTCAGGTCATGACCCGCTTACTTTCAAGGGCGAATGCCATCCTCCCGGCACGTTTGACAAGGGTTTTCTTGGTAATCTTGGATTTACTGAAGTCGAAAGACCCAAGTCGATAGAACCAATCGGTAAATTAGTTTATTGATTTTTAAAAAGCAAGGAAGACGATATGACAAAAATTAGCGACGCCTACACAAATGCACTATTGGCAAATGCTTCATATATTGACGGATTAAAAATAGCCAATAACTTGAGCAACGCGCTCACAAAGCGCATGACCCAACCCCTGGCCGAGTACATCAGCGAAAACTTCAGCGTAGTCACACAAACCGAATCTTCCCTCAGCAGCTTCGACGCGACCGTCTGGAGAGCCAATCACGCAGATGGAACACCAGACGCGAATGGCAAGGTCTATGTGTCCATGCGCGGTACGCAGCAGCTCACAGATTTCCTGGTCGATGGCGATTTGGCCCTGACCGGGAATGCTCGCGCCCAGGTGACGGACATGATCAACTGGTGGCTTCGGGTTTCGACGCCCGCAGGGCAAAACGCAACGCAAATCCAAGCCTTGGGCTCGCTGTACGTACTGGCGCCATCGGTTCCAGGGCAAGGGCTGGTCACCGCATCCGACCTGGCCGCGGGCGTCGAAGTGAACGGCCACAGCCTGGGGGGCTATCTCGCCAGCGCCTTCACCCGCTTGTTCGGCAAGCAAGCCAACGTGTCGCACACGAGTACGTTCAATAGCGCCGGTTTCGCACCGGGCAGCGAAGCGGTATTCGCCAGCCTGCAGAAGCTTTTGGGTGCCGATCTCGGTCTTGCCCGCTTTCCCAACGGCACCGAGCAAAAAAAATACTTTAACCTGTCTACAGATAGATTTTACGCCACACCTGCAAACAACCCGAACATGAGGTTTTCCGCATGAGTGGCTTAATATTTCTGACAGCTTTGGCATTATGCCTTTGGGGCTGCGCATGGTTGGCAAAGACACTGGGCAATTTGGTGCCTAACCTGGCCTGGCGTAGCGCTGTGAAATTCGGAGTTTTTCTTGCTCTACTGGCATCCACATTCGCAGATGAGGTCATCGGAAAGTACCAGTTTGAAGCACTGTGCAAGGCCAATGGTATTGAAAGAGCGGATGTATCTAAGGCACGGGGCAAGCGGGTGAAGCTTGAATTGGGAGATAGTCGACCACTGAGCGGAACACTTATGCCTGGATCGATAAAGGAGCATGTTTATCGCGACGTAGATAGTGGTGAAGTCGTGATTCATCACAAGGACTATTTCGCATACGGTGGGTGGCTAATGCGCCATACGCCTCTAAGTATGGGTTCGCGTCGCCCAATGTTATTTAGCGGGGGATGTACTGACAATTACCTAGCTCGTGATGCCATTCTCACTCGTGAAAATATTTCTTTAGTAAATTAAGGGGAATTTATGAAAAATATATCCAACACTTACATTAATGCGGGGCGGAGGTGTCGGGCAGTCTGCTGTTGGCGAGCAATAACTTTTATCGGGCGTTTTCCGACGATCCGGCCGTGACGGCGGCGGCGGCGGCATTGCCGCAGATGAAGGGCAGCGGCTGGGTGCGGGATTTGCGGGAAGCCATTCATATGGACTGAAGCTGCGTATCTGGCCGGAAAAAAGCCGCAGACATACGGCCCGCAATTGACCTAAAAAATGGATTTCTCGGTGTTATTTCGACGTGAAAGGGAGTTCGGATAATGGATCTGGCTGCAAAGAAAAGCAGGGTACCGCACAAGGGGCGGTGGATCGTCGTCCCGCTGGTGGTCGTGGTACTGGCCATGGTCCTGGTCATGGGGTACGCGACCTGGCGATGGTCCAGCCTCGGTCTCAACGCCTTGGCCGCGGGCTTTCAGTCGCCGGACATGGCGGCGGCGCAATACACCGACCGCACGGTGCGCGCGAACCTGGGCGGGGTGCCCGTGGCGATCCCGCCGTATTTCGCGGAGTACGTGGAATACGACGGCGACCCGGGCTGGGGGGAAAAGCGAAAGGGGCCGAAGCCTGTGAGGACGCCGGAGTCCAGGATCGCGAGTTTTGGCTTTGACGTGCGCTATCCCGACATGGCAGGCAAGAGCACGCCTGAATTATGGGAGGACTATAGAAAAAGGAGGCTGGCGACTGACCAATGGCTTGATGTTGGCTTTAATTCTGGCGAAATATATAGAGGCGCCGGGAGTGCTGACCGAATAGGGAATGGCACTATCAATTCAAAATCTGGCTACTGGTTTGATCGATATGAAAAGTTGAAGGAGAACGAATATGGACTGGAGGTATACGCCCTTGTGGGCGTGGAACCCAAAGAAGGCAAGCCTGCCCGCGAGGATAAAGATGCCGAAGATGTATTTATCAAAAGGGGAGGCGATGGGAAAATAACCACCTACATCAGTTGCAGCAATCGGCAAATTCCATCAGCGCCATGCGAGCAACACTTTGACCTGGAACCAGAGATGCATACGTCAGTCACCGTTGGCTATCGCCGGGGCCTACTCCCCGAATGGCAGCAGATTCAAGAAAAGGTCAAAAATACCGTCTTGGGTTTTGCAGTGAATGCGCAAAAGTAATTTATTCATTACCAAAAATCAATCATGAACAATCTCACAGTTTCGCAACTGATATCGTACCGTGGTGCCATAAAATCTGGAGGCATGGACGCCGCTCGAACGGTGTACGCCGATCTGAATTCCCAGGGCTACCACTACGCAGGCTGGGCATTGGGCGTGGCCACCGGCAACAGCATCACGGGACAGTCGGCGCTGGATTATCTCAGCGGCACGGCCATGATCGGGCTCGGCGGGGATGCCTGTCGCAATCTGACGCCCGCGCAGGTCGACAATATCCGCATGGACATGGCGCTTGGATATATCAATAAATTGATTGGAATCGCAAAGAATGAAAATGGCATTTTGAGCCGCGATGTGAAATTCAAGGAAACTGCCGCTTTCCATAAAGAAGCCTTCGAAAAAAACCACCTCACCCTCGACAACTGGACGCTGAACGTCCCGATGGAGATCATCCGCCGCCAGCGAGGCGACCAGGCGGTGGAGGACGCCTGGGCCCGCATCCGGGATTCAGGCGGCAGCGGCATCGATGCGCTGATGGTCAGCGCCGGGCTGGCCAATACCGTGGGGCATGCGAGCGTATCGCCGGATGCGGCTCTCCGGAAGATGGCGCAAGACTGGATCGACCAGGTGCCGGGCGTGGCGAACTGGGCCCAGATGGGGCGCTTCGCCAACGCGGTGTCGAACGCATGGTCCGGCACGCTGGGCGATTGGGGCCGCACGATGGCGCGGACCGTCAATGACCTTTTCAACGCCGCCCGCGGCTGGACCCCACCCCGCGACCCCCTGGTGCTGGACCTGGACGGCGACGGCATCGAAGCGGTGGGGATCGACCCGGCCCACCCGATCCTGTTCGACCACGACGGCGACGGCACCAGGAACGCGACCGGCTGGATCGGCCCGGACGACGGCTTCGTGGTGCTGGACCGCAACGGCAACGGGGCCATCGATTCGGGCCGCGAGCTGTTCGGCGACCAGACCTTGAAGCCCGATACCGGCGACGGGCAGGCGCACACCTATGCCAACGGCTACGAGGCCCTGGCCGCGCAGGACGCCAATGGCGACGGCGCGATCGATGCCAACGACGCGGTGTATGCGCAGCTGCGGATCTGGAAGGACACGAACCAGGACGGTATCAGCCAGGCGGGCGAGCTGCATACCTTGGCGGATATGGGGGTCGCCAGCATCAATGTGGCGGGCCAGGCCAGCACGGTGGACCTGGGCCATGGCAATACGCAGCCCTGGACCGGCAGTTTCACCCGCACCGACGGCAGCCGGGGCACGAGCGGGGTGGCGGAGGTGTCGGGCAGTCTGCTGTTGGCGAGCAATAACTTTTATCGGAAGTTTTCCGACGATCCGGCCGTGACGGCGGCGGCGGCGGCTTTGCCGCAGGTGGGGGGCAGCGGCTGGGTGCGGGATTTGCAGCAGGCGATGAGCCTGCCCGGGGACAAGGCGGCGGTGCTGCGTGAGAAGGTGGCGCTGTATGCGGCGGCCACGACGCGCGATGCGCAAATGGCGTTGCTGGATGGTGTGATCAGCGCATGGGCCGATACGGCGAAGCGGGTGCCGGGCAGTGCGGACCGGTTGCAGTCAGGTTCCAATTTCCGGACGGATTTCGGCTTTATCACGGACGATCCCGGATTTGAAAGGACCTTTGGTGCTGCCTTGGATGCGCAGCATCTGGACTGGCGGAGTGTTTCTGGCGCGCCTTCGGTCCGGGCGGATGCTCTGGGCAAAATGCTCATGGGTGCCGGCCTGATCAAAGGCTATTTCTTCGGCGGCGCAGGAGGGAACCTGGGTCAAAATGAATTTTCTACCTGGTCGGTGAGCGCTGCCGATAAATTCCTCCAGAACCGTCCGGAGGTGGCTGCACTCGAAGCATTCAACGGCGATACGGTGCTGGACCGGTTCGTGGCTGCCAGTTCGATGGGCAATACCACCGGTGTAGATGGCTATGCGGTTTTCTTGCCCGAACCGGTCAACAAGCTTCTCGGGCAAGCGTATGCGTCGCTGCGGGAGGGTGTCTATGGCGCGCTCGTCTCCCAAACCCGGTTGAAGCCTTACCTCGATACGGTTAGTTTAGTGGTCGACGAGAAAGGAATTTCTTTCGACACCTCCGCACTGGCCTCCATGCTGGAAACCCACAGGGCGGCCAACGCGCGCGATGCCCTGCTGGATCTGGTCGATCTCGACCGTTACGAAAACGCCACTTTGACAGCAGTGGGCTTCGACGGACTGGGCACGCTTGCGCAGTGGACCGAGCGTCTGTCCGCGGACTCTTCCTTGCGGGCGGAACTCTCCAGTTTGAATATTTACCTGGAAGGCACCGACACCGGCTCCGACAAGGGCGATATTTATCTGGGCGGCGGCAACGACAGTTTTTCCGCGGGCGCGGGGGATGACAGCTTGCGGGGCGCGGAAGGTGCCGACACTCTCTACGGCGGCGCGGGCAACGACGTGATTTTGGGGGGCGTTGGCAACGACTACCTGAGCGGCGAGGACGGCAACGACACGCTCGACGGCGGCGCGGGCAACGACTACCTCGGCGGCGGCTCCGGCAGCGACACCTACCTGTTCGGCAAGGGCTCGGGACAGGACACGGTCTACAACTACGACTCGTACGCGCTCGGCACCGATGCCGATACCGTACAGCTCGGCGAGGGCATCGGCATCGCCGATGTCGTTCTCGCGCGGTCCGGCGACGACCTGGTCATTTCCTTGAAGGGCACAGACGACCGGCTCGACATCCAGAGCTACTTCGATCAGGACGCCACCACCGGCTGCGCGTTCGAGAACCTTCGCTTCGACGACGGCACGGTGTGGGACACCGCCACGATCGTGGCCAAGTTTTTGACGGGCACTGCTACTGCAGACACCATCACCGCCACCAGAGCGGCCGACACCATCACCGGCTTGGGCGGCAACGACACCATCTACGGGCGCGATGGCGACGACAGCATCGATGGCGGCGCGGACGACGACACGCTGTTCGGTGGCACAGGAGACGACACCCTTATCGGCGGCGCCGGCGACGACAGCCTGACCGGTTGCACCGGCAACAACGTCTACCTGTTCGGCAGGGGCGATGGCCAGGACATCGTCCAGGGTTACTACGACGAGACGGCCGCCAAACTCAACACGATCAGGTTCAAGAGCGGC
Source organism: Xylophilus ampelinus (assembly GCF_003217575.1). Classification (GTDB taxonomy): domain Bacteria; phylum Pseudomonadota; class Gammaproteobacteria; order Burkholderiales; family Burkholderiaceae_C; genus Xylophilus; species Xylophilus ampelinus. Next base: position 75,465 of record NZ_QJTC01000018.1, on the reverse strand, counting down.
GTGGCGCCCTCGGAAGTGAACGTCCAGCGCATTTACGATTCGGGCTACGAGAGCTTGGTGCTGTCGATCGCCGGCACCACCGACAAGGTGACGGTGCGCTACTTCTTCAACGGCAACGATCCCGCCAACAAGTCCAATCCCGTCCAGCAGGTCGCGTTCGACGACGGCACCGTCTGGGGCCTAGCCGACATCCAGGCCAAGCTCGACACCCCCCAACAGACCCTCGGCAGCACCCAGATGAGCGCTGCAAGCGCCGACATCACCGCATCGAACGCTTTGGTGCACGACAGCTCGCTCGTCATCGCGAGCTTGCTGCCGTACCGGGAGGACGCCGCCTGGGCGGGTGCTGCGCCGCAGCCCTACCCCGCTTTTTCCAGCACGGCATTGCTGATCGAGGCCATGGCGGCGTTCAACCCGGCTCCCGCGGCCGATACGGCCGGCATGCCGTACCTGGAGAAACCGCCGTACGCACAGCTGGCGGCCGGCGCTTACCTGTCCTGAGGGCGCGACAACCCGAACTGCCGCGGGCGCCAGGGGGCGGGCGGCGAACGGCATCCTAAAATCGCGGGCCCGCCCTTCTGCGGCGCGCCCTTGCCCGAAAGCCGATTCCCGATGCCGTCTCCTGCCCGCACCCTTTTTGTCACCACCGCCCTGCCGTACGCCAACGGCAATTTCCACATCGGCCACATCATGGAGTACATCCAGGCCGACATCTGGGTGCGGTTCCAGCGGATGCAGGGCGCGGCGGTGAACTTCGTCGGGGCCGACGACGCCCACGGCGCGCCGATCATGATCGCGGCCGAAAAAGCGGGCAAGACGCCGCAGCGGTTCGTGGCCGACATCGCGGCCGGCCGCAAGCCCTATCTCGACGGCTTCCACATCGCCTTCGACAACTGGCACAGCACCGACGCGCCCGAGAACCACCAGCTGGCCCAGGCCATCTACCGCGACCTGAAGGCCGCGGGCCTGATCGAGACGCGCACCATCGAGCAGTTCTTCGACCCCGAGAAGAACATGTTCCTGCCCGACCGGTACATCTTGGGCGAATGCCCCAAGTGCCACGCCAAGGACCAGTACGGCGACAACTGCGAGGTCTGCGGCACGGTGTATGCGCCGACCGACCTGATCGCGCCCTATTCGGCCCTCTCGGGCACGCCGCCGGTGCTCGAGCATTCGGAGCATTTCTTCTTCAAACTGTCGGACCCGCGCTGCGTCGAATTTCTGGAGCAATGGACGCAGAACGGCACGCACGTGCAGCCCGAGGTGGCCAACAAGGTCAAGGAGTGGTTCACCGTGCGGACCAACCCCGACGGCAGCACCAGCGAGGGCCTGGGCGACTGGGACATCAGCCGCGACGCGCCCTACTTCGGCATCGAGATACCCGACGCGCCGGGCAAGTACTTCTACGTCTGGCTGGACGCGCCGGTCGGCTACCTGGCCTCGCTCAAGAACCTGCTGGAAAAACGCGGCGAGGACTACGACGCCTACATGGCCGACCCGGCGCTGGAGCAGGTGCATTTCATCGGCAAGGACATCGTCACCTTCCATACCCTGTTCTGGCCGGCGATGCTCGAGTTCAGCGGCCGCAAGACGCCCGACAAGATCTGCGTGCACGGCTTCCTCACCGTCAACAACGGCGAGAAGATGAGCAAGAGCCGCGGCACCGGCCTGGACCCGCTCAAGTACCTGTCGCTGGGCATGAACCCCGAATGGCTGCGCTACTACCTGGCCGCCAAGCTCAACGGCCGCAACGAGGACATCGACTTCAACCCGGCCGATTTCATGGCGCGGGTCAACAGCGACCTGGTGGGCAAATACGTGAATATTGCCAGTCGTGCAGCCGGATTTATTCACAAAAAGTTCGAAGGAAAGCTAGCGACTACGCCAATATTCGATCAAGCCTTGCTGTATGCAAAAACCAAGGGGCAAAACGGCGAAGCGAACGTAGATATTCAATCGCACGAAGCTCAGCAGAATCAGTCTGTCTTGGCACAAATGCTAGCCGACGCCGCCGAGTCTTCGAGTGCCGAGTACGAAGTCCGAAACACTGCAGCTGCAGCCCGGCACATCATGGCAGCAGCCGACCAGGTAAATGCTTATGTTGACCTAAGCAAGCCGTGGCTGTTAGCCAAAGACTCTGCAAATGACGCACTGCTACACGAGGTGTGCAGCGTAGTGATTCAGGCCTTCCGCATTCTGACTCTCTGCCTCAAGCCGATCCTGCCCGCAATTGCAGATCAGGCTGAGCAGTTTTTAAGAATTACGCCTTTGGAATGGAAGGACGTTTGGGAAACTCTTCCTGCAGGCCACGCCATCGGCACCTACCAGCACCTGATGCAGCGGGTCGACATCAAGCAGCTCGATGCATTGTTCGAGGCACCAGCCCTAGCGGAAAGCCGACGAGACGCTATCGAAACCGTAGCAACCGCCTCACAGCATCCCGGCGGCGAGCCGATCGCCCCGACGATCACCATCGACGACTTCGCGAAGATCGACCTGCGCATCGCCAGGATCGTCGCCTGCCAGGCGGTGGAAGGCTCGAAGAAGCTGTTGCAGCTGACGCTCGACGTCGGCGAATCCGGCGCCGACGGCCGGCCCACCACCCGCAACGTCCTCAGCGGCATCGCCTCGGCCTACCGGCCGGAGCAGCTGGTGGGCAAGCTGACGGTGGTGGTCGCCAACCTGGCGCCGCGCAAGATGAAGTTCGGCCTCAGCGAAGGCATGGTGCTGGCCGCGAGCCACGGCGACGAGAAGGCCCACACCGGCATCCATGTGCTGGAGCCATGGCAGGGTGCCGCGCCGGGCATGCGGGTGCGGTGAGCGCCAGCCGCACCCGGCCCGGAAGCGCCGCTCAGCGCTTTTTGGCGACCAGGTTGTAGAGCACCAGCAGCACGATGGCGCCGACGATGGATGCGATCCAGCCGGCCGGCTCGCCGACCGCGTACCAGCCCATGGCCTGGCCGACATAGCCCGCCAGGAACGAACCGGCGACACCCAGGATGATCGTCATGATCCAGCCCATGGCGTCCTTGCCGGGCTTGATGGCCCGTGCGATGAGACCGACGATCAGGCCGACGAGGATGGTTCCGATGATGGACATGGGGTTTTTCCCTAAAGTGATGGCCGGCAGACATTGCCGATGCGGTGGTTATAGGGATGGCCGGTGGCGGACGTGTGACCCGGTGTAAGCGAACCGGGGCGCCGCCTCCACCCGCTCGCAGGCCCTTTAGCCGGCGCGCTGCGCCTCCGACCGCGGATCGACCTGGCTGCCGCTGCGCAGCAGCCGCCCGTCGGCGCCGAAGGTGGCGCTGAACACCATCGAGGTGTTGGGCGGCGCCAGGTAGCGCCACTCCCACACCGTCTCGGTGGTGCGCGAAAACGGCGTCTCCTGCATCGGCCGGCCGAGCAGGCGGCGCACCTCCAGCGCCGGCATGCCGGGCTGCAGGCGGGCGAAGTTGGCGGGCGTCAGCACCTGGCGCAGGTCGCGCATCCTGCCGTCGGTGCCGACGGTGATCATGTAGTTGCGCAAGCCCGCCGGCTGGCGGTTGTACTCGAAGGTGCGGGCGCCGTCGGCCTCGGGCCAGATGCGCTCGGGCTCGCCGAAGGCGCGACGCACGTCGGCCTCGGTCGCCACGCCCTCCTCCAGCGACTCGATGCGCTGCGGGTCGCAGCCCGCCAGGGCGGCCAGCAAAAGACAAGCGGCGGCGGCGCGGGTGGTCCATCGGATGAAGGCGTGCATGGGTCTCCTGGGTGCGAAAGAAGGCGGCGGCGCGCGGGTGGCCACCCCCTCGATCATGCGGCACCGGGCGCCACCGGTAAAATACCCGTCCGGCCCCTGCCGGCCCCTCCCCCTTCTGCCGAGTGTTCCACAATGCCCTTCTTCAACCGCGCGCACTACACCTCCGACACCACCCGGTTCATCGACCAGCTGAAAAAAGACAACCCGGCGATCGAAGAAGGCCAGCGTGCCGGCCGTGCCCTGCTGTGGGACAAGAAGGTCGATCGCGACGCCTGGCAGGACTACGACGCGGGCGACGTGGCGCAGAAGCCCTACGTCTACCAGACGGACGCCAGCAAATTCTGAGTGAAAAGCAGCTGCAGCCGGCGATCCGCGCCGACTTCCAGCTATTTTTTTATAGCAAACCAGCATGCAGGAGACAGCGCGGGCCGTGCCCCCCGAAGACGCCCCGCAAGCGGGCATGGGCCTGGACCCGGCGGGCGGCCTGTCGCCCGAGGTGATCGACCAGGTGGCGTTGGCCCGGCTCTACGGCGAGCCGCTGTTCGCGCTGCCGACCGATCTCTACATACCGCCCGATGCGCTCGAGGTCTTTCTGGAAGCGTTCGAGGGCCCGCTGGACCTGCTGCTCTACCTGATCCGCAAGCAGAACTTCAACATCCTCGACATCCCGATGGCCGGCCTCACCCGGCAATACCTGAGCTACGTCGACGAGGTGCGCACCCGCAACTTGGAGCTGGCGGCCGAGTACCTGCTGATGGCCGCGATGCTGATCGAGATCAAGTCGCGGATGCTGATGCCGCCCAAGAAGGCGGCCGAGGGCCAGGAGCCCGAGGACCCGCGCGCCGAGCTGGTCCGCCGCCTGCTGGAGTACGAGCAGACCAAGCTGGCCGCCGCCGCGATCAACGCCCTGCCCCAGGCGGGCCGCGATTTCCTGAAGGCCCAGGTACACGTCGAGCAAAGCCTGCAGACGCGTTTTCCCGATGTGGACGTGGGCGATCTGCAATCCGTCTGGCGCGACATATTGCGCCGCGCCAAGCTGGTCCAGCACCACAAGATCACCCGCGAGGAACTGAGCGTGCGCGAGTACATGAGCATGGTGCTGAAGACCCTGCAGGGCCGGCGCTTCGTGGAGTTCGAAGAACTGTTCCAGCCCGAGAAAGGCTCGACCGTGCTGGTGGTGACATTCATCGCGCTGCTGGAGCTGGCCAAGGAAACGTTGGTGGAGATCACCCAGGCCGAGGCGTTCGCGCCGATCTATGTACGGCTCGCCTACACACCGGCTTGACGCGCCCCCGGGCCGCGCGCTTCGCGCCCTCGTCGCCCCCCCTCGCGGGCGACGCCGGGGGACGGGCGAAGCCGGCTCCCGGGTGTTCCGGAAAAACTGCAGCGACTTTCGAGATTGAACGGGATGCACGACCATTTTGATGTCCTCATCGTCGGCAGCGGGCTGGCGGGGCTGTCGGCGGCGCTGCACTTGGCGCCGCGGCACCGGGTGGCGCTGCTGACCAAAGAGCGGCTGGGCGCGGGGGCGAGCGGCTGGGCGCAGGGGGGGATCGCGGCGGTGCTGGCGGCAGGCGACAGCGTCGAGCAGCATCTGCAGGACACGCTGGTCGCGGGCGCCGGCCTGTGCGATGCGGCGGCGGTGCGCCGGGTGGTCGAAGGGGCGCCCGCCGCGATCGCCTGGCTGCAGCGGCTGGGCGTGCCCTTCTCGCAGGAAGACGGCGTGCTGCACCTGACGCGCGAAGGCGGTCACGGCCAGCGCCGCATCGTGCACGTGGCCGACGCCACCGGCGCGGCGGTGCAGCAGGCCCTGGTGGCCGCGGTGCGGGCCACGCCGGGCATCGCGGTGTTCGAGGACCATGTGCTCGTCGATCTGGTCACCCGAGGCGCGGGTGATCTGCGCCGTTGCGGCGGCCTGCAGGCGCTCGACACCGCCACCGGCACGGTGCGCACCTTCGCCGCCGGTCAGGTGGTGCTGGCCACCGGCGGCGCGGGCCAGGTCTACCTGCACACCACCAGCCCGGGCTGCGCCACCGGCGACGGCATCGCCTGCGCCTGGCGCGCGGGCTGCCGCGTGGCCAACCTGGAGTTCATGCAGTTCCACCCTACCGCCCTGCACCATCCGCAGGCCCGGTCCTTCCTGATCAGCGAGGCGGTGCGCGGCGAAGGCGGCCGGCTGCTGCTGCCCGACGGCACCCGCTTCATGCCCGCGCACGACCCGCGGGCCGAGCTGGCGCCCCGCGATATCGTGGCCCGCGCCATCGACCACGAGATGCAGCGGCACGGCCTCGACTGCGTGTACCTCGACACCTCGCACCGGAGCCCCGCCTTCCTGCAGGCCCACTTCCCCACCATCCTGGCGCGCTGCGCCGCGCTGGGCATCGACATCACCCGGCAGCCGATCCCGGTGGTGCCGGCCGCCCACTACACCTGCGGCGGCGTGCAGACCGACCTCTGCGGCCGCACCGACCTCGCCGGCCTCTACGCCATCGGCGAAACCGCCTGCACCGGCCTGCACGGCGCCAACCGGTTGGCCAGCAACTCGCTGGTCGAATGCATGGTCTTCGCCCGAGCCGCCGCGCACGCCATCGATGCCGCGCCGGCCCGGCCGCCGGCCGCGATCGCATCCCGGCACGGCTCGAACGCCCCGGATGCCGGCGCTGGCGGCCCCCTCGCCCACCACCGGGACGCGTTGCGCCGCTGCATGTGGCACGACGTTGGCATCGTGCGCAGCCGCCCGCGTCTGGCGCGCGCGGCCGACCGCATCGCGCAACTCTCCGCCGAGATCGACGCTGCCCATGCCCACCGTGCCCCGAGCCGCGATCTGCTCGAGCTGCGCAACCTGGTGCAGGTGGCCGACCTGATCGTGCGCTCGGCCCAGGCGCGCCGCGAAAGCCGCGGCCTGCACTACAGCGTCGACGATCCCGCCACCGCCGAGATCGCCCTGCCTACCGTCCTCGCACCGCACGACCGCGGTGCCCCGACCGCCCCTTCCGGATCCGCATGACCACCGACACCCTCGCAGCCCGCAGCCTCGCCAGCGTCTGGCACCCGTGCACCCAGATGAAGCGGCACGAGGCCGATCCGCCGGTGGCGATCGACCGTGCGAAGGGGCCTTGGCTGCACGGCACCGACGGACGGCGCTATCTGGACGGCATCAGCTCGTGGTGGGTCAACCTGTTCGGCCACGGCCATCCGCATATCCAGGCGGCGCTGGCCGACCAGCTGGCGCGGCTCGACCATGTGATGCTGGCCGGCTTCACCCATGCGCCGGTGGTGGAGCTGTCGGAGCGCCTGGGCGCTCTCACCGGCCTGGGCCACGCCTTCTACGGCAGCGACGGTGCCACCGCCACCGAGATCGCGCTGAAGATGAGCGCCCACCACTGGCGCAACGCCGGGCAGCCGGCCAAGAGCCGCTTCGTCGGCCTGGCCGGCGGCTACCACGGCGAGACGGTGGGCGCGCTGGCCGTGACCGACATCGCCCTGTTCCGCGAGGCCTACGCCCCCCTGGTGCGCCTGGCCGCCACCGTGCCCAGCCCCGACGCGCGCGGCGCCCTGCCCGGCGAAAGCGCCGCCGACGTGGCCCGGCGCGCGGCCGATGCGCTGGCGCACTGGCTGGCCGAGCACCACGCCACCACCGCCGCCCTGATCGTCGAGCCGCTGGTGCAGTGCGCCGCCGGCATGGCGATGCACGACGCCGACTACCTGCGCCGGGCCCGCGCGCTGTGCGACCGTTACCGGGTGCACCTGGTGGTCGACGAGATCGCCACCGGCTTCGGCCGCACCGGCACGATGTTCGCGCACCAGCAGGCGGGCATCCGACCCGATTTCGTCTGCCTGTCGAAGGGCCTGACCGGCGGCACGCTGCCGCTGTCGGCGGTGCTCACGACCGACGCGGTGTACGCCGCCTTCTACGACGACGACGTGGCGCGCGGCTTCCTGCATTCGCACTCCTACACCGGCAATCCGCTGGCCTGCCGCGCGGCCCTGGCCACGCTGGAGCTGTTCGAACGGCTCGATCCGCTGGCGCACAACCCGGCGCTGGCGCGGCGCATCGACGCGGCCTGCGCGCCGATCGCGCGGCACCCCCGGGTGCGCCACGCCCGCCGGCGGGGCATGGTCTGGGCCTGGGACCTGCAGACCACCCTGCCCGACTTCTCCCGCCGCTACCACCGCCACGCGATGGCGCGCGGCCTGGTGCTGCGGCCGATCGGCACCACGCTCTACGCGATGCCGCCCTATGTGCTCGACGACGAGGCGGTGCAGCACCTGGGCGACGCCGCCTTCGCCGCGCTCGAAGCGACGCTCGCCGAGGAAACCGCACCATGACCGACGCATCGACCCCGGAAGCCGAGGCCGCGCCGCGGCCGAGGTTCGCCTGCTTCGTCACCGGCACCGACACCGGCGTAGGCAAGACGCTGGCCTCGGCCGGCCTGCTGCATGCGCTGGCGCGGCACCATGCGCGCGTCGTCGGGATGAAGCCGATCGCGGCCGGCGCCGAGCCGCACGGCGGCGTTTGGGCCAACGACGACGTGCTGGCCCTGCGCGCCGCCTCCACCCTGGCAGTGCCGGCCGCGCTCGACAATCCGGTGCTGCTGCCCGATCCGCTCTCGCCCCACATCGCCGCCCGGCGCGCCGGCACGCGGATCGACATCGCCCACATCGTGCGCAGCTACCGTGCGCTGGCGGCGATGGCCGACGCGGTGGTGGTCGAAGGCGCGGGCGGCTTCCACGTACCGCTGTCCGATACCGACACCGGTGCCGACCTGGCCCGGGCGCTCGGCCTGCCGGTGGTGCTGGTGGTGGGCATGCGCCTGGGCTGCCTGAACCACGCCGCGCTCACCGCCGACGCGGTGCGCGCGCGGGGCCTGCCGCTGGCCGGCTGGATCGCCAACCGGATCGATCCGCTGATGCTGGCACCGGACGACAACCTGCGCTGGCTCGCGCAGCGGCTGCGCGCACCGCTGCTGGCCGACATTCCCCACCAGGCCGCGCCCGACATCCGCGCCCTTCACTTCGACCTTCCCGCCGCATGGACCGCATGACCGCCAGCCCATCCTCCTGCCCCTCATCCTGGCTCGACGAGTTTCCCGCGCGTATCGCCGCGCTCGACGCGGCCCACCTGCGCCGCACCCGCCGCACCGTGGTGCCGCAAAACGGTGCGCACCTGGTGGTCGACGGCGTGCCGATGCTCGGCTTCTGCAGCAACGACTACCTGGGCCTGGCCTGTCATCCTGCGCTGGCCGAGGCCGCCTGCGACGGTGCCCGCACCTTCGGCGTGGGCGCCGGCGCATCGCCGCTGGTCAGCGGCCACAGCGCGGCCAATGCGGCGCTCGAAGCCGATCTGGCCCGCTTCGTCGGCCTGCCGCGCGCGCTGTATTTCTACGCCGGCTACGCCACCAACATCGGCATCGTGCCGGCGCTGGTGGGCGAAGGCGACGCGCTGTTCTCCGATGCGCTCAACCACGCCTGCCTGATCGACGGCGCCCGCCTGTCGCGCGCCCGCATCCACCGCTATCCGCACGCCGATCTGGCCGCGCTCGACGCGGCGCTGGCCGCCAGCCCCGCATGCCGCAAGCTGGTGATCACCGACGCGGTGTTCAGCATGGACGGCGACGTGGCCGACATCCGCGCCCTGCTGGCGCTGTGCGAGCGCCACGACGCCCTGCTGCTGCTCGACGACGCGCACGGCTTCGGCGTGCTCGGCCCGCAGGGTCGCGGCGCGCTGGCAGAGGCCGGCCTGACCGGCGCGCAGGCCTCGCGCCGCGTGCTCTACATGGCCACGCTGGGCAAGGCCGCGGGCGTGTCAGGCGCCTTCGTCGCCGGCGACGGGTCCCTTGTCGAATGGCTGCTGCAGAAGACGCGCAGCTACATCTTCGCCACCGCCGCGCCGCCGCTGCTGGCACGCGCGCTGCAGGCCAGCCTGGCGCTGATCGAAGCCGAAGACGGGCGGCGCACCCACCTCGCCCGAATGGTGCAACGGTTGCGCGACGGTCTGGCGCCCCTGCTGCACGGCACCGGGTGGTACCTGGGCGCTTCGCGCACTCCGGTGCAGGCGGTGGTGATCGGCGCCAACGACGAGGCCCTGGCCGCGATGGAAGGCCTACGGCAGCGCGGCCTGTGGGTGCCGGCGATCCGCCCGCCCACCGTGCCCGAGGGCACCGCACGGCTGCGCATCGCGCTCTCGGCCGCGCACACCGAAGCCGACGTCGACCGGCTGCTGCAGGCCCTCGCCGCACTCGCGCCCGCACCCTCCGCAACGCCCCACCCCGCACCGCCGGCGCACCGCGTGCAGCCCTCGATCGAAAACACCCGATGAGCTACGCCGTCAAGGAAATCTTCTACACCCTGCAGGGCGAAGGCGGCCAGGCCGGCACGCCGGCGGTGTTCTGCCGCTTCGCCGGCTGCAACCTCTGGAGCGGCCGCGAGCAGGACCGCGACACCGCCGTCTGCCGCTTCTGCGACACCGATTTCGTCGGCACCGACGGCACGCTGGGCGGCAAATTCGCCACCCCCGAGGCCCTGGCCGCGCAGATCGCCGCCCTCTGGCCCGCGCACGACCGTGGCCACAGACTGGTGGTGCTGACCGGCGGCGAGCCCCTGCTGCAGATCGATGCGGCCCTGGTCGATGCGCTGCATGCGCAGGACTTCCGCATCGCGGTGGAGAGCAACGGCACCTTGGCCGCGCCCGAGGGCATCGACTGGCTCTGCATCAGCCCCAAGGCCGGCGCACCTTGGGTGCAGACGCGTGGCCAGGAGCTGAAGCTGGTCTGGCCGCAACCGGGCTTCGACCTGGAGGTGCTGGAATCGCGGACCGATTTCCGGCACCGCTTCCTGCAGCCGATGGACGGCCCCGACCAGGCCGCCAACATCGAACGCTGCATCGCGACCTGCCTGGCGCGGCCCGCCTGGCGCCTGAGCCTGCAGACGCACAAGCTCACCGGGATTCGCTGAAAATCCGCTTCCCTTCCGCCTTCTTTCCGTGTCCGCTCTCGCCGCGCCGTCGCCTCAATGCAGTTCACCGTCCACCAGCGCTTCTTCTTCGAAGCCGCCCACACCCTGCAGCGCGCGATCGACGCCGCCGGCAGCCGCCGTATCCACGGCCACACCTACCATGCCGAAGTCGCGGTGCGCGGCCCGCGCGATCCGCGAACGGGAATGGTGGTCGACCTGGGCCACCTGCGCGCCAAGCTGCAGGGCGTACGCGACCAGCTCGACCACCACCTGCTCGACGAGGTACCCGGCCTGGGCACGCCGACGCTGGAGAATCTGTGCTTGTTCATCGCCCGTGCGCTGGCCGACCTGCAGCCGGTGCCGAGCCAGGTGCGCGTCTGGCGCGACGCGATGGGCGATGCCTGCACACTCGACCTGGTACCCGGCGCCTGAGAAGGTGTGAGAGGACCTGCTGCGCGGCCCGATTGCGCGCCTGTGGTCCCCACCGTACCGCACAGTACGGTTGCGGTCCTCGCCGCACACTCGGGCCGCTCGCTACGGTTCTTTCACACCTTCTGAGCCGGACGAACCGCGACCGACCTACCCTTCCCCCATCCCCGGAGACCGCCATGCCCCACCTGACCCTCGAATACACCCGCAACCTCGACGGCTTGCCCGTCGGCGACACGCTGCTGGCCTTGAACGAAGCCCTGTTCGAGAGCGGCGAAGTCCAGGCCGAATCCGACCTGAAATCCCGCGCCATCGCCCTCGACGCGGTCCGGATCGGCATCGCCGGCGGCGCCTGCGGCTTCGTGCATGCGCAGCTTCGCCTGCTGGCCGGCCGCACGCCCGAGGCCAAGAAGGCCCTGGCCGAGCGCATCGCCGTCGTCCTGCGCGCCCGCACCCCGCGCCCGGCCGGCATGATGGTCCAGCTGAGCGTCGAGGTCGTCGACATGGATCGCGACTCCTACGTCAAGGAAAAGCTGCCGCAGGCCTGACAGGCGCCGGTCGATCCGCCATGGCCGCGCCGTCGCACCGCGACGCCCTCACACCCGCAGCGACGCCTCCACCCACCCCCGCAGGCTGTTGAGGAAAGCCCAGGCCCGTACCTGCGGCACCGCGTCCCGCGGCAGTACTGCCTCCACGACCCGCCCCTGCCGCAAGGCCAGCGTGCGCCCCACGCCCGGCAACAGCCCGCAGCCCAGCGCCGGCGTGATCCAGCGGCCATCCGGCAGCAGCGCGGCGATGTTGCCGCGGGTGCATTCGGTGATCTCGCCCTCGGCGTTCCACAGCAGCGTGTCGAACACGCCTTCCTCCGTCGGCGCGAAGGCGTCGTAGTGCGCGCGCCGGGTCGTCTTGTGCCGCACGAACTCGCCGTGCGCCTCTTCCAGCGGCCGGTCGGCCAGCCGCAACAGCACCGGCCCGGCCGCGGGCACCAGCGCCCAGGCCTCGGCGCGCGGGGTGCCGGTGCTGTCGAGCAGCAACCGCGCGCGCCACAGGCCCTGCGGATGCGCGGCGGCCAGTGCGTCCAGGCAGGCACCGACGCGGCCGGCATCCCACGCGTGGCCGAAATGCGCCGCGCTGCCCGCGAGCCGCGCCAGGTGCTCGCTCCGGTGCCGCAGCACGCCGCCGTCGAGCGCCAGGGTTTCGAGCAGATCGAACGGCGCGCTGGCCCGGACCAGGAAGGCGCCTTTGTGGCGCCACTCGTCCCACTCGGCCTGCGCCTGCGAGCCGAAGGTGATGCCGCTGCCGACACCACTGGTTGCCGAGCGCCCGCGCAGCGTCACCGTGCGGATCGGCACGTTGAAGGTGGCCGCGACGCCGCCCTCTCCGTCGGGCCGCACCACGCCCACCGCGCCGCAGTACACGCCGCGCGGCGCCGGCTCCAGCGCGCGGATCGCCCGCATCGCCCGCACCTTGGGCGCGCCGGTGATCGAGCCGCAGGGGAACAGCGCGCCGAATACATCGGCCAGCGTGGTGCCGGCGCGGGTGCGGGCCTCGACGTCGGAGGTCATCTGCCAGACCGCCGGCAGCGGCTCGGTGTGGAACAGCGACGGCACCCGCACGCTGTGCGGCTCGGCGATGCGGGAAATATCGTTGCGCAGCAGGTCCACGACCATCACGTTCTCGGCCCGCTCCTTGGGCGAGGCGCGCAGCGCGGCGGCCTGCGCCGCATCCGCCTCCGGCGTGGCGCCGCGCGGGGCGGTGCCCTTCATCGGCCGGGCCAGCAGGCGGCCGCCGCGCCATTCGAAGAACAGCTCGGGCGAGACCGACAGCACCTGCTCGTCGCCGGTGTCGATGCAGGCCGCATAGCCGCCGGGCTGGGCCCGCTGCAGCGCGGCGAAGAGCGCCTGCGCGGCGGCCGCGCCCCCCTCCCCGGCCAGGCGGCCGGCCCGCTGCGCGGTGTAGTTGACCTGGTAGAACTCGCCGGCGGCGATGGACGCGTGGAGCTGCGCCAGCGCGCCGTCGAAAGCCCGGCGGTCCGGCTGCGTGTGCCAGTCGATCGTGGGCGCGTCGGCGGCGAGGGCGGCCGCATCGTCCGGCCACGGCAGGGGCGTGTCGAACACACCGAACCAGGCCAGCGGCCCGTCGGCCGCGTGGCTGACCAGCGCGGCGTCGAACGCGCCGGCGGCCTCGTAGCGCAGGTAACCCAGGCACCATGCGCCCCCGCGGGCGGCAGCCTCGACCGCGTCGAGCACCCCGCGCACCTCGTCGTGCGCACGCGCGACCCAGAGGGCGCGCGGCGTGCCGAACGCATGGCGCAGCCGCGGCGCGGTGCGGTCGCGCGGGTCGGAGAAGTCGATCAACGCACCACGCGGCCGATGCACCTCCGGCACGCCGGCGACAACGTTTCCAACCCTCACGACAGGCCCCGGCCGCATCCATGCACAGGATGGGTGTCGAAGCCGCGGTCCCGATAGCGCCGCTTCTCGTTCAGGATGCGCGCGTGCTGCACCGTGGCTTGGCCGTGGCGTGGGCCGCTGCGAATCCAGATACGTCCGTCGAAGCGCACAGGCGGCGCGTCTGCGGGCCAGACCGTGCCCACCGCCATGTCATGCCCCTTCGAACTGTGCCGGGCCGCGGTCATGGTGGGGGGAGGAATGATTTTTCCTTCGGTCTTGATGTCGGCGGGCGTCGACAACAGTTGATCGGTGACGCCGAAGGTGTCTCCGTGGGGTTGCCATCGTCCTTGGCACCCACGAACTGCACGCCGGGTCGCCCATGGTTGGGCGGATCGTTCGCAAAGGCACAGATGGCCTGCCGTCCTTGTCGGGTGCGCTGCCGCTCCGGCTTTCCTTGCGTTCGGCGCGGTCGCTTTCCGTCTCGTTCAGCAGCGCTGTGAGTTCTTGATCGGTCGAAGGGTTCATCGTGCGAATTCCGGTTGCTCGGAGAGGCTGGCGGGCGGTGGGGACGGTCCCGGGCCGCGCGACAGCGTCTTTCAGGCGGCGCCGATATGCGGCACCAGCGCACCCGCGGCCTGCCCGCCTTTCAGGGCCGCAGTGAAGGCCAGCATGCGGTCGATCGGCCGGCGCGCCCCGGGGATCAACGCGGCGTCGACGTGTACCGCGTTCGCGCCCGTCTCCAGCACCCGGGCCAGGTCGGCCAGACCGTTCATCGCCATCCAGGGGCAGTGCGCGCAACTTTTACAGGTGGCGCCACTGCCGGCCGTGGGCGCCTCGAAAAATGTCTTGCCGGGGTTCTGGGCGCGCAGCTTGTGCATCATGCCGTTGTCGGTGGCGACGATGAATTCGCGCGCCTCCATCTCGCGCGCGGCTTTCAGGATCGCGCTGGTGGAGCCCACCGCATCGGCCAGGGCGATCACGTCGGCGGGGCTCTCGGGATGCACCAGCACCCGGGCCTGGGGATGCTCGGCCTTCAGCGCCTCCAGCTCGAAAGCCTTGAACTCGTCGTGCACGACGCAGGCACCGTTCCAGAACAGCATGTCGGCACCGGTCTCGCGCTGGATGTAGGCGCCCAGGTGCCGATCGGGCGCCCACAGGATCCTGTGGCCGGCGGCATGCAGCGCGCGCACGATCTCCAGCGCGCATCCCGAGGTGACGAGCCAGTCGGCACGCGCCTTCACCGCCGCACTGGTGTTGGCATAGACGACCACGGTGCGGTCGGGATGCGCATCGCAGAAAGCGCCGAAGGCGTCGACAGGGCAGCCCAGGTCGAGCGAGCAGGTGGCGTCCAGATCGGGCATCAGAACGGTTTTGTCGGGCGAGAGTATCTTGGCCGTTTCTCCCATGAAGCGCACGCCCGAGACGACCAGCGTCTGCGCTGCATGATCGCGGCCGAAGCGCGCCATTTCGAGCGAATCGCTGACCAGACCACCGGTTTCCTCGGCCAGGTCCTGCAGGTCAGGATGCACGTAGTAATGCGACACCATGACCGCGTTCTTTTCCTGCAGCAGTCGGCGGATGCGGTCTTTCAGCGCGGCGCGCGTGGCCGGTGCCGGCTCGGGAGGCACGCGAGCCCAGGCATGGCGGGTGGCGCAGGCGGCGCTTTCGGCCTGCGCCAGGGGCTGTTCGTATTCGACCGCGATACAGGAAGGGCTGGTGTTCATGGGGTTCGGAGAAAACGCATCGAGAAATCGACGGCCTTCAGGTCCTTGATGAGGGCAACGACCGAGAGGCGGTCGACACCGGTTGCGGTCAGGTCGCTGACGCCCACGTTTTTGCGCGGGGCACGCGCCACGTCGGCCCGGGCCTGCTCCGCGATGCGAGCCGAGGAGAAATCGAAGGGATTCGTCATGGCTGTGCAGGATAACGGCAGCGCGGGGCATCCTGCGGCATGCGTGCTACATTGCGCGCCATTTCGCGTACCCGACCCCGACCGGGCACACATTCATTCCTTCGCTTTCTGCGGGTGCCTCGGCCATGGAGCATGTCGGGTCCGCAGGATGCGCCCGGCATCGCCGACGCCTTCGCCGCCGATGTGCGGACGGTGAAGGACGGCAGCTTTTCCGACGACCTGCCGCACGCTTGGCTGCGCCCGCTGCCGTCCTTCGAAGAAAGACAGACCCGATGCACATCGCCCGCACCCTCGAAGACCTGCGCGCCCGGCTGGCGCCGCTCGGCGGCGTCGCCTTCGTGCCCACCATGGGCAACCTGCACGAGGGCCACATCGCCCTGGTGCGCCAGGCGCGCCACCACGGCCGGGCGGTGGTCGCCAGCATCTTCGTCAACCGGCTGCAGTTCCTGCCGCACGAGGACTTCGACACCTATCCCCGCACCTGGGAATCCGATTGCGCCCAGCTGCGGGCGGCCGGCTGCGACCTGCTTTTCGCCCCCGACGAACAAGCGCTCTACCCCGAGCCGCAGACCTGCAAGGTGTACCCCGACCCCGCGGTGGCCGACATCCTGGAGGGCCTCTTTCGCCCCGGCTTCTTCACCGGCGTCTGCACCGTGGTGGCCAAGCTCTTTCACTGCGTGCAGCCGCGCGCCGCGCTGTTCGGCCGCAAGGACTACCAGCAGGTGATGGTGGTGCGACACATGGTGCGGCAGCTGGCCATGCCGGTGGAGGTCGTCGCCTGCGACACGGTGCGGGCAGCCGACGGCCTGGCGCTGTCGTCTCGCAACGGCTACCTGTCGGCCGCCGAGCGGGCCGAGGCGGTGCAGCTCTCGGTCGTGCTGCGCGGCATGGCAGATGCGGTGCGGACCGGCGAGCGGGATCTCGCGGCGATCGAGCGGCGCGCCACCGAGACACTGGCCGCGCGCGGCTGGCAGCCCGACTACCTGGCACTGCGCCGCCGCAGCGACCTGCTGACGCCCCTGCCGGGCGACGCACTGGTGGCGCTGGGCGCGGCCCGGCTGGGCAGCACGCGGCTGATCGACAATCTCGAGATCGACACCTGAGCCGGCGAAGGCGCCGGGCGACCGCCTCGGGTAGCGCAACTGGGAGTACCCCTATTCGATGCGTCTGCTACTTTTTTGATAGCTAGTGGCCGGCGTCACATGACGGCTACGGACCTGTTCGTGAATGAACAGGGCATGGACGGCGCTTCCACCGCCAGCCTCAGCCGCCAGCCTCAGCCGCCCACCTCGTCAGCCGGCCCCCGCCCCATCAGCGCGGCCACCACCTCGTCGGCCCGCGCCTGCCCGTCGAGCAGCGCGACCACGCCCTCGGCGATCGGCATCTCCACCCCCACGGCCCGGGCCCGCTGCACGACGGTGCGGGCGCAGTACACGCCTTCGGCCACATGGCCCAGCGAATCGACCGCCTGCTGCAGCGTGCGGCCCTCGGCCAGCAGCAGGCCGACGCGGCGGTTGCGGCTCAGGTTGCCGGTGGCGGTCAGCACCAGGTCGCCCATACCCGACAGGCCCATGAAGGTGTCGGCCCGCGCACCCAGCGCCAGGCCCAGGCGGGTCATCTCGGCCAGGCCGCGGGTGACCAGGGCGGCACGGGCGTTGAGGCCCAGCTGCAGGCCGTCGCACAGGCCCGTCGCGATCGCCAGCACGTTCTTCACCGCGCCGCCGACCTCGACGCCCGGCACGTCGTCGTTGGCGTAGACGCGCAGCGCCGGGCCGTGGAAGGCGTCCACCAGCGCGGCGCGCACCCCGGCATCGGCGCTGGCCGCGACCAGGGCCGTCGGCTGGCCGCGCGCCACCTCCAGCGCGAAGCTGGGGCCGCTGAGGGCGCCGGCGCGCAACCCTGGTGCCGCCCGGGCGCAGATTTCGTGGGGAAGCAGGCCGGGGGCGCCGTCGCGGCCGGGCTCGAAGCCCTTGCAAAGCCACGCCACCGGCCCGGCGTGGCCGACCAGCGGTGCGAGCATGCCGCGCAGCGCGGCGATCGGGGTGGCGATCACCACCAGGTCGGCCTGCGCGACGAACGGCGCCGCCGGGCCCGCACACACGGCCAGCGCGGCCGGCAAGGGCACATCGGGCAGGTAGCGGCGGTTCTGGCCGTCGGCGACCAGCGCGGCGGCGGCCACCGGGTCGCGCACCGACAGGGTGACGGCGTTCTCGGCAGAGCCGGCGGCCGCCACGGCGACCGCCGTGCCCCAGGCGCCCGCGCCCATCACTACGATTTTCATAGCATCGGGTCCATACCGAATAACGGCTCGCGCCCGATTCGATGCGAGATCTTCGGCTTACTGCGGCAGGCCGCCCTGTTCACCGGCGGTGGCGGCGAGCTGCTGCTGCTCGTACATCGACTGGAAATTGAGCTCGGCCAGGTGCACCGGCGGGAAGCCGCCGCGCTGGATGATGTCGGCCACGTTGCCGCGCAGGTACGGGTAGACGATCTGCGGGCAGGCGATGCCCAGGATCTGGCCGACCTGGTCGTCGGGCAGGTTGCGGATTTCGAAGATGCCGGCCTGCTTGGCCTCGACCAGGAACACGGTCTTCTCCTTGATCTTGGTCTGCACGGTGGCGGTGACGCTCACCTCGAAGATGCCTTCGGCCACCGGCTGCGCGTCCACCCCGAGCTGGATATCGACGCTGGGCTGCTCCTGCTCCAGCAGGATCGCGGGCGAATTGGGCTGCTCGAGCGACACGTCCTTGAGGTAGATGCGCTGAATCTGGAACACGGGGTCCTGCTGGACGGTTTCGGGGGCTTCGGCCATGGTGGTCAGTCGGTGCGAAAGGTCAAAACAAAGCCTGCCGGGGAAGGTCCCGCAGCAGGCGCTGGACGGTGATTATCGCTGGCGGCCGGGTCGCGTCCGTGCGCGTGCCCGGCGCGGCCGATGTCAGGCGGGCGTGCCGGCCAGCAACGGTGCCAGGGCACCGCGGCCGTCGAGGCTGATCAGATCGTCGCAGCCGCCCACGTGGGTGTCGCCCACGTAGATCTGCGGCACGGTGCGGCGGCCGGTGCGCTCCATCATGGCGCTGCGGGCGGC
This sequence comes from Xylophilus ampelinus, assembly GCF_003217575.1. Classification (GTDB taxonomy): domain Bacteria; phylum Pseudomonadota; class Gammaproteobacteria; order Burkholderiales; family Burkholderiaceae_C; genus Xylophilus; species Xylophilus ampelinus. Next base: position 56,953 of record NZ_QJTC01000018.1, on the reverse strand, counting down.
GGGGTCGGCGTCGATGCGGATCTCGGTGATCGCCTCGACGCCCTTGGACTTCAGGATCTGCTTGGCGCGGATGCAGTAGGGGCAAACGGCCGTGGTGTACATCGTGACAGGTTGCATGGGGCTCGCGGGAAGGTGGTAAAGGTGCCTGGCGCCTGAGCGCGCGAATCAGGCCTTGTCGACCGGCAGGTTAGCTTCTTTCCACGCCTTGAGCCCGCCCGCCATCACTTGGGCCTGCTCGTAGCCGAGTTTTTTGGCGGTGGCCAGCGCCCGGTTGGCGCGGCCGCCGGTGGGGCAGACCAGGATCACCGGAACCGCCTTGTTCTTGACGACGGCCGGCAGGCGCGTCTCCAGGTCGGCCAGCGGGACGTTCTTGGCGCCGCCCGCGTGCTGAAGGGCGAACTCTTCGGTCTCGCTGACGTCGATCAGCACAGCCTTCTCGCGGTTGATCAGCTGCACCGCACGGGCGGGCGTCAGGTTGCCGGCACCGGCGCCCTTGACCAGCGGCCACAGCAGCAGGCCACCCGAGGCGATGGCGATGAGAAAAAGCGACCAGTTGTCGATGATGAATTTCACAGGGTTCCTTGGGATGCCGGAAGGTCGGCGAGGCACGGCCCGCGATTTTAGAATGGCGGGCTGCATGCGCATCGCCAATCCCCTGCCGGCGCTTCCCACCCCACCGAAAGGCACCCCTTGTACAAGCTCGTCCTGATCCGCCACGGCGAATCCACCTGGAACCTCGAGAACCGCTTCACAGGCTGGACCGACGTCGACCTGACGCCCACCGGCGTCGAGCAGGCCAAGCAGGCCGGCCGCCTGCTGAAGGCCGAGGGCTACGACTTCGACGTGGCCTACACCAGCGTGCTCAAGCGCGCCACCCGCACCCTGTGGCACACCCTCGACGAGATGGACCGCACCTGGCTGCCGGTGGTGCACAGCTGGCGCCTGAACGAGCGCCACTACGGCGACCTGCAGGGCCTGAACAAGGCCGACATGGCCAAGCAGTACGGCGACGCCCAGGTGCTGGTGTGGCGCCGCAGCTACGACACCCCGCCGCCGCCGCTCGCCCCGAACGACCCTCGCGGCGAGAGCGGCGACCGCCGCTACGACAAGCTCCAGCCCGGCCAGCTGCCCCTGACCGAATGCCTGAAGGACACCGTCGAGCGGGTCCTGCCCTTCTGGAACGAGGCGATGGCCCCGGCGATCCGCGCCGGCAAGCGGATCGTGGTGGCGGCGCACGGCAACTCGATCCGTGCGCTGGTCAAGTACCTCGACGACGTGTCCGAGAGCGACATCGTCGGGCTCAACATTCCCAACGGCATTCCGCTGGTGTATGAACTGGATGCGGGCCTGAAGCCGCTGCGCCATTACTATCTGGGCGATGCGGAAGCGGCCGCCCGCGCAGCCGCCGCGATGGCCGCCCAGGGCAAGGGCTGATCAGGAAGCGGGCCGCTGCCGCCGGCGCATGTCCCCGGCGCATCCTGTGGCAAGTACGGAACCCTTTCGGCCCAAGTGCTTCCAACGTGTATATTGATTCGGCTTACTAAAGGTTGTATGGGCCAAAAACTGAGAATCGCTGGCTGGATTTCCGTGGGCGTGTTCGCCGGTGCGCTGACCACGGTGTCCCTGCAGACCGTGGCGCGCAGTGCCATGAGCCCCCTGCCGCTCGAGGAACTGCAGCAGCTGGCTGCGGTTTTCGGCATGGTCAAGACCGACTACGTCGAGCCGGTCGACGACAAGAAACTGATCACCGACGCCATCTCCGGCATGGTGGCCAGCCTCGATCCGCATTCGCAGTACTTCGACAAGAAGACCTTCAAAGAATTCCGCGAAGGCACCTCGGGCCGCTTCGTGGGCGTCGGCATCGAGATCACGCAGGAAGACGGCCTGATCAAGGTCGTCTCGCCGATCGAAGGCTCCCCCGCCTTCCGTGCCGGCATCAAGACCAACGACCTGATCACCAAGATCGACGAGACGGCCGTCAAGGGCCTGGCCCTCAACGACGCGGTCAAGCGCATGCGCGGCGAGCCCGGCACCAAGGTCACCCTGACCATGTTCCGCAAGGACGAATCGCGCACCTTCCCGGTCACCATCACACGCGAAGAAATCCGCACCCAGTCGGTCCGCGGCAAGGTGGTCGAGCCGGGCTACGCCTGGCTGCGGCTTTCGCAGTTCCAGGACCGCACGGTCGACGACTTCGTCGCCAAGATCGACGAGATCTACAAGCAGGAACCCAACCTGAAGGGCCTGGTGCTGGACCTGCGCAACGACCCGGGCGGCCTGCTCGACTCGGCCGTGGCCGTGTCCGCCGCCTTCCTGCCGGCCGACGTGACGGTGGTCACCACCAACGGCCAGTTGGCCGAGAGCAAGTCGACCTACAAGGCGTCGCCCGAGTTCTACGTGCGCCGCTCCGGCCCCGACCCGCTGCGCAGCCTGCCGGCCGCGATCAAGACGGTGCCGATCGTGGTGCTGGTCAACGAAGGATCGGCCTCGGCCAGCGAGATCGTCGCCGGCGCGCTGCAGGACCACAAGCGCGCCACCATCATGGGCAGCCAGACCTTCGGCAAGGGCTCGGTGCAGACGGTGCGTCCGCTCGGCCCCGACACCGGCCTGAAGATCACCACCGCCCGCTACTACACCCCGAGCGGCAAGTCGATACAGGCGACCGGCATCGTGCCGGACGTGATGGTCGACGAGACGCTGGAAGGCAACCTGTTCGCCGCCCTGCGCACCCGCGAGGCCGACCTGGAAAAGCACCTCAACAGCGGCCAGGGCGAAGAGAAGAAGGACGAAGCCCGCGAGAAGGCCCGAGAGGAAGCCCGCAAGCGCCTCGAAGCCGAGACCGAGGCCCGCAAGACGCCGCCGCGTCCGCCGGAATTCGGCACCGACAAGGACTTCCAGTTGGCGCAGGCGCTCAATCGCCTCAAGGGCCAGCCCGTCGTCGCCAGCAAGACCCTGACGGTCGAGCGCAAGGACGAGAAGAAAGACAACTGACCCCGACGCCGCACGCGGCGCCACGCCCCGCCGGCGCCTCCCGCCGGGCGGGGCTTTTTTTCGCATGGACGACAGCACCCTCCTCCGCTATTCCCGCCAAATCCTGCTCGACGAGATCGGCATCGAGGGCCAGCAGGCGATCGGCCGGGCCCGCGTGCTGATCATCGGCGCCGGAGGGCTCGGCTGCGCGGCGGCGCTGTACCTGGCCGCCGCGGGCGTCGGAACGCTGGCGGTGGCGGACGACGACGTGGTCGACCTGACCAACCTGCAGCGGCAGATCGGCCACACGGCGGATCGGATAGGCCAACGCAAGGTCGAATCGCTGCAGCAGGCGGTGGCGGGCGTGAATCCGATGGCGAGGTTCCTCGCCATCGGCGCCCGGGCCGACGGCGCCTTGCTCGACGCGGAAGTCGCCCGGGCGGACGTGGTGCTCGACTGCACCGACAACTTCTCGACCCGGCACGCGATCAACGCGGCCTGCGTCGCGCACCGGAAGCCGCTGGTCTCGGGCTCCGCGCTGCGCTTCGACGGCCAAATGGCCACTTACCATCCCAGCGCGGGCAGCGACGCACCCTGCTATGCCTGCCTGTTCCCGCCCGACGCCCGGGTCGGCGAAGCGGATTGCGCGACGATGGGCGTCTTCGCGCCGCTGGTGGGCATGGTCGGCACCGCCCAGGCGGCCGATGCACTGCTGGTGCTGCTGGGCCGTGGCCGGGCACTGCCGAAGCGGCTGCGCATGCTGGACGGCCTGCACATGGAATGGACAGACATCCGGACGGCCTGCGATCCCCAATGCCCGGTCTGCGGGCCCACACGGCGCGCAGCCGGCTGATCGAGGCGGCTTCGGTTTTCTCGGCGCTTGTCCGTCTTACTGCGGCTTGGGCGCAGGGGCCGGGGGCTGGGACAGCACCTGCTTGCAATCCGCATCTTCGCCCGGGCCGGTCTCGATCGTGGCGGCCAGGGCCAGGAACGGATTGATCGCGCCCAGCACCACCGCCAGCGCCGCTCGCCCGGCCAGCGCACCCTTGTCGGGGAAGGCCGACGGATCGCCCAGCGTGCCCTGGACGATCAACGGCGAGCGCAGGCTCAGGATGCTCTTGTCCTTGGGCTGCGGCTTCAGGACGATGTGGAGGGCCTCGGTGCCGAGGTTGATCGTGCCCTCGCCGTTGACGACCGTATCGGTGGTGTCCACCACGATCGCCTTGCTGGTCATCAGGCCGTCCTTCACGTCGAACGCGGCAGCGCCGCAGCGCAGGCGCACGTTGCGGTCGCCCTCCAGAAAGAATTTCAGCACCTCGCCGCCGTCGAGGCCGATGAATTCGAGCAGGATATTGCTGAACTCGCCGCGACCCAGCAGCACGCCGACGTCGCCCGACGCGTGGCCCAGCATCCCGGCGACGGTGTTGCCCTGCATCGCCAGGTCGATCCGCGCGGTGACGTTTCCGAAGCTGCCCTTGGTCTTCTCGATCGCCGGAAAGAGGCGCTGCAGCTTCATCACCCGCGCCTCCAGCTTGGCCGTCACCGCCGCCGGCGACTTGCCCGAATCGACCCGTACCGCGCCCGCCAGGGTGCCGCCGGCCACGCCGAGGCGCAGCGGATCGAGCGCCAGCGCGCCGTCCTTCAGCACCACATGCACCTGGGCGCTGTCGAGCGGCAATTCCTTGATGTGCTGGATCCGCCGGGCCTCGTAGCGAACGTCGGCGTTCATCGCCTTCAGGCGACTGAAATCCAGCGGCGTCGAGGGCAGAACCTTTCCGCCCTTCGGCACTGGCTTGCGGGCACGCGTTTTGTCGACCGCCGGGGTGTCGCCCGCCACCGACGTGTTGCCGCCGTCCGCGGACGACGGCGACATGCCGATCGACGGGCCCAAATCGTCGAAATCCAGCGTCTGCGAGCGCACGTCGCCGGTCAGCAGGGGCACCGCCCCGGTCTTGTCGAACTTCAGGTCGCCGACCAGGTCGGAATTGCCGATCTTGCCCTGCAGCTGCTCGACCGCCCAGACATCGTGCTGCGTCTTCACCCGTGCCTTGAGGGCATAGGGCGGCGTGGACGGCAGCACCACGCCGATGTACTCGTAGAGGTCCGACAGGTTCTGACCCTGCATGCGGGCTTCGGCGTCGATGCCCTCCAGCTTCTCGAGGTTGCCGATGCTGCCCTTGACTACCAGACGCGTCGCGCCGGCCCTGGCTTCGATCTCGACCGGGAACGGCGCGATTTGTTCCGCCGAGAGCTGCAGCACGTTGCCGGTGCGGCCCTTGGCGGAGAACGGCTGCCTGCGCCACTGCCCGGTGGCGTCGTAGCTCAGCGGCAGCACGTCGGCACCGGTGGTCTTGGTGTCGCCGTCGTACTGGAAACGCACCGCGATGTCGGCACCCTTGTCGGCAGCCAAATAGGTGAGGCTGCCGTTGTCGAGTTCGAGATGCCCCACGTCCGGCGCCGTCCCCGAGGAGCCGGTGTCGTCGCCGAAGGCCCACGAGCGCTGGCCGTCTGGCTGCATCTGCAGGTTCACCGCGGGCTGCTTCAGGACCACGAAGGGCAGTACCACCTGCCTCTTCAACAGCGGCCAGAGGCGAATGCCGACCTCGGCCCGCTCCGCCTTGACCAGGTAGGGCTCACGCGCCCAGGCCGGGTTGGCGAACTCGATGCCGTCCATGACGATGCGCGTCGTCCGGCCCAGTTCCACGTCGAGGTGGCGGGTGATCTCGAACTTGCGGCCCGTCTTCTCGCTGACATAACGGTTGACCGGTCCACGCAACCAGTCCCACGGGAAAAAGACGACCAGGAGCACCAGGGCGACGACGATGGCGAGCGAGATGGCCAACACGCGGCGCGTCCGGCGCCGGTGGGGCCGCAGCGTCGGCAGGGCGGAGGAAATCGGTGTCGTGGTGCTGCTCATGGAATTTTCGGCCTGCGGATGCGCGCCTCAATCGGGGGTATCGGTAGGGGCCGCGGCGCGCACGACGTGGGTGATGTCGAAACCCAATGCCTGCGCCCTGGCGAGCCACTCGTCCACCACGTCCGGGCCGACCGTGGGATAGCGCGACAACAGCCAGAGGTAATGGCGGTCGGGTGTGCCGACCAGCGACATGGTGTACTGCGGATCGAGCGAGAGGATCCAGTAATCGCCCCACACGGCCGGAATGAAGGCGAGCCAGCGGGGCGCGAACCGGACCCGGAGCTTGCCCTCGTCGGGAATCGGCTCGCCGCGCACGCTTGGCCGTCGGGCCTGGCCAACCACGGCTTCGACTTCGCCGTCGGCCCGGCGGCAGCGATTGGTGACCGTCACCGTGCCATCGGTCTGCGGCGCGTAGTTGGCGCTCACATCGGAGACGCATTTGCGCTGGAAGAAGTTGGGAATGCGGGCGATTTCGTACCAGGTGCCTGCATAACGCAGCAGGTCGACCGATGCGACGGCGGACAGAGCAGGTGCATCCTCCGCTGCGTATGCGAGGCCCCCGAAAAACGAGGCGACCATGGCCGAAGCCACCATGCGGCGGATGCGGGCTACCAGCGGTTGACGGACCGAAAACACACTGTTTCCGTGCAGGCTGCTGAAAGATTGTGGCATTAGGAAATGTATGCAGTTCAGGCCCGTGCGGCCGTCAGCTCTGTCCGTCACTCCGGGTCAGCCCCTGCCTACAGCTCGGAACCGGACGCAGACGCCGCGGAGCGCCTTGGGCTCGTAGGACATGCCCGACAAAACGCCTGTGGTATGGCTGGCACCACCTCCGCGGATTCGTGCGTACAGTCGCTTGGCCCGGCTTGCCAAACGTCCCGATGGAGGCGTTGGTTCTGGAACGCCAACGCCATATGGACACCATTTTGGGATTCAAGACTTATATCGTCGAAGACAACGCGACCATTCGCGAAAACCTGATTGGAACGCTGGAAGAGCTTGCAGGTATCCAGGTGGTGGGAATGGCAGAGGCAGAGTCCGAGGGTACGCGGTGGCTTCGGGCCTGTGCGGACCAGTGGTCCATGGTGATCGTCGACCTGTTCCTGAAGCAGGGCAGCGGACTGGGACTGCTCGCTGCCTGTCGCGAGCGTGCCCGCCATCAGCGGGTCGTGGTACTCAGCAACTACGCCACGAGCGATATCCGCGCGCGGTGCACGCAACTCGGTGCCGACGCGGTATTCGACAAATCCAACGAAATCGACGCCCTGGTGGATTACTGCCTTCTGCAGGGCAAGGCGCAGGCACGAGTCGACTTTCGCCCGACCGCCGGCAGCATCCGCGGCCGGTAGGGACTCTGGCCGAGCCTGCCCTGTGCCCGGCCATCGACCGCGCGCCGGCCGCAAGCCGGGCAACGCGTCCTGCCGGCAGATCAATCGATCAGCTTGTTCTTGAGAGCGTAGTACGTCAGGTCGCTGTTGGAGGCGAGATTCATCTTCTCCATCAGGCGGGTGCGGTAGGTGCTCACCGTTTTCACGCTCAACGACAGCGACTTGGCGATGTCGCCCGCCGTTTCGCCCTTGGCGAGCTTCAGGAACACCTGGAATTCCCGCTCCGACAGCGATTCATGGACAGGCGCGTCGTCCTTGCGGTTGAGCTGCTGGGCCAGCAGATCCGCCACGGCGGGCGTGATGTAGCGGCGGCCGAGCGAGATGGTGCGGATCGCGTTGACGATCTCGATCGGCTCGCATTCCTTGTTCAGGTAGCCGCTCGCGCCCTGGCGAATCAGGTTCATCGCATAGTGCTCCTCGGGATAGCCGCTGAGGATCAGGATGCCGACGTCCGGAGCCTTGGCGCGGATCATGCCGAGCGCGTCCAGACCGGTCTGGCCGGGCATCGACAGATCCATCACCAACACGTCGATCTCGGTGTTGCGGATCAAGTCGATGGCCTCGCGTCCGTTGCCGGCCTCTCCCACGACACGCAGGTCTACATGGTCGGAGAAGAACTGCTTGAGTCCGGATCGCACGATGGCATGGTCATCCACAATTCCAATTTTGATCATTTCCGTGTCTTTCTGCGTCGGGCTGCCGGGCGGGAGCACAATGCCCCACGCAAAGCTTTCGGCGGCCGGCTGCGGGGTCTCTATTTGCGTCTTGGATTATTGACGAATTATTCTGCCCACCGGAGTTCGCATGGGAAGGTTTTCGATACCCGGTCTGCTGCTGCGCCTGCCGGCGGCCGTTCTGGCGGCCGCTTTGTTGATCGGCATCAACGAAACCGGTTACCGCCGCTCCCATGAGGCCCTGCAGGAAATCGCGCAGGCGCAGAGCATCCGTACCACGCTCGGCAAGCTGATGACGCAGGTGCTCGATGCCGAAACCGGGCAACGCGGCTACCTTCTCACCGGAGAGACCCGCTACCTCGAACCGTACGACAAAGCCTTCTCTGGCATCGGCCAGACGATGGAAGAGCTGCAACAGCTCTATGGCACCACCCCGGAGCGCACCGCCACCCTGGAAGATCTGAATCGCGAGCTCACCCGGAAGCTTGCGGAGATCGACCTCGCCGTGACCCTGCGCAAGCAAGGTAACCAGGATGCGTGGCGCTTCGTGTTGCTGACCGACATCGGCCGCGAGCACATGGATGCGATCCGGGGCCTCACCTCCACGCTGATGGCCCAAACGCACGACGCGGTCGACGCGGGGCAGCAGCAGGTGGTGCGCGCGCTCCAGCTGTCGCGGCTGGGCATCGCGGGCGTGGCACTGGCCGGGCTGCTGGCCTTCTCGATGTACCTGCGGCAGACCACGGCCCTGAAGGCCTCGCATCGCCGACAGAAGGACCTGTTGGAGCAGGAGCGCAACGGGCTGGAATTGCAGGTGCGCGAACGCACCGCGCGCCTGACCGAGCTGGCCACCCATCTCCAGCAGGTCCGCGAGGAAGAGCGTGCCCACCTGGCCCGCGAACTGCACGACGAGCTGGGCTCGCTGCTGACGGCGGCCAAGCTGGACGTGGCCCGCATCAAGTCGCGGGTGGGCACCGAGTCGCCCGAACTCAACGAGCGCATGCTGCACCTGACCGAAACGCTCAACAGCGGCATCGCGCTGAAGCGCCGCATTATCGAGGACCTGCGGCCCTCCTCTCTCTCCAACCTGGGCCTGGTCGCGGCGCTGGAGATCCTCGCCCGCGAATCCGGCGACCAGCTGGGCTTCGCGATCTCGGCCGACCTCGAGGAGGTCAAGCTCGACGATACGGCGGAACTGACGGCCTACCGACTGGTGCAGGAGTCGTTCACCAACATCGGCAAGCATGCGGACGCCCGCCACGTGACATTGTCGCTCCGTGCGATTCCGGGCTTCGCCAGGGTCGAAGTGCGCGACGACGGGCGCGGCTTTCCGGTCGATTCGATCGCACCGGCGTCGCACGGGCTGGCCGGCATGCGGCACCGGGTCGAGGCCGCCGGCGGGCAGCTGACGATCGGCTCGGAACCCGGACAGGGCACGGTCGTATCGGCCCTGCTGCCGACCCACGGCTGAGCTTTTCGGCACGGCGCCTGCTGCGTGGACCGGCACCCGTTCCATGTCGGCAGTGATTGCTCCACTTTGTCGGCCGATTCCTACAGACACGGCCCTCGCGTACTGACACCGCCTCGGGCCGGCTGCTGATCGGTCCTGGGCCCCTGTCTGCATACCCTTGCTGTCAGCTTTCCAGGGGGGCGTTCCGATCGTCGGACACCCGCTGCCACGCGGAAGAAAGGACTTTTCATGCTGCATTACACGGTGGTGTTCTTGGTGATTGCCCTGATTGCGGCGGTCTTCGGTTTCGGTGGCGTTGCCGCGAGCGCGGTCGGCATCGCCAAGATCCTGTTCTTCATCTTCGCCGTGATGGCGATCGTAAGTTTCTTCGTCGGCCGCGGCCGCAAGGGTTGATGTCGAGGCTTGCGGGCAGGCGGACATCCACCATCAGTTTTCAACCACGCAAAGGAATACCACCATGACGATCAATACCAACAAGGCCGCAAGCTCCGCTCGCAACATCTCCGACGACGTCGTGCAGAGCGCAGACAAGGCCCTCGAATCGACCCGCAACTTCGCGAACGATTCGATCGACAAGGCCGGCGACAAGGTCCGCGAGCTGCGGCAGAACGTCGATCCTCTGGTGGAACAGATCACCGCCCGCGCGCAGGAACTGGCCAACCGCGGCATCGAGTACGCATCCGACGCCAAGTACAGGGCCCAGCAGCGCCTGTCGCAGTACGCCGACGCCACCGGTCGCTATGTCGCCGACCAGCCCGTGCGCTCGGTCCTGATCGCCGCCGCTACCGGTGCGGCGATCGCAGCCCTGATCCTGATCGCGACACGCAACGACGCCCCTAAGCGCAACCGTTATTGATCGAATCCCTGCTGCCCCGTCCGGTGCAGCCCTCATCGGCACTTTCCGATTCTCGACCTGATTGCGATCCATGCTCCATCCCCTGTTCACCGTGTTGATCCGCAAGCCCGAGCTTCTGGTCGAACACGTCTCCGGCTACGTCGCCTTGCTGCAGGAAGAGCTCACGAGCATGGGGACCGGCGTCGCCGTCAAGGTGGCTGCCTGGGGTGTGGTGCTGGTGATGGGGTGTGTGTTTCTCGTATTGTCCGGTGTGGCGTTGATGCTGGGTGCGCTGCACGGCTTCCATTGGGCGCTGTTGGCGGTTCCGGGCACCGTCTTCTTGGTGATGCTGATCGCACTGTTCCTCGCGCGCAGGCCCAACACCGCCAAGCGTTTCGAAGACATCAAGGCCCAGCTCGATGCGGACGTCATGGCTCTGCGCATTGCAGGAGAGCAGAAATGACCGCCGCCGAAAAAGACGAGCGCAGCGCCAAGGAGAGGCTGCAGGCTTCGCGCGAAGCCTTGGTCAACCAATTGACCAAGCCCAAGAAGCCGAGCCGCATTGCAGCACCAGCTCAACGAGGCGATACGAGCGTCGATTTCGACGAGCGCATCGGCGGCGAACAGGTATCGCCACCCGTAAAACAGGTGTCGGTCCGCGAACGGGCTGTGAATATCTGGTCGGCTGCGAAGTACGGCGTTCGCGCATGGTGGGAGTTCCATCCCGTTCGCGCCGCGGGCGCCGTCGCCGAGCCGCTCCTGGCCGATTACGCCGAACGCAGACCGTTTCGCCTGCTCGGTATCGCCGCCGGTGTCGGCGCTACGGTGGTGGTGGCGAAGCCGTGGCGGCTGGTATCCATCGGCGGTCTTGCGGTGGCGGTCCTCAAGTCTTCGCAAGCTTCCAGCTTCGTGCTGTCCCTGATCACGCAATCCAAGAAACAACCCTAGAAGGACACCCCCGATGAACGATCTTTCCAACCCCGTTTCGCAAGACTTCGGCAGCGAGAGCATGGTGCTCGACGAATCCGCACTGAATGCGGCCGCCACCCGCAACCTGGACGACGGCGCCGTCACCCCCAGCTACGGTCCGCACCGCGACGCTATCGTCAAGCTGCTCAACGACGCGCTGGCCACCGAGCTGGTGTGCGTGCTACGCTACAAGCGCCACTATTTCACCGCCGACGGTGTAGAGTCGCCGGCCATCGCCAACGAGTTCCTCGTGCATGCCAACGAAGAATCGGCGCATGCGGACCTGATCGCCGAGCGGATCGTCCAGCTCGGTGGCAGCCCCGATTTCTCGCCCGGCACGCTGCTGACCCGCAGCCATGCGGAGTACGACGAATCGACCGACCTGAAATCGATGGTCCGTGCCAATCTGGTCGCGGAACGCATCGCCGTCGAAGCCTATCGCCAGATGATCCATCTGGTGGGCGACAAGGATCCTACGACCCGCCGCATGCTGGAAGGCATACTGGCACAGGAAGAAGAGCATGCCGACGAGCTGAAGGACTGGCTCCACCGTTGACCACCGCCGCCGACCGGAGTCGTGCACCGTCGGCGGAATTTCCACTCTCGCACCGTGTTTTCCCAATCCAACTACATCCGAGGAATCATCATGAAATACGTTCGCGCGCTGGCTTTGGCCGCTCTCGCAGGCATCACCGTCGTTACGGCCGGTTGCTCTCTCGTACGTCACCAGCAAACCGTCGGCTCCTATGTGGACGACGCCGCCATCACCGCTGCAGTGAAGGCCAAGATGGCGGAAGACAAGAGCGTCGCCGCCACCGCGATCAGCGTCGAAACCCTCAACGGCACGGTTCAACTGTCGGGCTTCGCCAAGTCGCAGACCGAGAAGAACGCCGCGGAAACGATCGCACGCAACACCAAGAACGTGCGCGAAGTTCGCAACAATATCGTCGTTCGTCCGTAAGGATCGACAGCATGCCCGTCGCGTGAACCGCGGCCGGGTCTACGGGGAGAGGCAGGGTCCGGGGTACACCCCGGACCCTGCCTTTGCTTATGGAGCAGAGGCAAAGCAGGTCGGTCGGATCCCATGAAGATATTCAACTGCGACAATTGCGGACATCCTGTCTTCTTCGAGAACGTCACCTGCCTCAACTGCGGCAGCCGCCTCGCGTTCCTGCCGGACATCCTGTCGATGGCCGCCTTGCGCAGCTCCCGGCTGACCGACGGCAGCGGCGAGGAACTGCTGGAGCGTCTACCCTACGCCCGTTCCACGCAGACGTACCGCATGTGCATCAACAATCGCCTGCACCATGCCTGCAACTTCGCGGTGCCGTCGCACGATCCGCACCTGCTCTGCGTCTCCTGCCGCCAGACCCAGTTGCTGCCCGACCTCTCGATCCCGGCCAACCAGCACCGCTGGTACCTGATCGAGGTCGCCAAGAAACGGCTGTTCTATACGCTCGCGCGGCTGGGCCTGGCATCCACCGAGCCGGGTCCGAACGAAGTTCCTGGCCCGGTCTACCAGTTCCTGGCCGATCTGCCCGGCGCGCCGAACGTGATGACCGGCCACAACCAGGGACTGATCACCCTCAACATCGCCGAGGCCGACGACGACGAACGGGCCCGCCGCCAGCTGCAGTTGCACGAGCCCTACCGCACGCTGCTGGGCCATCTGCGGCACGAATCGGGCCATTACTATTGGGACCGCCTGATCCTGGCGCAAAACGGGCTGCAGGCTTTCCGTGCGGTGTTCGGCGACGATTCGCAGGACTACGGCGCGGCGCTCGAGCGCCACTACGCCACCGACCACTCCGGCAACGACTGGCAGAACGATTTCGTCAGTGCCTATGCCACCGCCCATCCGTGGGAGGACTGGGCCGAGACCTGGGCGCATTACCTGCACATGGTCGATTTGCTGGAGACGGCAGCGGCGTACCACACCAACGTGGTCGTGCCCGGCGGTGCCGCGCTGCCGCCCGACGGCGTGTCGAACCCGTTCGAATCGCGCGAGACCGATTTCGACCAACTGGTGCGCCAGTGGGTGCCGGTGACGCTGATGCTCAACAGCCTCAACCGCAGCCTGGGACAGAACGACGCTTACCCGTTCGCGCTGTCGAACGGCGCGTTGCGCAAGCTGCGCTTCGTGCACGACGTGATCCACCGGTGCGTCGACAAACCGCTGGTCGACGACCACGACGACATGCGCCAGCCGGCCCACCCGCAGCCACCGGTATCCGACGCCGATCCTACCGTCGGTCCTTCCGAACCGCGGCCTCTGGGGCCGTAGCCGGCACCGGCCGCCGGCGGCGCACCGTCAGGCCGTGGGTGGCCGCAGGCTGCGCACCTTGCCTTGCAGGCACGCGTGTACCTCATCCGAGACGAACTTGTCGGTTTCGCCGCCCAGCATCGCGATCTCGCGGACGAAGGTGCTCGAGATGAACTGGTAACGGTCGCTGGGCGTGAGAAACACGGTTTCCACCTCCGGCATCAGGCTGCGGTTCATGCCGGCCAGCTGGAATTCGTAGTCGAAATCGGTGACGGCCCGCAGGCCGCGCACCATCGCCTTGGCGCCGCGCGACACGACGAAGTCGCGCAGCAGGCCCGAGAAGCTCTCGACCTCGACCTGCGGATAGGCCCGCACCGCCTCGCGCACCATGTCGATCCGCTCCTGCAGGTCGAACAGCGTCTTCTTGTGGTGGCCGGCCGCCACCGCCACGATCACCCGGTCGAACAACTGGGTCGCGCGGCGCACCACGTCTTCATGGCCGAGGGTGATCGGGTCGAAAGTACCCGGGTAGACGGCGACAATGTTGCGGGCCATGCGACTGAACTCCTCGAAGCGGGTCGGCCGGTACGCCGGTGCGTGTCCTGCGCTTACCGGCGAAGGCCGGACCCGGCGGGCCCGGCCGTGCGGATGCGCCGGATTATGCGGTGGCCGGCTCCGACGCCGCGACGACCAGCAGGTGCGCATGGACCGCACCCGCGCGCAGGTGGCGCGACACCGCCAGGCCCAGCGGCCGCAGGTCGGCCTCGGTACAGGGGCGCGGTGCTTCCAGGTAGATCCTGCCGGTGGGCGATACGGCGCGCGCGGCCGCCGCCAGGGCCGCATCGAACAAACCCGCATCGAACGGCGGATCGAGCAGTACCAGGTCGAGGCTGCCCGGCGCGGCGTCGCGCAGCGCGGCGATGCCGTCGGTCCGGCGCACCTCGACGGCGGTGGCCTCGAGCCTGGTGCAGGCGGCGCGCAAGGCGTCTACCAGCGCCGGCTGGCGCTCGCAGAGCATCACCTGCTTCGCGCCGCGCGACGCGGCTTCCAGCCCCAGCGCACCGGTACCGGCGAAGGCGTCCAGACAGCGCCATCCCGTCAGGTCCTGGCCGAGCCAGTTGAAGAGGGTCTCGCGCACGCGGTCGGGCGTCGGCCGCAGGCCGGGCAGATCGGGCACCTGCAGCCGGGTACGCTTCCAGAGCCCGCCGATGATCCGCACCTCGCCCTTGCCGCGGTGCCTGGGCACAGGTGGCGCGGCCGGCACTCGCGCCGGTGCCTCGCTGCCGCTGCGGCTGCGGCTGCGGAAATCGACCGGCTTCAAGGCTTGCCTCCGACGACCACGGTCACCATCCGGTCGGGCCGCAGTTTGCGCCCGAACGCGGCGCGGATGTCGTCGGCCGTCACCTTCTGCGCCTCGGCGGTCCAGGTGTCGAGGTAGTCCAGGGGCAGGCCGTTCCAGGCGATGTTGGCGACGTTCGACAGCAGCTTGGCGTTGCTGTCGATCCGCAGCGGGAAGCCGCCGATCAGGTTGTCCTTTGCGGCCTGCAGTTCCTGCGGCGTCGGGCCGTCGGCCACGAAGCGGTCGAGCACCGCCCGCGCCACGTCGACCGCCTGCGCGGCCTGATCGGGCCGGGTCTGCAGGTTGATGGTGAAGGCGCCGGCGTGCAGGGCCGGCTCGAACCAGCTCTGCACGCTGTAGCTCAGACCGCGCTGCTCGCGCACCTGCTCGGTCAGACGCGAGACGAAGCCGCCACCGCCCAGGATGTAGTTGCCGACCGTCAGCGCGAAGTAGTCGGGATCGGCCCGCCGGAAGCCCGGCTGGCCGATGTAGACGTGCGCCTGGGCCGAGTCGAACGGGATGCGGATGTCCTGCGGCGCGGCCAGCGGCTGCACCTCGGCCACCGCGGGCAAGGTTGCGCACGGCCCCGTCGGCAGGCGACCCAGCAGCGTGGTGGCCAGCCGATCGGCCTGGGCGCGGTCGAGCGCGCCCACGATGCTGACCTTGGCGCCGCACGACCGCAGCGCGCGGGCCTGCAGCGCCCGCATGTCGGCCACGCCGATCGCCGTCAGCGTCTGCGGCGTGGTGCGCTGGCCGTACGGATGGCCGCCGTACACCGCGCGCTGGAACGCGCGGCCGGCCTGGGTGGCGGGCCGGGTGTCGGCCTCTTTCAGCGCGGCGGCGATGCGCTGGCGCTCGCGCTGCCAGATCGCGTCGGGAAACGACGGCTCGCCGATCTGGCGGGCGGCCAGCCGGGCGGCACGGTCGAGCAGCGCGGCGTCGGTCAGCGAGCGCAGGGTGAAGCTCATCCGGTCGCTGGTGGCGCCGGCGCCGAAGTTGGCGCCCAGGTCGGCCCAGGCGTCGTCGATCGCGTTCTCGTCGAGCGCCGGCTCGCGGCCGTGGGCGCGCACGCCCTTCTCGCCCATGCTGGCGGTGACGGCGGCCAGCCCGGCCTGGGCCGCCGGATCGCGCCGGGCGCCGGCGTCGAAGTCGATCTGCACGTCGACCATCGGCACCGCCTTGCTCTGCACCAGGTAGACCTGGGCTCCGGCGGGTTGCGTCCAGTGTTCGATCGGCAGGGCCGCAAAGGCGGGACTCAAGCAAAAAAGGGCCGCAGCCGGCGCGATAAGCCGACCTATAGCTATGGTTTTAATAGCAAACATCGATTTCCTGTCGGGTGTCAGCGCAGATCGCCGCCGGCGGCCTGGGCGGCGGCGGCGCGGCGGGCGCGGGCGGGGTCGATCGGCTGCGGCACCAGCGTGCCGACGGTGAGCTGGTCGTCGCCGAAGTAGCGGCGGGCCACGTCCTGCACCTGCTGCGGCGTGATCTTCTCCAGGCGCGCCAGCACGCGCTCGTCGGCGTCCAGCGGCATGCCCTGGATCCAGTTGTTGCCCAGTTCGTTGGCCTGCTCGAAGACCGAATCGCGCTTGAAGACCTCGCCCGCCATCCACTGGGTGCGGGCGCGGCGCAGTTCGGCCTCGGTCACGCCGCTGGCGGCCACCTTGGCCACCTCGGCCCGCAGGCCGGCCTCGACCTGCGCCGCGGTGCGGCCCTGGGCCGGAAGCCCGTAGAGCATGAAGGTCTTGGGGCCGCGGGCGACCAGCGCGTGATAGGCGCCGACGCGGTCGGCCACGCGGTTCGGGCCCTGCGTCAACGACCGGCCCAGGCGGGCGCCGGAGTACCCGTCGAGCACCGCCGACAGCATGGTCAGCGCCAGTGCGTCGTCGGCCGGCGGCGCATCGGCGGCCAGCGACTCCAGGCCGGGCACCTTGAAGGCCATCGCGACATACGCCTGCTCGGCCGGCGCCTTGAATTCGAAGCGGCGCAGGCCGACCTGCTCCGGCTCGGCCTGGGGCTTGCGCGCGGGCACCGGGCGGGCGGGGATCTGGCCGTAGGTGGCTTCGGCCAGGCGCCGCACCTCCACCGGATCCACATCTCCGGCCACCACCAGCACAGCGTTGGCCGGAACGTACCACTTCTGGTGGAAGGCGCGGACGTCGTCGGCGGTGTAGGCCGCGATATCGCTCATCCAGCCGATCACCGGCCGGCGATAGGGCGAGGCCAGATAGATCTGCGCGTTGAGCGCCTCGCCCATCCGGGCGCGCGGGTTGTCGTCGGTGCGCATCCGGCGCTCCTCGGTGACGACCTGGCGCTCCTTGAGGAACTCGCCGTCGGCCCACTGGTTGTTCGCGAAGCGGTCGGATTCGAGCTTCATCACGTCGGCCAGGCGGCCGGCCGGGATCTGCTGGTAATAGCCGGTGTAGTCGCGGTTGGTGAAGGCGTTCTCGCGGCCGCCCAGGGCGGCCACCCGGCGCGAGAATTCGCCGGCCGGCACGGTGGGCGTGCCCTTGAACATCATGTGCTCCAGCATGTGGGCCACGCCCGAGGTGCCGTCGACCTCGTCCATCGAGCCCACGCGCACCCAGACCATCTGCACCGCGGTGGGCGCGCGCCGGTCGGGATTGACGATCACCGACATGCCGTTGGCCAGCGTGAACTGCTGCACCGCCTCGGCCCCCGCCGGCGCCGCGCCGCCCGGGATGGCGTCCGAAGGGCCGGTGGGAGAGGTAGGGCCCGGGGTGGGAGTGGGATCGCCGGTCGGGGGCAGCTGGGCACCCGCGCCGAACGCGGCCAGCAGGCCGAGAAGGGAAATAGCGCGTTTCATAGAATGGTACGATTCTAAGAACGGCTCCAATGTTCAGTTTCTTCAAGAAAAAAGCACCGACTTCCGCTGAGCCCGCGACGACCGCTCCGCCGGACGCCGCCCCACCGCCCTCGACCGCCGCCGTGCAGCCGCCGGCACCGGTTCCTGCACCGGCCGGCGTCACCGGGTCGGCCATGGCCTGGCTCAAGACCCAGTTCGGCGTGGCGACGCCGGTAGAGCCTGGGGAAGCGCCCCCCGCGTCGGCACCATGGTCCGACGCGACCCCACCGGTGGCGCCGGCCGTTCCACGCCCTGCCCTGCCCGGCGATGCCGCCACAGGCGCACCGCCGGCACCCGCGTCCCCGCCGACTCCTACGGCAGCACTATCGGCACCCGCCGCGTTCGTTCCGAAGGCCCCACCTTCCGCGGCCCGGCCGAAGCCACCCGCACCGGCCTTCGCGCCGCCACCGGCTGCGCCGGCGCCTCCAGGCCCGCCCGTGGCGGCCCCGGGTGCGACCCCGGAAGCCGCCCGTGCCGGCTGGCTGGGCCGGCTGAAGACCGGCCTGCGCAAGACCGGCGACAGCATCACCACCGTCTTCACCGGCACCAGGATCGACGACGCGCTCTACGAGGAGTTGGAAGACGCCCTGCTGATGGCCGACACCGGCGTCAAGGCCACCCAATTCCTGCTGGCCGACCTGAAGCGCCGGGTGAAGGACGCACGCGCCACAGAGCCCTCGGCGGTGAAGGCGCTGCTGGCCGACGCCATCGCGGCGCTGCTCGAGCCGCTGGAAAAACCGCTGGTGATCGGCGAGCACACGCCCACGGTGATCATGGTGGCCGGCGTCAACGGCGCGGGCAAAACCACCTCGATCGGCAAGCTGACCAAGCACCTGGCGCACGGGGGCGCCAGCGTGCTGCTGGCCGCCGCCGACACCTTCCGGGCGGCGGCCCGCGAGCAGCTCGGCGTGTGGGCCGATCGCAACCTGGTCGAGATCGTCGGCCAGCAGGGCGGCGACCCGTCGGCGGTGAGTTTCGACGCGGTCACCGCCGGCAAGGCCCGCGGCAAGGACGTGGTGCTGGTCGACACCGCCGGCCGGCTGCCGACCCAGTTGCACCTGATGGAAGAGCTGCGCAAGATCAAGCGGGTGGTGCAGAAGGCCGACGGCACCGCGCCGCACGAGGTGCTGCTGGTGATCGACGGCAACACCGGCCAGAACGCGCTGGCCCAGGTCCGCGCATTCGACGACGTGCTGGGCCTCACCGGCCTGATCGTCACCAAGCTCGACGGCACCGCCAAGGGCGGCGTGCTGGCCGCGATCGCGCAGGAGCGGCCGATTCCGGTGTACTTCGTCGGCGTGGGCGAGAAGCTGGAAGACCTGGAAACCTTCGACGCACGGGAGTTCGCCCAGGCGTTGCTGGATTGAGACCTTCCGCGTCGCGCCCTCCGACAGCGGCAGCCTGGGGCTGTCCGACACGGTGCATGCGGCACGGGTTCTAAGCTGGGTAGCAGGTTCGAGCACTGGATTGACCGGCGATGGCGCCCGGTCATCGGCAAACGCCGCAGCTATCGACCCGATAGCGTGAATTGCGGCTGCCGTGGAACTTGTGCTTTGGCACTCTCTCCAATCGAGTGCTAATATGAAAGTCAAGAGGAAAGGACTTCTGGTATGAATCTTCAAACTGGAAACGCCACGGCGGTCGCGGCTGCGAACCCTTGGTCCCTGGTGCCCCCGCTGGGCAACCTGGACGCCTACATTTCGGCGATCAACCGCCTGCCCTTGCTCACGCCAGAGGAAGAGCAAACCTACGCCCGCAAGCTGCGCAACGACAACGACCTGGATTCCGCCGGCCGGATGGTGCTGTCGCACCTGCGCCTGGTGGTGTCGATCTCGCGCCAGTACATCGGCTACGGCCTGCCCCAGGGCGACCTGATCCAGGAGGGCAACATCGGCCTGATGAAGGCGGTCAAGCGCTTCGACCCCGACCAGGGCGTGCGTCTGGTGAGCTATGCCATGCACTGGATCAAGGCCGAGATCCACGAGTACATCCTGAAGAACTGGCGCATGGTGAAGGTGGCGACCACCAAGTCGCAACGCAAGCTGTTCTTCAACCTGCGGTCGATGAAGCAGTCCTTCAAGGCCAATGCCGGCCTGGAGGCCGACGTGGTCCCGCGCGACACCCTCAGCCCCGAGCAGGTCGACAAGGTCGCCGAGCGGCTGAACGTCAAGCGCGAAGACGTGATGGAGATGGAAACCCGCATGTCGGGCGGCGACGTGCTGCTCGATCCGTCTCCTTCGAACGACGGCGAGCAGACTTTCGGCCCCATCGCCTACCTGGCCGACGGCGCCCACGAGCCGACCGCGATGCTGGAATCGCGCGACCGCGACGTGATGGCGACCGACGGCATCGCGACCGCGCTGGAAGCGCTGGACGCCCGCAGCCGCCGCATCGTCGAGCAGCGCTGGCTGAACGTGAACGACGACGGATCGGGCGGCATGACGCTGCACGAACTGGCCGCCGAATACCAGGTCAGCGCCGAGCGGATTCGCCAGATCGAGACGGCGGCGATGAAGAAGATGCGCAAGACGCTGGCCGAATACGCCTGACGATACCGGTGGTGCCATCGGCGTCTGGCTCCATGCAAAAGGGCTGTCTTGCGGGCAGCCCTTTCGTCATTCAGGGCCCGTTTCGACCGGGTGCGCGAATCGTGTACTTTGCAAGCGTTTCGTAGCTGTAGCCGGCGCGGGACGCCGACCTCAAGCTATCGATTTCATAGCAAACCGACTAGGCGCCCGACAGCAGCAGCTTGATGTCCGCCAGCAATGCCGCTTTGCCCGAACCGTAGCGGCTGTAGAGCCGCAGCCGCCCCTGCGGATCGAACAGGTAGGTGCCGGCGGAATGGTCCATCGAGTAGCTGCCGGGCGCCTTGCCTTCGACCTTCTTGTAGTAGACCTTGAAGTCCTTGGCCACCACCGGAAGCTGCTCCAGGGTGGGCCGCAGGCCGACGAAGCTCGGGTCGAAGTTCTCCATGTAGGCCGACAGCAGCTCGGGCGTATCGCGCTCCGGGTCGACCGAGACCAGCACCGCCTGCAGCTTGTCGCCGTCGGCGCCCAGCTGGCGCTTCACCTCGGCCAGCTCGGCCAGGGTCGTGGGGCAGACGTCCGGGCACTGGGTGAAGCCGAAGAAGACGGCGACGACCTTGCCCTTGAAGTCGGCCAGGGTGCGGGCCCTGCCGTGCTGGTCGGTCAGCGCGAAGTCGCGGGCATAGTCGGCCCCGGTCACATCGACCGCATTGAAAGCGGCCTTCGGGGCAGGCTTCGAGCAGGCGGACAGCCCGGCGACGAGGGTCGCGAGGGCGGCGACGGTCAGGGTGCGGCGGTCGAGAGGCACGGCGGCTCCTAGAGAACGTAGTGGTCCACCAGCAGCGCCGCGAACAGCAGGCTCAGGTGGATCAACGAGAAACGGAAAGTGCGCCGCGCCAGCGCGTCGGAGTAGGAGCGCCACAGTCGAAAGGCGTAGAGGCAGAAACCGGTGCTCAGCACCACCGCGGTCGCCAGGTAGATCCACGAACTCATGCCGTAGATGAAAGGCATCAGGCAGCCGGCGAACAGGATCAGCGTGTAGAGCAGCACCTGCAGCCGGGTGAACTCGTTGCCGTGGGTGACCGGCAGCATCGGCAGGCCCGACTTGCGGTAGTCCTCCACCCGGTAGAGCGCCAGCGCCCAGAAGTGCGGCGGGGTCCACAGGAAAATGATCAGGAACAGGATCAGCGCCTCGGGGCCGACGTCGCCGGTCATGGCCGACCAGCCCAGCACCGGCGGCATCGCGCCCGAGGCGCCGCCGATCACGATGTTCTGCGGCGTCAGCGGCTTCAGGATCACGGTGTAGACCACCGCGTAGCCGACGAAGGTGGCGAAGGTGAGCCACATCGTCAGCGGGTTGACGTAGTGGTAGAGCAGCAGCGAGCCGGCGATGCAGAGCACCGCCGAGAAACCCAGCGCCTGCCGGTCCGACAGTTCCCCCCGCGCGGTGGCGCGCCAGGCGGTGCGGCGCATCTTGGCGTCGATGCCCTTCTCGACCAGGCAGTTGAACGCCGCGGCCGCGCCCGCCACCAGCCAGATGCCGGCGCAGGCCACCAGCGCCAGCCGCACCTCGGCCCAGGTGGGCAGGCCGGGAACGGCCAGCACCATGCCGATCAGGGCGCAGAAGACGATCAGCTGCACCACCCGGGGCTTGGTCAGCGCGTAGAACTGCTGGAACCGCGAAGACGGCAGGGCGGAAGAAACGACGGTCATGCAGAGAATCCGGAAACGCCGGGATCGGCGGGGCGCGCACCGGCGCTGCCCGGAACAGGGGCGGTGGCACGCCGGGCGGCGCGGCTGTCGCACAGCGCCCAGGTGAGGGCCACGACCAGTGCGGCGGCGCCCCCCGTGTGCGACACCGCGGCCACCAGCGGCCAGTCCAGCACCACGTCGGAGAGGCCGGTCGCGAACTGCCACAGCGCCAGACCGGCGAGCCAGCGGGCGGCCGCGGCCATGCCCGCGACGCGCCACAGCCGCCAGGCCAGCAGGCCGAGCGCGGCGAAGACGACATAGGCGAAGAGGCGGTGGACGTAATGGATCGCGGTCAGTGCGGCGAAGCTGATGTTGCCGCCGTCCCGCAGCAGTCCCAGCGGCCGCCAGAGCTGGAAGCCCTGGGCGAAGTCCATCGCCGGCCACCAGCTGTCCTGGCAGGTGGGGAACTGGGCGCAGGCCAGCACCGCGTAGTTGGTGCTGACCCAGCCGCCCAGCAGGATCTGCAGGGCCACCAGCCCCAGCACCACCGCCATGCCGCGCCACAGCGCGGGCCGCAGCCGCACCACCGGCCGGCCGGCGGCCTGCGCGTGGCGCACCGCCTGCACGCAGAGCAGCGCCAGCAGCACGATGCCGCCCGCCAGGTGCATCACCACGATCGCGGGGAACAGCTTCATCGTCACCGTGAGCGCCCCGAAGGCCCCCTGCAGGCAGACCCAGAGCAGCGTGGCGGTCGGCCACCACGGATGCACCGCCAGGCCGCCCTGCCCTGCGCGCCGGGCCCGCCGTGCCAGCCACCCGCTGGCGATGGTCGAGACCAGGATCAGCCCGCCGACACCGGTGGCCAGGTAGCGGTGGACCATCTCCACCCAGGCCTTGCCGTGGGTCACCGGGCCGGTGGGCATCGCGTCCTGGGCGGCGGCGATCTGGCTGCGGGCGCCGACCGGGCTCGCGTGGCCGTAGCAGCCGGGCCAGTCGGGGCAGCCCAGGCCCGAGTCGGTCAGCCGGGTGAAGGCCCCGAACAGCACCAGGTCGAAGGTCAGGAAGAGCGTGAGGACGGTGAGCGCCTGCAGCCGGCGCGCGCCGGAAGCATGGCGGTTGCGCAGCCACAGCCAGCCCAGCGGCACGCAGGCGATCAGCAGCCCGCCCAGCAGCAATTGCAGCGCGGGGGACAGGTCGTAGAGCGAGTGGTGGTCCATGGCGGAAATCGTCGGGGCGCGGCGGGCCCTAGCGGCCCGGTTCGTCCCAGGAAGCGGCGGCGCGCAGCAGGCGCTCGATGTCGCGCTTGGCCTTGGCGGCACCGGCGGTGTCCATCGCCGCCGGGAAGCGCATCATCCAGCGGCCCATCGGGTCGACCATGTAGAGGTGTTCGGGCAATGCTTGCCCGGCCGCGGGCGCCAGCCAGGCCGACAACGCGGCCTGCGGCACCCGCAGCACGGTGGCCCGGGCCTGGCCGACGGTCCGGGCCAGGGGCGCGGGCACCGGGGCGTCGTCGGACACCAGCCAGACCCAGTCGAGCCGGTCCTTCTCGCGGCCCAGGCTCTCGCGCAACTGGCGCTGCAGGTACAGGTGCCGCTCGCACTGCGCGTCGCAGGCGCCGCCCGCCACGCTGACCAGCAGCCACTGGCCCTTGAGGGCGGCCAGGCTGCGGACGGTGCCGTCGAGCGCGGTGGCCGGCACGTCGGGCAGCGGCGGCTGTTGCGCGATCGGCTCTCCGTAGTTGCGACGGCCTTCGGGACGGACGACGTAGTAGGTGAAGTACGAGGCGATCACCGGTGCCGCGCAGACCAGCATCACCGCCAGCATCTTCCAGCGGCCGTGCACCGTGCGCTGCTGCGCTCCGGCCTCGGCGGGCCGGGGCATGTCGTGGACCGTCAGCACCAGGGGCCGGTCGCCGTCCGGCTCAGGAGCGGGTGCGCCGGCGCGGGGAAACGAAGCGTCGGACAAGTTGGTACCAGACATAAAGGGTTGCGATGAGGGCGGCCAGCCCGAACCATTGAAACGCGTAGCCGTAGTGTTTTTCGACACCGCTGGCGATCTCGGGCCAGCGCCGTTGCAGACCCTCGCCAGGCGCGCCGGTCTGGAGCACCGACAGCGAGACGAGCGGCACACCGGTCTCGTGCCGGTAGTCCGCGAGGTCCAGATTTTGCCGGATGCGGGAAGACCCCTGGCCGGGGTCGCCGCCCGCGAAGGAAAACAGCTTCGACGGCGCCTCGGCGATGCGCCCCTCGATCTCCACCGGGCCGGTGGGCGTCTCCACCGGCGGCAGCCGGGTCCGGTCCTGGAAGTTGCGCGGTACCCAGCCGCGTTGCACCAGCACCGCCACGCCCGGATCGATCTGCAGCGGCGTCACGACGAAGAAGCCGGGCCGGCCGTCCATCTGGCGGTTGTCGAGGTAGACGGTGTGCTGCGGCAGCCAGGTGCCGCGCAGCGCGATGCGGCGGTACACCAGCGCCTCGCGCGCGGCCGCGCCGGCCGTGTCGGCTGAAGGTGCCGGTGATGCAGCCGGCGGCACAGCAGCTGCCGCGGGCACGGTTCGCTCCGGCGGCGGCAGGGCCGCCAGGCTGCGCCCGTCGAGCATCGGCTCGGCGCGCCGCCGGGCGATCGCGTCGTGGATCGCCTCCTTCTGCGCCGCGCGCGACAGCTGCCAGTTGCCGAGCGACACGGTGACGGCGACGCCCGCCACCGCCGCCACGGTGGCCAGCACGAAACGCCGGCCGAGGGGATGCAACGCGGCGCTCACAGGATAATGCGGGTCATGAAAACCATCGTCCTGCTCGCGTTCGTCGGCATCCTCGGCAGCCTGGGCACGGCGCTGTTCTTCATGATGCGCGACGGCCGCAACGGCAAGGCGAAGACGAGCAACATGGCCCGCGCACTGGCGCTGCGGGTCGGCCTGTCGATCCTGCTGTTCGTCTGCATCCTGGTGGCGTGGAAGCTGGGCTACGTGCGCGCCACCGGCCTGCCGGTGGCGCGCTGAGCGGCACCCGGGCCGGGCAGATGCAAAAAGGCGCCTCGCGGCGCCTTTTTGCTGCGTGCCGGCAAGACGGCCGGATCACAGCCAGTAGACCAGCACGTAGAGGCCGAGCCACACCACGTCGACGAAGTGCCAGTACCAGGCCGCCCCTTCGAAGCCGAAATGCCGCTCCGCGGTGAAGTGGCCCTTCTGCAGCCGCAGCGTGGTGAAGAACAGCATCAGCATGCCGATGAACACGTGGAAGCCGTGGAAACCGGTCAGCATGTAGAACGTGGAGCCGTACACGCCCGAGGTGAGCTTGAGGTTCAACTCGGCGTACAGGTGGTGGTACTCGTAGCCCTGGACCACCAGGAACACGAAGCCCAGCACCACCGTCGCCCACATGAACGAGATGGTGCGGCCGCGGTGGTTCTCGCGCAGCGCGTGGTGGGCGATGGTCAGGGTCACGCCCGAGCTCAGGAGCAGCGCGGTGTTGATCGTCGGCAGCCAGAACGGGCCGACCGTCTGGAAGGGCTCGATGTGGCCGGCCGGCGCCGCGGTCACGCCTGCGGCCAGGCTGGGCCAGACGGCCTTGAAATCGGGCCAGAGCAGCGCGTTGTCCAGGCTGCCGAGAGCCGGCACCGAATGGGCGCGGGCCCACCAGAGCGCGGTGAAGAAGGCGCCGAAGAACATCACCTCCGAGAAGATGAACCAGGCCATGCTCCAGCGGTAGGACAGATCGATCTTGTAGCCGTAGAGCCCGCCCTCGCTTTCGCGGATCGAGTCGCGGAACCACTGGAACAGCACCGTCAGCCACCAGACCATGCCGACCGCGAGCGAGTACATGCCCCAGGTATGGCCGTTGACCCACTGGCCCGCACCCAGGATCACGAAGAACAGGCCGGCCGCCGCCATCGCCGGATGGCGCGATTCGGCGGGCACGAAGTAGTACGGTGTCGCGCTGGTGTGGGTCGAACTCATGGCTTCTCCTGAATCTCTCTCTTCTGGAATTTCTCGTGTCTGCGGTGCCGGATGCGGAGCGGGGGCGGGGGGCTAGACGATCCAGTGGACCAGGGCCGCCAGCGCCAATACGAACAGGAAGACGGCCACCAGGCCGACGACCATCACATGGACCGGGTTGAGCCGGGCGTCCTGCTCCAGCCCGCTGCCGCGGCGCAGGCCCAGGAACGACCAGGCCACCGCCCGCACGGTGCGCAGCAGGGAACCGCGCGGCTGCGGTGCGGCCATCACGATCCCACTCCCGACGGCAGGTGGGCGGCCGCATCGGCGGTGGGGGTGGACGCCGGCGCGGGCGGCGTCTTGCCGCCGACCTCGAAGAAGGTGTACGAGAGCGTGATCGTGGTCACGTCCTTCGACAGCTTGGGATCGATCACGAAGGCCACCGGCCACTGCTTCTTCTCGCCCGCATCCATCGTGTACTGGGTGAAGCAGAAGCATTCGAGCTTGTTGAAATACGGCGCGGCCTCGCGCGGCGCATAGCTGGGGATCGCCTGGGCGGCCATGCGGCGGTTCTGCGTGTTCTGGAAGTCGTACATCACCGTGGCCAGCTCGCCCGGATGCACCTGCATCGACCGCACCGCCGGCTGGAAATCCCAGAGTCCGCGGGCGTTGGAATCGAACTCGACGGTGATCGTGCGGCTGCGGTCGATCTGCGAATTGGCGGGCAGCTTCACGTCCCGGCCGGCGGTGCCGTTGCCCGGCACCTGCCGCTCGGTGATCGCCAGCACGTTGATGCCGGTCATCTCGCAGATCGCGTTGTAGAGCGGCACCAGCGCGTAGCCGAAGGCGAACATGCCGAGCGTGACCACGCCCAGCTTGCCGACCATCTTCAGGTTTTCACGTCGCATGCGCATCGGCGGCCCGGTCTTTCAGCGCTGCGACAGCAGCGTCATCTTCACCATGAAGCCGATGAAGAACACCAGCGCGATCGACGCCAGGATCAGCGCGAGGCGGCGGTTGTTCTTCTTCTGTTCGGGCGTCATGGCGGGGGCTCGGCGAGGGGCGACGGGATCAGCCGATCACGCGGGTCGCGGTCGCGTCCAGCTTGGGCGGGGTCTCGAAGGTGTGGAACGGCGCCGGCGACGGTACTTCCCATTCCAGGCCTTCGGCGGCTTCCCACGGACGCTGCGGTGCGGGTTCGCCCTTGCCACGCATGCACGGCAGCACGATGAACAAAAAGAAGTAGACCTGGGCGAAGCCGAAGAAGAAGGCACCGACCGACGCCAGCGCGTTGAAGTCGGCGAACTGCATCGAGTAGTCGGCATAGCGGCGCGGCATGCCGGCCAGGCCCAGGAAGTGCATCGGGAAGAAAGTGACGTTGAACGAGATTAGCGACCACCAGAAATGCAGCTTGCCGCAGCCTTCGTTGTACATGACGCCGGTCCACTTGGGGATCCAGTAGTAGACGCCGGCGAACATCGCGAACAGCGAGCCGGCGACCAGTACGTAGTGGAAGTGGGCCACGACGTAGTAGGTGTCCTGCAGCTGGGTGTCGATCGGGGCCATCGCGAGGATCAGGCCGGTGAAGCCGCCCATGGTGAACACGAAGATGAAGCCCACCGCGAACAGCATCGGCGTCTCGAAGGTCATCGAGCCCTGCCACATCGTCGCGATCCAGTTGAAGATCTTGACCGCCGTCGGCACCGCGATCAGCATCGTCGCGTACATGAAGAACAGCTGGCCGGTCACCGGCATGCCGGTGGTGAACATGTGGTGCGCCCACACGATGAAGGACAGGATCGCGATGGAAGAGGTGGCGTACACCATCGACGCGTAGCCGAACAGCTTCTTGCGGGCGAAGGCCGGCACGATCTGGCTGATGATGCCGAAGGCCGGCAGGATCATGATGTAGACCTCGGGGTGGCCGAAGAACCAGAAGATGTGCTGGTACATCACCGGATCGCCGCCGCCGGCGGGGTTGAAGAAGCTGGTGCCGAAATGGCGGTCGGTCAGCGTCATGGTGATCGCGCCGGCCAGCACCGGCATCACCGCGATCAGCAGGTAGGCGGTGATCAGCCAGGTCCAGGCGAACATCGGCATCTTCATCAGCGTCATGCCGGGGGCGCGCATGTTGAGGATGGTCACGATGATGTTGATCGATCCCATGATCGACGAGGCGCCCAGGATGTGCATCGCGAAGATGCCGGCATCCATCGACGGGCCCATCTGCAGCGTCAGCGGCGCGTAGAGCGTCCAGCCGGCCGCCGGCGCGCCGCCGGGCATGAAGAACGAGCCGACCAGCATCAGCGCGGCGGGGATCATCAGCCAGAAGCTGAAGTTGTTCATCCGGGCGAAGGCCATGTCGGACGCGCCGATCTGCAGCGGGATCATCCAATTCGCGAAGCCGACGAAGGCCGGCATGATCGCGCCGAACACCATGATCAGCCCGTGCATCGTGGTGAGTTGGTTGAACAGCTCGGGGTTCACCAGCTGCAGGCCCGGCTGGAACAGCTCGGCGCGGATGCCGAGGGCCAGCACGCCGCCCACCATCAGCATGGTGAAGCTGAACAGCAGGTAGAGCGTGCCGATGTCCTTGTGGTTGGTCGCGAACACCCATCGGCGCCAGCCGGTCGGCGCGTGGTGGTGCTCGTCGTGGGAGTGGTCGTCGTGTCCGTGGCCTTGGGGGTCGAGAACTGCACTCATCTTGCATTCCTTTGGAACCTGTCCGCTTGCGGTTTACTTGCTGCGCTCGGCCAGCACTTCGGACGGCTGGACGAGTTGCCCGGTCTTGTTGGACCAGTTGTTCTTGGTGTAGGTCGCCACCGCCGCGATGTCGGTGTCGGAGAGCTGCTTCCACGACGGCATGCCCTTGTCCATCCGGCCCTTCAGGAGCACGTCGATCTGCTCGTTGTGGTTCTCGGCCAGGACCACCGGAGAGCCGTCGAGCGGCTTGATCGAACCGACGCCCTTGCCGTTGGCCTGGTGGCAGGCGGCGCAGTTGGCCGCGTAGACCTTCTCGCCGCGCTTGGCCAGGTCGGGCAGCGCCCAGACCTTGGTAGGGTCGTCGAGCTTGGCGGCGACCTTCTTGCGCTCGCCGTCGACCCACCGGGTGTAGTCCTCGGCCGAGACCACCTTGACGTGGATCGGCATGTAGGCGTGCTCCTTGCCGCAGAGTTCCTGGCACTGGCCGTAGAAATCGCCGGTCTTCTCGGCGCGGAACCAGGTGTCGCGCACGAAGCCGGGGATCGCGTCCTGCTTGATGCCGAAGGCGGGCACCGCGAAGGCGTGGATCACGTCGTTGGCGGTGGTGATGATGCGGATCTTCTTGTCGACCGGCACGACCAGCGGGTTGTCGACCTCCAGCAGGTAGTTGTCGGGAATGGTGCCCTTGGCACCTTCGTTGGACATGACCCGGTGCTCGTTGAGCAAGGTCGAGACGAAGCTCAGGCCCTGGCCTTCGCCGGTGATGTAGTCGTAGCCCCACTTCCACTGGTAGCCGGTGGTCTTGATGGTGAGGTCGGCGTTGGTGGTGTCCTTCTGGGCGACCAGCACCTTGGTGGCGGGCAGCGCCATCAGCACCACGATGACGAAGGGCACGATGGTCCAGACGACCTCGACCGTGACCGATTCGTGGAAGTTGGCCGGCTTGTAGCCTTTCGACTTGCGATGCTTCCAGATCGAATAGAACATGACCGCGAAGACGGCCACGAAGATGGCGGTACATATCGCCAGCATCATGGTATGCAGGAAATACTGCTCTTCGGCGATCCTGGTGGCGGGGGCCTGCAGGTTCAGCTGGCGGACGGAGGGGCCGCCGGGCAGGTCGTTGGCCGCATGAGCGAGCGATCCGATGCCGGCAGCCGCCATGAGCGACACGTGGGCGAGCTTATTGAAAATACGCTTCATCGTCTTCATTCGTTAATTGCCTCCAAACCACGCTTCCGACGCAAGCCTGCCATGCACGCCACCCGTGCCGACCGGACCGTCCTCAGGTCGTCCGCAATGCCATCCGGATCTCGCTCGCCAGCGCGGGCCGCAGTTCGGGCCGCACGAAGCGCCCGACCTCCATCGACCGCCCCTGCGCCGAAAGCTCGATCAAGGATCGGTCGCCCACCTTCGGCTCCACCCGGACCCAGTCCCGCCTGAATTCCGTCCGCTCCAGCCGCCCGGCCGTCTCGCGCTCGACGACCAGCGAAGTACCCTGCAGCACGATCCGCTCGCCGTCGGTGGCGTGCCGGGCGTAGGCGAGAAAGGCCACGCCGACCGCCAGCAGTTCCAGCCAGGCGAACGGCATCACCATCTTCGCGCCCTGCCACCAGAACAGGGCGCCGATGCCGAGCGACACGGTGCAGAGCGACGCGTACATCCAGCCGAGCTGGGCAGGCGTCACCGAGCAGTTGCGCTTCAGGAACCAGTGAAAGTTCTGGCCCGAAACCGTGGCGAAACGATAGGCGGCATTCGACATCGTCCATTCACCAAAACCAGGGGTGTTGAACGCCCATCCGCCGGCCCGCTGCGGGCCGGCGGCATGCGCTGAAAACCCAGCGTTGCAGGGGAGGATTCCCGAAATCCCGATAACCCCTCATTCTAACGCGGGTGGGGGGTGGGAATTACCCTGCCCCGGCCGTGCCGGAGGGGCCCGCGCGCGCGCCGCGCGGCCGCTGGAGCATGCTGCGCATGTCCTGCAGCGACACCGCGCTTTCGGCTGCCAGCTTGAGCCTGGGCACCGGCTTCAAGGCATGGCCGTAGACGATCTCGAAGGTGATCGACAGCCGCCCTTCCCCGCCGGCCGGCACCAGCCGCTCCTGCAGCGCCGCCAGCAATCGCGTGCGGTAACCGCGGCCGCGCAGCGCCGGGAAACGCGCCGGGTGCAGATTGCGGCCGATCTCGCGCAGCTCCTGCAGCAGCCGCTCGGGCGTTTCGTAGGTGAGCACGGTGCGTTCCATGTCCATCACCGGCTCGGCGAAGCCGGCGTGGACCAGCATGTCGCCCCAGTCGTGCATGTCGGTGAACTCGTGGCCGGCAGCGGGCCAGCCGAGCCGGGCGTACAGGCCCCGCAGGTCGCGCAGCGTGTCGGGGCCCAGGCAGGAGAACATCAGGTAGCCGTCGACCGCCAGCGCCCGGTGCCACCGGGCGATCAGCGCCTGCGGATCGGCCGCGGTGTGCAGCGCCATGTTGGCCCAGAGCATGTCGACGCTGCCGGCCGCCAGCGCGTCGCCGCCTGTGGCGAAGGTGGTGGCCGGCCCGTGCCAGCGCTGCCACCAGGGGACTCGCAGCGCCGCTCGGGCGGCGGCGGTACGCGCCTCGGTCGCCTCGACCACGTCGCAGGCGGCGCCGGGGAAGCGCCGGGCCAGCAGCGCGTGCACCTCGCGCCCGCCGCGCAGCGGCTCCCAGTCGGCCCAGCGCCGCGTCTTCAGCGTGATCCACGCCAGCCGCGCTTCCATCCGCCGGCCGATCTCCTCGTGCAGCCAGGGCGATGCCGCCTCGGGCGGACGCCGGGCCCAGCGCTGGGCGGCGCGCGGGTCGATGGTGGGGGGACGGTCGTGGGAATCGAGGGGCATCGGGGGGGCGCGAACACCGCGCCGCAGGGGCGGCACCGGCGCGTGCCGGGAGCGGTAAGGCGGGGCCGCGGAAGTATATTGGCGCGATGTTCCGCGCGCTCGTGACCGGTGTGATGGCCCGTACCGCCGCCGCGGTACCGGCCCGCTGCGCCGTCTGCGGCGCCTGGCCGGCCCGGCCGGTCTGCGACCTGTGCGTGCAGCGCTTCGCACAGCCGGTGCCGCGCTGCCGCCGCTGCGCCCTGCCGGTGGCGTCCGGCGTCGAGACCTGCGGCGCCTGCCTGCGGGCGCCGCCGCCGCTCGACGCCTGCCATGTCGCCGTCTCCTACGGCTTCCCCTGGGCCGGCTGCATCACCCGCTTCAAATTCCAGGGCGAGACCGGCTGGGCGCCGTGGCTGGCGCTGCTGCTGCGCAGCACGCCTTGGGTGGAGCCGGCGCTGGAGGCGGCCGACCGGGTGCTGCCGATGCCGCTGTCGCCCCGGCGGCTGCAGGAGCGCGGCTACAACCAGGCGGCCCTGCTGGCCCGGCACCTGGCGCCCGAGCGCTTCGACGACCGGCTGCTGCTGCGCATCCGCCACACGCCGGCGCAGAGCGGCCTCGACCGCGCCGCCCGGCTGGCCAGCGTGCGCGGCGCCTTCGCCGTCGATCCGCTGCGCGCCGCCGACGTCGCCGGCCGGCGGGTGGTGCTGGTCGACGACGTGATGACCAGCGGCGCCTCGTTCCACGCCGCCGCCGCCGCGCTGCGGCTGGCCGGCGCGGCGCACGTCACCGCGCTGGCGGTGGCCCGCACCGACTGAGCGCCGAGCGCCGGCCGCTGGCCGCCACGCGACAATCGCCGGCATGTTCCACATCGTCCTCGTCTCGCCCGAAATCCCGCCGAACACCGGCAACGTGATCCGGCTGGCGGCCAACACCGGCTGCACCCTGCACCTGGTGGAGCCGCTGGGCTTCTCGATGGAGGACCGGCTTCTGCGCCGCGCCGGCCTGGACTACCACGAGTTCGCCGCGGTGCGGCGCCACGCCGACTGGCAGGCGCTGCTGGGCCGGGAGCGGCCGGCGCCCGACCGGATGTTCGCCCTGACCACCTACGGCACCCGCCCGGTCCACGACACCGGGTTCGCGGCCGGCGACTGGCTGGTCTTCGGCTCCGAGACCCGCGGCCTGCCGCCCGCGCTGCGCGAAGGTTTCGCGCCCGGGCAGCGGCTGCGGTTGCCGATGCGGGCCGGCCAGCGGAGCATGAACCTGTCGAACGCGGTGGCGGTGACGGTGTTCGAGGCCTGGCGGCAGTGCGGCTTCGCGGGCGCTGTGGCGCAGGCCTGACACGATGCTACTAAATCGATAGCTATTGGTCGGCGCCGTTCGCCGGCTGCAGCCACTTTCGGCTCAGAATTCCTGCAGCGCAGGCAGCCGCGTCGCGGCGCGTGCCGTGAAGAGGGGATACCGTTTCTCGTCTATGCAATCATCGGGGATGCGACAGCTATGCACTCCAGGGTTCGGAGACAACCTCGCTTTGTCGTGGCTTGGATAGCTGCAAGGGCAAGAGGGGCTCAATAGGATAGCCAGTTGAAGAGCGGCCAATTTGAATCGGTGCTCAGACTTTTTGGCCGGTGCTATCATGGCAGGTTAATTTGGGTAGGCCCTATTGGCCTGAAGAATTACATGGGGCTTCCTCCATCGCTAGGTCGCCGAGGGTAACCACTGCTACTGAAATGGATGCGCAACAATGCTTTGACGGGAAACGGCGCGCGGCCACCCCGGCCTTTGGGTAGGTAGGGCCACGAGCGACACGACGTCCGACCACGGCACCACGCGCCCAGTCTCGCCAAGGACTCGCGCTTGCGGGTGCGTTTGGTGGAGGTGCCCAAGCCGAGGGCTTGCTTGTTTCGTGCGCATATCGCCTAACTTAAAAAACGGCTCAAGCCGAACAGTGAAGACGAACTCGCAGCTTGTCGGATAACTGCAGACAGCGACTAGCCGTACCAGGCATCGCGCCCACCAACCATGTGATGGAAATTCAAAAACCCTCTATATAACTCATCGCAATATGCATTCTGTTGCTTTTTGAGTAAAAATGTGCGAACAGGTGTGGTGTATTATATTTTCTTTTACAAAAAAATAATTTTTCAACTTAGGAGAGAGATTTAAAAAACTTATTGTGCCTAATTTTGGCATTTACTTGTTTTGCAGCTAATGCTCAATACACAGAGCATTTGGCTCCATTGGGGTCTGCGGTAACAGTACTCGATAGAAATGCGAAAAATATGGGAGTGGCTGGATACAACAACTATCCCAGTGGGGTCATTCCATGGGGAATAGCACAATGGGGCATTGGCCAAGATATGGTGCCAGCTCCAGGGGCTGCGAGTGGATGGTCAATTGGAAATTCAGATGCTTCGGTGCGGTTTTATTCTCAGTACGGAAATTACACCAACGTCTATAATCTGGCTCAGTCGGGATGGAAATGCAATAACGAGATGGAGCTGTTTTTGCAGCCCAATGGTAATAACGGATTTACCGGCACTGCAAAGTTAAACCAAGTTGGCTCAATAAAAATAAGAGTAGGGGTGAATGTTCAATTTCTTGATGCCACCAGTCGGTGCGCTGGTGAAAATGGGCTGGACTCGGTTCAGCAAGTTGTCACTGCAATATTTAGTTCCGATGGCGGGCAACTGATATTTTTCAAATCAATTTAGGCAACACAAGATTTTCGAACCAAAGTCCTGATCCTGCATGGTGTCCAGAATATGAAAATGGACAGGGAAATTATTTCTGCCTAGATGACGATGTGCGAAACAGTGGTGGCGCGCTTATTAACACGGGAGATGTTTGGAATAACTTCGAGTTTCTGCCCCGAATTCTTGAAGCAATTACCAAAGGACATAAAAAACAAGGGATGAATGTTTGGCTAGATACTGATCCGTCACGGTGGTATTTCAGCGGCATATACATGGGTCAGATAATTCAAGGGAAGGCGGGGGGAGTTTCTAACTGGTATTCCCCAGGTGTATCAACCATGCAAGGTGGAAACTTTTGTGGCGGAGCAACGCGGGTGCAATTCGTTTGCAATCAAGGCCCTCCCTCTGGACCTGGCTGGGGGGCTTCAGGCACAACTTGCTATCATCGCGATACAGGTAAGAGCTGCTCCTGACTAAAACTTATTAGAATAATAGCGTGGATGGGGCAAATGTGCCTATCCGCGCTATTCATGCTCAAGGCTGAATGGGCATGCTATTGTAGATTGCAATTGGGCTTATATGGTAGATACAGTCGGTAAGGGATTTTCGGCAGCAGGAAGAAAGCTTGAATGGCTGCAGATACTCAGAGGTATTGCTGCCATATTGGTGCTGTATTTTCACATGGAACCGCACTGGAATGCGGTTCCCGCTCTCGCAAAAATTTCCAAAGCGATGCATTTTGGTTTTTTTGGGGTTGACTTGTTTTTTGTGCTAAGCGGATTTGTGGTATTTTCATCTGCTGAAAAATGTATTAATTACATTCAAATTAAAAATTTCTTAAAGCGAAGGGTTTTAAGAATTTATTTGGGTTATTGGCCTGTTCTGGCAATATTTGCAATATTTCCCGCAGTGCTTCATGGTTCAGTTGAGCGCACTACAAAACAGATTATCAAAAGCGTTTTGCTTTTATACCCTAATGGCGCTGATAACTGGCTGCCTACAGCGTGGTCCCTGACTTACGAATTATATTTCTACTTGTGCTTGGCAGCGATTTGTTTGCTTGCGGGTGCGCGCCGCCTTCAAATTTTATCATGGACTGGCGCTGCGGTAGTCCTATGGAATTCATATTGGCTTCTCTTTCAACCTGAGGTGATCAAGGTTGGAAAGCAGCCTTTGCATTTTGCTTTTTCAGCTTATGGGGTAGAGTTCATTGCTGGTGCAATAATTTCTGAAGTTTCTAAAAATTGGGGTCGCCGACTCCCGCCTAGTGAAATTTTTTACCGGCAGGAATTTCTTTAGCTTTAATGGCTTTTTCAATTGGTACTACATGGGGATATTTTGATCATATTGATTTCATGAGACTTGGTACGTTTGGTTTGGCTGCAATTGCCATTTTATTTTTGATGTTATACATCCAGTTTTCCAATATTGCTGCGCCAAAACGGCTGGCGGTTATCGGCGATGCATCTTTCAGCCTTTATTTAATTCATCCTTATTTGCTGGATAAAATGGGGAGAATTCGATATAAATATTTTAGTGAATCATCCGAATTAACATTGGTGCTATATTCTATGATATTTCCATTGTTAATAATCGCTTTTTCTATAATTTGGTTTAAGCTTATAGAAAAGCCATTGATGAGTTTCGCGCTAAAATCAAACAAGAATTATCCTATGCATGATTGGCCTACAAAAATATGAGAGAAATGATGCTTTGGCAGCCACACTACCGCCTGATTTATTGGACGATGAGCGTCTGATGTGGATGCTCGATCACGACTTAGCTCGGATGACCGAGGAAGAGAGTATCGAGCTGTCAGCGTGGATCGTTCGCACGGTTTGCTGCGAGCAGCGGGGCGAGCTGAATGACTTGGCAGTGAAGCCGCCTCAAATCTTGACGGAGGAAGAGCGCCGGCTTCTACGCATAGCGCGATGGCTGAATGAAGAATAATTCCAACCACGTCCAAGGTCGCGCGCATCTAGCTGCGCGTTAGTACCGACGAGCAAGACTTGACCAGGCAAGCCGCCATTGTAGAAAGCACCAGGGC
Source organism: Xylophilus ampelinus (assembly GCF_003217575.1). Classification (GTDB taxonomy): domain Bacteria; phylum Pseudomonadota; class Gammaproteobacteria; order Burkholderiales; family Burkholderiaceae_C; genus Xylophilus; species Xylophilus ampelinus. The sequence goes on along the minus strand of NZ_QJTC01000018.1, from coordinate 20,833 downwards.
CAACGGCTTTTACGTCGCCGACATCTACCGCGAGAAAGCCTCGGGCACTAGCGCAGATCGCGCCGAGTTGTTGTGCATGATCGGCGATCTGCAACCCGGTGAAGTCGTCGTGGCGGAGAAAATCGACCGCGTCGGCCGCTTGCCGCTGACCGAGGCCGAACGCCTAGTGGCGCCGATCCGCGCCTAGGGCGCGCGTCTGGCTGTTACTGGCGTGGTTGATCTAACCGACCTGTCCGCGGAGGCGCAGGGCGTGCCAAATGTGGTGCTGGAGTCAATACAGGATTTGCTTTTGAAACTGGCCTTGCAAATGGCGCGTGACGACTATGAGAATCGCCGCGAGCGTCAGCGGCAAGGCGTCGAGTTGGCGAGGAAAGCCGGTCGCTACACCGGCCGCAGAGTCAACACGGAGGTGCATGAGCGCATTGTGGCGCTGCGCACGGCGGGTCACAGCATTCCAGAGACGGCCAGTTGGCCGAATGCTGCGATAGCCAAGTCAAACGGGTATGAGCGCTGAACAAGGCGTTGGAATCCGAGTGATCGTCAATATTTCGCCCCAGGGGGCGAAATGAGCCGCACATCAGTTCGGCTGACATGCGCAGAGGCAGAGTTGTGGCATTGAGCAAACCGGGAGCCGTGTAAGTCTCCGAACGTCTCTGCCGCAATCAATTTCGGAGCAAGTTACAAATATATAACACAACACGTCGCAGCCGGCGCGATGGAAGAGACTTTTAAAGTCAGCCGAGTAATTGCCCGTTTCGGTCGACGCCTACTCGGCCGCCTCCAGTTCGCCCAGGCATTCCATGATCGCCGCCCGCTCCAGCGGATCGAGCTTGGCGAGCTTCTCTTGCCAGCGGGCCTTCTTACGCTTGATGCGCTCGCGCTCGCGGAAGTTGCTGCCGAGGTAGCGCATATCGTGCAGCTCGGCCGGCTCGGGGTAGTTCATCCAGAGCCGTTCGATAGCGATGCCGCCGCGCGTCATCTCGTCGAAGTCGATGGTTCTCCATGACGCCAAGGGAGAGCTGTCATAGATCGTTGAGCTGTAGCCCGACACCATCACCGCGCACGGCAGGCCGGCCAGCACGTCGAGCAGCCGCACGTTGTCGGCATCGTCGTATTCGTGGCGGTAGAGCTTGCCTCCGCGCCGGCTGTCCATCACGCAGGGCGGATCGACGTAGACGAACTCGGAGCCGGTGAGCAATTACGCCTGATCGCAGGCCGGCGCCCACGCCCTGCCGGTCGAAGCCCGCCGGCGCGATGCCGGCGGGCTTTTTCTCGCATCCGCTCAGGGATACAGCCGCGACAGCGTTACGGCCACGCAGACCGGCTTGGCGCCGCCCTCGCGCTCGATCGTCGCCTCCCAGGTGAACTGCCAGCCGTGCTTGTCGACCTGCTCGGCGGCCTGCAGCACGAAGCGCGCGCGCAGCCGGCTGCCGACAGGCACCGGCGACGGGAACCGCACTTTGTTCAAGCCGTAGTTGACGCCCATGCGCGCCTCCTCGATCGAGAGCGTGCTCCGCATCAGCGCGGGCAGCAGCGAGAGTGTCAAAAAACCGTGGGCGATCGGCGCGCCGAATGGGCCCCTCGACGCGCGCTCCAGGTCCAGGTGGATCCACTGGTGGTCGTGGGTCGCGTCGGCGAAACGCTGGACCTGCTCCTGCGTCACGGTGGTCCAGTCGCTGGCGGCGACCTCCTGCCCCACGAGGGCGGCCACGTCGGCCAGGGTCTTGAAGGTTTTCATGCGGGCCACTGTAGGGCGCCGTACGCGCGCCGCATGTCAGCGCCGCGACAAGGCGGGCGGGCGCCGGCCGTTCGCTAGGCCGCGTCGAGCCAGCGGCCGATCGGCTCCCACTGCGCCAGGTCCTTCTCGACCCGGCCGGGCACCACGTCGAACAGCGACAGGCCGCGGGCGGCCAGGTGGACGTAGTTCTGAGTGTTGCGCAGATAGCCCAGCACCGGCAGGCCCAGGCTTTCGACGAAGGTCTGCAGGTGGTCGGCCGCGATGGTGCGCGCATCGACCCGCATGCCCACGATGCCGATCTCCGGCCCGCCGCCGGGGCCGCGGCGCAGCGCGGCCAGCTCGTCGAGGAAGCCCCGGGTGGCGAAGATGTCGAACACGCTGGCCTGCAGCGGCACGACCACCTTGTCGGCCATCTTGAACACGTCGGCCGAGCGCCAGCCGTGCAGCCCGCCCGGGGTGTCGAGCACCGCGTGGCTGGCGGTGCGGGGCGGCCGGGTCACGAGCGAATCGCTGGCCTCCCAGGTGCCGATCGGCAGCGCCGTCGGAGGCCGCAGGCCGAGCCACAGCCGCGCCGACTGCTGCCGGTCCACGTCGCCCAGCAGCACCTCGTGGCCCCGGCTGGCATAGTAGCCGGCGATGTTGGTGGAGAGGGTCGACTTACCGACACCCCCCTTGGGATTGGCGACCGCGACGATGGGCATGGGAGCATCTCCGATGGTGGCAATGTCGGCCATGGTAGCGGGCGGGGTGGTGTGCGAGGCCGGGATCGCCGGGTGACCCCCTCCGCGAATGTCCTCCGGCCTGCGGCCTCCCCCTTTATTTCGCTGCGGGGGTCACCCGGCACTCCCGGCCCTGGAAGCGTCGCGTCGTGCGGGTCGGATCAGCGATTAGGGCTAGTCGTTGGTGCTGTGTCTGCATCGATGTAGGGCGAGGGAAGCCGTGCCCATCCCAGGCGGCCGCTCCATCCGCGTCGATCAAGCACCCGAAAGGGATCGCGTCGATGGCCTGCTCTGCGCAGCGAAATCAAGGAGGAGCGGCGGGCGCAGCCCGTCGCGGGGGACATTCGCGGAGCAGAGTACGCCGTCGGCACGAGCCCGGTCCGCACCGACAAAATCCCCCAAAAAAATCAAAGAACGTCAACCGCCTGCTCGAACGTCAACCGAGGATTGCGGTTGAACTCCTTGCTGTGGTCGGCATACCCCAGGTTGATCAGGAAGTTGGCCTGGTAGCGGCCGTCGGGGAAGAACTCCGCGTTGACCTTCGGGATGTCGAATCCGCTCATCGGGCCCACGTCCAGGCCCACCGCGCGCGCCGCCAGGATGAAGTAGCCGCCGCTCAGCGTGCCGTTGCGGGTGGCGGTGGCGGTGGCCATGGCGGGATTGCCTTCGAACATTTCCTTGGCGCCTTCGGCGTGCCAGACCAGCGGCATGTTCTCGTAGAAGCGGGTGTCGGTGGCCACGATCACGGTGACCGGGGCCTGCTGCGTCTTCTCGGTGTTGCCGGCCGACAGCGCGGGTGCCAGCCGGGCCTTGGCCTCGGGCGTCGTCAGGAACACGTAGCGCGCCGGTTGGGTGTTCATCGACGTCGGCGCCATCTTGGCCAGGTCGTAGGCCTGCCGCAGCAGTTCGACCGGCACCGGCCTGTCGAGAAAACCGTTGGCGGTGCGGGCGTTGTGGAACAGCAGGTCGAGGGCGGAAGCATCGATGGTCATGGTGTGTGCCTGGTATGGGGGTGGGAGGAAAGGGTGTTCGGAAAGAGGCGCCAGAGCTTACCCGCTCTCCCTGCCGCCGCAGCGATGTGCGCCGTGCCGCACACCGATGTTGGCCGATGGCTGACGCGCCCGCCCTGCCGATGGCGGCGATGCTGAGCGTCTGTTCCAATGCACGGAGAACCCATGCGCAACGACACCTCGGCCCACGACACGCTCTGGGACCTGATCAAAGACATCAAGTTCGGCATGTTCACCCACCGCCACACCGACGGCAAGCTGCACAGCCACCCGCTGACCACGCAGAACCAGTCGATCGACGAAGGCGCGATGCTCTACTTCTTCGTGCCCAGGTCGGGCGAGGTGGCCACCCGCGTGGCCGCCGACGGCAATGTCAACCTGGCCTATGCCCACCCCGGCAAGGACAGCTACGTGTCGATCACCGGCACCGCTCGCATCTCGCAGGACCGCGCCACCATCGAGCGTCTGTGGAACAAGCAGGCCGAGGCTTGGTTCTCGGGTGGCGTGAACGACCCGGACCTGGGTCTGCTCGAAGTACGCATCGAGGACGCCGAATACTGGGACGTCACCGACAGCAAGATGGTCCAGCTGCTCAAGATGGCCAAGGCCGCCGTCACCGGGACGCCGCCGGACCTGGGCGAGCACAAGACGCTGAAGGTGTCGTGACCCGCACCCGGTAGGCGCACCGCGCCATGAAAAAAGCCGCACACCGTGCGGCTTTTTGCTGGGCGCTCGCCCGTCAATCCAGCGACAGGTTCGCGTTGCGGATCACGTCGCCGAAGCGCTTCGATTCGCTGGCGATGAACGCGTTGAACTGCTCGCGCGTCTGCGGGAACGGCTCGTAGCCGAAGCTCAGGAACTTTTCCTTCGCGTCGGGTGCGGCCAGCGCCTCTTCCACGTCGCGCTTGATCTTGTCGGTCACCGCGGCGGGCAGGCCGCGCGGCGCGGCGATGGCGTTCCAGCCGATCACCTCGAAGTGGGCCGGGCCGCCGGATTCGGCGACCGTCGGCACATCCTCGTAGCCGACGGTGCGCTTCGGCGCCGCCACGGCCAGCAGCTTGATCTTGCCGGCACGGTACAGCGGCCCGGCCGTGGCGCTGGAGCCGAGGGCGAAGGCCAGCTCGCCGGTCGCCACAGAGGTGTAGAGCTGGGTCGTCTCCTTGTAGATCACATGCTCCATCTGGGTGCCGGTGACCGCCTCGAACAGCTCCGAGCCCAGGTGCACCGGATTGCCGACCGACCAGGAGCCGTAGTTGAGCTTGCCGGGGTTCTTCTTGGCGTCGGCGATCAGGTCGCCCACCGTCTTGTACGGGCTGGAGGTGGGCACGGTGAAAAAGAAGTAGGTGCGGAACATCGGCAGGATCGGATCGAAATCCTTCTCCGCGTCGTAGGGCAGCTTCTTGAACAGGGCCGGGTAGGCGGCCAGGTGCACGTTGTCGAGCTGTATCAGGTCGTGCCCGTCCTTGGCGCCGCGCTTGAAGGCGTCGATCGCGATGAAGCCGTTGCCGCCCGGGCGGTTCTCGACCACCACCGGCTGGCCCCACTTGCGCGACAGCTTGTCGGCCACCAGCCGCGCCAGGCCGTCGGGGCCGCCGCCGACCGGAAACGGGGTGATGATCCGCACCGGCTTGGTGGGCCAGGCGGCCGCGGCCTGCGCCCAGGCGCCGCCGGTGGCCAGGAGGCCCGCCAGGCCGAGGGCCGCGCAGCCCAGGGCGCGGCGGGTGAAGGGGTGGTCTTGTGCCATGTTGTCTCCGTTGTGGTTTCGTTGAGGAAAAAATCGGGTCAGTCGACGCTGGCGCCGGAATCCTTCACCACCTTGCCCCACTTGGCGGTCTCGGTCTCGATGAATTCGGCGAACTGCGCGGGTTTCTCGGCATAGGGCTCGGCACCCTGCTCGCTCAGGCGCTTCTTCAGGTCGGCGGAGGCCAGCACCTTGATCAGCGCCGCGTCTATCTTGTCGACCACGTCGGCCGGCGTCTTGGCCGGGGCGAACAGGCCGAACCACGAGGTGGCCTCGTAGCCCGGCAGACCGGCCTCTGCGATGGTCGGCACGTCGGGCAGCTCGGGCGAGCGCTTGGCGGTGGTCACCGCGATGGGCCGCAGCTTGCCCGAGCGCACATGCTGCATCGCCGAGGGCAGGTTGTCGAACATGATCGCGATCTGGTTGCCCAGCAGGTCGGCCACGGCCGGTGCGCTGCCCTTGTAGGGGATGTGCACCATGTCGACCTTGGCCATGCTCTTGAACAGCTCGCCCGACAGGTGGATCGAGCTGCCATTGCCCGACGACCCGAAGTTGACCTTGCCCGGGTTCGCCTTGGCATAGGCGATCAGCTCGGGCACCGTCTTGAACGGCTGCCGCGGGTTGGCGACCAGCAGGTTCGGCACGTTGGCCACCCGCGAGATCGGCGCGAAATCCTTGATGTGGTCGAAGGGCATCTTGGGGTAGAGCGCCGCGTTGATCGCATGCGTGCCCACGGTGCCCATCAGCAGGGTGTAGCCGTCGGCCGGGGCGCGCGCCACCAGCTGGCTGCCGATGTTGCCGCCCGCGCCGGCCCGGTTGTCCACGATGACCTGCCGGCCCAGCTCGGTGCCCAGCGCCTGGCCGACCAGGCGCGCCAGGATGTCGGTGGTGCCGCCGGCCGCGAAGGGCACGACGATGGTGATCACCTTGTTCGGATAGGCGGCCTGGGCCGACGCGGTGGCCGGCAGGCCGGCGAGGCCGGCCATGCCGGCGGCCAGCGCGAGGACGGCGGAGCGGCGTCGGAGAGAAGAAGTGGATGCGAGCGTCTTCATTGGTTGTATCCCTGGATGGTGGTTGAAATTCGGAATCGGCGCATTCGGGTTAGAAGCTATGAATGAATCCGGCGCGTCCGAGCGGGACGTGCAGGCGCGGCCCCTCAAGGCGCAAAACGCAGGCGCAGCTCGGGCTGCGGCGAGGCTTTGCAACGCCGAGGGGGTGTGTCTGCGCGGCACGAGCGGGCGTGCGGGAGTCGTTCACAGCTTCTCAGACCCCGGCGACGCCGACGGTCATGCCGCCGCAGACGTACAGCACTTGGCCGGTGACGAAGCCGCTGCGGGCGTCGAGCAAATAGGCCGCGGCGTGGGCGATGTCCTCGGGCGTGCCGACGCGCTTGACCGGCACCGCATCGACGATCGCGCGGGTGCGCGGCGCATCGGGCGGGTTGGCGCGGTCGAACAGCTCGGTGCGGATCGGGCCGGGGCCGATCGCGTTGGCGGTGATGCCGTGCACGCCCAGCTCCAGCGCCCAGACCCGGGTCATGCCGATCAGGCCGGCCTTGGTGGCCGAGTAGGCGGTGCGCAGCTCCTTGCCCAGCGCCGCGCGCGACGACATGTTGACGATGCGGCCGAAGCCCGCCGCCTTCATGCCCGGCAGCAGCGCCTGCATGCACTGCAGCGCGCAGCGCAGGTTGAGCGAGACGGCCAGGTCGAACTCGTCGAGCGTCTGCGCTTCGGCCGAGGCCGGGCAGACGATGCCGACGTTGTTGACCAGCCGGGTGATCGGCCCGTCGGCGAGCGCCTGGCGCAGTGCCTCGGCGGTGGCGGCCACGTCGGACAGATCGGCGCGGATGCCGTCGCCGGTGCGGTCGACGACGACCGGCTCGTAGCCGTCGGCGTAGCAGCGCTCGGCGGTGGCGGCACCGATGCCGGCGGCGCCGCCGGTGATCAGCACGCGCTCGCGGACAGGGCTGGAGGAAGGAGAAGCAGGGGTATTCATGTCTATGGATTCCAGCGGGCCCGGCGCCGTGCCGGGGCCCGCGATGCGGTCTGAACCGGGCGCAGCCGCCACCGCCTCAGCGGGGCGCCTGCGTGTGGAGAAAGCGGTGCAGCGCGTCGTCGAACGCGGCGGTCGCTTCCAGGTTGGAGAGATGCGACGCCGGCACTTCGACCAGCTGCGCGCCGGGAATCGCCGCCCGCATCGCCTGTGCGTCGGCCACGGTGGTGACCGGGTCGGCGGCTCCGGCGACCAGCAGGGTCGGCACGCGGATGCCTGCGATCCGCGGCCGCAGATCGGCATGGGCCAGGGCTTCGCAGCAGGCGGCATAGCCTTCGGGCGCGATGCCGGCGATCCAGGCCTGTGCCCGTCGCACCACGGCGGGCTGCGCCGCGGCGAAGGCGTCGGTGAACCAGCGGCCGGGCGACGAGGCGGCCAGCTCGGCCATCGCGGCCGTGCCCTGCTCGCGGACCAGCGCGGCCCGCGACAGCCAGCCCTCGGCGGTGCCGATGCGGGCCGCGCTGTTGGCCACCACCAGGTGATTCAGCCGATCGCCCGCGTGCAGGCCGAGCCCCAGCCCGGTGAAGCCGCCCATCGAGATGCCGCAGAAGCTGGCGCGCGCGATGCCCAGCGCATCCAGCAGCGCGACCACGTCGCCGCCCAACCGGTCGAAGCCGTAGGGGCCGGGGGTGACCTCGCTGCCGCCGTGGCCGCGGGTGTCGTAGCGCAGCACCCGCCAGTCGCGCGCGAAGCGCTCGGCCTGCGCGTCCCACATTTCCAGCACGGTGCCGAGCGAGTTGGAGAACACCAGCACCGGCGCATCGGCCGGGCCGTCCAGCCGGATGCGGAAGCGGCCGGCGGCGGTGTCGACGGTGAAGGCTCCGGAGCCGGCGACCATGCTCATACCCGCTCGAGCACCACGGCGATGCCCTGGCCCACGCCGATGCACATGGTGCAGAGTGCATAGTGGCCGCCGGTGCGGTGCAGCTGGTTGACGGCGGTGGTGGCCAGCCGCGCGCCGGAGGCGCCCAGCGGATGGCCGAGCGCGATCGCGCCGCCGTACGGGTTCACGCGGGGGTCGTCGTCCTGCAGGCCCAGAAGGCGCAGCACGGCCAGGCCCTGGGCGGCGAAGGCTTCGTTCAGCTCGATCACGTCCATCCGCTCCAGCGTCAGGCCGGTCAGCTGCAGCACCTTCCGGGTGGCGGGCGCGGGGCCGATGCCCATCACCCGGGGCGGCACGCCGGCCGTCGCCATGCCGACCACCCGGGCCCGCGGCGTCAGGCCGTGCGCCCGGGCGCCGGCCTCGTCGGCCAGCAGCAGGGCCGCCGCGCCGTCGTTCACGCCGCTGGCGTTGCCGGCCGTGACCGTGCCGCCCTCGCGCACCACCGGCTTGAGCTTGGCGAGCGTCTCCATCGTGGTGTCGCGCGGATGCTCGTCCTTGCCGACCACCACCGCGTCGCCCTTCTTCTGCGGGATGGTGACCGGCACGATCTCGGTGTCGAAATGCCCGGCCTTCTGCGCGGCGACCGCCTTCTGCTGCGAGGCGAACGCCATGCGGTCCTGCGCCTCGCGCTCTATACGATAGTCGTCGGCGACGTTCTCGGCCGTCTCGGGCATCGAATCGACGCCGTACATCTGCTGCATCAGCTTGTTGACGAAGCGCCAGCCGATGGTGGTGTCGTAGACCGCGTTGGCGCGGCTGAAGGCGCTCTCGGCCTTGGGGCTAACGAAGGGCGCGCGGCTCATGCTCTCGACGCCGCCGGCGATCATCAGGCCGGCCTCGCCCGACTTGATCGCGCGGGCCGCGGTGCCCAGCGCGTCCAGGCCCGATCCGCACAGGCGGTTGATCGTGGCGCCGGGCAGGTCGGTCGGCAGGCCGGCCAGCAGCGAGGCCATGCGGGCGACGTTGCGGTTGTCCTCGCCGGCCTGGTTGGCGCAGCCGTACAGCACGTCGGTGACCGCCGCCCAGTCGACGTTCGGGTTGCGGGCCATCAGGGCCTTGAGCGGCACGGCGCCCAGGTCGTCGGTGCGCACGCTGGAGAGCGCGCCGCCGTAACGGCCGAAGGGGGTGCGAACCGCGTCGCAGATGAAGGCGTGGGTGGTCATGGGTGTATTTCCGGTGCGGGAAGAAAGCGGATCAGAAGGTGGCCTGCGCGGCGGCGATCGGCAGGCCGACCAGCGCCTCCAACTCGGCGTGCGACAGGCCGTGGACCACGTCGACCAGGCGCAGGCCCTCGGGCGTGCATTCCAGGGTGGCGATGTCGGAGTAGATGCGCTTGACGCAGCCGATGCCGGTCAGCGGATAGGTGCAGTCCTGCACCACCTTGCTCGCGCCCTGCCTGGTCAGCAGGTCCATCATCACCCAGGTCTGCTTGGCGCCGATGGCCAGATCCATCGCGCCGCCGACGGCGGGGATCGCGCCCGCCTCGCCGGTGCTCCAGTTGGCCAGGTCGCCGGTGGCCGACACCTGGAACGCGCCCAGCACGCAGATGTCGAGGTGGCCGCCGCGCATCATCCCGAAGCTGTCGGCATGGTGGAAGAAGGCGCCGCCCGGCAGCAGCGTGACCGGTGCCTTGCCGGCGTTGATCAGGTCGTAGTCCTCGGCGCCCGCGGCCGGCGCCGGGCCCATGCCCAGGATGCCGTTCTCGCTCTGCAGGATCACCTCGCGGCCCGCCGGGATGTGGTTGGCCACCAACGTCGGCTGGCCGATGCCCAGGTTGACGCAGGCGCCGTCGTGGATGTCCTGGGCGACGCGCTGGGCCAACTCCTCTTTGCTACGTTTTTTATAGCTATTCATCGTTTATTCCTGACGGCTCGGAGCCGATTTCATGCAGATTTCTTGAAACCTCCGGCCTGGGTGGCCACCCGGTCGATCTTCACGACCCGGCTGACGTAGATGCCGGGGGTGACGATGGCCTCCGGGTCCAGCCGGCCCAGTTCGCGGATCTCGTGCACCGTGGCGATCGTCTGTTTGGCGGCGGTGGCCATCACCGGGCCGAAGTTGCGCGCGGCCATGCGGTAGGTCAGGTTGCCCCAGCGGTCGCCGGCCTCGGCCTTGATCAGCGCCACGTCGGCATGGATCGGGTACTCGAGCACGTAGTGCCTGCCGTCGATCTCGCGGGTTTCCTTGCCCTTGGCCAGGTCGGTGCCGTAGGCGGTGGGGCAGAAGAAGGCGCCGATGCCGGCACCGGCCGCGCGGATGCGCTCGGCCAGTTTGCCCTGCGGCACCAGCTCCAGCTCGATCTGGCCGCTGCGGTAGAGCGCGTCGAACACATGGCTGTCGACCTGCCGCGGAAAGCTGCAGATGATCTTGCGCACCCGGCCGGCCTTGAGCAGCGCGGCCAGGCCGGTGTCGCCGTTGCCGGCGTTGTTGTTGACGACCGTGAGGTCCTTGGCGCCGTGCGCGATCAGGCCGTCGATCAGCTCGTCGGGGTTGCCCGAGGTGCCGAAACCGCCGATGAGCACCGTGGCACCGTCCTGCACGTCGGCCAGGGCCTCGGCCACGCTGGCGGCGATCTTGTCGATCATGTGTTTCTCCAAATGGCCGTATGCCGGCCACGAGATGTGGGGCGCCGCGCAGCCTGCACGGCCGGTGGCAACCCAAAATGTTCTTATAGCGAACTTATGTTCGTATAATGAATTTCAAAGTTTACGCCGCGATCCGCCCTCACGGTATTCCCCTGCCCGGCAATAGCCCATGGTTTTCCCCGATACATCTGGTGATATTCCCCCCAAGCCGGGCGACAGCTACGTCCAGTCGTTCGCCCGTGGGTTGGAGGTGATCCGCAGCTTCAGCGCCGAGGCCCGGCGCCAGACGCTGACCGAGGTCGCCGCCCGCACCGGCCTGACCCGCGCCGGCGCCCGCCGCATCCTGCTGACGCTGCAGACGCTGGGCTACGTGGAGAGCGACGGCCGGCTGTTCCGGCTCACGCCGCGCATCCTCGACCTGGGATTCGCCTACCTGTCGTCGATGCCGATGTGGGACGTGGCCGAGCCGCTGATGGAAGACCTGGTGGAGCGGGTGAAGGAGTCGTGCTCGGCCGCGGTGCTGGAGGGCAGCGACATCGTCTACGTGCTGCGGGTGCCGACGCACAAGATCATGAAGATCAACCTGGGCGTCGGCTCCCGGCTGCCCGCCTGCGTCACCTCGCTCGGTCGGGTGCTGCTGGCCGCCCTGCCCGACAAGGAGGTCCGCGCGCGGCTGGAAGGCTCCCGCCGCACCGCCTACACCCCGCACACCGTCACCGACATCGACGCCCTGCTCGACCGGGTGCGCCAGGCGCGCAGTCAGGGCTGGTGCCTGCTGGACCAGGAGCTGGAGGAAGGCCTGGTCTCGATCGCCGCCCCGGTGACCGACCGCGCCGGCCGCACGGTGGCGGCGATCAACGTGAGCGGGCAGATCAACCGCACCGGGCTGGAGGTGCTGCAGCACGATTTCTTGCCCCCGCTGCGCGCGGCGGCGGCCGCCATCTCGCAGCGGCTGCAGGCGCGGGGCGGCTAGCGGCGCCCGCGTGCTAGGCTGGACGGATGTTCCAGCCCTCCCAACAGGACGTGCGCCGATTCTTCTGCGCGGTGTACGACAAATCCCGCACCGGCGCGCCGATGGAAGCCATCGAGACCCTGGCCGCCCTCTGGGTCGACGAGCACCCGGAGTACCACGCCGACCTGGCCGACGTCGATGCCGCCCTGCTGCGCGTCTACGCGGGCGCCGACCGCGAGAACCCGTTCCTGCACCTGTCGATGCACCTCAGCATCAGCGAGCAGGCATCGATCGACCAGCCGCGCGGCATCCGCCAGGCGGTCGAGCTGCTGGCCGCGCGCCGCGGCTCGCTGCACGAGGCGCTCCACGAAGTGATGGAGAGCCTCGGCACCATGCTGTGGGACAGCCAGCGCTCCGGCCGCCCGCCCGACGGCGCCGCCTACGTCGCCGACGTGCAGCGCCGCGCCACCCGCGACTGACGGCGGCGCACCGATGCATCCCGACGCGAAGACCTTGTGGAAGGCGCCCCAGTGGGTGCTGGCCGTGCTGCTGGCGGTGCTCGGCATGCTGGGGCCGTTCTCGATCGACACCTACATCCCGGCGTTCTCGGGCATCTCGAAGGCGCTGGGCGCCTCGCCGGTGGAGATGCAGCAGACGCTGTCGGCCTACCTGTTCGGCTTCGCCTTCATGAACCTGTTCCACGGCCTCGTCGCCAACCTGCTGTTCCAGGCGCATGCACTGTGGGCCATCTGGCCGATCGCCTTCTATGCCTTCGGCTGGGCGCTGGTGGTGCCGGTCGTGACGCTGGTGGTGCTCGACCTGCATTCCGAGCGGCGCGGCATGGCCTCGTCGCTGCAGGCGGTCATCGGATCCGCGTCGAACGGCGTGGTGGCCGGCGTGCTGGCACCGCTGGTGATGCACTCGACCGTGCTGCTGGCGACCGCCTCGCTCTGCTTGATGGGCGTCGGCCTGGTGGCGTGGATGGTGGTCCACCGGGCCTGGCCCGAGATAGGCCGCGCGGTCGCCGAACACTGAGCGCCGCCATGCGACAATCTCGGCGGGGGGCCGTTAGCTCAGTTGGTTAGAGCAGAGGACTCATCGAAATGGTGACCCTGGCGCGAGAGCGCCAGCGGAAAACCGGGTGAATTCAGGGAAACCGTCGGCCTCGCAAGAGGCATCACGGCAATCCTGAGCCAAGCCCGCCGAAGGCAGGTCGCGAGACCGGTAGGCGGGAAGGTGCAGAGACTAGGGTGCGAGGAGCCGATCCGATAAGCACCCCACGAGCGCCCGGCGCCCGAACGCGCGACACACCCTTGTGGGTAGTCGCGGCGCGGGCGATGAGATAGTCCAGGGAGCAGGGAAACCTGCACGAACCCGAATCCTTTGGTCGTTGGTTCAAGTCCAACACGGCCTACCACCCCGAATTTCCGTTCCGACTCCTTCGGAGGAAGGTTTGGTCCGTATGCAGCGCCAGGGTCTCGGCGCATGGAAAGAAAGATTTGTCGGCAGTTCGAAAAAGCGCCAATTTTTTGCTGCTATAATACGAGGCTTAGCGGCTGTAGCTCAGTTGGATAGAGTACTTGGCTACGAACCAAGGGGTCGTGGGTTCAATTCCTGCCAGCCGCACCAAACGGATAGCCCTGGAACAGCGATGTTCTGGGGCTTTTTTTGTTGTGCGTAGCGTCTGGGCCGTACCCTTGCGCGTGACTTTTCGCCACGCAAACCGCTTCCAGTGGTCAAAGCGGCTGCCCCCCGCAGCAGTTCCATCTGTACACCCAGCGCCTCGGCAAGTGTTGCCAGCACATCGGCCGTGTCGGCACGGTTGCGGGTCTCTATCTGGCTGACATAGGGCTTGCTGATCTGTGCCGCATCGGCCAGCGCCTGCTGGCTCATGCCACGACGCGTGCGTCAAGCCTTGACCGGATGGTTCCCACTCAATTCCGCCGCCCGCACATCGCCGGGGATGCGGGTGCCGTCATCAGCGGCCCGTGCTCGGTCGAACAGCAGTTTGTCCTCCAGATCTTCGGCGCGATCCGCAAAGCGCTCCCACAGGTCGATGGGCACTACCGCGTACTCGCGGCGGCCGTTGGTTTCGATCAATTGAACGGTCTTCATTGGTAGGCACCTTCACGGGGTTTCACAGCAACCACCAGCACCACCAGGCGGTCATTTTCGATTGGGTAGAGCACCCGCAGGTCACCCACCCCCGGCTTTTAAAACAGCACCGCACACCGAGGCGGTGTCGCAGGGCGCACAGCCTCAGGCACCGGCGGACCGCCGATCTGCGGGCCCTGCCCGCACGGTGGCGGCTACCGCAGCCGCAAAACGGATGCGTCGTGCATCCGGGCAGATGCCGCCGCGCCGGGCCGTGCGACCTCTCCAAAACGAAACACCCGTACAACTTCGGCTAGGCGCGATGCCTGGAGCCGCAGACTTTCCGCAGCCGCCGCGCTCTGCTCCACCAGCGCAGCGTTCTGCTGCGTGGACTGGTCCAGTTCGACGACCGCACTGCTGACCATCCCGATCCCCTTGGTCTGCTCCAGAGTCGTCGCGCTGATCTCGTTGATCAGGTCAGCGACACGGCGCACCTCGCCCACAATCGCGTTCATGGCCGCTCCCGCGTCGGCGACCTGCCGCGAACCGGCTTCGACCCTTTCGACGCTGGCCCCGATCAGCGCCTTGATTTCCCGGGCCGCTTCCGCGCTGCGTTGGGCCAGACTTCGAACCTCGCTGGCAACCACGGCGAAGCCTCGTCCCTGTTCACCCGCACGCGCCGCTTCGACCGCGGCATTGAGTGCGAGGATGTTGGTCTGGAAGGCGATGCTGTCGATCACGCCGATGATGTCGCCGATCTTCCGCGAACTCCCGCTGATGTCTTCCATCGTGGACACAACCTGTCCGACGACCTCGCCACCCCGGGCCGCCGCCGCGCTGGCCGACGACGCCAACTGCGCCGCCTGGCGCGCCGTATCCGCGTTGTTTTGCACCGATGAGTTCATGTGCTCCATTGAGGCCGAGGTCTGTTGGAGGCTCGAGGCCTGCCGTTCGGTTCTCTGGGACAGGTCCGCGTTGCCGGATGCGATCTCGATCGAACCGGTGGCGATCGAATCGGACGCCTGGCGCACGTCGCCCACCACCTGCGCCAGACTGCGCTGCATCGCCGCCAGAGACGCCAGAACGCTGCCTGCGGGCGCCTTCTGGGCGTTGGCTACCGGCTGAAGATCACCCTCGGATACACGGCGGGCCGCTTCGCCCAGCGCATCGGGCTCGGCGCCCAGTTGGCGCGTGATGCTCGCGGATATCCACGACGCGAGGGCGACACCCAGTGCGAGGGAAATCGCCAGGGCGATCAGCATCACCGTCAGGAATCCCGATGCCTGGCCCAACGCGGCTCTGTTCTTTTCCTGAACGCGTTCTTCCTCGAAATCGATCAGCTGGTTGATCGCCGCCAACCATTGCACGTACTGCGGCTTGGCCTGCGTCCAAAGCGCATTCCGGGCCGTGGCGATATCGCCTTTGGCAGCCTGATCGACGATCGCCTGCGTGGTCGCCACCGTCCTGGATTCGATGGCCTGGATCGCGCCGTAGAGCCGACGCAACTCTGCAGCGTCGCCGATGGCCCTATCGATTTCTCGAGCGGACCGGCCGACTCCGCATAGAAGCGGGCCAGCCGCTGAATGGTTTCCACCTCTGCCTGCCGATCGGCTGCATTCGCCGCGAGCACCACGTCGCGGGTGGCAATGGCGCGATCGTGCGCCGACCCGCGGAAATTGATGGCATAGCGCTGGATGCTGGTGTGCTCCTCGCTATTGGCTCGCAACGCGGCGTCGATGCTGCGAACCTTCGCGATGGCGACGACCGCCACGACGACCAGGATGGTCAGGAGCAGGCCGAATCCAATGGCAAGGCGTTTGCCCACGGTCAAGTTTGTGGATTTCATTTCGAGCAATTTGATTGTGAAAAATAGATTAAACGCCACAGCGCGCCTGCGCCGGGTAGCGCCCTCGCCAGCCCTCGACCTGGCGTGTGCAGTGTAGCCACGCGCCCTGCAACCCTCAAGGCTGGGAAAGTACCGCTCGCCCGCCTTGGTACACTAGCCACGTGCCTCCGTAGCTCAGTGGATAGAGCGATCCCCTCCTAGACAATTTTGGGCACCGGCGCGCGAAAGCCGTCGTGTGAATTGAGTCAAATTCGGTGAACCCTCTGGGCTGCAGGCCCGTGGCAACGCCGAGCCAAGCCCCTCGCCGGGGAAGGTGTAGAGACTAGACGGCTCAGGCCTGCAGGACGTACCGGCGACGGTGCGGCCGATGGTCAAGGCATAGTCCAGCCCACGAACACGCCATGTGGCGGCGAAAGCCGAAGTGGGACGAAGGGATAGGTCACAGGTCCGATTCCTGTCGGGGGCACCATTTTTTCATCCAATAGCGTCCGCTAAAGTCCATTTAGCCCTGCTCTCCCTCTCAAAACTCTTCATTTCGCTTCCACTACCGTCCAAGGTAGTTTGCTGCAATCCGGGGGCATCTGGGGGCACATTTGGGGGCACGTTTCTGAATTCTGGGGGCACATTCCAAATGCCCCCTTTGTCAGTCCATTCCAGCAGGCAGCCGCCCTGCCCTCCCACTTCACTTAACCCCCTTAGACGCCCCTCGCAACAGCGGATGAACGGGGTTCGAATTACCCGCATACGGAGAGCTGCCAGGAGGACCCGTGACCATCGGGCCACCCCACCCCTGACCGGAGGCGACCTCACCGGCAGACCCGAATCTGGGTTCGATGTGGGTCAGCCTGGCCGATGAAATGATGACGGGCAGACCTCGACTTATTTTCGGCAACACCATAGTTTTAGCGGGGACACCGGGGACACTCGCTCATAACGCTCGTAAGTTGTTGTCACGTATTGATAATTTTGTCCCTCGGGACAAGCGGGGACAACAGTTATCCACCGGGGACACCGGGGACAAAAGACGTTATCCACAGAAAACTGCCTGTTAATTGTGCAGTTTCGTCCTTGGAACCTGTAATTAACCGGATGAAATCGCAAATTTGACTCTCCCTCGCCACACCAATGCGGGCCGGGGACACATCTTCCGGTTGTTCAAAACCTAGGAATTCGACTGATGGTTAGGTCAATGGAAGAGTCAAAGAGACCTACGCACCAAGGGGTGATGTCAGGTCGATGCGTTGAGATAAGGGCCGCAGCAGCAAGAAGGCCGGAGGGCGTTTTAAGCGAAGAATCGCAAAGTGAGGTGGCGCCTTACGCATGTGCCATCAGCCCTCCCGTAGGGGACGGCCACATGCCCGGACGACGCCCACCAGCCCGGTGCGGCTGGTGCCGGTCGATGCCCATAGAAGCAAGCCCGCAGCGCTATGAGCATCGGCTCTCGCGCTGCGCAGCAGAACCTTTAGCCGACGGCCTCGACGTTTATGCCCGCCTCTTCGGCGGCCGTGACCAGCGTCTCTTCCTTGGCACGTAACGTTTTCAGTTCGGCATCGATCTTCGTAAGGCGCCGCGAACGCTCGGCAGTGCTCAGCTCATCGGGCAGCGCCGGCATTTTGTCGACCTCTGCAAGCAGGATGCGGTACACCGAGTCACCGAAGAGCCCCAGCATCGATTGCTCGATAGCCGTGGTCTCTGATGCGATCACGCCACCGGGGCCACTGCGAATGAGCCCGAACAGGTTCAAGTGCTGCAGCCCGGTATCCAGTGCCGTCAGATCGTCGGATGCAGTGAGGTCGTCAAGTGCTTCGCGGTTGGTGCGCAGCTTGGCCAAGCTGGCCGCCACCAGGCTACGGTAACGCTGGACGTTCGCGGTATGCCAGCGCTCCAGCGCGGCGGCCAGATCAGCCTTCGACGGCGGTGCAAACAGCAGGTCCTCCCGCTCGCGGCTTGCGCGTTCGATCGCATCGCGGACCTGCTTGAGTTCGCGGGCATAGCCCGTGATGGCTTGGCGAATAGCTTCAAACATTGCGGCCACCTTTCAAAAGTCGAGCGAGCGAGTTTTGCTTGCGTTCCCGGGTTGCATCACTCATCGCTTGGTTATGGGCAGCACGTGCCGCTGCCGCAACAGCGGGATCCCGCAGAATCGGCGTGAGCATGGGCGCATATGGGGACTGCTCGGGTGCAGCGGCTTTCGGCTTCGGCAGACCACCAAGTTCGTCCACCCGTTTGCGGGCCAGACGGTCGCCGGGTTCTGCCGCTCCGCTCACCACCAACTGGTACGCCTGCTGGTCGGGCAGCGTTGCGGTATCGCCCACCTTGTAGGCGCGGCCGGAGTGCAACACGGAGTCTTTGAATGTGACGTTCATGGCTGGGGCACTCCACCGCGTTGCAGGTAGGCGGCCTGTGCGGCGAGCTGGCCCTGCCGCTGCTTCAAAGCCAACTGCGCAAGCGTTGCGCCAGTGCAGTTTCCATTCGCTTTGCAGGCTTGCACCATGGCTTCGTAGCCTGGGCCTAGGTCGTCGGCTACCGCCTCGATGCCCTTCCATCGCTCACGCTCGTTGTGCGCGCCCTGCGCCATGGCTGCCGCGTACTCCGTTGGATAGAGTCGCTTAGCCTCCTCCAACGTCAATTTCTTCCCGCTCATCGTCATCCTTTTCGCTGCACTATTGCCGCGTGGATGTACTGTCCCCGACCCTCAATGACAAAGCACGCTGGAAGCCTGTCCCAGAATGCGCAGCACCTGGCGCGCTGACAGGTCCTGTCCGGCGTTGGCCAGCGCCACGTGGTAGAGCGCCTCCCGCAAGCGACTGGAGCCATCAGGCAGGCCGGCAGTGCGCCATTCACGCCATGGCCCACGCGACACGAAGCGGTCCAGTTCTTCCGCCGTCCGGCGGGCCAATAGCCAGGTGCTAGCGTCGTGCAACGCAGGATCCGTTCTAAGCTCTGCAGCAACAGTCGACAGCCAGGTATCGCGCTGCAGACGGAGCATTTGAGCCTCTGTCCGCGGAAGGTGCAGACAGCGCTCCAACGGCACCGCGCCCCCGCTTCTGGCCCAGGCCTCGAACCCTCGCTGCAGCCATTGCACATCGCCGCGATCCGCCTGGCCAGCGGCAACCCGTGCGGCATGTTCAAGCGCGACAAGATCATTCGATTTGGTGCCCGGCATTTACGGCTCCATGTCGAAAATGCTCGGCGGGATGCGGTAGCAACGGGCCTTGCCGAGGCCCGGCAGCCTGGCGCTAACCGTGTGCCGACCGGCTTCGACTACAAGGCACTGATGCTCTACCAGAACGCGGCAAACCGCCTCGATGTCGAAGCCCTGACAGACCTCCATCCGGAAGACCTCGGGCAAGATGAAATACTCGATGCTGATGCCTTCAGCAGCCAGCGGACTAACGCGTTCTCCATACTCCCGCTGGTGCTCGGCGTCGTTCTTGATCGGCTTGCCATCGGCATCGACCATTCGGCGGAAACCCGCACGATGTAGCGTTTTGGCGCTGTGGTCGTCGGCAGCACGGTGCCACCAAGTGAAGCGACCCTCACCATGTGCCTCTAGGAAGCGGCGTACCTGCCGAAGCATGCTGCGAACTTCGTTGTTCCCAGCACCGCCACGAGCACCCAGCCACGCCTCGAAGCAGACCCGTGCGGCCGCTTCGCTTTCGCCTTTAGGCCAGCCCGTCATTCCGGCCTCAGTCGCAATCTCGCCGGCGGCGCCTACCAGGGCAAACCGTGCGGCAACCCGCTCCACCTGGCCTGACGCACCGGACGGCACCCACTTCGTCTGCATAGCCTGAATATCGGCGCGCAGCCTCTTCGGAAGGGTGCTCCATTGAGCGCATGACCACTCGATGAAAGCCCGGCCTGGCGCGCCATAGGTGGCCCCGGCCTCACGGGCGAGGTAGCTGGCAAACGCTGCGCCGCCCGCAAAATCGTGCAGCTGCTCGAATGCGCCAAGGCCGGCGCCGGCATCGGCGGGAATGTCGGCCATCCGCACTTCTTGCCCTGTGCGTGCGCGCTTCATGCCCTCGGCCATGTGATCGGCCAAACCCAGCTCGCCGGCGGAGAGGAACAACAGACGCCACGACAGCCGCGCCCGTGCCGCACCGCCACGCGTCGCACGCGCCTTGCTCTGTTCGTTGGCCAGCATGTAGGCGCACTCCCCCGCCACCCTGCCCTCTACTTGGGCCAGTTCGTCGAGGATCAGCAGCGCGTCGCAATGCTGGGCCGCAATGGCCTCCAGCGCGTTGTCTGTGGTGCGCCAGCGCTGCATGTAGCTCGGCCCGCCGTTCACGCTTGCCGCCAACCGCAATGCAGTGGTCTTTCCGCTGGAGCTGTCGCCCCGAAAATGGAAGCCGCCTGACTCCATGCCGGCGGGGCGCAGCAAGGGGCCGGCGAAGGCGCATGCCACCGCGAACACGAGGCGGCTATTGCCCACGCACAGGGCTCCGATGCGCTCACGCCAAAGGGCTACGTCTCGCCGAACGCGAAACGTGTTTTCCATCTGGCTGTCGCTCTGAAAAACGATGCGCTCCGCTTTGTCGCCGAACGTCTCATGCGGCAGCACGTAGGCGGCACCTTCGGGCGTGTGATGCCAGCCGATGCGGTCTGTACACGACGCGAAATCGGCGGGCCGGCGCGACTGGATGTATTCGGTCAGCCGGTTTCGGGCGGCTGACGACGTGGCGATCCGCAAACCCATGTTCAGCAGCACCGAGCGATATTCGCCACCGTCAGCCGCGAGCATGCGCGCCGGCATGGCCCACTGGCGCGGCTTGCCGAGCGGATCTGCGAAAGACAGCAGGTAGCCCCAGGCGTTGCCCTCTTGATCGCGTGTGCGCGCATCGACGTGGATGCGACTGCAGATCCACAGCGGCCGCAGCGGCTCGCCATCGCGGCCCCGCCCGTTGTAGTACACGCCATCAGCATCGACAGTGAAAGGGTCGTGCGGGTCGTCGGTTTGGTCGCCTGCGACTTCTGCCGCGGCTGGCACCCTCGGCGGCGCGATCGACAAGGCCTCAAGCGCCGCCGCTATGCACGCAGCGACCGCGCCCAGGCCCTGTTGGCGATGCATGTCGTTGAAATCGTGGTTCTCTTCACTCTCGTGCACGGGGAACGCCGGTACGCGGTCAATTAATCACGCCCTTGAGTCACACCTCATGACCTGACAGCCTACGTTCCCACATACACAACGTGGGAACGTAGATGACAGATGA
>NZ_QJTC01000017.1 GCF_003217575.1 Xylophilus ampelinus | reverse complement strand
TTCCCGTGTGAAAGTAGGTCATCGTCAGGCTCCTACAGCCCGTAATGCCCCCGACTCCCAGAAGGAGCGGGGGCATTGCCTTTTGCGGGGAGCCAGAGATGCAGCCCGCAATTTGGCAGGCCCCCAGATAATCCGCCTATGACCTTTTTTGCGATCGACGTCGGCAACACGCGGCTCAAATGGGCTCAGTACGCCAGCGCCCGACCGGGGGCCCGTTTGTTGGCCTACGGCGCTGAGTTCCTGGAGAACATCGAGTCTCTTGCCGAAACACGATGGTCCCAGCTGGCCTCGCCTGAAAAAGTGTTGGGTTGCATCGTTGCCGGGGAGGGCGTCCGACGTCGGGTTCAGGAGCAACTAGAGTTGTGGGACGTGCAGCCGCGGTGGGTGGCATCCGAGCCCGAGGCCGTCGGCGTAGTCAATGGTTACGATCATCCGTCGCGATTGGGCGTCGACCGCTGGATCGCCATGATCGGTGCGCGGCAGCGTGTGCTGTCGAGCGGAAATCGTCTTCCGTTGATTGTCGTGATGGTCGGCACCGCCGTGACGGTTGATGCGGTTGACGACACAGGACGGTTTCTCGGCGGGTTGATACTGCCCGGACACGGCATCATGCTCAAAGCTTTGGAGTCGGGGACCGCAGGTTTGCACGTGCCCACGGGCGAAGTACAAATCTTCCCAACCAATACAAGTGATGCACTCACCAGTGGTGGAACGTACGCAATTGCCGGCGCCGTTGAGCGCATGATCCAGCACTTGCGCCGCCACAGTGGGCAAGAGCCGGTGTGCATCATGACGGGCGGCGCAGCATGGAAGATGGCGCCCAGCATGACCCGAACTTTCGAGTTGGTCGATCATCTGATATTCGAGGGACTGTTGTCGTTGGCGCAGGGGCGCCGGATCGAGACGGCATGACACGCCTGTGGCGCGACCACCTAATTACAGCTTGATCTTCGGCCGCTCGTCGGAGTGCGAACTCACCAGACTATGGACAACATGATTCTTGAAGCCCCTCTCGCGGCGCCTGCACAGGCGGTCTCGGGCCCAATGCGATTGGGTGAGATGCTGGTTCAGTCGGGAAAGCTCGGCTTGCGAGACCTGGAGCGTGCGCTGGTGGCGCAACAGGAGATGGGAAATTTGTTGGGGCACGTGCTCGTCCGACTGGGACTCGTTTCCGAGATCGATGTAGCGCGGACAGTCTCCGAACAATTGCGCATCCCGCTGATCGCAGCAGACGATTTCCCCTCCGTGGCCGCCGAAGTACCCGGTTTGCAGTCGGAATTTCTCGCTGCCAACAACGTCTATCCCCTCCGAGTGGAGGAGGGGCTGCTGGAAGTGGTGATGGCTGTTCCGCAGGATGCCTTCGTTGTCAAGGCATTGCACCTTGCAACGGGTTTGCGGATCCGAGCATTGCTGGGCATTGAGAGCGACATCGAGAAGGCGCTTTCTCACCTTGCGGAGAACGGCGGGATCGCTGCAGAGGATGGAGCCGTCGAGAGCGATGGTGATTCGGGCGATTTCGTCGAGCATCTGAAGGACCTTGCCAGCGAGGCCCCGGTCATCCGTCTGGTGAACACGATCATCGGCCGCGTGATCGACCTGCGTGCTTCCGATATCCATCTTGAGCCGTTCGATGATGGCTTACATGTTCGCTACCGAGTCGACGGTGTGCTCCTGGGTGCGGAGGTGCTGGCGCCCAAGCACAGCGCAGCGATCAATTCGCGGGTTAAGCTGCTCGCCCACCTGGACATCGCGGAGCGCCGTCTGCCGCAGGACGGAAGAATCAAGACTCGCGTAAAGGGCCGAGAACTCGATCTTCGTGTGTCGACCGTACCGACGGTGTACGGCGAAAGTGTGGTCATGCGGGTGTTGGATCGCGCCAGCGTGCGCTTCAGCCTGGAGAAGATGGGTTTCGAGGCCGATACGCTCGAACGGTTCAATACGCTCTTGGCGCGACCGCACGGAATCCTGCTGGTGACAGGGCCGACAGGCTCGGGCAAAACCACGACGCTGTACGCCGCGCTGTCCAAGCTCGATTCCGAAACGCAGAAGATCATCACTGTGGAAGACCCGGTCGAGTACCAGTTGGAGGGTATCAACCAGATCCAGGTTCATCCGCAGATCAACTTGACGTTCGGCAGTGCTTTGCGCTCCATCCTTCGCCAAGATCCCGACATCATCATGATCGGCGAAATGCGGGATGGCGAAACCGCCCAGATCGCCGTGCAATCCGCTCTGACAGGGCACTTGGTTCTCTCGACGCTCCATACCAATACCGCTGCCGGTGCCGTGATCCGGATGCAGGACATGGGCGTCGAAAGCTACCTCATCACGTCTTCCGTCAACGGTGTGCTGGCGCAGCGCTTGGTCCGGACCTTGTGCAAACACTGCAAAGAGCCTTACCAGCCGAGCGAGGAGCTCAGGCAAAAATCCGGGTTGGCGCGTTTTTGCGGTGCAAGCACTACGCTATACCAGGCGCGGGGATGCGAGCATTGCCGTAACTCGGGTTACCAGGGTCGTACCGGTATCCACGAACTCCTGTCCCTCGACGAGCCGATGCGACGCGCCATCATCGAAGGCAAGGACGCCGGCCAACTCAATGCGCTGGCGGCGCAAGCGGGAATGCTTTCGCTGTACCAGGATGGGCTTCGCAAAGTCGTTGCCGGCCTCACCAGCTTGGACGAACTGATGCGCGTCACCCAGGACCAGGGCGATGCCTGATTTCGCATGGCGTGCTGCCCAAGCCGGTGGACAGATCGTAGAGGGCCATACCAGTGCGGAAACGTCGGCACTGGTGATGAAGCAACTTCGCGCGCGGGGTCTGACGCCCCTGCGCATCGACAGTGCAGCAGAGGGCAGCGCTGTGACAGGCGTCGCTCATGCGGCATTCAAGGGTGCCATCGGCCGCAAACCACGCGCGGTCCGCGGGCCAGTGACACAGGCCGACGTGATGGCGCTGACGTCCGAGTTAGCGATCATGCTGCGCGCGGGGCTTGCGCTCGACAACGCGCTTCGCGTGTTGATCGACATGAGCCACAAGCCGTCCGTCGCGGCGCTGCTGCAAGGTACTTTGGATGATGTCAAAAGCGGTAGCCCCCTGAGCAAGGCGTTGGCGCGCCATGGAGATATCTTCGGCGATTTCTACATCAACATGCTGCGTTCCGGGGAAGCGAGTGGTCAGTTGGCTGCGGTACTCGCGCGGCTAGTGGAGCATATGGAGCGGCTACGCGCACTGCGCGAGAACGTGGTATCGGCCACGATCTACCCGGCCATATTGTTGACCGTGGCCGTGTTGTCACTCATCGTCATGTTGGGCTTCGTCGTGCCGCAGTTCGAGAAGCTTTTCACGGACATGGGCGATGCGCTGCCGATGCCGACCCGTATCGTCATGATGCTGGGCCACGGCTTCAAGGAGTACGGGCTCGTATTTTTGGGGGCAGGTGCATTGGCCGGCTGGATGCTGGCCCGCTGGCTCAAGTCGCCGAAAGGTCGGAACTTGTTTCAGTCGCGGCTATTGCATATGCCGGTGTTGGGCCCCCTGCTCCTGAAATATGAGCTGACACTGTTCTCGCGTTCGCTCGGAACTCTGCTGGGCAACGGCGTTCCAATGTTGGCAGCCTTGCACATCGCCACCGACACGGTCGGCAACACCATCCTTCGGAATGCGTTGGCACCGGTGTCGCCTATCGTCAAGGACGGCGGCAAGGTGGTCGATGCGATAGCCGCCACGCGTATCTTCGAACCGCTCGCGATCAACCTGATTCGTGTCGGTGAAGAGACCGGACGTATCGGCGCGATGATGCTGGAACTGGCGAACATCCTGAATCGCGACGTGGAGACCGGCATAAAGCGGGCTTTGACGTTGCTGGAGCCCGCGCTTATTTTGATCCTCGGCTTCTTGATCGCCACGATCATCGTGTCGATCCTGCTGGGCATCCTCTCTATCAATGACCTCGCGGTATGATCCGCGTCCAAAAAAGGAATAGGTAATGGTGCGATTCTCCAAGGGCGGAAGCCAGCGTAAGTCGTTGGTCTCAGGCTTCACCTTGATCGAACTTTTGGTGGTGCTCGCCATTTTGACGATGCTCGCGGGCTTGGTAGGTCCTCGCGTGTTGGGCATGCTGGGTGGTGCCAAATCCAAGACGGCTGCGGTACAGATTTCGGATATAGAGAAGGGCTTGGACTTGTTCAAGCTCGATGTCGGCCGCTATCCAGGCAACGACGAAGGCCTCAACGCATTGGTTACCAAGCCGGGTTCTGCGAACGGCTGGGCGGGGCCCTACCTGAAGGGCGGTATGCCTTCGGATCCATGGGGTCACCCTTACAAGTACGCCAACCCTGGTGCGAATGGCGGGATCGACATCATCTCTTTCGGCGCCGACGGTGCGCCGGGTGGCGATGGCGAAAATGCCGACATCCGCAATCGCCAGTAGTCATACGGCATGAACAGGCAGCGAGGGTTCACCCTCGTGGAGCTGCTGGTTGTTTTCGCGATCGGTGCGCTGATCGTCGGCCTCGCACCGTTGGCGTTTCAGAGTCTGCGTGAATCTAGTGAATACCGCGACACCTTGAGGTCGTTGGTAGCCGGCATGCGTCAGGCGCGCTGGCGGGCCATGTCCGAAGGACGCGAAACGCGCTTCAGTGTCGATCTGCGGCGGCGTACCTATGGCATAGACGGCAGTGCTCAACATGCATTGGCACGGCAGCTGACCTTGCACGCCTCGGTTGCCGATCAGGAGTTGCAGGCAGATTCCGTGGCCTCGATTCGCTTTCTTCCTGGCGGCGGCGCCAGCGGCGGTAGCTTCGATTTGCTGCGCTCGTCGGGTAGTGGCGTGCGAGTTCGGGTCGACTGGCTTACGGGGCGTGTCGAGCAAGAACCGTTGTCGCCGTGAAAGCTGTGATGCCAGCTGCGGATCAGCGAGGCTTCTCCCTGTTGGAGATGCTGGTCGCATTCACCATCATGGCGTTCTCTCTCGCGATGATCTACAGGGTGAACGGTGGCACTGCGCGCAATGCCGGCGAACTGGAGCACTACCAGCATGCTGCACTGCTGGCTGAATCGGTGCTGAATCTGCGTGATACGGTTCCTGCCTCTGGCTGGAGTGGACAAGGCGATTCCGCCGGCTACCGGTGGGAGGTGCGCAGCGCACCCTTTCCCACCCAGGTAACCGGGCCCAATGTTCCGCCGCTTCACGAGGTGTCGGTCGCGGTATTCTGGTCGGAGAGCACGACCGTCAAACGCTACGATCTGCTGACGCTGCGCCCCCAGGCCCGGCCTTTGCCAGGAGGACGTCAGCCATGAGTCGCGCGCAGGTATGGCATAGGCATGCACGAGGCTTTACGCTCGTTGAGATTTTGGTGTCGATCACCTTGCTGGCGTTGGTCATGTTGGCCCTGGGGGGCGCGCTGCGTGGCATGGTGCAGACAGACGACCGTGTCTCGGACCGGCGTGCCCGTCTGGACGATTTCCGTACCGCTAGCGGATTTCTCAAGAGCGCCGTCGGTCGCATCTGGTCGCAGAAGACTTTGGCCGCTCAAGGGCAGGGTCAGAACGCGTTTCTTTTTCAGGGCGGTGCTGCAGCGATGGCGTGGGTAGGTGTCATGCCGCCGCGGTACGGGGCCGGCGGTCGTTACTTTTTTCGCTTGGCTGCCGAGCCCCGTGAAGGGCGAATGGCGCTCGTGATTCGCTTCGCACCTTGGCGGGACGTCCAGGGCTTTCCCGACTGGTCCGCCGCCGACTCGAGGGTACTCACCGATGATGTGACAGCGTTCTCCATTTCCTACGAGGATGACCAGACGGAGCCGCGCCAGTGGGGGGCGGTGTGGCCGATCCCTGACCGGTTGCCGGACCGGGTCAATATTCGCGTCGTGACCGCGTTGTCCGCATGGCCCGACCTGGTGCTTCCTATGCGACAGTTCGGTGGCCACACGCTCGGTGGGGGCGCCGTCGTCGGCGGCTCGACGTCGTGATGGCGCGCGCGACGGTATCCACGGGGCGCGGGAAGCCGGTGGCTGGCATGGCGCTGGTTGCGGTACTTTGGATCACGGCCGCACTCAGCTTGATGTTGACCGGTATGACCGCGTCGGTGCGGCAGGAGGTGCGTGCGGCCAGTGGGGCTCGTCAGCTGGTGGAAGGGCGCGCGGTCGCGGAAGCCGCTATCAATTTGGCATTGCAGCAAATGGCTGCGCAACCCAACGGCGTCACGCAAAAGGCGTCAGTTCTGCTGTCGTTTCGCGGGGTGGACATACAGGTCCAGATATTGCCGTTCAACGGATTGATCGACGTCAACAGTGCCGCGCCCGATCTGTTGCAGGCGCTCTTTTCGGTTGCCGGCGGCATGGCACCGCAGGTGGCCGAAGCGGCTGCGCAGACGGTCGTGCGCTGGCGTTTGCAGCGCGATGCCGGTGGTCGGCCGCTGGGTCTGGAGGCACCTGAAGACCTGATGTTGGTGCCAGGATTTCCGTACGAGGTCTATGCTAGGATCGCCCCGCTGATAGCAGCCGGGCAGTCTAGCGGTGGAAAGGTCAATCCTTTGAGTGCGCCGGATGGGGTGCTGGTGGTTCTAGCAAAAGGCAATGTGGCCGTTGCAGCGCGTATCGCGGCTGCACGCGACGCAAAGCAGGTCGGCATCGATCTGACGCAGCTCGAAGCCTCGTTCGTAGGTGCCTCCACCTCCCGTGCCTACCGCCTCATTGCAAGCGTGCCGCTTCCTGACGGAGCCAGCATGCGCTTTTCCCAGGATGTCAATTTTCAGATGACACCGCAGAGCGAAATTCCATGGCGCATCCTGCAGAGCGACAGCGCTGTTGCAGTGTTGCGCAACTGAACGGCCATGACGCGTCTCTCTCAAGATTTCAAACTATTCGGGCTGGACCTCGGCTCTGGCATGCAGGGCCTGGCCTCTGTCGTGGGCAGTCTACTGCGCGGCCCTCCCTTTACGTGGATGTCCGCTGCGCCGCTCGTACAGGTGTTGCGGGCTGACGGCACGGTGGACTTTTGGCAAGACGGCCGGCCAGTGGCGCAGACTACGGACAAAACCGGCGTGAGGCCGAGCTTCAGCGCCGTTGAAATACCCGACGCCTATGTGCTGCGGCATACGTCCTCGTTGCCGGCAATGCCGCTCGCCCAGATATCGGAAGCACTGTTGCTGGAAGTGCAGAGCATCAGCCCTTTCGCCGCTACCAATCTGGTTTGGGGTTGGTGCATGCAGCCCCAGGGACCTGGACGCCTGCATATCGACGTAGCGCTGGCTTCGCGGAACCATGTCACCCGGACGATTAAAGCAGCCGCTGCCAACACGTCTGGATGCGAACCTGAGAGCTTGGAAGCCTGGGTCATGCCCACGCATGTCCAGACCGGGCGTCCGATCGTGCTTCAAGGCTTCGGGGAAGGGGCTCGGCTCCAGGACGGTGTGCGAAAGCAACGTCGTGTTTACGGCCTGCTCGCCCTCAGCGCAGCATTGCTGGTGGTATTGGTGCTTACGCCGTCGGTCCAACTCTGGCTGCGCGCCCGACAAGCAGATGCTGCATTTGCCGAGGTGCAACAGCGCACGCGGCCGGTGGTGGCCTTGCGCGAGCGGTATGTTCGATCGACCGATAGGCTCAAGGGTGTTGCCATCGCGGTAGGGGAAAGCGCCGCACCGTTGAAAGTGCTGAAATTGCTTACGGATGCATTCCAAGACGATACGTTCGTCCAGACGGTGCAGATCGATGGCACCAAAGTGTCTGTCACGGGGTCTACCGACAACGCT
Source organism: Xylophilus ampelinus (assembly GCF_003217575.1). GTDB lineage: Bacteria > Pseudomonadota > Gammaproteobacteria > Burkholderiales > Burkholderiaceae_C > Xylophilus > Xylophilus ampelinus. The sequence goes on along the minus strand of NZ_QJTC01000017.1, from coordinate 80,549 downwards.
GCCGCGCTGATGACGCGCTTGGCCTCGACGGCAGGCGTTATGAATCTCAAGGCAACGCAGGCGGCTACCCGTCAAACCGGTGCTGCCAAGGAGTCGTTCGGCATCGAGTTCCAACTTGAGATCGCGGGTTTGCCGGAGCGCGCAGCTTCCACCAGATCGGCTGTATCGGAAACGAACCCCGCTGCTGCCGCAGCCTCCTCGGGACTGCCGCAATTGGCCCCTACCGACAACGCGGAAGTCATCTATCCGAAGGCACCGACGGTCATGGCGGTCCCATCGCCGGCTGCTCCGCCGGCTTCTCTGTATTCGCGATTGGCCCCTGCAGAACAGACGCCTGCGCCTGTCGGCCCTCCACCGGCCCCGAGCGCCGACGGGTCTGCGCCTCCCCCCGATCCTTTGGGGCGTGCTTCGATCGGTGGCAGAGGGGCTCCGCCGCCAGCGCCCAATCCCGCACCATAACTGGGGAAGCTTTTGTACCTTCGTCGCCAAGACCGTGCGGCCCTTGCCATTTTGGGGCTGCTGCTGCTGGTGCTGCTTGCACTGGGCATTTCCTACGTTTGGACCTTTCACTCCGCGGTGGCGGCACGACTCGAATCCCTGGAGCCGCGCTATGCCCGTTTACTGGGCCTGGAGGCCTCGCGTCCCAGACTGGAGGCAGCAGACGCTGCGGCGCGTGCCGCCGTGGCCGAGTTCACCTATGCCGGCACGCAGGACGCGAGTCAGGCTGGCAATGATGCGCAGCAAAAAATCCGTGCGGTATTTACCGACGCAAAGCTGGATATCGTCAGCAGCCAGGTCCTGCCGCCCAAAGCCGATGGCGACATGGAGCGTGTGCCGGTCAGCGTGCGGGCCGAAGGCGAATTGCGGGCGTTGCAAACCGCATTGATCGGCATCGCCGGCCAGACGCCCGCGATCCTGATCGATCGAATGACCATCCAAGGCAGCAGCTACATCCGTCCCGATGCCACACGCTTGACCGTGCAATTTTCCTTCTCCGTTCTGCGGGCTCGGTCATGATCGGGAAAAATCCAACTGCGGCCTTGCGTGCGATGGCCCCCCGCGCCGTGCGGATGCTGCCCGCTGCCTTGGCCCTCGTGCTGGCGATGTTGTGGCTGGTGCCCAGGGGTGCCTTGCGATGGTCTGCCCCGCAGCCGATCGTGCCTGATTTCACGGCCGAAGGCAGCTCTTTGTTGAATTCGCGTCCGTCGACCGACGCCAGCCAGTTCGCGTCTATTCTCGAGAGGCCCTTGTTCGCTACTACGCGCCGCCCGGCGCCGGTCAAGGCTGCCGAACCCGCGGCCGCTGCGACTGCGCCGCCCGATCCTCTCGATTCGCTCCGCATCTACGGCGTTTTTTCTACCGCGGGCCGCAATGGCATCATTGCAGACGTCGGAGGAAAGCCTCGCCGCGTTCTGGTCAACGACTCCATCGGCGCCTGGAAGGTTGCCGCAGTGGCAGACCGCGACGTCACTTTCAGCCGGGGTGCAGAAACCCGCGTCATGCGCCTGCAAAGCGCGAAGCCAGGTGTGACCGGCTCAGCAGCGTTCGGGCAAGGGGGAGCGCGTACCGTTCTGGTGCCGCCTGCAAACGGTCGCACATTCAGCCCCGGAGTTCCTGCCGCCGGTGGCGTGTCCGTGCCATCGGCACAGTGAAATACCCGCACCCCATGGCAAGCCTGGATCGGCCGTCGAGCCCAAGTTCTGCTCGCCACAACTTTCCCGCAGTTCCCTGGAACGATTTCGACAAGCGCTGTACCTATGCGGATCTCTCTTTTCCTCTTTTCATTGAAGGCGTCCCGGACCGGATGCCGCCACGAACCGTACGTATGAACCACTTGCGAATCGCCACGCTTTCCGTCCTGATCGCCGCCGTGTCCCAAAACGCGCTCGCCCAGTCTGCCGACACGACACCGCAGACATTTCCCGGCACTTCGGATTCCACCTCGGCAGCGCTCGGCACGCTCGGCGCGATTCCGGGGCGCGCACAGCCTCCGGCCCCGCCGCCGCCGGACGATCCCGCCGCAGACCGAGAGCCGCACATCCTGCGGGGCACGGACCAGGTGATCGCGCCTCCCCGCGTCGCCGCGCGGCTGCCGACCGGTGCCCGTAGCGCATTCAAGTTCGAGGATGCTCCCATCGGCGAAGTGGCCGGGGTCATCCTGGGCGAAATCGCGAAGGCCGAGGTCGTGTTCCACGGCCAGATCAATGGCGCCATCACGTTGGTCACCCGCGAGCCGGTTACCCCCGATCAGGCTGTGTTCCTGCTGGAAACCGCGCTGCAGGCCAACGGCCTGATCATGGCGCGCGATGCACGGGGTACTTACCACGTCGGCCGTGCCGAGGCACTTCGCGGCATCGTGGCCGCGCCGCGCCAAGCCACCGGCGGCGTGCTTCCGCCCGGGTTCGGCGCGATCGTCGTTCCACTGCGCTATATCGGCGCGGCCGAAATGGCCAGCATCCTGCGCCCGATCGCCGGCGGCGACGCCTTGGTGCGGGTCGACACGGTCCGTAATCTGCTGGTGATGACGGGCACCCGCACGCAGGCCGAAGGGTGGCTCGACATCGTCAACACCTTCGACGTCGATCTGCTCAAGGGGATGTCGGTAGGAGTATTCCCCTTGAAGTACGCGTCGGTCTCCGAGGTCGAGGCCGCACTGCAGATCATGAGCGGCGGTCGGCTTGCGGCAGCCACAGCCGCGGTCCCCGGTCGGCCGGGTGCATCCGCATCGACCGCGCCGGGTCAGGGGGCGGCTGCAAGCGCAGCGGCCTCCGCAGAGGCGAACCCGCTTTTCGGCGGCGTACGCGTCATGCCGATCGAGCGCATCAACAGCATCCTGGTCGTATCCCCGCGCGCCTCTGCCCTGGACGAGGCGCGTCGCTGGATCGAACGACTGGACAAGCCGAACAACAATACGACCGAGCCGCAGCTGCACGTCTACGGCGTTCAGAACGGCAACGCGAAGCATCTGGCGACGGTTCTCGCGGGCATCTATGGCGGAACAACGTCATCGGGCGGTGGGGGCACCGGCATCGCGCCCGGCCTTGGCAGTTCCTACGGCAACTCGGGCGGTTTCGGTGGAGGCTCCATGGGCGGTAGCGGTTTCGGCAGCAGTTCCGGTTTCAGCGGCTCCACCGGAAGTTTCGGTGGTTCCGGGGCGACCATGGGGTCGAGCGGCGGCATGTTCGGCAGCAGCGGAAGTTTCGGAAACTCGGGTTTCGGCAATGCCGGCTCCAGTTCCTTGAACCGGGGAACGGGGACTTCGCAGTCCGGAGTCACCGCATCGGAATTCGGTAACGGTATCCGCGTGATCGCGGACGAAGTCAACAACGCAATTCTGATCTACGCGCCGAATGCCGAGTTCGCCAAGATCGAAGCCACCCTGAAGCGGTTGGACGTGCGGTCGGCCCAGGTGCTCATCGAAGCCAGCATCATCGAGGTTACGCTGCGTGACCAGCTGAGCTACGGTCTCGAATGGTTCTTCAAGAACGGCGGCAAATACGAAGGTGGGGGTACCCTGGGTGCATTGCCTGCGACCACAGCGGCAGCCGCTGCAACCGCAAGTAGCGGCGGTTTCGCCTATTCCCTCAGCCGGTCTGCATCGGATGTGCGTGTGGTCCTCAATGCTTTGGCAAGCATGAGTCTGGTGAAGGTGATATCGAGTCCATCGCTGATGGTACTTGACAACCAGACAGCGTCCATCATGGTGGGCGACCAGGTTCCCGTGCAGACCGGTACGACGGTCAGTACCGGTGGATTTGCGAGCACGAGCATCCAGTACAAAGATACGGGCGTGCAGTTGCAGGTCATGCCTTCGGTCAATGCGGGCAATATCGTGACGATGCTGTTGACCCAGGCCGTGACGGATGTGAGCTCGGTTCAAGATACGGCGACCCAACAGTTTCCGTTCAGGCAACGGCAGATCACCAGCAAGGTGGCGGTACGTTCCGGCGAGGCATTGGTGCTGGGCGGACTTATCCGTGACAACACCAGCAATGGCCGCAGCGGAATTCCGTTCCTCAAGGATCTACCGGTGATCGGTGCGGCATTCGGGGCGACGACCGTTGCCAAGGAGCGCACCGAGTTGGTCGTCATCCTCACGCCGCGCGTCGTACGGTCCGACGAGGACATCCGTGATGTCGGCTCCGAAATGCGGGACCGGATGAAGGGAATCTTTTCCGACACGCGGCTCTCGAGTGGCGGCCCCGGGCGTTCCGGCGCGCCGGACCCGCAGGTAGAACTGGCGCCCGGCGTCTCGGGCCTCCCACGCTCCACGCCTTCAGGCAACCCATCCAATTGAAATATGAAGGAAATCATCACTATGGACCGCTCCATCACGCCATCCTCCGACCAGGCCGGCCCATCGAAGATGGTTGGCTGTCGTCTTGCCATCACCGCTTTCTGCATGGTCGCTGCAGGCGCCATGTCGGCCGGTTGCGCATTCTTCCAACCGCAGACCGCTGAGCAAAGTGTCGCGCAAAGGGCACAGGAGCGTTGGGACTTGATGATGGCGAACAAGTTCGAGCAGTCCTACGAGTACACCGCGCCGTCCTATCGGGCACTGAAGGAATACAAGGCGTATCGCCTCGGTTACGGACCGTCGAGTGCATGGACGGGTGCCAAGGTGGTTAAAGTTACATGTTCGAGCGAAGAGAATTGCAACGCCGTGTTGGAAGTGTCGGTAAAAAATTTGACGCCGATCCGCTCAACGGCTAACCTCGCGACCGCTCTCGATGAGACGTGGGTACGCGAGGGAGGACGGTGGTACGTTCTGCCAGCCTTGTGATACAGCTATAACGAACGGATGCATGGTCTAGGCCAAGCTTCTTTTCCCGATGTATCCAAGGGTGTGGCAAGGTACCAACAATTTGGAGTTGTGTCTGTGAATCCTCGCGAACACTATGCTCACCCTGCTAACATCTCGTGGCGTACACGCTCTTTGTAGTTGCGCTTACCAACTTTTTCCATGGAGTTATTAATGAAGAAGAGTCTTCTCTCTCTGAGCATCGGCGCCGCAGTTGCTGGCCTGACGCTTGCCGGCGCAGCGAACGCAGCCGTGTCCCAACAAGGTACTGGCGCTGCTGCTGGAACGACTGCTGCAGGCACTCTGCACGCAACGACCACTGGCGCTACTCTGGAGCTGAACGCTGGCGGCATCGGCCACATTGGCCTGATTCCTTACTTCAGCACGCAAGCTGGGAACCAGACCCTGTTCAGCATCACCAACACCGATACCGTCAACGGCAAGGCTGTCAAGGTGCGCTTCCGTAGCGCTGCCAACTCCGACGATATTTTCGACTTCACGCTGTTCCTGTCGCCCGGCGACGTGTGGACCGCCAACATCAGCCGTGATGTCGCCACCGGTGGCTCGCGTCTGGTGACCAATGACAATTCGTGCACGTTGCCTGCAACGGCCGTGCTGAATCGTGGTTTCGTGACCGATCGTCTGCCTGCATCGTTTACGGCAGCCCAAAAGGCCGAGTGGACCAGCGAAGGCTATGTCGAAGTGCTGACGATGGCCGACATCCCACCGGTGTATACCGATGGCGCCGCTCGTCCGAACGCCGCCGGCACCTTGAACAACAGCACCAATGCGCTGTACACCACGATCAAGCACGTCAATGGCGTGGCGCCTTGCGATGCCACCCAGTTGGCGACCGTGCTGACGGACAAGCCAACCGAGGCTGATCTGGTCGCTGCTGGTTTCGACACCCCGACGTCCGGCCTGTACACCAACGCGTTCATTATCAACACCGCCAACGCGCTGATGTCTTGGTCCAACGAGTCGACGGCCGTGCAAGCAGTGACGGTTGCCGGTGGCGTGACGACTGCTGCCCGTGGCCGTGTGGTGTTCGCGCCGCAAACCAACGATGCAGTCACGCAGACGATCAACCAGCTGACTGCAGATCCTCTGCTGGCCGGTGGTCTTTCGTCTACGGGTGTTGCGGTTCCTGCGCCTATCCAAGCTCTGCAGTTCGACTTCCCCGATCTGTCCACGCCGTACGTCGACGTCAACGCTCTGTCTGCGACCGGAGCCGGTTCGCCAGCGGCTCAGTCGTCGCGTCTGTCGGGCTCGTTGGCCGCCACCAGCATCAAGAACGACTACAGCACCTTGGCTGCGATCGGTTCCAAGACCGATTTCACCTTCTCGCTGCCGACCCGTCGCTATCACGCTGCTGTGAACTACGCTACGACGCCGTTCACGCCTGTGTACACGACCCCTGCCGCCGGTTTTGCTTCGTACTTCACCGCCGCCAACACGTCGCTGCTGGGTAGCCTGCTGTGCGTGAACCCAGGCAGCGCGCCCCTGTCGGTGTTCGACCGTTCGGAACGCACGCTGACGACCAGCAATGGTGCAGTTGTGTCCCCGGGTGCCGCTACCGCCGGTCTGCGTTTCTGCGGCGAAGTCAGCGTGCTGACCATCAACAACGATCCGTCGGCTCCTGCTGGCAAGGGCGTTCTGGGTGCTACCGTGGCTGTGCAAAACGTGTTCACCGGCTTCCAAGAAGGCTGGATCAACATCGCTACGCCTGGTATCGCCAATGCAGGTCTGCCGGCATTGGGCTCTGCCTACACCAGCGCTGTGGGTTCGCCAGCGAACGGTGTTTCCACCAACTACAGCTGGGCTTTCAAGCACAAGGCGACCTTCCCTTAAGGTTGTCGTGACTGTGTAGATCGGCTCCATGGGGGTCGATCCTCTTCAAAAAGGGCAGGAGTTTCTCCTGCCCTTTTTTTTGTGTTTTCCGGTCTAGCTCGGCAAGCATACGAACTGCTAAGGCACAATCCTCTTATGCCTACCGGAGTTGCAGCGCCCTTGTCGAGCGCGTCTCTGCTTTAGTATTCGATTTCGATGCCCGTCGTGCATTGCCTTATCCATGCCATTTTTCAGAATTATTCGTCCTGTGGTTTCGGCCTTGTTGGTGCTATGCGGCAGTTTCTCGGCCTCTGCGCAAACGCTGGTGCAGGGACCATCGGGTATTGCAATCGATGCGAGCGATGTGGCGAGCGAAGCGTCCAAGGTGCCCGAGGCGCCCAGACGCAGCTATTTCGGCAAGCCGCAGGGGGTGAGTGCTTCGGCTTCCAACCTCTACACCCGCCGTTTTCTGGCTGTCGAGGCACAGCAGGAGAAACTCGACCAACTTCCCGAGGTCGCAGCAGCCCTGCGCTTGGCACGTGACAAGGTTCTGTCGGATGCCCGCATCGCGCAGATCGACCAGGCGGCGGTGCCCAACCCCGAGGCGCTGGAAACCTATGCACGTTCGGTTTACGCCGCAAAGCCCGAGCGCTTCCGCCAGCCTGCCCAAGCGCGGGTCGCCCACATCCTCATCCGCTCGGCCGAGCCCGACGCCCGCGCGCAAGCCGAGAAGATTCGCGCCGCGTTGCAGGCTGGAGCCGATTTCGCCAGCCTGGCGCAGGAAAAGTCCGGCGATCCAGGCAGTGCGCCCAAAGGGGGAGAACTGGGTTTTGTGAAACCGGGTCAGACGGTTCCCGGTTTCGAGGCTGCCGTGCTGGCTTTAAAGAAGCCGGGCGAGTTGTCTCCCGTGGTCGAGACCAATTTCGGCTTCCACATCATCAAGTTGGAAGAGATCAAGCCGGCTCGCACGCAGAGTTTCGAAGAGGCTCGTGAGGCGCTTATCGCAGAAGCTCGGGTCAAGCTCGTAGAGGCGGCCCGCGCCGCTAAATCGGCCAAGCTGCTCGACGGAGCCAAGTTCGACGAGGCTGCCATCGAGGCTTTTTCCGCACGCTATCGCTGAACTGCGGCATGTTGCCCTGGGCCACCCCCCAGGCGGTACTGCGGCAATGTGCGAGGCGGTACCGGCCATCCAATCTGATTCCTTTTTCTCCATGGCTTTGTTGGACGATGCCTGCGCCCTTTGGCGTGCCCGCGCCCTGGTGGCGGTCATGACCCGCCGCGAAATTTCCGCCCGTTATGCCGGTGCCGCCGGCGGCATCGCCTGGGCCTATGTCCAGCCGCTGCTGACCGTCGCGGCCTACTTCCTGGTCTTCGACGTCGTCTTCGCGATGCGTCTGGGCGAGAATGCCCCGACCCACCGCGTCGGCGCCTACCTGATCGTCGGCTCGCTGCCTTGGATGGCGTTCTGCGACACCATCGGCCGAACGATGAACAGCCTGCTCGACGCGGGCAGCGTGCTGCAGAAGAACGCGCTGCCGCCGGTGCTGTTCGTCGCCCGCTCGGCGCTGGCCAGCAGCATGGTCTACGCACCGCTGATCCTGCTTCTGGCCGTCGGCTACATCCCGTCCCACCATTTCAGCATCGCCCTGCTGGCGCTGCTGCCCCTGCTGGCGCTGCAGCTGATGCTGTGCCTGGTGCTGGGCTACCTGCTGGCGATCCTGGCCGCGGCGCTGCGCGACACGGTGCAGGTGGTGGGCTTCCTGCTGTCGGTGGGGATTTTCCTGTCGCCGGTGCTGTTCCCGATGACGCTGTTCCCGGCCGCCTGGCGCTGGGTGCTCTACCTCAATCCGATGACGCCGCTGGTGCTGGGCTACCAGAACGTGCTGTTGCAGGGCGCCTGGCCCGAGTGGACCACCTGGGCCGGCGCCGGCGCATGGTGGCTGGTTGCGACGGCGCTGCTGGCGCTGGCGGTGCGGCGCAGCCGCGAACAACTGGTGGACTGGCTGTGAGCGACGCCCGAGCAATGGATCTTTCGACCCCTGCCGCGGTGCAGGCAGTCGATGCCGGCCCCGCCGTGCTGCGGCTCGACGGTGCCGGCAAGGAGTACCGGCTGTACGCCTCGCCGCGCGACCGGCTGAAGGCACTGCTGACCGGCCGCCGTTATCACCGCAGCCATTGGGCGCTGCAGGACGTGTCGTTCGCGCTGCACCGGGGCCAGTGCCTCGGCGTGATCGGCGACAACGGCGCGGGCAAGAGTTCGCTGCTCAAGCTGCTGGCCGGCACGATGCAGCCCACCACCGGCAGCGTGAGCCGCGTGGGCCGCGTCACCGCCATCCTGGAGCTGGGCGCCGGCTTCCACCCCGATTTCACCGGGCGCGACAACCTGTACTTCGCCGGCAGCCTGATCGGTATCGCCCAGGCCGAGATGCAACGGCTGGAAGCCGGCATCGTCGAGTTCGCCGAGCTGGGCGAGGCTATCCACCGGCCGGTGAAAACGTATTCCTCGGGCATGGCGGTGCGGCTGGCGTTCGCGCTGGTCACGGCCATCCAGCCCGACGTGCTGATCATCGACGAGGCCCTGGCCGTCGGTGACCAGCATTTCCAGAAGAAGTGCATCGAGCGGATCACCGCGTTCCGCAAGGCGGGCTGCACCATCCTGTTCTGCTCCCACAGTCCGTACCACATCCGCCACCTGTGCGACGTGGCGCTGTGGCTCGACGGCGGCCGGGTGCGCGAGTTCGGGCCTACCGAGCCGGTGCTGGGCGCCTACGAAATGCACACCCGGCTGCGCAATGCGCAGGACGGGCTGAACAAAGACCTGTCGCTCCCGGCGCAGGCGATGGTCGCGGCCAGCACGGGGGAGGGCGAGGCATCGCCGCCCTCGGCCGCGCCCCTGCCGCCGGCGGCCAAGCCCGAGGGTGCCGCCCGCATCGTGTCGCTGACCCTGGCCGACCTGGCCCCGGGCGAGCCAGGCCTGCTGGAGAGCCGAGACCTGGTCGCCACGATCGTGGTGCAGGGCAGCGGCAGCGAGCGGCCGAACGTCGGCTTCATGCTGGAGCAGTCGCGCGGCTCGGGCATCACCTCGCTGGCCACGCACGAGGAGGGCGCCGTGCCGGTCTCGCTGGGCGACGGCCTGTGGCGCTCGGTGCTCACCTTTCCCGAGCTGCCGCTGCACAGCGGCGAGTACGCGGTGAGCGCCTTCCTGTTCGACGAGAGCGGGCTGATCGTCTACGACGAATGGCTGCGCACCCTGCATTTCCGCTTCGTGTCGCCGACGCTGATGCCCGGCCTGGTGCGGTTGCCGCATCGCTGGGAATGAGCCGCGGCATCCATTTGGTCGATGCTATAAAAATCATATCTATAGGTCGTTGATCTACGCCGGCTACAGCCACTTTTTGTTTGAATATGACCATGCAACGGCTTTTTGAGGGCCACCCGACCGACCGGTCCCTGCGGGGTGGCCGATGACCTCGGGCGTCCAGGTATGCACCCCGGTCGAGTGGCTCGCGCGGGGCCGGGAACGGCTCGCCGCCGGCGACACGGCGCAGGCCGGTGACGCGCTGCGCCATGCGCTGCAGTCCAGGGACACCCGGCTGGACGCCCACAACCTGATCGAGCGCCACGGCCTGGCCGATGCCTTCGGCTCGTGGATGGGCTGCCCTTGCGAGATCGCGCCGGCCGACGACATCTTCCGGTTCTTCGAGAACCATCCGCTCAGCAGCAACCCGCTGCGCGACTACCTGGCCGACGGCTGGCGCACCTTGTCGGAGCTGATGCTGCTGCTGGAGACGGTCGACCGGCCGCTGCTCAGGACCGGCAGCTTCCTGGAGTTCGCCAGCGGCCACGGCCGCTTCACCCGGCACTTGGTCAAGGTGCTGGGCGCCGACACGATCACCGCCAGCGACGTGGTGCCCGACGCGGTGGATTTCGCCCGCAGCGCCTTCGGCGTGGCGGGGCTGCAGTCGTCCACCGACCCGGCCGCCGTGGCGTGGCCGCGCACCTACGACGTGGTTTTCGTGCTCTCGCTCTTCAGCCACCTGCCGCGCCGCACCTGGGGAGCCTGGCTGCGCCGGCTGTTCGACGCGGTCGCGCCGAGCGGGGTGCTGGTGTTCTCGACGCACGGCGCCGACGCGGTGCGGCGCCAGGGCGTGCAGTGGGACGAGGAGGGCTTCTTCTTCGCCTCGGCCAGCGAATCGCAGGCGATCGACGTGGCCGACTACGGCACCGCGTTCACCTCGACCGCCTTCGTCGAGGCCCGCATCGCCGAGCAGATTCCGCAAGGCCGCTTGCTGCATGTCGCGCCCCAGCACTTCTGGCACCACCAGGACGCCTACGTGATCGGCAAGGCCTAGCCGCGCGGCGCCTCCCTGCCGCTGCCTGCTGCCGCCCGCGGGGCTCCCTACAATCCAGGTCCGCCTGTTTCCCGAAGTTTTTTCCATGCACAAGAGTTCCCTGGAACACGTCGAGCGCCTCGTGGGCCGCTACCTGACGGATCGGCCTGCGCTGAAGGTCATCGACATCGGGAGCTACGATGTCAACGGTAGCTACAAGCAGTTCTTCAGCCGCCCGAACTGGGCCTATACCGGCGTCGACCTGGCCGCCGGGCCGAACGTGGACGTGGTGCTGCAATCGCCCTACCGCCTGCCGTTCGCCAGCCATTCGCAGGACGTGGTCGTCTCGGGCCAGGCGTTCGAGCATGTCGAATTCTTCTGGCTGACGTGGCTGGAGATGACGCGGGTGCTCAAGCCCGGCGGCCTGATCTTCCTGATGGCGCCCTCGCGCGGACCCGAGCATCGGTACCCGCAGGACTGCTGGCGCTTCTACCCCGACGGTTATCGGGCGCTGGCCAAGTACGCAGCGCTGGAGCTGATCGAGGTCTCGACCGATTGGGAGCCGCACGCCGATCCGGACAGCGCGCCCTGGGGCGACACGGTCGGCGTGTTCCGCCAGCCGCCGATGTCGGCCGGCATCCGGCTGCGCCGGTCGGCGATGCAGCAGCTGCGCTATCTGCTGCTGCCCGGTTACCGCGCCTGAGGCGATTCGCTGCCCGTGGCGATGGGCGCGATGCGCAGGTGGTCGGGGGCGAGCCCCTGGCAGTGGCGGTCCCGCATCTGGAGGTAGGCCGCTTCCAGGTGGCGGGCAAAGCGGGCGGTGTCGAAGAGCGGCGCCTCCGGAAGCGCTGCTCGCAGCCGCTCGCGCAGGCCGGCCAGCACCGCCGGCTCGGTGGCCAGCCGCCCGGCCAGGGCTTCGTACCTCGCCGGTGTGGTGGTGACCAGTTCCGGCAAGCCCACCGCATGCAGCAGGCTGGCCGCCACGCGTGCGGCGAAGGTTTCGCCCTGCAGGGTCAGGACCGGCACACCGGCCCATAGCGCATCGCTGGCGGTGGTATGGGCGTTGCAGTGGAAGGTGTCGATGAACAAGTCGGCCTGCCGGCAGCGAGCCAGGTGGTCGGCCAGTTCGAGCTTGCGGGCGAAGACCAGCCGGTCGGCCGACACGCCGCGCCGCTCGGCTTCTTGCTGCAGATTCGCCACGGCGGCGTCCCTGTCGTGGAACAGCCAGAGCACGCTGCCGGGAACGCGTTGCAGCAAGCGCATCCACACATCGAACACGTCCGGCGTGATCTTGTAGCTGGCATTGAAGCAGCAGAAGACGAATGCGTCGTCCGGCAGGCCCAGTTCGGCGCGCGGCGGCGTGCGGTCGGCGATGCGCCGGTAGCGGTCGTTGACCTGGTAGCTCTCGGGCAGCCAGGCGAGCTTTTCCGCGTAGAAGGCGCAGTGGCTTGGCGGCACCACCCGTTCGTCGGCGATCAGGTAGTCGATGCAGTCCGTGCCCGCGGTGCCCGGATAGCCCAGGTAGGCCACCTGCACCGGTGCGGCACGCTGCAGGAAAATGCCGATGCGGCCGTCGTCGGTGAAGCCTTTCAGGTCTACCGCGATGTCGATGCCGTCCTGGCGGGCCAGCGCCACCGCCTGCGCGTCGGTGAGGTGGCCGATCTCGACGAATCGGTCGAAGGCCCGTTCCATCCGGTCGCGCATCGCGCCCACGCCCGGCGGGCCGAACGAGTATGCGACGATCTCGAAGCGGCTGCGGTCGTGCAATTCGATCAGGCCCGCCATCAGGTAGGCGGTGGCGTGGCCGTGGAAGTCGGCAGAGTAGTAGCCGATGCGGATTCTGCTTTCCCCCAAAGTCCCCGGCGTCGGACAGGGCAGGGGAGGCACAAGATGCGCCGCCTGCGTTTTCTCCTGCGCATAGTTCTGGGCACAGCGCCGCTGCTGGGCGGGCGAGGAGGGCAGCGCCACCAGGTCGAACGGCTGCGCCACCGGCTCCCCGCGACCGACGGCGTCGAGCAGCGCCGCCGTGCGGTCGGCCCAGCCGTACCAGTCGCACAGCTGCATGCGCAGATGCAACACCAGGCCTTGCAGGTAGGGCGTGTCCGGTCGCGACGCCTGCGCATGCACGAAGTCGGCCAGCGCCTCTTCGGTGCGGCCGAGCTTGACCAGCAGGTTGCCCCGGTTGACCAGGCCTTCGGGGTGGCGGGGGTCGAGCGCCAGGCAGCGGTCGAAAGCGTCCAGTGCCGCCGGCGAACGGCGCAGCCCGACGTACGCCAATCCCAGGTTGTTGAAATGGCCGGCCACGCCGGGCTGGAGCGTCCGGGCCTGCTCGAAGGCGACCACGGCGTCGGCATACCGACGCTGTTGGAGCAGGACGGTGCCGCGGTTGTAGTGGGCAACCGCATGCCGCGGTTGCAGCGCGATGGCGCGGTCGCAGGCGGCCAGGGCCTCGTCGTGCCGATGGAGCGCGGCGAGCACCTTGCCCAGATTGTTGTGCGCCGCAGGATCCTGCGGGGCGAGTGCGATCGCCTCATGCAGAAGCTCCAGCGCCGCGGCGGGGCGCTGCTGCTGGGCGGCCAGGACTCCCAACATCTGCAGCACCAGCGGGTGCCGCGGATGCGTCCGCAGGACGTCCCGGTAGATCGCCTCTGCGCCGTCCAGCAGCCCTTCCTGCTGTAGCTGGATGGCCTCCCGCAGCCGCTCTTGCAAGGCGTCTGCCGAAAGGGGCTGCCGCGTGGACGGCATCAATGCTTCCTGCCGACGGCGTGCTTCCGTGGCACGGCCGTGCCCGCGGCGTACTTCATGTCCGCAGCCAGCTTTTCACCCGTGTCTGCCAGCGCAACGGCACCGCGCGCGCCAGGCCCCGCAACACCGGCATGCGACGCAACTGCACCAGCATGTCCAGCGTGCGCTGGCGGGCCACACGGTTGGCATGGCCAGGCAGACCTTCGCGGTCGGGCTGGTAGGCTGCGAGGAAAGCCGGGGTGAGGTTCGGCGCCGCCGGCGCCGCACCGACGCCCGCGAGGTAGTCGCGGGCGTAGTTCCAGTCCTGGATCAAGGCGTCGGCGCCCGTCTCCATGAGGGCGAACCATTGCGGAGAGGGGGACTGGCCGGTGGTGAAGTTCTGTTCGCGGATGCGCTCGAAGAACGCGACCCACTCGGTGGGCGTGGTGGCCCAGGGGCGGATCCAGCTCCAGGGCCGTCCACTGAGCCGTTCGGCGAAGGCGCCCAGGTCGGGCGCCACGACCGGCAGGCCCGCCTCCAGGCACGCGCTCAAGGTGTAGCTGTAGGTCTCCGGCCATTGGGCGGGGAACCAGACCAGATCGGGCTGGAGCCAGTCCAGCAAACCCTGCAACTCGTCTTCTTCGTACTTGCCGTGCACCGTCAGCGCGCTCTTCGGGCGGGTGCGCAGGCTGCGGTAGCCGTAGCCGAACAAGTGGAATTCGAGCGGGCTGTTGCGCTTGAGCGCCTCGGTCGCCACGTCTTCCAGCACGTCGGCCCCCTTGATCGGGCTCAGGGCGCCGAGCACCGCGATCTTCAGGCGCGCGTGGGGACCGAGCGGTTGCAGCGTCGGAACGGGCGTTTCGCCGTGGCCGACGATGTCGGTGTGGGGGGCCAGGTGGATGTCGGCCTGGGGCACGTAGCGGGCCAATCGCCTGCCGGCGTCGCGGCTCGGCACCAGCACGTGCCGGGCCTTGGACAGCAGCGGAGAGAACCGGGCGCGCCAGGTTTCGATGTCGATATTGCCGGGCGCCGGGATGCTTTCCAGGCAAGCGTGGCACTGGTCCACGCCCAGTTCGCCGCAGTAGGCGTTGCGCTTGTCGCTCAGCGAGATCTGCGGGCATACGGTGTAGAAATCGTGTGCGGTGAAATCGTAGGGCAGGCCGAGGTGCTGCGGCAGCTCCACGATATGCTGCCCGTGGCCCAGCATGTGGTGGTAGTGCAGGTGCTGCACACCGATGCTGCGCAGGGCCGTCAACAGTCCCTCGAATTCCTCGGGCAGGCGGAACATCAGCACGAAGGCCTCGCCCGCGCCCACCAGCCGCAGCGTGACGCCGCCGGGCGTGGGGGTCAGCATGAAGAAGCTGGCGCTGCCGCGCATGTGCTCGGCCAGCTCGCCCACATGGCGCAGCGTGCCGCCGTGGCGGTCGTGCATGATCGCCAGCACCACCGGCAAGCCGGCATCGCGCACGCGGGCCAGGTCCACCGCGAGCCGGGCCATCCGGGCCGGATCGCGGCCGATGAAGCGGTGCACCTCGGGCTCGTAGTGGGGGTGGAGCCGGCGCAGCGTCTCCATGGCGGCCTGTTCGCGCGGGCTCTTGCCGGCACCGAAGCTCACGCCGCCGGCATGCATCACGAAGGTGTCGAGCGCATGCAGGTTGCGCCAGCCGGCGGCGGCCGCGCGCAGGCAGAAGTCGTTTTCTTCTCCGTAGCCCTTACCGAACGATTCGACGTCGAACAGGCCCACCTCGTCCAGGCAGGCCCGGCGGATGTACATGCAAAAGCCGATGCCGGTGGGCACGTCCACCACCTGGCCCGCATTGGCGGCGGCGAAGAGCCTGTCCAGGCGGGCGGTGTCGTAGCCGGTCGGCAGTTCGTTGTCTTCGCAGAAGCGAGGGTAGCTGCAGATGGTGGCGTTGTTGGAGAACGGCGTGACCGTGGCGACGCGCTCGTCCGAATAGGCGGTGCGGTAGATGCGGTCGAGCCAGTCGTTGGCCACCTCGGCATCACTGTTGAGCAGCAGCACGTCGTGCGTCTTGCTCAGCGCCATGCCGCGGTTGACGGTACCGACGAAGCCGAGGTTCTCGTCGTTCTCCAGCAGCATCAGACGGGGGTCGCTGTCTGCGACCTGGCGCAGCCAGGCCGTCACCGCCGGTTCGGGACTCGCGTCGTTGATCACGATCAGCCGGAACGGGGATTCGCAGGCATTCAGCAGCACCGATTCGATGCAGCGACGGGTGTCTTCCAGGCCGCGGTAGACCGGGACGATGACGTCGACGGTGGTTTGCACGGCCAGCGGGCGGGTCGTCGCGGGCGGCACGGCTGGCCCGATCGACTCGGCCAGCGCCGGTGCCGGCGGAGCGAAGAGCTGGTCGATCCGCATCTTGGCGTGCACCAGCGGCCGCGTCGCGCGGAACACGGTCGATTCCTCGATCCAGCGCAGATGGTTCGCGAGCTGGGTGAATTCGGTCTCCAGCCGGCGGTGGTCGGAGCGCAGCAGGTGCAGTTCGGTGCTGAGGCCGCGGCGCTGTTCCTGCAACAAGCGGTTTTGCTCGCTAAGCGAATAGCGCTGCTCGCGCACCGTCTCCAGTATCCGGGCGATCTGTTCGTGCTTGATCTGCTCTTGATGCAACTTCGCGCGTTCTTCTTCCACCAGCGCAGTAAGCCGCTGCCGTTCGAGTGCCAGCTGCTCGGACAGCCGCGCGCGCTCCCGCGCGAGCTGTTCGGCATGGGCGCTCGCCAACTGTTCCGACTGGTGACGATGGTCCTGCGCGAGCTGTTCCGTCAGCCGGAGCTGCTCGGCATGCTCGCCGCGTTCGCGGACCAGGGCGCCGTTCAGTTCGCCGCGCTCCCGCTGCAGCGCGGTTTCGAACTCGGCCAGCTGCGCCGCCGTCCGGTTGCGGGCGTCTTCGGCCTGCTGCACGCATCCCGACAGTGCGATGTAGTCCGCCGACATCGGCCAGCCCAGCTCCACCTCGAGTACGGTGGCGGCCGACACGATCGCCGCCGAGATCGGCAATTCGATCCACGGATCGTCGCCGTGCAGCAGCACCATCGCTCCATCCGGCAGGAATGCACTCGACGCCATCACCATCTGCTGGCGGGACGATCCCAGCAGCGCCGTCAGGCCCTCGGGCGTGCCGTGCCAGCGCCAGAGCAGATTGCCCTGCTCTCCGTAGAGCGTGAGTGTGTGCAGATGCAGGAAACCGGGCCGGTCGGCCGGATCGAGCCGCAGTTGCGTCCAGCCCTGTCCGCGGGGCAGATCGAAGCGCAACCGCTGCCGGCCCTGGCCGATGGTGCCGACCGCCAACAGCTTCGCGTCCTCGCGGTAGCCGCCGTCCCGACCCAGATACAACTCTGCGGTGAAGGTCGCGCGGCCATCCTCGGGCCCGGGGGGCAGGACGGCATCTGCCGAAGCGCCGGGCCGCGCCTGGGCGATGAACTGGTAGGTCAGGGCGTCGGGCCGGCTCAGAAGGTAGCGCGATACCGTTGGCGGCAGGCGGTCGAAAGCCAGCTGAAATTCGGAGGAGACGAGTTCCCGCCGGATCTCGTCGATGCCGTGCAGTGTCCAGCCTGCTTCATGCAAGAAGCGCGCGAGGGACCGCCGAGTGAAGAACCGCAGATGGGTGCCGTCGAGCAAGCCTTCGTTGCGATAACGGAATTCACCCAGTATCAATTCGCCCACCAGGCCGCAATAGGCCGCGTTGGGAATCGAGATCAATACCTGCCCGTCGGGCAACAGCAAATGCCGCGCGGCATCGAGGATGCGGCTCGGCAGCCGCAGGTGTTCCAGAACGTCGGCGCACACGATCGCGTCGTAGCTGCTGCGCGCGAAGATTTCCTCGAGCGTGCAGGTATCGAGATCGGCGACGTGGAGCGTGCGGTAGAACGGTCTGGCACAGGCCGCCTCGTCTTCGTTGAACGTCACGCCGTCGACGGTGCATCCCCGTGTCTCGCCCAGGTACTGGCCCAGGGCGCCACTGCCGGTGCCCAGATCGAGCACCGTGGCACCGTGCGGGATCAGGTCGGCCAGAACGGAGAGAGACGTGCGTTCACCGTCTTTGATTTCTCGGAGATAAACGTGCAGATCTCCTATCTTTTGAGTCATCCGGCGATTATGCCGGGCGATCCGGGACCGGAGCCGGGCGGGGCGAGGCAGGCCGCGTGCCGCGAATCGCCACCCCGGATAATGGCCGTTTTGCCACGTGACCGGACGAAGTTTGAACCCCAACCAATCGCACGCGACCATCCCTGTGCAGGGACGGCTTTCGGTGTCGGTCGTGAGCCATGGCCACGATGCCTGGCTGCCCGGCCTGCTTCGGCAGTTGGCACACAGCGGCGGCGGCGTGGTGCGGCAGGTGATCGTGACGCACAACCTGCCGCCGGTGGGTGCGGCACTCGGTGCGCACGAGTGGCCCTTCGAACTGGTCGAGGTGGTCAACCCCACCCCCGCGGGCTTCGGCACCAACCACAACCGGGCGTTCGAGCGGGCGCGGGCCGATGTGTTCTGCGTTCTCAACCCCGATCTCCGGTTCCACGACGCGGCGCTGTGGCAGCGCCTGTCCGTTGCCTCGCGCCAGCCGGGTGTGGGCTGCGCCTACCCGCGTTTGCGGAACCCGGATGGCCAGGTACAGGACAGCGAACGCGAGGCGGTGACGCCCTGGGCGCTGGTGCGCCGGCGGGTGTTCGGTCAGCGCGACCGGTCTGTCGAATGGGTGAGTGCCGCGTTGTGGGCCGCGCCGTCGGCGGTCTACCGCGCGGTGGGCGGTTTCGACGAGCGCTATTTCATGTACTGCGAGGATGTCGACTTCTGCCTGCGGGTACAGCTGGCCGGCTACCGCCTGTGCAGGGTGGATGCCGAGGCCGAACACGAAGCCCAGCGCGCCAGTCACCGCCGACCGCGGCATTTCTTCTGGCATCTGCAAGGCCTGTGGCGGCTCTGGACCACGCCGGTCCTGTGGCGCTACCTGCGGTCGCGTCCGCCGCGGCCCGCGCGCGACTGAGCGTGCGTCGGTTTTTCCGCTTTCTGTCTTCCGTCTGATCCCGCCATGTCATCGCCTCCCATCGCCGCCTCTGTGACGCCTGCGCTTTCCTCCCGGGCGCATGCCGCCTCCTTTTCCACGGCGATGACCTGTCTGGTGCTGCTCCTGACGGGCCTGCTGGTCCTCGTGGGCCGTGGCACGCCGGTCGCCGGCCAGGGGCCGTTGCTGCTCGCGCCGATGATGGGCCTGGACGCGTGCCTGTTCGCACACCGGCCCGACGAAGCCGCTCGTGCGCCCGCGGTCGCAGCCCGGTGCCGGGGCGCCCAGGGCTCCGCCGCGCCGGTGATCGAAAGCACCTTGCAGGCGCTGGGCGACCGCCGGATCAGCCGGGACGGGCGCCTCGAGATGGGTTACACCCTGAATCTGCCCCTGCTGAAATTCTTGCGGCGTGAAGGCGACGGATGGAAGATCGACCACGACGCGGTCGCGCGGGCGGTGCGGTCGGTGCGCGACAGCGACCGGCCGGTCGTCCTCTACCTGTTCTCGACCCATTTCGGCAGCGGGGCGCCCGCCGAGGCGGCGCTGGCGCAAGACCCGGACAACCTGCTGCAGACGGCAGACGGCCCGCTCAAGCCGGACCGCTACTACGAGACCGATGTCTATCCGTGGTCCTTCGTGCGGTCCGACAACGGCATCACCCGGATGCGCGAGCAGGTCGTCGGCGCCCTGCTCGGCGGCATCTGCAGCCTGGACCCTGCCGCCAGGAACCGGGTGCGCGGCGTGACGTTGCTGGGCGAACTCCACCACATGTTTCCCCGCTTCGAGGACGGGATGGGGTTCTCGGGTCCCTATGCGATCACCGACTACAGCGCGGCCAGCGTCCGCGGCTTCCGCAGGTTCCTGGAACAGCGGTTCGGCAGCGTCGCGGGGTTCAACCGGGCCGTGGGAGTGGACTATGCCGGGTTCGATGCGGTGGTGCCGCCGTCGAAAAACATCCGCACCACGCCGCTCGGCCGCTACGAGGAGCATGTCGATGCCTACGCCGCCGGCACGCTGCCGGTCGCGGGATGGGTCTACCTGCGCGGCGCGACCGCCATACAGCCGGCCTGGGTGCGGATCTACCTCAACGGCACCCTGGCGGGCAGGGTGGCCGCGCGCTTCGGACGCCAGGACGTGGCGGCGGCCCATCCCGAGTTCCGCACGGCCGATATCGGCTGGAACTTCGACCTCGACTACGCCGCGCTGCCTTCAGGGCTCCACCGGCTGGATATCTACGTGGAACTGCCGGTCGGAGGCCTGGCCCCGCTGGGCGACCGCCTGATCGCTGTGATGGACCGGACGCAGGCCACGCCCCGACCCCTGCCGATGGCGCCCTTGCCCGCCGCCGCCGAACCGCCGCCGGGCCTGCTTTCCTACCTGGACGGACCGGCGGAGCTGTCGTCGTACTACTTCAATCCCCTCGCCGTGCAATGGAATGCCTTCCGTGCGCAGCAGGTGCGCGACTACCTGGCGCATTTCCGGTCCGTGGTCGCAGGTTCATGCATTCCTGCCGACCGGATCTACTCGCACCAGATCCTGCCCTTCGTCAACCCGGGATGGGATACGAGCAAGTTCGCGGTCGAGCAGGACCTGGACGTTCCGCCGGCCCTGGGCCTGGGCGTCAGCCTATACGGCGAAGCGAGCTACGGACGCTCGTTCTTCGACTGGTTCGACTCCACCGGCCGCACGGCCTACGGCGTGACCGAATTCCATCCACTGCGGCCGATGGATGCGGATGCACTGGGCGCGGTGCTGCAGCGGCACGCGGCCCACGGCGCGCGCTTCCTGTCGTTCTTCGCCGAGTCCGACGGCTCCGGCCCCTGGAGGCAAGGAGTGCACAACATCATGTCCTTCGATGCCGGCAATCCCCACAACGGCGCCGCACAGCTGCGCGAGGCGGTGCAAGGCCTGATGCGTTGATGCCGCGCGCAGGGCGGTGGCAACGGCCTTGGTTCGTGTCCGCCCGGTGAATCGGCCGCTGCAAATACCGGAGAATGCGCGGATCGCGCCGGCATCCGTCCGATCCCGTTCCTTTCTCGTGCCTGCCCATGGTTTTTCTGTTCTGCCTGAGCGCATTCTTCGCGGCTGTCGCCGCCATCTGGCTCATTCGCCGCGCGCGCGGCCATGCACGCCGCTACGGCGACGCGATGCCGCAGCGCTTCCACGTGGGCGATGTTCCGCGCCTGGGCGGCATCGCGATCTTCACCGGCACCGCCTGCGGCATGGCCGCCGCCGGCATCGCGTTCCAATTCGAGAACAAGGGGTTCTTCGACATCACGCCCGCGACCGTTGCGCTGTGGGCCGCGGTGGTGGTGCCCGCGCTCATCGGCGGTGTCGTGGAAGACCTGACGCAGCGGCTGGGCGTCGTCTTTCGGCTGCTGCTCACCAGCAGTTCGGCCATTCTGGCGGTGTGGTGGCTGGGCGTCTCGGTCGACCGGCTCGGCGTGCCGATGCTCGATGCCGCCCTGGTGGGCATGCCCTGGCTGGGCGTAGGCCTGGCGGTGGTAGCGATCGCCGGCTTGCCGCATGCCTTCAACATCATCGACGGCTACAACGGGCTGGCAGGCATGGTGGCGCTGGTGGTGTGCCTGGCCCTGACCTATGTGGCGCTGCAGGTGGGCGACCGGCAGATGGCCGGACTGCTGCTCTGCATGGCCGGCGCCACCGCCGGCTTTCTGTTGTGGAACTTCCCGCGCGGGATGATTTTCGCCGGCGACGGCGGCGCCTACCTGTGGGGTGTCTGCATCGCGGTGGTCAGCCTGCTGCTGGTGAAGCGGCATATCGAAATATCCCCCTGGTTCCCGATGCTGCTGCTGATCTACCCGGTATGGGAAACGGTGTTCTCGATCTACCGCAAGCTCACCCGCGGCATGTCGCCCAGCGTGGCGGACGCGCTGCATTTCCACCAGCTGATCTACCGTCGCGTGGTACACCGGGTGTTCCACGACGACGAATCGCGCCGCATCCTGATGCGCAACAACCGGACGGCTCCCTATCTCTGGGCGTTCACGTTGCTGACGGTGGTGCCTGCGACGATCTTCTGGCGTACCAGCTGGATCCTGATGGCCTTCTGCGCGCTGTTCGCGCTGACCTATGTCGCGGCCTACATGATGATCGTGCGCTTCAAGGTGCCGCGCTGGCTGAGGCGCTGAGGCGTCACGGCCCTGCGGGCCGCATGCTGCACAATTCTTTCTGTCTTATTCCACCAGCACCATGACCGACATCGCTTCCATCTCACCGCGTGACAAGGCGGAGATCCTGGCCCAGGCACTGCCCTACATTCGCCAGTTCCACGGCAAGACGATGGTCATCAAGTACGGCGGCAACGCCATGACCGATCCGGAGCTGCAGGCCGATTTCGCGGAGGACGTCGTGCTTCTGAAGCTGGTGGGCATCAACCCGGTGGTGGTGCATGGCGGCGGCCCGCAGATCGAGGCGGCGCTGAAACGGCTCGGCAAGGCCGGCACCTTCGTGCAGGGCATGCGGGTCACCGACAGCGAAACGATGGAAGTGGTCGAGTGGGTGCTGGCCGGCGAAGTGCAGCAGGACATCGTCGGCCTGATCAACCAGGCGGGCGGCAAGGCGGTCGGCCTCACCGGCCGCGACGGCGGCCTGATCCGGGCGCGAAAACTGCAATTGCCCGACCGGGACGATCCGACGGTCTTCCACGATGTCGGCCATGTGGGCGACATCGTCAGCATCGACCCGTCGGTGGTGAAGGCGCTGCAGGACGACCAGTTCATCCCGGTGATCAGCCCCCTGGGTTTCGGCGACCAGAACGAGAGCTACAACATCAACGCCGACGTGGTGGCGGGCAAGCTGGCCACGGTGCTGAAGGCCGAGAAGCTGGTGCTGCTCACCAACACGCCGGGCGTGCTCGACAAGGCGGGCGAGCTGCTGACCGACCTGAGCGCTCGCGAGATCGACGCGCTGTTCGCCGACGGCACCATTTCCGGCGGCATGCTGCCCAAGATAGAAGGCGCGCTGGATGCGGCCAGGAGCGGCGTCAATTCGGTCCACATCATCGACGGCCGGGTGCCGCACGCGATGCTGCTCGAGATCCTCACCGACCAGGCTTTCGGCACGATGATCCGGTCGGATTGACCGTCTGGCGTCGGCAGGCGCCGATGCCCGCGGAAGCGTCGGGACCCCGGCCGAAAAGCCGGTAAGCTACCCCGCCTAGCCGACCCGACGGCGTGCGCCGGGCGCAAAATACAGGGTGTGGCATTGCATGGGGCACCGGGTAGCAGACCCGGCGGATTCCGTGGAGCCCGCACTGTCCATACCTTCGCCGCCCCGTGCGGGCCGACAACATGATTTCTGATTTTTCCATGACCGAAGGGGTGTTTTGAATCCCAACTCCCCCTCTCCGGCCGGCCTCGGCGACATGGCGGGCTCGCTCTGGCGGCACCGTGAGCTGATCGCACGGATGACGTGGCGGGAGATCGTCGGGCGCTACAAGGGCTCGGCCATGGGCCTCTTGTGGTCCTTCCTCAATCCGGTGCTGATGCTGAGCGTCTACACCTTCGTGTTCTCGGTGGTGTTCAAGACGCGCTGGGGCACCGGCGACGTGGAGCAGAGCAAGACGCTTTTCGCCACGCTGCTGTTCAGCGGCATGATCGTGCACGGCCTCTTCGCGGAACTGGTCAACCGCGCGCCGCTGCTGATCGTGAACAACGTCAACTATGTGAAGAAGGTGGTGTTTCCGCTGGAGACCCTGCCGGTGGTGACGCTCGGCGGCGCGATCTTCCACAGCGCGGTGAGCCTGCTGGTGCTGCTGATCGCCTTCGCGATCTTCAACGGCTTCGTGCACTGGACGGTGTGCTTCCTGCCCCTGGTGCTGCTGCCGCTGGTGATCGTCTGCCTGGGTATCGGCTGGATATTGGCGTCGCTCGGCGTATTCCTGCGCGACATCGGCCAGACCACGGCCCTGCTGACCACCGTGTTGCTGTTCCTCTCTCCGGTGTTCTATCCGGTGGCGTCCCTGCCGGCCAGCGTCCAGAAGTGGATGCTGCTCAATCCGCTCACCTTCATCATCGAGCAGGCCCGCGAGGTGCTGATCTGGGGGCATCTGCCGAACTGGCCGGGCCTGGCCGGCTACACGCTCGGCGCCGTGCTGGTGGCGTGGGCCGGATTCTTCTGGTTCCAGAAGACGCGCAAGGGATTCGCCGATGTCCTTTGAGGCCGCTCCCGCTATCCGCGCCCAGGACCTGGGCAAGTGCTATTCGATCTACGACGCGCCGACACTGCGCCTGCGCCAGTTCGTGGTGCCTCGGCTGCGGCGCCTGCTGGGCCTGGCCGAGCGCAGCTATTACCGCTCGTTCTGGGCGCTGAAGGGCGTGGCGTTCGACATCCGCCGCGGCGAGACGGTCGGCATCATCGGCCGCAACGGCGCGGGCAAGTCGACCCTGCTGCAGATGATCTGCGGAACGCTGTCGCCGACCACCGGCACGGTGGAGACCTTCGGCCGAATCTCGGCCCTGCTGGAGCTGGGCTCGGGCTTCAACCCCGACTACACCGGCCGTGAAAACGTCTACATGAACTGCACCGTGCTGGGCCTGACCCGCCAGCAGATCGACGAGCGCTTCGACAGCATCACCGCGTTCGCCGACATCGGCAATTTCGTCGACCAGCCGGTCAAGACGTATTCCAGCGGCATGTTCGCCCGCCTCGCGTTCGCCGCCGCGATCCACGTCGACCCCGAGATCCTGATCGTGGACGAGGCCCTGTCGGTGGGCGATTTCGCGTTCCAGTTCAAGTGCCTGCGCAAGCTGAAGGAACTGGCTGCCGGTGGCTGCACCGTGCTCTTCGTCACCCACGACATCGAACAGGTGCAGCGACTCTGCAGCCGCGCGCTCTACCTGAAGAAGGGCGAGGCGGTCTTCTACGGCGATGCCAAGGACGCCTGCATGCGCTACCTGGCCGACGTGCGCGAGTCCGAGGCCGGCATGGCCGGGCCGGCCGCCGACGGCCCGGTGCTGGAAGCGCCGCGGCGGGCGCCGGATGCGGCCCTCGACGCCGCGCTGCATGCCGCCTTCGCGGTACGGGTCGCGCCCCACCGCAACGGCAGCCGCGCCCAGGGCGAGGTGCTCGCGGTGGCGGTCAACGGCACCCACGGCGAGGAGCCCTCGGTCGAATTCGGCGGCGCCTTGGCGATCGAGGTGAGCTTCCGCCTGACCGCGCCGCTGGAGAACCCGACGATCGCGCTGTACCTGATCGACGCGGCGGGCCAGCTGATCGTCGGCACCAATTCCCACAACGAGCGGCTCGACCTCAAGGGCTGCACCCTGGGCGAGCCTTACACCGTGCGCTTCTCGCTCGAGAACCGGCTGCGGCCGGGGCGTTTCGGCATCCAGGTGTTTTTGGTCGACTACACGCCGGTGCTGAACACCGAGTATGTCGACTACATCGACCTCGCGGCCTCCTTCGTCAGCGCGCCCGAGCCGGGCGTGCAGCGCTGGGCGCTGGTCACGCCCCCTATCGCGGTCGAACTGCAATCTTCCCCCTCACTGCCATGAGCCTGCAACCGCTGGCGGACATCGACCGCCATTACGACAAGCCCGATCCGTGGGGCTACGAGAACAATCCGCAGGACATGCGTCGCAAGTCGGAAATCCTGGGCATCCTGCCCGAGCGCGCTTTCGGCCGCGTGCTCGACATCGGCTGCGGCGACGGTTTCCTGACTTTCGACCTGCCGGGCGCCGCGGTCGTCGGTGTCGATGTATCGCCGGCTGCCGTCGGCTGGGCCGACAAGCGCAAGGCGACGCTGTCGGCCGCCGAGGCCGCGCGCTTCAGTTTCCGCGCCGGCTCGGTGTTCGATCTGCCGCAGGTGGTGGAGGGCGAATTCGACCTGGTGGTGATCACCGGCGTCCTGTACCCGCAGTACATCGGCGCGGCGTCGTCGGTGGTGCTGCAGGCGATCGACGGCATCCTGCGGCCGGGCGGCGTCCTGGTGTCCTGCCACATCGACAGCTGGCAGCCGCCCCGTTTCCCCTACGCACTGGCAGACCTGAGCCTCTACCCGTACCGGGACTACATGCACCGGCTCGAGGTGTACCTGAAATGATCCTTTTGTACCACAAGGTCGCAGCCACGGCGCCCACCCAGTGGTGGGTGACCGCCGACGCCTTCGACCGTCAGCTGGCCGACCTGGCGGGCTACGACGTCGTCCACCTGGACGCCTACGACAGCCGCAACCCCCGCCACGTGGCGATCACGTTCGACGGCGTCTACGAGAACGTCTACCAGTTCGCTTTTCCGCTGCTGAAGAAGTGGGGATACCCGTTCGAGTTGTTCGTGACCGGCGACTACATCGGCGGCGACAACGCCTTCGATTCGGTCGAGCCGCCGGCCCGCTTCTGCACTCTGGAGCAGCTCGACGCCATGGCGCAGCACGGCGGCCGGGTGCAGTGGCACACCGCCAGCCACTGCCGCCTGGCCGATCTGGCACAGGATGCGCTGCGCGCCGAGATCGCCGTGCCCGATGCCCTGAAGGCACGCTTTCCGGCGCCGCACTTCGACTGGTTCGCCTATCCGCACGGCAACCACGACGCCGAAGCGGTGGCGCTGGTGCGATCGCATTTCGCCGGTGCGCTCTCGTGCATCGCCGGCAACGACACCGACCGCTACCAGCTCAACCGGGTGACGGCGCTGGAGAGCAGCCGCTTCGCCCGCAAGCGGGTGAGCGTGGTGGTCGCCAACCATAACTACGGCGCCTTTCTGCCGCAGGCGATGGATTCGGTCCTGCGCCAGACCCTGGCGCCCGACGAGATCATCCTGATCGACGACGCCTCGACCGACGGATCGCAGGAGATCGCGCGGCGTTACCGCGATGTCGCGAAGGTGGTGCTCAACGAGCGTAACTTGGGCATCGTCGCCAATTTCAACAAGGCGGTGGGCCTCTGCACCGGCGACTACATCGCCTTCCTCGGCGCCGACAACCGGATGCGCTGCGACTATGTCGAACAGTGCCGCACGGCGCTCGACCGCCGGCCCGATGCCGCCGTCGCCTACACCGACATGCTGCTGTTCGGCCACCGGGCGGCCGAGCTGGCGGCCAAGGTGGGCGCCGAGCGGATCGGCAGCAGCAAGCTGGAGCGCTGGCCGGTTTATGTCTGGCGCTTTCCGGAGCCGACGCCCGAGGCGCTGGCCCATTTGTCGACGCACAACTTCATGCACGGCTCGTCGATGTACCGAAAGGAGGCGTTCGACGCGGTCGGCGGCTACCAGGATTCGGGCGGGCCGGAAGACCACAACCTCTTCGTGCGGATGCTGGCCCAGGGCTGGAAACCGGTCCGCGTGCCCGCTGTGCTGATCGAGTACCGGCAGCATTCCGTCGGACAGGCCAACACCTTGCTGGTGATGCAGCTGGAGCTGGCGCGCCTTTCGCGCATCGAGCACACCCTGGCGGAAGAACGCGCCCAGTTGCTGCGGGTGCAGGAGCAACTGCAGACCGCGCAGGAGCATGCGGCCTGGCTGCGTCAGCAGACCGAGGCCCTGCACGCCCATGCGGACGCGCTGCGCCAGCATGCAGATGCGCTGTTGACGCAATCCGAGTCGCGGCACCGGCGACTGGAGGTGGTGCAGGATCAGAACGCCGTGCTCGACGACGCGTTGATAGAGGCGAATGCGCGCGTCTGGACGCTGAACCACGAGCGCAGCGAGATGCGCGAGCAGCTGGCCGACGCCGGACGACGCGAGCGTATCCTGCGTGACGACAACGCTGCGCTGCGCGAGGAAAACGCTGCGGTGCGTGAACGGATCCACGCGGTGGAGGCCCAGAGCGCCGCGTTGGAACAGCAGGTTCAGGAACTGACCCTTCGCCACCAGGAGGCGGTCGACGACATCCGCGCGCTCGTCTCCAGCCGCTCGTGGAAGATCACCCGGCCGATCCGCTTCTTCGGCCTGCTCGCGCGGGGCGAGTACGGCGAGGCGAAGCGCCTCACCCGCTCGGTTCTGTCGCGCGCGATGCGCCGGTTGCCGCATCCGATGCGCGGCTTCCTCACCCGGCTGCGGGCCCGTGTCATCGCGGCCTCGGGTCTTGTCGGCACGACCAGCGTGCGGCTCGACGCGGTCGCGCAACTGGTCGAGCGCCGCAACGCCTACACGGCGGGGCCGGCGCTGGCCGCCGACGTACTCTGCCCGCCGCAACCGACCGCCTGGCCCGACATCGACATCAGCGTGGTGACCCACAACAACGGCAAGTGGATCGACGGCTTCATGGCCAGCCTGCGGCTGCTGGACTATCCGCGCGAGCGTCTGCACCTGCGTTTCGTCGACAACCAGTCGACCGACCAGACCGTCGTGCAACTGCAGGCGGCGGTGCGCGGCCTGGTGGCCGAGGGGCTCGACGCGCAACTGCTGCAGTGCCCCAACAACGGCTTCGGCGCGGGCCACAACGCGGGCCTGGGCGCCGGGCGCTCGCCCTTCGGGCTGGTGTCGAACATCGACCTCGAGTTCGAGCCCGACGCGCTCAAGCGCATCGTCGCGATCGCCTTGCACGACGAGCGCGGTGCCTCGTGGGAGCTGCGCCAGAAGCCGTACGAACACCCGAAGTTCTACGACCCGGTCACCGGCGCCACCAACTGGAACAGCCACGCCTGCGTGCTGCTGCGCCGCTCGGCGTTCCAGTCGATCGGCGGCTACGACGACAACATCTTCATGTACGGCGAGGACGTGGAAATGTCCTACCGCCTGCGCCGCGCCGGCTGGGTGCTGCGCTACTGCCCGACGGCGGTGGTCACCCACTACGCCTACGAGAACGCCGGCCAGGTCAAGCCGGTGCAGTACCTGGGCAGCACCTTCGCCAACCTGTATTTGCGGCTCAAGTACGGCAAGCCCGCAGACGTCACCGTCGTCCCGCTGATGGCGCTCGGCCTGCTGGCGCTGCCGCAGGCGTTTCCCGGCTCGCGCAAGGCGCTGCTGCGCAACTTCGCCAAGCTGGTGGTCAAGGCGCCGCTGGCGCTGGCGGCACGCCGGTCGAGCAAGGCCGTCTTTCCGTTCCAGGTCTGGGACTACGAACTGCGCCGCGACGGCGCCTTCGTCGAAGGCCATCCGCTGCCGGCCGATCCGCCGCTGGTCAGCGTCATCACCCGCACCTTTCAGGGCCGCGAGCGGCTGCTGCGCCAGGCGATGCTCTCGGTCGCCCACCAGACCTATCCGCGCGTCGAGCTGATCGTGGTGCAGGACGGCGGCGACTGCCTGGGCGCGGTGGTGCGCGAGGTGGCCGCGGTCACCGGCATGGACTGCCGCTTCGTCGCCACGCCCAAGGAAGGCCGCTCGGCCACCGGCAACGCCGGCCTGGCGGCGGCGCGAGGCCGCT
Organism: Xylophilus ampelinus; assembly: GCF_003217575.1. Lineage (GTDB taxonomy): Bacteria > Pseudomonadota > Gammaproteobacteria > Burkholderiales > Burkholderiaceae_C > Xylophilus > Xylophilus ampelinus. Next base: position 51,524 of record NZ_QJTC01000017.1, on the reverse strand, counting down.
GGTGCCTGTTCCTGGACGACGACGACCTGGTCTTCGCCGACCATGTCGAGGTGCTGGCGCACGCGCTGCTGCGACAGCCCGAGACGGTCGCGGCCTATTCGCCCGCCTGGGAAGTGGAGACCGACTTCCCCAACGGCATCTCGGCCGACTACGAGGAAGTGCTCTACACGGTGCCGCCTGTGCTGAGACAGGAGTTCCACCTGGAACTGCTCCGAGATCGCAACTACATGGCGATCCAGTCGGTGTTGTTCGAGCGCCGGCTGTTCGAGGAGCGCGGCGGTTTCGACGTGGACATGGACGCGCTCGAGGACTGGGTGATGTGGAACGTGTATGCCGACGGCAACGTGTTCGCCTACGTGCCCAAGGTCACCTCGCTCTTCCGGACGCCCGCCAACGTCGAGATCCGCAAGCGTCGCAACGACATCTTCGCCGGCACCTATTTGCCCGCGAAGGAGCGGATGGCGCAGCGCATCGCCGCGCTGCGGCCGGCGATCGAGCTGGCCGCCTGAAGGCGGCCGTGGCCGCGCCCGATCCCGTTTTGCCGGTAGACGGCGCGCCGCCCCGGTCGGCCGCGGTGGACGGGGTGCGCGGCTGGGCGGCGGCGATGGTGTTCTGGGCGCATTCCGTGGGCTTCCATGCCTGGGGCGGCTCCGGTGTGTGGCTGTTCTTCATGCTCAGCGGCTTCCTGCTGTTCCGGCCGTTCGTGGACCGGGCCTACCGCTTCACCGCCCGCGACCTGGCGGGCTACGCCGCGCGGCGGCTGCTGCGCATCTGGCCGCTGCTCTGCGTGGCGCTGCCCATCTATGCATGGCTGGTGCCGGCCTTCGGCGGCTGGAGCCGGGTGCTGTCCCACCTGGCGCTGGTCGAGGCCGACATGCACTTCTGGACGGTGAAGCAGGAGCTTCTGTTCTACGCGGTGCTGCCGCTCTTCGTCGTGGCCTGCCGCTGCAGCGGCAGGCATGCGCTGCCGGCTCTGGCCGCGCTGGCGGCGAGCAGCTTTTTCGTCTTCGACCACCTGCAGCTGGTGCAGATTCCCTGGCAGGGCATCGGACTGAAGTTCCGGGTCGTGCCTTTCGTGATCGGCATGGCGATCGCCGTGGGCATCGCGCGGGTGCCGGCCGCCATGGGCCGGTGGCTGCTCTGGGCCGGACTGTTGGGGCTCGGTTTCGCCAGCTCGTCGGCGGTGGCCTGGGCCTGGGGAGGGGATCCGGGCTTCTTCGAGTGGGAGCGGCCGTACCTGCTCTGGCCCTTTGTCGCGGCCTTCCTCGTAGGAGCGGTCATCGCGCCGCAATGGATCGTGGCGAACCCGCTGGCGCGCGGGATCGGGGTACTGGGCTACGGCATCTACGTCTGGCACTTCGGCGTGATCCTGGTGTTGAAAGCGCACGGCGTCGACGGCGCCTGGATGCTGGTGGGGGCGGCCGGGCCGGTCACGCTGGTGCTGGCGGCGGCGTCATGGTGCTGGGTCGAGCGGCCCGCCATCCGCTGGGGCCAGCGGCTCAGCCGACGCATCCGGGGCGCCGACACGCTCTAGCGGACCGTGAACGTCGCGCGCGCGACGTCGCCGGCCGCTGCCGCCGGGGGTTTGCCGCCCGGTGCTTTTCCTGCAAAATAGAACGATCGTTCTTTTTATTTCATGGTACCTATCTCTCCCACCGCCCTCGCCTCCGAAGCACCCCCTCCGACCGCGGGCGCCGCAGCGCGGGACAGCCGCGTGTCGCAGAAGGGCCAGCAGACCAAGGCTGCCATCGTCGATGCGGCGTTGGGGCTGGCCACGCAGATCGGGCTGGAAGGCCTGTCGATCGGCGCGCTGGCCGAGGTGACGCAGATGAGCAAGTCTGGCGTCTTCGCCCACTTCGGTTCGCGCGAAGAGCTGCAGATCTCGGTGGTGCGCGAGTACCATGCCCGCTTCGAGGCCGAGGTGTTCTACCCCGCGCTGAAGGAGCCGCGCGGCCTGCCGCGGCTGCGGGCGCTGTTCGCCCACTGGATGCGCCGCACCTCGACCGAGATCGATTCGGGCTGCATCTACATCAGCGGTGCGGCCGAGTTCGACGACCGGCCCGGCCCGGTGCGCGATGCGCTCGCCAGCTCGGTCAAGACCTGGCTGCGGGCGCTGCACCGGGCGCTGGTGCAGGCCAAGCGGGTCGGCCACCTGCGCGCCGACGCCGACGAGGAGCAGATGGTCTTCGAGATCCATGGCTTGATCCTGGCGCTGCACTACGAGGCGCGTTTCCTGCGCTCGCCGCGTTCGCTGGTGCGGGCGCAGACCGGCTTCGCCAACATCCTGCTGCGTTACGGGACGCCGCCCGTGCGGCCGGCCTGAGTTTCGTTCCCACCCCCCCCACATCCCATCCCTCCTGGAGACCCCATGCCGATCTATTCGCCCCCGCTGCGCGACATGCAGTTCGTGCTGCACGAGCTACTCGACGTCACCGAGGAATTCAAGGCGCTGCCGCAGCATGCCGAGGTGGATGCCGACACACTGAACGCGGTGCTGGAAGAGGGCGGCAAGTTCGCCGCCGAGGTGATCTTCCCGCTGAACCTGCCGGGCGACGAGGAGGGCTGCACGCTCGACAAGGCCACCCACGAAGTCACCACGCCCCGGGGTTTCAAGGAGGCCTACAGGCAGTACGTGGAAGGCGGCTGGGCGGCGCTCTCCTGCGATCCGGCCTACGGCGGCCAGGGCCTGCCCTTCGTCGCCAACCAGTGCTTCTACGAGATGATGAACTCGGCCAACCAGGCCTGGACGATGTATCCGGGCCTGTCGCACGGCGCCTACGAGGCGCTGCACGTGCACGGCACCGAGGAGCAGAAGAAGCTCTACCTGCCCAAGCTCGCCCGCGGCGAATGGACCGGCACCATGTGCCTGACCGAGCCGCACTGCGGCACCGACCTGGGCCTGCTGCGCACCAAGGCCATTCCTTGCGAGGACGGGCGGGCCGACGGCAGCTACAAGCTCACCGGCAACAAGATCTTCATCAGCGCCGGCGAGCACGACATGACCGACAACATCGTGCACCTGGTGCTGGCCCGCCTGCCCGATGCGCCGGCCGGCAGCAAGGGCATCAGCCTGTTCGCGGTGCCCAAGTTCCACGTCAACGCCGACGGCTCCCTGGGCGACCGCAACCCGATCTACTGCGGCGGCCTGGAGCACAAGATGGGCATCCACGGCAACGCCACCGCGCAGATCGTGATCGACGGCGCCACCGGCTCCCTGGTGGGCCAGCCCAACAAGGGCCTGGCGGCGATGTTCGTGATGATGAACGCCGCCCGCCTGGGCGTGGGCAACCAGTCGCTCGGCCTGACCGAGGTGGCCTACCAGAACGCGGTGGCCTACGCCAAGGACCGCATCCAGATGCGCAGCCTCTCGGGCACCAAGGACAAGAGCCAGCCGGCCGATCCGATCATCGTGCATCCCGACGTGCGCAAGATGCTGCTCACCGCCCGCGCCTATGCCGAAGGCGGCCGCGCCATGGCCACCTACTGCGCGCTGCTGCTCGACAAGGAGATCCACCATCCCGACGAGAAGGTGCGCAAGGACTCTGCCGAGCTGGTCGCGCTGCTGACGCCGATCGTCAAGGCCTTCATCACCGACAACGCCTGGAACGCCACCACCCAGTGCCAGCAGGTCTTCGGCGGCCACGGCTACATCCACGAATGGGGCATGGAGCAGTTCGTGCGCGACGCGCGGATCAACATGGTCTACGAGGGCACCAACACCATCCAGTCGCTCGACCTGCTGGGCCGCAAGATCCTCGGCAACAACGGCGCGTCGCTCAAGAAGTTCGGCAAGCTGGTCGCCAAGCTGGTGGAGGAGGAGGGCGTCAACGAGAAGATGGCCGAGTTCATCAACCCGATCGCCACCCTGGGCGACCAGATGACCAAGTTCACCACCGAGATCGGCTTCAAGGGCTCGCAAAACCCCGACGAGGTGGGCGCCGCCGCGGTCGACTACCTGCGCGTCGCGGGCCACCTGGTCTTCGGCTATTTCTTCGCCCGCATGGCGCAGGTGTCGCTCAAGAAGATCGCCGAGGGCAGCACCGACACCTTCTACCTGGCCAAGCTGCAGACCGCGCGCTTCTACTTCGCCAAGCTCTTCCCCGAGACCGCCACGCTGATGCGCACCGCCCGCGCCGGCGCCCGCCCGCTGATGGACACCGACGCGGTGTTCGCCTGAACTTCAAGCAAAAAGTACCGGAGGCCCTCATGAATTACCGGCATATAGCTATTGTTTTGATAGCGTTCGCGGGTGCGGCGCAGGCCCAGGCGCAGACCGGCCCGGTCGGCACCTGGCGCACGGTGGACGAGAAGACCGGCGAGCCGAAGTCGCAGGTCGTCATCACCGAGCAGGCCGGCGCGCTCGCCGGCCGCGTGGCCCAGGTGCTGCGCAAGGACGCCGACCCGGCCGCCCGCTGCATCGAATGCACCGACGACCGCAAGGACAAGCCCATCGTCGGCCTGGACATCATCTGCGGCGGCCAGAAGGCGGCCGACAAGGCGGTGTGGGAGGGCGGGCAGATCCTGGACCCGGAGAACGGCAAGGAATACCGGGCCAGCTTCACCCCGATCGACGGCGGCGCGCGGATGGAAGTGCGCGGCTACCTGGGGCCTTTCTGGCGCACGCAGGTGTGGCAACGCGTGCCTTGATGCACGCGACCGATGCCCTTGGATTCGCTCCTTCTCCCTCTGGGAGAAGGTTGGGATGAGGGCCGCGCAACGCTGGCAGATGGCCGTCGCCATGCCGAGCGGGCGCCCTCACCCCCGCCCTCTCCCACGGGGAGAGGGAGTCGGTCAGGTCGGTGCCTGTATGGCTTCTTGCCAAATGGAAAAGGTAGCCAGGCAGGTCGGCTCCGGTCTTGCTCCTTCTTCCTCTGGGAGAAGGCTGGGATGAGGGCCGCGCGACGCTGGCTTGTGGCAGTCGCCATGCCGAGCGGGCGCTCTCACCCCCGCCCTCTCCCGGAGGGAGAGGGAGCGAAACCCCGCGGGGGCAGCGTGCCTCTATGAAGAATTAAGGATCACAAGAACATGACACGATTTCAAGTGAAGAAAGTCGCCGTGCTCGGCGCGGGCGTGATGGGCGCGCAGATCGCGGCGCATCTCGTCAACGTCGGGGTGCCGGTGGTGCTGTTCGACCTGCCGGTCAAGGACCAGGCCGGCAACACCGCCCAGGGCGCGGCCAAGAACGGCATCGTCGCGCGGGCGGTCGAAGGCCTGAAGAAGCAGAAGCCCGCGCCGCTGGGCGTGCCCGAAGACGCCGTGCTGATCGGCCAGGCCAACTACGAGGACGATCTCGGCCAGCTCGCCGGCTGCGACCTGGTGATCGAGGCGATCGCCGAGCGGCTCGACTGGAAGCTGGCGCTGTACGAGAAGATCGCGCCGCACGTCGCACCGCACGCCATCCTGGCCTCGAACACCTCGGGCCTGTCGATCACCACGCTGAGCGAGGCGGTGCCCGAGGCGCTGCGCCACCGCTTCTGCGGCATCCATTTCTTCAACCCGCCGCGCTACATGGCGCTGGTGGAATTGATCGCCACGCCCGCCACCGATGCGCAGGTGCTGGACGACCTGGAGACCTTCGTCACCCGCGCCCTCGGCAAGGGCGTGGTGCGCGCACAGGACACGCCCAACTTCATCGCCAACCGGGTCGGCATCGCAGGCATGCTGGCGACCTTGAAGGAGGCCGAGAAGTACGGCCTGACGCCCGACGTGGTCGACGACCTCACCGGCAAGAAGCTGGGCCGCGCCAGCAGCGGCACCTTCCGCACCGCCGACGTGGTGGGCCTCGACACCCTGGCCCACGTCGTCAAGACGCTGCAGGACAACCTGAGCGCCGACGCGAGCGCAGGGGACACGAAGTACGACCCGTTCTACGGCAGCTACGGCACCCCCGCGGTCCTGGCCAAGCTGCTGGAGATGAAAAATCTGGGCCAGAAGACCAAGGCCGGTTTCTACAAGAAGGTGGGCCGCGACATCCTGCGCTTCGACCTGGCCGAAGGCGACTACGTGCCCGGCGGCGCCAAGGCCGACGAGGTGTACGGCCGCATGCTGAAGAAGCCCGCCGCCGAGCGTCTGCGCTTGCTGCGCGACAGCGAAGGCGCCCAGGGCAAATTCCTGTGGGCGATCCTGCGCGACGGCTTCCACTACGCCGCGGTGCACCTGGCCACCATCGCCGAGAGCGCGCGCGACGTCGATCTGGCCATGCGCTGGGGCTTCGGCATGCAGCAGGGCCCGTTCGAGCTGTGGCAGGAGGCCGGCTGGCTGGACGTCGCGAAGATGGTGCAGGACGACATCGACCGGGGCGAGGCGCTGTCGTCCGCGCCGCTGCCGCAGTGGGTCTTCGAAGGCCCGGTGGCCGAGGCCGGCGGCGTGCACACGCTGTACGGATCGTGGAGCGCGGCGGAGAACCGCTTCGTGCCCGTGCGCCGCCTGCCGGTGCATGCCCGCCAGCTGTTTGCCGAGACCGTCCGCGGCAGCGGCGCGCCCACCGTGGCCGAGACCGGCACCACCCTCCGCGACGACGGTGACGTGCGCGTCTGGACGCTGGGCGAATCCGCAGGCGATCCGTCGCGCGGCCGGGTGCTGATCGCCAGCATCCATTCCAAGATGCACGCCATCAGCCCCGACGTGGCCGAGGCCCTGGCCGCCGCGGTGGAGCTGGCCGAGCGCGAATACGACGCCCTGGTGATCTGGTCGCCCGACGAGATGTTCTCGGTCGGCGCCGACCTGCAGGCGATGCTGCCGGCCTTCGTGGTCGCCGGCGTCGACGCGATCGAGGGCGCCGAGCAGGAACTGCAGAACACGATGCTGAAGATCCGCTACGCCGGCGTGCCGGTGGTGTCGGCGGTGCGCGGTCTGGCGCTGGGCGGCGGCTGCGAGCTGGCGGTGCATTCGGCCCGCCGCGTCGTCGCGATGGAGAGCTACATCGGCCTGGTCGAGGTCGGCGTGGGCCTGGTGCCCGGCGCCGGCGGCCTGGCCTACATCGCCCGCCGCGCGGCCGAGAACGCCGCCGCCAGCACCGGCAGCGACCTGCTGCCCTTCCTCACCGAGGGCTTCACCGCCGCGGCGATGGCCAAGGTGGGTACCAGCGCGCTGGAGTCGCGCAAGCTCGGCTACCTGCTGGAGAGCGACATCGTCGTGCCGCACAAGGACGAGCTGCTGTACGTCGCCCTCACCGAAGCCAAGGCCATGGCCGAGGCCGGCTGGCGCGCGCCGCCGAGGCGCCGCTTCAAGGTCGCGGGCCGCAGCGGCGTCGCCACGATCAAGGGCCAGCTGGTCAACATGCGGGACGGCGGCTTCATCAGCGCGCACGATTTCCACATCGCCGGGCTGATCGCGCACGTGGTCTGCGGCGGCGACGTGGATGTCGGCACGCTGGTGACCGAGGAGTATGTGATGGCGCTGGAGCGCAAGGCGTTCTGCTCGCTGATCGTGCACCCCAAGACGCAGGAGCGGATCATGGGGATGCTGTCGACAGGTAAGCCGGTGCGGAATTGAGAGTGGTTTTGGTGGCGACTGCGAAGGCCCTCACCCCAGCCCTCTCCCGCGTGCGGGAGAGGGAGCAGGATGGCGCGCCGGATACGCCGGATACGCCGGATATGCAGCACATGCAGCACATGCAGCACATGCAGCACATGCAGAACATGCAGAACATGCAGAACATGCAGAACATGCAGAACATGCGGGACGGGCAGGAAGGGCAGGAAGGGCAGGACGTGCCGGATAGGCTTGGCCTCGGCGATGCGCCCGCTGTCCATTTCGGCGATGGCAGGGAAACGAGCGCATCCCTGCCTGGTCTCCTCTCCCGCACGCGGGAGAGGGTTAGGGTGAGGGCGCGTGCACTCCGCACCACCCCCACAGATGCCGAATCCCTGCTCTGGTACCACCTGCGCGACCGACGCTTGGCCGACTGCAAGTTCCGCCGCCAGCACCCCATCGGCCCCTATTTCGCCGACTTCGCCTGCATCGAAGAAAAGCTGATCGTCGAACTCGACGGCGGCCAGCATGCCGACGCCGTGCCCTACGACACCGACCGCACCCGCTTCCTGCAGTCCAAAGGCTGGCGCGTCCTCCGGTTCTGGAACGACGACATGCTGCTGCAGACCGATGCGGTGCGGGAGCAGATTCTGCGGGCGCTGCAGGAAGGCGGCCCTCACCCCAGCCCTCTCCCGCGTGCGGGAGAGGGCGCAACACACGACATCCGGAAACCACAGCCATGAAACAAGTCCAAGACGCCTACATCGTCGCCGCCACCCGCACGCCGATCGGCAAATCGCACCGCGGCTTCTTCCGCAACACCCGGCCGGACGACCTGCTGGCCACCACGCTGAAAGCCGCGCTGGCCCAGGTCCCGGGCCTGGACCCGGCGGCCATCGAGGACATCGTCTGCGGCTGCGCGATCCCCGAAGCGCAGCAGGGCCTCAACGTGGCCCGCATCGCCGCCGTGCTGGCCGGGCTGCCGACCAGCGTCGGCGGCGTCACCGTCAACCGCTTCTGCGCGTCGGGCCTGTCGGCGGTGCAGATGGCGGCCGACCGCATCCGCGTGGGCGAGGCCGAGGTGATGATCGCCGCCGGCGTCGAGAGCATGAGCATGGTGCCGATGATGGGCAACGCGCCCTCGCTCTCGCCCTCGATCTTCGCGCGCGACGGCGACGTGGGCATCGCGTACGGCATGGGGCTGACGGCCGAGAAGGTGGCGCAGCAGTGGAAGGTGTCGCGCGACGCGCAGGACGCCTTCGCGCTGCAATCCCACCAGCGCGGGCTGGCCGCGCAGGCCGCGGGCGCGTTCGCCGACGAGATCACCCCGATCGAGGTGACCGACCGCACGCCCGACCTGGACACGGGCGAGGTGACCTTCAAGACCCGCACCGTCGGCCTGGACGAGGGCGTCCGCCCCGACACCAGCCTCGAAGGCCTGGGCAGGCTGCGCACCGTGTTCTCGGCTCGCGGCACGGTGACCGCCGGCAACAGCTCGCAGACCTCCGACGGCGCCGGCGTGCTGGTGCTGGCCAGCGGCGCGGCGGTGCAGCGCTTCGGGCTCACGCCGCTGGCGCGCTTCGTCAGCTTCGCCAGCAAGGGCGTGCCGCCCGCGGTCATGGGCATCGGCCCCATCGAGGCGATCCCGGCCGCGCTGCGCTACGCCGGCCTGCAGCAGCAGGACATCGACTGGTTCGAGCTGAACGAGGCCTTCGCCGCGCAGTCGCTGGCGGTGCTCGACACGCTGGGGCTGGACCCGGCCAAGGTCAACCCGATGGGCGGCGCGATCGCGCTGGGCCATCCGCTGGGCGCCACCGGTGCGATCCGCGCGGCCACCGTCGTGCATGCGCTGCGCCGCGAGCAGCTCAAGTACGGCATGGTCACGATGTGCGTCGGCATGGGCCAGGGCGCGGCCGGCATCTTCGAGCGGGTTTGACCGGGGTACCCTACGCACCCTCCGACGCCGCGTCGCAGGTCCTGGCCGCGCCGGCGTGCGTCTTCGCCCCTCGCAGTCCGGTCCGCACCGGCCGGTGCGCCACGGCAGGCCCGGCATCCCCATCCCGCATCCCAAGGAGCCCCCATGAGCGACATCCTGATCTACACCGAAGCGGGCGTCACCACGCTCACCCTCAACCGCCCCGACAAGAAGAACTCGATCACCCGCGCGATGTACACCGCGCTGGCCGAGGCGCTGCAGGCCGCCGATGCCGACACCGCCGTGCGCGTGGTGGTGCTGCAGGGCGACACCGCCATCTTCAGCGCCGGCAACGACATCGCCGATTTCCTGGCCGCGTCGGCCGGCGGCCAGGCGCCGTCGGAAGACCCCGACACCTCGCCGGTCTTCCGGTTCCTGCACGGCATCGCCGGCTTCTCCAAGCCGCTGATCGCCGCCGTCTGCGGCCCGGCCGTCGGCATCGGCACCACGATGCTGCTGCACTGCGACCTGGTCTACGCCGGCGACAACGCCGCCTTCTCGCTGCCCTTCGTCAACTTGGGCGTCTGCGCCGAGGGCGGCTCCAGCCTGCTGCTGCCGCAGATGTTCGGCTACCACCGCGCGGCCGAGGCGCTGCTGCTGGGCGAGCCTTTCATGGCCGAGGCCGCGCTGGAAGTCGGCCTGGTCAACCGCGTGGTCCCTCCCACCGAGGTCAACGGCATCGCCCAGGCCCAGGCGAAGAAGCTGGCGGCCAAGCCGCTCAGCGCCCTGGTCGCCACCAAGCGCCTGATGAAGCAGGGCCAAGCCGCCCTCGTCGCCCAGCAGATCCGCGACGAAGGCGCGGTGTTCGGCCGCATGCTGCAGGAGCCGGCAGCCAAGGAAGCGTTCAGTGCGTTCATGGCGAAACGCAAGCCGGATTTCAGCAACTGCTGACCGCGCGGGTCACCTGCCGATGGCGGGTCACCCCGCGATGAACAGCGCCGCCATCGGCGTACCGGTGGACGCGGCGATGTCCATGCCGCTGTGCGGATTGCGCGCCTGGCCGTTGAACACCCGTCGCAGGCCGAACGAGCTGGAGCGCCGGCCGGGCACCGGCACCCGCATCTGCAATTCGCGTGGCAGCGGCTCGGTGAAGCGGGCCATCACCGTCGCGAGGTGGGCGCGCTCCCGCTCGTAGCGGGCTTGGTTCTCGGGCGAAAGGTCGACGGTGCCGGGCGCGACCTGCAGGCGCTGCTCGACATAGCGCTTGGCCGCGATGCGGTAGGCGATGCGCCGCGGCGCCGTGCCGTGCGCGTCGGCCACTGCGATCTCGGCGGTGCCGGGCGCTGCGGCCAGCGGAATGCCGACGAGCGCGGTCCACTCGATCGGATCGCCCAGCACTAGCAGGGGAACCTCGCCGCTCTGGGCCACCGGCCGTGCGGCGGCAGGGCCCAGCGAGAGGTGGGCGACGCCGCCGGGCACGGCGCGATCGCGGGGCCAGACGGTTTCTTGCGACGGTGCTGCCGGTTGGGCGTCCGCGGCACGTGCCAGCAGCCATGCCGCGACGGTGGACAGCGCCGTGCGGCGCCGGAATGGGGCTGCAAGCCGAAGAGTGCGGGAAGGGGTCATCGGGGGGAGATTATCCGCAGGCGCTCGGAGACACGTCCTACACCGACCGACGGCCGCGACGGTTTGTTCACCACGGCTTCTTCGCACGTCCGTCGAACGCTTCGCGATCTCCCGGGATTTCATCCGAGACCGACTTGAAATCGAGCCCCATTTCCAGTCGCGAGGTTCACGCCATGGACGATTGCATTCTCGGTAGCCTTTCAACTGCGCACCCTGTCGGATATCCCCTCGACGGTCCGGTGCTGGATCTCTCTGCGCAAGTCCCGGGGGCAAGTGAAAGCGCACCAGGGGCCCTGCGGTCTTTTCCGAAGCTTTCGCAGGCACTGCCTGCATTAGGGCTTGCGATTGTGCCTCGCGGTCGGTCGCGCATTGGAATACTGCCCGACAAAACCGGCGGCTGTGCAAGCAAGCCGTATGCCGACAGTTCCAGCTCCGCCAGTTCCAGCTCCAGCCCGGGCTCTCCGGCCCGGCACAGCACCTCTGTCTTCGACTACAGAACGGATGAACTGGCCGGGGCGAATGTGCATGGCATCTGTGTCGGCCTGACGGCGCAGTGGCTCCTCGGCCTCGGCAACGGGGCTTCGGATCGGATGACCGCGTTGATGCCCGAACGGGAAAACCACGCCGTTGCTGCCGCGCAGCAGCAGCACTACCAGGACCTCAAGCGTTCCCTCCGGCACCAGGGAGCAACCTCGGCCGAAGCGGATCTGCGGGCCCTGAACACCATGTTCCACGAGGCCGGTTTGACACCGTCCGAAGAGGTCAAAAAATACGAGTTCGGCAAGCCTTCGAGCCTTTCGCGACTGGTCAAAAATATCACGCGAGAGGATTCGAAGCACCTGCTCAGCCTTTACTTCGCTGGCGGTGAAGCGCACACGGTCGCGACGTCCGCGTCGAATGGAATAACCACGCTCTTCGATCCCAACTATGGCGAATTCACCGCTAGCTCAGCCGAGATGACATCGCTGCTGCAAAGTCTCGGCAACCGCTACCGATATCCCAACGGGCAATACCTGACGACGATCACGACGCAGACGATCTCCTGACAGCAGCGCTGCACGGCGGCGGCGGCCCGGCCGGCGCGGCGCAGGCGGTGCTCCGCATGCTGCCGGCGCGAAACGGCCAGAGCGCGTTGGTGGCCGGCGTGCCGGCCCGGCGTCGGACACGGGTGGCGCCGGGGCGGGCGGTTGGCGTACGCATCTGCAGGGTTGCCGCCTTGTAGGATGGCTGTTCGATCAACGCCCGTCCCTTTCTCGCCCATGGCCTTCGCAACTTGCCTCGTCGTTCCCGGTTGCGCCATGCCGCACAGGATGTGCTGCACGACTGCACCGTGCCGCCCGCACGCCATGCGCGCGCATCCCGCCCCATGAGCCGCCTCTCCACCACCCTGGCCCACCTGCGCGACGGTGCCTTCGCCACGCCCATCCTCGGCGTCCTGCTGCTCGCCGTCCGCAACTACGTGTTGCACCAGAGCGCCAACCAGGCGGGCAGCATGGCGTTCTCGTCGGTGCTGGCGATGTTTCCCTTGCTGCTGCTGGTGTCGGCCGCGGCCGGCTACATCGGGCAGCCGGGCGACGCGGCGGCGATGGCGGGGCGGGTGATGGGCTATGCGCCGCAGGTGGTGCGCGAGGCGGTGCAGCCGGTGATCGACGAGGTGCTGGCGCAGCGCAACCAGGCGCTGCTGACCATCGGCCTGCTGGTCACGCTGTGGACCGCGTCGTCGGGCATGCAGGCGGTGCGCACCGCGCTCAACCGTTCCTACGGCATCGAGCGCGGCCTGCCGTTCTGGAAGGCGCGGATCAAGGTCACGCTGTTCACCGTGGTGGTGGGCGGCGGCGTGGTCGCGGCCTTCAGCTCGGTGATCGTGATGCCGTATCTCTGGCGGCTGGTCGATGCCAATGCCACCGGCGCGGAGGCGCTCTGGCTGCGCAACAGCGTGCGCTACGGAGTGGCCTTCCTGGCGCTGACGCTGCTGTACGCGCTGCTCTACGGCTGGCTGCCCGACGTGCGCCAGCGGCTGCGCACGGTGGTCCCCGGCGCGGTGGTGGGCGCGGCCCTGTGGGTGGGCGCGGCGGCCACGCTGTCGACCACGCTGCGCTCGGCCGGCAAGCTGGCGCTGGTGTACGGCAGCTTCGCCGGGGTGGTGGCGACGCTGGTGTTCCTCTACATCAGCGCGACCACCCTGATCTTCGGTGCCGAGATCGGCGCGGTGCTGCGCGCGAAAGCCGAGCCGGCCGAATCCGTGCCGGAGCCCGCGCCACCGGCCGAGCGGACGGCCGGCACTTCCTGACGGGTGCCGCCGCCGGCACGACCGCGGCTCCACGGTCCGTTTCGGCGGTGCTCCGACGTTTCGCGACGGCCGGGCCGGCCATGATCGGCAGCACCCCCGCCGACACCCCGAAGATGCGGGCCGGCTGCGCAGCCGTGCGGTGGATGCGGTGATGCAGGCGTCGGGCATCAAGATGTGATCTGGTGGAGCAAAGGCCGATTGCTGCATAAATGATAGCTAAAGGTCGGCGCTTTTTGCCGGCTGCAGACCTTTTCCATTCGAAAATTCGGGTGTCGGACGATCCGGCCGCCCGGCCATGCCGCGACGTCGGCGTGGCAAGGGGGGCCGGACCCGGGTGTGCCGATGACCATGGACATGTCGGCGTGCCACCACGGCCCTGAACCCATCAGCGGGCCATGGCGCCTCAGCCCGCCGGCACCGCCGCGGGCTCGGCGATACGCGCGGCGAGGTGGGCCAGCGCCTCTTCCACCTGGTCCACCAGCACCAGGCACAGGTCTCCGGGCGCCAGGCGGGCCAGCGCGGTGTCGATCGCGACGAACTCGCCCCGGATCTCGTCCACATGCCGGGTGCGCGCGGCGCCCTGCAGGCCCTCGCGCAGCAGGGCCGTCACCTCGCCGTCGGCCCGGCCGCGCTGGGCGGCGTCCTGGTACAGCAGCACGTCGTCGAAGGCCGCGCCCAGGATCGCTGTCTGCTCACGGATGTCCTCGTCGCGGCGGTCGCCGGCACCGCTGATCACGACCGAGCGGCGGTTCGCCGGCATCGCGTCGACGGCGGCGACCAGGGCCCGCATCGCGTCGGGGTTGTGGCCGTAGTCGGCGATCACCGTGGCGCCGCGGTAGTCCATCACGTTGAAGCGGCCGGGCGCGTTGCTGCTGTCGTTGACGAAGCTCGCCAGGCCGCTGCGGATCACGTCCCAGCCCAGGCCCAGCGCCCAGCAGGCGGCCACCGCGGCCATCGCGTTCTCGACCTGGAAGCCGATCGTGCCGTTGCGGGTCAGCGGAATGTCGCGCAGCGGCACCGTCTCGCGCCACATGCCTTCGGCGGCGACCAGGGTGTCGGCATCGACGTACACGGTGCGCTTGCCCTGGGCGCGGTGGGTGGCCATGGTCGGCCTGCGGCGGTCGGCACCGAAGAAGATCACCTCGCCGGGGCAGGTGGGCGCCATCGCCACCACGATCGGGTCGGCGGCGTTCAGCACCGCGTAGCCGCCGGGCGCCACGTTCTGCACCACCACCCGCTTGATGACCGCCAGGTCCTCGACGGTGGTGATGTAGTTCAGTCCCAGGTGGTCGCCTGCGCCCACGTTGGTCATCACCGCCACCTGGCAGCGGTCGAAGCCCAGGCCCTCGCGCAGTATGCCGCCGCGGGCCACCTCGAACACCGCCGCGTCGGCATGGGGGTGCAGCAGCACGTTGCGGGCGCTCTTCGGGCCGCTGCAATCGCCGCTGTCGGTCTGGCGGCCGTCGACGTAGACGCCGTCGGTGTTGGTCATGCCCACCCGCAGGCCGCTGGCGGCCACGATGTGGGCGATGAGCCGGGTGGCGGTGGTCTTGCCGTTGGTGCCGGTGACGGCCACCACCGGGATGCGGCCGTCGTCGCCGGGCGCGAACAGCTCGCCGATCATCGCGTCGCCGATCGCGCGCGGCTTGCCGTAGGAGGGCGAGGTGTGCATCCGCAGCCCGGGCGCGGCGTTGACCTCGACGATGCCGCCGCTCTGCTCCTCGAGCGGTTTCAGCACCGTCTCGCAGACCACGTCGACGCCGCAGATGTGCAGGCCCACCATCCGGGCCGCGGCCACGGCGCGGGCCGCGACCTCGGGGTGCACGTCGTCGGTCACGTCGGTGGCGGTGCCGCCGGTCGAGAGGTTGGCGTTGTTGCGCAGCACCACCCGCTGGCCGCGCGCCGGCACCGATTCGGGCAGCAGGCCCTGGGTCGAGAGGCGCAGTACCGCGATGTCGTCGAAGCGGATCTTGGTGAGCGAGGTGGCATGGCCGTCGCCGCGGCGCGGGTCGCGGTTCACCTCCTCGACCAGCTCGCGCACCGTGTGGGTGCCGTCGCCGATCACCTGCGGCGGGTCGCGGCGCGAGGCGGCGACCATCCTGTCGCCCACCACCAGGAGCCGGAAGTCGTAGCCGGGCAGGAAGCGCTCGACGATCACGTCGCCGTATTCGGCCGCGGCCTTGAAGGCGATGTCCATGTGGTCGCGGTCGACCAGGTTGACGGTGACGCCCTTGCCCTGGTTGCCGTCCTGCGGCTTGACAACCACCGGCAGGCCGATCTCCAGCGCCGCGGCCCAGCCGTCTTCGGCCGAGGTGGCGGGTCGACCCCGCGGCACCGGCACGCCGGCCGCGTGCAGCAGGGTCTTGGTCAGGTCCTTGTCCTGGGCGATCGATTCCGACACCGCGCTGGTCGTGTCCAGCTCGGCCGCCTGGATGCGGCGCTGTTTGGAGCCCCAGCCGAACTGCACCAGGCTGCCCTGGGTGAGGCGCCGGTAGGGAATGCCGCGGGCCACGCCCGCCTCGACGATGCAGCCGGTGCTCGGGCCCAGGCGCTCGGATTCGTCCAGCTCGCGCAGCTCGGCGATGGCGGCCTTCACGTCGAAGGCGGTGTCGGCGATGGCGGCCTGCACCAGGGCGTGGGCCAGCGCGAAGGCGCGGCGGCCGACGGCCTCTTCGCTGTACTGCACCACCACCTGGTGAACGCCGGCATCGGTCGTGTCGGCGGTGCGGCAGAAGGTCACCGGGCAGCCGGCTTCGGCCTGCAGGGCGAGCGCCGCGGCGCCCATCACCGAGGCGAGCGACACAGGCCCGCCGTGGCCCGCGTGGCGCAGCGCGCCGATGGCCGGGAACAACGCACGGGCCCGGGCCTCGAAGCCCGGCACGTGGGCGATGGTGCTGCGGTCGGGCGGGCAGGTGACGATCGCTTCGATCGAGATGTGGCGGCTCCAGAGGTTCGGGCCGCGCAGCGCGCGAATGCGGGAGATTTCCATCGTGAATTGCTTTCGGAGCGGTCGGTGCGGGGAGCGCGCGGGGTCAGGCGGGCACGGCGTCGGGAGCCGCGACGGCCACCAGCGGCACACCCGGCTCCTGCTCGAAGGCCTCGATGCCGGCGCCGATCAGGCCCGGCGCGATACCCAGCGCCCAGGCCGTCGCCACCGCAGCCAGGATCGCCTCGTCGGGCAGTGCGCCGAAGCGGCCGCGCCAGGCGTCGAGCGGGCCCAGGCCCGACAGCGGCACGTCCTGGCTGTCGGACACCAGCGCCACCCGGCCCTGGCGCATCGCCACCGCGCGGCCACCGGCGGCGCAGTGCGCGGCCAGTGCCGGCGTGGCCGGGTCGCAGGCGTACAGGATCACCTCGCCGTCGCAGAGCGGCGCCAGGTCGGCCACCTGCGGCACGGCGGCGTTCAGCACGCCCACGCCGTCGGCCAGAACCACGTCGATCTGGGTGCGCAGCGCCTTGCGCATGTGGTCCTCGGTGTGCACGTCGTAGAAGGCGAGCGACTCGATGCCGTCGAAATCGGTCACCACGCCCACCTGGCAGCGGTCGTAGGCCAGGCCGTCGCGCAGGATGCTCTCGGCCGGGTTCTCGATCACCGCGACCTGCACCGTGCGGTTCATCAGCAGCTGTTCGCCGGCGCGCCAGTGGCGGCTGTCGGCCGCCAGGAAGCGGCGGCGGTCCAGGAACAGGCCGTCGCGGCAGGCCAGGCCGGTCGCCCGGCCGTCCAGGTGCGCCAGCCAGGCGACCAGCCGGCCGATGGCCGCGGTGTGCCGGGTGCCGGCGATGCCGACCAGCGGGATGCGGCCGGTCTCGCCTTCGGAGAACAGGTGGTCGCAGATCGCGCGGCCCACCGGGCGCGGCTGCCCCTGGGTGGGCTTGAGGTGCATCAGCAGGCCGGGGCCGGCGTTCACCTCGACGATGGCGCCGGCCTGCGCCTGCAGCGGCTGGCGGATGTCGCGCGCCACCAGGTCGATGCCGGCGATGTCCAGGCCCACGATGCGGGCGGCCAGCGCCACCGCATGCGCCACCTCGGGATGCACTTCGTCGGTGCAGTCGATCGCCATGTTGCCGGTGCGCTGCACCGTCACCCGGCGGCCCGCCTCGGGGATGTTGTCGGGGGCGAGGCCCTGGCGGTGGAGTTCCAGCTGCACGCCGCCGTCCTGCACGTCGATGGTGGTCAGGGGGAACTGGTGCTCCCAGCCGCGCCGCGGATCGGTGTTCATCTGCACGTCGATCAGCCGCGCGACGCTGGAGACGCCGTCGCCGGTGACGGCCACCGGCTCGCCGCGGGTGGCGGCCACCACCTTGCCGCCGACCACCAGCAGCCGGTGCTCGTAGCCCTCGACGAAGCGCTCGACGATCACGCCGCTGCCCTCGGCCTCGGCCAGGGCGAAGGCGGCCTCGATGTCGGCCTGCTGGCGCAGGTCCAGCGTCACGCCGCGTGCGTGGTTGCCGTCCGACGGCTTCACCACCACCGGCAGGCCGATCTTCTGCGCGGCCTCCCAGGCGGCGGCGGGCGTCTCGACCAGGGCGCCCTCGGGCACCGGCACGCCGCAGGACGCGAGCAGCGACTTGGTCAGGTCCTTGTCGGCGGCGATGCTCTCGCCGATGGCGCTGGTGCGGTCGCTCTCGGCGGTCCAGATGCGGCGCTGGCGGTTGCCGTAGCCCAGCTGCACCAGGTTGCCCGGGTTGAGCCGGATGTGCGGGATCTTGCGCTCGTTGGCCGCGGTGACGATGCAGTCGGTGCTGGGGCCGAGGAAGGAGCGGTCGATCTGCTTCCTGAGCCGTCCGACGGCGGCCTGCACGTCGAACGGCAGGTCGTTGATCGCGGCCATCAGCAGCGCCATGCCTTCCTCCAGGGCCACCCGGGCGCTGGCCTCGTCCTGGGCACGGAACACCATGCGGTAGACGCCGCTGGTGGTGGTCTCGCGGGTCTGGCCGAAGGTGGTGGGCATGCCCGAGAGGTTGAGCAGCTCGATGATCGCATGCTCCAGCACATGGCCCATCCAGGTTCCGCCCTCGAGCCGCTGCAGGAAGCCGCCACGCACGCCGACGCCGCAGGTGTGCTCCACCAGCGCCGGCAGCCAGGCGGTGATGCGGCTGTTGAAGCCCGGCAGGGTGTGCGAGGGAAACTGCTCCAGCTCGCCCAGATCGAGCCAGACCTCCAGCACCTCGCGGTAGGTCCAGATGTTGGAGCCGTGCAGGTAGTTGACGCGGAGGATGCGGATGTCGTTCTTCGGTTGCATAGGCCTATGGTCGGCAGCGGTTGCCTTGATTGTCAACGACGCCATTTTGCGTGCCCTGCGGCGGTACGGTCGTTCCATGGTGGGAAACCGGTCGATGCCCTGCTGCGGCGGGGGGAGATTGGGTCAGAATCGTGTGGTGCAAAAACCAGACCCTGTCGATGCCCTTGCGGTAAACCCCGATCCGCCCCTGCCGCCCGGCCCCGGTGGAAACGTGCTCGCGACCGTGCCGGTTGACCTGGACCCGGCGATGCGCTTCGCCGCGGGCCGGCTGCAGCTCACCGCGCGGGAGCTGCGCGCCTCCGGCATTCCCGGTGCGCCCGACCGGACCTGGCCGCTGCGCCCCGGCCTGTCGCTGCGCCTCTCCGACCACGGCGGCGTCGCCGCGCTGGAGCTGTGCGGCGAACAGGCGCGCCTGGCCGTCTGGCGCTTCACCATGGCGGCGCATCCGCAGGCGCTGCGCCTGGCCGAACGCTTCGACGCGCTGCAGACCGGCAACGCGCAAGAGGCCGAGGTCCTGGGCATCGCCGACGAGGCCGCGCCCGCGCCGCCACCCTCCACCTGGGTGCTGCTGCGGCTCTGGCGCTTCGCCCGGCCGTACCGCCACCGGCTGCTTGCGGCCTTCCTGCTGACCCTGGCCTCCACCGCGGCCACGCTGGTGCCGCCCTACCTGACGATACCGCTGATGGACGAGGTACTGATTCCGTTCCAGAACGGCCAGCGGATCGAGACCGCCAAGGTCCTGCTGTACCTCTCGGCCCTGCTCGCCGCGGCGCTGGTCGGCTGGGGCCTGAGCTGGGCGCGCACCTTCATGCTGGCCCGGGTGTCGGAGCGGATCGGCGCCGACCTGCGCACCGCCACCTTCGAGCACCTGCTGGACCTGTCGCTCGACTACTTCGGCAGCCGCCGCACCGGCGACCTGATGGCCCGGATCGGCGCCGAGACCGACCGGATCAACGTCTTCCTGTCGCTGCACGCGCTCGACTTCGCGACCGACGTGCTGATGATGCTGATGACGGCGGTCATCCTGTTCTCGATCAACCCCTGGCTGGCGCTGGTGACGCTGGTGCCGCTGCCGCTGATCGCCTGGATGATCCACTTCGTGCGCGACCGGCTGCGCACCGGCTTCGAGAAGGTCGACCGGGCGTTCTCCGAAGTCACCAACGTGCTGGCCGACACCATCCCCGGCATCCGGGTGGTGAAGGCCTTCGCCCAGGAGCGCCGCGAGGCCCAGCGCTTCCGCGCGGCCAACCAGCGCAACCTGGAGGTCAACGACCGCATCAACCGCACCTGGTCGCTGTTCACCCCCACCGTCACCCTGCTCACCGAGATGGGCCTGCTGGTGGTCTGGGGCTTCGGCATCTGGCTGGTGGCGCACCACAGCATCACGGTCGGCGTGTTGACCGCTTTCCTGGCCTACATCGGCCGGTTCTACACCCGGCTCGACTCGATGAGCCGCATCGTCTCGGTGACGCAAAAAGCGGCGGCCGGCGCCAAGCGGATCTTCGACATCCTCGACCACCGCTCCGACGTGCCCGAGCCGGCCCGCCCGGTGCCCTACACCGCGCCGCGCGGTGCGATCGCGATGCGCGGCGTGGGCTTTCGCTACGGCAGCCGCTCGGTGATCCGCGGCATGGACCTCGACATCCGCCCCGGCGAGATGATCGGCCTGGTGGGCCACAGCGGCTCGGGCAAGAGCACCCTGGTCAATCTGATCAGCCGCTTCTACGACGTGACCGACGGCAGCATCGCCGTCGACGGCCATGACATCCGCCATTACCGGGTGGCCGACTACCGCCGGCACATCGGCCTGGTGCTGCAGGAGCCGTTCCTGTTCTTCGGCACCATCGCCGAGAACATCGCCTACGGCCGGCCCGACGCGGGGCGGGAGGACATCGTCGCCGCCGCCCGCGCCGCCCATGCGCACGACTTCATCCTGCGGCTGCCGCACGGCTACGACTCGCAGGTCGGCGAGCGCGGCCAGGGCCTGTCGGGCGGCGAGCGCCAGCGCATCAGCATCGCCCGGGCCTTGCTGATCGACCCGCGCATCCTGATCCTGGACGAGGCCACCTCGGCGGTCGACACCGAGACCGAGAAAGAGATCCAGAAGGCGCTCGACAATCTGGTTCAGGGCCGCACCACCATCGCCATCGCCCACCGGCTCTCCACCCTGCGCAAGGCCGACCGGCTGGTGGTGATGGACCGAGGCGCGGTGGTGGAGGTGGGGCCGCACGACGAGCTGATGGCCCGGCAGGGCGCCTACTGGCGGCTCTACCAGGCGCAGGTGCGCCGGGTGGACGACGAAGACTTGGAAGACCGCACGAGCGTCGTGCAGGCCGCCGCCGCCGCGCTGGCGACGCACTCGGCCCACCCGTCGGGAGAATCGTGATGCGCTGCCCGGTGTCCGACGTCCTGCGCGGCCCGTGCGGCGCCCATGACGCGTCCGGCGCCGGCCGTGCCCGTCGCACGCGCGGCGGCCGTCGCCCTGCGCGGCTCTCCCGTTTTTCTCGCTTTTCCCGCTTCCACGGCGCTACCCCGCGGCATCCCCATGGCGACTGATCCCTCCGTGTCCCCCCGGGGCATCGCCCGGCCCTTGCCCGATGCCCAGCCCTCGGCCGTGTTCGGCCTGGCACAGGACGCCTTCGGCCGGCTGGTGCTGACCGACGCCGCCGGCAGCGTGCCGGTGCATCCGGTGCGCGCCTTTCCGCTCGCGGCGTCGGACGAGGGCGTCTCCCTGGTCGGCCCCGACGGGCGCGAGCGCGGCTGGATCGCCCTGCTGAGCGGCCTGCCCGCCGCCGAGCGCGCGCTGGTCGAGGCGGCGCTCGCCGCCCGCGAGTTCATGCCCGAGGTGCGGCGGCTGGTGTCGGTCTCGACCTTCTCCACGCCCAGCACCTGGGAGGTGGAGACCGACCGCGGCACGGTGCATTTCGTGCTGCGCTCCGAGGACGACCTGCGCCGCCTGCCCGACAACGGTTTGCTGATCGCCGACAGGCACGGCGTGCACTACCGGGTGCGCGACCGCTTCGCGCTCGACCGCGGATCGCGCAAGCTGCTCGACCGGTTCCTGTAAGCTGTTTTCAAGAAAAAAAGGGCTGTAGCCATCGTGCAGCGCCGGCCTGCAGCTATCGTTTCAATAGCGCCACGGCGCTGATCCTCTCCAGGCCCGCCATGCAACGCTCCGCCCTCGTCCTGTTCTCCGGTGGCCAGGATTCCGCCACCTGCCTCGCCTGGGCGCTGCAGCGCTACGAACGGGTCGAGACCGTCGGTTTCGACTACGGCCAGCGCCACCGGGTGGAGCTCGATGCCCGGCTGGAGGTGCTGCACGCGCTGCGCCACCGGTTCCCGCAATGGGCCGCGCGGCTCGACGACGACCATCTGCTGGAGGTCGGCGTGCTCGGCCAGGTCAGCGAAACCTCGCTGACGCGGGATACCGCCTTCCAGATGGAGGCCAGCGGCCTGCCCAACACCTTCGTGCCCGGCCGCAACCTGCTGTTCCTGACGCTGGCCGCCGCGCTGGCCTACCGGCGCGGCCACGATGTGCTGGTCACCGGCGTCTGCGAGACCGACTACTCGGGCTACCCCGATTGCCGCGACGACACGATGAAGGCGATGCAGGTGGCCCTGTCGCTCGGCATGGACCGGCGCCTGGTGGTCGAGACGCCGCTGATGTGGATCGACAAGGCCGCCACCTGGGCGATGGCCGAGCAGCTGGGCGGCCCGCCGTTGGTCGACCTGGTCGTCGAGCACAGCCACACCTGCTACCTGGGCGACCGCAGCCACCGCCACCCCTGGGGCTACGGCTGCGGTATCTGCGCCGCCTGCGAGCTGAGGGCCGGCGGCTGGAACCGCTACCGCGAGACGGCCGGCTGCCAAAAAACAACCGATCCGAAATAATTCAAAAAATCCTCAAGGTTTGCAAAAAGCCGCCGAAGACACTGATACGGTCGGCCCAACCCTGGCCATCCGTCCTTCGCCGGAGCACGCCATGATGCAGATTCCACCCGTCGACCTGACCCTCTATCGCCCGTCGGCCATGGCCACCGCCGCGGGCAGCGGTGTGTCGTCGTCCGCCCAGGTCGCCGGAGAGGGCTCGGTGCGGGCGGGCGTCACCCAGGCCACGGCGGCTGCCCGGACGCGGGATTTCGTCGGCGCGCCCCAGGGCGTCCGCAGCCCCGACAACACGCCCTCTTCGGCTGCCGAAAGTATCGGCCGCGACTGGACCGCCCTCCACCAGAAGGAAACCGTCGAGGAGCCCGAGGAGCCGCCGAAGGAGCCGATCAGCAAGCTGCTGATGGACAACCTGCAGTCCCTCTGGCGCGCCAGTTCGTCGATGGTCGACCTGGCCGAGGAGCAGCAGCGCCTGGCGCAGAAGGCGCTGGCGTCCGGCCAGGCGAGCGACCCGAACGCGCCGGTGGTCTACTCGGACCCGAGCAAGGTCAAGCGGCGGCCGCCGTCGGCCGCGGCCTGAAGCGCCGGCCCCGGTCACCGCGCCGCGGGCGCGGCCGGCAGCGCACGACGCGGCCGCTGTTCACACGGGGAACCCGTCCGTTACCAGGAAGGCCTGTCGGTGGGCGCGACAGCGGGTGCGACCTGCGCGGCCGCGGCCGCGGCCGCGGGCGCTGCCGCGGCAGGTTCGCCGCGCGGTGCCGCCGCCGTCGCCGCTGCGGGCGCCGTCGGCGCGGCATTCCCCACCGCGGCAGGTGCCTGCCGCGCCCGGTCCCGCTCGGCCCGGTGCTTCTGGGCGAACACCCGAATTTCCTCGAAGCTCACCTTGCCGTCGCGGTTCGTATCGGCTGCCTCGAAGTTGTCGCGCAGCCGCGGGAACAGCGCCACCTCGGACTGGGTGAGAAAGCCGTCGCCGTCGGTATCGAGCCACTTGAACTGCTTGGCGGCCAGCACCTCGCCCTTGGTGCCTTCGGTGGCCGCTTTCTCGGGCGTCGTGGCCGTCTGCGGTGCGGCCTGCCGGGGCTGGGCGCCGCCGGTCTGCGCGGCGGTGGGGCCGGCGAAGGCCAGGGCGGTCAGGAGGGCGGCCAGGGCACAGGTGGCGGGGACGGGGCGGCGGGCGAGGGCGGAAAAAGGCATGGAGATGGGATGCTGGGAGGTCGAAGGCGGCCGCGGCGGGGCCGGGCCGGCATGCCCGGATGATGGCACGGATGGCACGGATGGCACGGATGGCACCGGTGGCGGGGGAGCGGTGACGCGGCTGCGAATCGCGTCGTCTTTGGTAAGCGGCACGAGCGTCGCCGTAGCCCTTGCTCTTGAATCCATAGCTGGAAGCCGATGTTTAGCAACGGCTGGAGCCACTTTTCTTTCGGAATTCGGCTTATCGGCCGTCCGCGGGCGGCAGCGGCGGGGTGGCGGCGGTTTCCACCGGCAGGGGGGGCGCCGCGGTCGGCAGCGGGTTGGAGACGCCGAAGCTCACATGCCCCGCCGGCACGTGCCGCGCGGCCGAGTTGACATGGCCGGTCTGGTCGTCGAAGAAGAAGTCGGGCTCGAACTCGCGCAGGAACGCGCCCTTTTCCAGGCCGCCGAGGAACATCGCCTCGTCCACCGCGATGTTCCAGCTCATCAGGGTGCGGATCGCCCGCTCGTGCGCCGGAGCGCTGCGGGCGGTGACCAGGGCGGTGCGCAGCCGCATGCCGCCGACGGTCGCCGAATCGCTGGCCTGCTGCAGCCGGTGCAGGGCGCTCAGCAGCGGCTTGAACGGGCCGTCGGGCAGGGGCTGGGCGGCCTTGCTGGTCTCGTGGCGCTGGAAGGCGGCCAGGCCCTTCTTCTGGAAGACCCGCTCGGCCTCGTCCGAGAACAGCACCGCGTCGCCGTCGAAGGCGATCCGCACCTCGTCCGGATAGGTGGCACCGGCCTGCACCGATTCGGTCAGCACCCGCGCGGCCGGAAAGCCCAGGTTCAGCGCGGCGCGCACGTCCTCCTCGTTGGCCGAGAGGAACAAGTGGGCGCCGAGCGGCCGCAGGTAGCGGAACGGGTCGCGCCCCTGGGTGAACACCCCGCGCTCCAGCGGCACCTTGGCCGCTTCGCCCGAGCGGAAGATGCGCATGCCGCTGACCGGGTCGTTGCGCGAGAGCATCACCACCTCGACCCGCTGCACCCCCGGCGTGTTGAACGCCATCAGCTTCCTGACCAGCGAAAACGCCACGCCCGGCTTGGCCGGCACGTCGAGCCGGTCCAGCTGCAGCTGCATGTAGGGCCCGGGATCGCGCGGATCGAACTGGCGGTTCTCTTCCTCGAAATCGAACAGCGCCCGCGACGAGATCGCGACCACCAGCTTGTCTTCCAGCGTCACCGGCATAAGAACCCCGTTATGGTCGAGCCACCCGCTCGACGCTACATTTTTCATAGCTGCCGGTCAGCGCAAGAAGCCGACCCCAGCCACTTCCGATCCAAAACCACCACCCCACACCCACCGCCCCCCGCACCCCCTGCATTCTCAGGGACACCCTGGATCCGGCTCCGCCGGTCCAGCGGTGTCGCCCCCTCGCAGGGGGGTGGCGTAGCGCAGCGCAGCCTGGGGGTCGTCTGCGCAGCAGACGTACTCTATCTTCCCCTCACAGGGGTGGGCGTAGCGAAGCGCAGCCTGGGGGTCGTCCGCGTCAGCGGACGAACTGATTCAACTGAATGATCGGCATCAGCACCGCCAGCACGATCAGCATCACCACCAGGCCCATCGCCACGATCAGCAGCGGCTCCAGCAGGGTGGCGAGCGACACGGCGCGGCGCTGCACCTCGGTCGAGAGCTGCACCGCGGCGCGCTGCAGCATCAGCGGCAGCTGGCCGGTCTGCTCGCCGAGCCGGGCGAACATCGCGACCAGGCCGGGAAAGCGCTTTTTCTGCGCCATGGCCGAGGCCAGCGGCGCGCCTTCGCGCACCAGCACCAGGGCGTCGAGCGCGTCGGCGCGCATGGCGGTGTTGTGCAGCGTCTCGGCCGCGGCCTGCAGGGCGCGCAGAATCGGCACGCCGGCGGCGGCCAGCATCGCCAGGGTGCCGGCGAAGCGGGCGGCGTTGTAGCCGCGGGCCAGCCGGCCGACCAGCGGCAGGGTGAGCCAGGCCGCATCGAGCCGGCGGCGCAGCGCCGGGTGGGCGTACGCGGCGCGGCCGGCGAAGGCCAGCACCACCACCGCGAGCAGCATCGCCCAGCCGTAGTGGCGCACGACATCGCTCACCGCCAGCATCGCGACGGTCAAAAACGGCAGGGCGCGTTTGGTGCCGGCGAACACGCTGGCCACCTGCGGCACCACGTAGCCCACCAGGAACAGCACGATGACGATCGCCACCACCGTCACGATGGCAGGGTACAGCGCCGCGCCGAGCAGCTTGGCCTTGAGCGCCTGGCGCTCTTCCAAATCGTCGGCCAGCCGGTCGAGCACCAGGCCCAGGTTGCCGCTCTGCTCGCCAGCGCCGATCACCGCGACGAAGATCGGCGAGAACTCCCGGCCGTGCTGGCCGAGCGCCCGGGCGAAGCTGGCACCGGCGTTGACCTCGGCCCGCAGCGCGGCGACCAGGTGGCGCTGGCGGTCGTCCTCGGCTTCGTCCGACAGCGCGGTGAGCGCGCGCTCCAGCGGCAGGCCGGAGCTGACCAGGCCGGCCAGCTGCCGCGTCCAGATCGCCAGGCCGGTGGAATTGAAGACCCGGCGCACGAGAAAGCCGCCGGTATCGCGGCTGCCGCCGCTGCCGGTCGCCACCGGTTCCACCAGCAGGGGCACCAGCGCCTGGGCCCGCAGCAGGCCGCGGGCCGCGCGGGCGGTGTCGGCCTCCATCACGCCCTTGCGCGACTGGCCTTGGGCATCGAGGGCTTCGAACGAATAGGCTGGCATGGCGGGATGGTAGCGCCCCGGCATGGCGCTTGCGCCGGGCGGGGCTGCCCGCCAGGCGATGCGCCGGCACCTGGAACGGATGGTCTCGCAGTTCTCGCAGACCAGGCGCCGACGCCGGTGGGCCGGCTGCCTCAGTCGACCAGCGCGGGCTCCTGCGTCTTCGCCGCCGCGGCGATGTCCAGGGAGCGCAGCCGCAGCGCCGGGTCGAAGATGTCGCAGACGAACATCATCTCGTCGGCACCGGTGCGCCCGGCCAGCGTCTCCAGCCCGCGGCGCACCGTCTCCGGCCCGCCGATCACGCCGGCGGCCAGGAAGTCCTCGATCGCCGCGCGTTCGCGCGGCTGCAGCTGGTCGACGAAGTTCGCCACCGGCGGCGGCAGCTTGCCGCGGGCGCCGGTCAGGATGCCCAGCACCCGCTGGTAGGTGCTGCTGGCCAGGTACTGCGCTTCCTCGTCGGTGGGCGCCGCGATCAGCGGCACGCCGATGGTCACATAGGGTTTTTCCAGAGTAGCCGACGGCCGGAACTGCTCGCGGTACAGGTCGATCGCCTGCAGCAGCAGCCGCGGCGCGAAGTGCGAGGCGAAGGCGTAGGGCAGGCCCCGTTCGGCGGCCAGCTGGGCGCTGAACAGGCTCGACCCCAGCAGCCAGATCGGCACCCGGGTGCCGACGCCGGGCGTGGCGACCAGCTTCTGGCCGGGCTGGGCCGGGGCCAGCAGGCGCTGCAGTTCCAGCACGTCGGCCGGGAAATCGTCGACCGTCTCGGTGCGGTCGCGGCGCAGGGCGCGCATCGTGGACGGGTCGGTGCCGGGGGCACGGCCCAGGCCCAGGTCGATCCGGTTCGGGTACAGCTCGGCCAGCGTGCCGAAGGCCTCGGCCACCACCAGCGGCGCATGGTTGGGCAGCATGATGCCGCCCGAGCCCACGCGGATGCGCTGTGTGCCGCCGGCCACGTGGCCCACCATCACCGCGGTCGACGAGCTGGCGATGCCCTCCATGTTGTGGTGCTCGGCCATCCAGTAGCGGGTGAAGCCGAGCGTCTCGACATGCTGCGCCGTCCGCAGCGCCAGGGCCAGCGCCTGCGCCACCGTGCCGCCTTCGCGGACGGGGACCAGGTCGAGCATGGAGAAACGGATGTCGGCGAGCGAGGTGGATGCGGTCATGCGGCCATTGTTGCGCGGACCGGGAAGCCTTGCCGGGGCAAGGTCGGGCGTCTTGTGCATGCACCGTGGAAGGCGGCGCCCGCGTGGCAGGGGCGGCCGCGATACGGCGGTCGGCGGTCGGGACGGCCGGCGCGCAGGGATTCGGCTGTCAGGGGGGCGGAGCGACAGGCCGCCCGGCCGCGTCCGGCAGGTCCGCATACAGCACGCTTGCGGCAAGGTCGAGCCCGACGCTGGCGAGCGCGATGGCCTGCTCGCCTTCGGACGGATGCAGCACCCACAGCCCGTCCGCGCCCTTGCGGTGCAGATCGACCCGGCGGCGCGCGATGTCGACCAGCAGATACTCCTGCAGGCTCGGCAACTGGCGGTAGCGGGCGAATTTCTCGCCGCGGTCGTAGGCCTCGGTGTCGGGCGACAGGATCTCCACGACCAGGTGCGCCTCGCGCTTGACCAGCCGGTCGGCCGCGTCGCGGCCGCCGCGGGTGACGAAGACATCGGGGTAGAAAAAGGCGTCTGCGGCATCGACCTGCAGCTTCACGCCGCCGAGGTAGACGGCGCACGGACTGCCGCGCAGGTGCTGGCGCAGTGCATAGCCGATGTTCTGAGCGACGATGTCGTTGCGATCCTCGCCGCCGGCCATCGCGAATGTCTCGCCGCCGATGTATTCGTGGCGGTCCGGCTGGGTGGCTTCCCAGGCGAGGTAGTCGTCTGCGGTGAAGGGCGTTCGTACGAGCGGGTGGGCGGCCATGGGGGAACTCCGGCTACAAGGGCATCATTTTGGCGCGCAGGACCCGCCGGGTGCGCTCAATCCCGCGTGACCCGCAGCACTTCTTCGGGGCTGGTGATGCCTTCGCGCACCAGCCGTTCGCCGTCTTCGCGCATCAGCTTCATGCCGCCGGCCAGCGCCATGTCGCGGATCTTGGCTTCCGATTCCTGGTTGTGGATCTGGGCGCGGATCGCGTCGTCCACCACCAGCAGCTCGAACACGCCGGTGCGGCCGCGGTAGCCGCTGGTCTCGGTGGGGTCGAGCTTGCGCACCAGGCGCTGGGCCAGCACGCCGAGCAGCGAGCTGCTCAGCAGGAAGGGCTCGACGCCCATGTCGGTCAGGCGGGTGATCGCGCTGGCGGCGTCGTTGGTGTGCAGCGTTGCCAGCACCAGGTGGCCGGTGAGCGAGGCCTGGATGGCGATCTGCGCGGTCTCGAAATCGCGGATCTCGCCGATCATGACGATGTCCGGGTCCTGCCGCAGGATGGCCCGCAGCGCCCGGGCGAAGGTCAGGTCGATCTTGCCGTTGACCTGGGTCTGGCCGACGCCCGGCAGCTCGTACTCGATCGGGTCCTCGACCGTCATGATGTTGTTGGCGGTGGCGTCGAGCCGGGCCAGCGAGGCGTAGAGCGTGGTGGTCTTGCCCGAGCCGGTGGGCCCGGTCACCAGGATGATGCCGTGCGGCTGCCGGATCAGCCGCTCGAAGCGGTGCAGCACGTCGCCCAGCATGCCGACCGATTCCAGGCTGATCTTGCTCTCGCTCTTGTCGAGCAGCCGCAGCACCGCCCGCTCGCCGTGGGCCGACGGGATGGTCGAGACGCGCACGTCCACCGCCCGGGTGCCGATGCGCAGGCTGATACGGCCGTCCTGCGGCAGGCGCTTTTCGGAGATGTCCAGGTCGGCCATGATCTTCAGGCGCGATATCAGGGCCGCATGCAGCGCGCGGTTGGGCTGCACCACCTCGCGCAGCGCGCCGTCGACCCGGAAGCGCACGCTGCTGTGGCGCTCGTAGGGCTCGATGTGGATGTCGCTGGCGCCGTCGCGCGCGGCCTGGGTCAGCAGGGCGTTCAGCATCCGGATGATGGGTGCGTCGTCGGCCGTTTCCAGCAGGTCTTCTATCGCCGGCAGGTCCTGCATCATGCGGGAGAGGTCGGCGTCGCTCTCGACCTCGCTCACCACCGTGGCGGCGCTCGATTCGCCCTGGGCGTAGGCGGCGCTGATGCGCTGCACCAGCACCGGCACCTCGGCCCGCTGCAGGGCGGCCACCGGGTACTTGCGCAGCACCTCGCTGCAGGCGGCGCTGTCGGGTACCGGCCCGTGCCAGAGGGTGAGCGCGCCGGCGTCGTCTTCCAGCAGCAGCTGGTGGGTGCGGGCGAAGGCGTAGGGCAGCGGGTGGCGCATCAGGCGGGGGCTCCGGGCCGGTCGGGAGTGGGGCGGATCACGGGCTTTCCTGGCGGGTGGCCGGGTCGGCGGTGGCGGGCAGGGCACCGCGCAGCGGCGGGCCCGACGGCCGGGTGACCGTCGGCGGCAGCGGTGGCGGGACCAGGGTGGTGCCCTGGATGCCGCCGCCCGCATCCTTGCGGGGCGTGGGCGCCGGCATCGGCGGCAGCACCGGCGCGCCGCTGACGCCGTTCATCACGGTGCTCGGCGCGGGCTGGATGTTCTGCTGCAGCGCCCGGATCGCCTCGTAGCGGTCCTGCGTCAGCGAATCGCTCTCGGCCGCGTCGCGCACCACCACCGGCCGCAGGAACACCATCAGGTTGGTCTTGCGGCGGCTGCGGTTCTCGTTGCGGAACAGGCCGCCCACCAGCGGCACGTCGCCCAGCACCGGGATCTTGTCCTGGCTGAGCGAATAGTCGTCCTGCAACAGGCCGCCCAGCACCACGATGCTGCCGTCGTCGACCAGCACGTTGGATTCGATCGAGCGCTTGTTGGTGGTCGGGCCGTTCTGGTTGGCGATGGTGCTGGTGTCGACGCTCGAGACCTCCTGGTAGATCGCCATCTTCACCGTGCCGTTCTCGTTGATCTGCGGCTTGACCCGCAGCGTCAGGCCCACGTCCTTGCGCTCGACGGTGGTGAACGGGTTGACGGTGCTGCTGCCGGTGCTGTTGGCGTAGGAGCCGGTCGGGAACGGCACGTTCTGGCCGATGATGATCCGCGCCTCTTCGTTGTCGAGCGTCAGCAGGTTGGGGGTCGAGAGGACGTTGGCATCGCCCGAGGTCTGCAGGAAGTTGGCCAGGGCGCCCAGGTAGTAGCGGCCGTTGATCCGCGGCGCCAGCGCCAGGTTGAAGCCGCGCGAAGGACCCGTGCCGTTGGTCACGGCCGAGGCCAGGCCCGTGGTGCCGCCGGCTGCGGCCAGGGCGAGGCCGATGATGTTGCTGCCGGCCACGCCGGAGTTGTTGCCGATCACGCCGACCGTGCCGTCGCCGCTGTTGCCCAGCGCCGTCTGCCACTGGATGCCGAAATCGGCCACCTTGCTGGCGTTCACTTCCACGATCAGGCTCTCGACCAGCACCTGCGCGCGCCGGCCGTCGAGCTTGTCGATCACCGCGCGCAGCTGGCGGTAGAGCGGCTCGCTCGCGGTGATGATCAGCGAGTTGGTGGCCGGGTCGGCCTGGATGCTGCCGCCGGTCGAGGGCATCGCGCTGTTGGCGAAGTTGGACGACGCGCTGCTGCCGAGGGCCGCGTTGCTGCCGCCGGCCGCTCCGAAGCTGCCGACATTGCCGCTGCTCCCGCCGAAACCCGAAGGGCTCGACGACATGCCGCCCTGCTGCGGCACGCCGGTGGTGCCGCCGCCGGGCAGGGCGCCCGCCACCCCGCTGTTGCCGCTGGCAGCGGCCAGCGAGGCCATCGCGGCGCGCAGTGTCACCGCCAGCCGGGTGGCTTCGGCGTTCTTCAGGTATACGACGCGGATGTTGCCGGCGTCGCCGTTGGCGCCGTCCTGCGTGGGCTGGTCGAGCCGCGCCACCAGGGAGCGCACCAGCGACACCCGGGCCGGGTTGGCCGCCCGCAGGATCAGCGCGTTGCTGCGCGGCTCGGCGATCAGCGTGGTGCGGAAGGCGTTGTCGGTCTGGCCCTGGCCGCCGGGCACGCCGGTGGGCTGGGCACCCGGCAGGCCGCCGGCCACAGGTGCCGACCCGGAGCCGTCGATCAGCCGCGAGACCAGCGGCGCCAGGTCGGTCGCGACCGCGTGGCGCAGCGGGATCACCTCGACGTCGCTCGCGTTCGAGACGTCCATCGTCGCGATGATCTTGCCTATCCGCTGCAGGTTCTCGGCGTAGTCGGTGATGACCAGCGAGTTGTTGCCCGGGTTCACGTTGATCGTGTTGTTGGGGCTGATCAGCGGCCGCAGCACCGGCACCAGGTTGTTGGCGTTCTCGAAATTGAGCTTGAAGATCTGGGTGACGATCTGGTTGCCCGCCGCGCCGCCGGTGGCCGGCGCGACGGTGACCGCGCCGCCCTGCAGTTTGCCGTCGGCCTCGGGCACCACCTTGTAGAGCCCGGCCGATTCGACGACGGTGAAGCTCTGCAGCCGCAGCGCCGCCAGGAACTGGTTGAAGGCCACGGCCGGCGGCACCGGACGCTCGGTCACCAGCGTCATCGTGCCCTTGACCCGCGGATCGACCACCACGTTGCGGCCGGTGATGGTCGACATGGTGCGGGCCACCGCCTCGATGTCGGCATTGGCGAAGTTGAGCGTCACCGGCTCCCGCGCGCCGACCGAAGGGGGCGCCGCACCGCGGGCGGCCCGGCTGTTCTGCGCCAGTGCGCTGTTGAAGCCGAAAAGGCCCGTAGCCGGCGTCCCGCCCAGGCTTGCTGCTACGGAAATTGTAGCAACACGCAGAACGGATCGCTGGAAGAAGCGCTGGGGGCGCGGCGCGCGCGGCGTTCGGTGGGTCATTCGTCAACCTACGGTGATGAGAGAACGGGCGCCGCTGCGGCGACCGATGATGTTCAGGAGGTTCGAGAGCGCCGCTTCGCGGTCGGGCGCGGCCGAGGCCTCGCCGTCGAAGCGCAGGCGCGAGCCGACCCAGCGGCCCTGGCCGGTGAGCTGCAGCGCGCCTTCGAGGGTCTGCAGGCCCAGCGTCGGCAGCTCGCCGCCGGCCAGCACCAGCCGGTAGCTGCCCATCGGGCGCAGCGGCGAGAGCTGCGACGACATGCCGAGCGCATCCAGCTGCGCGCGGCCGGCCAGCACCAGCCGGCCCTGTGCGATCTCGACCGCCAGGCCCTGGGTGGCCAGCGCCAGGTCGCCCTGGGGCTTGAGCGTGTTCCACGGCGTGCCCAGGCCCGCCAGCAGGGCCGCCGGCCAGCGCGAGCCGCTGTCGGCCACCACGATGCGGGCGCCGCCGCGGCGCAGGTGCACCCGCAGCGCGACCGGCTCGGGCGTGCAGCAGGGCGCCTGCAGCTGCAGCGACAGGCCGTCCCAGGTGGGGCGCAGCCGCCAGCGCAGCCGGTCGGGCAGGGCGGCGGCGTCGGAGCTGCCGGCGCCGCCGGTCAGCACCAGCTGGGCGGTGCCGTTCCAGACGGTGCCGGCGGGCGCCGCCAGCAGCAGTTGGCCCTGGGTGGCGTCGGCCAGCGCGCCGCTCAGCCAGCGTGCCGGGGCGAACAGCACCAGGGTGGCCAGCAGGCCCAGTACCGCGCCGACGGTGGCCCAGCGCCAGCCGGCAGAGGGCGCACGGCCGGGGCGGGAAACAGAGGAAGAGCGGCGGGCCATGGGGAGCGAAAGGCTATCAGGGCGATGGAGGGCGGGTTCTCAGCGCGCCGGCAGCGCCAGCACGAGCGTGCCGTCCCAGCGCGGCCCCCGATCGGGCGGCGCGGTGACCACTGCGGCGGGCGCGTTCTGAGAGAAATCGGGCGCCGGCGGCCGGGCCGCGGCGGCGTTGCCGACGGGCGCGGCCGGCGGTGCACTGCGCATCAGCTTGCCCTCGATCGGCAGCGCATGCGCATTGGCGCGGGCCCGGGCCAGCCAGGCGGCCAGCACCTCGGGCGGCGTGCCGCGCAGGGTGACGGTGGCCCGCTCGCCGACGACGCTCAGCCGCCCGGTGCCGGCCAGGCCGTCGCGCACCGAGGCTTCCAGGGCGCGCAGCGATTCGTCGTAGCCGGCCTTGGGCTGGGCCTTCAGGCGCCGGGCCTCGGCCTGCAGGGCCAGCAGCCGCTGCTGCTGCGCGTCGAGCGTGTTGCGGCGGGTCTCTGCCACCTGCAGGGTGCGCAGGGCGGGGGCCAGCGCCACCCACCAGACCAGTGCGATGCCGACGGCGGCCGCCGCCAGCCGCACCATCGAGCGCTCGCGTGCGGCCAGGGCGTTCCAGCGGGCGCGCAGGGTGAGCGGTGCCGCCGGGGTGCTGCGAGGCGAGGCGTTCATCGGGTCGGGTCCAGTCGGCAGGGGCGGTCGGGAGAATCGGCTTGTGCGGCTTGTGGGCGGCGAGATCGAAGCGACGCGGTCACGGCATGCCTTCCTGGCGCAGCACCAGCACCTCGCCCTCGGTGCCGGCGGCGATGCCCTGGGCGCGCAGCTTCTCGACGAGCGGCGCGACCTGCGCCGGGTCGAAGCCGCGCAGCCGCAACTCGTCGTTCAGGAAGTCGACCGACTGGACCGATGCGCCCGGCGGCAACGCGGTGCCCACGGCCGACAGCAGGCCCTCCAGTCCGGCGCCCGCGCCGACGCCGGTGGCCTGGCGCAGCAGCGCCAGCTCGCGCTCCATCTGCACCGGCGCATCGACCACCACCCGCACCGACGGGAAGGTCTGCGTCAGCACCGCATGCAGGGCCGACTGGCGGGCGTCGAGCGCGCTGCGCTCCTTCCAGGCCCAGGCGTTCAGGCCGACCAGCTGGGCCACCAGCAGCACGCCCAGGCCCCAGCGGGCCGCGCGCCACTGCGGCGCCCGCAGCAAGCCGGCCATCAGCGATCCGGCGCGCTTGACGGCGCGGCGGCGGCCCGAGCTGGCCAGGTCGAACTGGGCCAGGTCCCAGCGGCCGCGGGCTGCGACCAGCCAGCGCTCGGCCGGTGTCTGCAGCGGCAGCGGGCGGCCGGCCAACTGCTCGGCCAGCGCGGCGACGGCGGGCTCGGCCCAGAAGAGGGGCGGCGGCGCATCGGCATCGGCCGGCCGGCCCGACAGGGCCAGGCCCAGCGCACCGGCCGACAGCGGCAGCACCGACACGGCGGTGCCGTACCGCTCGCCGACGACGACCAGCTGCGCGTCCTCGGGCGTGCCGACCGCATGGAGCCGGGGCTGCGGCAGCGCGGCGTCGTCTGGCGCGAACTCGGGCACGATCCGCGCCACTCGGCGGCCGGCGGCCTCAAGGCGCTGCAGGGCGTTGCGCAGCCAGGCCCGGTCGCAGACGGCCACCCAGGCGGGCACGCCAGGGGCGGCGTCGGGCGCCAGGGCGAAGTGCAGGTGGGCGGGGTCGTCGAGCAGACGGTCTTCCAGCAAGCCGTCGAGCACCGCGCGCACCCGCTGCGGCGGGCTGCCTGCGCGGATGCCGCGCGGCAGCTCCACCCGCTGCCACGACAGGGCGCGGGCCGGCACCACCGCCACCACCTCGCCGCCGGGTCGACCCGGCTGGGGCAGCAGGGCGGGGCGCGCGCTGGCCTGGCGCAGGGCGGCGTGGCCGTCGGCCGTCAGCACGTAGGGCAGGTCCACGGCACCGGCGTCGGGGGGAAGGTAGACGATCAGGGTGCTCATGGACGGTGGTCGGCGGGTTGGGGACGATTGTAGAGAGGCGCCGTGTCTGCCGGACGGCGCCGGCGCACCCTGTCGGGCGGCGCCGGCGCATTCGATGCCCTCCTGTTCAACGTGCCGCCGCTTCCTGGGCGGCCTGCAGCGCCTGCGCCACGCCGATCGCACCGCGCTCGCGCCAGACGGTGGCGACCGCATTGCCGTCGCGCTGCACCAGCGAGCGTTCCTCGACCACCGCGTTGTCGAGCCGCAGCCGGCCACGCACCTCGAAATAGCGGCTGGCGACCGCGACGACGGCTGGATCGGGCACCGTCTCCATCTGGAGGGCCTTGCGTATGTTCTCGCCGTCGCGCAGGTAGTTGCCGGCGCGCGACGCCACCAAGCGCTGGGCGGACGAGGCGTCGATCTCGGGCAGGGCCGCGGCGATGACCAGGGCATCGGCGGTGTTGACGTTGACCGGCGTCGTTTCGGGCAGCATCGTGGCGTAGGGCGCCAGGGCCTGCAGAGTCCCGAGCGAAACGCCGAACCAGGCGAACTGCTCCAGGCGCTGCGGCAGCAGCGGCGCGTCGGGGTCCACCGTGCCGGTCGCGGCCGTGGCGCCGGTGCCGGTGGTGCCCGTCGTGGTGCCGGTGGACGAGGTCGTGGTGCCGGTATTCGTGCCGGGCATATTGCTTCCGGCCGTCGCCGCCGAACCGGCCAGCGCCTGCCGCATGCCTTCGGCGATCCGGTCCAGTTCTTGCACCGGCAGGCCCAGCTGGGCGAACAGCTTCTGGAACGCTGCGCGCCAGGAGGCGGAGATGCGGCCGTTGGTGTCGATCAGGTTGCGCAGGTTCAGCCGGCCTTGCATGTCGAGGATCTGGCCGGAGAGGAATGCGTCGCGCACGTCGTCGCTGGCCTCCGCTCCCGCGCCCGAGCGGTCGGCGGCGGCCAGGAAGCTGGAGAGCCGCGCCTCCTGCAGCGGCAGCGCCCACGGCTCGCCCAGGTGGTCAGCCGGGCCGCTTGGATTGCGCAGGTTGGCGTTGCCGTCCTCGCGCAGGATCAGCCGCGACCAGTCGAGCGCGCCGACGAGGATCCAGGCGGCCTGCATCCGGGCGCGCTCGGCGGTCTCGATCTCGGTGCTGCGCCATTGCTGCCACATGGCGGCGGCGGCGAAGGTGGCGACCAGCGTCACCGTGAGCATCGCGGCGAGCAGGGCGGCGCCGCGCTGCGCGGCGGCGTGGCGCGGTCTCACGACTTGCCCCCGCCCACGGTGGGGCCGACCCAGTCGCGCACCAGCGGCCCGCTGATCGCCTGGCCGGGCGAGAGCACCAGGACCAGCCGCACGCCCTCGGGCACGGTGGGGATGCCGTTGGCGCTGGCGATGGTGGCGGCGGTGCCTTCGCTGGAGAGCGGGTTGCTCCAGGCGTTGTTGCGGTAGTAGTAGATCTGCCACTCGGACAGCGCGGCGATGGCCACCTGCCGCGCGCGCTGGGCCTCGCCCGGGTTCTGGGCCCAGAGGGCGGCCTGCTGCCAGGCGTCTTCCCACTCGCCGCGGGTGGTGAGCGGCGGCGATTCCCAGCGCAGCCAGGACAGGCCGGTGGGCGTGGCGCCGCGCGCCCAGGCCACCACCCGCAGGCCTTCGGCGTCGCCGCCGCTGCCGCGCCGGGTGATGCGCAGTGCGCGGCCGTCCCAGTCGAGCGCCTGCAGCCGCTGCACCGCCGTCACCGCGTCCAGGTCGGCCGTCCACTGGGCGAGGCCCGCCTGCAGCGCCAGCACCTCGTCGGAGCGGGCCTTGGTCTGCTCCTGCGTCCGGGCCATGCCGTCGAGGCCGCGCCAACTCATGATGGCCAGCAGCGCCATCACGACCAGCGCGACCAGCAGCTCCACCAGGGTGAAGCCGCCGATGCGGGCCGGGCGCCTGCGCCGCGGGGCCGCCATCAGTACTGCCCCACGATGGTGGAGAGCGTCAGGACCGGGCCGCCGCCGCCCTGCACCTGGGCGTCGACTCGGCGAAAGCTCGGGTTGGGCGTGGGCCGCACCGCGACCGAGACCGCGAACTCGCGCCCGCCCTGGGCGCAGGGCACGGTGCTGTCGCCGATGCCGGGCATCTGCCGCGACAGGCGCACCCGCACCAGCTCGTTCTCGGCGCAGAGCTGGGCCAGCACCAGGTCGGACTGGCGCAGCGCGTTGCGGGTCAGCGCGCTGGTCGCCTGGCTGCCGGCCAGCAGCGCGATGGCGACGATGCCCAGCGCCACCAGCACCTCGATCAGGGTGAAGCCGCGGGCAGGGCCGCGCACGGCGGCCGGGCGGCGGCTCACGGCGCCGCCACCGAGAACGGACGCAGGCCGTCGGTCGCCACCCGCAGCGCGCGGTCGGGTCGGGCGGCGCTGTAGAGCAGCACCTGCTGCGCGCCGATCAGCGGCTCGGGGCCCAGGCGCAGCACCGCGTCGCCCGCCACCAGCACGCCGGGCGCCAGCCAGCCGCTGGGCAGCGCGCCGGGCGGCAGGCCGTCGAAGACGAAGCCCTGCGCCGTCGGCCGCCAGCGCACCGGCACGCCGCTGGCGCGCGACTGGGCACGGGCACCGTCGAGCAGCGCGGCCAGCCGCTCGGCCTCGCGCTCCAGCTGGGTCTGGCTGCCGTCGCGCAGGGCGAAGGCGACGCCGGCGGTCGAGAGGGCGATGATCGCGATCACCACCATCAGCTCCAGCAGGGTGAAGCCGCGCGCCGTGCGGCGGCGCGTGGCGGAACGAGCGGATTTTTGAAAAGAAAAGGGCTGCAGCCTGTATT
The DNA here is from genome assembly GCF_003217575.1 of Xylophilus ampelinus. GTDB lineage: Bacteria > Pseudomonadota > Gammaproteobacteria > Burkholderiales > Burkholderiaceae_C > Xylophilus > Xylophilus ampelinus. The sequence goes on along the minus strand of NZ_QJTC01000017.1, from coordinate 13,789 downwards.
CCGCGCCGACCTCTAGCTCTCTTTTCGATAGCAAATGCTCCGAGGCGGCTTCACCATACCGCGCTTGCAGGGAAGCGGCCGGGGCGGCGGGCGGGCCGGCCGGGGACGGTTGCATCATGGAAAAGGGCGGAAAGGAGGATCGTTCGGCGGCTGCCGCGTGGCAGTCCGCTCGCGGCATGCATACCGCGGCGCGTCCTGCGCCTTGCTGCCGGGCCTCTGCCCGGTTTTCCCGGATACGTCACGGTGCATGACACGCTCTACTGCCAGCTGCCCACGTCCGCGTTCTTGCCCTCGCCGCCGGGCTGGCCGTCGGCGCCGAAGGACATCACGTCGATCTCGGCCTTCACGCCCGGGTTGAGGTACTGGTACGGCCGACCCCAGGGGTCGTTGGGCAGCTTTTCCAGGTAGGGCTTCCAGTTGCCGGGCACCGGCGGGTTCGTGGGCCGGGCGATCAGCGCCTGCAGGCCCTGCTCGGCGGTGGGGTAGCGCTGGTTGTCGAGGCGGTAGAGCTTCAGCGCCTGGACCAGGTTGTTGACGTCGGTGCGGGCGGCGGTGCTGCGGGCGTCGTCGGCACGGTCGAGCACGTTGGGTACGATCAGCGCGGCCAGCACGCCGATGATGACCAGCACCACCATCAGTTCGATCAGGGTGAAGCCGGCCCGGATGCGGCGCAGCGGTCGGCGAGGGAGTGTCGTGGGATGCATGGCGGATGACGATCGTGACAGGGCAGCGGAGCCACCGGACGTTCCATGATAATCCGCGCATGCAACAGCCCGATGCAGCCCGCCGGACCCGCCGCGCCGCCACCACCGCCCTCTGGGCGCTGGCCGTCGGGAGCATCGTCTTCTGGGGGCTGCGCCTGGCGGCCCCGCCTGTCGCGGCGGTCTATGCGCCGCTGGCGGCCGTCCCCGGGCCGCCGGCCGATCCGATGGCCGTGGGCCGGGCCCTGGGCGCCGTTACCGACGCGCCGGTCGCCGTAGCCGCGGCGCCCACCCGCTTCACCCTCCTGGGCGTGGTGGCCGGGCGCAGTTCCGGCGGCACCGCGCTGATCGCCGTCGACGGCCAGCCGGCGCGGCCGTTCCGGGTGGGCAGCGCGGTGGCGCCGGGGGTGGTGCTGCAATCGGTCGGGCCGCGCCGGGCCTACCTGGGCGGCGACGGCTTGGCGGCGGTGACGCTGGACATGCCGGTCCTGAAGTAGGCGGCGCTGCCGGGCGGTGCCGATCGGCGCGGTGCGCCTCTCTGCGTCGGCTGGCGAATGCCTGATCGGCGGCGTCGATAGCAAACTCAACCGGGCGTGATCGACGCCTTGCCCGCCGCGGGCGCGGGCAGTTCCACGACCGCCCAGCCGCCGAAGGCCAGCCCCTCCTTCGGCCAGTCGCCCGCCCGCGCCACCTGCCGGACACCGGCCGTCAGCAACCGTGCCGCACGGCCCACGCCGGCATGGGCGATCCAGGCGACGTCGGCTTCGCCGGATGGCCCGAGTTCGTCGAAGGCCTCCGCCACCCGTGCAAGGAAGCCCTGCACGCTCTCGCCGCCGCCGGGCGCATGGTGGGCGAAATCGGCGGTCCAGGCATCGAGCCGTTCGGCGCCGAGCGCGTCCCAGGCATGGCCTTCCCAGTCACCGAAATCCATCTCGGCCAGGCGCGGATCGGGGGTGGAGGGCAGGTCGGGCCGCAGCCGGTGCAGGGCGTCGGCCAGCGCGGTGCAGCGCTGCAGCGGGGACCGGACGACGCGGCAGCCCGCGGGCAGCGCGGCGGCCAGGGCCTCGGCCGCGCGCCGGGTGGCGGCCGGGTCGGCGGGCACGTCGGTGCGGCCGTAGCAGATGCCCGGCGCCAGCAGCGGCACCGCGTGGCGCACCAGCCAGAGCCGGGTCATCGCAGCGCCACGGCCGCGGCCAGGTAGAAGGCGATCTCGCAGACCTGCTGGGTGGCACCCAGGCAGTCGCCGGTGAAGCCGCCCAGCCGGCGCCTGAACAAGCGGTAGGCGGCATAGCATGCCAGCGCCGTCGCCGCCATGCATGCTATTAAATAAATAGCGCCATGTCGGTATGCGGCGCCGGCCAACGGCACGAAACACCATAAAAACGCGATGGCCACCGCGCACCGGCCGATCCGGTCGGCCAGCGGCTTGCTCTTGGAGCGGGCGGTGTCGCCCACGTGCGGCAGCGCGCGGATCAGCAGCAGCGGCGCGAACCGCGACAGCACATGGGCGCTGTACAGCGCCACCACGGCGGTGCCGGTGCCGCGTGCACCCAGTCCCGCCAGCAAAGCGACCTTGCAGAGCAGGCCCAGCACCAGCGCCAGCGTGCCGTAGGCGCCGATCCGCGAGTTCTTCATGATGTCGAGCGCCCGCTCGCGGTCGGCGCTGCCGCCCAGGCCGTCGGCCACGTCGGCCAGGCCGTCCTCGTGGAAACCGCCGGTCAGCCAGACGGTGGCCACGGTGCAGAGCGCGGCGGCCGCCAGCGGCGTGAACGGCCCCGGGCCCAGGACCCAGGCGGCCAGCGCGTAGACGACGCAGGCGAAGCCGCCCACGATCCAGCCGATGCCCGGCAGATGCGCCGCGCTGGCGCGCAGCATCGCGGGGCTGAAGCCCACCCAGTCGGCAAGCCGGCCGGTGACGGGGATGCGGGTGAAGAACTGCAGTGCCACCAGGAAGCGGCGCACCGGGTCGAGGCTCATCGCGGCGATGCCCGGCCGCCCATTAGCGCAGGAACAGGCGGTAGGCCGGGTTGGCGGTTTCCTCGATCCACGGGTAGCCCAGGTCGGCCAGGAAGGCGGCGAAGGCCGCGTCGTCCTCGGCCGGCACCTGCAGGCCGACGAGGATGCGGCCGTAGTCGGCGCCCTGGTGGCGGTAATGGAACAGGCTGATGTTCCAGTTGGGCCGCATCAGATGCAGGAACTTCAGCAGCGCGCCCGGCCGCTCGGGGAAGACGAAGCGCAGCAGCCGCTCGGACGCGCCCGCGTCGGCCGCATCGACCGGCACCCGGCCGCCGACCAAGTGGCGCAGATGCTCCTTGGCCATCTCGTCGTGGGTCAGGTCGAGCGCCGGAAAGCCCAGCGCGCCGAAATGCGCGGCGATGCGCACCGATTCGCCGCGCGCCACGGTGGTCAGGCCGACGAAGACATGCGCCTCCGACGGGCCGGCCATCCGGTAGTTGAACTCGGTCACGTTGCGCGGGCCGCCCTGCAGGGTGCCGATGCTTTCGCAGAACCGGCGGAAGCTGCCGCGCTCCTCGGGCACGGTGACGGCGAACAGCGCCTCGCGCTCCTCGCCCACCTCGGCCCGCTCGGCCACGAAGCGCAGCCGGTCGAAATTCATGTTGGCGCCGCAGAGCACCGCGGCATAGGTCTCGCCGGTGGTGCCGTGAGTGGCGACGTACTGCTTGATCGCGGCCACCGCCAGGGCGCCGGCCGGCTCGACGATGCTGCGGGTGTCGACGAACACGTCCTTGATCGCGGCGCAGACCGCATCGGTATCGACGGTGACGAAGCCGTCGACCAGGCCGCTGGCGGCGATGCGGAAGGTCTCGGCGCCGACCAGCTTGACGGCGGTGCCGTCCGAGAACAGCCCCACGTCGGGCAGCGTGACCCGGTGGCCGGCGGCGACCGACTGCATCATCGCGTCGGAATCGTTCATCTGCACCCCGATCACCTTGACGCCCGGGCGCACCGCCTTGATGTAGTTGGCGACACCCGAGACCAGCCCGCCGCCGCCGATGGCGACGAAGACCGCATCCAGCCGATCCGAGCCCGGGCCCTGGCCGATGCCCTGCACCTGGCGCAGGATCTCCATCGCGATGGTGCCCTGGCCGGCGATCACGTCGGGGTCGTCGAAGGGGTGCACGAAGGTCAGGCCGCGCGCCTGCTCCAGCAGGGCGGCGTGTTGGTAGGCGTCGGAATAGCTCTCGCCGTGCAGCACCACGTCGCCGCCGAAGCCGCGCACCGCGTCGATCTTGAGCCGCGGCGTGGTCGTCGGCATCACCACCACCGCGGTGGTGCCCAGCTTGCGGGCGCTCATCGCCACGCCTTGGGCATGGTTGCCGGCCGAGGCGCAGATCACGCCGCGGGCCAGCTGTTCGGCCGAGAGGTGCGCCATCTTGTTGTAGGCGCCCCGCAGCTTGAAGCTGAAGACCGGTTGCTGGTCCTCGCGCTTCAGGAGCACCGTGTTGCCAAGCCGCTCGCTGAGGTTGCGCGCCCGCTCCAGCGGGGATTCGATCGCCACGTCGTAGACCCGCGCATTCAGGATGCGGGTCAGGTAGTCGGCCGGGGTGAGGGAATGGGGCGAGAGCGGGGAGGGCGTAGGAACAGCGGTCATGGGGAAAGCCGGCAGCGGCATGACAGGCGGTTGAGCGGGCCGGGCGCCCGCGCCGTGCGCAGCGGGGCGATCATACGGTGCCAAGAAAAAAGCCCCGAGCCTTACGGCTAGGGGCTAAATCCACCAAAAGAGGAGGTGGAGGAGACAACGGTTGCAAGCGGAGCGGGTAATTCCTGATGGAGTTCCCGAGTCGTTATGCTTGGATGCAGTATAGCGGGAGGCTTTGTTGCGATGCAACAGACCGTCCGCGATTTCCGTCAATGGTTGGCAAATCGCCACATTCACCGCGCAGAAAGAAGAAACTTCCATGGAATGCACCGTCAGCTGGACCGGCGCCGCCGGAACCCGCTCCCGCATGGGCTTCGTGGCCGAGACCGGCAGCGGCCACGTCGTGGCGATGGACGGCGCGCCCGACGAGGCCCGCCCCGAGAACGGTGGCCGCAACCTCGCCCCCCGCCCGATGGAGATGCTGCTGGCCGGCACCGGCGGCTGCACCGCCTACGACGTGGTGCTGATCCTGCGCCGTAGCCGGCACGCGGTGAAGGGCTGCTCGGTACACCTGAGCAGCGAGCGCGCGCCGGCCGACCCGAAGGTGTTCACCAAGATCCACATGCAGTTCACCGTGACCGGCACGGGCATCCCGGCCGCGGCGGTGGAGCGCGCGATCGCGATGAGCCACGACAAGTACTGCTCGGCCAGCATCATGCTGGGCGCGACCGCCACGATCACGACCGGCTTCGACCTGGTCGAGAGCTGAAGGCCGGCCTGCCGAGCGCCGTTGCTCAGACGTAGTGGGCAGTGGTCGTCATGATGCGGGCGGCGCCGCGCATCAGCAGCCGCACCGGGGCGGGCAGCTCGACCCCGCCGGCGGCCCGTGCCTCGGCGGCGTGCGCCTCCTCGTCGGCCTTCATCTGCGCCACGACGGCGCGCGAGGCGCCGTCGCCCTCGGGCAGCCGCTCCAGGTGGCTGCCCAGGTGTTCGCCCACCTGCTGCTCGGTTTCGGCCACGAAGCCCAGGCTGACGCGGTCGCCCGCGGCGCCGGCCAGCAGGCCCAGCGCGAAGGCGCCGCCGTACCAGAGCGGATTGAGCAGGCTCGGGCGATCACCCAGGTCGTCGAGCCGCCGACGCGTCCAGGCGAGGTGGTCGGTCTCCTCGCGGGAGGCTTCCTCGAAATGCGCCCGCAGCGCCGGATCCCGGGTGACCGCGGCCTGCGCGGTGTAGAGCGCCTGGGCGCAGACCTCGCCGACATGGTTGACCCGCATCAGCGCGCCGGCCAGCCGCCGCTGCGCCGGATCGAGTTCGGCGGCGACGCCCTCGGGCGCGGGGCGCCCTCCGTGCGGAACGGCGAAGAGGGTGCGGAGCGCGGCGTCGGCGGCGATCAGAAAACGGTCCATACGGAAGGTGCTCCAGGGCTCGGCGGACGGCCAAGATAGCACGCCCCGCACAAGCGCCGGAAACTTCAAACGGCCGCCTCCCGCGGCATCTCGATCGACGGATCGGCGTCCCCGGACGTGGTCGCCGGTGGAAAATCGACCGGCCGCGCGGCGGGCGTTCGCCACGGTTTCTGATCCGTGCTCAAGTCGGCGGGTTTTCGGTCGAAATAGGGGCAGGCCCCCTCAGACGAGAACCCGTCTCGGCAGTGAAGGCCGTTTCGTTGCATCGTCGCAACGAAACGGCTTTTCTTCTCTGTTTACGGCCTAAATCCTTTGCGCAACCTCCGAGCGTCTGTTGCAATAACACCAACTTCCATCAAGGAGGTTGGCCCGGGGAACCGGCGGGATCAGGCTACGGTGCGAGCCGGCCTTGCCCCTCGTACCGGAGCCCTATGTTTAACCTTGGAGAAACTCGCAATGAAAAAATCCCTGATTGCCCTGGCTGTGCTGGCTGCTTCCGGCGCCGCGATGGCACAGTCCTCCGTCACCCTGTTCGGCGTGGTCGACGCCGCTGTGACGCGTATCGGCGGTTCCGGCGGCGCGGGCAACCGCGTCGGTCTGTCGCAAGGTGGTAACAGCGCCAGCCGTCTGGGTTTCCGCGGTACCGAAGACCTCGGCGGCGGTCTGGCTGCCAGCTTCTGGCTCGAAGGTACGGTCGGTGTCGACGACGGCCAGGCGTCTGGCTTTTCTTTCGACCGCCGCTCCACCGTGAGCCTGGCCGGTCCTTTCGGTGAAGTCCGCCTCGGCCGCGACTACTCGCCGTCGTTCTGGAACATCACCACGTTCGATCCGTTCGGTACGCGTGGCGTCGGCCAGGCAATGGACGTCTACCGTCCAGGTCTTGCGAACCCCGTCCGCAACAACAACACCATTGGCTACTTCCTGCCTGCCACCCTGGGCGGCTTCTACGGCCAACTGCAGTACGGCTTCGGCTCGGAGCCAGCCTCCACCGCCGTCAACGACAAGGCGGGCCGCTACATCGGTGGTCGCGTCGGCTTCGCCAACGGCCCTCTGAACGTGGCAGCATCGCTCGGCGAAACCAAGCAAGCCTTCCTGCCTGCCAACGGCGCAGTCGGTGGCGACCTGAAGCAAGCCAACATCGGCGCTTCGTACGACTTCGGTATCGTCAAGCCTGTGATTTACTACGCTCAGTCCAAGGTTGACAACGGCACCGTCGCAAACGGTATCGCCAACACCAAGCTGAACACCCTGCTGATCGGTGCTACCGCTCCTCTGGGTGCTGGCGAACTGCGCGCTTCCGTGGCCCGCTACGACCTGAAGAACAGCAACGCCGACGCGAACAAGTTCGCTCTCGGCTACGGCTACAACCTGTCGAAGCGTACCCAGGTGTACACGACGGTTTCCCGTGTGAGCAACAAGGGTGGCGCTGCTTACGGTGTCGGCACCGGTGGCGGTACCCTGACCACCGTTGGTCAAGGCGTCGCAGGTCTGGCAGGCGTTGGCTTGGCAGGTCGCAATGTGACCGGCTTCGACATCGGCGTTCGCCACTCCTTCTGATTTCCCGCCGGCGTGAGCCGGTTGGAATTCGAAGCGAAAAGCCGCTGGCCCTCGGGTCAGCGGCTTTTTTTATATGCGGTTTCATGGGCTGGTGCTCAGAAGCTCCATTTGCCCCCGGAAATGGTGGCAAATACCTAGCTTGCGTAACAGGGGCTGTCGTAAGGTGCATGCCATGCAGAAAATCTTTGCGTGGATCACGGTACTGCCTGTCGTGGCACTTCTGGCGGGTTGTGCCGTGCCGATACGACCGGCCGCGACAGCGAGCGATGCGGCCCTCGGCTGGGGCGGCACCGATGCCAGCGGCGCGGCCCGGCAATGGGTCCACAAAGAGTTTCCGGGCAAGCAGTCCACCGAGTACGAGTACGCCTTCGACGGCAAGACGCCGAGTGTCCGCGCCCGGTCCGACGGCTCGGCCAGCATGCTGAAGACCCCGCTGCAGGTGCCGCCCGAGGCGATCGGCCATCTGCAGTTCTCCTGGAAGGTGCCGGCCCTGATCACCGACGCCGACATGACGCGGCGCGATGCCGACGATGCGCCCTCGCGCGTGGTCCTGGCATTCGAAGGCGACCGCAGCCGCTTCTCCACCAAGGACGCGATCCTGTCGGAACTGGCCCGCACCCTGACCGGCGAAGATATGCCCTATGCCACGCTGATGTACGTATGGTGCAACAAGCGCCCGGTCGGCAGCGTGATCGCCCATCCGCGCAGCGAGCGCATCAAGTCGATCGTGGTCGAGTACGGCCCCGCGCGGCTGGGCCAATGGCTGGCCTACGACCGGGACGTGCGGGCCGATTTCGAAAAGGCGTTCGGCGAGGCGCCGGGGATGCTGGCGGGCATCGGTGTCATGACCGACAGCGACAACACCGTCTCGCGCGCCCTGGCCTGGTACGGCCCGGTGCGGCTGGCGCCCCTGGTCGACACTTCGCAGTCGGTCGCTTCCAATCCCTGAGAAGCCGCAGGCCACACTGGATACGTGCGGGACGTTCCTGCAGTCCCGGCCCCGGTCCGCTAGCCTGCTTCGGCGTAGCGTTTGCTGCGCAGGTTGTTTTTCATCTGCTGCGGCACCGGCTGCAGTGCGTTGCCGATCCGCAAGGCCACGCAGGTCGCCAGGATGTCGACGATGGTCAAGTGCAGCAGGCGCGAGACCCTCGGGCTGTAGCGGTCGTAGCCCTCGGGATGGTCGGCCGCCAGGTGGATAGGCCCGGCCGAGGCCAGGGGCGAGCCGCTGGCGGTGATCACGATGGTGGTGATCACGATGGTGGTGGCGCCGTTGCGGCGAGCGATGTCGGCGGCGTCCATCAGGTCGCGGGTGCGGTCCGAGTTGGAGATGATCACCACGCAGTCGCCCGGCCCGAGCATGGTGGCGCTCATCACCTGCATGTGGCCGTCGCTGTAGGCGATGGCGGTCACGCCCAGGCGGAAGAACTTGTGCTGCGCGTCGAGCGCGACGATGCCCGAATTGCCCACGCCGAAGAACTCGATCCGCCGCCCGGTCTGGTAGGTGGCCGCCAGGGCGGAGGTCGCCCGCTCGATCGCCACCGGGCTCGCCTCGTTGCGGTATTTCTGCAGCGCCGCGGTGGTGTTGTCGATCATCCTGACCAGCACGTCGGCCGTCTTGTCGTCCGCATCCACGCTGCGGTGGATGAAGGGCACGCCCTCGACCACGGTGCCGGCCAGCTTGCGCTTGAAGTCCGACAGCCCGTCGTAGCCCACACTGCGGCAGAACCGCACGACCGTCGGCTTGCTCACATGCGGCCTATCGGCCAGCTCGACCACCGGCAACAGCGAGAACGCCCGCGGATCCGCCAGCACCAGCCGCCCCACCCGCTGTTCCGCCGGCGCCAGCGATGGCAACGACGCCCGCACCCGATCCAGCATGCCCCCGGCGTCAACCACGGACGCCCCCCGCAAACAAAGCGCTTCCGCCGCGCCCCGCCGAAAACAGCGCACAGCGGCACCCGCGCCCCCCACACGCCCAGGACTACCGCAGATCCGGCTCCGCCGGTCCGCCGGTGGTGCCCCCGGCGAGGGGGAAGGCGCAGCACACGCAGTGAGCGGAGCCTGGGGGCGGGCTCAAATGGCTTCGCTCCAGCAATGCCCGTCCCGCGCGATCATCGCGCTCGACGCGCTCGGTCCCCAGGTGCCGGCCGCATACGGGCGCGGCTCCTGATGGCCGCTCTGCCAGTGGTCGAGGATCGGCTCCACCCAGCGCCAGGCGGCCTCCTGCTCGTCGCTGCGCACGAACAGGTTGAGCCGGCCGTCGATCACGTCGAGCAGCAGCCGCTCGTAGGCACCCACCCGCTCGGAGCCGAAGCGTTTGTCGAAGTCCAGGTCCAGCTGCACCGGAGAGAGGGTCTGCGTGCCCGACCGGGTGCCGGCCTTGGTGCCCTTGCGCTCGACCTGACCCTCGGCCAGCAGGTGCAACTCCAATCCGTCCTTGGGCTGCAGGTTGATCACCAGCTGATTGAAGGCGCCGCCCACCGGGGTGCCGTAGATAGGGTGCGGCGCGGGCCGGAAGTTGATCTCGATGCGCGAATCGCGGGAGGCCAGCCGCTTGCCGGTGCGGATGTAGAAGGGTACGCCCGCCCAGCGCCAGCTGTCGATCTCGGTACGCAGCGCCACGAAGGTCTCGGTGGTGCTGGCCGGGTCCACGCCCGGCTCCTCGCGGTAGCCCCGCACCCGCTCGCCGTAGGCGGTGCCGGCGGTGTACTGGCCGCGCACCACGTGCAGGCCCAGCGTCTCGGGCGTCCAGAGGCGCAGCGAGCGCAGAACCTTCAGCTTCTCGTCGCGAATCGCGTCGGCGTCGGCGCTGATCGGCGGCTCCATCGCGATCGCGCAGAGCAGTTGCAGCGCATGGTTCTGCACCATGTCGCGCAGCGCGCCGGTGGTCTCGTAGAAGGCGCCGCGCTTCTCCACGCCCAGGTCTTCGGCGATGGTGATCTGGATGTTGGCGATCAGCTCGCGCCGCCACAACGGCTCGAACAGCGCATTGCCGAAGCGCAGGGCGAACAGGTTCTGGACCGACGGCTTGCCAAGGTAGTGGTCGATCCGGAAGATCTGCTGCTCGCTGAAGACCTGCCGCACCGCGGCGTTGATCTCGCGATTGGAGGCCAGGTCGTGGCCCAACGGTTTTTCCAGCACGATGCGGGTGCGCGGCGTGGCCAGGCCCGCGGCGCCCAGCTGTTCGCAGGCGGTGGTGAAGAGCGTCGGCGCGGTGGCGATGTACATCACCACCGTCTCGGCGTTGCGCTCGTCGAGCCGGGTTTTCAGCCGGGCGTAGTCGCCGGGCTTGGACACGTCGAGCCGCACGTAGTGCAGCATCTCGGCGAACTTGGCGAATTCCTTGGCATTGGGCCGCTTGGCGCCTTCCACCTCTTCGAAGCGCGACTGGATCAGCGTGCGGTACTGGCCGTCGCTCAGATCGTCGCGGGCCACGCCGATGATGCGGCCTCGCGCCGGCAGGGTGCCGTGGCGGAACGCCTGGAACAGGGCAGGCATGAGCTTGCGCCAGGCCAGGTCGCCGGTGCCGCCAAACAGTACGAGTTCGAAGGACATGGGGATGCAGGTGCTGTGAGGCTTCGACTTTAACGGGGTTTGCCGATGCCGACCGATACCGGCCGGGCGCCGCGGCCGCGCCGCCGTGCGGCTGCGCACAGGCCTGCGGCGGGAGGGCCACTACACTTTTACCGTTCCGGACTCCGTCTCCGGCCCGCTTTCTCCCGCAGCAGCAGCAACCTCAGGATGCGCATGAACCAACTCGACGCCCTCAAGCAGTTCACCACCGTCGTGGCCGACACCGGCGATTTCCGCCAGCTGGCGCAATTCCAGCCGCAAGACGCCACCACCAACCCGTCGCTGATCCTCAAGGCGGTGCAGAAGCCCGACTACCGGCCGCTGCTCGACCAGACCGTCGCCCGGTTCAAGGATCGGCCGCTCGATGAGCTGACCGACCGCCTGCTGGTGCGCTTCGGCGCCGAGATCCTCTCGATCATCCCCGGCCGCGTCTCCACCGAAGTCGATGCGCGCCTGTCGTTCGATACCGAGGCCACCTACAGCCGGGCCGAGCGCATCGTCGAGCTGTACGAAGCCGAGGGCGTGCGCATCGACCGGGTGCTGATCAAGGTCGCCGCCACCTGGGAGGGCATCCAGGCCGCCGAGCGGCTGGAGCGGCGCGGCGTCCATACAAACCTGACGCTGCTCTTCTCCTTCGCCCAGGCGGTGGCCTGCGGCCAGGCCCAGGTGCAGCTGATCTCGCCCTTCGTCGGCCGGATCTACGACTGGTACAAGAAATCGGCCGGCAGCGCCTGGGACGAGGCGGCCAACGCCGGCGCCAACGATCCGGGCGTGCGGTCGGTGCGGCAGATCTTCGAGCACTACAAGCGCTTCGGCATCGCCACCGAGGTGATGGGCGCGAGCTTCCGCAACACCGGACAGATCGCCGCGCTGGCCGGCTGCGACCTGCTCACCATCAGCCCCGAGTTGCTGGCCGAACTGGCCGCCACCGATGCGCCGCTGCAGCCGGGGCTCGACCCCGCCGCCGCACGCCACAAGGAACTGGAGCCGGTGAACTACGACGAGGCCGGCTTCCGCTTCGCCCTGAACGAGGACGCGATGGCCACCGAGAAGCTGGCCGAAGGCATCCGCGGCTTCACCGCCGATGCGCGCAAGCTCGACCAACTGCTGCAGCAGCAGGCCGCCTGAGCCGCGAGGAGCCCCGATGACCCGACCAGAAGACGATCTCTCCCGCTTTCCCCGCTGCGATGCCGCGCCTGCCTGGGCCGCGCTGCAGGCCCACTACCAGGCCACGGGCCGCACATTCGATGCGCGCCACGCCTTCGTCGCCGAGCCGGCGCGCTTCGACACCCTGAGCCAGGACGCGCCGCACCTCTTCGCCGACCTCTCGAAGAACCGCACCGACGCCGCCACCGAGGCCCTGTTGATGCAGCTGGCCCGCGAATGCGGCGTGGAGGCGCAGCGCGACGCGATGCTCGTCGGCGCCGCCACCAACGCCACCGAGGGCCGGGCGGTCCTGCACACGCTGCTCCGCGCACCGAAATCCGAACAAAAAGAGACCGCAGCCGGCGTTGTGAGCCGACTAGATGCTATAGAAAATGTAGCAAAGGCCGCACAAGCGGTACACGCCACCCGCGACGCGATGTTGGCCTATGCCGAACAGGTGCGGAGCGACGTGGCGATCACCGATATCGTCAACATCGGCATCGGCGGCTCCGACCTGGGGCCGCAGATGGCGGTGCTGGCGCTCGACGGCTACCGGGCGGCGGGCAAGCGCTTCCACTTCGTCTCCAACGTCGATGGCCACGAGTTGGCGGCGGTGCTGCGCGGACTGCGGCCGGAGAGCACGCTGTTCCTGGTCGCGTCGAAGACCTTCACCACCACCGAGACGATGGCCAACGCCGAGAGCGCCCGGTCGTGGTTCGCGGCGGCCGGGGGCCGGGACGTGGCGCGGCACTTCGCGGCCCTCACCACCAACGTCGCGGCGGCGCAGGCCTTCGGCATCGCGACCACCTTCGGTTTCTGGGACTGGGTGGGCGGGCGCTATTCGCTCTGGTCGTCGATCGGGCTGCCGATCGCGATCGCCATCGGTGCCCGGGCCTTCGAGGAGTTCCTGGCCGGCGCCCATGCGATGGACACGCACTTCCGCACTGCCCCGCTGGAGCGCAACCTGCCGGTGCGGCTTGGCCTGCTCGACGTCTGGTACCGCAACTTCCACGGCTTCGCCAGCCGCTGCGTGGCGCCCTACCACCAGGCCCTGAAACGCCTGCCGGCCTTCCTGCAGCAGCTGGAGATGGAGAGCAACGGCAAGCGGGTGGACCAGGGCGGCCGGCCGGTGGGCTACGCCACCTCGCCCGTCGTCTGGGGCGAGCCCGGCACCAACGGCCAGCATGCGTTCTTCCAGATGCTGCACCAGGGAACCGACGTCGTGCCGCTCGAATTCATCGCGGTGCGCGACGCGGCGCACGACCTGCCCGGCCACCACCCCAAGCTGCTGGCCAACGCGCTGGCCCAGGCCCAGGCGCTGCTGCAAGGGCAGGCGGACGCGGACGGACACAAGGATTTTCCCGGCAACCGGCCGAGTACCTTCTTCGTGCTGGAAAAGCTCGACCCGGCCACCCTCGGCGCGCTGCTGGCGCTCTACGAGCACCGCGTTTTCGTCAGCGGTGCGATCTGGGGCATCAACAGCTTCGACCAGTGGGGCGTGGAACTCGGCAAAGTGCTGGCCAAAGACATCGAGCCGCGCCTGGCCTCCGGCGATGCGCGGGGGCTCGATCCCTCGACCGCCGGATTGCTGGCGCGTTTGCGCGGTTGAAGCAGGGCTCGCGCTGCGTGATCGTGGCGCCAAGGCTTGCTGTCTTGGCAAGCACCGCAACGCTGCAGCCGGGCTTCTCCTAACGCTTTCGCGGGCACGTCCTAGTGTGGTGTCTCAAAAATAAGCCGAACTAAGTTGACGAATGGTTATCCATGAGTTTCCAAGTCCAGGAAACTACAAAGATGACCAGATCAGG
>NZ_QJTC01000016.1 GCF_003217575.1 Xylophilus ampelinus | reverse complement strand
CCTGATCTGGTCATCTTTGTAGTTTCCTGGACTTGGAAACTCATGGATAACCATTCGTCAACTTAGTTCGGCTTATTTTTGAGACACCACACTAGTCGTTGGCGTAGATGTCGACGTCTTTTGTCTCGCGCATGAACAGCGTGCCGATCACCAGCGTGGTGCCCGCGATGATGATCGGGTACCAGAGGCCGTTGTACATGTTGCCGGTGGAGGCCACGATCGCGAACGAGGTGGTCGGCAGCAGGCCGCCGAACCAGCCGTTGCCGATGTGGTACGGCAGGCTCATCGAGGTGTAGCGGATCCGGGTCGGGAACATCTCGACCAGCATCGCGGCGATGGGGCCGTAGACCATCGTCACCAGCAGCACCAGGTAGAACAGGATCGCCACCATCAGCAGCGTGTTCATCTTGGCCGGATCGGCCTTGGCCGGGTAACCGGAGGCCTTGAGGTCGTCGCCCACTTCCTTCTTGAAGGCGGCGATGCCCTTGACAGAGGCGTCGTCAAACTTCAGGTCGACCACGTTGCCGGTCGGGGCCGCCACGGTCTTGCTGCCGATCTTCACCTGGGCCGGGGAGCCGGCCGGACCGGCGACGTTCTCGTAGCTCACCGAGTTCTGCACCAGGTAGCGCTTGGCGATGTCGCAGGAACTCTTGAAGTCGATCTCGCGGGCCACCGGATTACCTTGGAAGGAGCAGGTGGCCGGGTCCGCCGTGACGGTGACGGCCGCGGTGTTCTGCGCTTTGGCCAGATCGGGGTTGGCGGCCCAGGTCAGCGCCTTGAAGACCGGGAAATAGGTCAGCACCGCCAGCAGGCAGCCGGCCATGATGATCGGCTTGCGGCCGATCTTGTCCGACAGCGTGCCGAAGACCACGAAGAACGGCGTGCCTAGCAGCAGGGCCGCGGCGATCATCAGGTTGGCGGTGACCGTATCCACCTTGAGCTGTTGCGTCAGGAAGAACAGCGCGTAGAACTGGCCGGTGTACCAGACCACGGCCTGGCCGGCGGTCAGGCCGATCAGGGCCAGGATCACGATCTTGAGGTTCTTCCACTCGCCGAAGGATTCCTTCAGCGGCGCCTTGGAGGTCTTGCCCTCGACCTTCATCTTCTGGAAGGCGGGTGATTCCGACAGGGACAGCCGGATCCACACCGACACGCCCAGCAGCAGGATCGACACCAGGAACGGAATGCGCCAGCCCCAGTCGCCGAAGGCCTCCTCGCCGACGGTGGTGCGCACGCCCAGGATGACCAGCAGGCTCAGGAACAGGCCGAGCGTGGCCGTCGTCTAGATCCACGAGGTATAGGCGCCGCGCTTGCCGTGCGGCGCATGCTCGGCCACGTAGGTGGCGGCACCGCCGTACTCGCCGCCGAGGGCCAGGCCCTGCAGCATGCGCAGCGCGATCAGGATCACCGGCGCGGCGACGCCGATGGCGGCGTAGCTCGGCAGGATGCCCACGATGAAGGTGGACAGGCCCATGATCAGGATCGTGACCAGGAAGGTGTACTTGCGCCCGATCATGTCTCCCAGGCGGCCGAACACGATGGCGCCGAACGGCCGCACCAGGAAGCCGGCCGCGAAGGCCAGCAGCGCGAAGATGAAGGCCGCCGAAGGATCCAGCCCGCTGAAGAACTGCTTGGCGACGATCGCCGCCAGCGAGCCGTAGAGGTAGAAGTCGTACCACTCGAACACCGTGCCGAGCGACGAGGCGAAGATGACTTTCTTCTCCTCGGCGCTCATCGGCCGCGGCGCCGGCTGCTGCGGTACGCGTCCGCTGCCCACAGGGATTGATGACATGCTTGTCTCCTTATTGGATGTCGCCGGACCGGCGAGCCCCTATTCTTAGGCGCTGCACTGACGCTGTTCTGACGCGAAACCAACACCAGCTTTCACCAGACTGACGCGCATCTGACAACCCTAGGGCAAACCATCTCCTTCGGTTTTGCAATGTGGGAGCTGGGTGGCTTCGGCCCGCTTCAGCCGGCTTTCAGACCGGTCGGCAGATCGCGTGCCGCGGCCCATGCCGGGCCGGAGAACCAGGGGTCGCCGTCCAGGCAGGCGCGCAGCATCGGCAGGCTCTCGAAACCCCAGAACTGCTGCTCGCCCACCGCCATGGTCGGCACGCCGAAGACGCCGCGCGCCACCGCGGCATCGGTGTTGGCGCGCAGCAGTGCCTCGACCTCGGGGCCGGCAGGGTCGTGGCGCAGCGGCAGCGCCGCCGCCAGCGCGGCCAGGCGCCCGGGATCGTTCGCATCGGCCCCGCCCTGCCAGACATGCGCCAGCACCCGGCCCGCCACGAAACGGTTGACGCTGCCGTCGTCGGAAGTCGCCAGTGCCAGCCGCAGCAGCGGCAAGGGGCCGAAGGGGTGGGCCGCCGGCAGCTGCAGATCGACGCCGTGCGCCCGGCCCAGCCACTGCGCCTGCCGGTAGGTCCAGTGCCGCTTCGGCTCGATGCCCGCAGGCCCGGGATTGGCGTGCTTCTGCAGCAGCGCGCCGAGCAGCACCGGCCGGTACTCCACCGCGTAGCTCAGCCCCTCCAGCACCTGCGGCAGGCGGGCGAACGCCAGGTGGGCGTAAGGCGAGACGAAATCGAGATGGAAGACGATGGCGTGCATGGGACGGGCCTCGGCTACGGTGGTGTGGTGGCGTCCATCCGCTTCAGCAGCCGGGCCCAGACGGTGCGTTTGTGCGCATCGTCCGAACGCGACCAGGCGCGGATCTCGTCGATCGACCGGAAACAGCCTTCGCAGAAACTCCGTTCGGCGTTCATGCGGCAGACCGACACGCAGGGCGACGGCACGTCGGGCAGGCCGCCGGCGACGGTGGCGGCGCGCTCCAGCAACAGCGCGCGGGCGCGCACCGCCGGGTCGACCGCGGTCGTTTCGGGCTCGGAGACGGATTCGGTCATCGGCTCAGGCCTGGCGTTTTTCGAGCAGCGCCTGGCCGTAGGTATCGTGGTGGTGGCCCGACACGTCGGCCGGCGCGTAGTGCGCCAATGCCGCATCCAGCGCGCGCTGGGTGGAGCGCGGATTGCCGACGCCGATGGTGTCGGCCACGCCGACGTGCTGCACCCCACGCTCCTTCATCCGCCGGGAGACCATGCCGACCCGCTCGGGCGCCACGTCGCCTTCGTAGGGGCAGCCGACGGCGCAGGAGATCGCGCCGCGCACATGGATGTCGGCGGCGCGCGCCGAGGCCGCCAACGGGGCGAAGCGCTCGCTGCTCTCTGCGATCGAACAGTTGATGTTGCGCTGGCTGAACGCCTGGCTGGCGGCACCGAAGACGACGATCTCGTCGGGCTTCCAGGCCAGCGCCGCTCGGTAGCCTTCGAGGTTGGGCGTCAGCACCGAATAGCGCATGCCCGGCCGGCGGCGGATGCCGGCCATCACCTCGGCCGCGTCGGCCATCTGCGGCACCCGCTTGGGGCTGACGAAACGGGTCACCTCGATGTCCCGCAGGCCGGCGGCCTGCAGGAGGTGCACCAGTTCGATCTTGGTCGCGGCGGGCACCGTCCGCTTCTCGTTCTGCAGGCCGTCGCGGGGGCCGACGTCGACGATCTTGACGCGGGTGGGCAGGGGCATGGGAGTTTCGCTGGGTGGATGTCCGGCTCGGATTGTCGGCGGTCGGCAGGCACCGCCGGCCGGCCCGACAGGGTATCCACACCTCCGGCATAGATGGCGCCGACGGGATTGCGGATCGCGCCACCCCGCGCCGCTGCCGCTGTGCCGGGCGCGCTACTTGACCTGCTGCTTGCCCAGCTTGCGGGCCAGGGTGCGGCGGTGCATGCCGAGCCGGCGCGCGGTCTCGGAGATGTTGAAGCCGGTCTCGGCCAGCGTCTCGTGGATCCGCTCCCACTCGAGCGTCTTGATCGAGGTGGCGCGGTTGGTCAGCTCGACCTCGACCGTGCCCTCGGCCCGGCCGAAGGCGGCCTCGATGTCGTCGGTGTTCGACGGCTTGGCCAGGTAGTGGCAGGCCCCGAGCTTGATCGCCTCGACCGCGGTGGCGATGCTCGCGAAGCCGGTGAGAACCACGATCAGCATCGCCGGGTTGCAGGCATGCAGTTCCTGCACGCAGGCCAGGCCGGTGGCCTCGCCGCTCAGCTTCAGGTCGACCACCGCGTAGCCCGGCTGGTGCGAGCGCAGCAGCACCGCCATTTCTTCCTGGCTGGCGGCCAGCAGCACGGTGTAGCCCCGGCGCTCGAAGGAGCGGCCCAGGGTGCGGGCGAAGGCGGCGTCGTCCTCGACGATCAACAGCAGGCGTTCAGCTTCCATCGGGTGCCTCTTCCTCCTCGAGCGTGATCGCGGCCAGCGGCAGGGTGATGGTGACGGCCGCCCCGCCCTGCGGCCGGTTGGCGGCGCTCACATGCCCGCCCACGGTGCGGGCCACGTTGACCACAAGGAACAGCCCCAGCCCGCCGCCGGGCCGGCCCTTGCTCGACTGGTAGGGCTTGCCGAACTGGGCCAGCATCGCCGGCGCGAAGCCGGGGCCGGCGTCGGTCACCGTGAGGCGCAGCACGTCGGCGTCGCGCTCGGCCTCCAGCCGCACCCAGTGGGGCGAGGCATCCAGCGCGTTGTCGAGCACGTTGCAGATCATCTGCTGGAGGGCCGAATCGGACACCATCGGCAGGTCGTCCGCCACCCGGTTGTCGTAGGCCAGGGTGGTCTGCGGCCGGGTGGCGCACCAATCGTCCACCAGGTCGTCGAGGAAGTCGCAGATCGTCGTCTCCTCCGACGACTCGCCGCGCGCCTCGCCGGCCGACAGCAGGATGCCGCTTACGATCGACTTGCAGCGCTGCACCTGTACCTGCATTTCGGCCACCTCCTGCAGCAGCTCCGGGTCGGAGCTGAAATGCGGCAGCCGGCGCCAGTCGCCCAGGATCACCGCCAGCGTGGCCAGCGGCGTGCCGAGCTCGTGCGCCGCGCCCGAGGCCAGCAGGCCCATGCGCACGATGTGTTCTTCTTCCGCCGCGCGCTGCCGCAGGTCGGCCAGCCGGCCGTCGCGCTCCCGCAGGTTGCGGCCGATGCGGGTGATGAAGACCACCAGCAGCGTGGCGTTGAGCGCGAAGCAGATCAGCAGGCCCAG
Organism: Xylophilus ampelinus; assembly: GCF_003217575.1. Taxonomy (GTDB): domain Bacteria; phylum Pseudomonadota; class Gammaproteobacteria; order Burkholderiales; family Burkholderiaceae_C; genus Xylophilus; species Xylophilus ampelinus. The sequence goes on along the minus strand of NZ_QJTC01000016.1, from coordinate 84,313 downwards.
CACGTAGGGGCTGAGCAGACCCTGCGCCTGGTCGGGCGGGAACGCCAGCGGCGGGCCGAAGAAGGTCAGGCCGGCGAAGCAGAGCGCGGTGATCGCCACCATCGTCCAGGTCGACCAGGCATCGAGCAGCACCGCGGCCAGCGTGACCTGCAGCAGGTACAGGAAGACGAACGGGTTGGTGGCGCCGCCGCTCAGGCACAGCTGGGCGGTGAGCATCGCCACGTCGACCAGCAGCGCCAGGAACAGCTCGCCGTTGGAGACATCGCTGCGGCGGCGCCAGCGCAGCAGGCTGGCGATGTTGAAGGCGGCCAGGCACAGCAGCACTACCAGCATCGGTTTCAGAGGCAGCGCGATACCGAAGCCGAAATGCACCACCAGGATGGCGAACACCTGGCCCACCACCGCGATCCAGCGCAGTTGCACCAGCTGGTGCATGTTCTTGCGGACGGTGGCGTTGTCGACCCTCGCGGCGGAGGGGGCACGGGCCGGAAAGCGCGGAAGGTGGTCGGAAAAGCTGGCCATGGCCGACTCTACCCGCGACCGCCCCCTTCCCCGGCATCGGATTCGGCTGCCGTCCCGGCCGCGCGGCGGCGTACCCGCAGTTCGTCCCTCGCCACATGGGCCGCCGCGGCGGCCACCATCAGCGCAAGGGCGAACCACGTCAGCGCATAGACGGTGTGGTTGTTGGGAAACTGGACGACGGTCAAGCCGCCGACCGGGGCACCGGTGGCGGACGGGCCGGTGGGCACCGCGGGGCCGGCCGCCGCATCGACGAAGTACGGCGCCACCGGGCCCAGCGACCGCAAGCCGCGCGCTTCGGCGATCGCCTGGACATCGCGCGAATGCCAGCGGTCGGTGGCAGGGTCGTTCTCGCGCAGGAACCCGCCGTGCGGCTCGGTCAGGCGCAGCAGGCCGACGACGTCGACGGTGCCGGATGGCTGGCCGGCCGGCCGCGTCGCGGGATCACGCCTTTCCGGCGGCACGAAACCGCGGTTGACCAGGACCACCATGCCGCCGGTGGTGCGCATCGGAGTCAGCACCCAGAAGCCGGGTCCGAGCGCAGTGGTCGCCTGGACGATGGTTTCGCGGTCGTGGAGGAAAACGCCGGCGAGGCGCAGGCGTCGGTACTCGTCCGATGCGGCCGACAGCGCCGGCCAGGCGGCCGGGCCGGGCGGCGGCGCCGGCGCGGCATGCACCCGCTGATCGACCCGGGCGATCAGGTCTCGCTTCCACGCCAGGCGCTGGACCTGCCAAATGCCGAGCGCCAGGAAGCCGGCGAACAATATCAGTGAAACCGCGGCCACCACCCCCAACAGCAGCGGGCTGCGCGGCCCGCGCGCGGTCGCGTCGTCCGCGCTCATACGGTTGTCACGCCACCAGGCACTCGCCGCCGCGCCCGTCAGGGCATGTTCTTCATTTCGTGGGCCGACATCGGCATCATGTTGGCGTTCATATGGAACATGACCCACAGCGAACCGCTCAACGTGATGACGACCACCACCAGGGTGAAGATCAGCGCCAGCATATTCCAGCCGCCTTCGGACTTGGTGTTCATGTGCAGGAAGTAGACCATGTGCACCACGATCTGCACCGCGGCGAAGCCCAGGATCACCAGCGCGGTCGTGCTCGACTTCTCGAACACGTTGCCCATCACCAGCCAGAACGGGATCGCGGTCAGGATCACCGACAGGATGAAGCCGGTGACATAACCCTTCAGCGTGCTATGCGCGGCCCCGTCGTCTTCGTGGTCGTGACCGTGGTCGCCGTCGTGGGCATCGTGGCCGTGACGGCCCGCGTGGGCATCGTGCATGCCGTGTGCCGGCTTGGTGTTGTCGTGCGCGCTCATGGCAGCACTCCCATCAGGTAGACGAAGGTGAAGACGCCGATCCAGACGACGTCCAGGAAGTGCCAGAACAGGGAGAGGCACATCAGCCGGCGTCGGTTTTCCGCGACCAGGCCGCGCTGCCTGAGCTGCGTCATCAGGACCACCAGCCAGACGACGCCGAAGGCCACGTGCAGGCCGTGGGTGCCCACCAGGGCGAAGAACGACGACAGGAAAGCGCTGCGCTGCGGCACCGCGCCTTCGTGGATCAGGTGGGCGAACTCATAGAGCTCCAGGCTCAGGAAGGCCAGGCCGAACAGGCCGGTGATGCCCAGCCAGACCATCGTGGCCTTCACCCGCTTCTTTTGCATCTCCAACATCGCGAAGCCGTAAGTGATCGAGGACAGCAGCAGCATCGCGGTGTTGAGCGCGACCAGTTTCAGGTCGAACAGCTCGCCTCCCGAAGGGCCTGCCGCGTAGCTGCGGCCCAGCACGCCGTACACCGCGAACAGGCAGGCGAAGATGAGGCAGTCGCTCATCAGGTAGAGCCAGAAACCCAGCAGCGTGCCGTTCTGCGGATGGTGCTCTTCGGGGACGTAGAAGCGCAGGTTGTCCGGCTCGCTCACGGAGCCGGAATGCGTCGGGGGCATCGTCGGGGAAAGGGTGGTATCAGACATGGCGGGCCAGCATGCGGGTGCGGTCTTCTTCGGTGACGACGATCTGGTCGACGGGGATGTAGAAATCGCGCTTGTAGTTGAAGGTATGGACGATGGCAGCGGTGACGACCGCCACGAAGCCCAGGATGGCCAGCGGCCACATCTGCCAGATCATCGCGAAGCCGAACACCGTCGACAGGCCCGCGATCACGATGCCGGCCGCGGTGTTGGCAGGCATGTGGATCGGCAGGAAGCCCTGCAGCGGACGGCCGTAGCCGCGCTTCTTCATGTCGTGCCAGGCGTCGCCGTCGTGCACCATCGGCGTGAAGGCGAAGTTATAGGCCGGCGGCGGCGACGACGTCGACCATTCCAGCGTACGGCCACCCCACGGGTCGCCCGAGAAATCGCGCAGCTTCTCGCGATTGCGGAAGCTCACGAACAGCTGGATCAGGAACGACGCGATGCCGAGCGCGATAAGGAATGCGCCGAAGGCGGCGATCTGGAACCAGATCTGCAGCGACGGGTCTTCGAAGTGGCTCATGCGGCGGGTCACGCCCATCAGGCCCAGCACATAGAGCGGCATGAACGCGACCCAGAAGCCGACCAGCCAGAACCAGAACGAACACCGGCCCCAGAAATCGTCGAGCTTGTAGCCGAAGGCCTTCGGGAACCAGTAGTTGATGCCGGCGAACATGCCGAATATCACGCCGCCGATGATCACGTTGTGGAAGTGGGCGATCAGGAACAGGCTGTTGTGCAGCATGAAGTCGGCCGGGGGCACCGCCAGCAGTACGCCGGTCATGCCGCCGATCACGAAGGTGACCATGAAGCCGATGGTCCAGAGCATCGGCACCTCGAAGCGGATGCGGCCCTTGTACATCGTGAACAGCCAGTTGAAGATCTTCGCCCCGGTCGGGATCGAGATGATCATGGTGGTGATGCCGAAGAACGAGTTCACGCTGGCGCCGGAGCCCATGGTGAAGAAGTGGTGCAGCCACACCAGGTACGACAGGATGGTGATCACGATCGTGGCGTAGACCATCGACGCGTAGCCGAACAGGCGCTTGCCGCAGAAGGTGGAGACGATCTCGGAGAACACGCCGAAGGCCGGCAGGATCAGGATGTAGACCTCGGGGTGTCCCCAGATCCAGATCAGGTTCACGTACATCATCGGGTTGCCGCCGAAGTCGTTCGTGAAGAAGGCGGTGCCCACGTAGCGGTCGAGCGACAGCAGGGCCAGCACGGCGGTCAGCACCGGGAAGGCGGCCACGATCAGCACGTTGGTGCAGAGCGCGGTCCAGGTGAAGATCGGCATCTTCATCAGGCCCATGCCCGGCGCGCGCATCTTGACGATGGTGACCAGCAGGTTGATGCCCGACAGCAGCGTGCCGATGCCGGCCAGCTGCAGCGACCAGATGTAGTAGTCCACGCCCACGTCCGGGCTGAAGTCGATGCCCGACAGCGGCGGATAGGCCAGCCAGCCGGTGCGGGCGAATTCGCCCACGAACAGCGAGGCCATCACCAGCGCCGCGCCACTGGTCGTCATCCAGAAGCTGAAGTTGTTGAGGAACGGGAAGGCCACGTCGCGCGCGCCGATCTGCAGCGGCACGACGTAGTTCATCAGGCCGGTCACCAGCGGCATCGCCACGAAGAAGATCATGATCACGCCGTGCGCGGTGAATATCTGGTCGTAGTGGTGCGGCGGCAGAAAGCCGGCCGAGTCGCCGAAGGCGAAGGCGAAGGCCTGGTGCGCCCGCATCATGATCGCGTCGGCGAAACCACGCAGCAGCATGACGATGCCCAGCACCATGTACATGATGCCGATCTTCTTGTGGTCGATGCTGGTGAACCACTCGCGCCACAGGTAGCCCCATTGCTTGAAGTAAGTCAGCCCGCCGACCACCGCCGTGCCGCCGAGCACCACCATGACGAAGGTCGCCAGCAGGATCGGGTCATGGAGCGGAATCGCCTCCCATGAGAGGCGGCCGAAGATGAGCTTCGTGAAGTCGAGTTGATCGAACATGGTGAGCCAATTGCCAAGAATGAAGCGGTGGTGGTCGTCCGGGTCGGGCGGCTGCCTCCGCCGAAAGGGTCAGGAAAGCGTGCCGGTCAGAGGGGCTGGCCGGTCGGTGCGGGCAGGATGCCGGTCGGGTCGGTCGGGGTGCACAGCGCGCCGACGTAGACCTTCGACTTGTCCAGGCCCAGGCGCTCGCGGGTGGCGGCGTCGATCGACGCCCGGTTGTGGGTGCCGGCCACGCCGCCGATGCCGCCTCTGGCGTCGATCGCCATCATGTCCTTCATGCACATGCGGTTGGCCTCGACGCAGCGGTTGAGCACCGCGTCGTACAGGCCCGCGTCCACCGTGGCGTAGCGCCGCACCGGCTCGCGCTCGCTGGGCTTTTCCAGCAGCAGGTAGCCGTCGCGGTCGAGCTGCTTGCCTTCGGACTTGGCGGCCTGCACCCAGCGGTCGAAGTCGGACGGGGCGTAGCCGTGGAACTTGAAGCGCATGCCCGAGAAGCCCGCGCCGCTGTAATTGGCCGACATGCCTTCGTACTCGCCCGGCTTGTTGATCACCGCGTGCAGCTGGGTCTGCATGCTGGGCATCGCATAGATCTGGCCGGCCAGCGCCGGGATGAAGAACGAGTTCATGACCGACGACGCGGTGATCTTGAAGTGGATCGGCCGCTCGACCGGGGCCGCCAGCTCGTTGACGGTGGCGATGCCCTGCTCGGGGTAGATGAAGAGCCACTTCCAGTCGAGCGCCACCACTTCCACCACCAGCGGCTTGGTGCCTTCGGGCACGCTGCGACCGGCCTGCAGCCGGTCGAGTGGCCGGTACGGGTCGAGCGTGTGGGTGCTGATCCAGGTGACCGCGCCCAGCGCGATGATGATCAGGAGCGGCGCCGCCCAGATCAGCAGCTCGAGCAGGGTGGAATGGTCCCAGTCGGGCTCGTAGCGCGCCTCGGTGTTCGCCTTGCGGTACTTCCACGCGAAGACGAAGGTGAGAGCGATCACCGGGACGATGATGATCAGCATCAGCACGGTGGAGACGATGATCAGGTCGCGCTGCTGCAGCGCAACGTCACCCGAAGGGCTGAGCAGCACGGCGTTGCAGCCCGCCAGCAGCACGGCAGGCGCGACCAGGAGCAGGCGGCGGAGTGTTTGGAGGGAGGGCATGCCGGGCGGAATCGTCAGGGGTTCTAAGATGTGCAGAATCTACGCCCATCCCCTTCGGTGGGGCATTGGACGTTTTGTCCTATGGCGGCTTTGTCCAAGCAATGCGACCCTGCGGGCGTTTAGCATGACACTACACCAGAATCAAGAGTACGCATGATGGCCAGCATCAGTTCGCAGCATCCCGAAACCTCATCGCCCGGCGCGGAGAACGATGTCCGCCAGATCACGGCGAACCATTCGAAGGTCGCCCCCGGGGAAATCGCCATCGGCGTGGTCATCGGTCGCGCATCGGAGTATTTCGACTTCTTCGTCTACGGCATCGCCTCGGTGCTGGTGTTTCCGGCGATCTTCTTCCCGTTCGAGGAACGGCTGGAGGGAACCCTTTGGGCCTTCGTGGTCTTTTCGTTCGCCTTCATCGCGCGTCCGATCGGCACCACGCTTTTCATGGGCATCCAGCGCCGGTGGGGCCGCAGCACCAAGCTGACGATCGCGCTGTTCCTGCTGGGTATCTCCACCGCCGGCATCGCCTTCCTGCCCGGCTACGCCAGCCTGGGCATCACCTCGATCGTGCTGCTCTCCATCTTCCGCTTCCTGCAGGGCATCGCCCTCGGCGGTTCCTGGGACGGCCTGCCCTCGCTGCTGGCACTGAACGCGCCGGAGAATCGCCGTGGCTGGTACGCCATGCTGGGCCAGCTGGGCGCACCGATCGGCTTCATCATCGCCAGCGCGCTGTTCCTGTTCCTGCACAGCAACCTGTCGCTCAAGGACTTCCTGGAGTTCGGCTGGCGCTATCCGTTCTACGTGGCGTTCGCGATCAACGTGGTGGCGCTCTTCGCCCGGCTGCGCCTGGTGGTGACACACGAATACACCCAGCTGCTCGAGGAGCGCGAGCTGGAGCCGACCAGCGTGCGGGAAATGGTCCGAACCCAGGGCTACAACATCTTCGTCGGCGCCTTCACCGCACTGGCCAGCTACGCGCTGTTCCACCTGATCACGGTGTTTCCGCTGTCCTGGATCGTGCTGGGCACCACCCAGTCGGTGAACGAGGTGCTGGCTGTACAGGTCGTGGGCGGCTTCTTCGCTATCCTCAGCACCATCGCCTCGGGCGTGATCGCCGACCGCTTCGGCCGGCGCAACACCCTGGGCACGCTGGCGGTGCTGATCGGCATCTTCAGTCTGTTCGCCCCGTCGCTGATGGGTGGCTCCGAGGTGGCGCAGGACGCGTTCATCCTGGTCGGCTTCGTGCTGCTGGGCCTGTCCTACGGCCAGGCGGCCGGCACCGTGACCGCCAACTTCTCGTCGATCTACCGCTACACCGGCGCGGCGCTGACCGCCGACCTGGCCTGGCTGGTCGGCGCGGCCTTCGCACCGCTGGTGGCGCTGGGCCTGTCGGCCAACTTCGGCCTGGGCTACCTCACCGCATACCTGATGTCGGGCGCGGTGCTGACACTGGCGGCGCTCTGGATCAACCGCAAGCGCGCTTCGCGGGACTAGGAGTCTGGGCGGCGCATCGCAGGCGGCACGTGTGGCACGTGTGGCACGACAAGATACGGCAACGACGCCGGAAGGGTGCTGTCGGCCGCTCTCAGAGCCAGATCAGCCGGTGAAAGGTCGGGTAGTTCAGATTTCGCTCTGGTAAATTTTGATGATGGGGCGGTGCGATGAACGCTCTATCCTGTCGATCTTGAATTGGGTGCCCGGGGGAAAGAGCACCTCTTGTTCATCTTTGATGAAAGAAAATTTGGAGATTCGCTTGCCGCTCTGAGAGTCGGTCTCCCATTCCACGCGCTTGCCTTGCCAAGCGGCTTCCTTCGTCTCAGACGTTGCGAAAAAGCGCAAGTTGGTGACGGTATCCCCTTGCTTGTAGCGCTGACGTACCCACTGGTCAGACTGGTCCTCACCCGTGAAAACCGTTCCTTGATGGGAGTACGAATCAGGAAGCGAATGCAGGGCCGAAACAATGCATTTCGCGTAAGCTAAGCCTTCGACAGAACAAGGCGCGTTTGCTTCCAGTACGTCCTGCACGATCTGGTAATCGGGGGTGATGGTCCAGGCGCGCAGGGCGATCATGTCCTCGATGGGCATGTGTGCCAGTTCGGGGCTCGAATACTTCAGGCTGTCGAGGTCCCAGGCGTTGGTTTCCCATTCGTCGATGTCGTTATCGTGCTGCGACAGATATGCCAATTTGAACTGGTCCCTGTCTTCCTGCGTGCTTCGAAAGTGGACGCCTTCGCCCTGGATTCTTTCCATGACCCTGCGTTTTTCTGCCTGCAACTCTGCATGAGAAAAAGAGGGCAGGCGTGACAGCGCAGCTCGCGGCGCGATATTTCCACCAGCGAGAAAGGAGGCGCGAGGCGACAACCCCTCGGGGGTGGAGCAGTTCGAGGAGGATGCCGAGCGTGAAGGATCGGGAGATTCTGTGATCTTGAGCGAAGAAAACTGCGGCCAGTAAGAACTCGAGGAGCCTGAAATACGTTGATCCATGTGCCGTCCACCCATTGAAGATTTGGAAGTCCTGCACGCACTGACGCGATGCCTGAGCACCATCCTCGCCATTGCACGCACGGGGAACTTCTTGATTCACGAATCTTGGCGATCGATGGATGAATTGCGTACGCCGGGTGCGAAACAGCATGCGCGTAGCCGAAACATGAGGACGTGATGGAGAGTCCGCCCTGAACAATTCGGTTTCAAGTGCGCATGGGTTGAGTGCGGGCCACCGGCGGTGCGAAGGCCGCTCATAGGACGTGCAATGTGAGCGCCCCTCCGATCGATCACCGGCCTGGCTGGAGCTGAGAGGGGGATTGTTCAAGGCGGACTCAGTAGCCGCGGCCCGGCTCCACCACGCCCGCGATCGGCCGCCCCGCCTGCAGCGCCAGGATCTTGCCGGCGATCTGGGCGATGCTTTCGTCCCGCAGGGTGCGGGCCAAGGTGTGGGGCGTGACGGTAATGCGCGGATGGGTCCAAAACGGGTGCCCGGCCGGCAGCGGCTCGGTGCGGAACACGTCGAGCGCCGCGCCGGCCAGATGGCCCTCGTCCAGCAGGGCCAGCAGGTCCTGCTCGACCAGGTGTCCGCCCCGCGCCACGTTGACCACGTAGCCACCCGGCAGCAGCTTCGACAGCGTCTCGCGCCGCATCACGCCCTGGGTTTCGGGGGGCAGCGGCAGCAGGCAGACGAGGATGCGGGTGCCGGCCAGAAAAGCGTCGAATTGCGCATCGCCCGAGAAGCCTTCGGCGACCGGCTCCAGCCACGCACCGGAAACTCGAAGCCGCGCAGCGTTTTGGCCACCCGCTGGCCCAGCACGCCCAGGCCCATCACGCCGACCGGATGCTCGGCCCGATCGCGCGGCTTGCGGTACGACCAGCAGCCGGCCGCGGTATCGGCCTCGTAGCCGTCGAACTCGCGGAAATGCCGCACCACCGCATGGGTGACGAACTCGGCCATCTGCACCGCCGTACCGCTGTCGTCGAGCCGCACCACCGGAATCCCCGCCGGCAGCCGCAAGGCCATCAGCGCGTCGACACCCGCGCCGACGTTGAAGATGCCGCGCGGGGCGGTCTGTTCGTCGAACAAGGCCTCAGACCACCGCATGGTCGGCGGCCGGTGCGCTCCAGGCACCCATTCACTGACGGCGGCATAGGGCAGCGCGGCCCGCAGTCCGTCGATCCAGGGGCCGGCCTTGGTGCCGGTGCAGCAGAACGTGATGTTCATTGATTTAAGGGAAAAGCGCGTGTCCACTCATCACATAACTTCCGGAAGGAACGACTTTTCTCGCGGGCCACCGCCAAATCCATACAGGCGGATAGTGCAGGCTGATCAGTCATCTCATGATATGGCTTACCCATCCGATGACCTACCCAACCTTTTGCATCACGACGTGCTTCAGGATCAGCGGGAATTTCTGATTCCTGAACACTAAAATCACGGCATCCGCAAAGAGACTGAGCAGCAGCGAGGAACCATGCCTCGTACTCCCGGTTTGCCAAAACTACCGATATGTCTCTATGAGGTGCCTGCGCGCGCGCTATTCTTAGGATTTCAGCACCGCAGGTTGCAGGGCAATCATCATCTGCGTCAAGCAATATGAGCAACCAGCCTTCTAAACCGCATTTGGCAGCAGCAAGTTGAATATAACGACTGAACTGTTCCGGCTTGTTAAGAAACCGATTGCGGTGAACTCGCAGCGGAGGAAGAACTCTGATTTCTCTGTGCGGAGTAAGCCACTGCGCCAACCTACGTAATAGCACAGGCAGCGCCGCGACCTCTCCATCTCCCTCGACAATACAAACTACCCGATTCAACACATCAAACTCCGAACAGATCAATTTGTCGACCGCGTTGTAATTGAAGTGCATCTTGGTCTGGTGCCAATTGATTGAGTCGAAGCAACTCTCCTGCTGAGAACAGATGATCATGCATAGCTTGGCGCGATGCAAGATCAAGTGGCGCAATGCGTGTCTCACCAAGCTCAGACACCACAGCCAAAAAGTGGTCGGGGTCAATAGACGAGTCGTCGAGGAGGTCCGGACTGTGGCTGGTCACTATAACTTGCGTCTTATCCGAAGCGCGGCGTAAAGCTTCACGCAAAGCGGCACTTGCCGCAGGATGCAAGGCGGTCTCAGGCTCTTCTATTCCAACCAACAGTGATGAGTGGTCACGGCTGGCTTGAAAAAGCGCAGTTAACACACCCAATGCCCTGAGTGTCCCATCAGACATATTTTGAGCAGGAAATTTCCAAGGGTGCTGCGCGCCCGCCATTTCCTGGCGAAACTGTAGTGATTCTAGAGGGCCTATCTGATCTCTCTTGACGCCGTGCACTGTTGGAACGACCGTTTGCAGGTACTCCTGAATAAGCTCCATGCTCTCAGGCGCTGTTCTTTCTAGATGCCCGATGACACTGGCAATGTTTTCACCGACCGGTTTCAGCAGTCGCCCATCTTGGGGTTTTTGAGGTTCGCGCATAACTTTAGGATTCAAGTTATAAAACCCCATAGCAGTCAGCGCATCAAAAACCGGACGAAATACTGTTAACCCTGACACGCCGACCAAGGCCAAGCGATCAGGCGTCACAGCAGGAAATGTGTCCTCGCTGCTTGCGATCAGCTGGCCCCTCTCGACCTTGAAGCAAGGGCCTTTACCGGCGCCACCGATTGCGCATTCCTCAACCTGAACCTCATAAGCTCTTCCTGGTAATGCACCGATGCTAAAAGCATAATGACCCGTGTTTCCATCGGGCAAGTTGAACTCCAGCCGGATACCAAAATGAGTGGGATGTCCGTTGGAGCGACGTCGCACTTCGCTCAGTCCACCGCGCTCGCTCAAAGCGTTGTCGAGCGATCCACTTAGTCCGTCACGGACCAGATGAAGAGCATCTAAAAAATTACTTTTGCCCGCGCCATTAGGACCGACCAAATAGGTGAGAGGACCCAAACGGACATCACAACTACCAATGCTCTTGTAGTTGCGCAACACGACACGTGTGAGGAAAGGAGCGGGAGTCATCAAGAGTAGCTATCCGAAGCCCAAAGATGGCGTCGGAAGTTGTTGGTCAAGGACCATCATTCTGCGGTAAGCAACATGATCCACAGCGACATATCTCAGCCGATCCGCAGCAGCTCCGCGCCTTCGATGAGCTGGTCGCCGGGCGCGTACAGCAACTCCTCCACTACCCCGTCGGCCGGCGCGGCGATAGTGTGCTCCATCTTCATCGCCTCCATCACCGCCCGCGCTGGCCCCGCGCCACCGCGTCGCCGGCCCGGACGGCGAACGACACCACCTTGCCCGGCATCGGCGCCGTCAGCCGGCCGCCTTCGGAGGGGGTGTAGGTCGCATGGACCAGCGGGTCGATTGCTATTATTTGTGTAGCATCCAGTCGGCAGAATACATGGGCTTCGGGCCCTTTCGGGTAGATATTCAACCGTTCGCGCCGGTCGCGGCGCGGCATCGGCCGGCACCGCCAGCTACTGCGCGCCGTCGCGGCCCCGCACCAGCCGGGCCTGCACCCGCCTCGTCGCAGACCTGCATATGCCGCTCATGCGCGTCGGCGTCGGAATACGCGGCGACCGTCCGGATGCCCATGCGGCGCGCGGTCGCCGCCACCTGGCAGGCGATTTCACCGCGATTGGCGATCAGGATTTTCTTAAACATGGGGCGGGTCTCCGGAAGCATTCTGGTGGGTGGAAAACGCGGGCGCGGTGCCCGGATCCGGCCGGCCGCTGAAGATGCGGGCGACGCGGCCGAACAGCGCCCGCAGGAACCGCCAGCTCTTGCGGATCAGCCAGACGCTGAGCGCCAGCGCCGCGACCAGCAGCACCATGAACACCAGCGGATGCGCCACCGCCAGCCACAGGCCGGCCGGCACGGCGGTGTCTTCGACCAGCGAAGCGCCCACGTTGGAGAAGGGCTCGGGCGAGGTGTTGATCGCCGCGCGGGTGGTGGCCTTGGCCGCGTGCGCCGTGGCCGCGAAGCCGCCGCCCACCAGCGCCGCCACCACCGCCATCGCCCCGTGGTCGGCACCAAACACGCCGGCCGCCAAGGCCGCGCCGGCAGGGATGCGGATGGCGGTGTGCACCACGTCCCACAGCGAATCCAGGCCCGGAATCTTGTCGGCGAAGAACTCGACGAACACCATGAAGCCGCTGGCCGCCAGCACCGCCGGATGCGCCAGCAGCTGCAGCCCGCCCGGCAGCGGCACCCAGTCCAGAGCGCCCGCGATGCCGGTCAGCAGCACCACCAGGTACAGCCGCACGCCGCTGGCCCAGCCGAGGGCGGCGGCCAGGGCCAGCAGTTGGGTCGTGTCGAGGCTATTCACACCAAGTCTCCTCTGCAGAGGGGGCGCGCATGGCGATGGGCATCGGCCACGCCTCGTCCCGCGGGGCCGGCTTTGCCGGACCGCCGGGATGGCCCCCGGCGAGGGGGTTGGCGCAGCGACACGCAGTGCGCGAAGACGGGGGGCGGTTCATGAGGCCAGCCAGGACGGTTTGCGCTTCTGCAGGAAGGCCCGCACACCCTCGCGGCCTTCGTCGCTGGCGCGGATGTCGGCGATTTCCCTCGACGGTGCGGGCCACCGGCGCATAGTCGATCGCGCGGCCGTTCACGTCGACGATCAGTTCCTTGCAGGCGCCGACCGCCACCGGGCCGACGGCGGTGAGTGCCTTGAGCAGCGCGGTGTCCACGCTCACCGCCATGTCGCAGGCCGCCACCAGGCCCATGCCGCCTGCATACACGTCGCCCTGCACCCGGGCGACGGTGGGCTTGGGACACTCGGCGATGGTGCGCAGCATCGTGGCCAGTTTGCCGGCATCGGCCAAGTGCGTCAGTTCGGCGATCACGGTGTCGTCGAACGCATTACAAGTGCCCGGACGGTCGAGCCGAACGCAAGCAACACAACCTTCTACCGAATATTCCACTGCTTTGAAGTCATCCATGGCCGTCTGGGCTTGATGAAATAAGAACGTGCGCTTCAGACGTCCGTCGCCGCGCGAGACTGGGTTGAGACCAGCACTTGACCGGATTCGACTCTCCCCGTCGGCATGTTTTCCGATGGCGCGACAGGCAGCACAAACTGGAAATGTTCTGTACACAATTCGTTCTGCAGTAACTCGAAGAATGTTTTGACCCGTTTAAAGTTCGTTGTCCCGCGTTTGTCCATCGCGCCGTGCCAAACCTCAACGGCACGTGCTTCTTCATCGATTGCCCTCACCCGGTTCGGCGCCACGATCAGCGCTGTGGTTGTCATCCGACGACGTGCAAGTTGACGTTGCTCACGAGCGCCTTCCCGAAAGGAAAAGTGCACGTATTCATCGATCTCTTTGAGAAAGTGGACGAGCAACTCTCTCTTGTTGCGCTCGTTTTCGACACTTCTCGCGGCATCCGTCTGCACTTTTGCTGCCCATCGGGCCACGAACCATGCAATCAAACCGCCAACCAGACTGCCAGCCACGGAACCCCAAAAACTCCACGCCGCATCGCTCATCAATTTCCTCACATTCTGAAGATGCCGAAATTTGGCGCATCGATCTTCGCATGCCGCGCCGCCGCCAGCCCCGGCGCCAGCACCCGCCGGGTGTCGGCCGGGTCGATGATCCCGTCGTCCCAGAGCCGCGCGGTGGCGTAGTAGGGGTGGCCCTGTTCCTCGTATTGCCGGCGCAGGGGCGCCTTGAAGGCCTCTTCTTCCTCGGCGCTCCACTGGCCGCCCCTGGCCTCGATGCCGTCGCGCCTGACGGTCGCCAGCACGCTGGCCGCCTGCTCGCCGCCCATCACGCCGATGCGGGCGTTGGGCCACATCCAGAGAAAGCGCGGACCGAAGGCGCGGCCGCACATGCCGTAGTTGCCGGCACCGAAGCTGCAGCCGATGATGATGATGGTGAACTCGGGCACGTGTGCCTTCGCCACCGCGGTCACCATCTTGGCGCCGTGGCGGGCGATGCCCTCGTGCTCGACCTTGCGGCCGACCATGAAGCCGGTGATGTTCTGCAGGAAGACGAGCGGGATCTTGCGCTGACAGCACAGCTCGATGAAGTGGGCGCCCTTCTGCGCCGATTCCGAGAACAGGATGCCGTTGTCGGCGACGATGCCGACCGGCATGCCCTCGATCTCGGCAAAACCGCAGACCAGGGTGGCGCCGAAGCGGGCCTTGAACTCGTGGAACGCGCTGCCGTCGACGATGCGGACGATGATCTCGCGCACGTCGAAGGGCTTGCGGGTGTCGGCCAGGATCACGCCGCACAGCTCCTCCGCTCCCAAAAGAGGAGCATAAGGTCGGCCTACAGCGCCGGCTTCGGGCACTTTTCGCCGTAGATTCTCGACCGCGGCACGGGCCAGGGCCAGCGCGTGCAGGTCGTTCTCGGCCAGGTGGTCCACCACGCCCGAAAGCCGGGTGTGCACGTCGCCGCCGCCCAGGTCTTCGGCGGTGACCACTTCGCCGGTGGCGGCCTTCACCAGCGGCGGGCCGCCCAGGAAGATGGTGCCCTGGTTCTTGACGATGATCGATTCGTCGCTCATCGCCGGCACGTAGGCGCCGCCGGCGGTGCAGCTGCCCACCACCACCGCGATCTGGCCGATGCCCTGGGCGCTGCACCTGGTTGTAGAAGATGCGGCCGAAGTGGTCGCGGTCGGGAACACCATCGGCGCGATCTCCAGGAAGGGCGTGCCGGTCCAGCAGCATCTCGACCCGGTAGCACGGCAACAGCTTGCCGCGGGCGGTGTGCTTGGCGCGGGCCGCCTCGCCGCCGCCCCGGGCCACGCGGGCCGCCTGGGCATGCAGGTCGTCGACCAGCGCGCGCATCGCGGCTGCGTTGGCCTGGAACTCGGCCGAGCGGGCATCGAGCCTGGAACTCAGAATCGACATGGGAGCCTTTCGGGATTCGGTTGGAAACGGTGGGCGCCAGGGCCTGCGCCGAGAATGGGCCGAAGATGCACACCGTCGAAATCGTTCTCTTGTTGCTGATGCTGGGCGCCGTGTCGGGCTTGGCGGCCCGCTACCTGGCGGCCATTGCGCTGCCGCTGCTGCAGATCGCGCTGGGCGCCGTGCTCTCGTGGCCCGATGCGGGCCTGCATGTGCGCTTCGACCCGGAGCTGTTCCTGCTGCTGTTCATTCCGCCGCTGCTGTTCGCCGACGGCTGGCGTATACCCAAGCGCGAGTTCTTCGCGCTGCGCCGGCCGATCCTGACGCTGGCGCTCGGCCTGGTGCTGTTCACCGTCATCGGCCTGGGCTATTTCGTGCACTGGATGGTGCCGGGCATGCCGCTGACCGTGGCCTTCGCGCTGGCGGCGGTGCTCTCGCCCACCGACGCGGTGGCGGTCAGCGCGATCATCCGGCGCCTGGGCATGCCCGAGAAGACGATGCATATCCTGCAGGGCGAATCGCTGCTCAACGACGCGTCGGGCCTGGTAGCGCTGAAATTCGCCGTCGCGGCCACGCTGACCGGCGTGTTCTCGTGGAGCGAAGCGGGCCGCAGCTTCCTGTTCATCGCAGTGGGCGGCGTGGCGGTGGGCACGGGCGTCGGCTGGGGCTTCGCGGTGGCGCGCAACGCGATCACCCGGCGGCTGGGCGACACGGCCGCCACGCAGACGGTGCTGCTCCTGATGCTGCTGCCCTTCGCCGCCTACATCCTGGGCGAGAACCTGGGCGTGTCGGGCATCCTGGCCGCGGTGGCGGCCGGCATCGCGACCAACTTCGCCGACCTGGAGCGCAGCGAGTCCATCGCCGAGCGGATGCAGGCCCAGGGCGCCTGGGCGGTGGTGGAATCGGCCTTCAACGGCGCGATCTTCCTGTTGCTGGGCCTGCAGCTGCCGGCGATCATGGTCGACGGCCTGACCCACGGGCCGCACGCCTGGTGGCGGATGGTGGGCTACGTGCTGGCCATCTCGGCGATGCTGGTGGTGCTGCGCGGCGTGTGGCTGGTGCTGGCGGTGCGCCGCTCGATGGTCAACGCCCGCCGCCGCGGCCAGCTGCTGGAGGCGCCCACCGGACGGCTGATGGGCGCCGCCACCCTGGCCGGCATCCGTGGTGCGATCACTCTGGCCGGGGCGCTCTCGGTGCCGCTGCTGATGCCCGACGGCAGCGCCTTCCCCGGGCGCGAGCTGCTGGTTTTTCTGGCGACCGGCGTGATTTTGGTGACCCTGGTGGTCGGCAGCGTCGGCCTGCCGCTGCTGCTGCGCGGCCTGCCGCAACCCGACGAGCCGCCGCATGCCCGCGAGGAGCGGCTGGCCCGGGTGGCCGCCTACGAGGCCGCCGTCGTCGCCCTGCAGAACGACCGGAGCGGCGCCGGCCGGCACGACGCCGAATGGCAGGGCCTGCACGACGAGGCCGCAGGCCGCGTCGCCCGCGGCTACCGTCGCCGGATCGAGACGCTGGACGATGCCGACGACGGCCCCGAGACCGACCAGGCGGAGCGCGCCGCCCTCAAACGTGGCCATGTGCTGGAGCTGGAACTGCGCCTGGCCGGCCTGCACGCCGAGCGGACCGAGCTGTACCGTCTGCGTCGGGAGCACCGGATCAACGACGACTCGCTGCGCACCCTGGTGCAGGAGGTGGATTTGTCCGAGATCTCGCTGCGCCGCCGCTTGGTGGCGGCGCAGCGCGCGTCGCAGCGCGGCTGATCCGGGGACGGGGGAGAGGCCCTGCTTTCTCGGGTACGTCCAGGTGCACAACACGCTCCAGGCACGGCCTATGCCGGCGCGGCCCGCGATTGGCTCCACAATGGTTGCAAATCGTGCCAGACATGTCCCGCACCGCCCTGCCCCCTCCACCCGGCCGCCCGGCCATGGCTGAACTGCGCCACCTGGTGCTGGTGCTGGGCGATCAGCTCGACCCGCAGGCCGCCGCTTTCGACGGCTTCGACACGGCGCGGGACGCGGTGTGGATGGCCGAGGTGGCGGAGGAATCGACCCACGTCTGGTCGTCCCAGCCGCGCATCGCCGTATTTCTTGCCGCGATGCGCCACTTCGCCGCAGCCCTGCGCGCCGCGGGCCGGCCGCTGCACTACCGCATGCTGGACGACCCCGCCAACCACGGCACGCTGGCCGCCGAACTCACGGCGACGGCGGAGGCGCTGCGCCCCACGCGGCTGGTGATGACCGCGCCCGGCGACTGGCGGGTGCTGCAGGCCCTGCGCAGCGCTGCGGCAGCGCTCGGGCTGCCGCTGGAGCTGCGGCCCGACCGGCATTTCTACGCCACGGTGCAGGACTTCGCGGCCCACGCCCGCGGCCGTGCCACGGTGCGGATGGAGTATTACTACCGCGCGCTGCGCCAACGCCACGGCGTGCTGATGGAGGCCGACGGCCGGCCCGCCGGCGGCCGCTGGAACTTCGACCACGACAACCGCGGCAGCTTCGGCGCACGCGGGCCGCGGGGCCTGCCGGCGCCGCGCCGCTTTGTGCCCGACGCCCTGACGCAGCAGGTGCTGGCCCTGGTACGGCGCCGCTTCGGCGACCACCCCGGCTCGCTCGACGCCTTCGACTGGCCGGTCACGCCGCAGGATGCGCGGGCCGCGCTCGACGACTTCGTGCAGCACCGGCTGCCGCACTTCGGCCGCTACCAGGACGCGATGTGGCCCTGCGAGCCGTGGCTCTACCACACACGCATCTCGGCCGCGCTGAACCTGAAGCTGCTCGACCCGCGCGACGCGGTCGCCGCGGCCGAGGCGGCCTGGCGCGAGGGCCGTGTGCCCCTGGCCGCGGCCGAGGGCTTCGTCCGCCAGATCCTGGGCTGGCGCGAATACGTGCGCGGCGTCTACTGGACCCGGATGCCCGGCTACCTGGAGCGCAACGCGCTCGGCGCCACCGCCGACCTGCCCGCCTGGTACTGGACCGGCGACACGCCGATGGCCTGCCTGCGCGACACGATCGGCCAGACGCTGCGTCACGGCTACGCCCACCACATCCAGCGGCTGATGGTCACCGGCCTCTACGCGATGCTGCTGGGCGTGGCGCCGCAGCAGGTGCACGCCTGGTACCTGGCGGTGTACGTCGACGCGGTGGAATGGGTGGAGTTGCCCAACACCCTGGGCATGTCGCAGTACGCCGACGGCGGCCTGATGGGCAGCAAGCCTTATGCCGCCAGCGGCCGCTACATCCAGAAGATGGCGGCCGGCTACTGCAAGGGCTGCAAGTTCGATCCGGCACAGCGCACCGGCGCGTCCGCCTGCCCCTTCACCGTGCTGTATTGGGGTTTCCTGGCCCGCCACCAGCCGCTGCTGGCCGGCAACCGGCGCATGGCCTATCCGCTGCAGGCGCTGGCGCGGATACCGGCGGCCGAGCGGGCCGAGATCGCGCTGCAGACGGCCCGCCTGCGGCAGGCCGACACCGCCTACGCCTCCGCCACCGACACCTGAGAACCGCCGCCATGCCGCCGCCACCCACGCCCGGCTTCAAGGGCAACAAATCCCACCTGCCGCAAAAGCCCTGCGCCGCCTGCGGCCTGCCGATGACCTGGCGCAAGAAGTGGGCGCGCAAGTGGGAGTCGGTGCTGTACTGCAGCGATGCCTGCCGCAGGGCGAAGAAGGCGAAGAGGCCGAAGCCGGACGCCCCTAAGCCAATGCTATCAAATAAATAGCTAGCAGTCGGCGTGGGACGCCGGCCACAGCCATTTTTAATTCAAAAGCGGTGCGTCAAACTGAGCCGCACGGTGCGCGGCTCGGCGGGGTGGAAGATGACGTCGTTCACCGCCACCGATTCGCCGCGCAGCCGGGTCGCGTAGTAGTAGTCGCTGTCGGTCACCTTGCGGTCGAACAGGTTGAACACGTCGAGCGCGATCCGGGTGCTGCGGTCGATCGCATAGCCGACCCGTGCGCTGGTCAGGGCGCTGCTGCGGGAGCGCACGCGGTTGTCCTCCACCAGCACCCGCGGGCCGAAGTAGCGCACATGCATGCCGCCGAACCAGCCGTTGACCTGCGGCACGATGACGCCCAGCGACACCACCTTGCCGATCGCGCCCGGCACGTAGGGGCCGGCCGCGTCGGCGTCGGAAAAGCGGGTGCGGGAAAGCGCCACGTCGGCGTCGATATGCGCCCAGCGGCCCGCCTGGTAGCGGTTGGTCCATTCGATGCCGTAGCGCTTCGTGGGCCGGCTGGCCTCGGTCTCGCCGGCCTCGCCGTTGAAGAGCAGCTCGGAGCCGATGTCGAGCTTCCACAGCGCCAGCGAGGTCTGCAGGCCGGGGATCGCCTCGCTGCGCACACCGACCTCCATGCCGCGCGCGCCCACCAGCGGCACCGAGGGATCGACCGCATCGCCGGTGCGCGGGTTGATCCGCGTCGTCACGCCGCGCGCATCGTTGCTGTGGAACCCGCGGCCGGCGCTGACGAAA
This sequence comes from Xylophilus ampelinus, assembly GCF_003217575.1. GTDB lineage: Bacteria > Pseudomonadota > Gammaproteobacteria > Burkholderiales > Burkholderiaceae_C > Xylophilus > Xylophilus ampelinus. The sequence goes on along the minus strand of NZ_QJTC01000016.1, from coordinate 64,850 downwards.
TACTCGGTGTCGGCCCACGGCCCGAAGACCAGCGCCAGCTTGGGCGAGGCGATGTGGTCGCGCGCCCGGCCGCTGTTGGCGGGCAGGCTGCTGTCGACCGCGAAGCGGAACGCGTCCACCCGCAGCCCGGCGACCGAGCGGACCTTCTCGGTCCATTGCGTGGTGTTCTCGGCGAAGACCGCCGCGCTGCCTTCGCGCACCCGGTCTTCGCGGAGGGTCTGCAGTTCGCGGCGCTGCACGGTGGTGGCGAAGACCACCGGCGCCAGCCGGTCGAGGCGGGTCTGCAGGCCGATGCGGTTCTGCATGTCGAGGCCGCCCCGCGTGGCCGACCAGCTCTGCGCCAGGTTGACGCCCGCCATCGTGCGCCGCTCGCGCTGCACGAACTGGTCGCCGTTGACCGGGTCGTCGGTGAAGTAGGTGAGGTTGCTGAACAGGTCGAGCCGCGAGCGCACCACGAAGGCTTCGAGCGTGAACCGGCCGCTGCCGCCGGCGTTGCTGCGGCGCAGAGCGTACGACAGGCTGCTGCGCGCGGTGGTGCCGCCGTCGCTCGGGTCGATCGCGCCCAGCCGGCCGATCAGGCCGCTGTCGACCGCGCGCTGCGCAATCTGGTCGGTCGCGTTCCAGCGCGAGGCATAGGCCATGGCGGTGAGGCTGTGGCCGTCGCTCTCGCTGCCGGCGCTGTAGCGCAGCAGGGCGTTGAACCGGCGCATCCGGTCGGAGTTGTCGAACGGGCCGCGGTTGGTGGCCAGCTCCAGCCCGTAGAGCAGCTTGCCCTGGTTCCAGTCGACCGAATCGGCCAGCAGCGTGCGGCCGTAGCCGCGGGTGCCGCCGGTGACGACGGCCAAGCCCTGCGGCAGCGTGTCGGGCAGGCGCATGCGGGCCGAGCCGGCCGAGGCGAAGTCGCCCTCTTCGGCGTAATACGGCCCCTTGCGATAGTCGACCCGCCCGACCAGCTCGGGGATCAGGAAGTTGAGATCGGTGTAGCCCTGGCCGTGGGCATGGGTGCGCATGTTGACCGGCATGCCGTCGACATAGGTCGCGAACTCGGTGCCGTGGTCGAGGTTGAAGCCGCGCAGGAAATACTGGTTGGCCTTGCCGCCGCCGCTGTGCTGCACCACCACCAGGCCGGGCACGAACTCGAGTATCTCGCCGGTGCGCAAGGCCGGCCGCGCGGCGATGTCGGCCGCCGACGCGCTGCCCTGGCTGGCCGCGTCCGAGCTGCCCAGCGCGTTGCCCTGGCTACCGGCCTGCACCCGGATCTCGCCGAGCTGCGGATCGGCCGCACCGCCGGCATCCTGCGCCGCGGCCAGCACCGGCATCGCCAGGCAACAGGCCGCCAGCCCCAGCCGGCCGGAAGTGGCCCCCCCCTACGCATCGCATCGGAAACGGTCATCGCTACTTTCTCTACCAAGTGGCCATGTCGAAAAGCACCTTAAGGTTGAGCACCACGATCACGCCCGAGATGCCCCAGGCCACCGCCGCCAGCAGCCGGCCTGTGACGAGCTTGCCCATCAGTTGGCGGTCGGTCACGCAGCGCACCAGCGGAATCACCGCGAACGGCAGCTGCATCGACAGCACCACCTGGCTGAACACCAGCAGCTTGGCGGTGCCCTGCGCGCCGTAGAGGCTGGTGATGACCACCACCGGCACGATCGCGATGCCGCGGGTCAGCAGCCGGCGCGCCCAGTCGGGCAGGCGGATGCGCAGGAAGCCCTCCATCACGATCTGCCCGGCCAGCGTGGCGGTGACGGTCGAGTTGATGCCCGAGGCCAGCAGCGCGACCGCGAACAGGGTCGAGGCGATGCCCACGCCCAGCATCGGCGAGAGCAGCTCGTAGGCCTGCTCGATCTCCTCCACGTCGGTGCGGCCCGAGGCATGGAAAACCGTGGCCGCGGTGATCAGGATGGCCGCGTTGACGAACAGCGCAAGCATCAGCGCGATGGTGCTGTCGGTGACCGCCCAGCGCAGCGCGCTGTGGCGGCCCTCGTCGTTGCGCGGATAGGCCCGGGTCTGCACGATGGACGAGTGCAGGTACAGGTTGTGCGGCATCACCGTGGCGCCGACGATGCCGATGGCCAGGTACAGCGCGGCTGGGTTGGTGACCACCTCGGCCTTGGGCAGGAAGCCGCCCAGCACCGACTGCAGCGGCGGCGCGGCCAGCACCATCTGCACCACGAAGCAGCTGAAGATCAGCGCCAGCAGCGCGATCACGAAGGCCTCCAGTGCCCGGAAGCCGCGCCGCATCAGCAGCAGCACCAGGAACACGTCGAGCGCGGTGATGACCGCGCCCCAGACCAGCGCAATGCCGAACAGCAGATTGAGCGCGATCGCGGTCCCGATCACCTCGGCCAGGTCGCAGGCGACGATCGCGATCTCGCAGGCCACCCACAGCATCAGGTTGACCGGTCGCGAATAGCGCGCCCGGCAGGCCTGCGCCAGGTCGAGCCCTGTCGCGATGCCGAGGCGCGCGGCCAGCGCCTGCAGCACGATCGCCATCAGGTTCGACAGCAGGATCACCGACAGCAGCATGTAGCCGAACTTCGAGCCGCCGGCGATGTCGGTCGCCCAGTTGCCCGGGTCCATGTAGCCGACCGACACCATGTAGCCCGGCCCCAGGAACGCCAGGAAGCGCCGGAACCAGTGAACGCCGGCGCCCGGCACCGGCACGCTGCCGTTCATCTCGCCCAGGCTGGCGCCGGCGGGGGCAACGCCTGCCGACGCGCCGGTGTCGCCGGGCGGTGCGTGCTTCTCTGGAAAGCCGCCGGACAGGATCGCCGCCGCACTGTGATGATCTGCCAAATCGAACTCCGTGAATCGTCGCCGCGCGCTCGTAGGCGGCTCCGTAATATAGCCTGGGCTATAAATTACAGTAAAGGCGAAGTTTTGTCTGCAGGCGGGAGCCGGCCATCGTTGAAAATACCGTCCGTTCGCACCCGCCGGGTGCCCCGCCTCCACGCCCGACACGGCTTATCGGATGCAGCCTTACCGCTGCGCGCCACGCCACACGATGCCCAAGAAGACAGCGCCCGCTCCCGTCGAACCGATCCGGATGGTCGATGCCACGGTGCACGTCGAGAGCTTTCGCCAGGCACGCGAGGCCCGGCGCCAGGAGCGGGTGGACGACTATGTAGAACTCATCGCCGACCTGATCCAGGAAGACGGCGAGGCGCGCCAGGTGGAGATCGCCGCCCGCCTGGGCGTGACCCAGCCCACCGTCGCCAAGATGCTCAACCGCCTGTCCGAGGCCGGCTACGTGGTGCGCCGCCCTTACCGAGGCGTGTTCCTCACGCCCGAAGGCCAGGAACTGGCCGAGGCCAGCCGGGCCCGGCACCGGGTGGTGGAGGATTTCCTGCTGGCGCTGGGCGTGGACGCCGACTGCGCCCGCCGCGACGCCGAGGGCATCGAGCACCACGTCAGCAAGGCGACGCTCGACGCCTTCGCGCGCTTCCTGAAGGCGCGTGCCGCCCAGACGTCGAGACAGTGATCGCCTCTATCTCTATAAAGCGATTCCCCGTCTGTCTTGGCCCAGAGCGAGTGGCTGACGAGACGAGGCAAGAAATGGAAATTAGCGTGGATACGGAGGAATTCCGCGAGTCACACCGTGCAACCGCCGAAGCACTGCCGGCATGGCCCGGGCCGTTCTGAATAAAATATGGCTTTTCAAACAGAGGATGCATCATGGGCTACTTTGACAGTGCTGTGCAAAACCTGCTCGAGCAGGTGCCCTTGCCTCAACAACTTCCGAAGGAATCGGGCCGTATGTATGCAATCGCGTTTGACCTAGACACGCAGGCGCTGCAAGCCGCTTATCCCGGCCCTTCGTATAACAACGCTTACGGCGAAATCAAAAAGATACTGGTCGCTAGAGGATTTGCATGGCAGCAGGGCAGCGTTTATTTCGGCAACGAAACGATCACAGCCGTTCAGTGTGTGCTGTCCGCCCAGGCTCTTAGTGCGGCTCTTCCATGGTTCAAAGCCTCTGTTCGAGATCTTCGGATGCTCCGTATCGAGGAACTTAACGATTTGATTCCGGCCTTGTAGGCGCTACGTGAAGGTGCCGGCGAACCTCAAGCCTCGCAAGAGGCTTTTTCTTTTGGACTGAATCACTGCGCATACCGATATAGCCAGGTCTCGGTGAGCGTCTGGTCGCCGTTCTTCAAATACATCCGCAGGTCGGCCGCCGCATTGCCGGCCGGCGTGAAATCGAACTGCGCGCGCCAGTGGCCGGGCACGCCGTTGGGCACCGCCTCGGTGAAGATGTACGAGAAGCTGCCGCTCGACGCGGTCAGCACCGGCTCCGGCTTCACGCCGAAGGGCAGGCCCTGCAGCGGACCGCCCAAGAATTCGACCATGAACTTCTGCACCCCGGCCGGCCGCGGCTGGCCCGGCTGGCCGCCGCGGCCCAGCCGCGTCGCCACGCAGACGGCCAGCGGCGACGGGTAGGGCTCCTTGTCGGTCCAGTGCAAGCGGTAGCGCAGGCTGTAGCTGCCGCCGGCCTTGGCGGGCGCCGTGGGCACCCAAAAGGCGACGATGTTGTCGTGAATCTCGTCGTCGGTCGGGATTTCGATCAGCTGCACCTCGCCTTCGCCCCAGTCGCCCACCGGCTCCACCCACAGGCTGGGGCGGCGGTCGTACCGCACGCCGTCCTGGTAGTGGTCGAAGTTGCGGTCGCGCTGCAGCAGGCCGAAGCCCTTGGGCTGCCTGTCGGCGAAGGCGGCGCCGGTGGTGGCCTTGGGGTTGTCGAGCGGGCGCCAGATGCGCTCGCCGCCGCCGGTCCACATCGCCAGGCCGTCGGAGTCGTGCACCTCGGGCCGCCAGTCGATCGCGGTCTGCTTTGTGGTCTCGGAGAACCAGTACATCGAGGTGAGCGGCGCGATGCCGAGGCGGGCGATGTCCTTGCGCACGAAGAGCCGGCATTCGATGTCCATCACCACCGCCCTGGCGCGCTGCATCACGAACTTGTAGGCGCCGGTGATGCTGGCGCCTTCGAGCAGCGCATGCACCACCACCGTGTCGCCGCCGTCGGCCGGCGAGTCGAAGTAGAACTCGGTGAAGGTGGGGAAGTCCTCGGGCCGGTCGGGCACCGCCACGTCCAGCGCCACCGCGCGGGCCGACAAGCCGTACTGGTAGAGCTCGCCGATCGCGCGGAAGTAGCTGGCGCCCAGAAAAGCCACCCAGTCGTTGCCCTTCCAGTCGAGCTTCTTCTGGTCGGCGGTGCGGCTTTCCTGGAAGCGGAAGCCGGCGAAGCCCGCGCCCTGCGGCAGCTCGCGTGCGGGGCTGTCGGCGGGCATGTCGAAGTAGCCCGGGTCGTAGACGATCTCGCGCGCGAAGAAATCGTCGCCGCTGCGCGAGAGCAGGTGCATGTGCACCGGCACCTGGAAGAACTTGCCCAGGTGAAAGAAGGTGACCGGGTACTGGCCCGGGCCGTCCTTGAAGAGGGCCGAGTCGGTGTTGAACTTGATCTTGCCGTGCGCTTCGTAGTCGATCCGCTCCAGCACCGCGGCCGGCAGCGGTGTGCCCGGCGCATAGGGCTTGCCGGCCAGGGCCTGCGCCCGCGCCACCAGTCCGTCGAAACTGAAGGGCCGCGGGCTGGAGAACTTGAGCCCGGCGGCGGCCTGCGCGTCGAGGGGGATGCCGAAGGCCGCCAGCGCGGCGGAGGCGCTGCCGGCGGCCAGGAAGGCGCGGCGGTCGAACGTGATTTTCTTGTGCATCGGTACAGATCTTGTGAAGGATTTCCGAGGAAGGCCGCCAGCACTGCGCACCGCTCGGGCGCGCGGGCGTTCGCTGCGGCGCATCATCCTAATGGCGTCGGTCGGGAAGGTGCGTAAGAGCCTGTTCGCAGGCGCTGCCCTGCGCGGCAGGGGCGGTGATGGTGGTGGTGGCCGGGCTGCGGGCCTGGCACCGGGCGGTCGATGCCGAGCGCAAGCCGCTGGAGGAGATCGCCGGGCCGGTGGACGAACCGTTGCCCCCGGCGCACGCCGAGCGGTCGTAGCCGCCGGCGCTCGCCGAATGCTCCTTTATTAATAGCAACAGGTCGCCGTAATGCGCTGGCTACAGCCCTTTTCATTCCGAATCCGGCCCGGCAGGATCTTCGGCCTGCAGACTGGGGTGCGGCCACCCCGACGCGGCCGCCACGGGCCGCGGCGCACCGTCGAGGGCCTGCCGGAAAAGCGCAACCGCCGTGGCCGGATCGTCGCCCAATCCCCGCACCACGCAGACCGCGTCGGTACCGCATCCGGCCGCCAGCGCCGCCTGCTCCGGCGCCAGGATGCCGCCGATCGCCACCACCGGCGCGCCGGCCATGCGGCACCACCAGGCGAGGTTGTCCAGGCCCTGCGGGCGCCACGGCATCGCCTTGGTCGTCGTCGGCCAGACGGGACCGCAGGCGATGTAGCGCGGCGCCAGGCTGCGGGCGCGCGCCAGTTCCCACAAACTGTGCGAGCTGATGCCGAGCGCCGGCGCGCCGGGTGCGCGGAGCATGTCGCGGCCGGCGTCGCCCAGCGCCAGCAGATCTTCCTGGCCCAGGTGGAGACCGGCGGCGCCGGCCCGCAGGGCCAAGGCGTGGTGGTCGTTGACGAACAACTGCGCGCCGGCGGCGCGGCAGTCGACGACCGCCTGCCGCACCTGGGCCTGCAGCGACGAATGCCACGCCGCGTCAGGCGACGGCGGGGTCTTGATACGCAGTTGCAGCCTGCGCACGCCGGCCTGCAGCAAGGCGGCGATACGGTCGGCGCTGTCGGCGATCGCGTACAGGTGCGACGGCCCGGATCGGGGTTGCGGTTGCGGTTGCGGTTGCGACGACGGTGGCAGTGCACACACGCCGGCAGCAGCACCTGCGCCCCATTCCCCGCCACCTTGCGCGCCGAAGGCCGCGAAACGCGGTGCTTCGCTCCAAGACATCTGCGGCATCAGTGTCGGATCGTCGGCGAAGCCGGCCCGCGCCTTGACCGGCCCGGCGCCCTGCCCGGCCGCATGGCCGTGGCGCAACGCGTGGGCGGCGGCCATCTTGGCGAGCACGGCCGCATCCGCCGCGACGAAGCCCTTCGCCATGGCGGCGGCTGCCGCGGCGGCGAAGGTACAACCGGTGGCATGGGTATGCGGCGTGGCGATGCGCGGCAGCGCCAGCCAGCCGGCGGCGTGCGGCGTGTCGAGCCAGTCGCGGGCCAGGCCGTCGGGGGCCGCGTCGTCGCCGCCGGTAACGCATACGGCCCGGGCTCCGGCCGCGCGCAGCGCCCGGGCCAGCGTGGGCGCATCGGTGCCGGGCGGCAGGCCGGTCAGGCGCAATGCCTCGCGGCGGTTGGGGGTGAGCAGGCTGGCGCGCGGCAGCAGCCATCGGCGGTAGGCGGCCACGACGGCGTCGTCGCCGAAACTGGCGCCCGAGGTGGCGCCCAGCACCGGATCGACCACCAGCGGCAGCGGCCCGCGCAGGCGCAGCCGGTCGACCGCGCGCGCCACCGCCTCGATCTGCGCCACGCCGCCCAGCAGGCCGGTCTTGACCGCACGGGGCGGCATGTCGGCCTCCAGCGCGGCGATCTGGGCCTCGATCACCGCGACCGGCATCGACTCCACATGCGACACCGCGACCGAGTTCTGCGCGGTGACCGCGGCGACGACGGTGCACAGGTGTACGCCGCAGGCATCGGCCGCGCGCTGGTCGGCGGCGATGCCGGCGCCGCCGCCGCTGTCGGTGCCGGCGATGGTCCAGACGATCCGTGTGCTCATGGCGCACCGATCAGGAAGGCCTCGCCACCGGTCGGCGTGCTGGCCACCGCGAAATCCTGACGCGCCATCACGCCGGCCCGCCGGGCGGTGCGTCCGGCCTGCACCGCGTGGTGGAAGGCGTGGGCCATCGCCACCGGGTCGCGGGCCTGCGCGACGGCGCTGTTGAGCAGCACCGCGTCGAAGCCCATCTCCAGCGCCGCCGCCGCATGCGACGGCGCGCCGATGCCGGCATCGACGATCAGCACCGCTTCGGGCAGGCGTTCGCGCAAGGTGCGCAGCGCCCACGGGTTGAGCAGGCCCTGGCCGGAGCCGATGGGTGCGCCCCAGGGCATCAGCACCGCGCAGCCGGCGTCGAGCAGGCGGCGGCAGGTGACCAGGTCGTCGGTGCAGTAGGGCCAGACGACGAAGCCGTCGCGCACCAGCGTGGCGGCGGCCTGCACCAGCTCGACCGGGTCGGGCTGCAGCGTGTGCTCGTCGCCGACCACCTCCAGCTTGATCCAGTCGGTGCCGTACAGCTCGCGCGCCATCTGCGCCAGCTGCACCGCCTCGCGCGCGGTGCGGCAACCGGCGGTGTTGGGCAGCAGGCGTGCGCCCACCGCCTGCGCGGCCGCATGCACCGTGCCGACGAAGCCATTGTCCGGCCCTGTGGCCAGCGTGCGCCGCAGTCCCACCGTGACCGCCGCCGGCCGCGCCGCCGCGATCGCATCGGCCAGCACCCTGGGCGACGGATAGCCGGCGGTGCCGAGCAGGAAACGGCTGCCGAGCGCCACCCCGCCCACCTGCCAGCCATCGAGAAAAGAGAGATCCTGAGACATGGGGCCAACGCTCCGACACCGGGCGTGCCCGGCAAAAAAAGGAATGAAGACGCACCGACGGCCCTTCAGGGCACCCGTGGGACCGGCTTGGCCGGACCGCCGGGTGCGCCCCCGGCGAGGGGGCGGGGCAAGACACGCAGTGCGCAGCCTGGGGAGTACGGATCTACCCTCCGGTGATGGGTTGGAAGAGCAGCACCGTGTCGCCGGCCTGCAGCCTGCGCGCGGCACGCTGGCCGCGCGGCACGAAATCGCCGTTGACGGCGGAGGCGACGGCTTCGGGCGCATGGCCCTGCGCGGCGACCAGGTCGGCCAGGCTGGAGCCGGCCGGCACCGCGTACGGATGGCCGTCGAGCCGCAGGTCGAGCAGCTCCGGAACATGTGTGGCGGCGGCGTCATGCATGGCGCGTTTCCTCGGGGGGGGTGTCGGGCAGCGCGGGCGTCGCGAGGCCGGCGGTGGCCAGCGCGTCGGCCACCAGGGCGGGCGCCATCAGCCAGCCGTGGCGGAACAGGCCGTTGATGCGCAGCAGGCCGGGGCCCACCTCGGTGCGCGGCAGGTTGTCGGGCAGGGCGGGCCGCAGGTTGCGGTCGAGCCGTTCGATGCGCGCCTCGGCCAGGGCCGGCAGCACGCTGTGGGCGGCAGCCATCAGCTCGACGGCACTGCGCAGCGACACCGGCGAGCGGTCTTCGCTCTCGATCTCGCTGGCGCCGACGAAGACCCGGTCGGGACCGCGCGGCACGATGTATACCGCATGGCGCGGATGCAGCAGCCGCACCGGCCGCGACAGGCCGTGGGACGGGGCGTGCAGCCAGGCGGTTTCGCCGCGCACGCCGCGCAGCGGCAGGGGCGCAGCGGCTGCGCCGTCGTGGGAGTCGGGGTCGGAGTCGGGGTCGTCGGCCGACGCATGCGGCATCGCGTCCGCACCCGCGCCCAGGCCGCGCAGGTCCAGCACCCGGTCGAAGCGCCGCCGTGTGCCGTCGGCCAGCGTCAGCTGCCCGGCCGTCGCCTGGGCCACCGGCCTGCCCCAGTGCCAGCGCACCGTGTCGGCGGCGCGGGCGTGCAGCAGGGCCAGCGTGGCGGGCGGGTCGATCTGCCCTTCCTGCGGCAGCAGCCAGGCATGGGCGATGCGGTGCAGCGACGGCTCCAGCGCCTGCAGCGCGTCCGCATCCAGCGTTTGCGGCTGCGGCCAGGCAGCCGATGCGCGCGCCAGCCGGCCCAGCACCCGCTCGGCGGCACCCCGGTCGGTGCGGTGGGCCAGCAGCAGGCTGCCGCGCTGCGCGAACAGCGCGGGCGCACCCAGCGCCGCGGCGATGCGCGGCCACAGCGCCAGCGAACGCCAGCCGAGGGCGGCGATGGCCGCGTCGGCATGGTCGAGCTCGGCCAGCGGGCTCAGCATGCCGGCGGCGCTGAAACCCGCGGCGCCATGGCCGTCGTAGGTGGGCACGGGGCCGGACGCCGGGTCGAAGACATCGACGCGGTGGCCGGCCCGGCCGAGCTGCCAGGCCGTCAGGCGGCCGAGCAGGCCGGCGCCGGCGATGCCGAGGGTCAGGGGCATGGAGAAGGTGCTCCGGTATGGGCGGCGAACGGGCCGATCGCGGCGGGCGAGGCCCTCACCCCCGCCCTCTCCCGGGGGGAGAGGGAGCAAGTCCCGCACAACCGGACATCTCGGTCGTCAGGAGGTAGCCCCATGCGTCGCCTCACGACGTGGTGGAGTGCGGCTGGATCGGGATGTAGAACTCGCCGCCGCCGGCCTTGAACTCGGCGGATTTCTGCGCCATGCCCTCGGCCAGCACCTGCTGCTCGGCCACGCCCTTGGCGGCGGCGAACTCGCGCACCTCCTGGGTGATCTTCATCGAGCAGAACTTGGGGCCGCACATCGAGCAGAAGTGGGCCGATTTGCTCACGTCCTTGGGCAGCGTCTCGTCGTGGAAGTCGCGGGCGGTGTCGGGGTCGAGGCCCAGGTTGAACTGGTCCTGCCAGCGGAACTCGAAGCGGGCCTTGCTGAGTGCGTCGTCGCGGGCCCGGGCGCCGGGAAAGCCCTTGGCCACGTCGGCCGCGTGCGCGGCGATCTTGTAGGCCACGATGCCCTGCTTCACGTCGTCGCGGTCGGGCAGGCCCAGGTGTTCCTTGGGCGTCACGTAGCAGAGCATCGCGGTGCCCATCCAGCCGATCATCGCGGCGCCCACGGCGCTCGCGATGTGGTCGTAGCCGGGCGCGATGTCGATCGTCAGCGGGCCGAGCGTGTAGAACGGCGCCTCGTGGCAGTGCCTCAGCTGCTCGTCCATGTTGGACTGGATCAGGTGCATCGGCACATGGCCCGGGCCTTCGATCATGGTCTGCACGTCGTGCTTCCAGGCCACCTGCGTCAGCTCGCCCAGGGTGCGCAGTTCGGCGAACTGGGCCTCGTCGTTGGCGTCGGCGCCGGAGCCCGGCCGCAGGCCGTCGCCGAGCGAGAAGCTCACGTCGTACTGCTTCATGATGTCGCAGATGTCCTCGAAATGCTCGTAAAGGAAGCTCTCCTTGTGGTGGGTGATGCACCACTTGGCCATGATCGATCCGCCGCGCGAGACGATGCCGGTCATGCGGTCGGCGGTCAGGTGGATGAAGGGCAGGCGCAGGCCGGCGTGGATGGTGAAGTAGTCCACGCCCTGCTCCGCCTGCTCGATCAGCGTGTCGCGGAAGATCTCCCAGGTCAGGTCCTCGGCCACGCCGCCGACCTTCTCGAGCGCCTGGTAGATCGGCACCGTGCCGATCGGCACCGGACTGTTGCGCACGATCCAGTCGCGGGTGGTGTGGATGTTCTTGCCGGTGGAGAGATCCATCACGTTGTCGGCGCCCCAGCGGATCGCCCAGACCAGCTTCTCGACCTCTTCCTCGATGCTGGAGGTGACGGCCGAGTTGCCGATGTTGGCGTTGATCTTGACCCGGAAGTTGCGGCCGATCGCCATCGGCTCGACCTCGGGATGGTTGATGTTGGCCGGGATGATCGCGCGGCCCCGGGCCACCTCGTCGCGCACGAATTCGGGGGTGATGACGCGCGGGATCCGGGCGCCCATCGGGTTGCCCACGACCCGCTTGGCACGCTCTTCGTGCGCCAGGTATTCGGCCATCCATTCGCGCCTGCCGTTCTCGCGCAGGGCCACGTATTCCATCTCGGGGGTGACGATGCCGCGGCGGGCGTAGTGCATCTGCGTTACGTTGCCGCTCAGGTTGGCGCCGCCCTTCGCGCGGCGCGGCGTGCGCTGCAGGCCGGCGGCCTCGGCGCGCAGCCGGGCGACGCGGGCCTGGTCGCGGTCTTCGTGCCTGCCGCCGTCGTCCAGGATGTGCGTCAGCCGGCCGGCATAGCTTTCGGTGTCGCCGCGCTCGGCGATCCAGCCGCCGCGCAGGTCGGCCAGGCCGCGGCGCACGTCGATCTGCGCAGCCGGGTCGGTGTAGGGGCCGGAGGTGTCGTAGAGCGAGACCACCTCGCCGTTGGTGAGCGCCACGTCGCGCACCGGTACCTGGATGTCGGCGCGGCTGCCGGCGATCCGGCCTTTGCTGGAAGCGGGAAAGGGCTCGCGGGTCAGCGAGAGAAGTTGGGCGAGCTTGTCGGGGGCGTTCATCGCGGTGGCACTCCTTCGGTCGTGGGACGGGGGTGCTCCGCGATCGTTCAGCCACCACGCGCACGGACGGCGAACGCCCGCGGGTGGTGGAGAACTGCAGCTCTTCTTACGCCGGTACTAGCCGGTTCAAGTTCGCGGGTTCGGCCGTGTCGGCCATCTCAGCGCAGTGCGCACCCCGGAGCGAGGGCGATTGTAGTGCCGGGGCTGCGCGGCGCAAGCCTGGGCCCCGGGGGCATGGCCCCGTTTCCGCGCAGCGACGGACGACGACGACGACGCGGGGGTCGGTTCCTCCAGCAGCGCCGCGTTCTGCTGCGTCATCGGGTCGAACGCATGGACCGGTCCGCTCGTCCGGCCGATGCAATTGCGCTGCTCGACCGCCGACGTGCTGATCTCGCCCACGATATCGGTCACCCGGCGCCCTCCACCGACGATCTCCTGCATCGCGCGGCCGGCGTCGCCCACCGTGGCCGGTCGGACGCTCCGGCCCCGCCCGCATCATGGCTGCCAGATCCGCTGCACCGCATGGGCGTACAGCGGAATGCCCAGCACGATGTTCAGCGGAAAGGTGACGCCCAGCGATAGGCCGACATAGAGCGAAGGCTCGGCCTCGGGTATCGCGTAGCGCACCACGGCCGGCACGGCGATGTAGGAGGCACTGGCGGCCAGCACCATCAACAGCACCGCATCGCCCGCCGGCACCTGCAGGCACCAGCCCAGTCCCAGGGCCAGGCCGGCATGGACGAGCGGACCCAGGACGGCATAGGCCAGCAGCCAGCGCGACGACATCTTCACCGCCGACAACCTGCGGGTCGCGACCAGTCCCATCTCGAGCAGGAATAGGCACAGCATGCCCTTGAACAGGTCGCCGAAGAACGGCTGCAGGGCCACCTTGCCGTCGTGCCCGGTGGCCATGCCGATCACCAGAGCGCCGAGCAGCAGCAACTGGGTGCCGTCGGTCAGCGAGTCGTGCAGGATGCGGCCGATCGACATGCCCCGCGCAGCGGCAGGCCCACCCGCGGCGGTGGCCTGCGCAGGCTGCCGGTGCCGCAGCGTGTTGGCGATGAGCACGCCGATCAGGATGGCGGGCGACTCCATCAGTGCCATCGCCGCAGCCATGTAGCCGCCGTAGACGATGGCGTGCGTCTCCAGGTATTGGGTCGCGGTGACGAAGGTCACGGCACTGACCGATCCGTAGGTGGCCGCGACCGCGGCGGCATCGAACCCCGACACGACACGGCGCAGCAGCAGGTAGCCCAGCAGCGGCACCGCCAATGCCAGCAGCACAGCGATGCCCAGGCTGGAGGCGATGCTTGCGGTGACGCCCGATTCCGCCAGGGCGAAACCGCCCTTCAGGCCCAGCGCCACCAACAGGTACATCGACAGCAGCCGCGAGACGGCCGACGGAAACTCCAGGTTGGAGCGGACCAGGCCCGCGAACGCGCCCAGAACGAAGAACAGGACCGTCGGGTCCACAAGACCGTGCATTGCATATCTCCCTTTGCGCCCGATGCTAGGCCGCGCGCAGCCGCAAGTAAAATCGATTCGATCGCTCTTATATATAGATAAATTTCTATGACCATCACCTTTCGCCAGCTACGGCTTTTCCTGGCGCTGGCAGAAACCGGCAGCGTCAGCGCCGCGGCCAAGGTAATGCATGTCACCCAGCCGACGGCGTCGATGCAGTTGCGCGAGGTGGCGCGATCGGTCGGCCTGCCGCTCTACGAGGTGATCTCGCGCCGCGTCTGGCTCACCGCGGCGGGCCAGGAGCTGGCACGCACCGCCCGTGCGATCGCCGGCGAGTGGGATGCCTTCGAGCAGCGGGTCGCCTCGGCCAAGGGGTTGACCCACGGCCGCCTGAAAGTGGCGGTGGTGAGCACCGCCGAATATTTCGTGCCGCGGCTGCTGGGCAGCTTCTGCAAGCTGCATCCGGGCATCGACATCTCGCTGGAAATCCTCAACCGCGACCACGTCATCACGCGGCTGCGCAGCAACCTCGACGACCTGTACGTGATGTCGATGCCGCCCGACGACCTGCTGCAGGAAGACCAGATCCTGATGCCCAATCCGCTGGTCGTGGTCGCCGCCGCCGGCCACGCGCTCGCCCGGCGCAAGCGCATCACGGTGCAGCAGCTGCAGGGCGAGCGTTTCCTGCTGCGCGAGAAAGGCTCGGGCACCCGTCTGGCCACCGATGCCCGGCTGCGCAGGATCGGCTTCGCGCCGGCCAACGTGCTGGAACTGGGCAGCAACGAGGCGATCAAGGAATCGGTCGAGGGCCAGTTGGGCATCGCGGTTTTGTCGATGCACGCGCTGGGCGCCCACCACCCGGGCATCGCGGTCCTGAACGTGCAGGGCTTCCCGATCCAGTCGCAGTGGCACCTGGTCTGGCCTAAGGGCAAACAGCTGTCGCCGATCGCCGACGTGTTCCGGCGGCACCTGCTGCACGAAGCCCGCCAGTGGCAGGCGATGCGCTGACGGTGCGCTGTCAGCGCACCGCGATGGTCAGAAGCGCGTGCCCACCGACAACCGCCACTGGTTCTGCGGCGTGAAATTGACCTTCGGGTCGTAGGCCAGCCGCACGAAGATCCGCGGCCAGCTGTAGGTCATGCTGGCGCCGTAGCGGTGGATGTAGCGACCGTCGTCCAGGCTGCCGCGCTTGTCGAGCAGGTCCACGAACACCGCATGGCCGGCGTCGGTCGGCAGGCGGGCGACCAGGTGCACATGTTGCTGGTCGGGGTGTTCGCGGTTGTCGCGCACCACCTGCAGGCCGGCATAGCGCCCCTCGCTCCAGCGGTAGCCGGCCGACAGCATCCAGGCGTCGTTCGGGTCGAAGTTGAGGTTGACGTAGTTGCGCAGGTTGGTGCGCCCCAGGCCGGCGCCGGCGTACCAACGGATTCCGACCTCCACGTTGACACTGCCGCCCACGAAGCCGCCGGAAGCCCATTGCACCGACGGCAGCAGGCGCAGCGGGCCGAGCGCGAAGCCGCGGTCCCAGCCGCCGCGCAGCTGCGACAGATCGCCCACCGGCGCGCGGAGGGCACCCACCCACAGGTCGCCCACGCCGCCCTGATAACGCAGGTTCGAATCGAGCCCGGTGCCGGTGGGCTGGCCGGCGCCGGCGGTACGGTAGAGACCGGTGGTGAACTTGAAAGGAGCGGCGGGTGCGTCGTCGGCCGGTGCCGACATGGCGGCCGCGGTATCGCCCTCGCGCTGGGCGGCGGTGCGGGTGGCCAGGGCAATCGCCGGCAAGCCCGCCAGCAACATCGCCAGGAAACAGGACATGCCGCCCCGGCCCCGCGCCATGCGGCGGCGCGGGGCCCGCCGCATCAGGGGCCGGCCATGCACGGCCGGGCCGGCGGGCGTCGCGGAGGTCGGGTACGGCACGGCGGCAGGCATCGGCGTACTAGCCCAGCAAGGCCGGCAGCGCGTCCATCGAATGGAACAGCGTCCGCACGCCGATCGCCTGCATCTCCCGCGCGCTGCCGTGGCCCGGGCCGCCCGGGCAATAGCCGAAGACGGTGGCACCGGCGGCGAGGCCGGCGGTGGCACCGGTGACCGAATCCTCGACCACCGCGCAACGGGCCGGGTCCACGTCCAACGCCGCGGCCGCGGCCAGGTACACGTCGGGAAAGGGCTTGCTGCGCGGCGTTTCGTGGCCGCTGAAGATGCGGCCGTCGAACCACGCGACCAGGCCGGTCTTCTCCAGTTGCAGCACCACTTTTTGACGGTCGGCACCGGAGGCGCAGGCGATGCGGCCGCCGTAGGCCGCGTGGATCGCGCGCACCGCGTCGGGCGCACCCGGGACCGCCTCCAGATCGCGCCGCAGCGCCAGGTTGCGCTCCTCCCAGAACGCGTGCAGCCAGGCATCGGTCAAGGGCTGGCCGGTGCGCGCCTCCATCATGGCACGCTCGTCCTTCACCGCCTTGCCGACGAAGATGCGCATGCACTCCTCGGCCGTCATGACCCAGCCGCGCAGGGCCAGCCGGTCGCGCAGCACGCGGTGGGTGATCGGTTCGGAATCGACCAGTACGCCGTCGCAGTCGAAGAGAACGGCGTCGAAACGGGGCATGGGGAAAGTCCTTCGGCTCGGTGGGAAATGCGGTGCCGTCGAATCTACCGCATGGGATTTCCGCGATGCGCCGTCGGCGCCAGCTCGGCCACCGCACGCGACGCGCAAAAGGAATGCGCCTGTCGACCTCTAAAGATCCGAGACGGAAATCGGGGACGCGTTACGGCAACACCGGGCCCGGCAGCGGATTGCCCACGGACAGAGGCGGCCGCACCGGGCCGCAGAAAGAAAACCGTGCGGGCACCGGCCGCCGCCCGTGGCGGCTCAGAGGGTGTCGCCGTCGCGGTAGAACCAGCGCTCGCCCTCGCGCTCGAAGCGGCTCTTCTCGTGCAGGCGGTGGGCCAAGCCGGTGGCGTCGCGCTGCCGGGCGACGAACTCGACCTCGGCGTGGGCGTCGTCGATCACCCGGCGGGTGCGCACGTCCAGGCCCAGCCAGCGGACATCGGCATCGAAGGTCACCGCGGCCGGCCGGGTGGCCGGATGCCAGGTGGCTACCAGGTAGTCCTCGCGCTCGCGGACGTAGGCGGTGTAGCGCGAGCGCATCAGCGATTCCGCATCCGGTGCCGGCACCGTGTCGAAATGGTCGAGGTAGCGCCCGCAACACAAGACGTAGTGCAGCACATGGCTGCGGCGGTCGGTGCGGCCGCAGGGGCAGGCATTAGGATGCGCTGGCACGTGGCTCTTCCGACGCAGGTTCGAGCGCGATGTAGTGGATATTCAAGGTGATGGCTTCGCTGTAGCGTGTCACACATCTCCGCAACCATGTGGGCAGGGCGAACGACGCTGCCAGCCGCGAGGCGAAGTACACCACGACAGCGGACTGGCGCCGTCCCACGGCTGCGATCGCACCGCTCTGCCCCGCCGGGTCGGACGACAGCAGCAGCATCAGGATTTTCAGAGCGAGGGACTCGTTCGCCAGAAAGGCGACCAAGAGCCGGACCATACGCAGAACGCAGGCCCGGAGCACCGCCTCGGCCACGACCTGACCAAAAGGAGAATAGTCGAACGTTACCCGCTCCGAGCGCTTGAGCCCTGCGCGAAAAACGAAGCCGGGCAGCAGGATGAGGAAGACGATAAGGGCGGGGAGCGCAACGTTCACAACAGTCCGGGATCGGTGTCAGCCGGCTTTGGCAACGACACGGGGCCGCAGGCGCCGCACGCCCCCGGCCTCCCTGAGCTCGATGATGACCGTCCCCGTCCCCGTCGTCGTCGTCGTCGTCGTAGTAGGGCCTGCACCCGGTCCACGCGACCAGAACTCGCGCAGCTTCCTGCTCGCCTGGGGGTCGGCCAGAACGCGTTTGGCTGTTTCGCTTTTAAGTGCCTTCATGGCGTTACTCCGAAAGGGTTGGGTGCCTGAGGTCCGTTTGCACCGCTCGAGCCGTCTCCGCGCCATGCGCCGCAGGGCGCCGACCGCAAAACTATGCCACATCCACCGCAAACGCGTGGACCGATCAGGCCAGCGCGCGCGGGATCGGCCGCTGCTGGACGTCCGAGGCGCCTTCGTGGATCTGGCAGACCCGCACGTCGCGGTGGACGCGCTCGACCCGTAAATCGTGGACGATGCCGTAGCCGCCGAGCGTCTGGATCGCGGCACCGCAGCAGGCCCGCTCGGCCATCTCGCCGGCGAAGGGCTTGGCCATGGCGGCCTGCTTCAGGCGGGGCAGGCCCGCGTCGCGCGAGGCGGCGGCATGCCGCGTGGATGCGGCAGGCATCGAACCGGATCAGCGCGGTGTCGCTGCCGTGCCGGCCATCCGGCCCCAGGCCCGCGACTCCGGTCGGTCACGCTGCTGCCGTGGCGCTTCACCAGGTCGGGTAGCGGGTGCCGTCGTGCAGGAAGAAGCCGCCGCGGTCGGCCGGCGTCAGCCGGGCCAGCACGTCGCGCATGCCGGCCACGCTGGCCTCGGCCGTCAGCGCGGCTCCCTCGCCGCCCATGTCGGTCCGCACCCAGCCGGGTGAGAGCGCGACCAGCGTCGCCCGCGGATAGTCGGCCTGCGCACTGGCCACCGCCATGTTGAGCGCGGCCTTGCTGACACGGTAGGTCCAGGGGTCGCTCGACGCGGCCTCGGCGATCCGGCCCAGGGTGCTGCTGACGAAGCCGAAGACGCCGCCCGCGTTTTCCACCAGCGGGGCCACTTGCGGGATCGCCTGCATCGCGCCCAGCACGTTGGTGTGCATGGTGCGGTCGAAGTCCGCGTGGGTGGGCGGCGACAGGGCGTTGCCATGGACGATGACGCCGGCCACGTACAGCGCCAGGTCGATTTTCTCGCCATCCAGCGCCCAGGCCAGGCCGCTGATGCTCGCAGGGTCGGCCACGTCGAGCCGCAGCGCCTCGGCGCCCAGGCCGCGCAGCCGGTCCAGGCCGGCGTCGTCGCGGGCGGTGGCGATCACCCGGTCGCCCGCCTCGGCGTACTGTCGCGCGAACTCCAGTCCGATCCCGCGCGACGCCCCGATCACCAACACCGTGCCCATGCCCTGCCCCTTTTACGAATGAAAAGATGCCGAAGCCGGCGTTCCGCGCCGACCATAAGCTACTATTTTTATAGCAATTCGACCGCCATCGCGGTGCCTTCGCCGCCACCGATGCAGAGCGTCGCCAGGCCGCGCTTCTTGCCACGCGCCTGCAGTGAGTGGATCAGCGTCACCAGGATGCGGGCGCCGCTGGCGCCGATCGGATGGCCCAGCGCGCAGGCACCGCCGTTGACGTTGACGATCTCGTGTGGCAGCCGCAGCTCCCGCATCAGCGCCATCGGCACGACGGCGAAGGCCTCGTTGACCTCCCACAGGTCCACGTCCGATGCCGACCAACCTGCCCTCGCCAGCACCTTCTGCGTGGCGCCGACCGGCGCGGTGGTGAACCACGCGGGCGCCTGAGCGTGCGTCGCGTGCGAGACGATGCGGGCCAGCGGCCTGGCGCCCAGACGCTCCGCGGTCGAGGCACGCATCATCACCAGCGCGGCCGCGCCGTCGTTGATCGACGAGCTGGAGGCGGCGGTGATCGTGCCGTCCTTCTTGAAGGCCGGGCGCAGTTGCGGGATCTTGTCGAGCTTGATCTTGCCCGGGCCTTCGTCGATCGAGACCACCGTCTCACCGCCGCGGCCCTCGACCGTCACCGGCGCGATCTCGGCGGCGAAGCTGCCGTCTACCGTGGCGGCATGGGCGCGGCGCACGCTCTCCATCGCGAAGGCGTCCTGCGCTTCGCGGGTGAAGGCGTAGTGGGCGGCGCAGTCCTCGCCGAAGGTGCCCATGGCGCGACCGGCCTCGTAGGCGTCTTCCAGGCCGTCGAGCATCATGTGGTCGAATATCTGGCCGTGGCCGATGCGGATGCCGCTGCGGCCCTTGGGCAGCAGGTGCGGCGCGTTGGTCATGCTCTCCATGCCGCCGGCGACGATCGCCTCGTGGCTGCCGGCCAGCAGCATGTCGTGCGCGAACATCGCGGCCTTCATGCCCGAGCCGCACATCTTGCTGAGCGTGACCGCGCCCGCGCTCTGCGGCAGCCCGCCCTTGAACGCCGCCTGCCGCGCCGGGGCCTGGCCCTGCCCGGCCATCAGGCAGTTGCCGAGCAGCACCTCGCCGACGCTGTCGGGCGCGATGCCGGCGCGCTCCATGGCGGCACGGATGGCCACGCCGCCCAGATCGTGGGCGGCCAGGCGGGCGAAATCGCCCTGGAAGCCACCCATGGGGGTGCGGGCCGCGCCGACGATCACGATGGGGTCCGTCATGGGAGTGTCTCCTGTCGTGGCAAGGGGCACGGGGCCGGAAAAAGGAGCGTCGGCTCCCCTGCGGCCCGCGGGCACGCATCGAAGCGTTGCGGGAACATCGCGGCGGCCTCCGGCGGGCGCGGGCGCGTCAGGCGCCCCGGCGTTTGAGCGCGATGCGCTCCAGGGCCGCGAGGTACATGCCGTCGAGCGAATCGCCGCCGCTCACGTTCATGCCCAGGTCCTGCAACAGGCCGTCGTGCACGCCGAAGGTCCAGCCGTGGATCGTCACCTTCTGGCCGCTGGCCCAGGCGTCGAGCATCACCGTGCTGACGCAGACGTTGACCACCTGCTCGATCACGTTCAGGTCGCAGAGCGTATCGGCGCGGTGCGCGGGCGAGACGCCGTCGATCAGCGTGCGGTGGCGGTCGCGGGTGCTCTGGATGTGGCGCAGCCAGTTGTCGGCCAGGCCGATGCGAGCGCCCTCGAGAGCGGCCTGCACGCCCGAGCAGCCGTAGTGGCCCACCACCATGATGTGCTCCACCTTCAGCCGCTCCACCGCGAACTGGATCGCCGACAGCGCGTTCAGATCCGAATGCACCACGATGTTGGCGACGTTGCGGTGGACGAACACCTCGCCCGGCTCCAGCCCGGTGATCTGGTTGGCCGGCACGCGGCTGTCGGAGCAGCCGATCCACATGTACTTGGGCGTCTGCTGCTTGACCAGGCCGGTGAAGAAGCCGGGGCGCTCGCGCTCCATCTGGGCGGCCCACTGCCGGTTGTGTTCGAAGAGGTCGTCGGGGGTGAGGTTTTTCATGGGGCGCAATGGTAGCCAAAGCGCGCATCAACTTTTGCGGGGCGCGGCGCGGGCCGGCCGGGCGGTGCGGGCCAGGGTGGCGCGGGCATCCTTCTCGTGGGTGCGCACCTCGTCGATGTTGGCCTGCAGCTCGGCCAGCTGACGCTCCAGCCGCGCGCGGTGCGTCTCCAGCAGCGCCAGGTAGCGGCGCAGCTGCGGGGCGGTGTCGCGCGGGCTGTCGTACATGTCGAGCAGCTCCCTGGCCTCCTGCAGCGAGAGGCCCAGGCGCTTGGCGCGCAGGGTGAGCTTGAGCCGGGCCCGGTCGCGCGCCGAATACACCCGGGTGCGGCCGCCGGGGCCTTCGCGGCCCGGCTGCAGCAGGCCCATGTCCTCGTAGAAGCGGATCGCCCGCGTCGTGAGGTCGAACTCCTGCGCGAGATCGCGGATGCTGAAGGTGGCGGTGGTCGTCGTCATGCGTCTGGGAAGGCGGCCGCCGGGGCCGCGAGCGGAGGAGACAGCGTACGGCGCCGCCGCTCCTTACAATGGACCGCATTACAGCTTACGTTTACGTCAACGTCAACCGGGACGCGTCCCGGCGCGGCGTGGCGCAGCCCCTGCCATGAACGCACTCGAACAACGGCTCCACTACCCCTTCGGAGACACCGTTCCCGCGCCCGGCACGGCGGTCGAGGTGGCGCCCGGCATCCGCTGGGTACGCATGAGCCTGCCCTTCGCGCTGGACCATGTCAACCTCTGGCCGCTGCGCGACACGCTGGACGGCCGCGAGGGCTGGACGGTGGTCGATTGCTGCATCGACGCGCCCGAGCCGCGGGGCCAGTGGGAGCAGGTCTTCGCCAGCGGGCTCGACGGCCTGCCGGTCCTGCGGGTGATCGTCACCCACATGCACCCCGACCACATCGGCCTGGCGCACTGGCTTTGCGAGCGCTGGGACGCACGGCTGTGGATCAGCGCCACCGACTACTATGCGGCGCGGCTGGGCTCCCTCGGCGCGGGTTTCGGCGGCGGCGGCGACGGCGCGGCCGCGTTCTTCCTGTCGCACGGCCTGCAGTCGCCCGAGGCGATGGAGAAGATCCGCAGCCGCCAAAACTACTACAAGAGCATGGTGCCCGCGGTGCCGATGCAGTTCCGCCGGCTGCAGGGCGGCGCCACGGTGCGCATCGGCGACCACGACTGGACCTGCATCGTCGGCCATGGCCACGCGCCGGAACACATCGCCCTCTACTGCGCCGCCACCGGCATCCTGCTGGGCGGCGACATGATGCTGCCGCGTATCTCCACCAACGTGAGCGTGTTCGACGCCGAGCCCGAGGCCGATGCGCTGACCCTGTTCCTGCAGTCGATCGACCGCTTCGCGCCGCTGCCCGCCGACACCCTCGTCCTGCCCGCCCACGGCAAGCCTTTCACCGGCCTGCACGAACGCATCGCCCAGCTGCACGACCACCACCGCGACCGCCTGGCCGAGCTGCTGCAGGCCTGCGCCACCGCGCCGCGTTCGGCCGCCGACGTGCTGCCGATCCTGTTCCACCGCACGCTCGACGCCCACCAGATGACCTTCGCCATGGGCGAGGCGGTGGCGCACCTGCATGCGTTGTGGCTGGGCGGGCAGGTGCAGCGGGTCCGGGGCGAGGATGGCATCTGGCGGTTCAGGGTCTAGCGATCCAAAGGTCAGGCCGGGGAGTCGCTCGCACGGGCTGCATGCACTCTGTAAAATGCATGCAATCCCACCCCATCAGGAGGATCGCCATGGCCATGCTGACCGTCCGCAACCTGTCCGACGAAACCCACCGCGCCTTGCGCGCCCGCGCAGCGCGACACGGCCAGAGCATGGAGGCCGAGGTGCGCGAGATCCTGGAATCCGCGATCAGCGCCACCGGGCGGGTGAAGCTGGGGTCGCTCTTGGCCGACATCGGTCGCCAAGCCAAGCTGAGCGAGGAAGAGTTCGCGGTGTTCGAACAGGCCCGCGACAAGGCGCCCGCCCGCCCGGTGAGCTTCGAATGATCCTGCTCGACACCAACGTGGTGTCGGAGCCGCTCCGCCACGCTCCCGAGCCGCGGGTGATCGAATGGATCGACGCCCAGGCGATGGAGACCCTGTTCCTCTCCGCCATCACGGTGGCGGAACTTCGAGCAGGTGTGGCCCTGCTGCCGGCCGGCGAGCGGCGAGCAGGCCTGCAGGAGAACCTGGAAAAGCGCGTGCTGCCCCTGTTCGCCGGCCGGGTGCTGCCCTTCGACTTCGCCTGCACACAGGCCTACGCGGCACTGACGGCGAAAGTCCGCAGCAAGGGCCTGGCCATCGCCACGGCCGATGGCTACATCGCGGCCATCGCCGCCGCCAACGGCTTCGCGGTGGCGACCCGGGACACCGGCCCCTTCGAGGCAGCGGGCGTGACCGTGGTCAACCCCTGGACGCAGGCGTAAGCCAGCACAGAACCGGGGCGTGGCAGCTCCGATGCCACCCCTACTTCTGCTGCCAAGGCAGCCCGCGCATCCGCCATCCGCCGGTGCGGCCGCGGTGCTGCTCGGCATCGGCATCGCCCTCGAAGCCTTCGAGGATGTTGTAGGCCTCCACACCCAACTCGGTCGCGCGGCGCGCAGCCGCCACCGAACGCACGCCGCTGCGGCACAGCAGCACCACGACCTTGCCGCCCTGCGCGGCGGCCTGCACGCCCGCGTCGAATGCCGGGTTGGGCGCCATGCCGGGCCACTGCTTCCAGGCCAGCGGCACCGCACCGGGCACGAAGCCGACCCACTCGCGTTCGGCATCGGTGCGCACATCGACCAGCACCGCCTGGCCGGATTGCACCCAGTCCCAGGCCTGGACGGGGGTGACGTCGCCGGCGTAGCCGTCGGCGGGGGTAGGGGACGGGGTGGCGGATGGGGTGGGTTGGGTCATGGCGGAAATTCTGCCAGTCCTGGGCGATGCGCTGTTCGTACCTTCGGTGGCACGCAGGCGACCGGCCGCGCATCGCCCGCGCCGTAAGCTGCCGCAGCACACCGACAAACAGAACAGGAGACAACGGCATGCAGGATCTGTTCTCGCTCGCAGGGCGCACCGCGCTCGTCACCGGCGGATCACGCGGCATCGGCCGCATGATCGCCGCCGGCTTTTTGGCCCAGGGCGCCCGGGTCTACATCTCGGCGCGCAAGGCCGAGGCCTGCGAGCAGGCCGCGCGCGAGCTGTCGGCACACAGCGGCGGCCGCCAATGCATCGCCCTGCCCGCCGACGTGGCGACGCTCGCCGGCGCGCAAGCTCTCGCCGCGACCTTCCAGGCGCTGGAGCCGGGCCTGGACATCCTGGTCAACAACGCCGGCGCCGCCTGGGGCGCGCCGCTGGCCGACTTTCCGGAGAACGGCTGGGACAAGGTGGTCGACACCAACCCGAAGGCGCCCTTTTTCCTTACCCAGGCGCTGCTGCCCGCGCTGCGCGCCGCCGCCAGCGCCCAGCGGCCGGCCAAGGTGATCAACATCGCCTCGATCGACGGCATCTCGGTCAACCCGCTGGAGACCTACTCCTACGCCGCCAGCAAGGCCGGCCTGATCCAGCTGACCCGCCGCCTGGCGCTGACGCTGGTGAAGGACCACGTCGTCGTCAGCGCGATCGCCCCCGGCGCCTTCGCCTCCGACATGAACCGCGCCGCCCGCGACGAGGCCGACGCCACCGCCGCCCGCATCCCCGCCGGCCGCATCGGCCGCGACGACGACATGGCCGGCGCCGCAATTTACTTGGCCGCCCGCGCCGGCGACTACGTCGTAGGTTCGACCCTGGTGGTCGACGGCGGCGTCACCCACGCGCGATAAAAGTCCCGCCCATGCGCAACGCCGCGACCGTCGAAAAACGCAGCTAGGCCGCAGAGCGCCGCGACCGCGAAATCGCCAGCGCACCAGCAAGGCAAGCGAAGGTCAAATCAGCGCGCCCGCCCTCAGGGACACCGCAGAACTGGCTCCGCCAGGCTGCCGGTGTCGCCCCCGGAGAGGGGGGGTGGCGAAGACACGAGATGCGACGCCTGGGGGTGAACTCAGTGACACCGTGGATCCGGCTCCGCCGGGCCACCGGTGTCGCCCCCGGAAGGGTGTTGGCGAAGACACGAAGTGCGAAGCCTGGGGGAGAACTCAGCTACCACCGCGGCACCGAGTCCTGCCGCAGCTCGCGCCGCATCGCCGGATGGTCGGGCACCTCGGTCGCCACCACCGCCCAGAAGCGCGGGCTGTGGTCCATGTGGCGCAAATGGGCCAGTTCGTGCACCACCACGTAGTCGACCACCTCGGGCCGGAAATGCATCAGCCGCCAGTGCAGACGGATCGATCCGTCGCTGCTGGCGCTGCCCCAGCGGGTGCGGGCGCTGGTCAGCGACAGGCGGGTGAAGCGCACCCGCAGCCGCGGCGCGAAGTGCTCCAGCCGGCGCACGAAATGCTGGCGCGCCTCCGACAGCATCCAGCTGCGCACCGCCGCCGCGATGGTCACCGGCGCGGCATCGACCGGCAGCGGCAGGCGCAGCTCGGCGGTGGCCGCTGCGCCATCGACGGCCGGTGCACCGTCCGCCGCGCCATCGCCCGCCACCGTCTCCGGCGGCGTCCACAGCACCGCCCGCGCGCCGCGGCCCGCGGCGGCGCCGGCCGGGCGCACCAGCCGCACGGTGACCGGCCGGCCCAGCAGCGGGAACTGCACCCCGTCGGCCCAGGCGATGCGGTTCTGCGCCCGCTTCTCGTGCACCGCGCCGGCCTCTGCCAGCTTGCGCAGGATCCAGGCGGCCTTGGCGACCAGGGCGTCGTCGACCTCGTGCAGCGGCACCCAGGAAGGGGCCCGCACCGCCAGGCCTTCGTGGCTGACCGAAAAGCCGATGGTGCGGCGCTTGCCCCGCAGGAATTCGTAGGCCACGCGCCGGGTGTCGAGCAGCGCCTCGCGGTTGGCGCGCGGATGCTGCGGCAGGGTGCCGTCGGCCTCGGCCAGCAGGGCTGCCGGCTGCAGGTCGTCGGCATCAGGCAGGCGCGGACGCGAGATGCGCGGCCGGGGCAGCCGGCTCGGTGCCGGGCGGCGCGGCGGCGCCATGGCGCCCGCGTCCTCTGCGGGCGGACCCAGGCCGAAGAAATCGAGCGCGAGCTGTACCAGGCGGTCCATCGACAACGCCAACTACCGGTAGGCCTCGGGATCCAGCCGGCGCATCTCGGCCTCGATCCAGGTCTGCACTTCCTGCATCAGCTCTTCGGCTTGGCGGCCGACGCTGGGGATCGCCGGGCCGATGGAGACGTGCACCGTGCCGGGCACCTTGACGAAGGCCTTGCGCGGCCAGACCTTGGCCGAGGTGACGGCCACCGGCACCACCGGCGCGCCGGTCGCGATCGCCAGGCGGGTGCCGCCGGTCTTGTAGGTGCCCTGGCGGCCGCGCGGGATGCGGGTGCCCTCGGGGAACATGATCACCCACACGCCCTGCGCCAGCAGCCGGCGGCCCTGGTCCACCACCTTGGCGAAGGCGCGGGTGCCGTCGCGCCGGTCGATGTGGACCATGTCCATCCGCGACATCGCCCAGCCGAAGAACGGCACCCGCAGGAGTTCGCGCTTGAACACGTAGGCCAGCGGATGCGGCATCAGCGTGGGCATCAGGAAGGTCTCGAAGGTCGACTGGTGCTTGACCAGCAGCACCGCGGCGCTGGTCTCGCCCGTCGGCAGGTTCTCCATGCCCTGCACCTCGACCCGGATGCCCAGCAGCACGCGCGCACCGTCGACCGCCCAGCCCAGCCAGCGGGCGGCCATCCAGTACATCGCCGGACCCTTGCGCCAGAGCGAGGCCACCAACATGACGATCGCCCACGGGACGACGGTGACCAGCATCCAGAGCGCATGCAGGACGGAGCGGAAGAAGTAGGTCGGTTTCAAGGCTTTTAGTACCGCAGCCGGCGATCCGCGCCGACTTATAGCTATCATTTTAGTAGCAGATCAGACGGCGATCTGCAGGTCGGCCATGGCGGCGCGCTCCACCACGAAGGCGGCGAAAGCGCTCAGGTCGGCATGCACCCGGGTGCCCGGCGGCAGCTCGGCCGGCACATGGGCCTGCGGGCCCGACAGCACCAGGTGCGGCTCGCAGCCGGCCGCCGCACCGGCCTGCACGTCGCGCAGCCGGTCGCCCACCAGCGGCACGCCGGCCAGCTCGATGCCGTAGCGCTCCGAAATCTGCAGGAACAGGCCCGGCTGCGGCATGCGGCAGGTGCAGGTTTCTTCCGGGCCGTGCGGGCAATAGAAAACCGCATCGACCCGGCCGCCGGCCGCGGCCAGCATCTTGTGCATCTTGGCGTGGATCGCGTTGAGCGTCGACACGTCGAACAGCCCGCGGCCGAGGCCCGACTGGTTCGACACCACCACCACGTGGAAGCCCGCGTGGTTGAGCCGTGCGACCGCCTCCAGCGCGCCCGGCAGCGGCACCCATTCCTCGGGCGTGGTGACGAAGTCCTCGCGCCCCAGGTTGATCGTGCCGTCGCGGTCGAGGATGACGAGTTTCATGCGAGAGGCTCCGTTGCGTTGCTACGTGGCATGCCAAGGGTACCGCACCATCCCAGGGAGTCCGTGGAATCGGCTTCGCCGGGCCACCGGGTTCGCCCGCTCGCGGGGGAGGCGCCGCAGGCGCTTCGGGAGGGAGTCATCACACCAGACGGGAGAGGTCCGCGACGCGGTTCATCGCATCGTGCAGCACCCGCAGCAGGCCCTGGCGGTTGAGCCGCAGGTCCATCTGCTCGGCGTTGACCATCACGCCGTCGAAGAACGCATCGACCGGCGCGCGCAGCGCGGCCAGGGTCTGCAGCGAGGCGGTGTAGTCGCCCGCGTCGAACCGGGCCTGCGCCTGCGGGCCGACCTGCTGCAGCGCGGCGTAGAGGTCCTTCTCGGCGGACTCCTGCAGCAGCAGCTCGCTCACATGCGCATCGACGGTGCCGGCCTTCTTCAGGATGTTGGAGACGCGCTTGTTCGCGGCGGCCAGGGCCTCCGCCTCGGGCAGCGTGGCGAAGGCGCGCACCGCGGCCAGGCGCCTGGGCACGTCGCCGAGCCGCTGCGGGCGCAGGGCCAGCACCGCATCGACCTCCTGCGCGCTGTAGCCCTGCTCGCGCAGGCTGCCGGCCAGGCGGTCGTAGACGAAGTCGAGCAGCGCGGCCGACGGGTCTTCTATCTTGCTGCCGAAGGCCGGCACGGCAGAGCGCACCAGCATGTCCAGATCCAGCGGCAACGCCTTCTCGGACAGCATGCGGATCACGCCCAGCGCATGGCGGCGCAGCGCGAACGGGTCGCGGTCGCCGGTGGGCAGGTTGCCGATGCCGAACATGCCGACCAGCGTCTCCAGCTTGTCGGCCATCGCGACGACGACGCCGACGTTCTCGCGCGGCAGGCTGTCGCCGGCGAAGCGCGGCTTGTAGTGGTCCTCGATCGCGTGGGCCACCTCGTGCGCCAGGCCGTCGTTGGCGGCGTAGTAGCCGCCCATGATGCCCTGCAGCTCCGGGAACTCGCCCACCATGTCGGTGACCAGGTCGGTCTTGGCCAGCAGGGCGGCGGTGTCGACGCACGACAGCAGGTAGTCGCGGGCGATCTCGCCTTCGGGCGTGTCCAGCGCCGCCGCGTTGTGCGCGCCGATGCCGGCGAAGAGCTGCTCGGCGATCGCCCTGGCGATGGCGCGCACCCGCTCGATCCGCTCGCCCTGGCTGCCCAGCTTGTTGTGGTAGACCACCTTGCCGAGCGATTCGACGCGCGAGGCCAGGGTCTTCTTGCGGTCCTGGTCGAAGAAGAACTTGGCGTCGGCCAGGCGCGGGCGCACCACCCGCTCGTTGCCGCCGACCACCGCGCTCGGGTCGTCGGGCGTGATGTTGCTCACCACCAGGAAGCGGTTGGTCAGCTTGCCCGACGCGTCCAGCAGCGGGAAGTACTTCTGGTTGGCCTTCATCGTGAGGATCAGGCACTCCTGCGGCACGTCGAGGAACTCGGGCTCGAAGGCGCAGACCAGCACGTTGGGCCGCTCGACCAGCGCGGTGACCTCGTCGAGCAGCGCGTCGTCCTCGATCGGCACCACGCCGCCGCCGATGCGCCCGGCCGCCCCTTTCAACTGCCGCGCGATCTCGGCCTTGCGCTCGGCGAAGCTGGCGATGACCGCGCCTTCGTCGCGCAGCTGCTCGGCATAGCTGTCGGCATCACGCAGCACGACCGGATCGACCCGCGCCTCGAAGCGGTGGCCGTGGGTGGCGTTGCCGGCGGCCAGGCCCAGCGCCTGCACCGACAGCAGCACCTCGCTGCCGTGCATCGCCACCAGGCCGTGCGCCGGGCGCACGAAGCTCACCGTGGTCCAGCCGGGCATCGCGCTGCCGGCGCCTAGCTGGTAGGCCATAACCTTGGGGATCGGCAGTTTGGCGATGGCCTCGTTCAATGCTTTCTGCAGGCCCTCGGAGAGCGTGGCGCCGGGCACGGTGCTTTCGTAGAAGAGCGCTTCGGCCTTGCCGTCGGCCCGGCGCTGCAGGCCAGGCACGGCGGAGGCGTCGGCGCCGAGCGCGGCCAGCTTCTTCAGCAGCGCAGGCGTGGCGTTGCCGGCGGCGTCCAGGCCCACCGAGACGGGCATCAGCTTCTGCGACTGGGCCTTGTCGGCGGCGTGGCCGGCCACGTCGGTCAGGTGCAGCGCCAGGCGGCGCGGCGAGGCATAGGCGGTGGCGCGCGACGCCTTGCCGGCCAGGCCCAGGGCGCGGAGTTGCTCGGCCAGCACGTCGGCGAACGCGTCGCCCAGTTTCTTCAGCGCCTTGGGCGGCAGCTCTTCCACGAAGAGCTCGACCAGCAGGTTAGGTTGATGGGCCATTTTTGTTTGCATAGTTATGTGCAAGCCGTGCTTGCACTACATCGTCGATGACGCCTTGGCAAAAGGCGTTGAGGCTCGGAAATCGCAATCGGCGAGAGAAACCGACGATCCCGAGGCGGGCTGCCAGCTTGCCGAACACTTCATCGGCAAAGGAGGAGGCCAGAATGGAAACGCCGCCGAAGTCGATCTCCAACACGTCGTGGGGCGCGACCTCCAGAAGGTTCTCGATCTTGGTCCTGATGCGCGCGCCGGTGATGCGGTTGCCGAAACTGGGTGCTTCGTCGCGCAGGACCAGTCGCATGACACCCGCAGGCGACTCCTTCCCGTACACCGTCTCGGCGAAATTCACGGGAACATGGCCCCACAGCGCTTTCTCGATCTCGATCGGTGCCGAGAAATCCAATTGCACGTCCACCAGGGTACCGCGCAGTGGCGGCTGGTGATCGCGCACCTTCAGACCTTCCTCGAACGCGTAGGAGACCCGTCCCTGCTGCGACGTGATGGACAGGGTTCCACCGGGACTGGCCTTGACGATGGCCAGGGTGCCGGCCAGGCCTTTGCCCTGTCCGAAGTCCGGTTTGGACGTGACACCCTTGCGCAACGCGATCTCGATGGCATCGCCATCCGTCACCCGGTCGCCGAACCGTTCGCGCAGCAGTGCCGACTCCCGGATCGATGCAGGAATCCCGATTCCATCGTCGGCGAGCAGCACGGAAAGATGCCGGGTCGCCGGATGCACCAGCACCTGCATCCACCCTTTGCCACCTGCATGCACCAGCACATTGCCCGCGATTTCGTTGAGAAACCATTCGAATGCAGGCAGCACCCCCGGGGCGTAGGCCGCCTGTCCCAAAACCTGATGGATCTTCTGATCGATCAAGGTGTTGACTTCGAGATCGTCATGAAACACATGCACCGCCGACGCTCCCAGACGCGGCCGAATGCCGCGGGATGGATCCAGGTGGGCGAGATAGTCGTGCGACAACATTGCGGGGTGCGTGTCGGCTCCCTCTACGTTCACCGTGCGACCGGCATGCCGATATCCCTCGACCAAGACGATCAGGGGAACCGCGCCATTGGGAAAAACGCGGTGCATTCGACGGAAATCGAGCGTTACCCGACGCTGCCCCGCCCGCTCGATTTCTGCAAAGAGCCGCTTCTGCAGGAAAAGATATCCCGGCCAGTTCAGATCGCCTTCGAAAGGTATGGAAACCATGTTCTCACGCCATCGGGTCGGCTGGCATTTGAGCGACCCATTCGCGCGGCGCCATCGGGAAGCCCAGGCGGGCGCGGCTGTCGAGGTAGCTCTTGGCCACGGCGCGCGCCAGGTTGCGGATGCGGCCGATGTAGGCGGCGCGTTCGGTCACGCTGATCGCGCCGCGGGCGTCCAGCAGGTTGAAGCTGTGCGCGCCCTTCAACACCTGCTCGTAGGCGGGCAGGGCCAGCCGCCGTTCCATCAGGTGCCGGGCCTGCTTCTCGTGCGCGTTGAACGCGGTGAACAGGAAGTCGGCGTCGGAATGCTCGAAGTTGTAGGTGGACTGCTCCACCTCGTTCTGCTTGTAGACGTCGCCGTAGCTCAAGCCCTCGGTCCAGGCCAGGTTGTAGACGTTGTCGACGCCCTGCAGGTACATCGCCAGCCGCTCCAGGCCGTAGGTGATCTCGCCGGTGATCGGCTTGCAGTCGATGCCGCCGACCTGCTGGAAATAGGTGAACTGGGTCACCTCCATGCCGTTGAGCCACACCTCCCAGCCCAGGCCCCAGGCGCCGAGCGTGGGGTTCTCCCAGTCGTCCTCGACGAAGCGGATGTCGTTCTTCTTCAGGTCGAAGCCCAGCGCCTGCAGGCTGCCCAGGTACAGCTCCAGGATGTCGCCGGGCGCGGGCTTGAGCACCACCTGGTACTGGTAGTAGTGCTGCAGTCGGTTGGGGTTCTCGCCGTAGCGGCCGTCCTTGGGGCGGCGGCTGGGCTGCACGTAGGCGGCCTTCCACGGCTCGGGGCCGAGGGCGCGCAGGAAGGTGGCGGTGTGCGAGGTGCCGGCCCCCACTTCCATGTCGTAGGGCTGCAGGAGCGCGCAGCCCTGGTCGGCCCAGTAGGACTGCAACTTGAGGATGATGTGCTGGAAGGTCAACATGGTTTTCGCAAAAGGAACGGCGGCCCGGGCCGCGGCCGCGGCCGCGGCGGGCCGGCCCGGTCGCAACGCCCCGCCCGGCGGGGCGCGGCAAAGCGGTCGATTCTAAAGTGCCGACCCTGCGGGGCCCCGCGCGGCCCGGCGAGCCGTGCCGCGTCGCGCGTCCGCTGCAGCGGAGCGCCGGGATTGCAGGCCTTCTCCGACAGGCGCTTCGGCCATCGTCCGCATGGGTCGGTGGCGGCACCCGCCGATACTGCAGCGGCTCGCCACCCTGCACTGCCACCCATGCCCACTCCCGCCCTCGCGCCCGACGCGCCGATCTTTCTCGTGCTGAACGCCAAGTCCGGCAAGGGCGAAGCGATGAACGCGCGGGAGGTCATCGAACGCGGATGCACCGCGGCCGGCCGCATGCTGCACACCTTCCCGATCGACAAACGCCACCGGCCGCAGCAGCAGGCGCGTGCCGCCGTGGCGGCCGCCAAGGCCGCGGGCGGCATCGTGGCGGTGGCGGGCGGCGACGGCACCATCAACGCGACGGCGCAGGCGGTGCTGGGCAGCGGATGCGCCTTCGGCGTGCTGCCGCAGGGCACCTTCAACTACTTCGGCCGCAACCACGGCATCCCGACCGAGATCGAGGGCGCGCTGGACGTGCTGCTCACCCAGGCGCCGCAGGCGGTGCAGGTGGGCCAGGTCAACGGGCGCGTCTTCCTGGTCAACGCCAGCATGGGCCTCTACGCCGCGCTGCTGGAAGACCGCGAGACCTACAAGTCGCAGTACGGCCGCAACCGGCTGGTGGCGCTCGCCGCGGCCCTGCTGACGCTGGTGCGCGGCCACCGGCCGTGGACGCTGCGCCTGTCGTGGCAGGACAAGGTGCGGGAGCTGCGCACCACCTCGCTCTTCGTCGGCAACAACGCGCTGCAGTTCGAGCAGGTGGGCGTGGCCGAGGGAGAGGCACTGACGCAGGGCGCACTGGCCGCGGTGGTCATGAAGCCCCAGGGCCTGCTGGCCCGGGTGGGGCTGCTGCTGCGCGGCGCCCTGCGGCGGCTCGACGATGCGAAGACGATCGACACGCTGTCCTTCCGCGCGCTGGACGTGGAGCCGGCGCGTGGCTCGCGCCGCCGCCGGGTGAAGGTGGCGACCGACGGCGAGCTGGCCTGGATGGAGATGCCGCTGCGCTTCCAGGTGGCGCCCGAGCCGCTCTGGCTGATCCGGCCCGCTCCGCACCGCGTGCCCGAAACCGCCGCCGCCCGGGGCACAGCGGCGTGAGCGTGCTGCTGCACCTGTCCGATACCCACTTCGGCACCGAGCAGCCCGCGGTGCTGGACGCCCTGGAGCGCCTGGTGCGGGAGCGCCCGCCGGCCCTGGCCGTGCTCTCCGGCGACGTGACCCAGCGCGCCACGCGGTCGCAGTTCGCCGCGGCCCGCGCCTGGATCGACCGGCTGACGATCCCGCGATGGGCCGTCGTCCCCGGCAACCACGACATTCCGCTGTTCGACCTGCGCGCCCGCCTGTTCGACCCCTACGGCCGCCATCGCGCCGCGATGGGCCGCGACCTGGAGCCGGTGGTGAACACTCCCGAGTTCCTGGTGCTGACCCACAACACCACCCGCTGGTACCGGCACGAGAACGGCGAGGTGTCGGCCGAACAGATCGAGCGCACCGCACAGGCGCTGGAAACCGCGCGCCACGCAGCGCCCCGGCAGGTGCGGGTGGTGGTGGTGCACCAGCCGGTCGCCGTCACCCGCGATGCCGACGCAGGCAACATCCTGCGCGGCGCCGAGGCGGCGATCGGGCGCTGGTCGGACGCGGGTGCCGACATGGTGCTGGGCGGCCACATCCACCTGCCCTTCGTGCTGCCGCTGCACCGGACGCGCACGCTGCCGCATCCGCTGTGGGCGGTGCAGGCCGGCACGGCCGTCTCCTCCCGCGTGCGGCCCGGCGCGCCCAACTCGGTCAACCTGCTGCATGCGGAATGCGCCGACGGCCATCGCCGCTGCCGTGTGGAGCGTTGGAACTACGCTGCCGCCGAGCAGCGCTTCGTGCTGGCCCAGTCCGACGGGCTGGACCTGGCAGTGCCCGCCACCGGCCCCGTCTCCCGCATCACGATCAATGGCCGCCGCTCCCACTGACTGGGTGGCCCTGGCCACGCAGGCCGGCCTGCATGCATGGCCGGCCTTCCTGGTACTGCTGGCCATCGCCTTGGCGGGCGCCGGCGCCGCCACCGCCTGGCTCACGCCCCACGACGGACAGCACGCCCCCCCGCGAACCGCGCCGCGCGGCCGCTACCTGCGCACCCTGGGCGGCAGCCTCGCGGCCGGCGGCGTGGTGGTGCTGGCGACCGCCGCAGCGTTCGCCGCCGTCGCGCGCTTGCTGGGCGACGGACGCACACTGCAGCGCGCCGACGAGGCGCTCAGCCTGCACGTCACCGCCGAAACGCCCACCTTCGCTCTGGCCGCCTTTCGCTGGCTGACCTACTTCGGCGAACCCCTGGTGCTGATCGTGATGGGCATCGCCGTGGCAATGGCTTTGTGGACCGGCCAGCGCCGCGGCCTGGCGCTGGGCTGGATCGCGGCGACGGCGGGCAACGCCGTCCTCAACCCTGCGCTCAAGCAGATTTTTCTGCGCGCCCGCCCGCTCTACGACGGCATGCCCTCTCTCGCGTCGGGCTACAGCTTTCCCAGCGGCCACAGCTCCGGCGCGATGGTCACCTACGGCATGCTCGCCTACCTGGCCTGGCGCCTGATACCCCCGCGCTGGCATGTCCCGGCCTCGATGCTGGCCGCGGCGATCGTCCTCACCACGGCGTGCAGCCGCATCTTCCTGCAGGTCCATTTCGCCAGCGACGTCTTGGCCGGCCTCTGCTCCGGCGCTGCCTGGCTCGCCGTCTGCATCGCCAGCTGCGAATACGCCCGCCACCACCGCCTCGCCCGCCGCTGAACCGCACCGGCACATGCTACGAAATCGATAGCTGGTGGCCGGCGTACCGTGCCGGCTACAGCATCTTTTCCTTCAAAACCCATCCCGAGCGCCCAACAAAAGGCCACTGCATGCAGTGGCCTCTTCAAACAAGCACCCGCCCCTCACGCCCTGCCCCCGCCCCCACCCGGGCATCCTGGATCCGGCTCTGCCGGTCCAGCGATGTCGCCCCCGGCGAGGGGGTAGGCGAAGACACGAAGTGCGTAGCCTGGGGGAGTACTCAGTACATCCAGAAGATGCGCTGCAGCTCCTTCGGATCGCGCGTCTTCGTCATCGCGACCATCGCCAGGATGCGGGCCTTCTGAGGGTTCAGGTCGTGCGCGACCACCCAGTCGTACTTGTCGTCGGGCTGCTCGGCATTGCGCAGCACGAAGCCCGCCGGCACGCGCGACGAACGGATCACGTTGATGCCCTTGGCGCGCAGTTCCTGCAGGGCCGGCACCACCCGGTCGGCGACCGAGCCGTTGCCGGTGCCGGCGTGGACGATGGCCTGCAGGCCGGGCGTGGCGCCGACGCCGTCGGTCGCCGAGCGCGGCACGTTGCCGTAGCCGTAGGCGATCTCGACCACCGGCAGCGCGCCGATCTGGTCGATGTCGAACTCGCTCTGGCTGGTATGGCGCTTGGCGAGCGAGCGGAACCAGTAGTTCTTGCCCTTGATCACCATGCCCAGCGGGCCCCACTGGCTCTTGAAGGCCTCGGTCTTGAGGTTGACCAGCTTGGCCACGTCGCGGCCCGACTGGATCTCGTCGTTCATCGTGACCAGCACGCCCTTGCCGGCCGCGTCCTTCGAGCCCGCGACGCTGACCGCGTCGTACAGGTTCAAAGCGCCGTCGGCCGACAGCGCGGTGCCGGGGCGCATCGAGCCCACGACCACGATCGGCTTGTCGGTGTGCACCGTCAGGTGCAGGAAGTAGGCGGTTTCCTCCAGCGTATCGGTGCCGTGGGTGACCACGATGCCGTTCACGTCGGGCTGCTTGGCGAGGGCCGAGACGCGCCTGGCCAGCGTCAGCAGCGCGTCGTTGGTGAAGCTCTCCGATGCGATCTGGAAGGTCTGCTCGCCGCGCACGTTGGCGATGGTCGCGAGCTCGGGCAGGCCCAGGATCAGCTTGTCGACCGCGACCTTGGCGGCGGCGTAGCTCGCGCTTTTGACGGAGCTGGCGCCGGCGCCGGCGATCGTGCCGCCGGTGGCGAGGATCACGACATTGGGCTTTGCGGCAGCGGGCGCCGCGGGGGGCGGCGTCTGGGCCGACGCCAGCCCGCCGAAGGCCGCCAGGCTGGTGCCGGCCATCCAGGCGCGGAAACGGGGGACAGGTACATGGCGAGTCTTCTCTTCGATTGAGTCATGGCTGAATGCGCAAAGCGCTGTCGCCGAAGGTCGCACGCAAGTCGCGTGCCACCGCCCCCCGTCGCCCAGTTCAAGGGTACAAACCGCGCTCTTCGCGCGCGATGAGTATGCGCTCGCACGCCACGGCGAAGGTCGCGGTGCGCAGCGTGATCTTGTGGCGGTCGGCCGTGTCCCAGATGTGCAGCAGCGCTTCGGTCATGATCTTGTCGAGCCGCACGTTGATCTCGTCCTCGGTCCAGAAGAAGCTGCTGAAGTCCTGCACCCATTCGAAGTAACTGACGGTCACGCCGCCGGCGTTGCAGATCACGTCGGGCACCACCAGGATGCCGCGATCCTGCAGCACATCGTCGCCCTCGGGCAGGGTCGGGCCGTTGGCGCCTTCGAGCACCAGCTTGGCTTTGATGCGGCCGGCGCGCTCGGCGGTGATCTGGCCTTCGAGCGCGGCAGGCACCAGGATGTCGCAGTCGGTCGCCCAGAAGTCCTCGGGGTCGGCCGCTTCGCCTTCCTTGTGGTTGCCGATGCTGCCTTCGCGGGCCAGGGTGGCGCGCACCTTCTCGATGTCGAAGCCCTTGGGGTTGACGCGGGTGCCGCTGTGATCCTGCATCGCGACGATCCTGCCGCCCGCCTGCACGAACAGCTCGGCCGCGGTGCTGCCCACGTTGCCCATGCCCTGCACCGCGATGCGGGCGCCTTCCAGCGGCAGGCCCAGGCGGCGCGCGGCCTCGCGGCCGGTCACGAACACGCCGCGACCGGTGGCCTTGACCCGGCCGAGCGAGCCGCCCAGGTGGATCGGCTTGCCGGTGACGACGCCGGTCGCGGTGCTGCCGGTATTCATCGAGTACGTGTCCATCATCCAGGCCATGATCTGGCCGTTGGTGTTCACGTCGGGCGCCGGAATGTCGCGCTGCGGGCCGATGATGATGCCGATCTCGCTGGTGTAGCGGCGGGTCATGCGCTCGAGTTCCTTGGTCGAGAGCTGGCGCGGATCGACGCGGACGCCGCCCTTGGCACCGCCGAAGGGCAGACCGACGCCGGCCGTCTTCACCGTCATCCAGGCCGACAGCGCCATCACTTCTTCCAGCGTCACGTCGGGGTGGAAGCGGATGCCGCCCTTGCCCGGGCCGCGCGAGAGGTTGTGCTGGACCCGGTAGCCCTCGAAATGCCGCACCGTGCCGTCGTCCATCTCGATCGGCACATCGACGATCAGGGCGCGCTTGGGGCGCTTCAGGGTCTCGGACCACTTGGCCAGATGGCCCAGGTAGGGCAGCACCCGGTCGACCTGAGACAGGTAGGTGGTCCAGGGACTGTCGGGGGCCGAGCGGACGTACGACAGGGGCGTGGATTTCTCGAACTTCATGACTGGCTTTCTCCGCGGCGGGCGGATGGAAGAAAATAGCGGGCAGGCCCGTTCCGGCGCAGCCGGCGGCGGCGGGACACCGTGCGGTGACCTGCCGTGCGATGTCGCCGATGCGCCAACGCAGCCCGGCGAGATCGTATGCGGCCCCCGGTCTTTCGGCGTGCGGCGGCCATGCCGTATGCGCATACCGGCATGCGCGCCGTCCGCGCAGACGCTATGCGCCGCGGCGCCGCAACGAGGTGAAAGCGGCGACGGCCGCTGCGCCCATCGACAGCAGCCAGAGCGGCACCAGCCCCCACTGCGCGGCCCAGCGGGCGAACGGCGTGATCGCGCCTGGCGCGGTGCCGTCGATGCCGCGACCGGTGACCCGGGCGAGCAGCACGCCCCGGGTCAGGCGCGGCAGGCTGTCGACGACTCGTCCGCGGTGGTCGATCACCGCGGTGGCGCCGGTGTTGGTGGCGCGCACCATCGGCCGGTCGAACTCCAGGGTGCGCATCCGCGAGATCTGCAGGTGCTGGTCGATCGCCAGGCTGTCGCCGAACCAGCCGATGTTGCTCAGGTTGACCAGGATGGTGGGCGCCCGCGCCGGGTCGGCGAAATTGCGCGCGATCTCCTCGCCGAACAGATCCTCGTAGCAGATGTTGGGCGCGATGCGCTGGCCCTGCCAGTCGAAGGGCGCCTGGCCCAGGCCGCCCCGGTTGAAGTCTCCCAGCGGGATGTTCATCATCTCGGTGAACCAGCGGAACAGCGGCGGGACGAATTCGCCGAACGGCACCAGATGGTGCTTGTCGTAGCGGTAGAGCGGCTGGCCGGGCCGGAAGCCGAGGACCGAGTTGCTGTAGCCCTCGCGCGCCGAGCCCATCGGGATGCCGACCAGCGCCGCCTGCGCGCCGGTGGAAAAGCGCGCCTGCAACGCCTCGCCGTAGCCGGCCGGCAGGTCCTGCGGCAGCAGGGGCAGGGCCGTCTCGGGCGCCACCACCAGCGAGGCGGTCGCGCCCTGCAACTGCTCGCCGTACCACTGCAGCGCGATCGGCACGCCGGTGCCGGGCTGGAACTTCTCGTCCTGCGGTATGTTGCCCTGCAGCAGGGCCAGAGAGAGCGGCGTGCCCGGCGCCTCGTCCGCACTGCGCCCGACCAGCGCAGGCCCGACCGAGACCGCCACCGCCAGCAGCGCCACGCCGCCGGCCATCGACCAGCGCCGGGCGGTCAGCAGCGATGCGACCGCCGCGGCCGCCATGGCCGCCAGCCCGCCGATGCCGTACACCCCGATCCACGGCGCCAGCCACGGCGCGGCACCGTCCACATGGGCATAGCCGCCCGCGCCCCAGGGAAAGCCGGTGAACCAGTGGCCGCGCAGCAGTTCGGCCAGCATCCACAGCAGGCCGAGCAGCACCGCGCGCGCCGTGACGCGGCGGGGCGTGAATGCCTTGTAGAAACCCGCCGCGGCGCCGTAGTAGAGCGACAGGAAGGCCGCCAGCCCCAGCACCGCCAGCCCCGCCAGCGGTGCGGCCAGGCCGCCGTAGGTGTGCAGCGAGATGAAGAGCCACCAGTAGGTGGCGCAGAGCCAGGCGGTGCCGAAGAGCCAGCCGGCGCAGGCCGCGCGGGCGATGGTGCCGGTGCGCTCCAGCAGACCGAAGAACGCCGCCAGCGACAACAGCTGCAGCCACCACAGCGGCTGGCCGTTCCAGGGAGCGGCGATCGACATCGCCTGCAAGACGCCCGCGGCGATCGCCAGGGCATACGGGCCCCAGGGCGCGCCCCGCGGGGCGGCAGGAGCGGTGGCGGCCATCAGCCGGCGTCGGCCGGCGCGACCTGCGGCATGACCTTGAACCAGCGCACCGCGCCGCCCCGGACGTGCAGCACCAGGAACTGCAGTCCGCCCATCACATGCATCTCGCCGCGGCGCGGCACATGGCCCATCTCGTGGGCGATCAGGCCGCCGATGGTCTCGAACTCCTCGTCGGCATCGGTGGCATGCAGGTTCGCCTCGAAGGCCTCCGCCACCCGCTCGACCGGGGTGTCGCCGCTGACGCGGTAGGTGCGGTCGGCCAGGGCGAAGATATCGCCCTCGTCCTCGACGATGTCGAACTCGTCCTCGATCTCGCCGACGATCTCTTCGAGCACGTCCTCGATCGTGATCAGGCCGGCCACGCGGCCGAACTCGTCGATCACCACCGCCAGGTGATTGCGGTTGCCGCGAAACTCGCGCAGCAGGTCGTTCAGGCTCTTGCTCTCGGGCACGAAGACGGCGGCGCGCAGCAGGGCGCGGATGTTGAGCTCGGGCGCTCGCTGGAGCTTGAGCAGGTCCTTGGCGAGCAGGATGCCGATGATGTTCTCGCGCTCACCGCTGTAGACCGGGAAGCGGGAGTGGGCCGTGTCGATGACCAGGTGCAGCAGCTGGTCGTACGGCGCGTCGATGTCCACCAGATCCATCCGGGGGGCCGCCACCATCACGTCGCCGGCGGTCTTGTCGGCCAGGCGCAGCACGCCTTCGAGCATGACGCGGGATTCGGCGCCGATCACGTCGTTGTTCTCGGCCTCGGCCAGGATCTCGATCAGCTGCTCTTTCGAATCCGGGGCCGGGTGGATGAACTCGGCGACTTTCTGGAGAAACGTGCGCTTGTCTTCGCGGTCGACACGCGCGGGGTGGGGTTCAGACACAGTCTGGGGGTGCAGGACGTGCGGTAGTGGAGATGGCCCGAGGATAGCGCCTAACGCCTGTCCATGCGGCTGCCAGGGCTCCGCGGCGCGGAGCTTTCGTGCCGTACCGGCCGGCGCGACGCCCTACTGCCCGGAGCGGAACCGACCCTGCCGCACGCCGGCGCGCACTTCCTGCACGCCGCCCAGCACGTCCCAGAACTGCTTGGCCTGGACCTTCAGGCGGTAGTCCACCTCGGCCAGGTGCTGCTCGACCACCTGGGCCACCCGGCTGTCGAGATCGGCCGGCGGCAGCGCCAGATAGGCCTCGGATTCCGAGCCGTCGCGCCGCACCCTGGCACCGGCCTTGCGGGCGATGCGCAGCATGGCGGTGTTCTCGCTCAGGGCGTGGATGAGTATCTCGGCCACGCCGGCGTTGCGCGCATGCACCCCCGCCCGCCGGAACAGCCGTGCACCATGGCCGCAGCCCCGGGCGGTCCGCACCACCGACACGCCGAACTCGGCACGCCGGGTGGGCTGCGCAGCGTCGCCGAAGGCCAGGTGGGCGACGGCGATCAGCTCGAGCCTGCGGTTGTAGATCCCGAAGATCTTGTCCTTGGCGAAGTCGAGCTGGTCGACGTAGCGGCGGATCTGCTCTTCGCCGGCCGCATAGCCGAAGCGCAGGTAGCGGTATTCGGGCTCCAGCGACAGCAGGTGGGCGGCGATGCGCTCGCGGTAAGCGGGGCCCAGGGTGCGGATCGGCACCAGCGCCGGCGGCAGGTCGGCCGCGCCCTCGTCCGTGGCGCGGGTGGGCCGCAGCCAGTTGCGCCCGGCATGGAAGGACGCTTGCAGGAAGTTTTTGGGCGCGATCATGCGTCGATTTTAAGGGTTTTCCCTAGTCCTTCCGATCCGGAGGAATTGCCGTGTGGCGAAAGCGCAGCGTCCGCCGCACGGCCCTACAACGGCACCGCGGTGGTCGCCTTGACCCGGTCGAGCACGAAGCTGGTCTTGCAGTCCTCCACGCTGGGGTGGCGCAGCAGCGTGTCCATGATGAAGCGGCTGTAGTGGGCCATGTCGGCCACCACGATCCGCAGCAGGTAGTCCATCTCGCCGGTGAGGGCGGCGCACTCGACCACCTCGGGCCAGGTCTGGACGCCGGCGCGGAACAGGTCCATCGGGTTGCGCTTCTGAATCTCGGCGTGTTTCTCCAGCCGCACGTTCAGGTAGGCGGTCAGGCCCAGACCCACGGCCTCGGGCCGCACCAGGGCGACGTAGCGGTCGATCACCTTGCTGTCTTCCAGTCGGCGCACCCGGCGCAGCACCGCGCTGGGCGACAGGCCCACCGATTCGGCGATGTTCTCGTAGCTGGCCCGGCCGTCGGCCTGCAGCCTGCGCAAAATCAGCGTATCGAGCTTGTCGAGTGCTTCCATGCGCGGAATTTTGCATGTTTCCTGCGCCAGGGAACGGTGCGCTCTGCCAGTTCGCAGCCAATCTGTGGAGCCGCGCCGATACAGTGGCGCATCACATCCCCAGGAGCCCCATGAACGCCCCCCTGCCCACCGCCACCGCCGACGCCGCCCGGGACAACCCGATGGGTACCGACGGCTTCGAGTTCGTCGAATTCGCCGCGCCCGATCCGGCCGCCATGGGCGAAGTGTTCGAGCGGATGGGCTTCATGCCCGTCGCCAGGCACCGCCACAAGGACGTGACGCTCTACCGCCAGGGCGGCATCAATTTCATCGTGAACGCCGAACCCGACTCCTTCGCCCAGCGCTTCGCGCGCCAGCACGGCCCGAGCGTCTGCGCGATCGCCTTCCGGGTGCAGGACGCCAAGTTCGCCTACGAGCGGGCGGTGGGCCTGGGCGCCTGGGGCTATGCCGACACCGCCGGCCCCGGCGAACTGAACATTCCGGCCATCAAGGGCGTGGGCGACAGCCTGGTGTACCTGGTCGACCGCTGGCGCGGCAAGAACGGCGCGCAGCCGGGCGACATCGGCAACATCGGTTTCTTCGACGTGGATTTCGAGGCGCTGCCCGGCATCGGCGGCGAAGCCGGCCTGAACCCGCACGGCAAGGGCCTGACCTACGTCGACCACCTGACCCACAACGTGCACCGCGGCCGGATGAACGAATGGGCCGATTTCTACGAGCGGCTGTTCAACTTCCGCGAGGTCAAGTATTTCGACATCGAAGGCCAGGTGACCGGCGTCAAGAGCAAGGCGATGACCAGCCCCTGCGGCAAGATCCGGATCCCGATCAACGAAGAGGGCAAGGAAAAGGCCGGCCAGATCCAGGAATACCTGGACAAGTACAAGGGCGAGGGCATCCAGCACATCGCGATGGGCTCGGACGACCTGCTCGCCACGGTCGATGCGCTGCGCGCCGGCGGCATGGCGCTGCTCGACACGATCGACACCTACTACGAGCTGGTCGACAAGCGCATTCCGGGCCACGGCGAGAGCGTCGAGGCGCTGCACAAGCGCAAGATCTTGATCGACGGCGTGGCCGGCAGGCTCCTGCTGCAGATCTTCAGCGAAAACCAGCTCGGCCCGATCTTTTTCGAGTTCATCCAGCGCAAGGGCGACGACGGCTTCGGCAACGGCAACTTCAAAGCCCTGTTCGAGAGCATCGAGCTCGATCAGATGCGCCGCGGCGTGCTGTCGAAATAAACGGGGCGAGGCCCGGTTTCCTGGTGGAGTCGGTCGCGTTCCGGACCGCATAGGCGCTGCTCAGTACACGTCGCGCCGGTAGCGGCCGTCGGCGATCAGGTCTTCCACCGCGTCGGCGCCCAGCAGCTCGGCCAGCGCCGCGTACACCCCTGCGGCCATGCCGTCCAGGCTGCCGCAGACGTACAGCGTCGCACCCTCGCCGATCCAACCCCGCAGCCGGTGCGCCTCGGCCCGCAGGCAGTCCTGCACGTAGACCCGCCCGGCTTGGTCGCGCGAATAGGCGAAGTCGCGGTGCGCCAGCAGGCCGCGGGCCTGCCAGCCGGCGGTTTCGTCTTCGCAAAAACTGTCGTGCGCCCGCTGGCGTTCGCCGAACAGCAGCCAGTTGCGGCCGTGGCCGGCCCGCATCCGTGCCGTCAGCAGCGCCCGCAGCCCCGCATAGCCCGACCCGCTGCCGATGAAGATCGCCGGCCCGTCGCCATCGGCCAGCGCGAAGTCCGGGTTCTCCTCCAGCCGCATCGCCACCTCGGCGCCCACTGGTGAGTGCGTGCTGAGCCAGCCCGAAGCGAGGCCGAGCCCCGCGTCGTGGCGCACCTGCCGCACCAGCAGCTGCACCGTGCCGTCGGCCGGCAAGGATGCGACGGAGTACCGGCGCGGCGCCAGCGGCCGCAGCCCGTCGGCCACCTGCTGCGGCGCGGCGTCCGGCGCCTGCGCACCGGGCGCGGGCAGCACGCTGCCGGCCAGCAGCTCCGCCAGGGTGGAGTCACCCGCAGGGCCTGCGACCGGCGCGGTGCCGTCCCACCCCTCGCGACGCAGCACCGAGGTCACCACGTCGGCCGCATGCCGGGGAAACACCTCCACCAGCGCGCCAGGCTGCCAGACGGCCGGAACGCCCGCAGGCGGCGTCAGCACCACCCGGAACAGCGGGGCACCCAGGCTGCCCGGGTTCAACCAGCGCCGCTCCGCCAAGCGCCACGGCCGGGCGGGTTCCGCCTCGGGTCCTGCGGCGGCAGTCCCCTGCGCATCCTGCGGCAACGCGAGTCCCAGGTGCCGGCCGACGGCCGACTGCCAGCGGGTCCAGGCGGCCGGGTCCTCGCCATCCATCTCGACCGGCGGAAACAGGGGCTGCGCGCCCAGCCGCTGCAGGTGGTGGACCAGCCCGTGGCCGCAGCCGCAGAACGCGGCGTATTGCCGATCGCCCAGCGCCAGCAGGCCGAATTTCAGGTGCGGCAGCACCACGCCTTCGGTCCGGGCCAGGATGCGGGCGAAGCGGCGGGCCATGTCGGGCGGATCGCCCTCGCCGAAGGTGCTGGCCACCAGCAGCACCCGGCGGTGGTGGCGCAGCCGCTCGGTGCCGAGCTGCGTCACCGGCGCCAGCGTGGCCGCCGCACCCGCCGCCCGCAGCGCGGCCACGGTGCGCACCGCCAGCCGCTCCGCCCGTCCCGACTGGCTGGCGAAGGCGACCAGCACCGACTCGCCGGCCGCTGCTGAGGACGGCGGGCCCGGTGCGGCGACCTGCAGCGCTTCGCGTTCGCGCCGCACCGCCCGCGCGGCGCGGCGCCGGCCCAGGTAAAGCATCCAGCCGGTGATCACGAAGAGCGGCAGGCACAGGCCGGCCAGCATCATGGCGATGCGGCCCGGCAGGCCGAAATAGCTGCCCAGGTGCAGCGGATAGATCGCACCCAAAAAGCGTTGGCCGCGCGGCAGGTCGGCATAACGCTCGTCGAGCAGCACGCTGCCGTCGGGTCGCAGATGCAGTCGATTGCGGGCGCGGTCGTGCGCAGCGTCTTCGCCCATCCAGAAGATCTGCACCGGCTGCCCGGCGCGCTCGGGCAGTCGCCACTGCGCCAGTTGCCAGCCGTGCGCAATACGCGCGAAGCTGATCCACGCCGACGCCAAATCCGGTGCCGCCGGCGGGCCGCCCGCATCGGCCGGGC
The DNA here is from genome assembly GCF_003217575.1 of Xylophilus ampelinus. Taxonomy (GTDB): domain Bacteria; phylum Pseudomonadota; class Gammaproteobacteria; order Burkholderiales; family Burkholderiaceae_C; genus Xylophilus; species Xylophilus ampelinus. The sequence continues at coordinate 20,280 of NZ_QJTC01000016.1, read as the reverse complement.
GCGGTGCGGCCGCCCTATGCGGCGGCGCGCCGGCCCAGCGGTCGACCGGCACCCGAACCGCGTCGAAGGCCCAGTACAGGCCGCTCAGCGTGAACACGACATAGGCCGCAAGCGCCCAGGTGCCCAGCACCGAATGCAGCCCCCACAGGAACGACCGGCCGGCGAGCCGGGTGTCGAAGGTCAGCCAAGTGCGCCAGGCCAGCGGGCGCCGCGGCCAGCGCAGGTAGAGGCCCGAGAGCGCCAGGAGCAGCAGGCAGGCGGCCAGCGTGCCGGTGACCGACTTGCCGGTATCGCGCGGCAGCAGCAGCCAGCGGTGGAGCCGCTCGGCCCAGTCGAAGAAGGCCGCGCCGCGCTGCGCGGGCAGCACCTCGCCGCTCACCGGGTCGGCCCGCACCGCCAGCCCGCGCCGCTGGCCGGGCAACGGCACGAAAACGATCTGCGCCGGCAGCGTCGGGTCGGCGAACACGGTAACCCGCTGCACCGCCCGCCCCTGTCCAGCGCCGCGCGCCGCGTCGACCAGCTGCTGCGGCGTCAGCAGCGGGCGGCCGGGGCGCAGCGGCATCGACGCGCTGGCGGGGTTGAACAGGTCCAGCAGCTCGCCCTGGAACGACAGCGTCGCACCCGAGAGCCCGATCACTATCAGCACAGTGCCGGCGGTGATGCCGACGCACCAGTGCAGCTGGAACCAGATTGTCTTGAACAGCGGCATGGACGTCGGGCGAGGGAATGGAGAGGCACGGTGCCGACTCCACGGAGTACGGGCCGCACAAGGCAGGAACGCCGGTGCCCGGACGACGGTGCCCGAGGCACCGGTACCCGCCGCCCGAAGGGCGAGCACAGGAAGGCTTCGGATTCTAAGTCATTCGCATTCAGCCTACGGCATCGCCCTCGTAATCACAACGGGATCGCCCAAAGGTGCGCCGCTTCGCCGCTTCGGCCGCCCTGCCCGACCTCGTCCAACACCGCCCGCACCAGGGGCGGGTGAAACGCCAGCGCCACATGCGGCAACCCGGCGACCAGGCGGTTGTCGGCGCCCGGCAGCGCGGCGGTGCTGCAAGGAAACACGATATGGTCGCAGTTGGAGTACCAGCAGTCGAAGAGCGCCGTCTGCCCGACCGGCTCCGACCGCGCCAGCGCGGCCAGCCAGTCGCTGCCCGGCCGCATCTGCAGCGCGTGCACGCCGCGGTTGCAGTGCGCCAGCACGGTGCCGTGGTGCGGGGTGCCGATGGTGACGATGCGGTGCACCCGGGCGGCAGCGTTCCCATCGCCCTGCGCCCGCGCCCGGCGCAGCCACGCGCGCGCCGCCAGGCCGCCCATGCTGTGGCAGACCAGCACCGGCGGGCGGCCGGTGAGGGCCTGCAGCCGGGCGACGGCGGCGTCGATCGTGGGCGCGTAATCGTCGATCGAGCAGAAGACCGGCTCCAGACTCACGGCCACGAAAGGATGGCCGCTTCGGCGCAGTCGCTGCATCCACGGCGTCCAGAAGCCCCGGTTGCCGAACAGGCCGTGCACCAGCACCACACCGCGCCGGCCCTCGGCGCTGCCGTCGGCCGGCAGGTGGTCGGGCACGGCGCGGTATCGAAACGGCTGACGCCAATAAAACACGCGCGGTGAGGTGACGCATTCGTGCAGCCAGGCGCGCAGCACCTGGCCGGGCCGGGGCGCGGGTGCTGGATCGCCCCGGTGCGCGCCCACCATCAGCATGCATTCGACCGCCAGGAATACGGTGTAGCCGAACAGCGTCGCCAGTGCACCCACCACAGCGACCACAGGGCAATACCGCCACCAGGCGGCCAGCCAGACGACCGCGACCGTGAGCAATCCGAAGGTAATGCATTGCTGCAGGCGGGCGAGCATGGGAGTGGGCGAGACGAGCTGCCTGAAAGAGGCAGATCCTCGCACACCCCTTTGCGGCAAAGCGCCGAACCGATCGGCTCTACCGAAAGGAATCCGTAAGATGACAGGTCTTGGGAAAACGATAGCTTGCAAAGATTGTGCATCGACCCGACGAACTGAGAGGCAGATCCAGGGCTCGCGGCTGATCGGAGCGTACTGCCGACAGCGTTAGACAACCCACGTGTTGCGCTCGAGTCCTGCCCCCGGCGGCTTCATTGCGCGATGACTTGACAGAAAACGTAGATGGACAGACCTATAAAAAATGCCACGTAAGGCTTGAGGCCGCGCATCGACAAGAAGATTGCGCCGGCCGCACCGATGAACAATCCATGGTGCGTTGAAAGTCCCGGATTCAATCCGGCCATCACGTTCAACAGGATGATCGTCAGAAGGACGACTGCGGCATATCGTCCCAGCCGCTCGATAAAACGACGCGGGCCCGTCCCCAGGGAGTCGATATCGAGAAGCAACGGCAGTAACCGACACATCAATGAAACGCCCGCGCAGATCAGAACGTAAAACCAAATTGAATTATGCGCGGTCATATATATATGTGAATGCGACGGCACCGAGAAACGAAAACATCAGGCTGATGCCTCCAAATAGCCAAAGTTGACACATGCCGGTAAAACCGACGAAGAGCATCGTGTAGAGGAGGTTCCGACTCGATGACATCTTGCCAAGCTGCGAGCAAATAAAAATCGCGAGTGCTGCTGTTGCGTGCTCGGTCATATGGCTGCCTAGATGCAGCCCCGCGGCATACCCCACGACAGTGCCCGTCAGCGCTGCTCCGTAGAGCGAGAAGCAGACGGCATTCGTATACTTCACGCTGACCACCTGAGACTGCTGACGCAGGGATATTAATGTGTAAGCCGCATTCGCCATCACGGCCAGCGCCGGAACATGCCGGGCCAGGGAACCAGCCAGTTGCCTCCTTATGGAAATAGTGAATATCACAAACCGCAGGTTGGCGCTCAACGCAGAAACAGCCACACCGGTGAGACTCAACGATTCGACGGGCGCATTGAGAAGCGTGAGTTGCAAAGGCTCCGACATCATCGAACCGGTTATCAAACAGAGTGCAAGTCCGTCAAACCCTTTTTTTTGGCCGATTATTCCGAACAGCAAAAAAGAGATGAAAATAGAAAAAACAAAGGGGGCCGTATCGGCGAGCCCGTCCCATGCCTCCTTATCGACCACCCGATGTTCGATAGTATTCATCAATGTATTTGAGCGATTAAATCTTCGATATTTTTACGGTATTCTATTGCTCGATCGAGATAGAACTGCGTGGCGTAGCTCCTGATGAACTCCTCCACCACGGCGACCCCTCGGTAACCGCTCATCGCAAACCTGTTGAGGACATCGGTGAGCGGTAAATTTCCTTCCCCCAGCGGCAAATGCTGGTGCTTCATGCCGTCAAGGTCCGCGACGTGCAAATGACGGGTAATCGGTGCGATCGCCTCGATGGCCGAAAACAACTGAGGACCATATGCAAAAAGCGAGCAAAGGTGCGTTACGTCGATGGTGACATGGCACCCTGTTTGCTCATGAAATCGACGGTGCTCCGCCATCGAGAATATCGGATAGCGGGGGCGCTGGTCTCCCATGTTTTCGAGACATAAGTGCAAATTTTCATGGTCGCAGATAGCCTTGGTCGCATTCAGTGCCTGGATTAAATTTTCGAGCAACACGGCATTTTCGTGTGAGTCCTTATAGCCTGGATGAAAGCTCACGCTGGTTGCGCCCGCGATGCGCGAGAATTCGACTGTGTCGGCAAGCTTCTGAATGGCCACGGCGCGCTCGGACATGTCGGCAGAACAAAGGTTGTATTCCCGCCCCCACCAACCGGCATGGACGGTCAATTCGATGCCCGATTCCTGCGCATAGTCCGAAATCCGTTGCGCGAGTTCTTTTCGTTGTGCCGGACTCAGCGACCAGAATACCTTCTCCGCTGCCTCGCCCACCTCGAACTCGACCGCGTCGAAATGCTGACCAAGGCTTTTGATGGACCCGAGAATGTCGGCGGGATTGTCGTAGACGTTGGTCGAAAATGAGATTCTGGGGAAGTGCCGGACAACATCGAAGTCGGTTCTATAGAGTGCTTGCACCATGACTACTCCTTGCAGTTTAACAAAAAATCACGCTCGATCGCCGCCCGAAATTCGGCGCGGTCATCGGATCTACAACCGAACATGACGTAGCCATGGCGTCGCGATGACGACAGGAAGGGCGTGCCAAAATTCACTTCTTTTAATTCGGCTCTGATTGCGAAAGCTTGCCGCTCAAGGGTGTCTCGCAGGCGAACTGCATCGGTGCCGGCCGGAAGCTGCGGAAACCTTACCGCCATGGCTGAAAACTCGACCGGCGAAGGCAGATAAGGCCTGCGGGCGAGCGCACAGACGGTCGCGGCCGCAAGGTGCACACCCGTCGTACGCCAAACCATTTCCCAAATCTGGTCTCCTCCGAATCGCGTCTGGGTCTCGATGAAATGAACTCCGTCCTCTGCGACCTTCACTTCGGTGTGACACGGACCCCAAACATGACCGATCCGATCCAACAACCAGACGACTGCGTCCCGAATGCGTTCCTGCACCTCTGCCGGGAGGTCCGCGGGGAAGTCATGGCCTGTTTCGACGAAGTTCGAGGCTCCCGTCGTGTACTTCTTCGTGACGCCGAGAAGCCGGTGCCGCCTGTCGTGTGTGAAGGTCTCAACGCTGTATTCGGCTCCTTCCAGGAATTTCTCGGCCAGGAATTCGCGGTTCAGGGTCGGCAGTGAAAAACGTTCGCTTTCCACTTTGTGGATCTCGACGCTTCCGGACCCGTCCACCGGCTTGACGATGCAACATCCATGCGTGCGAAAGAACGTGCGCACCGCTTCGTCGTTGCGCACGAGGGCGAACGGGACTTCGTGGGAAGTTCCGATCAGCAGTTCTCGAAGGTCGGTTTTGCATCTCGTAGTCTCGACGCTGAAGCGGCTGTTGTGGGGTATGTCGAGCAGTTCGCCAATCTCTGCAGCCGGCAACAGTCCTTTTTCGAAGAAGGAAACGACTCCCGCAAACCGAAGATCGTGATGGAGTTTTTTCAATACCGGCAAATAAGAATCGACGAACGAAAGATCGCCGACCTCGACGACGGATGCAATCTCGGCTTGACGAGGACTGACATGCGCATGTTCCTGTACCAGGAACAGTTCGAAGTCTTCCCGCCCGGGCCAGTCCACACCGGAGTCGCGACCTCCTACTATGAGCACGCGGGGCTTACTCGTCTTCATAGATGTCGAAGCCGGCGACCGCGAGAAGTGACGCGCGCAGTTGCGCGACCGTATCGCGGCGGAACTCGAAGTAAACCGCGTTCTGAAATCCTTCTGCAGCCGGCCCGACCATGTCGCCCGGCTTTACGAACGTGTAGCTGCGAACGAAGCCGGGAATCTGGGAAATCTCAGCCAACCGGTGGACGGCTGTGAACTGCATCGTCCTGCGTGGAAAGGGCGTCGCGATGCCGAACGGTATTGCGGACTTTCCAGTCTTCGGTGGCGATACGCCCGAAAGTGCTCGGTGGTACGCGACGTCCATGTGGATGCCCCACGCGTTTCGAAGAACGTGAATCCGATTTCCGCCCGGTCGAGCACCGACCTCGAGAATCCTTGGGCCGATCGGCGTGCGGATGAACTCGACGTGCGCGAAGGTCCCCCGCAGTTCGAGGGCGCGAACAGCATCACGCGCCAGCTGGTGGCAACGGGCCTGCAGTTTCGGATCCTCGTCTATGAGCGATGGGCAATAGCGTGCGAAGTGATGGAAGTCGCGATACCCCAGGTCTCTTCCGGTGATGACGTCTACGATGGGAAACGTCATCACCTCGCCTGCGAGACCGACGGCGCAGTCGATGGAGTGGTTGGAGCCTTCCAGGAACTCTTCGATCAGAACACCGTTGACCATCGTGCCGTGATCCTGCTCGTAAGAGATCAATCGTGGGACATCTGTACGCAGGTATTGACGCAAATCGGCTTCGTTTCTGATCACGCTGACGAAGAGGCTGCTGTAGAGATTGGCCGGCTTGACCACGAATGGATATTCGAATGCCGAACCCGACGCGCAGGCAAGTTCCTCAAACGTGGCCAAACGCGAGGCGACAGGCAGATCGGGGTTGGGGGAACGGTTGTAGAGCTGTCGCTGACGCTGCTTGTCCAGCGCGTTCTCGACATTGCGGTGAAATCCCCTGAACCTCGTTGTGCCAGTGCATACCTCGCTTGTCTGCTTGACGTAAATTTCCCTGAAATTCAGGATGCTGCTGAACCGGTGTTCCGAATAGAGGTCTTCGATTCGCTTGACCAGTGCCGAAAGATCGATCGTGGCGAAGTCCACCACATCCACCGTTTGGACACGGCTATCGCTTGCGATCTTCGAGGTGGACTTCGTGTCGCCCAGCAGCAGCGGCGTGATCCCGTTCGCCAGGAGACCCTCGTATTCCCCATCGCGTACGTTGCCCATCACAAGACACGGGCTTCTGCTCACGGGCTTCTGCTCATTGGTGCAAATCCTGCTGCTCGTCGAAGCTGTAGTGAACGCGTCGCAGCTGGCAGGCGATATCGTTGAACAGCCTTCGCTCATGAGACCCGTCGAGCCCTCTTCCTACGCTGCCTATCAGTTCGCATAAACATGCCAGTTCGTCAGCGTCGATTCCCAGGCGTGTCACCTCCTGGGTGCCGAGGCGAATGTACGATCGACCGTCGAGCACCTTGTTGTTCGCCCGGATACCGAACTCGTTGAGCCGCCGCACGATCGCCGCACTTCTGTCCGATTGCACCAGAACCATGTGGGTGGCTGTCGCCTGTGGCGCCCACCCCTGCTCGCCGCAGAGCGCATCGGTGATCAAGCTCGCGTTGTCGATCATGCGTGCTGCGTACCGGCCCGCGAAGCGCTCCATCTCCAGCAGGCTTACGAACAGTTCGATGAGGCTGTGCAGGCCCGGAGATGAAGTGAAGCCGAAGCTGATCCCTTCGGACAACTGCCGAAATATCCGCTCGTCACGCGTGAGCATGAGCGCCCGGTGCGGACCGGGAAAGGACTTGTGCGTGTTTCCCTGCAGCACCGCTGCAGCCTCGTCGAGCGGATTCGGAAAAACCCCGCCCGCGATCAGGCCCAGGGTGTGCGAAGCGTCGTAGATGATGGGAATGCGAGCCAAGCCCCACTCGTCGAGAAAACTCCGCAGACGTCGTACGGGAATCGGCGAGGTGGTCATCCCGTGGTCGATCAAAACCATGCCTACCGTACCCAACACCGGTGCGATCGTGCGTTTCAACGCGTCGAGATCGAACTCGAACCCGTTCAGCCGCAATCCAAGTGAGCGCCGCCCCAGTTTCTCTACGATGTGCGGAGTGGCGAAATGCCCGCCGGAGTCGCTGGCGATCGAAATTACGGCCTGCCCCGCCTTGGTCAATGACGCGATGGAGGAAATTGTGCAGTGAACGCCGGATAGCACGCGGTACTCGACATAGGGTGCCCCGAAGAGGGCGGCCGCTGCATGCGATGCACAGAGCTTGAGCATGTCGATTTCGGGGAACGACTCGACTTCCATGCCATTGTAGTTTCCGGCATATCGAGAGTTGATTGGAAACCGGCAGTTGAAATAGTATCGGTCGTACTCCGGCCCGGTTCCCAGCATGCGAGCCGTATTCGAGAGGACGTTTTCGTTGGCGGTCAGCGATATCGTGCGACGACGCCTCTTCTGTTCCGAGCGAACCAGAGAGAGAACGCTCTCATGCGAAGGGCGCAGAACGGAAGCAGGGCTGGATGCATTCATGGCTATGCCTCCACAGCGTCGAAGTCGACGATGAGCATGTCCCGGAAACCCTCTCGGACCGACTCCGGAGCGAGCGCGAGCGAACTGACTTCATGCAAAAGTTCCCGGTCGTCGAGAAAGATGGTTTCCAGAAACGTATCGAGTGTCAAGAGCGCCAGCGTCGTGCCATTTCTGGAACAGATGCGGCTCTGCCCGCCCACGACGGAATTTTTTTGAATGAAATGCTGGAAGACGAAGGAATGGCCATCACAGTGCAATCCTTCGGGCGTCGGCTGCCCGAACGCTCCGGCCCGGCAGTGAATCCGAAACTGGTGGCAGGTAATGAGCCACGATTTACGGTCGTCGATATCGCAGACATGCCGGCAATCTTGATCGAGAATATCTTTCAAAACGGGGGAGCCGAGGAATGCGGCTTCGCTGCGCTCGTAGATTCGATTGATGCCTCCCAGCAGCGAATTGATCGCGCTTTTCTGAAAAAAGCAGGTATCCGAAATGGGTCGAATTATCTCGTCATCGTGTGAAAAGACGAACTTCGCAACCCTGCGAGATCTATTGGCGGGATTTTCGAGATATTTATCCGGCTTAAGTCGCGACCAGGTTTCCACAAATGCCTCTATCTCGTGGCGGCTCGGTGCGTTGCGGAAGAGATGCTTACGATGAAAATACTGCACCGGCGCGCGTGATGCTTCAGCGGTATGCATCGCGAAGTCCCTGTACGTGTGGGTACACTTCGGCCGCTGACAGACGCCCCTCGGCAGGCGTCGATGATTGACACGCTTGCTGGAATGACCCGATGGGCCATCGAGAACGATTTCCGAGTGGAAGCGACATTCTGGTTTCCTCCATGGCGAAGCGCCCATTTGACATTCGCGGCGAACCTCGTACCACTATCAATTTTGATGGGCCAAGGTATGAGAAATAGGCGCAACTCGCGAGCACTTTGCCGGCCGCGATCAACAGCTCGGTTTCCCCGATCTCAGCGGTCAACGGCTTGTCTCGGACCAATCTGATCATGCTTTTGACGCCCCCACGGGCTTCGCACACCGGCACGCTGAAGCAGAATTCGACGCCTTGCGATGTGGTGTGCTCCGGAAAATCGAGAGCGTCGGTATTCTCGAACAGATGTGTTGTCCAGGCAAGAGCATCGGTACTCGTTCGACAGTGAACGATCGTCGGATCGGGCACGATGCATTCTCGCTCCGCGCAGATCCGCGGCCATTCGACCGGGTAATTGCTGGCGATCTGATGGACAAGCGCACCCTTCTGGTCGTACCAGTGAGCATCGACGAGGAAGCGGTCGAACCCGATCTTTCGGGTAGCAGCCATCATCGTCCAGAGAAAATCTGGCTTGGTCTTTTCATCAAATACTATAGCCATGAGGTTGATGGCGCTGGACAGCGGAGAGCCTGTTGGCATCGTCATTCTTCGACTATCCAATCAGGTCCGGCTCCGTGATAAGAGCGGCCTCCGAAACCGCTCGACAAAGCGCATGCAGGTGAGGTGATGGCGCAGGCGCGCTTGAGGCACACCGATGGAAGCGCGGCCGGCTCCCGGCGAACGGCATCGTCTTCGTGCGCATGGGCGACGGCGCCGCGGCCCTGATCGACGCGCGGCTACTGCACCGATGCCGACCAGACCGTGGCGCTGGCGGCGCATGCACCGACCGGTCGGCCGCTCGCATTGCGAGCCGAACCACCTTCACAGCGACTACGGGCCGGTCGCGGGTGCCGATCGCCGCCGATGCGCTCCGGCAGAAAGGCTTCGGCGTGTTGTTCCCGGAGATCGCGGACGCCCGTGCCTTCGCCGAAGTCGCGGCCACGCCGGACACGATAGACACGCCGGTGCCGGCCTTGGCGGTGCCCGGACACGGCACGATGTTTCAACACTCTTTTTTCGGGTTTTGGTTGGTCACGATTTTATCGAACCCCTGCCAGCTCCAGCAAGAATGGTTTTGAACAATGTGTTCAATAACGAGACCAGAAGGAAGTCCATAAGTAAGCACCGGTCGGCATTCAAATGCTTCGCAGAATATTTTCTCCAATGAAACCAATGAATATGAAAACCATACCGGTGATGCAATGCTTGATGCCGAGCGCTCGCACGCGAGGGATCGACGCGCGCCCTCGAGCCCTGCCGACGATCGCGCGCAAGCGCCGGCACGGGCACGCGCGCGCCGAGCCCCACTCAGATCGGCGCCACCACGCCCCGGCCGGCGAAGTGGCCGTCGGCGTTGTGCAGGAACTGGTCGAGCGACCGCTGCACCGCCTCGGGCGACCAGCCGGCCACGTGGGGCGTGATGACCAGGGTCTCGAGGCCGACCAGCGATGCGGGCCGGTGCGGCTCGCTCTCGTACACGTCGAGGCCCGCGCCGGCGATGGTGCCGGCCTGCAGGGCGGCGGCGAGCGCGGCGGTATCGACCACGCTGCCGCGGGCGATGTTGACCAGCACGCCGCGCGGACCCAGCGCGGCCAGTACCTCGGCGTTCACCAGATGGCGCGTGGCCGGGCCGCCGGGCGTGGCGACGACGAGGAAATCGGCCCACTCGGCCAGCGCGCGCACCGAATCGAAATAGGTGTAGGCGCTGCCCTCCACCGCGCGGCGGTTGTGGTAGCCCATCGCCATGTCGAAGCCCTCGGCGCGGCGGCCGATCTTGCGGCCGATGGTGCCCAGGCCGACGATGCCCAGTCGCTTGCCCGACACGTTGGGCGGAAACGCCAGCCCGTCGCGCCAGCCGCCTGCGCGGGTGTATTGGTCGAGCTTGACGATGCCGCGCACCGCGGCGATCAGCAGGCCGAAGGCATGGTCGGCCACACAATCGTCGTTGGTGCCGGCGCCGTTGGCCAGCGCGATGCCGCGTGCGCGGGCCGCGGCCGAATCTATGTTCTCGTGGCCCGCGCCCATCGCGCAGACCAGTTCCAGCACCGGCAGCGCCTCGATCTCGGTCGCGGTGAGGCCGACGGTGCCGTTGGTCAGCACCGCGCGTATGCGGGTGCCGTGGGCGGCGATGGCGGCGGCGCGCTCGGCGGCGGTGGGCGCATACAGCGTGTCATAGCGCTCCGCCACCTGGGCGCGGTGCGCATCCGACAGGGCGATGGTCACCAGCAAGGTCGTCTTTTCTGTCATGTCGATCACTCCTGAAATGATAGCTAGAGGCCTGCGCCGCAAGCCGGCTTCCAGCACTTTCTACTCTGAAAGAATACCCGGAGCAACGCCGGCCGGCGGCGCATCGGCCTCGGGGCTTTCGTTCTGCTGCAGACGCCACATCCGGGCATAGCGGCCGGCCGCGGCCAGCAGCGCAGCATGGGTGCCGCGCTCGACGATGCGGCCGGCCTCCATCACCAGGATCTCGTGCGCGTCGGCCACGGTGGAGAGCCGGTGGGCGATCACGAGTGTCGTCTTGCCGAAGGCGACCGCCTGCAGTTCGGACTGGATCGCCCGTTCGTTGGCCGAATCGAGGGCCGAGGTCGCCTCGTCGAAGATCAGCACCGGCGGGTTCTTCAGCAGGGTACGGGCGATGGCCACGCGCTGCTTCTCGCCGCCCGAGAGCTTCAGCCCCCGCTCGCCGACCGGCGTGTCGTAGCCCTGCGGCAACGCCTGGATGAAATCGTGGATGCTCGCCGCGCGGGCCGCCGCCTCGATCTGTTGCCGGGTGGCGCCGGTGCGGCCGTAGCCGATGTTGTAGCCGATGTTGTAGCCGATGCTGTCGTTGAACAGCACCGTGTCCTGCGGCACGATGCCGATCGCCTGGCGCAGGCTGGCCTGGGTCACGCCGCGGATGTCCTGCCCGGCGATGGAGATGCCGCCCGCCGCGGCCGGCGTATCGACGTCGTAGAAGCGGAACAGCAGCCGGGCCAGCGTCGACTTGCCGGCGCCCGAGGGGCCGACCACCGCCACCGTCCTGCCGGCCGGTATCTCGAACGTCACCCCGTGCAGGATCGGCCGCGACGGGTCGTAGGCGAAGCGCACGTCGTCGAAGCGCACCGCGGCGCCAGCGGCGGGGCTCCGGGCGCGTCGGCGATCTCGCGCTCGCGCTCCATCAATACGAACATCTTGTCGAGGTCGGTCAGGCTCTGCTTGATCTCGCGGTAGATCACGCCCAGGAATCCCAGCGGAATGTAGAGCTGGATCATGAAGGCGTTGACCATGACCAGGTCGCCCAGCGTCATGCGGCCGTCGGCCACGCCCTGCGTCGCCCGCCAGAGCATCGCCACCAACCCGATGGCGATGATCGCCTGCTGGCCGCCGTTGAGCAGGCTCAGCGTGGTCTGGCTCTTGACCGCCGCGCGGCGGTAGCGCTCGAGCCGCTCGTCGTAGCGCTGCGCCTCGTAGTCCTCGTTGTTGAAGTACTTGACCGTCTCGTAGTTGAGCAGCGAGTCGATCGCGCGGCTGTGGGCCGACGAATCCAGCTCGTTCATCTCGCGCCGGAACCGGGTGCGCCATTCGGTCACGGTGACGGTGAAGGCGATGTAGACCGACAGCGCGATGCCGGTGATGACCGCGAACCATACATCGCACTTCACTGCCAGGATCGACAGCACCAGGGCCACCTCGATCAGCGTCGGGATGATGCTGTAGAGCGAATACGAGATGAGCGAGTTGACGCCGCGGGTGCCGCGCTCGATGTCGCGCGTCATGCCGCCGGTCTGCCGCTCCAGGTGAAAGCGCAGGCTGAGCGCATGCAGGTGCCGGAACACCTGCAGCGAGAGGCTGCGCGACGCGCCCTCGGTCGCCTTGGCGAAGACCAGCTCGCGCAGTTCGGTCAAGAGCGAGGTGGACAGCCGCAGCAGCCCGTAGCCCAGCAGCAGCGCCGCCGGCACCACCAGCGCCACCTGCGCGCCGGTGGTGCCGCCCGCGGGCGTCATCCGGTCGACCAGGGTCTTGAGCAGCAGCGGAACGCCCACGTTGGCGCCCTTGGCCCCCACCATGAACGCCAGCACCCGCCACTTGTACTGCCAGAGGTAGGGAAACAGCCTGCCGAGCGTGGCCCAGTCGCTGCGCCGCGGCCCGGGGGCGTTCGCGGCGGCCTGCAGCGGTGCGGCACCCGACGGCGAGAATGAGGAGGAAGCGGCGGCCGCGGGCGAGGCGGCGTGCGCGGAGGAAAGGGCGGTCTCGCCGTAACGTCGCATGGGGTAAGAGAAAATAACAAGCTGTGTTTTTGTTCTAGCCGGAATTGTGCCCATGACCGACCTCCGCAGCCCCCACGGCCTTCCTTTGCCCACCGACAAGGAACTGGTACTGAAGGTGATACCCCAGCCGTCGGACTGCAACTCCAACGGCGACATCTTCGGCGGCTGGGTGATGGCCCAGGTAGATCTGGCCGGCTCGGTGATGCCCATGCGCCGAGCCAAAGGCCGCATGGCGACGGTGGCGGTGAAGGAATTCGTCTTCAAGCAGCCGGTGCGGGTGGGCGACATCCTGTCGTTCTACGGCTCGCTGGTGCGCGTCGGCCGCACCTCGGTCACAGTGCAGATCGAGGTGTTCGCCGAGCGTTTCATCGACCAGGGCCGCTACTTCAAGGTGACCGAGGCGACGCTCACCTACGTGGCCATCGACGAGCGGGGCCGGCCGCGGGCGCTGCCGGGCATCGGCGCGGCCGCGGGTCCCGACGGCTGACGGAGGCCGACCGGGGCACTTGGCGATCAGCCATGCGGCGTGCAACCCACCGGCGGCATGCGCAGGTGCCGGGCGGGGCGGGGCGGGGCGGCGGACGCTGACGCTGACGCGGGATAGGCCGCGTCGGGACCGGCGCAGGCCGTCGGATGTGCGCAACAGGGCCTTTCCCGTTCAGACAGCGTTTATAAAAGACAATGCGAATACATCTTATTAATTTTCCAAAGCTGCCATGCCCCTTCTCCCGCATCGTGCCCATCCCATCCACCGGGCGATCCTGATCGTGGGTGCCGGCCTGTACGCCCCCTTCGCCGCGCAGGCCCAGACGGCCACCGGAGCGTCCACCCTCAAGGAAGTGGAAGTGCGCTCCGACGCCGCCGCCGAAACCGCCACCGGCCCGGTCAACGGCTACCGCGCCAAGCGCTCGGCGACCGCCACCAAGACCGACACGCCGCTGGCGCAGACGCCGCAGTCGGTGACGGTGGTGACGCGGGACCAGATCGTGGACCAGGGCGCGACGAACGTGCAGGACGCGCTCAACTACGCCGCCGGCGTGCGCTCCGACGCCTACGGCTTCGACAGCCGCACCGACAGCGTGCGCATCCGCGGTGCCGACCCGTCGGAGTTTCTCGACGGCCTGCGCAAGACCAACAGCTACTACACCGGCAACGGCCGGACCGACCCGTACACGCTGGAGCGCATCGAGGTGCTGCGCGGCCCCTCGGCGATGCTGTTCGGCCAGGGCAGCACGGCGGGCGTGGTCAACCTGGTGAGCAAGCGCCCACAGGCCGAGCGCCAGGGCGAGGTGGGCGTGCAGATCGGCAACTTCGGCCGCAAGCAGATCCAGGCCGATCTGACCGGGCCGCTGACCGCCGACGGCCAGTGGCTCTACCGGCTGGTGGCGGTGGGCCGCAACGCGGACACGCAGACGCAGCAGGTGCCCGACGACCGCACCCTGGTCGCACCCTCGCTGACCTGGCGGCCCAACGGCATGACCAGCGTGACCTTCCAGGGCCTCTACCAGAAGGACAAGACCGGCTCCAGTTCGCAGTTCTTCCCGTGGTCGGGGACCTTGCTGCCCAATCCCAACGGGGCCCTGTCGGCCGGCGCCTTCATCGGCCAGCCGGGCGACCATTACGACACCGAGCGCCGCACGCTGGGCTACCTGGCCGAGCACCGCTTCAACGACCAGTGGAGCGTCCGGCAGAACGTGCGCTTCGCGCGCAACGAGGTGAGCTACCTGAGCGCCTACGGCGACTCGTTCTCGCTGCCCGGCGGCTGGGCCGCGGACCCGGTCGGGCAACGGCTGCTCGGCCGCTTCTACTACCACGAGCAGCGGCGCACCGACACCGTCAACGCCGACCAGCACATCGAAGGCCGGCTCTCCACCGGCGCGGTGCAGCACCAGCTGCTGGCCGGGGTGGATTTCGCGCGGTTCAAGACGCGGTCGGCGACCGGCTCCGACGCCTCGGTCGACCTCGGCGGCTCCCTCCCGTTGGTCGACGCCTACCGGCCCGTGCCCACGCCCGGCGTCGTGCCGGCCCTGACCGCCGCGCCGCGCAACACCATGCGCCAGACCGGCCTCTACCTGCAGGACCAGATGAAGCTGGGCCCTTGGATCGTGGTGGCCGGCCTGCGCCACGACCAAGTGAACGACCGCAGCGTCGGCTCCGACCCCCGCGAGGACAGCGCCAACTCGAATCGCCTGGGCGTGATGTACGCGCTGCCCGCCGGCTGGTCGCCCTATGTGAGCTACAGCGAATCCTTCACCCCGCAGGCGCCCACCGCCGCCGGCCTGCAGTTGCGGCCGCTGCGCGGCGAACAGTGGGAGGCCGGCGTGAAATACGAACCCGCCGGCGGCGCGATGGCCTTCAACGCCGCGGTCTACGACCTGAAGGAAAAGAACCGCAACGCGTCGCCGCTGCCCAACGTCGTCAGCCAGCTGGGCAAGACCCGCAACCGCGGCGTAGAGCTGGAGGCCCGCGGCGCGGTCACGGCGGCGCTCGACGTGATCGCCCACTACAACTACATCGATCTCGACCGGCAGCTCGAAGGCTTGCCGAGCCACCAGGCCTCGGTGTGGAGCAAGTACCGGTTCGCGCTCGGCGGCCAGGGCGGCTTCTCGGTGGGCGCGGGCCTGCGGCTGATGGGCGACTTCCGCGACACGTCCAGCGGCACCGGCCCGCGCATTCCCGGGGTCACCCTGGCCGATGCCATGCTGGCCTACGACACCGCGCAGTGGCGCCTGGCGCTCAACATCAACAACCTCGCCGACAAGCGCTTCTTCAGCACCTGTCTCTCCCGCGGCGACTGCTGGTTCGGCTCGCGCCGCACCGTCGTCGCCAGCGCCACCTACCGGTTCTGACGCGCCACCCGAGCCCCACCATGCAGACCCTCCCCACGACGACGACCACCACCATTCCAGACGGCACCGCAGTGCCGCAGGCGCGTGCGCCGCACCGCTACCTCAGCTCCTCGGCCATCCGCAAATGGACCTGGGTGCACAAGTGGTCCAGCCTGGTCAGCACCACCTTCATGCTGCTGCTGTGCCTGACCGGCCTGCCGCTGATCTTCCACCACGAGATCGGCCACCTGCTGGGCACCGAGGTCGAGCCGCCCGCGATGGCCGCCGACACGCCGCGGGTGAGCGTCGACACCACCATCGCCCGCGCCAAGGAAATGCATCCCGGCAAGGTGATGCAGTTCTACGGCCCGGACGAGGACGACGACCGCATGGCCTTCGTCACCCTCAACACCATGGCCGACGCCACCGACGGCTTCACCAGCCTGATGTTCGACACCCGCACCGGCCGCGAGCTGGCGCACCCGCCGTTCGACGAAGGCTTCATGTACGTCATGTTCAAGCTGCACGTCGACCTGTTCGCCGGCCTGCCGGGCAAGCTCTTCCTGGGCTTCATGGGCCTGCTGCTGCTGGTGGCGATCGTCTCGGGCGTGGTGCTGTACGCGCCCTTCATGCGCAAGCTCGCGTTCGGCACCGTTCGGCGCGACCGCAAGGCCCGCACCCAATGGCTCGACCTGCACAACCTGCTGGGCGTGGTGACGCTGGTGTGGGCGTTCGTCGTGGGCGGCACCGGCACGATCGCCACCTGGGCCGATCTGATCTTCAAGTACTGGCAGAACGACCAGATGGCGCAGATGGTCGCGCCCTACAAGGGCCTGCCGCCGGCGACGAACCCGGCCCCGCTGCAGCAGGCGGTCGATGCGGCCGAGGCCCTGCTGCCCGACATGAAGCTGCGCTTCGTAGCGTTTCCCGGCAGCAATTTCTCCAGCCCGCACCACTACGCGGTATTCATGAAGGGCAACACCCCGCTCACCTCGCGGCTGCTGCAGCCGGTGCTCGTCGACGCGCAGACCGGCAAGGTCACCGATAGCCGTCCGCTGCCCTGGTACGCCACCGCGCTGCTGGTGTCGCAGCCACTGCACTTCGGCGATTACGGCGGCCTGCCGCTGCAGATCCTGTGGGCGCTGCTCGACATCGCCACGATCTTCGTGCTGGGCTCGGGCCTGTACCTCTGGTTGAAAAAACGATGAGCCATTCGCACTCCAACATCCACGCCCGCGAGCGGCGTGCCCAGGCCCTGGCGCTGTGGGGCTGGCCTGTCGTGATGGGCCTGCTGTCGATCTTCGGCCTGCTGGCCGCGCTGGTCTACGACGGCTGGGGCGACACGGTGTCGTCGATCGCGCTGGCGGTTCCGGTGCTGGTGATCGTGTGGTTCGGCTGGGTGCGCAAGCCTGCCCGGCAGGACGGCGACGACTGATTTTTTAGATGAGAAGTGGCTGTAGCCTTCTCAAAACAACGACCTATCGCTATATTTTTTATAGCAATTCAACCTCAGCACTGGTCGGGACTGCCGGGTCCGGCGGAACCACCGATCGATCGGGCCGGACCCTCGCCCTCGCAGTCGCCGTCGCCGGTCGAAGACTTGCGTTCCTTGCGCGCATCCTTTTTCGCCTGCCGCGCCGCCTCCTGCCGCTCGCCCTCGGCCCACCACACGGTGAACTCCTCGGGGGTCTCCAGCGTGATGCGGCCCAGGATGGCGCTGCGGAAATCGTGGATCACGATTTCGGCGGCTTTCTGAAGGTCGATCCGGCCCTTGCCGCGCAGGGCTCCGCGCTGGCGGCCGATGCTCTCCAGCACCTCTTCGTCCTTCATCCCGGCGATATCGGCCGCGCTGCCGGGCAACTTGTAGCGGGCCTGCAGCAGGGCGGCGTAGGGCTGTCTGGTGTAGTTCAAAAATTCCAGCGCCACCTCTTCCTCGTCGTAGGCGTTGCGGCCCACCGCGCCGCCCGCGGCCAGGTTGAAGCCGCTCTGCACGACCGAGATGCGCGGCCACAGCATGCCGGGGGTGTCCCACAGGTAGAAGTCGTCGGCCAGCACGATGCGCTGCTCCAGCCTGGTGATGCCGGCCTCGTCGCCGGTCTTGGCCTTGCGGGATCCGGTGAGGGTGTTGAGCAACGTCGACTTGCCGACGTTGGGCACGCCGCAGATCAGCACCCGCATCGGCTTGGCCATGCCACCGCGCAGAGGGGCCAGCGCATGGCAGGCGGCGACGATCTGCCTGGCGGGCATCGACTGGCTGGCGTCGAGGGCGATGGCGCGGGTGTCCGAGAAAGCGTTGTAGTGCGCCAGCCACTGTGTCGTGCGGGCGGGGTCGGCCACGTCCTGCTTGTTGAGCACCTTCAGCGCCGGGCGGCCAGCCGTCAGCTCGGCCAGCAGCGGGTTGGCGCTGGAGCCGGGCATGCGGGCGTCGAGCAATTCGATCACCACGTCGATGTCCTTCACCCGCTCGGTGATCGCCTTGCGGGTCAGGTGCATATGACCAGGGAACCATTGGATGGCCATGCGGGAGTTCTTTCTTCGGAGAAGCGGCGGTGCGCCGCGACGGACACGTACATCGAGAGGCGGCGCAGCGCCGGACAGCGGGTATTTTCCCCGCTACCGGCAGCGCGCCCTTCTGCGACCGGTTACGCCTGGGAGGCAGGGGCTGCGGCATCATGGCCGATCCCCCGAACGCACCCAGCCTGCCATGACCTTCCGCACCGAAACCCAGCCCGGCGTCGCCGCCGAAACGCCCGCCGCCGCCCGCGGCTTCGTCTTCAACCACACCATGTTGCGGGTGAAAGACCCGGCGGTGGCGCTGGCCTTCTATACCGGCACGATGGGCATGCGGCTGCTGCGCAGGCTCGACTTTCCCGAGATGAAGTTCTCGCTGTATTTCCTGGCGCATGCCGACGGCACCGGCCCCGGCGCGCCCGACGATGTGGCGGACCGCACCGAGTACACCTTCTCGCAGCGCGGCGTGCTGGAATTGACGCACAACTGGGGCACCGAGGACGACCCGGCCTTCCGCTACCACGACGGCAACGCCCAGCCCCAGGGCTTCGGCCACATCTGCTTCGCGGTACCCGACCTGCAGGCCGCGGTGCAGTGGTTCGACGCGCAGCGGGTTCCGTTCAAGAAGCGGCCCGAGCAGGGAAAGATGAAGGACGTCGCCTTCATCACCGATCCCGACGGCTACTGGATCGAGATCGTGGAGCCATCCCTGTCGCGCAATCTCGGTTCTTGACGCTCTTCACCCCAGACGTGCGCCAGTTCTGGCCGCTTTGCTAGCTCCAGCTCCTTGATTGTCTCGGCAAATGGCAGTCCGGCTTTCTGGCTGAAATAGTAAACCTCAGTTGCTGTCAGAGCACACTTTCCGTTCTTTAGCTTCGTGATGCGGTCTTTCCTGTAGTTCAGCTCTGACGCCATAGATTGCAGTTCCATACCACTGCGGTCTTTGGCCATCTCTATCAGACTGGTTGGGGTGATAGCGAAATTCAATAGCATATTTTTACTCCTGGTGGCACATTTACGCCATTGGCTACTAGCCGCAACAAATGGCTACTGAGGGGTAATTATGCAACTCGATCTGCTGTCCAGCAATCCCGGGAACGAAAAGCGCAAGGGCCGTCCGCCTATCCATGCCGACGCTGCAGCCCGCAAGCGCGCTCACCGGGCCAATGTCTCGCGGATCGACTACTCGGACGACGCGGCCCACGTCGCCAAGATGCAGGAAATCGCTGACCAGCTCGGTTGCAGCCTTGCAGAACTGATGCGCTCCATGACCCGGGTTGCCCTCACCAATCGCAATTGGAGGCAACTCGGCCTGTACGGCTCCAAGGGTCACTGATCAATGGCGCTCGACCGTCACCAGCGATCCATCTCGCCCCGCTTCATGCCGTATGCCCGTTCAAGCTTCCGGCGTGCCTTCTTGCGCATCTCCCACCAGACAAGCGCAACCATCGCTACGCTGACAACGGCAATCACGGCCCAAAGCCAGGTCATCAATAACGAAAAGATCGGGTCGAACGGGTCCATAGCTAGCGCTCCTGATTCGTTTTGGAGGGTTGGTGAAATCGTCGTTGGCTGTTCGTTTCTGGTCTTCGTCATTGTCCTTGCTGCACTGATCGTTTTCCGGCTGTACATCGCCCCATTGCTCAGGGGGTCCGAGTGATGGCTATCCGCGCAATCACCGGCCAATCCGGCGCCGGCATGCTGTATTTCGCCATCGGTCGTCCCGATGGCGCTAACCGCACGCGGCAACGAAGTGCCGTCCCCGCGCTGCCCGCCGATCACCAGCGCGCCAGCAGCCCCGCAAGCCATTCGGCCCCATCGCGTGGCCTTCGCCCATCTAGCCGCAGAGCGTCCCCCGCGCATCAAGACGGTATCCCTGGAGTCCTCCTATGACCCCCGCAGAAAAGCTCGCTTTGAAGGTTCGCGCCCGTGCGCTCCTTTCCGCTCCGGTGCCCGATTCCGTCCGCATCGGATCGGCCGTCCGTGCTGCTCAGTACCGCGACGATGCAGCCGTCATCGCGGCCTATGTGCTTCGTGGCGTCAATGCAGAAAAAGCGCTGCTTGCCGTGCTGCGCATGGAGGGTTATCAGCCGACGGCCGCTGCGGCGGGAGGGTCC